>NZ_VIUE01000015.1 GCF_007828215.1 Pseudomonas sp. SJZ074 | reverse complement strand
CCCGTTGAGTATCGTGAGAGCCTGGGCTTCGCGGCATAACCAGTCCAAGTTTTTGTCCGCATCCCCACTGGGTCAGTTTTCGGTCAGCGGCAACACACATCCTCTCCGAGCGAGCTGATGAGCGTTTTATGCCCCCATATATGCCCCCGTCAACTGTGGGATGCCCTGGGATTAGGTGGGAAAACGCGGGCAAGAAAAAAGCCGTAAAGCTTTGATTTCTCTGGGCTTTACGGCTTTTCTGGGTCTTCCTGGGAAGACTAAATGGTGGAGCCGGGGGGATTTGAACCCCCGTCCGCCAGTACTCCGCTGTCGGTACTACATGCGTAGCCGTGTCTATTAAGTTAACCCTCAGCGACCCGACGGGCAGGGTGCTTTGGGCGAGTTGTGTAAGTTTTAGCCGCTTCGTCCACAACGTACTGCACGGCGATTCTGTTCTATATGACAATCACTTTGGGTTTACAGACATCCCCTGATGATTGCTGGACCCGAAGGTACCAGAAGGGAAGGGCTAAGGCTGCTTACGCAGCGAGAGCGTATTCCCCGTAGGTTTCGTCATTGGCAACTATAGGAAGTTGCAACAGTGGATTTACGAGTTCTGTTACCAACTCGGCATGCACCTAAAGTTTCGCAACCGGCGTCGAATCCTGAACGGCCCCGAACCTGTCGCTCGGTGAATCTCTTGGAGCGGCAGGTGTGTGCAGTGTACGCCAATACGTGACTGAGGCCAACCCGGAGGTTGGCCCAGTTGGTATTACTGCTTCGGTTCGTTACGAAGTTTATCCACGCGAGACAGCGCTTGGGTGGCTTCGGTGACGCATTTCTTTTCGTCTCCGGCAGCTTTGGCGGCTTCAGCTTCGCCCTGCAGCCGCTTGATTTCCATGGTGGTGTTTTCAGAGGTTGCCGGCAACGTGGTGACCTTATCCTGCAGCTCCTGAAGCTTGGCGGTGCACAGGTCGTTATCCGCTGCGAACACCGGAGAGGCCAACAGTGCAGCGGAAATGAACAAGCCAGCAAATGCGGTGTGCTTCATGTGTATCTCCTTGAACGTGTGGTCTCGGTGCTGCCGCTCACGGTCAGGCCGAGTCGTTGTCGTAGGGCCCGACAGAGCCGGGCCTATTCAAGTGACTACAGCGAAGCGCAGGAATTCGATTTTTCGTCGAGCCCAGCAGATGAACCTTCACCGCCGGTGGGTTTGGCCCGGGTGACGCGGTCTACCAGATACACCAGGCCGTGGTAGTCGATTTCACCGTGTTGCGTCAGACCAATCTCACAGGTGCGGCTGGTGGAGATGCCCTCGGCGCAGCATTGAACCGCGTCCTTGAGGGTGCGCAGCGAGTGGGCGTTGAGTTCCGGTGTGGTAAAGCCCTTGTCACCGGCGAAACCGCAGCAGTGGATCCCCTCCGGGATGACGACGTGTTTGCTGCATTTGCGTGCCAGATCGATCAGCGCCTGGCTCTCGCCAAGATGCTGCGTGCTGCACGTGACATGCACGGCAATCGGCTCCTCCTGGGGGGTGAATTCCAGGCGCTCTATCAGATGCGTGCGAATGAAGCGCACGGGGTCGTACAGGTCGAGGCGCACGTCGCCGAGGTCCTGCACCAGCCGCAATGTGCAGGGGCTGGTGTCGCAGTAGATGGGGTCGAGGCCGCCGCGGCTGGCGTGCAGCAGTGCACCGATCAGTTCCTGGCGTTTGTGTTCGGCTTGTTCGGCATAACCTTTTGAGGCGAAGGGCTGGCCGCAGCAAAGGCTGTCGATGTTGTCGGGAAAGACGACTTGGTAACCGGCTTTTTCCAGCAGGTGTCGGGTTTTTTCGTACAGCGAAACCTGCTCTTTATCTTCCGCCGCAGGGCCCATGACACGCGACACACAGGCCGCCAGGTACACCACTCGCGGACGTTGGTCCGACACGGCCGGGTTGAAGCGGATGGGGCTTTCCGGCTGGGGCATGGCGGGGGTCCATTGCGGAACCTGACCCTTGGATAATCGGTTCAGTGCACCGGACAGCCGGGCCAGCCGGGGTGCCCCCAGCAGCATGCGCGCGCCGTTGGCAACGTGCAGGGTAAAGCGCGCTCCTTGCAGGGCCAGGGCGAAGTTGCCCGCAAGCCAATCGGCGGTTTTCGTACGTGTTGCGGTACGGCCGCGGAGTTTTTTCACCAGGTCGCCGGTATTGATGCCTACCGGGCAGCGTTGGGCGCACAACCCGGTGGCGGCGCAGGTGTCGATGCCTTGATGTTGATAGGCCGTTTCCAGCTCGGAGGTGTCGATGCCTGCGCGCTTTTTCGCCTGGATGTCCCGCCAGATCACGATGCGCTGGCGTGGGCTCAGGGTCAGGTCCTTGGACGGGCACACCGGTTCGCAGAAGCCGCACTCGATGCACTTGTCGACGATCTCGTCGGCGGCCGGCAGCGGCTTGAGGTGTTTGAGGTGGATCTGCGGGTCTTCGCTGAGCACCACATCCGGGTTGAGGATGCCGTTGGGGTCGAGCAGGCGCTTAAGCTGCCACATCAACTGGTAGGCATCGCTGCCCCATTCCAGCTCTACGAATGGGGCCATGTTGCGTCCGGTGCCGTGCTCGGCTTTCAGCGAGCCGCCGAATTCCACCGCGACCAACTGTGCCACGTCATCCATGAACGCCTGGTAGCGTGCGACTTCTTCAGGATTGTTGAAGCCTTGGGTGAAGACAAAGTGCAGATTGCCTTCCAGTGCGTGTCCGAAAAGGATCGCTTCGTCGTAGTGATGTTTGTCGAACAGCTCGATCAGGCGGTTCACGCCTACTGCCAGCTGTTCTACCGGGAAGGTCACGTCTTCGATTATCACCGTGGTTCCGGTTTTGCGCACCGCGCCCACCGCCGGAAAGGTGTCCTTGCGGATGGCCCAGAGTCGGGCGTTTTCCTTCGGGTCTTCGGTAAAGTCGACCTGCTTTTCCACCGGGAAGCCGGCCAGCGAGATCATGATCTGCGCCAGTTGTTCTTGCAGCAAAGACGAAGATGCGGCGCGGGATTCGATGAGCAGGGCGCAGGCATTCAGCGACAGGTGCTGGACGAAGTCCGGCATGCCTGGCTTGTCCTGGACGGAGCGCAGGCTGCGACGGTCCAGCAGCTCTACGGCCGATACCGGCTGGCTTTTCAGTACGGTGACGGCGTTGCAGCAGGTTTCCACGTCCGGGAACACGATCAGCGCCGAAGCCTTGTTCGGATGGTCGATCACCGTGTTGTAGGTCACTGCACTGATGAAACCGAGTGTGCCTTCGGACCCCACCAACAAGTGGCTCAAGATATCCACAGGCTCGTCGAAATCCACCAGGGCGTTGAGCGACAGGCCGGTGGTATTTTTCAGACGGTATTTGTGGCGAATTCGAGCGGCCAGTTCGGTATTGGCGCGGGTCTCGCGCCCGAGGGTCGCCAGCCGCTCTAGCAGCTCGCCGTGGCTGGCTCGGAATGCGGCTACGCTGGCGTCGTCTTCGGTGTCGAGGCGGGTGCCGTCGGCCAGTACCAGACGGATGCCGGCCAGGGTGTGATAGGTATTCTGCGCGGTGCCGCAGCACATGCCGCTGGCGTTGTTGGCGACGATGCCGCCGATCTTGCAGGCATTGATCGACGCCGGATCCGGGCCGATTTTGCGGCCGAACGGTGCCAGCCAGGCATTGGCCTGGGCACCGATCACGCCCGGCTGCAGACGGATTTGCGTGCCCTGTTGGCGAATCTCGCGGCCGTTCCAGTTGTCCCCCAGCACAATCAGCACCGAGTCGCTGATGGCTTGCCCCGACAGGCTGGTGCCGGCCGCGCGGAAGGTGACGGGGACGTGGTCGCGCTGGGCCAGCTTCAGCAGGGCGATCACTTCGTCTTCGCTTTCGACCCGTACCACCAGTTTCGGAATCAGCCGATAGAAACTGGCGTCGGTGCCGAAGGCCAAAGTCGACAGTGGATCGTCGAAACGGCGCTTTTGTGGGATCAGTTGTTGTACATCGTGTAGGAAAGTGGCCGGAAGAGTCATTGGTCCTCCAGAATCAGTACCACCAGATCCTTGGGACCATGGGCACCGTAGGCCAGGACTTGTTCGATGTCGGCGGTTTTCGACGGGCCTGACACCAGCAGGGCGTTGGTGGGCATGCCCTGGGCCCAGTCGAATTCCTGCTGCACTTCGTAGAAGTTATCGCGGATCTCGCTGGCCTTGAGCAGGGCAAAGTGTACGGGCGGCACCAGGCTCATCAGCCGTGGTTCTTCCCGCGTTGGCCACAGAATCAGGCTGCCGGTCGCAGCGATGGCGCCCAGGGTTCCGGTCAGGCTGGCGGGGGTGTCGTTGAACAGCTCGGCTTTCCATTCCTCGACCGGCCGGTTGTAGGCCTTGAGGGCCGGCAGGTCAGGATTATTCGCCCAGAACTGTGTGATTTTTTGCCCGTGCGCCGTGGTTGGAGCAATCAGCAAGCTCGGCAATTGCCGGTCGCGCAGCAACTGCGCCAGCAGCGCCGTCCAGCCTTCGCCCGACGTCAGGTGGATTTCGGTGTGCACCGCTTCCATCAGCTTGCGCAACTGCGGGATGCGCTCTTCGGGCGCGTAGCGATAGGTTTGCGTGACCAGATCGACGTCGAAATGGTCGGCAACCGGCGTGGTGCCGGTCAGGCTTTTCCGCAGTTTGGCGAGGATATTGTCCCTGGCGCTCATCGGCGGTCTCCCTGGGCTTTGAGGTGTTCGCGGGCCAGGTCGTGCAGCGAGCGGGCGGCGGGTTTGGGGGCGCTGTGGTTCTGGGTCCAGGGGCCGACGTTGCTGGGCGTCAGGGCGCGCAGGCGCGTGGCCAGGAAGGCGAATAGCCGGTACAGCCGTGGCGAACTGTTGAGCCGGGCCCAGGCATTCCAGATGAAGCGTTCCTTGGGCGAATATTTGCTGCCCTGACCGCGCATCACTTGGTTCGGGCTGTCCGGCGCCTTGACGTTTTCTTCCCGCAGGCGCCGCAGCAGGGCGGGGATCGGGATTTTCACCGGGCACACTTCACCGCAGGCGCCACACAGTGAAGACGCGCTTGGGTGGTCCGGCACTTTGGCAAGGCCGACCATGTGCGGCGTGATGATTTTTCCGATAGGTCCCGGGTAAACCTCGCCGTAGGCATGACCGCCGATTCGGGTGTAGACCGGGCAATGATTCATGCAGGCGCCGCAGCGGATGCAGTTCAGGGTCTGGCGCAATTCGCTGTCGGCAAACGCCTGGCTGCGACCGTTATCCAGTAGCACCAGGTGCACTTCCTGGGGGCCGTCCAATTCGTCGGCCTTGCGCGGGCCAGAGATCATGTTGACGTAGGTGGTGATCGGCTGGCCGAGGGCCGAGCGGGTCAGCAATGAGAGCAGCGGCACCACATCGCGCAGGTTCTCCACCACTTTTTCGATGCCGGTCACGGCGATGTGCACCGGCGGCACGGTGGTGGACATTCGCCCGTTGCCTTCGTTTTCCACCAGCAGCAGGGTGCCGGTTTCGGCGACGGCGAAATTGACGCCCGACACGCCGATGTCGGCCTCGAAGAATTTCTGCCGCAAGACCTTGCGACCAATCTGAATGAGTTGGTCGACGTCCTTGGTGTACTCCACGCCGAGTTTGTCGTGGAACAAGGACGCGACCTGACCGGCATTCTTGTGGATCGCCGGCATAATGATGTGTGAAGGCTTCTCGTGGTCGAGCTGGACGATGTATTCCCCCATGTCGGACTCAAGACATTCAATGTCCCGAGCCTCGAGGAAATGGTTCATCTCCATCTCTTCGCTGACCATCGATTTGCCCTTGATCACTTGCCGCGCCTCGTGAGCGCGGATGATCGAGAGGACGATGCCGTTGGCTTCGTCCACCGTCTCCGCCCAGTGCACAGTCACACCGTTGCGGGTCAGGTTGCTTTCAAGCCGCTCGAGCAGGTCGGGCAGCTTCGATAACGCACGGGCGCGGACGGCGTTGCCGAGCACTCGCAGGTGTTCTCTTTCGTGGGCATCGCTGAAGGACGTTGCCCGCTTGGTCATCAGTGAATCCATCGCAGTGCGAAAGTTGTTTCGCAATTGCGTGTCGCCCAGGGCCTTGTGGGCGCGGGCACGAAAATCTTCCTGCAGTTCAACGGTCGGAATCAGCGTCGGCGTGCTCATGCCACACCTCCGGTACGCTGCCAGAGGAAACTCGCCAAGTGCTGGCCGCGCAACGCCTCCTGCTGTTTTTCCAGAGCGCCGTTGATGTTCATCAGGCAGCCGCAATCGGCACTGACGACCTTGTGCGCGCCGGATTCCTTCAACGCCCGGGTCTTGTCGGCCACCATCGCGCCGGAAATATCCGGCATGCGAACGCTGAATGTCCCACCAAAGCCGCAGCATTCGCTTTCGTGGCTGTGTTCAACCCGCTCCACATTGCGTAGCTGCGCCAACAACGCGCGGCCGTGCAGGTGGGTGTTCATTTCACGTCGTGCCGAGCAGGACGTGTGCAACGCAATCTTTACCGGTGTGCCGCTGTCCTGAAGCTGGACCTTGCAGACGAACAACAGGAATTCGGCCAGCTCATAGGTCCGGGCAGCCAGGGCCTGGATTTGCTTGAGCGTCTCGGGTTCATCCTTGAACAGGTCGGCGTAATGCTCGCGCATCATGCCGGCGCAGGAACCCGAGGGCACCACTACCGGATAGTCCTCGGCAAACAACGCCAGTTGCGCCCGCGCCACCGTCCGGGCCTGCTCGGTATAGCCCGAGGTGTACGCCGGTTGCCCGCAACAGGTTTGCCCTTGCGGATACTCCACCCGGATCCCTTCGCGCTGCAAAAGATGGATCGCGTCCATCCCGGCTTCGGGGTAGAACAGGTCCACCACGCAGGTGCCGAACAGGTAGACCCGTTGCGGTTTCTCGCTGGGGTACTGCCGAGGCTCGGGCAATGGCGGGGCGACACGGGTCGCGTTCGGCACGGCGTTGTAAAAAAGCTCGCTCATCAGGCGTGTCTCCGGGTGGTCCCGGTTATCCGTCCGCTGAGGCTGCTGAATATAGAGAGCAAATCTTTCAGCAACCTTGCAGACCCGGTTGTCGATAGCGAACGCCGGAGGATGTTCCGGCGTCGGTTTTTTCCAGGCAGCTTGTAGGACTCAATGCACCAGCATGCCGGTGAACCAGTAGGCCTGGGCCAACGTGATCAAGCCGACGATCGTTGCAAAGAATAGGCTGTGTTTCAGGGTAAAACGGAACAGGTCCGACTCTTTGCCCACCAGCCCGGTGGCTGCGCAGGCCACTGCGATCGATTGCGGCGAAATCATCTTGCCGGTCACGCCGCCGCTGGTATTGGCCGCCACGAGCAATGTGTCGTTGACGCCGATCTGGTGCGCGGTGGTGGCTTGCAGCGAACTGAACAGGGCGTTGGACGAAGTATCGGAGCCGGTCAGGAACACCCCCAGCCAACCCAGGAAGGGCGAGAAGAACGGAAACGCCGCGCCTGTGCCGGCCAGCACCAGGGCCATGGTCGACGACATGCCCGAGTAGTTG
The DNA here is from genome assembly GCF_007828215.1 of Pseudomonas sp. SJZ074. GTDB lineage: Bacteria > Pseudomonadota > Gammaproteobacteria > Pseudomonadales > Pseudomonadaceae > Aquipseudomonas. Next base: position 121,127 of record NZ_VIUE01000015.1, on the reverse strand, counting down.
GTGACGAAGGCGAAGGCCAGCACCATGCCGATGGACAGGATCGGCCAGCGCAGCTCGAAAAACGTCTCCTTGAAAGTGGTAAGACCAGTTTTGATGTTGATCTTCAGCACCAGCATCGAGATCAGTGCGGAGAAGAAAATCGCCGTGCCGGTGGCCGAAATCGGATCAAGTTTGAACACGGCCGGAATGGCGGTGGGGTTGACCACGATGGGAGCGACCTTGATCACCATCTGGTCCAGGTGCGGGATGGCGAAATTGAATACCCAGGCGTACATCGAGCCGCCGGCGGCGAACATCGCCTTGAACGGTTTCAAGGTCCAGATCGTGACCAGCACGGTAAGGATCAGGAACGGCGACCAGGCCTTGATGATTTCCCCCAGGCTGTAGGGCGAAGCCGCGGTGCTGCGCGGTTGGCCGAAACCGCCGACGCTGGCGGTCACTGCTGCGCCGTAAGTGGCGCCGGCAATCTGGGCCCCTGCGCTGCGTTTGGGTTGCCAGACCTTCAGAAACAATGTCAGCGAGATCAAGCTGGCCAGGGCCGAGGTGATGTCCGGCAGCTCTGGGCCGATGAAGTTGGAGGTGAAGTACTGGGTGATGGCAAAACTCAAGCCTGCCACCAGCGCCGCTGGCCAGGTTTCGCGCACGCCGCGCAGGCCATCCATCATGAATACCAGCCAGAACGGTACGAACAGCGACAGCAGTGGCAGTTGGCGTCCGGTCATGGCGCCGATTTTGACGGCGTCGATGCCCGTCACTTGGCCCGCCACGATAATCGGGATGCCCAGGGCGCCGAACGCCACAGGCGCGGTGTTGGCAATCAGGCACAGCCCGGCGGCATACAGCGGGTTGAAGCCCAGGCCCACGAGCAGGGCGGCAGTGATCGCCACGGGTGCACCGAAGCCGGCGGCACCTTCCAGAAAGGCGCCAAAGCAGAAGCCGATCAACAATACCTGCAGGCGCTGGTCATCGGTAATCGACAGCACCGAACTGCGAATGACCTCGAACTGGCCGCTCTTGACCGTCAGTTTGTAAAGGAAAACGGCGGCGACGATGATCCAGGCGATGGGCCACAGGCCATAGGCAAAACCATAGCCGGCAGCGGCGAAGGCCATGTCGGCAGGCATGTTGAACGCAAAGATTGCCACGGCAATCGCCAGGGCCAGGGTAATGCTTCCCGCCACATGCCCCTTGAGGCGAAACACCGCCAGGGCCAGGAAGAAAAATACGATGGGAATGACGGCCGCGAGTGCGGACAAGCCGAGACTGCCGAGCGGGCTGTAAAGCTGTTGCCAGGTTTGCATGGTGGGTGAGCCCCTAATTGTTGTTGGTCAGGCACTGGTCAGCGGTTTTGGTTAATTGGTAAGACCAATTTACAAGCGCTGTCGGCTAGGGTAAAAGCCTTGGCTATCGTGTGTCAATTTGCCGCCCTGAAACTTTCGTCGAATAAACGGTGCAGATCGCATCTGATCTGTTTGCCTGAATGGCTTCTGGTAGGTGTGGGCAGGGCCCGGATGGGCCAGAATAGAGAGCCCGGCGAGCTGCCGGGATCGTGGAGAGTCGAGTTATGGGGTTTGATCAGATTCGTCAGCGCCGTTTGTCTGACGATATTGTCGAGCGGCTTGAAGGAATGATTCTTGAAGGCACGCTGAAGTCTGGTGAGCGGCTGCCGGCCGAGCGGACCCTGGCCGAACAGTTCGGCGTCTCACGTCCTTCATTGCGCGAGGCGATCCAGAAGCTGACGGCCAAAGGCTTGCTGGTCAGTCGGCAAGGCGGCGGTAACTACGTGGTGGAATCGTTGGGCTCGACGTTCAGCGATCCGCTGCTGCAGCTATTGGAAAGCAATCCCGAAGCGCAGCGTGACTTGTTGGAGTTTCGTCATACGCTGGAAGCATCCTGCGCCTATTACGCGGCGTTGCGGGCCACGGAAGTGGATCGTGAGCGGCTGACGGCGGCGTTCGATGAGTTGCAGGATTGCTATGCGCGCCACGATGAAGTGAGCCGGGCGGAGGAGGGAGCGGCGGACGCCCGGTTCCACCTGGCGATTGCCGAGGCCAGCCATAACGCGGTCCTGCTGCATACCATCCGTGGGCTGTTCGACCTGCTCAAGCGCAATGTGGTGACCAACATCGGCGGCATGTACAAGCAGCGCAGCGAAACCCGCGATATGCTGATCAGCCAGCATCGGGAGTTGTACCAGGCAATCATGGACGGGCACGCCGAGCAGGCGCGGGAAGTGTCCAGCCGACATATTCTGTATGTGCAGGAAGTGTTGGAGGAGGTGCGCCAGGAAGTACAGCGAGTGGCGCGGGCAGAGCGGCGCAAGGGGATATAGCCGGTCAGGTTTCGCTAACCCTGTGGGAGCGAGCCTGCTCGCGATGGCGGTGGGTCAGTCAACATCGATGTCGACTGACCATACGCTATCGCGAGCAGGCTCGCTCCCACATTGGGTTCTAGGTGGGCTTAATCTTCCTTGCCCTTGTTACGCACCGCACGCTGCAGTTCGCGACCGGCGTCGCGCTCGCGCTCGGTATCGCGCTTGTCGTATTCCTTCTTGCCCTTGCCCAGCGCAATCTCGCACTTGATCAAGTGCTTGCTCCAGTACAGCGACGTGCAGACGCAGGCGTAGCCCTTCTGCTGTACGGAAGCGAAGAGTTTTTCCAGCTCACGCTTGTTGAGCAGCAGCTTGCGCGAGCGCACCGGGTCGGCAATCACGTGGGTGCTGGCGGTGGTCAATGGCGTGATGTGGCTGCCCAGCAACCACGCTTCGCCATCCTTGAGCAGCACGTAGCTGTCGACCAGTTGCGCCTTGCCTGCGCGCAGGCTCTTTACTTCCCAGCCGGCCAGGACCATGCCAGCCTCGAAACGCTGTTCGATGAAGTAGTCGTGTCGCGCCTTTTTATTTTGCGCGATGGTCCCTGTGGGGTGTTTCTTCTGTTTAGCCATAGGGGCGGCATTATAGGCAGTTGCGTGCGTGTCGGCTACGGTGAAGCAGCATGCTTGAGCACGTTGAGTGAATCCCGGACAATGCGGCCTCTTTTTTGAACGCTTGGGCGTGATCACGATGTCGACAGACAAGGTTTCTGTCCACGGCAGTTGGGCTAGCCGCTGGGTCTTCATACTCGCGGCGACCGGCTCGGCCGTGGGATTGGGTAGTATATGGAAATTTCCCTACATGGTCGGCGTCTACGGTGGCGGTGCCTTCGTATTGATGTTCCTGGCGTGTATCGCCCTCATCGGCGCGCCGGTGATGCTGGCCGAGACCCTGATCGGTCGCCGCGCCCGGCAGAGCCCGGCCAATGCCTTGAAGGTGCTGGCCTTGGAGGCGGGGCACTCGCCCAAATGGTCGTGGGGCGCCTTCGCCGGGATGATCACGGCGCTGCTGATCCTGTCGTTCTACAGTGTGGTCGGTGGTTGGTCGCTGGATTACATCATTGACATGGGGCGCGGCGATTTCCAAGGCGTGGCACCCGATCAGGTGGGCGCCTACTTCGGCGGTGTCATCTCGGACCCCTGGAGATTGACGCTCTGGCACACGGTCTTCATGTTGCTTTCCGCCGTGGTGATCGCCAAGGGTGTGGTCGCAGGGCTTGAGCGCAGCCTGCGGGTCATGATGCCGCTGCTTTTCGTGATGATCCTGGTGTTGCTGGGCTACAGCATGACCACCGGGCATTTCATGGAGGGCCTGCACTTCATGTTCGACTTCAAGCCGGAGAAAGTCCTGGACGGCCTGCTGCCGGCCATGGGGCATGCGTTCTTCTCCCTGAGCGTCGGGGTTGGCTCGATCATGATCTATGGCGCCTACATGCCCAAGAACGCCTCCCTCACCAGGACGGTGGTTGGTGTCGCGCTGCTGGACACCTTCGTGTCGCTGATGGCGGGCGTGGCATTGTTTCCGATTGTGTTCGCAGCCGGTCTGAACCCCAGCGAGGGACCGGGCCTGATGTTTGTGAGTCTGCCTTTCGCCTTCGGTAGCATGGCATTCGGCCAGGTGATGGGCGTGATATTTTTCGTCCTGGTCGCCATCGCGGCCTGGAGCTCGGCGATTTCCCTGTTGGAGCCCATGGTGGCCTACCTGGTTGAGCGGACCCGGATCAGTCGCGCCTGGGTGACGTTCTGGCTGGCCTTCACCTGCTGGTTTGTGGGGCTGGGGACGGTGTTTTCCTTCAATATATGGAAGCAGGCGAAGTTTTTCGTGAACGAAGACGGCCTGTTCCGCCTCTACCAATGGGGGGCAACCGGAGGACTGGATTTCTTCGGCGTGATTGATTTCTTTACATCACGGATCATGCTGCCGTTGGGTGGTTTGTGTTTCGTGGTATTTGCAGGGTGGATCATGGGCCGGGAAGCCGTACGCGATGAGTTGTCGCTGCGCAGCCCTGTATTATTCGCCTTGAGCCTGTTCCTGATGCGCTACGTGGCCCCGATCGGCATCCTCGTGGTGTTCGCCGCCCAGCTGTGGAAGTGACGCTTACATGACGACACATATTCAACGCTCGGCCTTGCTGCCTTATCCGGCGCAAGCGCTGTACGACCTGGTCAACGATGTGGCGAGTTATCCGCAGTTCCTGCCCTGGTGCTCGTCCGCCGAGGTGCTCGAGAGCTCCGAGACCCATATGCGTGCGAGCCTCAACGTCGCCAAGGGCGGGCTGAGCCAGCATTTCGTGACCCGCAATACTCTGGTGCCGGGTCAGTCCATCGAAATGAACCTGGAAGAAGGGCCTTTCAACCAGCTTCACGGTATCTGGGTGTTCAAGCCGTTGGGAGAGAAGGCCTGCAAGATCAGTCTGGATCTGTCGTTCGACTATGCAGGCCCACTGGTTCGGGCCACGCTGGGGCCGTTGTTCAATCAGGCGGCCAATACCCTGGTCGACGCGTTCTGCCAGCGCGCCAAGCAAAATGCAGAGCTCAAGCGTTGATCGAGATAGAAGTGGTCTATGCCGCTGTCCAGCGTCAGGTCTTGCGGGCATTTGCAGTGCCACAAGGCACGACGGTTCGCGCTGCGCTGGCTGCATCGGGCATTGCCGATGAGTTCCCCGAGCTCGACCTGGCCACATGTCCGGTGGGGATTTTCAGCAAGGTGATTGCCGATCCGGAGCGCCAGACGGTCCAGGCGGGTGATCGGCTTGAGATTTATCGGCCGTTGCTGGCGGATCCGAAGGAAATCCGTCGCCTGCGCGCGGCCAAGGCTGCCGAGGCCCGTAAGCAGAATCAATAATCGGATCTGGATTGAAGGCAATAAAAAACCCGGCATGCCGGGTTTTTTCATGTCGCGATTTATTGCGGCGTGGTGTCCAGTGGTTCTGGTGTCGGGACGGGGACGGTTTCGACGCTGTCCACATCCTTCTGGATCTGGTCCAGCAACGAACCTGGCTTGACCGGTTTTTCCGGTTTCGCCTTCTCGCCGTTCTCGGCCGGCGTGACCGTCGTGCCGCTGTCCTTGCCCATGATGGCCTCGTCGCGACTCACGCCGGGCATGAAATCGCCTGACAGGCTGACGAGTTGATCATTGGCATTGAAGATAACGCTGATGCGTTCTTGCTGGCGCTCACCGCCGCCAGGCTGCAAGCTGTAGAGATAATCCCAGCGATCGGCGTGGAACGTGTCGGTCAGCAGGGGGTTACCCATGATAAACCGTACTTGCCGGCGGGTCATTCCCGGGCGTAACTGGTCTATCATGTCCTGCGTCACGACATTGCCCTGCTGGATGTCGATTTTGTAAACCCCGGGGAATGAACAACCGGCGAGTGCGAGCAGTCCCACGAAGGTGAAACTGGTTAGCAAGAGCTTGGTGTTTTGCATCGGTGGGCGACTTCCACTATCTTGGCTGGGACAACGTAAACGCCGATCATACCCGCATTAAGAGAAGCTGCGAAGCAGCATCGCGAGAAAGCTGACCATGGTTGAAAATAGCGAACTACGCAAAGCCGGCCTCAAGGTGACACTGCCAAGGGTCAAGATTCTGCAAATGCTCGACTCCACCGAGCAGCGGCACATGAGTGCCGAAGACGTCTACAAGGCCCTTATGGAAGCGGGTGAGGACGTCGGTCTGGCCACGGTTTACCGTGTTCTGACCCAATTCGAGGCTGCCGGCCTCGTGGCTCGCCATAATTTCGATGGCGGTCATGCGGTCTTCGAATTGGCGGATGGAGAGCATCACGATCACATGGTGGATGTTGAGAGCCGTGAGGTCATTGAGTTCGTCAGTCCTGAAATCGAGAAGCTGCAAAAAGCAATTGCCGCGGATCATGGTTTCGAGCTGATCGATCATCATCTCGTCTTGCATGTACGCAAACTTAAATAAGCATGTTGAGTGAGCCCTGGCTCCCGAAACGAAAGAAGGCGACCTCAGGGTCGCCTTCTTGCTTTGTGATGGTTGTCAGCTTTTTGCCGCAACCACCATTTTCTTCGCATGGGCCAGGGATTCCTTGGTGAGGTCGATCCCTCCCAGCATCCGCGCCACTTCTTCCACGCGTTCGTTTTTGTTGAGCTTGGACACTGCGGTACGGGTGGCATCCTCGCCGCGCACTTTATGGACAAATAGATGTTGATGGCCTTGTGCGGCGACCTGAGGCAGGTGAGTGACCGTCAGCACCTGGCCACGCTCCCCGAGCCTGCGCAGTAGCTGCCCGACAATTTCTGCCGTCGGTCCGCCAATCCCCACGTCCACTTCGTCGAATACCAGCGTCGGTACGCGTGAGGTCTGGGCGGTGATGACCTGAATGGCCAGGCTGATTCGCGACAACTCACCGCCGGACGCGACTTTTGCCAGTGCCTTGAGCGGTTGGCCGGGGTTGGCGCTGACCAGCAGCTCTACCTGCTCCAGCCCGTTAGGCTGAAGTTCGTCGCCTGCGTTGGGGCGCAGTTCAATGGTGAAGCGCCCCCCCGGCATGCCCAGGCGCTGGATTTCCTGCTCCACCGCGCTGGCCAGCCCGGTTGCGGCCATGCGGCGCAGTTCGCTGAGCTCTTTGGCTCTCTCATGGTAATGACGGGCATAGGAAGCCAGCTCGTCCCCCAGGCGCTCGATGGACTCATCGTTGGCGTTCAGGGTTTCCAGCTCTTCCAGCAGGCGTTGCTGCAGTTCGATGACGTCGGTGGGCTGGATACGGTGTTTGCGGGCCAGGGTATAGATAGTGTCCAGGCGCTCTTCCAGATATTGCAGGCGCGCCGGGTCGGCATCGAAATGATCGAGGAATCGGTTCAACTCCCCGACGGCTTCTTCAACCTGGATCTGCGCGCTGGTCAGCAGGTTGGTCGCTTCGCTCAGGGCACCGACGGAATTGTTCACGCTGGTGAGTCGGTTCAGGCTCGCTGTCAGTGCATTGAGTACGTTACCCGAATCACTTTCGCTGCATTGCTCGACGACTTGCCGGCAGATGCCCAACAGGGTTTCGGCATTGGTCAGGTTCTTGTGTTCCTGCTCCAGCTCCTCCAGTTCATTTTCCCCCAGGGCCAGGTTCTCCAACTCTTCGAGCTGATAGCTCAGCAATTGATGGCGGGCACGCTGTTCGTCGCCGGAGTTGGAGAGCCGATCCAGTTCCTGCCGGGTCTGGCGCCAGCGTTGGGCGGCCAGTTGGACCTGGCGGGCCAGGTCCGTGGCGCCGGCATATTCATCGAGCAGGCGACGATGGGTGTCGGTCTTGAGCAGCGACTGGTGTTCGTGCTGGCTGTGGATGTCGATCAGCAGTTCCCCGAGGGCCTTGAGGTCACCCAGGGGGCAGGGCGTGCCGTTGATGTAACCTCGGGAGCGGCCTTCGGCGGTGATGACCCGGCGCAGGATGCACAGGCCATCGGTGTCCAGGTCGCGCTCGGCCAGCCAGGTGCTGGCTTCGGGGATGTCGACCAGGTCGAAGGTCGCCAGGATGTCGGCCTTGTCTGCTCCGGGGCGTACGACGCCGCTGTCGGCGCGATCACCCAGTGTCAGGCCCAGGGCATCGAGCATGATCGACTTGCCGGCCCCGGTCTCACCGGTAATCACGCTCATACCCCGGTCAAGTTCGAGGTCGAGGTGTTCGACGATGGCGTAGTTGTGTACGGACAGGTGCACCAGCATAAAGCCGCTCCCAGGCGTTAAGTCTGGTTATTTATACAGTGTTTTGTTTCGGACTGACAATGCCCTCGCTTAGCTCGATTTGCTTGATGGAGTGAATTTCTTAGTGCGGTAGGTAATAGGTATGCAATTGCTTTTTGTAAGGTCAATTCGTCGAGCGCCCCTTGAAGCTGGAAAACCCGGCCCCATATACGGGGGCAGAAGCGCGAGTCGAGCTCGCGGACGAAGTTGAGAGGAGAGAACTATGGCTGACGAACAGACGCAGGATACGCAAAACCAAGAGGCCAATCAGACCTCCCAGGATTCGGGTGGTGATCTGGCGGCCCGTGTACAAGTGCTCGAAGAGCAACTGGCCGGTGCGCAGGATCAGGCGTTGCGTGTAGCAGCCGACCTGCAGAACGTCCGCCGTCGCGCCGAGCAGGATGTGGAGAAAGCTCACAAATTCGCCCTGGAGCGCTTCGCCGGCGACCTGCTGCCGATCATTGACAGCCTGGAGCGCGGCCTGGAGTTGTCCAATCCGGACGACGAGAACATTCGTCCGATGCGCGAAGGCATCGAGCTGACCCTGAAAATGTTCCAGGACACCCTCAAGCGCTATCAGCTCGAAGCCATCGATCCCCATGGCGAACCCTTCAACGCCGAGCACCACCAGGCCATGGCGATGCAGGAAAGTGCCGACGCCGAGCCAAACAGCGTTCTGAAGGTTTTCCAGAAAGGTTACCTGCTCAACGGTCGTCTGCTGCGCCCGGCCATGGTCGTGGTCAGCAAGGCGCCAGCACCGGTTTCACCTTCTATTGATGAACAGGCTTGAAATCGGCCGTAGCGGCCCCATTAAGAAGTCAAGCGTTTAAGTGCTACCGCGGTTAGCCACCACTGCCGCGGCAACAAAATCCAAGTTCCGGGAGAGTTAACATGGGCAAGATTATCGGTATCGACCTGGGGACCACCAACTCGTGCGTCTCCGTGCTGGAAAACGGCAAGGCCAAAGTCATTGAAAACGCCGAAGGCGCGCGCACCACGCCATCGATCATCGCGTACGCCAACGATGGCGAGATTCTGGTTGGCCAGTCGGCCAAGCGTCAGGCAGTGACCAATCCGCATAACACCCTGTATGCGGTGAAGCGTCTGATCGGTCGTAAGTTCGACGAAGAAGTCGTTCAGAAAGACATCAAGATGGTGCCTTACAAAATCGCCAAGGCTGACAACGGCGATGCCTGGGTTGAAGTGAACGGCCAGAAAATGGCGCCGCCACAGATCTCGGCTGAAATCCTGAAGAAAATGAAGAAAACCGCCGAAGATTACCTCGGCGAAGCAGTGACTGAAGCCGTTATTACCGTTCCTGCCTATTTCAACGATAGCCAGCGCCAGGCGACCAAAGACGCCGGCCGCATCGCGGGCCTGGACGTCAAGCGCATCATCAACGAACCAACTGCCGCGGCTCTGGCCTATGGCATGGACAAGGCCAAGGGTGATCACACCGTAATCGTCTATGACCTGGGCGGCGGTACCTTCGACGTTTCCGTGATCGAAATCGCTGAAGTCGATGGCGAACACCAGTTCGAAGTTCTGGCAACCAACGGCGACACCTTCCTCGGTGGTGAAGACTTCGACATCCGCTTGATCGACTACCTCGTCGACGAGTTCAAGAAAGAAACCGGCATGAACCTCAAGGGCGATCCGCTGGCGATGCAGCGCCTGAAAGAAGCCGCTGAGAAAGCCAAGATCGAACTGTCCTCGAGCCAGTCGACCGATGTGAACCTGCCGTACATCACTGCAGACGCCACCGGTCCTAAGCACCTGAACGTAAAAATCTCCCGCGCCAAGCTCGAAGCGCTGGTGGAAGACCTGGTTCAACGCACCATCGAACCTTGCCGTATCGCGATGAAAGACGCCGGTATCGACGTTGGCTCGATCAATGACGTGATCCTGGTAGGCGGTCAGACCCGTATGCCGCTGGTGCAGAAGCTGGTGACCGATTTCTTCGGTAAAGAAGCCCGTAAAGACGTGAACCCGGACGAAGCCGTTGCCATGGGTGCTGCCATCCAGGGCGCCGTTCTGGCCGGTGATGTGAAGGACGTTCTGCTGCTCGACGTCAGCCCGCTGACCCTGGGTATCGAAACCATGGGTGGCGTGATGACCGCGCTGATCGAGAAGAATACCACGATTCCTACCAAGAAATCCCAGGTGTTCTCGACCGCTGATGACAATCAGAGCGCCGTGACCATCCACGTCCTGCAAGGCGAGCGCAAGCAGGCTGCCCAGAACAAGTCCCTGGGCAAGTTCGACCTGGCCGAGATTCCGCCAGCGCCACGTGGCGTGCCGCAAATCGAAGTGACCTTCGACATCGACGCCAACGGCATCCTGCACGTCGGCGCGAAAGACAAGGCCACCGGCAAGACCCAGTCGATCGTGATCAAGGCCAACTCCGGCCTGTCCGAGGAAGAAATTCAGCAGATGGTTCGCGATGCTGAAGTCAACGCCGAGGAAGACCGCAAGTTCGAAGAGCTGGCCAGTGCCCGCAACCAGGGTGATGCTCTGGTGCACTCGACTCGCAAGATGATCGCTGACGCCGGCGAAAAAGTGACCGCTGAAGAGAAAACTGCCATCGAAGCGGCCGTGGTTGCCCTGGAAGCTGCCGTCAAAGGCGACGACAAGGCTGCCATCGAAGCGAAGATCGAAGAGCTGTCCAAGGTCTCCGCGCCAGTGGCCCAGAAGATGTACGCCGAGCAGGCTCAGCCAGCTGAAGGCGCCGCGCAGCAAGGCGAATCGGCCGAAAAAGCCGACGACGTCGTCGACGCCGAGTTCGAAGAAGTGAAAGAGCACAAGTAATCGCTTGTTGGTTGGCCGGTTGACTGCGTTTGTGCGGTGGCTGGTAGGATGTCGCCGCGCGGGAGCTTGCTCCCGCGTTGGCGTGTCTGGAACCCATGAATTTTTACAGCATGCGACAACGTTCGGGTGCTGATGGCGTAATCGGGAAAGCTCCTGCTTTTCGTTTTGGGCCTGAGACCGGGATCGCTGAATCGACGTGGTTGGGTCCGGGCCTGTAGGGGCTCAACGAGTTGGGCGAGGCTCAGGAGAGCTTTGCCGGACGTCCTAAAAGAGTGCAAAGACTAATGGCAAAGCGTGATTTCTACGAAGTATTGGGTGTCGAGCGGGGGGCCAGCGAGGCGGATCTGAAAAAGGCCTATCGTCGCCTGGCGATGAAGCACCACCCGGATCGTAATCCAGGCGATAAAGCGTCGGAAGAGCTGTTCAAGGAAGCCAACGAGGCTTACGAAGTGCTGTCCGACTCCAGCAAGCGCGCGGCTTACGACCAGTACGGGCATGCCGGTGTCGACCCGAGCATGGGGGGCGGCGGTGCCGGTTTTGGCGGGCAGAACTTCTCCGACATCTTCGGCGACGTGTTCAGCGATTTCTTCGGTGGTGGTCGCGGCGGTGCCCGTGGTGGCGCCCAGCGTGGCAGCGACTTGCGCTACACGCTGGAGTTGAACCTGGAAGAGGCGGTGCGTGGCACGACCGTCAATATCCGCGTGCCGACGCTGGTCAATTGCAAGCCGTGCGATGGTTCGGGCGCCAAGAAGGGCTCCTCGCCTGTCACTTGCCCGACCTGTGGCGGTATCGGCCAGGTTCGCATGCAACAGGGCTTCTTCTCGGTGCAGCAGACCTGCCCGCGTTGCCATGGTCAGGGCAAGATCATTTCCGACCCATGCGATTCCTGCCATGGCGAAGGGCGCGTCGAGGAATACAAGACCCTGTCGGTGAAAGTGCCGGCCGGCGTCGATACCGGTGACCGCATTCGCCTGTCCGGCGAAGGCGAGGCGGGTGCCCAGGGCGGCCCGACCGGTGACCTCTATGTCGTCATCAACGTGCGTGAGCACTCGATTTTCCAGCGCGACGGCAAACACCTGTTCTGCGAAGTGCCGATCGGTTTCGTCGATGCCGCGTTGGGTGGCGAACTCGAGATTCCAACGCTCGACGGTCGCGTGAAGCTGAAAATCCCCGAGGGCACACAGACCGGCAAGCAGTTCCGGATCCGCGGCAAGGGTGTTGCGCCTGTGCGCGGCGGCGGTGCGGGCGACCTGATGTGTCGTGTTGCGGTCGAGACGCCGGTCAACCTCAGCCGGCGCCAGCGCGAATTGCTGGAAGAGTTCCGCAGCTCGCTGGCGGACGACAACAGCCACTCGCCAAAAACCACCGGTTGGTTCGAAGGCGTGAAGCGCTTCTTCGGCGATCTGTAAGGAGGTCGCATGCGACGTATAGCTGTGATGGGCGCCGCTGGGCGCATGGGCAAGGCGTTGGTGGAGGCGGTGCAGCAGCGTTCGCCGCTCTCCGGCCTGACGGCTGCCATCGTTCGGCCCGACAGCACGTTGGTCGGTGCCGATGCGGGTGAGCTGGCGTCGCTGGGGCGCATCGGTGTGCCGATGTCTGGTGGCCTGGAAAAAGTGCTCGACGAGTTCGATGTGCTGATCGATTTCACCTTGCCGGAGGTAATGCTGAAGAACCTCGCCATCTGCCGCAAGAATGGCAAGGCGATGGTCATCGGTACCACAGGGCTGGACGCTGCGCAGAAGCAGTTGCTGGCCGATGCAGGCAAGGACATTCCGATCGTGTTCGCGGCGAACTTCAGCGTCGGAGTGAACCTGTCGTTGAAGTTGCTGGACCTGACTGCCCGAGTCCTGGGGGATGACGCCGATATCGAGATCATCGAGGCGCATCACCGGCACAAGATCGATGCGCCTTCGGGAACCGCCCTGCGCATGGGCGAAGTGATTGCCGAGGCGCTGGGGCGCGACCTGCAGGCCGTGGCCGTCTATGGGCGCGAAGGGCATACCGGCGCCCGTGAGCGGGAAACCATCGGTTTCGCTACGGTGCGCGGTGGTGATGTAGTGGGGGATCATACGGTGCTGTTCGCCACCGAGGGCGAGCGCCTGGAGATCACCCACAAGGCTTCCAGCCGGATGACCTTCGCCAAGGGTGCTGTCCGGGCCGCGCTGTGGCTGGATAGTCGCGAGCCTGGTTTGTACGATATGCAGGACGTACTCGACCTGCGTTGATGCCAATGAAAGCGGGGTTCAGTGTATACTGCGGCCCCGTTTGACACCGCTTCGCGACGCCCTGTCGCATTCCTCTGCCTTTAAGGCTCATTAGCGGTGGACCAAAAAAGCCTTTTTCTGTAAGCTACAGCTTTAGTGTGTCCACTAAAAGCGCGCAGAATAATTCAGTGAAAAAAGCGGGGTGACGTGTCCATACGTCACTCCGCTTTTTTACAACCTGCGATCGCCCTTTCAGGCTTTATTTACGGGAGGTCTTCTTGACTAAGCCAGCCATACTCGCCCTTGCTGATGGCAGCATTTTTCGCGGCGAAGCCATTGGAGCCGACGGTCAGACCGTTGGTGAGGTGGTGTTTAACACCGCAATGACCGGCTATCAGGAAATTCTTACCGATCCTTCCTACGCCCAGCAAATCGTTACCCTGACTTACCCGCACATTGGCAACACCGGCACCACGCCGGAAGATGCCGAGTCCGATCGCGTCTGGTCTGCCGGCCTGGTCATCCGTGACCTGCCGCTGGTTGCGAGCAACTGGCGTAATACGATGTCCTTGTCCGATTACCTGAAAGCCAACAACGTCGTGGCAATCGCAGGGATCGACACCCGTCGCCTGACCCGTATCCTCCGGGAGAAAGGCGCGCAGAACGGTTGCATCATGGCCGGCGACAATATCTCCGAAGCCGCCGCCATCGCCGCCGCCCAGGGCTTCCCGGGTCTCAAGGGCATGGACCTGGCGAAAGTCGTCAGCACTCAGAAGCAGTACGAGTGGCGTTCCTCGGTCTGGAGCCTGAAGACCGACAGCCACCCGACGATCGAAGCGTCCGAGCTGCCGTACCACGTGGTCGCCTACGACTACGGCGTCAAAGTGAACATCCTGCGCATGCTGGTCGAGCGCGGTTGCCGCGTGACCGTGGTGCCGGCGCAGACCCCGGCGGCTGACGTTCTGGCCCTCAACCCCGATGGTGTGTTCCTGTCCAACGGCCCGGGTGACCCTGAGCCTTGCGACTACGCGATCCAGGCGATCAAGGATGTGCTGGAAACCGAGATCCCGGTGTTCGGTATCTGCCTCGGTCACCAGCTGCTGGCCCTGGCGTCGGGTGCCAAGACCCTGAAAATGGGTCATGGTCACCACGGTGCCAACCACCCGGTCCAGGACCTGGACACTGGTGTGGTGATGATTACCAGCCAGAACCACGGCTTCGCGGTGGATGAAGCGACCCTGCCGGCCAACGTGCGTGCGATCCATAAGTCGCTGTTCGACGGTACGCTGCAAGGCATCGAGCGCACCGACAAGAGCGCGTTCAGCTTCCAGGGCCACCCTGAAGCGAGCCCGGGCCCGAACGATGTGGCGCCGCTGTTCGATCGCTTCATCAATGAGATGGCCAAGCGACGCTGACCGCGTGAAGCCCGAGGGCGGCCCCGAGTGCGGCGGCCCCCGCGGGCGCTTCAAAGATTGTTCGACGGCCTAGCCGACTGACCTGCGGATTTGAGTGACAAACCCATGCCAAAACGTACAGACATAAAAAGCATCCTGATTCTCGGCGCTGGCCCGATCGTGATCGGCCAGGCCTGCGAATTCGACTACTCCGGCGCCCAGGCTTGCAAAGCCCTGCGCGAAGAGGGTTATCGCGTCATCCTGGTGAACTCCAACCCGGCCACCATCATGACCGACCCGGCCATGGCCGACGCCACCTACATCGAGCCGATCAAATGGCAGACCGTTGCCAAGATCATCGAGAAAGAGCGTCCCGATGCGCTGTTGCCGACCATGGGCGGCCAGACGGCGCTGAACTGCGCCCTGGACCTGGAACGCGAAGGCGTCCTGGAAAAATTCGGTGTGGAAATGATCGGCGCCAACGCCGACACCATTGACAAGGCCGAAGATCGTTCGCGCTTTGACAAGGCAATGAAAGCCATCGGCCTGGAATGCCCACGCTCGGGCATCGCCCACAGCATGGAAGAGGCCAACGCGGTCCTCGAGAAGCTCGGCTTCCCATGCATCATCCGTCCGTCCTTCACCATGGGCGGCACCGGTGGTGGCATCGCCTACAACCGTGAAGAGTTCGAAGAAATCTGCGCCCGTGGCCTGGACCTGTCGCCGACCAAGGAACTGCTGATCGACGAATCCCTGATCGGCTGGAAAGAATACGAGATGGAGGTTGTCCGCGACAAAAAGGACAACTGCATCATCGTCTGCTCCATCGAAAACTTCGACCCGATGGGCGTGCACACCGGCGACTCGATCACCGTCGCACCGGCCCAGACCCTGACCGACAAGGAATACCAGATCCTGCGTAACGCCTCCCTGGCGGTATTGCGTGAGATCGGCGTGGAAACCGGCGGCTCTAACGTCCAGTTCGGCATCTGCCCGAATACTGGCCGCATGGTGGTCATCGAGATGAACCCGCGGGTTTCCCGTTCGTCGGCCCTGGCTTCGAAAGCCACCGGCTTCCCGATTGCCAAGGTCGCTGCCAAGCTGGCCGTGGGTTATACCCTGGACGAACTGTCGAACGACATCACCGGCGGCAAGACCCCGGCGTCCTTCGAGCCGTCCATCGACTACGTCGTGACCAAGCTGCCACGCTTCGCCTTCGAGAAGTTCGCCAAGGCCGATGCCCGCCTGACCACTCAGATGAAGTCGGTCGGTGAAGTCATGGCCATCGGCCGGACCTTCCAGGAGTCCCTGCAGAAAGCCCTTCGCGGCCTGGAAGTGGGTGTCTGCGGCCTCGATCCGAAACTGGACCTGAGCAACCCGGAAAGCATGAGCGAGCTCAAGCGCGAGCTGACCGTGCCGGGCGCCGAGCGTATCTGGTACGTGGCCGATGCCTTCCGTGCCGGCATGACCGTCGAGCAGATCTTCGGCATGAACATGATCGACCCTTGGTTCCTGGTGCAGATCGAAGATCTGATCAAGGAAGAAGAGAAGGTCAAGACCCTGGGCATGTCCAGCATCGACCGCGACACGATGTTCCGCCTCAAGCGCAAGGGTTTCTCCGACATGCGCCTGGCCAAGCTGCTGGGTGTGACCGAGAAGAGCCTGCGGGCCCATCGCCACAAGCTGGAAGTGTTCCCGGTCTACAAGCGCGTCGACACTTGCGCGGCCGAGTTCGCCACCGATACCGCCTACCTGTACTCCACGTACGAAGAAGAGTGCGAAGCCGCGCCATCGACCCGGGACAAGATCATGATCCTGGGTGGCGGTCCTAACCGGATCGGCCAGGGTATCGAGTTCGACTACTGCTGCGTACACGCGGCGCTGGCCCTGCGCGACGACGGGTACGAGACCATCATGGTCAACTGCAACCCGGAAACCGTGTCCACCGACTACGACACCTCCGATCGCCTGTACTTCGAGCCAGTGACCCTGGAAGACGTGCTGGAAATCGTCCGTGTCGAGAAGCCGAAAGGCGTGATCGTTCAGTATGGCGGCCAGACTCCACTGAAACTGGCTCGCGCCCTGGAAGCTGCTGGCGTACCGATCATCGGTACCAGCCCGGATGCCATCGACCGCGCCGAAGATCGTGAGCGCTTTCAGCAGATGGTCGAGCGCCTGAACCTGCGTCAGCCGCCAAACGCCACCGTGCGCAGCGAAGACGAAGCGATTCGCGCCGCCGCCAGGATCGGTTATCCGCTGGTGGTGCGCCCGTCCTATGTACTGGGCGGCCGTGCGATGGAAATCGTCTACCAAGAAGAAGAGCTCAAGCGCTACCTGCGCGAAGCGGTCCAGGTGTCCAACGACAGCCCGGTGCTGCTGGACCACTTTCTCAACTGCGCCATTGAAATGGACGTGGACGCGGTCAGTGACGGCAAGGACGTGGTGATCGGCGCGATCATGCAGCACATCGAGCAGGCCGGCGTTCACTCCGGTGACTCCGCCTGTTCGCTGCCGCCTTACTCGCTGCCGGCGCACATCCAGGACGAGATGCGCGAGCAGGTCAAGAAAATGGCCCTGGAGCTGGGCGTCGTCGGCCTGATGAACGTGCAACTGGCCCTGCAGGGCGAAGACATCTATGTCATCGAAGTCAACCCGCGCGCTTCCCGGACCGTGCCGTTCGTCTCCAAGTGCATCGGTGTTTCCCTGGCGATGATCGCGGCGCGAGTCATGGCTGGCAAGACCCTGAAAGAACTCGGTTTCACCAAGGAAATCATTCCGAACTTCTACAGCGTGAAAGAGGCGGTGTTCCCGTTCGCCAAGTTCCCAGGCGTGGACCCGATCCTCGGCCCGGAAATGAAGTCCACCGGTGAAGTGATGGGCGTGGGCGATACCTTCGGCGAAGCCTTTGCCAAGGCCCAGATGGGTGCCAGCGAAGTGTTGCCGACTGGCGGCACGGCGTTCATCAGCGTACGTGATGACGACAAGCCACTGGTTGCAGGCGTGGCCCGTGATCTGATCAACTTGGGCTTCGAAGTGGTTGCCACTGCCGGTACCGCCAGGCTGATCGAGGCGGCGGGGCTGAAAGTGCGCCGCGTGAACAAGGTGACTGAAGGGCGTCCGCATGTGGTCGACATGATCAAGAATGACGAGGTCACGCTGATCATCAACACCACCGAAGGCCGTCAGTCGATCGCCGACTCCTACTCCATTCGTCGCAATGCGCTGCAGCACAAAATCTATTGCACCACCACGATTGCTGCGGGCGAAGCGATCTGCGAAGCGCTCAAGTTCGGTCCCGAGAAGACCGTCCGTCGCTTGCAGGATCTACATGCAGGATTGAAGGCATGAGCATAACCAAGTACCCCATGACTGTTCAGGGCGCTCGCGCCCTGGAAGATGAGCTGGCGCACCTGACCAAGGTCGAGCGTCCGCGCTTGAGCCAGGCGATCGGTGAGGCCCGCGAACTGGGCGATCTCAAGGAAAACGCCGAATACCATGCAGCCCGTGAAGAGCAGGGTATGGTCGAGGCGCGGGTACGAGACATCGAAGGCCGCTTGCAGAATGCGGTGATCATCGATGTCACGACGATTCCGCATACCGGTAAGGTCATCTTCGGCACCACCGTGGAGATCGCCAACGTCGAGACCGATGAAAGCGTGACTTACCAGATCGTGGGTGAGGACGAGGCGGACATCAAACTCGGCAAGATTTCCGTTGGTTCGCCTATCGCTCGCGCCTTGATCGCCAAGGAAGAGGGGGATGTGGTGACGGTGAAGACGCCGGGTGGCGTCATCGAGTATGAGATTGTCGAAGTCCGTCACGTCTGAACGAAGGCGCCCGTTGCGTGCGGGCGCCATGCTTTGGCAGCTTGCCCAGATGCTGTGGGTTGGCGGCCTTTGGCTGCTGCACATCGGTCTGCTGCCGGTGCTGGGACGAATCGGCCTGGCACCGCTGCTGATCGACGAAATTGTGGGCATGCTGACGGCACTGATGGTGGCGTTCTCAGCAGTCTGTGTAATATTCCAGGCTTTGGTGCTGGTTCAGGCTGAGGGCCGTGCCAGCCTATGGCGCGACATTCGTGGGCAATTGCTGCTCATGTCGTTGTATGCCTGTGGAATGTTTCTGGCGGTGAGTCTCGGCTGGCCGGACGCAAGCCAGTGGCGGGTGTTCAGCTACGTAGTGTTGGGGCTTTCCGGATTGGTGCTGGTGTTGCAGCCGGTGCCTGGATGGAGTGGCAGGGTGCGCGAAGCGCACCCTTGACCCTTTGTCGTTACTTGAAGCGGTGAACGTTCGACAGTTGCTTGTTGACGCTGAAGTTCTTGCGGTAAAGCAATGCCATCTTACCGATGACCTGTACCAGGTCTGCCTTGCCGGTCTTGCACAGTTCTGCAATGGCAGCCAGGCGGGCTTCGCGGTCGAGGATGTTGAGCTTGATCTTGATCAGCTCGTGATCGCTCAATGCGCGTTCCAGCTCGGCCAGTACACCTTCAGTCAAGCCGTTGTCCGCCACAATCAGAACCGGTTTCAGGTGGTGGCCAATGGATTTGTATTGTTTCTTCTGCTCTTGAGTGAGCGGCATAATCTGACCCCTGCGTCTGATCTTGTAAAAAAGCGGCGGCCAGTTTACCCGAGCGAGTCCGGGACCGCCCACTTAATCACGACCCGTTTTATGTAGAGGTGGCCTGTGGCCCGTTCCAAGACTAGCCTGAACTGGCTCAAAGAGCATTTCAACGATCCATACGTCAAGATGGCGCAGAAGGACGGCTATCGTTCTCGTGCCAGCTATAAATTGCTGGAGATCCAGGAAAAGGATCGTTTGATCCGTCCTGGCATGACCGTGATCGACCTCGGCGCCGCGCCGGGCGGGTGGTCCCAGGTGACCAGTCGTCTGATCGGCGGTCAAGGACGATTGATCGCTTCCGACATCCTGGAAATGGACAGCATCCCTGATGTGACCTTCATCCAGGGCGATTTCACGGAAGACGCCGTCCTGGCAAAAATCCTGGAGGCCGTCGGAAATACGCAGGTCGACCTTGTGATTTCCGATATGGCCCCCAATATGAGTGGATTAGCGGCTGTCGACATGCCTCGTGCAATGTTTCTCAGCGAACTGGCCCTGGATCTTGCCGGGCGGGTTCTGCGTCCGGGCGGTGATTTTCTGATCAAGGTCTTCCAGGGTGAAGGTTTCGACGAATACCACAAGGGCATCCGCAAACTGTTCGACAAGGTGCAGATGCGCAAGCCATTGTCGTCCCGTGACCGCTCTCGCGAGCAGTATCTGCTGGCGCGGGGCTTTCGCGGAATTGAAGGCGCAGCCAGCGATGAGCGTCTTTAATACGGGTCGATAGTTTTTTTTGTCTCGCATTGCGAAAGTCGTGTAACGAAAATTACGCGGTCAAAGTTTCACAAAGGGTTACAGACGGCGCCTGCCAGAGTCGTAGGTAATGTAGTAAGTTAGGCCGGTGAATATCATGCGAAGCGCGCGCCAATAGCGGAGCTTGCTTCAGAGGGTAGTTAATTGAACGATATGGCAAAGAATCTGATCCTGTGGTTGATCATCGCCGCTGTCCTTGTGACCGTGATGAACAACTTCTCCAGCCCTAACGAGCCGCAGACCCTCAACTATTCCGACTTCATTCAACAGGTCAAGGATGGCAAGGTCGAGCGCGTTGCCGTCGATGGCTATGTCATCACCGGCAAGCGTACCGATGGCGACAGCTTCAAGACCATTCGTCCGGCCATCCAGGACAACGGCCTGATCGGTGATCTGGTGGACAACCATGTCGTGGTCGAAGGCAAGCAGCCTGAGCAACAAAGCATCTGGACCCAGCTCCTCGTGGCCAGCTTCCCGATCCTGGTGATCATCGCGGTGTTCATGTTCTTCATGCGCCAGATGCAGGGTGGTGCCGGCGGCAAGGGAGGGCCGATGAGTTTCGGCAAGAGCAAGGCAAGGCTGCTTTCCGAAGACCAGGTTAAAACCACCCTGGCAGACGTCGCTGGCTGTGACGAAGCCAAGGAAGAAGTGGGTGAGCTGGTCGAATTCCTGCGTGATCCGGGTAAATTCCAGCGCCTGGGCGGTCGTATCCCTCGCGGCGTGCTGATGGTCGGCCCGCCGGGTACCGGTAAAACCTTGCTGGCCAAGGCCATCGCCGGCGAAGCCAAGGTGCCGTTCTTCACCATTTCCGGTTCCGACTTCGTTGAAATGTTCGTGGGTGTGGGTGCCAGCCGTGTTCGCGACATGTTCGAACAGGCCAAGAAGCACGCGCCCTGCATCATCTTCATCGACGAGATCGACGCCGTCGGTCGCCACCGTGGCGCCGGCATGGGCGGCGGTCACGACGAGCGTGAGCAGACCCTCAACCAGTTGCTGGTGGAGATGGACGGCTTCGAAATGAACGACGGCATCATCGTCATTGCTGCCACCAACCGTCCAGACGTGCTCGACCCTGCGTTGCTGCGTCCGGGGCGCTTCGACCGCCAGGTCGTGGTGGGGTTGCCGGATATTCGCGGTCGTGAGCAGATCCTCAAGGTCCACATGCGTAAAGTCCCGATGGGTGACGATGTGGCTGCGGCGGTTATCGCCCGTGGTACACCGGGCTTCTCTGGTGCCGACCTGGCCAACCTGGTCAACGAAGCCTCGTTGTTCGCCGCTCGCGCCGGCAAACGCGTGGTGGAGATGAAAGAGTTCGAACTGGCCAAAGACAAGATCATGATGGGCGCCGAGCGCAAATCCATGGTCATGTCGGAAAAAGAAAAGCAGAACACGGCTTACCACGAGGCGGGCCATGCCATCGTCGGTCGCGTCGTGCCTGAGCACGATCCGGTCTACAAGGTTTCTATCATCCCCCGCGGTCGTGCGCTGGGTGTGACCATGTTCCTGCCGGAAGAAGATCGCTACAGCTTGTCCAAGCGGGCGCTGATCAGCCAGATCTGTTCGCTCTACGGTGGCCGTATCGCCGAAGAGATGACATTGGGCTTCGATGGTGTAACCACTGGTGCATCGAACGACATCATGCGTGCCAGCCAGATCGCACGGAACATGGTGACCAAGTGGGGCCTTTCCGAGAAGCTCGGTCCGCTGATGTATGCCGAGGAAGAAGGCGAAGTGTTCCTGGGTCGTGGCGGCAGTGGCCAGCATGCAAGCTTCTCCGGTGAGACGGCCAAGCTGATCGACTCCGAAGTGCGCAGCATCATTGACCAGTGCTACGGCACGGCGAAGCAGATCCTCACGGATAACCGTGACAAGCTCGACGCCATGGCTGATGCCTTGATGAAGTATGAAACCATCGATGCCGAGCAGATCGATGACATCATGGCGGGTCGTCCGCCCCGTGAGCCACGGGATTGGACCGGTGGTACGGGTACTCCTGGTACGCCTCCGGCGGTGCAGGGCGAGCGTCCGGAAGCACCGATCGGCGGTCCAGCTGCTGATGTCTAAGGCTTGAAATGACTTCTGTTCAGTCCTCGACCCGGTTGCCTTGTGGCAACCGGGTTCTTGATTTGGCCCATGTGCATGTCATGGGTATCCTCAATGTCACTCCCGATTCCTTTTCCGATGGCGGCCGGTTTGGTCAGCTCGATGCCGCGCTACGGCATGCCGAGGCCATGGTGGCAGCTGGTGCGACGCTGATCGATGTCGGCGGCGAGTCGACCCGGCCGGGTGCGCGTGCTGTCTCGCCTGTCGAGGAGCTGGAAAGAGTGGCCCCGGTGGTCGAGCGTATACGCCGTGAACTGGATGTCATAATCTCGGTCGATACGTCCACGCCGGCGGTCATGCGTGAAACGGCTCGGTTGGGAGCGGGCTTGATCAACGATGTCCGCTCCCTGCAGCGCGATGGAGCCCTGGATGCCGCGGCGGCTACCGGATTGCCGGTGTGTCTGATGCATATGCTCGGCGAGCCGGGAACCATGCAGAACGACCCTCGCTATGACGATGTAACCAGGGAAGTCGGCAAGTTCCTGGCCGAACGCATGAATCAGTGCGCGTTGGCGGGTATTCCTGCCGAGCGGGTGGTGCTGGATCCCGGTTTCGGCTTTGCCAAGACCCTGGATCATAATCTTAGCCTGTTCAAGCATATGGACGCCTTGCATGCCCTGGGTCGACCGCTGTTGGTCGGAGTGTCCCGGAAAAGCATGATAGGCAATGCCTTGGGGCGCCCGGTGGGCGAGCGACTGTTTGGTGGTCTCGCTCTTGCGGCCCTGGCTATTACAAAAGGTGCGCGCATATTACGTGTGCACGATGTGGCCGAAACGATGGATGTCGTGCGGATGATCGCAGCGGTAGATTCAGCCGAATAAGAATGACGGAGCGCTTATGAGCAAGAAATATTTTGGCACCGACGGTATCCGTGGTCGGGTCGGCGAATACCCTATTACCCCTGATTTCATGCTCAAACTCGGTTGGGCTGCCGGCATGGCGTTCCGCAAGATGGGCGCCTGTAAGGTGCTGGTCGGCAAGGACACGAGAATTTCGGGCTATATGTTCGAGTCGGCTCTCGAAGCTGGCCTGACCTCGGCGGGCGCCGATGTGATGTTGCTGGGGCCAATGCCGACACCAGCCATCGCCTACTTGACGCGCACCTTCCATGCGCAGGCGGGTATCGTGATCAGCGCCTCCCATAACCCCCATGATGACAATGGCATCAAGTTTTTCTCCGGCAAGGGCACCAAGTTGCCTGACGAAGTCGAGCTGATGATCGAAGAGCTGCTGGATACGCCGATGACAGTTGTTGAGTCGAGCAAGATCGGCAAGGTATCGCGGATCAACGATGCGTCGGGTCGTTACATCGAGTTCTGCAAAGGCAGCGTGCCCACCGGTACCAGCTTCGCGGGCTTGAAGGTCGTCGTCGATTGCGCCCACGGTGCAACCTATAAAGTCGCACCGAGTGTATTTCGCGAGTTGGGCGCCGAGGTAGTGGTGCTGTCCGCCCAGCCTAACGGGCTGAACATCAACCACAACTGTGGTTCCACTCATACCGACGCGTTGCAGGCGGCGGTCCTGGCCGAACAGGCCGATCTCGGGATCGCCTTCGATGGCGACGGTGACCGGGTTCTGATGGTGGATCACACTGGGGCTGTCGTTGATGGCGATGAGCTGCTGTTCATCATCGCGCGGGATCTGCATGAGCGCGGCAAGCTGCAGGGGGGCGTGGTCGGCACGCTGATGAGCAATCTCGGGCTCGAGCTGGCGCTTGCCGACCTGGATATCCCATTCGTGCGGGCCAACGTGGGTGATCGCTATGTCATCTCGGAGCTGCTGGAACGCAATTGGGTCATCGGGGGCGAAAACTCCGGTCACATCGTGTGCTTCGATCACACCACCACCGGTGATGCGATCATTGCCGCATTGCAGGTACTGATGGCGCTCAAGGCCCGCAACGAGAGCCTCGCGCTGTCGCGCCAGACGTTGCGCAAATGTCCGCAGGTGCTGATCAATGTGCGTTTTGGTGGCGGGGCGAACCCCATCGAGCACGCCACTGTCCAGCAAGCCAGCGAGCGGGTGACCCAGGCGATGGCGGGGCGTGGGCGGGTGCTGCTGCGCAAGTCCGGCACGGAGCCCCTCGTGCGTGTCATGGTCGAGGGCGAGGACGAAGCCCAGGTTCGCGGTTATGCCGAAGAACTGGCGAAGCTTGTTACTGAAGTTTCTGCCTGAATTCGGCTTGCCAGTCATGAAACGGTTGGGTAACATCTGCGCCCACTTTGACCGACGAGGTACAGCATGCGTCGCCCTATGGTAGCTGGTAACTGGAAGATGCACGGTACCCGCGCCAGCGTCGCTGAGCTGATCAATGGCCTTCGTCATCTGGCCTTGCCAAGCGGTGTTGATGTCGCGGTATTCCCGCCTTGCTTGTATATCAATCAAGTGATTGATGGCTTGAAGGGCAAGTCGATTTCGATCGGTGCGCAGAATTCTGCGGTGGAATCCATGCAAGGTGCGCTGACCGGTGAAATTGCGCCAAGTCAGCTGGTGGATGCAGGATGTTCTCTGGTTCTTGTCGGGCACTCCGAGCGCCGCATGATCATGGGTGAGCAAGATAAGGCCCTGATTCGCAAGTTTGCAGCGGCTCAGGCCTGCGGTCTGGTTCCGGTGTTGTGCGTAGGGGAAACCCTTGAGCAGCGTGAAGCCGGCAAGACCCTTGAAGTTGTCGGGCGTCAGCTGGGCAGCATCATCGAAGACCTGGGTGTCGGTGCTTTTGCAAAGGCAGTCATAGCTTACGAGCCGGTCTGGGCCATTGGCACCGGGCTGACTGCTTCGCCGCAACAGGCGCAGGATGTGCACGCCGCCATCCGCGCCCAGTTGGCGGCAGAGAATTCTGAAGTGGCACGAGGTGTGCGGCTTCTATACGGCGGCAGCGTGAAGGCGGCCAATGCGGTCGAACTGTTCGGCATGCCGGATATCGATGGGGGGCTCATTGGTGGAGCTTCCCTGAATGCAGATGAGTTCGGTGCGATCTGTCGCGCCGCGGGAAACTGAAAAAATGCTGGAAACAGTCGTAGTCGTTTTTCATCTGCTGGGTGCATTGGGCGTAGTTGCTCTGGTATTGCTGCAGCAGGGTAAAGGTGCGGATGCTGGTGCGTCTTTCGGTGCAGGTGCTTCAAATACTGTATTCGGAAGCCAAGGTTCCTCTACCTTTCTTAGTAAGTTTACTGCTATACTTGCCGCCGGTTTCTTCATGACCAGCTTAGGGTTAGGTTACTTTGCTAAAGAGAAAGCTCATGAGCTGACTCAAGTAGGTTTGCCAAGCCCGGCGGTATTGGAAGCGCCAAAGCAACAACCGGCTTCTGATGATGTCCCGGTGCTTCAAGAGCAAAAGTCGGCCAACCCGGCGACTGACGTGCCTCCAGCTCAAGAGCAGAAGTAAGAAGATTTCAAACGCTGTATTGCCGAGGTGGTGGAATTGGTAGACACGCAACCTTGAGGTGGTTGTGCCCATAGGGTGTAGGGGTTCGAGTCCCCTTCTCGGTACCAATTGAATCAGGAAAGCCCGCAATAGCGGGCTTTCCTGTAGGTGGAAGGGTTACATTGACCCTGTAAAGGATCGGTCGTATACTTCCGCCCCAGCTTTGTCGCGGGATGGAGCAGCCTGGTAGCTCGTCGGGCTCATAACCCGAAGGTCGTCGGTTCAAATCCGGCTCCCGCAACCAGTTTTAGGGCCCCTTCCAAGGGGCTTTTTGTTAGCTGGACACTTTATAACGCCGCTGTTCAACGGCGTTTCAGGGATGGGCGATTCGCCCATTTTTTTTTATTTGCACAGCATGCACAAACATGCACGAGGGGGTTCAGGTGTCGAGCAAGCTAGAACAGTTGCAGGCCTTGTTGGCCCCGGTGGTCGTGGCCCTTGGCTATGAATGCTGGGGTATTGAGTTTTCGGCTCAAGGTCGCCACTCACTGTTGCGCGTTTATATCGATAAGGAAGGCGGCGTGTTGGTGGATGATTGCGCCATCGTCAGCCGTCAGATCAGCGGTGTGTTGGATGTTGAAGATCCAATCAGCACCGAATACACCCTTGAGGTTTCCTCGCCCGGCATGGAACGCCCACTGTTCAACCTTGAACAGTTCGCTTCGTTTGCCGGTGAACAAGTGAAGATCAAGCTGCGCTCGCCCTTCGAGGGTCGACGCAACTTTCAAGGCCTTCTGCGCGGTGTAGAAGAACAGGATGTCGTGGTGCAGGTAGATGACCATGAGTTCCTGTTGCCGATCGATATGATCGACAAGGCCAACATTATTCCCAGTTTTGACTGATACGTGCCAGATACTGCGGATCCCGCGGATCCAATGGCTTGCGAAAGGCGAGGCGTACGATGAGCAAAGAAGTACTGCTGGTTGTTGAGTCGGTATCCAATGAAAAGGGCGTACCGGCTAACGTTATTTTTGAAGCGCTGGAGCTGGCTCTGGCCACTGCTACCAAGAAGCGGTTTGAAGACGAAGTTGATTTGCGTGTGGAAATCAACCGCCACACCGGTTCCTATGAGACTTTCCGTCGCTGGACGGTAGTAGAGGAAGCCGATCTGGATGATCCGGCTATCGAGACCTGGCCGAGCAAGGTTGCGCAAACGCATCCTGGTGCCAAGGTCGGTGATGTCGTCGAAGAAAAGATCGAGTCCATCGAGTTTGGTCGCATCGCTGCACAGACTGCCAAGCAGGTCATCGTGCAGAAGGTCCGCGAAGCCGAGCGCGCGCAAGTGGTTGACGCTTATCGCGAGAAGCTGGGTGAGATCATCTCCGGTACCGTGAAAAAGGTCACCCGCGACAACGTGATCGTCGACCTGGGCAACAACGCCGAGGCGCTGTTGGCTCGTGAAGACATCATTTCTCGCGAAACCTTCCGGGTGGGCGTGCGACTGCGCGCGCTGCTCAAGGAAATCCGCACCGAGAACCGCGGCCCGCAGCTGATCCTGTCGCGTACCGCGCCGGAAATGCTGATCGAGCTGTTCCGCATCGAAGTGCCGGAAATCGCCGAAGGCCTGATCGAAGTCATGGCTGCCTCCCGTGATCCGGGATCGCGTGCCAAGATCGCGGTCCGCTCCAAGGACAAGCGCATCGACCCGCAAGGTGCCTGCATCGGCATGCGCGGTTCGCGTGTCCAGGCCGTATCCGGCGAGTTGGGCGGTGAGCGTGTGGACATCGTTCTCTGGGACGATAACCCGGCTCAGTTCGTGATCAACGCAATGTCGCCAGCCGAAGTGGCGGCCATTATCGTTGACGAAGATGCCCACGCCATGGACATCGCCGTTGGCGCAGACAATCTGGCTCAGGCCATCGGCCGCGGTGGTCAGAACGTGCGTCTGGCCAGCCAGTTGACTGGCTGGACCCTGAACGTGATGACCGAATCGGACATCCAGGCCAAGCAGCAAGCTGAAACCGGTGACATCCTGCGCAACTTTATCGAAGAGCTCGAAGTCGATGAAGAACTGGCGCAGGTGCTGGTGGATGAAGGCTTTACCAGCCTGGAAGAGATTGCCTACGTGCCGGTGGAGGAGATGCTCAACATCGACGGCTTTGACGAAGATATCGTCAACGAGCTTCGTGCTCGGGCCAAGGATCGTTTGTTGACCAAAGCCATCGCTACTGAGGAAAAGCTGGCAGACGCCCATCCGGCCGAAGACCTGCTCTCGCTTGAGGGTATGGACAAGGATTTGGCGATGGAACTGGCGGTGCGCGGCGTAATTACCCGCGAAGACCTGGCCGAGCAGTCTATTGACGACCTGCTCGACATCGACGGCATTGACGATGATCGTGCCGGCAAGTTGATCATGGCCGCCCGAGCCCACTGGTTCGAGTAATTAGGCGCGGCCTGAGGAGAGAAGTGCATGACGCAAGTCACGGTGAAACAACTGGCCGATGAGGTCAAAACACCGGTAGAGCGCCTGTTGCAGCAGATGCGTGAGGCAGGTCTGCCGCACACCGCCGCCGAGGAACATGTGACCGACAGTGAGAAGCAGTCCCTGCTGACCCACTTGAAGAGCAGTCACAAGGCGAAAGTGGAAGAACCGCGCAAGATTACTCTGCAGCGTAAAACCACCAGCACCCTGCGTGTTGCCGGTAGCAAAAGCATCAGCGTAGAAGTACGCAAGAAGAAAGTTTTCGTGCAGCGCAGCCCGGAAGAAATCGAAGCCGAGCGCAAGCGCGAGCTGGATGAACGTCGCGCAATAGAGAATGCCGCGCGCCAGAAGGCTGAAGAAGAAGCCAAACGCCGCGCCGAAGAAGAAGCGCGTCGTCAGCCTGCCCCAGTCGCTGCGCAATCCGTTCCGGCGGAAGTCGTCGCGGAGCCTGCCCAGGTGGCTGAGCCCGTACGTGAAAGCGCGCCGGTCCTGGAGGCAGTACCTGCTCCTGTGGCTGATCGCAAGCGCGACGAGCCGCGTCGTCCGGACAAGCCGCGCGCCGACGAAAACCGTCGTGGCGGTGGCGATGGCGAGCGCAAGAACGCTCCACATCGTGCTTCGGTCAAGGAAAAGGCGCCGGCACCACGCGTCGCTCCGCGCACCACCGACGAAGAAAGCGACGGCTTCCGTCGTGGCGGTCGCGGCAAGGCCAAGCTGAAGAAGCGCAACGCCCACGGTTTCCAGAGCCCGACCGGCCCTGTCGTGCGTGAAGTGAAGATCGGCGAGACCATCACTGTGGGCGATCTGGCCCAGCAGATGTCGGTCAAGGCTGCCGAGATCATCAAGTTCATGTTCAAACTGGGTACCCCGGCCACCATCAACCAGGTACTGGATCAGGAAACTGCCCAACTGGTTGCCGAAGAGCTGGGCCACAAAGTGACCCTGATCAGCGACACCGCCCTGGAAGATTCCCTGGCCGAGTCCCTGAAGTTCGAAGGTGAAGCGGTTCCTCGTGCGCCGGTCGTGACCGTCATGGGCCACGTCGACCACGGTAAGACCTCGCTGCTCGACTATATCCGTCGTGCCAAGGTAGCGGCTGGCGAAGCCGGCGGTATCACCCAGCATATCGGTGCATACCACGTTGAAACCGACCGTGGCATGGTCACCTTCCTCGATACCCCGGGTCACGCCGCGTTTACCGCGATGCGTGCCCGTGGTGCCAAGGCGACCGACATCGTGATCCTGGTGGTCGCGGCCGATGACGGCGTGATGCCACAGACCGTCGAAGCCGTTCAGCATGCCCAGGCCGCTGGCGTGCCGCTGGTAGTGGCGGTGAACAAGATCGACAAGCCGGGCGCCGATCTCGATCGTATCCGCAGCGAGCTGTCGGTGCACGGCGTGACCTCGGAAGATTGGGGCGGCGACACTCCATTCGTACCGGTTTCGGCGAAGATGGGTACCGGCGTCGACGAATTGCTCGAAGCGGTATTGCTGCAGGCCGAAGTGCTCGAACTGACCGCCACCCCATCGGCCCCTGGTCGTGGTGTTGTGGTTGAATCGCGCCTGGACAAGGGCCGCGGTCCGGTCGCCACGGTCCTGGTTCAGGACGGTACACTGCGTCAGGGCGACATGGTACTGGTCGGCTCGAACTATGGTCGCGTTCGCGCCATGCTCGACGAGAACGGCAAGCCGATCAAGGAAGCCGGTCCGGCTATCCCGGTCGAGATCCTCGGCCTGGACGGTACACCGGATGCCGGTGACGAGATGAGCGTTGTGGCTGACGAGAAGAAAGCCCGTGAAGTGGCTCTGTTCCGTCAAGGCAAGTTCCGCGAAGTCAAACTGGCTCGCGCTCACGCCGGTAAGCTGGAAAACATCTTCGAGAACATGGGCCAGGAAGAGAAGAAGACGCTCAACATCGTCCTCAAATCCGACGTCCGTGGTTCGCTGGAAGCTTTGCAGGGCGCTCTGAACGGCCTGGGCAACGACGAAGTGCAAGTGCGTGTGGTCGGCGGTGGCGTCGGTGGTATCACCGAAAGCGACGCCAACCTGGCACTGGCTTCCAATGCGGTACTGTTCGGCTTCAACGTGCGTGCCGATGCCGGTGCGCGCAAGATCGTCGAGCAGGAAGGTCTGGATATGCGTTACTACAACGTGATCTACGACATCATCGAAGACGTCAAGAAGGCCCTGACCGGTATGTTGGGCAGCGACGTGCGGGAGAACATCCTGGGCGTGGCCGAAGTTCGCGACGTGTTCCGTTCGCCGAAATTCGGTGCAATCGCCGGTTGCATGGTGATCGAAGGTGTTGTTCACCGTAACCGTCCGATCCGTGTACTGCGTGAAGACATCGTGATCTTCGAAGGCGAGCTGGAATCCCTGCGTCGCTTCAAGGATGACGCTTCGGAAGTACGTGCCGGCATGGAATGCGGTATCGGCGTCAAGAGCTACAACGACGTCAAGGTCGGCGACAAGATCGAAGTCTTCGAGAAGGTTCAGGTTGCTCGCAGCCTCTGACTCGCGTACTTCAAGAGCCGCATCGGGTAGCCGCATGAACATGCGCTGCTTCGCTGGCGGGCTCTAAACGCAACGCCCGGTCTGGCTTTTGTCAGGCCGGGCGTTTGCCGCTTTCAGACCTCGCGGGTTTCACCGTGGGGCAGTAACAGGTAGCAAGACATGGCAAAAGAATATAGCCGTACCCAACGAATCGGCGATCAGATGCAGCGCGAGCTGGCCCAGCTGATCCGTCGCGAAGTCAAGGACCCGCGTGTCGGCCTGGTCACCATTACCGCTGTGGAAGTCAGCCGTGACGTCGGTCATGCAAAGATTTTCATCACGGTGATGGGGCAGGACGGCGCCGATGACGTCGCCCAGAGCATCAAGGTGCTCAACTCGGCCGCCGGTTTCCTGCGCATGCAGTTGGCCAGGGAAATGAAGCTGCGCAGTGTTCCACAGCTGCATTTCCATTACGACGAAAGCGTTGCCCGGGGCGCGCATCTGTCGGCGTTGATCGAGCGTGCCGTGGCTGAAGACAGTCAGCACGCGGCTGAACCCGAAGACACCAAGGAGTAACCGGTGGCTCAGGTCAAACGTATTCGTCGTAACGTCAGCGGTATCATCCTGCTCGACAAGCCGTTGGGGTTCACCTCCAACGCAGCCTTGCAGAAGGTTCGCTGGCTGCTCAATGCCGAGAAGGCCGGGCATACCGGCAGCCTCGATCCGCTGGCCACCGGTGTGCTGCCGCTGTGCTTCGGCGAGGCGACCAAGTTCTCCCAATACCTGCTCGACTCCGACAAGGGTTATGAAACCCTGGCGCAACTGGGCAAGACCACCACCACGGCGGACGCCGAAGGTGAGGTTCTGCGTGAGCGGCCGGTGACCGTTGGTCAGGCTGATATCGAAGCAGTGCTGCCCGGATTTCGTGGGCAAATCAGTCAGATACCGCCGATGTACTCCGCCCTGAAGCGGGATGGGCAGCCATTGTATAAACTGGCCCGTGCAGGCGAAGTAGTGGAGCGTGAACCGCGTTCTGTTACTATTGCGCGCTTGGAATTGCTGGCCTTTGACGGTAATACTGTACGGCTCGCCGTGGATTGCAGCAAAGGCACTTATATCCGCACCCTGGTGGAGGATATTGGTGAGCAACTGGGCTGTGGTGCGTACGTGGCAGAGTTGCGACGGACCCAGGCCGGGCCTTTCACGCTGGCCCAGACGGTTACGCTGGAAGAGCTTGAAGCGGTACATGCCGAAGGTGGCAACGAAGCGGTCGACCGTTTCCTGATGCCATCGGACAGTGGGCTGCTGGACTGGCCGCTGTTGCAGTTCTCGGAACACAGCGCATTTTACTGGCTCAATGGCCAGCCGGTGCGTGCCCCGGATGCGCCGAAATTCGGTATGGTCCGGGTACAGGATCACAACGGTCGCTTCATCGGTATCGGTGAAGTGAGCGAAGACGGGCGCATTGCGCCGCGTCGACTGATTCGGTCGGAATGACCGGAACCCGTCTGTGTAACAGCAGGCGGGCGAGTGTGGCTGTTAACAGGCACGGTCACTACTCATTTATAGATACAGGGATCTGTCCCTGGCCTGTTGGTACGGTTTCCCCGGAAACGGTACCTCACAAGAGGAAAGCCACATGGCACTCAGCGTTGAAGAAAAAGCTCAGATCGTGACCGACTACCAGCAAGCTGTTGGTGATACTGGTTCGCCAGAAGTGCAAGTTGCACTGCTGACCGCCAACATCAACAAACTGCAAGGTCACTTCAAGGCCAACGGTAAAGATCACCACTCCCGTCGTGGTCTGATCCGCATGGTAAACCAGCGTCGTAAGCTGCTGGACTACCTCAAGGGCAAGGACGTTAATCGTTACAGCACCTTGATCGGCCGCCTGGGTCTGCGTCGCTAATAAGCGATTGCGCTATGAGGTTGGTGGTCTGTCAGTTGCCAGCGCTTTGCGTCGGCAGCCGGCAGGCTCCCAGCCTCAAGTTTTATCTGGACAGTCGTTGGGCCGATTCCCCGCACTGCCCAAGAATTTCGCAAGAAGACAAGTTCCCCAAGAGCCACAAAGAAGGTAGGACACCGTGAACCCGGTAATCAAAAAATTCCAGTTCGGTCAGTCGACCGTTACCCTCGAGACTGGCCGTATCGCCCGTCAGGCCTCCGGCGCAGTGCTGGTCACCGTTGACGACGACGTCAGCGTATTGGTGACCGTTGTCGGTGCCAAGCAGGCCGATCCAGGCAAGGGCTTCTTCCCTCTGTCTGTTCACTACCAGGAAAAGACTTACGCTGCCGGTAAGATCCCTGGCGGTTTCTTCAAGCGTGAAGGCCGTCCTTCCGAAAAAGAAACCCTGACTTCCCGACTGATCGACCGTCCGATCCGTCCGCTGTTCCCAGAAGGCTTCATGAACGAAGTGCAGGTTGTCTGCACCGTCGTTTCCACCAGCAAGAAGACCGATCCGGACATCGCTGCGATGATCGGTACCTCGGCTGCGCTGGCTATCTCCGGCATTCCTTTCGATGGCCCCATCGGCGCTGCCCGCGTTGCGTTCCACGAAAGCACCGGCTACCTGCTGAACCCGACCTACGAGCAACTGAAGGCTTCGAGCCTGGACATGGTCGTTGCCGGTACTTCCGAAGCCGTGCTGATGGTTGAATCCGAAGCCAAGGAACTGACCGAAGACCAGATGCTGGGCGCCGTGCTGTTCGCCCACGACGAGTTCCAGGTGGTGATCAACGCCGTCAAGGAACTGGCCGCCGAAGCCGCCAAGCCAACCTGGACCTGGGCTCCGCAAGCCGAAGCCACCGAGCTGCTGGGTACGATCCGTGCCGAGTTCGGCGAAGCGATCTCCCAGGCTTACACCATCACCGTCAAGGCCGACCGTTATGCACGCCTGGGCGAGTTGAAGGATCAGGTCGTTGCCAAGCTGTCCGGCGAAGAAGGCCAGCCATCGGCCGCCGACGTGAAGGCTGCTTTCGGTGAAATCGAATACCGCACGGTTCGCGAGAACATCGTCAACGGCAAACCACGTATCGACGGTCGCGACACCCGCACCGTACGTCCGCTGAATATTGAAGTCGGCGTACTGCCGAAGACCCACGGTTCGGCGCTGTTCACCCGTGGCGAAACCCAGGCCCTGGTCGTTGCCACACTGGGCACCGCCCGTGACGCGCAACTGCTGGACACCCTGGAAGGCGAGAAGAAAGACCCGTTCATGCTGCACTACAACTTCCCTCCGTTCTCGGTGGGCGAGTGTGGTCGCATGGGTGGTGCCGGTCGTCGCGAAATCGGTCACGGCCGTCTGGCCCGTCGTTCGGTCCAGGCCATGCTGCCGGACGCCGATGTGTTCCCGTACACCATCCGCGTGGTATCGGAAATCACCGAGTCCAACGGTTCGAGTTCCATGGCTTCGGTCTGCGGCGCTTCCCTGGCCTTGATGGACGCTGGCGTGCCGATGAAGGCGCCGGTTGCCGGTATCGCCATGGGCCTGGTGAAGGAAGGCGAGAAATTCGCCGTCCTGACCGACATCCTGGGTGACGAAGACCATTTGGGCGACATGGACTTCAAAGTGGCCGGTACCGCCAAAGGCGTGACCGCACTGCAGATGGACATCAAGATCAAGGGCATCACCGAAGAGATCATGGAAATCGCCCTGGGCCAAGCCCTGGAAGCGCGCCTGAACATCCTCGGCCAGATGAACCAGGTGATCGGTCAGTCCCGTACCGAGCTGTCGGAAAACGCTCCGACCATGATCGCGATGAAGATCGACACCGACAAGATCCGTGACGTCATCGGTAAAGGCGGCGCGACCATCCGTGCGATCTGCGAAGAAACCAAGGCCTCGATCGACATCGAAGACGACGGTTCGATCAAGATCTTCGGCGAAACCAAGGAAGCGGCAGAGGCAGCTCGCCAGCGCGTCCTGGGCATCACCGCAGAAGCCGAGATCGGCAAGATCTACGTCGGCAAGGTCGAGCGCATCGTCGACTTCGGCGCCTTCGTCAACATCCTGCCAGGCAAGGACGGTCTGGTTCACATCTCCATGTTGAGCGATGCTCGCGTCGAGAAAGTGACCGACATCCTGAAAGAAGGCCAGGAAGTTGAAGTGCTGGTACTGGACGTGGACAACCGCGGCCGTATCAAGCTGTCCATCAAGGACGTGGCGGCGGCCAAGGCATCGGGCGTTTAATCACCCCTTCGCCTGACTGCTGAACAGCAAAACGCCCCGACTGGTTCGGGGCGTTTTGCTGTGTGGGGAAAATCCTTGCGTAGCTGGTTGCCTGGCCACAGGTGACGATGCTAGGTTTAGCCACCGCCCGTGTAGCTCAGTCGGTAGAGCAGCGCACTCGTAACGCGAAGGTCGCAGGTTCGATTCCTGTCTCGGGCACCAGATCAACTTTTCAACGGCTTTCAGCTCTTCTCATAAGCCCGAGCTACCAGCGTAGACCTGGGCTTTTTCCTTCTCAAGCTTTCTCATTTGTGCCCATTGCTTCTCATGATAAATAGTACATCATCCAGCACATCTTAAATTCGAGTGACTAGGTGATGTACTAATGCCCCTCACGGACACAGCGGTACGCCAGGCAAAGCCCACGGAAAAGGCCTACACCATCACGGATGGCAGCGGTCTTGCCCTGCACATCGCGCCCAACGGCACCAAGTCGTGGCACTTCCGGTTCACATGGCACGGCAAGCAGGTGCGGATATCCCTCGGAACTTACCCAGAGATCGGTCTGCGTGATGCTCGAGAGCGGCGGGACCAGGCCCGAGCCCTGGTAGCCAAGGGCATAGACCCGCGCATTGAGCGCCGGCAGGCGAAGGCCGAAGCCGCCATCCGTCAAGAGAACACGTTTGAGGCGGTTGCCAACCGCTGGCACGACTTCAAGCTGCCGCGCTGGTCGAAGGCTCGCAAGGGGGCCGCCGTGCAGGCGCGGCTCTACTTGGACAAGGACCTGATCCCCGAGCTGGGGAAGTACCCGTTGGACCAGCTCAAGCGCGCCGACGTGCTGAGGGCGATGCGCCGGGTTGAGAAGCGCGGGGCCCTGAATTCGGCCAAGAAGTGCCGGTCATGGCTCAATGAGATATTCCGGTACGGTATGGCTGAAGGGCTGATAGATATCAACCCTGCCGCTGATCTGGATATCGTGGCCCAGCCAGAGCCGCCAGTGCAGCATAACCCATTCTTGAAGCGGGACGAGCTGAAAGGCTTTCTCAGGACACTGCGCGCTTGCCGGTGCGCGGAGTATGTGCGCAGTGCTATCCGGTTACTGTTGCTGACCGGAGTGCGAACTATCGAACTGCGCAGCGCAACCGCTGATCAGTTTGATTTCGAGAATGCGTTGTGGACGATACCGCCGGGGATTGTGAAACAACTTCAGAAGAGGGTTAGAACGCAAAGCGGGGAGATTCCACCGTACCTGGTCCCGCTTTCGCGGCAGGCAGTAGAAGAGGCGAAGCGTGTGCACCAGCTAACTGGTGGCTATCGCTTGCTTATCGCGGGTCGCAATGACCCGCGCAAGCCGATAAGCGATGGCACAGTCAATTCAGCCGTTTCACGGATGGGATACAAGGGCAAGCTCACGGGGCACGGGATCCGCGCCACGATATCAACTGCCTTGAATGAGATGGGATACAACGAGAGATGGATCGACGCTCAGCTATCCCACATTGGCGACGCGTACAACCATGCTGAGTTTGTTGAGCAGAGGCGGGGGATGATGCAGGACTGGGCTGATTACCTGGATTCGCTGGAGTCTGGCGACTGACCACGGGCCGACGCCTTGCTGGCTGCCCATTGGTCGACCTCGGCCTTGACCCAGGCTACAGCCGCGGCTCCCAACTTGACCTGTTTCGGGAACTCGCCTTTGACCGCCATCCGGTAAATGGTTGCGGTGCTCAGGCCGCAGATCCTCCGGACCTCGGGGAGTTTGATGTACTGGATCGGCGCTTCCTGCCGATCATCTGTGCGCATTGTGTTCATGGGTTATTCACCTTTCATGCATTTGAAGTAGTCGGGTGCCTGCACGAGCTTAATTTCACCGAGGGTCAGGGTTGGATCCTCGACGACGCTGAAGCCGAATGCCTTCGCGGCTGGCGCGGATTGGTGGGCGAGCAACGCTTTGGCGTTGCCGATCAAATCAGAAGGCATAGCAACCACCAGTCGCGGGTCGTTTAAAATAGCCTCGAACAACCCCCGCGCCTTGGTCAGCTCGGATTGCAGGGCGAGTTTTTCGTGCATTAATTTTTGGTAACTATCTCGGCTTCCCGCCCATCCCAATTTCAGTCGCGCGACCTCAGCCTGTAGCCGGGCGACGTGAGCATCGTGTGCGTCCGCCATCACCACCCACGGGCCATGCGGCTTATAGTCGATCTTATTGCCATCCTCGGAAAGCATTTTTACGACTTGATAGCGATGCACTTCCGGCTCCCCGCCAGCAGGCGGCACAGGCTCAGCCGCTAGCAGTTCGCGGATCTCGGCTTGCGCTCGGCCACGGGCAATGATGTCCGCGTTGTTTACCGCAAGGGATTCTTTGCCCGGACGCATGACAGCACGCTCCACCAGCTCCCGGTCCAGGGTTACGGTTTTATTCTTCATGGTCGCTGTACTCTGCTCGTTCCGCGTCATCTTTCATTTGAAGCCAACGGTCATCTTCTGCTCGTTCGCTTGCAGCCTCGGCGGTGGGGTTGAGGGCGGCGTCGATACAGTCGATCAACGCGGCATACTCTGGAGTCCAGTGCTCACGGTGCAGTCCGTCGGCGTACTTACCATCGCCCAGCCATTCGCGTGCTTTGGCAAGAGCGGCTTGCAACGCGACGATTGAGTTCTTCCTGTCCCTCAACTCTTCCACGCGTTGCTCTGCCGCCTGACACGCCTGCTGCTCTGCATGGCGACGCTGTTCCAGGTCGTGAATCGCTTCGTCGCGCTGGTTGAGCAGTTGTTGCAGGGCATCGCGCTCGGCGATGACGCGGGCACCAGTGCGCATCACAAGGCCTACCGTTTCCTGCATCTGCTTTTCGGACTGCTCAAGCTGGGCTATGCGGAGCTGCAGCTCATGCTCCCGCTCGCCGGCCTTCACGTAGGCTTCGCTCACGCGGTCGAAGTCGGCGGCCAGGTAAACCGTAATCCGCCCCAGGGCTTCACCCTCAACAAGCCCAGCATCGCCTACGTGGTAACTCTTCACGCTATCCATACATCCCCCTTACGCCTCATGCTGAGTTTGTAGGCCAGTACCGGGGCGGCTGTGTTCAGCACCAGCACGCCGATCAGAAACCAGATCATGATTGATTCTCCCGCGCCCGCCGCTCTGCTGCCTCGGCCTGGCGCTGCTTGCTGCATTTGTCGTGGTTGCCATGGGCGCGGGACTTGTTGCAGATGTCGCACATGACGTTGAGATCGAGCGGCTTCATGGGCCGCCCGCGAATGGTGGTCTTTCGGCGGAGGGCGGTCATGGGACTGACCTCGATATCTGGTCGCCGATTCTGGTCAGGGCGGCGCGGATCCGAGAGGCCTCGCGCTTGATGTCCCGGCGCTGGTCCATCAGCCTTGCGGTTGCCCGGTAGCCGCAGTCTTCGCCGTAATAGTTGTCCGGGTCGCACGTCTCGACGGCGTGCAGCCAGCCATGCCAGACGATGCAGCCGCCCAGCGGCAGGTCATGAACATCAGGGTCGTTGTAGTAGCGTTCGCGGTACGGTTTCAAATCGAAGTAGGCGCCATCGGCTTCGCTCTGCACCTGCTTGATTGCTGCGCCGTTTTCGCGCAGATCCCTGCGATTCTGTGCGTATGCGACTGCCAACTCAGATAGGCGTTGCGCGATACGATGGTTCATGGCTGATCCACCTTCTTCACCGCCGCCGCAGCCAGGGCGCCCAGCAGCAGTTCCTGGCGCTGCTGGTTGTCCAGGTACTGACGCATGGCCTGAACGAAGACGCTGTTCATGCTGCGATCATCGGCGGTTGCCCGGGCGTCTATTTCGTCGCGCATGCCATCGGGCAGTCGGACCACGAATTTGTCGGCCAGCCGGGAATCGAATTGCTTGTTCATGACGGAACCTCCAGCAGTTCAATGACTTCGTTGATGCCCTGCGCGTAGCTGTACGGCTGCGCGGCGGCGTTGCGTTTCAGGTCGGTGACGATCTTGAGCGCCACCTTGGGGTTTCGGATCGACGTGCCGGCGGCCTGGGCCACCTCCAGGGCAAAGCGCTTGCCTTCCAGCAGCATCACGCGGTTGATGGGTTGGGTGCTCATGGGAACCTCGAAAGGCGCCCACGCGGGGCGCCTGTGAAATTACTTGGCGTCGATAAAGGGAAGTGCGCCGTTAGGCAGTACGGTGGTTGGCAATACGCCATTCCAGCGCTCAGCCTTGGTCAGTTCGACGAGGTTTTGATTGCTTGCCAGCGCCTGGGCACGGGCTTTGATGGCTTCGGCCTCTGCCTTACCACGCAGCTCGGTGGCCTGGGCGTCGGCCTTGGCTTGCGCGACTTTCGAGTCAGCTTCCGCCTGGGCCTGGGTGACCCTGATTTGAGCCTGTACTTGCTCGGTTGCCAGTTGCTGCTCGCGGGTCTTTACCTGGACCTCGGCGGCCATCCGCGCCTCGATGGCCTTTTCGTAGGCATCGCTGAAGTCGATGTTCTCGACCTGCACGCTGTCGATGATGACCGGGCCATTGATGGTGGCCTTGATGGCTGACGATATGTCGTTGACCAGTTGGACACGGTTCTGCACGGCTGCAACCGCGTTGAATCTGCCAAAAACGTTTTCAACTTGCGTCGGCACCTGACGACTGATCAGTCGATCACGGATACCCTCGATGTCCTTGAACTGCGTGTAAACCTTCGCGACGTCCGAGGGGGCGATGTGCCAGGACACCGACACCTTTAGCTGCGCGGACTGCTGATCCTTGCTATACGCCTGTAGCCCGTCATACGAAGTGACCTGGCTCTGCGTGCTGATGAACCGCACGGATTCAATGAATGGGGTTTTGAATGAGAGGCCGGGGTCCACAACACCAACCAGGGCGCCGTTGCGCAGCAGTACGCCGCGCTCTGTTTCGTCGACTGTGTACCAACTGCCGAAGAACACGCACAGCAGGACGATAGCGACGACAGCGCCGATGATGCTGCCGATAATCTTACTGGTCATTTTTTCTTTCCTTTGATGAAGTAGTAGGCGGAGATGGCTCCGTACATCACCAGCGCGATCAGTACGATTGCGCCGATAAGCATTGCCAGGGCTTTCATTGGTTGCCTCGAAAAGGTCAAGCCACCTGAGCAGGCGGGTTCATGGCGAAGTAGATGCGGGCGCAGGCCTCTGCGTCTGGCCTGGCGCGGTGGCCGCCCACCAGCTCTTCCCCGGTGAAGTGCATCAGCGCCTCGGCCACTGACGGCTGCTTAAACTGCTTTCCGAAGCCGGCGCGGATCATCTTTTCCGTAGGCGGACACTGGACGATGTTCTTGCTGGTCTGGCAGGTGCAGTAGCCGGGCGTGGCCTTGAAGGCGTCCGCCGCTTCCTTGCCCCGGTACCGCGACAGCGCAATGCGCATGATCCGGTCATCGAAGCTGATGTTGTGGGCGATGCGCAGGCCGGAACGGTCATGAATCGCCATGAAGCCGTCCAGCGCTTCGGCCTCGGGTATACCCATGTCCATCGCCATTTCGTTGGTGATGCCGTGGATGACGGACACTTCGTTGGGGATCACCCAGCCATCAGGGCGGACCATGGCTTCGAAGGAGTCAACCAGGGAGCCGTCCGGGCTGTAGGCCAGGATGCAGATGTCCACCAGGTGGGGCTGGCGCGGATCATCGCTCGGCTCTTTGAACAGCGGGAGACCGGTGGTTTCGGTGTCGTATGGAGTACGCAGGATATTCATGGGCGCTTTCCTTTGTGCAAGAAGAAGGCGCCCGGAGGCGCCTTGCTGTGTTGTGGTGGGTGGGTTACGCGACGTCGTTCAGCTTCGCGATGACCTTGAACTTGTGCTCCAGCGCGGTGGCTCCTTCGCTCTCCAACTCGATCACCTTGTTTTCGAGCAGGCGCATCAGCAGCACGGCGGCCTTGTCGCTGTCGATGGCGAGACGGCTTTGAATCCATGCTGCGTCCAGGGTGCTGGTGACCTTGAGCACGACCAGTTGGGCCGCGTCGTCATAGGTGAACTCTCCGAACTCTTTTCCGGTGTGGAAGCCGTCGGGATGGCCTGGGTCGACAATGTCGTCTTGCTGGTCGGCTGCTTTCACGTCCGCGGACTTCGCAGGTGCCAGCACTTCACGGGTGCCGGTGCTGCTCAAGGCGGTGACAATGCCCTGGGTTTCCATCCATTCCAGCATTCGAGCGGCGCGGTTGTAGCCGATCTTCAGTTTGCGTTGCACCGCGCTGATGCTCGGGCGGCGCGACTCAATCACGAACTCGACCGCCTCGGCGTACAGCGGGTCCTGGTCATCGCCGACAAACGTCGGCTCGCCATCCGGCTCATCTGGCCCGGTGGGCGCCTGCGCGAACAGGTTCCCGGTGATGTCGCTCACGTGCAGCGGCAGGTCTGGCTGGTCGCGTTCGGCCTTGATGCCGTCCAGGCCCTCGGCATAGTCATTCGGGGCCAGTACCAGCAGGCACAGCCTGCCGGCAACATCAATAAGGCCGTGCCGGTTTGGGTCCTGAGCATCGATTGCTGCTGTGACCGTGATCGCCTTGGCCTTGAACTTCGCGTCAACGATCGTTACCGGGATGGTGTCGACGTTGCGGGAGCTGATGATGCTGATCGCGTTGTAAACAGACTTTTCAGCCGCTTCGGTAACGCGGTCGATAACTTCCTGCTGCTGGCCTTCGTTCAGGCTGTGAAACGGCGCACGCACATTGCGGAATTCAAACAGCGCGGCCTGCACCAGGTCATGCACCAACAGCTCATGCGCAATCATGGACGGCTCATATCCACCCAGTTTTGCGCGTTCGATAATTGCATTGTGTTCGGCTTTCATGGGCATTCCTCAGTGTTTGGCGATGCGTTCGAGCTTCGACTGCTGCGCCGGGCTCAGGTTGGTGTGTGCGCCGTAACGCTGGAAGCTGGCGCGGATGTTTTCGACGAATTCAAGCTCCCACTCGCCGCTGGCATGCAGCTCAGCGGCGGCAAGGACACCAATGAATTCTTCAAGGCTGTCGTAGGCCTCAAGGACAGATTGGGCGGCCATGGCTGGCCCTCCTGATCAGGCGGCAGCCTGGCTGTTTTGAACTGCCTGGATGTGGTTGATGAGAGCTGCGCAGATGGCTGGGAAATCGATTGCCCGGTACAGGCAAGCGCCTTGCTTGCGCTCTACCGCTTCGAAGCCCAGGGAGCGCAGGAAATCGGCCGACAGAGTGAAACCCAGCATTGAAGCGAGTTCGCCAAGCTTGAGCCGCTGGCCGTCGTCGGCGCCCGTCGCCGGCGTTTCCGCTGCCTTGATCGGCGTCACCGCGACCGGTGCTGGCTGCTCAACAACTGTCTCAATGACTTGCGGTTGCTGCTGATCTGCGGCCTCCTGCGCCTTTTCCGCTACCTGTCGCTTGAGCTCTGCTTGCTCCTGGTCGTGCTCGTTGATGCGCACCTTGATCAGCGCCACCAAGTCATCGTTGGCCTTCAAAACCAGTTCTTGGGCATCGTGAAACAGGAAGGCATGGTTGGCGGCCAGATCGCGCAGGCTGGCGAGGTTCAGGCGGATCTTGTCAGCGATGTTGTTGGCTTCCAGCATGGCCCGGTTCAGCTCGTTGGCGGCCGCTTCTTTGAGGCTGGAAATGTTCTTTTTGCCCTTGATGGCGCCGGCGAAGTCAGCCAGAACCTTCGGCATGCGGATCCTGCCGCCCAACGTCGCGTTGATCTTGTCGATGTGGACCTGCAAATCCTTGGCGGCGTCCATAACGATTTCACTGCGGATGAATTCCTTGCGGGCCGCTATCAGCTTCGTCAGTTCCAGCCGCTTGCGCCGCGTTTCCGCCGCGATGTCATCGATAGCCTTGAACAGCACGTCGATGCTTTCGGTTTGGCTCAGGGCGTGTTCCTTTGCGGCCTTGAGCTTGTCTTCCACCTCACCGCACCACTTCACAGTTTCGTCAGCGTCGGCGAAGTCCTTGTCGGTCGAGAGCTGGGTGTTGATGTTGCTGATGACCTTCAGAGCGTGCGACTTGAAGGCATCCAGGTTGCTGGCAGTCACCATGCCGGTTACGTCGATGCGCAGCGCTGGCAGTTGGTCAGGGGCAGAGCCGACCACTTCAGGTTTGACCTCCTGCACTTCGAAGGCGCCCAAGTCCTCTTCGAACTTGGCCCAGCCGGCAATCAGCTGTTCAGCGCGGCCATCGACAGGTCTGTATTCCATATCGACGGACCTTTCGTCGGTGCCATCTGATACGGTGAAAATCACACGCTCGGCGCCGCTCACCAGCAGTTGTTGCTCAAGCTGCCAGTAATAGTGTGGGTCCAGCTCGCCGGCCCGGACCTGGGCGGCCAAGGCTTCGTTCCACAGCTTGTGCTCC
This sequence comes from Pseudomonas sp. SJZ074, assembly GCF_007828215.1. Classification (GTDB taxonomy): domain Bacteria; phylum Pseudomonadota; class Gammaproteobacteria; order Pseudomonadales; family Pseudomonadaceae; genus Aquipseudomonas. Next base: position 78,350 of record NZ_VIUE01000015.1, on the reverse strand, counting down.
CACAGCGTATCGCCAAGCATCGTCAGGCCGTCCATGGACGCCAGAAGATTGCCTTCGGTACCAACGACCGGGTAAAGCTCTTCGCCGATCCTGGCTTCAACCAGTGGGCGCGCCAGCTCTTCGGCGGCGTGCCCCTTATCGAAGATGCGTTGCTGCTGGGGCGTTACTTCCGGCGTGATGCCGGTTTTCTTCATCGCGAGCAGTTCGGAACGGGTCTGATACTTCGAAGCGCCCATCATGGCTGGGGCCTCGGACGCGGTGAAGTGATTGCCGCGCAAGGCCAGCCACTCGGCAGAACCCTGGGCTACGTTGTGAATGATCATGCGGTTACTCCTTCGAGAGGCTTCAGCTGATTGATGGTTTCGGTCTGCTCAGGCGTTAGCGTGTATTTGCTGGTGATGGTGGCGATCACATCGGCCGGGGACTTCTTGTTCGCCTCGATAGCCTTGCGCCAAGTCGGCAGGTTCTCGGTCAACTTGGCATCGGGGTAGGCGGACAAAGCTTTCGGCGCCTCTGGCTCGCGGGCCGGACCAATCTCGCGTTCGGTTGGGATGTCCTGCACCTCTTCGGCAACCGGCATCCCCCGCAGCACGTCGGGGAACACGTCGCGCAGGGCGAAGGCCCGGGCCCGCATCTGGCGCATACGCTTGGGGTACTGGCTCCAGGGACCTTGCTTGCCCTTGAGACCGGCCTGTGCTGCATCAGTCATGCTGAACGTGCGCACTTGCTCTTCTTCGTCACGGCGCTTAACTCGGCACGTTGCCGTCTCGCCGTCGTCGGTCTCGTAGATGTACTCACACAGCGGCGAGCTGCGCACCAGGGCGATAACAGCGTCACCCCACAGGGCCGGGCGGCCATTGATGACCGCGATGTTCTGCATCGCCTGCATCGGTTGCAGGCCAAGCTCCATACCCCACTGGATCGCCACCAGGATGTTGCCGGGGTTGTTGGCGAAGTCCTTCGGCACAATGGTCGACTTGGCGAGGTAGTCGGCGAACTTCAATGCCTCTTCGATGTTCTGCGGGGCCAGGCTGAAGGTTGGTTTGATGGTTAATTCAGACATGAGAGTTCCTTGCCGCGCAGGTCGCAGCGTTGAGAGAGGTTCGATTATTGGGTGGCTTTGGCGATGGCCTTCTCGACCTGTTCGAGCAGGCCGTGCAGCTCAAGGGTGCCTTTGAGGGCCAGACATTTTGTGAGCGCTTCTAGCATTTCCGGCGCGGCGGCGATCAGCTTTGCATCTTCAGCCGCGCAAGACTCCGCAATGAGATATCCGCCGTAATGCTTCACACAGTTTTCCGTCATCCCCCGAAACGGCGGATCGGCGGGCATTTCGGCTATAACCTCGGAACTGTGATTCCCGATGCGCCAAGGCCCTGGCGTGTGCTTACTCATGATTCACCCCGGGCGGCCAGCATGGCGTCGGCCTCTATAAAGCGAATTTCAGCGATTAATGCGGCTAGCTCAGTTGCGTCTGGGTTTCGGCCATAGGTCCTATAGAAAATGTCACCAGGCGCGTACATGGCTATTTCGCACTTGGCCGCGAAGTAATCGCGAAGCGTCATGCCATAGCCGCCGGCGCCGTTCGTGCGCACGTCGTTGTCCGGCGTGACCGGGAAAGCCGGCCCGCCACCTTTCTGTTGGTCCATGGGGTTACCTATTGAGTGATGAGGCCCGCGATTGCCGGACCCAGGAAGATGGTGATGAGGAACAGCGCGCCGGTGATCGCCGAGGCCAGGCGGATAGCGCGGCGGCGGGAGCGTTGGGTGGTGGTCATGAAGTCAGCTCCCTGACCCGCTTCTGCTCGCGGGTGAAGTCGCCTCGCAAGGGAATCAGCCACTCCGGACGTTTGAAGGTTGCCGACTTGTCGCAACCAACGACCCAGCAGCTCTTCCAGTCTTCGGGAGCGAACTGGAAAGCTATTCCCTTTGAGTTTGTCCACGATTCCCCAGCCTTCAGGTGCGCCAGAACCGTTACTTGCCGTCCTAGGAAAAGAACACCTCCCACGACAAGTGCAGGATCACCGACCTTGAATTGATGGCTCATGGGAACCTCACAACAAGCATGTTCCGGCGAACCTCGATGCTGATGCGTTGGGGAAGATCGGTGATCAGAAAAAAGCCCTGCGATTGCAGGGCCCTGATCAGTCCGGGGATGGTTGGGGCGATGAACGCCCGGCACTTACCGTTCATAGCTTTGTTCCAGCAGGGTTTCGCGCTCATCGGCGCGCCAGTCGCCGGCCTCGAATGGGTAATCGTTCGGTTCGGCATCGTCTTCGAAGGGGTCGTCAGGCTCGTCTGGCGGTTCAAGCCAGATGTCATAGGCAGTCATGCCCGTGCCATCCGATCATCACGGCACAACCTGGCTACGCGGTTGCTGCGCACCGCACTTATCCGGTGGTGAAGCAAGGTCGATTCGGTGTGGTCGATGTCGCCGCACAGCAGGGCATAGGAGATAAAGCCCGCCGCGTAACAGAGTTCGGATTCGGAGGCGACCAGGTCGCCCGGGTCAAGGTTTCGAGCCTTTTCAAGCTGTTCCTCGAAAATCACTCGCGCTGTCTTGTTGAACATGGTCGCCTCCAATTTGGCGGGTGGTTGCATCCGTCTGCCCACGCGTGGGAATGGGCAGAGGTGATGCCGTCAGCCTTCTCGGCTCATCTGTTCGTGGCTGTAGTGCTCTTCGCTGCAGAACGGCAGGTTCTGGGTGCGCACGTATTTCTTGCGTCGGACCGGGTCGAAAGCCTGATCAATGATGTTTCGATAGATCGGCTTCTCTACTGGCTGGCGGCATCGAACGCATTTAACGGCTGTGTCTGTTTGTGCTTCGGTCATCGGGTGTTCCTCCGGTTGTCATCCCAAAGCCCGCTCAAGGAACGGGCTTCAGTGATGCTTTCCGCCGGGACCCGCTACTGGCGTCGGTCACCGGCCCACTTCGAGTTGTTGACTCCAGCCGCGGCCCTGCCCGCTGGAAAACTGATTACGGTGCTTTACGCTGCACACCCGGGACAGTTGCCATCCCTCTGGACCGTTGAGGCCGGACCATCGCTGCCGTTTGATGGATGGAATTTAAGCAAGCTGAAATTACAAGTCAAGCATGCTGAATAAAATAATTTCAGCATCCTGAATTTATTGGGCGCGCGGACACAAAAAAGCCCGCGCAGTGGCGGGCTTCATTGAGAAAGTATGAGAAGGGTTATTTGTTCGGAATTATCCAGGGCAAGACAGGGTCGGGGGTGGATGGCCTGGCCCCGCTTATGAGGTCCCTGGTTTTCCTGGCCTCCTCCTCAATCGCCGAAACGACGTCGTCGTTCCCCGATGTCCGATAGATCTTCTGCAAGGTTCGGTCGAGTACGAATGTGCAGCCAATCAAGGTGGCTATCACGGCCGCGAAGCCCAATCCAACGACCACAGAAAGCGATGGTTCACGCTTCATATTCCGCCCCCTCGCCAAACCACCCTGCCGATTATTTCAACACCTTCGATGCCGTGATCGCTGATCGGCATGTCTGGATATCGGATTTTATCCTGGTTGTCGGATCGGATTATCCAGCCACCTGACATGTCTCTGATCAGGCGCTTGATGATGACCGCGCCGTCTGGATCATACATCGCGTACATGTTCCCGTTGCTCGGTTCCCGATTCGAAACGTCGATCAGAAGGACCTCACCATCACTCAGGGTCGGCCAATTACTGTCGCCGTTGTTGTAAAGGGCGCGGAGGTTTTCCTCCCTCAGCGACATCCGATGTAGCCAGTCGCGCTTGAATGCAAGGCCGCCCTTGACCTCTACGTGGTCGTTCAAATAGCCGGCGCCGGATGAACCCTTGGCGCTGTACTGCGGGATCAAGGCATAGTCCTTTTCAGATGGTGGTTGCGGGCCTTCCTCGATATCCCGCTCTGGCTCTGTCCCTATTGCCAGCCACTCAGCCCTAAAGCCTGTTGCGGTAGCCAGGGCATAAAGGTTTTCAGGCTTCAGGCTTTTGCTATCCCCTGAAATCCACTGAGTAACGGCCGACGGCGCAACGCTGCATTCGGCTGCGATCTGGCCTTTCTTTTTGCCGCTCAGGGCTATTGCCCTTGCGATTCGTTCGTGTCGTTCCATGCCGACAATGTTAAGGCTGCTTAATTTAAGCATGCAGTATGCTGAATTCACGTCTTGACCTTCAAAATTAAGCATGCTGAAATCGTCGCATTACCACAGAGGTGTCTGCGATGAAAACCAAGCAAGCCGCCGATTTTTTCGGCTCGAAAAAGAAGCTCGCAGCCGCTTTGGGCATCAGTCCAAGCGCTGTGACCATGTGGGGCGAAGACGTTCCCGAGTTGCGCCAGTACCAGATTGAGCAGCTAACCAAAGGCAAGGTGAAGCACACCGCCAGGGCTGCTTGATCATGTCCAGCCTATTGAACCAAGAGCAGACCGTAAGGGCCCGCAAGAACTATTGCGTTCTCATGCAGCACCTTGCGTCTGTCGGCAATGCGCCCGTGGCGCTTGCAGTCGGTTGCGACGAGGCGACGATCAGCCGCATGAAGCCGGAGAAGTTTGAACAGTTCTGCCAGATCCTGGCCGTGCTGGGGCTCAAGGTCGTGCCCAATGAAATGCGTTGCTTCAACCAGCGCGACATCGAAGCGATCTTCCATCAGGCTAAGCGCTGGATGGAACACGTTCAAAACGTCGATCAGCTTGAGGAGGAATAGCCATGGCAGCCCTCCCATACATGCAGCTATACGTCGCTGATTACCTGGCCGACACCATGCATCTAACCACTGAAGAGCACGGCGCCTATCTGCTGCTGATCTTCAACTACTGGCAGACCGGAAAGCCCATCCCAGTGTCTCGACTCGCCCGTATTACAAGGCTCTCGAACGAGCGTTGGACGGACGTTGAACGGTCGTTGGGGGAGTTCTTCAACGAGCGTGATAACGAGTGGGTTCACGACCGAATTGAGCGAGATTTGGAAGCTGTACGCGCATCGCAAGAACAGCGAATAGCAGCCGGAAAAGCCTCGGCAGAGGCAAGAAAGCAAGCCGCTAAGCCGCGCCCTAGAGCCTCTGGCAACGCCCGTTCAACGACCGTTGAGATACCGTTGAACGAGAAGGCAACGAATATAGAAGAGAAGAGAAGAGAAGATATAAAGCAAATACCCCCTTTATCCCCCCTTTCTGAAAAATCGACTCCAGAAACACCAGAGCCGAAGCCCAAGCGCAAATCCCGATTGCCTGAGCCGTTCAACGTCACCGGCGACATGCGCAAGTGGGCAGCCGAACGCGCCCCGGCCGTAAGCCTGACCAATGAAACCGAGAAGTTCGTGAACTACTGGCGTGGCAACGGCGGCACCAAGGCCGACTGGGCAGCCACTTGGCGCACGTGGTTCCTCAAGGCTCAGGAGGACGCTAACCGCCGCATGAGCGGACCAACACGCAATGGCCAACAGCCGCTCGACATGACCAGCACCGCCTGGGCCAAGGAGCCGATCCTGTGAAGCACGTCACCGACATCACCAGCCAGCTCAACCCGCAGCAGACTCTTGCACAGATCCCAGTCGCCAAGCCGATTAAGGTTGACCAGCGCACGGCCGAAATCGTGAACACCGTGTTCGACAAGCTCCAAGGGATTTTCCCGGCTTGGCGCCAGACATGGGCAGACGACAAGGCGCTGTTTAACGCCAAGCGCGAGTGGATCGCAGGTTTCATCCAGGGCGGCATCAACAGCGACGAACAACTGGCTTTCGGTTTTCAGCAGGCCCGCAAGTCCTCCAGTCCGTTTCTGCCCAACGTCGGCCAGTTCGTGGCCTGGTGCAAGCCAACAGCAGAACAGATGGGCCTGCCGCATGAGGCAGACGCATGGATTCAAGCGCTCGAAGGCAAGTACAGCCATGACGCCGTGCGGATCGCTGCAGAGGCCACAAGCACGTTTGACCTGCGCACCGCCAGGGCCGACAACAAGCCACTGCGCCAACGCTTCGAACGCAATTACGCCATCGTCATGCGCCGCGCACAGACCGGCCAGCCCCTGGAAGGGCGCATCGCCAAGGGCCTGGGCCACGACAGCATGCGACCGCGGGAGCAGGTTCAGCTCGAACACAGCCGCAAGCAGGCGGACGAGCTGGTAGCCATCCTCGAAATCCCAAAAGACCCCAAGGCCGCACGCGCCATGCTGCTGGCAAAGCTCAATATCCGGAGAGACGACCATGCCTAAATTCGAGTGCGGTCTATGCCGTCATCGGACGGCGATCATCACGTTCACGCCAGCCGGCACAGCGGCCTGTCCGGCATGCCAGGGCATCGACGTAAGCGCACCCTTACAGGTTCTGCGTGCGCTGGGCTTCCTGTTGCGAGCCAAGTGCGCTACCTGGCCGGTGGGCCAGCTCAAGGCGAAAGCCAAGGCGCTGATCACACACGACAGAGCCTTGCGAGGTGAAGCGTGAGCGATTTCAAACCCGTGTCGTTCGTTGTGCCAGGCGAGCCCATCGGCAAGGGCAGGCCAAAGATCGGTCGCGTAGGCGGCCATGCCCGCATGTTCACGCCGACCAAAACCGCCAATTACGAATCCCTGATCGCCGTGGTCGCCCATGAAGCCATGCGAGGCCGTGAGCTGATCGCCGGCCCCGTGCTGCTGGAAATGAAAATCCTTGTGCCCGTCGCCGCGTCTTGGTCGAAGAAAAAATCGGCAGAGGCTCTGCAAGGCATCGTCATGCCAACCAAGAAGCCCGACGCCGACAACGTGCTCAAAGCCATCTGCGACGGCATCAACGGGATCGTTTTCAAGGATGACGTCCAGGTCGTCAACGTCTCGCTCAGCAAGCGATTCAGCGAAACCCCGGGCGTCTCCGTTCGCATCGTTCCGCTGGAGGGGAAAACATCATGACCATGCCAACACTGGTTTGGACCACTCACAAGCTCGCTGACGGCTGGGTGCTGCTCTGCGTCGATGCCAACCTCGAACAGCAGGGCGAGCCCGAGGCCATGCTCGGCGTGCGCCGGGCCGTTCATCCGTTTGAATTCGACGAAATGAATGATCCGGTTATGGGTTTTACGCTGGTTATCGCTGAAATGACTAACGCGATTACGTGGGGGTTGAGAGGGGCCGAGTTCGCTCAATCGATGTATGCCTCGCGCGCGGGCGCGTTTGGGGGCTGACCATGCTTGCCTTGGTCGAACAGCGGGTTGACTGGTTTGCAGTCATCACCGCGCTGTCACGCTCCGGCTACTCCCCGCAGTCGGTTGCGGATGCCATCGGCGTGGCTCGCACCACGCTGCTGGGTTGGAAGCAGGGCGCTGAACCTCGCTACACCGAGGGCGAGCGCCTTGTGTCGTTCTGGTGCCAGATCACCGGGAATGACCGTACAAGACTGCCCATGGTCGCCGTCGGTGACTGGTGGGCTTATCACTCCAAAGCTTGAGGACAACACCAATGAACTTCCCATCCACAACCGAATTGCTTGATTTCCTGAGCAGCCCCGAAGCCAGGGAAAGCGCAGAGAAATACCAGGCCAATATCGACCGTCTCCGGTCAAAGTCGAAAGATGCACAGCTTGCGCAGGCGGCTGAGCGTGTGAAGCCGGCGGCTGTCTGCCCTGAGCGCGGCGTGTCGGTGACGATGTCGGCAGAGCCATGCCCTTCGCATGTTGCATTCGAAGCATGGGCTCAAGCACGTGGCGTGAATATCGACAAGATCCATCTTGGCAAGGAGTACCAGTCGAAGAGCACGCGTGAGCTGTGGTGGTGCTGGCAGGCATCGCGCGAGGCGCTGGGCGCAACGCTGGCACGTCAGAGGGGCGCGTGAAATAGTCGGGATCCCGACACCTCTCCCCGATGATCCTTGCCGTCATCGCTGCCCCGCCACAGTGCGGGGCTTTTTTTTGACCCTGGAGGCCAGAGCATGAAAGCCCCAGTCAGGAGTACGAACATGGCAAACCCTGCACCTGAGGGAATCGTTGAGGCTGTCGGGGCATCGGTTGCCAGCAAGGGCATGCTTGCTGGTGCAGGCACTGGCCTTGTGGGTTTCCTCTCCCAAGCCAACTGGCTGGGCATAGTCGGAGTGGTCGTCGCGGTGCTGGGTTTCCTGGTCAACACATACTTCCAGGTGCGCCGGGATCGCAGGGAGGACGCGGAGAGCGCCGCCCGCATCCAGGCCCTGCGCGAGCGCGCCCGCTCATGAACAACCGCAACCGCGTGGCGGTCGGCCTGCTCACCATCAGCGTGGGCGGCTTCAGCGCCTGGCAGGTGAACGAGGGCTTCACCGATCACGCCGTCATCCCCACCCAGGGCGACGTCCCCACCATCGGCCACGGCTCGACACGGTACGAGGACGGCCGGCCAGTCCAGATGGGCGACACCATCACCCGGCCACGGGCTGAGCTGCTGGCCCGCAACCTGATGACCCAGGACGCAAAGCAGTTCGCCGCATCCCTGCCGGGCGTGAAGCTGCACCAGGCCGAGTTCGATCTGTACATGGACTTCACAGGTCAATACGGCATTGGCACCTGGCGCAAGTCCTCGATGCGCACAAAGCTGCTCGCCGGCCAATACGCCCAGGCTTGCGCCTCGCTGCTCAAGTACCGCTATGCGGCCGGCTTCGACTGCTCCACCCCAGGCAACAAGCGTTGCCCAGGCGTGTGGACGCGGCAGCTCAAGCGCTACAGCCAGTGCATGGCTGCTCAGTAATTCCACCACCCGAGGCAATACCCATGACCCCGATCATGAAGTACTTCGAATACGCACACCTGCCGCCGCACTTGCAGGAAGTCAGCAAGCCCATTGGTGAGCTTGCGCACCTGATGAACGATCAGCTTCCGGACGGCCCCGAGAAGTCGGCAGGCCTGCGCAAATTGCTCGAAGCCAAGGATTGCTTGGTTCGCGCGAAGCTGGCCTGACCCATGGGCGCCGTGACTCGCTACCTCGTCGCAGGGCTTGCCATGGCGCTGATCCTGGCGTTCTGGCGCCTTGACCATGTCACCACCAGCCTGAGCACAGCCACGGAGCGTGTGAGCACGCTGGAGGCTGCTGCCAAGTCCCGCCGCAACACCCAGAAGCTGCTGCTGCAGCTCGACATCGACAACACCAAGGTACTCACCGATGCACAAGCCAGGAACAAAGCTCTTGTTGCTCGCGTCGGCGCTGGCACTCAGCGCCTGTCAGTCCCGGCCCGCTGCCCAGTTGTGCGAGCCAGCCCAGGCCCCGGCAGCGTGGATGATGCAGAAGCGCGAGCCGAACTTGACCCAGCGCATGGTCAACGAGTTCTCGCCATCACCAACGACGGAGACGAAGCAATCATCGCCCTGAATGCGCTGATCGACTATGTCAACGCAGGTTGTGTTCCACGCGAATAGTCGGGAAACCGACAGCGCGCCCCCACGATGCTGGGGCCTCTTTGATGATCTATCACCGAGGCCAACCAGCATGCCAGCTCCAGACCTTACCACTCAGACCCCAGGCGAACCCCTCGCCACCATGTCGCCGATTGCGTTCGCCGTCACTGGCGCAGCCGGCGCAACTCCAGATGCAGGCGAGACGACCACCATCCAGGCTCAGGCCCCGCAGTACAGCGCCAAGCACAACGGCGGTGGCCGCTGGAAAGTCTGGTGCACACCAGTCGAAGGCGATGCCGACTGGTTCAGCGACTTCATGGCCGTTGGCGACGGCGCCAAGGAGAAGGCCGAAGCCGAGGCCCAGCGCCTGAACGACGGCGGCGAACCCCTCGTCATCGATGCCGAGCGCAACGCCGACCGGGAAGCGCTGGCAGCAGCAAGGCCCGCGGCTGCCGGTGTCGTGGACCCAACCACCCTCAAACAGGCAGTCATGACCCCTGACGGATGGCTGTGCCCTGAACCAAAGGTCAAGGAGTAACGACATGAGCAGCAAACCATCGAAACCGAAAGTCGTCGCAGCGCCAGACCCGCAGGTTGAGGCGCAGAAGGCCGCCGACCTGGCAGCGAAGAAGGCCAACGACGAGACCGCAATCCGCAAGAAGCGCAAGCAGGAGAGCAGCTTGCTGTCATCCGCCGGCGCAGCCGGCAGTGTGCTGGATCAAGGTAAGAGGACTCTTGGAGCATGAACGCAGACCAGATCGCCAAAACGCTGAGCACCCTGAAGTCTCTTCGCTCGCCGCATGAGACGGTCTGGCGCGATTGCTTTGATCACAGCTACCCGATCCGGGGTAGTGGTTTCTGCACTGAGCAGATCACGGCCATGGAGGCGCAGATGCGCAAGGCCAGGCTCATCGACGGGACTACCACTGACGCGGCCCGCATCCTGTCGTCCGGCATCATGTCCGGCCTGACACCGGCCAATTCCCTGTGGTTTGGCCTGGATGTCGGGCAAGAAACCGATGAGGAGCGGCGGTGGCTGGACGACTCGGCCGACATCCTCTGGCAGAACATCCACGCATCCAACTTCGACGCGGCCGCCTTTGAGGGGCTTATCGACGTTGTGTGCGCTGGTTGGTTTGCCCTGTATATCGACCAGGACAAGGAGAAAGGCGGGTTTACCTTTGATCTGTGGCCCATCGCGAGCGTGTACGCCTCGGCGTCCAAGGCCGGCGGCAAGATCGACACCGTGTATCGGGAATACAGGCTCACGGCAGAGCAGGCGGTAAACGAGTTCGGCGAAGCCAACGTCAGCGAGAACACCCGCAAGCTGGCGAAGGATAAGCCTCAAGAGCTGGTGCGCTTTGTCCACGCCATCTACCCGCGTAGCACGTACATGGTGGGCGCCAAGCTGGCGAAGAACATGCCTATCGCGTCGTGCAAGGTCGAAGTCGAGGCCAAGTACCTGGTCAGCGAGTCGGGCTACCACGAAATGCCGGTGGTCGTGCCGCGCTGGATGATGATCCCGGACAGCGTGTATGCCGTGGGCCCAGTGTTCGACGCGCTGCCAGATTCCCGCACCCTGAACGAACTGTGCCGCATGGACCTCGCAGCCGGTGACCTGGCTATCGCCGGCATGTGGATTGCCGAAGACGACGGCGTGCTCAACCCGCGCACCGTCAAGGTTGGGCCGCGCAAGATCATCGTTGCGAACTCCGTGGACAGCATGAAGCCGCTTCAAAGCGGTTCGAACTTCCAGTACGCGGAAACGAAGATCGCCCGTTTGCAGGCCTCAATCCGCAAGATCCTGATGGCCGACCAGCTCCAGGCCCAGGATGGCCCGGCGATGACCGCCACCGAGGTGCATGTGCGGGTGAACCTGATCCGCCAGTTGCTGGGGCCGGTGTATGGCCGACTCCAGACCGAATACCTGCAACCCCTGGTTGAGCGTTGCTTTGGCATCGCCTACCGCGCTGGCGTGCTGGGTGCTGCGCCTGAGTCGCTGGCCGGCCGCAACTTCACAGTGCGCTACCTGTCGCCGCTCGCCCGGTCGCAGAAGCTTGAGGAAGTCACTGCCATTGACCAGTTCGTGGCCGGGGCTATCGGTGTGTTCCAGGGGACGCAGGACCCCTCCATTCTGGACAACATCGACATGGACGAGGCCCAGCGCTTTAAGGGTGAAGCCTTGGGCGTGCCGTCGTCTGTCATCCGCAGCAAGGCCGACCGCGACAAGATCCGCGACGACCGCGCTGCAGCCATGCAGGCCCAACAGGAGCAGGCACAGCAGCAAATGGTGCAGCAGCAGGCCACTGAGGCCGCGCTCAAACAGCAAGGAGCGGCAGCATGAACCTGACGCCGGAACAGACCGACGCGCTGTTCAAGCGTGTGTTTGAGGATCACCACGAAGGCCGTATCGCACTGGATCTGCTGATTCAGCGCTTCGCCAAGAACGCCTGCACTGTGGGCGGCATTGACGCAATCCTCAAGACCTACAAGCAGGCCGGCGCCCGCGAGGTGCTCGACGCAATCATGAACCACATCAATCGTGCCAACGGTGTTCAAGACGCCAACGACCAAGAGGAATCGCAATGAACTGGTTTATCCATGCCCGGTTGGGTCACTTTCTAATGGCTGAGGCTGGAGAAGGTGGAGAGGGCGGAGGTGGCGATCCAGCACCAGCTCTAGCGCCTGGCTCTGTGCTGGGCAACGCCGCAGCCGCGGACTTCATTCCCGAGAAGTACCGGACCAACAAGGAGGACGGCAGCCTTGACCTGGAAGCATCGTCGCGCAAGCTGGCCGAGTCCTACAAAAACCTTGAAACCCGCATGGGCTCGGGTGATGCCCCGCCAAAGACCTTTGAGGAATACGCGCCCAAGATCGAAGCGGAAGGCTTCAACTGGGAAGAGTTCAAGGCCGACGAGAGCACGCAATCTTTTCTCAAGGGCGCCCACGCCAAGGGCATGACCAACGCCCAGGTAGAGTACGCCATCAGCGAGTACCTGAAGGCTGCGCCTGCTCTGGTCGAGGGTGGTGTGCAATTGACCGTGCAGGACTGCACGGCGGCGCTCAAGGCCGTTTGGACTGATGATGCGGCCATGACGACCAACATCACCGCGTCCTACAGGGCGGCCGAAGCTTTCGCCAGTGAGGCCGGGAAGCCCGGCAACTTCGATGCGCTCATGGCTAAGTATGGCAATGACCCGGACTTCATTGCGTTCACTGCCAACATCGGCAAGGAGCTGAAAGAGGACAGCGCCATCAGCGGCGGCAGCGTGGTCAGCGACGGTGACTTCAAGGTCAAGACCGCCGAGTTGCGTCAGCAACTGCAAGACCTGCCGTTGCACGATCCGAAGCGCGCAGGCATCCAGGCTCAACTGGATACCCTCTACAACAACCGCTACACCCCATCCTCGTCCCGCCTCAAATAGTCGGGAAACCGACACCCCCCATGCACAAACATCGCAGGCATCCCAGCAATGGGCCGGCCTGCGATGGCACGCAGACAACCGGAAAGCCCCGAGGCGCAGCAGAGCCGATGCACGCCAGGAATACCGGCCCGCACAGCGGACAACCGGCAGGCAATCCCTTATCTGCATTGGAGTGCATCAAATGTCCTTTCAAATCACTGAAGCCTTTGCTCAGCAGTTCGGTGACAACTTCCGTCACTTGGCACAGCAAATGACCTCGCGGCTTGAAAACCGCGTGAGCATCGAGCCGAACATCGTCGGCATGTCCAAGTCCATCAACCGCCTGGGCCAGCGTACTGCCAAGCGCCGTACCACTCGCCACGGTGACACCCCGATCAACGATCAACCACACAGCACGCGCTTTGTGGACCTGTTCGACTGGGAAGATGGCGACATGATCGACGACCAGGACAAGATCCGTATGTTGGTTGACCCAACCTCGGACTACGTCAAGGCGATGGTGTCCTCGCTCAACCGCGCCAAGGATGACGTAATTATTGCATCCATGGGCGGCAACTCTCGCGCAACCACCGGCAACATCATCTTGCCGACCGCGCAGAAGATTGCCGTAGGCGGCACCGGCTTGACCAAAGCAAAGATCATCCAGGCCCGTAAGTTGTTCCGCCGCAACGAAGCGGACAACCACAACGGTGAGGAGCTGTACATCACTTACACCGCTTCGGCGGCAGCCGACATCCTGGCCGACCCAACCTTGACCAGCCAGGACTATCTGGCGGGCAAGTTCCTTCAGGACGGCGACGTTGAAGGCAAGTGGATGGGCTTCACCTGGATTCCGTCCGAGCGTACCCCGCTGTCCGGCAGCACGCGCCTGCTCTACGCCTGGGCTAAGTCTGGCGTAACGCTGGGCAAGGGCGCCGATATCACCACCAAGGTCGGCGAAGATCCTGGCAAGGGCTTCAACGTGCGTATCTACGCCAAAATGTCCATCGGTTCCGTGCGGGTGGAAGAAGAGAAGGTTGTGGAAATCGCGGCGCTTGAGTCGTAAGGCTCAGGCATCGCCTCCACCCACTGAATCAGGAGCAATGAATCATGGCTGTAGTAACCACCAAATCCACCGCCGTCACGAATGCTGACGCGCTCCCACAAACCCTGTCGCCCCAGCGTATCGACGGTGGCCGCATTCGTGAGCGTGTAGGCGTGATCGAGGCCGGCGCCGCCGATTCCATCGGTTCGGTCTACCGGATGATGCGCATCAACTCCGTGGACCGCGTGTCCCGGCTGTTGCTGTCGTGCGATGCCATCACCACCGCCGTGGGCGATATCGGCCTGTATGACGTTTCGGCAGTCAATGCCGGCGCCGTCGTGGACGTCGATTTCTTCGCCTCGGCTCAAGCCCTCACCGCTGCCCTGGTCAACCAGGACGTGACCCATGAAGCGGACGCGGCAGACGCTGGTGCAGGTTTCGGCCTGGCCGACGTTGAGAAACCTCTGTGGCAAGCGCTGGGCCTCGCTGCTGACCCGGGCAAGCAGTACGACGTGGCAATCACGCTGACCGCTGCTGCAACCGGCGCAGGAACCGTTGTCCTGCGTTTGCAGTACATCGACGGCAACTGATCATCGTGGCGGATGCCATGGATGGCAAATAACTTACCGGGGCCATGTGCCCCGGTCTTTTTATCTGGAGGTTGGAGATGAGCATGGCCACCGGTGTATCGATCTGTTCCAACGCGCTGCTGATGCTCGGCGCACAGACCATCAACGATTTCAACGACCAGTTGAACCTGGACCGGGCCAAGCTTTGCGCCAACCTGTATCCGACCGTAAGGGATGACATGCTGCGTCAACACCCCTGGAATTGCTGCATCAAGCGCATCGTTCTTGCGCCTGATGCCGCAGCGCCGGCTTTCGGATATGAGCATGCCTTCGAGCTGCCTGCCGACTTCCTGCGTGTGCTGGAGGTTGGAAGCGGCGGCCAGCAAATCGACTATCGGGTTGAAGGGCGAACCATCCAGGCGGATACCACCGCCCTGGAGCTGCGTTACATCTTTCGCAATGAGGTGGAAAACACCTGGGATGTGAACCTAATCAAGCTGGTTACGCTGGCTATGGCGTCAGTGCTGGCTTACCCCGTGACCCAATCCACGGCCTTGCAGCAGGCGCTGGAGCAGCAGCTCGAAATGGAGAAGCGTAGGGCCCGAGCCGTGGATGGGCAGGAAGATCCGCCGCAGACGCTGGGCGATGAGCGCCTGCTTGCCGCCCGCTTTGGGGGTGGCTGGTAATGGCCCGCCTATCGCTGATCCAAACCAACTTCACCGCCGGTGAGGTTTCGCCGAGAATGCTCGGGCGCGTGGATCTGTCCCGGTACCAGAACGGCGCCGAGACAATTGAGAACGCATGGCCAGTCATCCATGGTGGTGCGGTGCGCCGGGACGGCACCCTGTTCGTCGCGGCTGCCAAGTTCCCCGACAAGAAGTGCCGGCTTATCCCCTACGTCTTCAACACCGAGCAGGCCTACATGTGCGAGTTCGGTGACCTTTACGTGCGGATCTACTACCCGAACGGCACCTATACCGGCGTTGAGCTGGTCAGTCCCTACAGTCACACGATGCTTGACCGGGTTGATTATGTTCAGGGCGCCGACACCATGTTTATCTTCAACACATCGGTCCCGGTCTATCGCCTACGTCGGCTGGCAGATACCGAGTGGAGCCTTGCCCCGGCGCCTTTCGTGACGAAGCCATTCGATGAGAAGGGCATCGACTTCACAACCTCGATCACGTTCAGCGACCCAACGGTGGGCACTGGGCGCACGGCCACCTCGGCCGCTTCTGCGTTCCTGGCTTCTGACGTTGACCGCGAGATCTGGTCAGGCGGTGGCGTTGCGAAGATCACCGCCTACACCAGCGCCACAGTGGTGACTGTTGAAGTCCTCAACGCCTTTACCGCAGCCGTGCGTCCTACGTGGTCACTCAAGGGCTCACCGCAGACCACTAACACCCTGAGCGCCGCCACTCCCGTAGGCGGCGTTGTCACGATGACCCTGGGGGCCGCCGGCTGGCGCTCCAACGACGTCGGGAAGTTCGTCAAGATCAACGGCGGGCTTCTGGAAATCAGCGTTTACACCAGCGTTACGGTGGTATCCGGGATCATCCGTTCGGCGCCGACGTCTGCCGTTGCATCTCCGGCCAACGCCTGGTCGCTTGAGGCATCCGTTTGGAACGACATCGACGGTTATCCAGGGGCAGGCACGTTGTACGAGCAGCGTCTCGCTCTGGGCGGCTCTGTGAACTACCCGCAGACCATTTGGGAATCACGCACGGGTGAGTATCTGAACTTCGAACTCGGTACCAAGGACGATGACGCGCTGTCCTACAACCTGTCTTCTGACCAGATCAACCCCATTCTTCACATGGGCCAGATCAATGCCCTGGTTCCGCTGACCTACGGCGGTGAGTTCACCGTCAGCGGCGGTGTTGAGAAGGCAATCACCCCGACCAACATCCGGGCGAAGAACCCATCGGTCTACGGTTGCAACCGCGTGCGCCCGGTGCGGATCGGTAACGAACTGTATTTTGTCCAGCGCGCCAGCCGCAAGCTTCGGGCCATGGCCTACAAGTACGATTCGGATACGTTCGGCTCGCCTGACATGTCGATCCTGTCCGAGCACGCCACGAAATCAGGCATCGTGGACATGGCCTACCAGCAGGAGCCAGAGTCGATTCTGTACCTGGTACGTGCTGACGGCGTCATGGCGACCATGACCGTGGACCGGGATCAGGACGTCATCGGCTGGGCCCGCCAGATCACCGATGGAGCGTTCGAGTCGGCCGCTTCAATCCCTGTGGCCAATGGGGATCAGGTGTGGTGTGTGGTCCGCCGGACTGTGAACGGCCAGAACGTCCGCTACATCGAGCGCTTCACCCAGGGCATCCGGGTGGATAGCGGTATATCCGCGACCAGCGTCCCAGGTGCATCGGTATGGGGAGGGCTCGGCCACCTTGAAGGAAAGACCGTAGACATCGTCGCTGACGGCATCGTCATGCAACAGCAGGTGGTCGCCGGCGGCCAGGTCACCATTCCCCGCAACGCCTTTGCCGTACAGATCGGCCTCAACTTCGTGACCAAGATCAAAACCTTGACGCCAGAAGTCCAGGGCAGCACCGGCAGCGTACAGGGCAACAGCATGCGCATCGGCGAGATAACGCTGCGCTTCCTGGAAACCACCGGCTGCAAGGTCAATGGACAGATCATCGCTTTCCGCTCAACCGGTGCCGGCACCCTGGATCAGCCCCCCGATCTCTTCACTGGTGTTCATCGCATGGAGAATCTTGGGTGGGATCGAGGGCAGGCGTCGATCACCATCACGCAGGAACAGCCTTTGCCCTTCCAGCTCTTGAGCGTCATCAAAAAAGCCACGTTCAACGATTGAGGTAACCCGCCATGATTCGGCCCGCAAAACACTCCGATGTACCGCGCCTGATTGAGCTGGGCACGCTGCTGCATGACACGACCAGTTATGCCTCGATGAACTTCAGTCCAGAGAAGTCGGCCACCTTCCTGCACAGTCTGATCAACGGCCTGGGGGTTGTTTTTGTTGCCGAGATAGACGGGCAGATCGTTGGCGGCATGGCTGGCGGCCTGACTGATCAATGGTTCAGTGATGACCTCATCGCCTACGACTACTCAATCTTCATTGAGCCCGGCCGGCGCAGTGGCATCACAGCCGTTCGGCTGATCAAGACCTTTGAGCAGTGGGCAATCCTGAAGGGGGCCAAGCAACTGCACATGGGGATTGGAACCGGAGTAAACGTCGAGGGGACCGCGCGGCTGTATCAATCGTGCGGGTTGAACCACTTCGGACCACTGATGATGAAGGAGCTTTGACATGGCCGCGAACGCCGCTTATGCCGCCTATGCCGCTTATGCAGCAATGGCTGCAGCCACCGCTTATTCGGTGTATTCAACCCAGCAGTCTGGCAAGCAGGCGCAGCTCAACGCTAACGCGCAGAGCGAGCAAGCCAAGCTCGACGCGGATAACGCTGCCAGCGCCGCCGTGGTGCAGGCCGATCGCATCCGGCGCCTGGCGCGCAACCAGGCCAGCGAGGCGAACGCAGCGCTTGCGGCTTCTGGCGTAGAGGTTGGGGCCGGGACCGCGATCAACATCAACGAAGAGATCATTGGCAACGCTGAAGAGGATGCGGCGCTGACTATCTTCAATGGTCGCAACCAGCAATCCAGGCTCTACAACGACGCCAGCAATTACACGCTGGCCGGCCAGCAAGCCCGGTCGGCGGCCAACTCACAATCCATCGGCACCGTGCTGTCCGCTGGCGCTCAGACTGGCATGTCCTGGAAGGCGTCGGCATCGGGCAGAAACGGCACCGTCGCGCAGATCGGGGGTAATTCCTGATGCCACAGATCCCACTCGGCAGCTTTGGACGGGTCAACGTCCAGCCAGAAGCCCAACAAACGCGCGTGGTTACCGTCGATAACAGCGCACAGAACAGAGCCGCCCAAGGGGTGGCTTCTGCCGTTCAAGGCGCAGCCCTCGGCTACCTGGACCAGGTCAACAAGGAGGATCAGGCACTTGCCAGAGTAAAGGCGAGCAACGCGCTGATTGATCGCGAATCGCAGATCAAGACCATCGCGAATGACCTTGATGAGCAGATGCGCACCGGTAAGCTCAGTTATGACAAGTCGGAGGAAGCCTACAATGCGGCCGTGTCGCAATTGCCGGCACTGGAAACTCCAGGGCTTGACCAGGCGCAGCAGGGAGAAATAGGCAACTCCCTCAAGCGCATGCAGTTGGGTGGCCTGGAAAGGGTCCGAGAGGCTTCTGGCAAGGGCCGCATCATGGCGGCGCAAAGCGACATCACGTCCCGCATGGATATGTTGGGCAAGGACGCCGCTCTGCCAGGCGCCAACGTAGACCAGATCAACGCCCGGATGGATGCCGAAGACATCGACGTGGCCGGTCGTCTGGCATACGGCGAAGCCTGGGCCAGCAAGAAACAGGAATTCAAGGACGGTAACTGGACCACGCACGCGACCCAGCGTGTCATCGAGTCCCGCGAGAACATCGGCAGCTTGCAAAAGCTGGAGCATGATCTCACCGCCGAGGATGGCTTCTACGCCAAGAAGCTGGACCCCGAGAAGCGCAACCAGCTATTGAACACAGTCAGCGGCCGCATATTCCAGGTGAAGGAGCAGCAACAGCGCCAGGCAGAAATGCGGGAGATGAAGGCTGAGCGGATCCTCGCCCAGATGGACCGGCAGGCCGCCACGGGCATTCCGCCAACACCGGCGGATCAACAGCGGTGGAGGGCGGCTTTATCTGGCACCTCAATGGCTGGCGAGTTCAACGCGCGCATGGGCGAAATGAACGAAGTCCAGTCCCTGCTACGCCAGCCCATCGCCGTGCAACAACAATACGTCGACCAGAAGCGCCTCCAGATGGCGAAGTCTGGCGCCAGTGTGGTCGAGCAGACCAACATCGCCCGGCTACAAACTGCCATCGACAACAACACCAAGCTTCTGCGCGAAAACCCGCTGACCTTCAATGCCATGCGTACCGGCCAGGACGTTGCGCCTCTGGACGTTTCGGGCATCACCACGCCAGAAGGCCAGGCCAAGCTGGGTGAACAGATCGCTGAGCGCTTCGACGTGGTCAACTCAGTGCGCAAGGCCTACGGCCCTGAGGTGGCTCGCGTGCCGTTCAAGCCAGAAGAGACCGCGTTGCTGACCTCTGTCATGGCTCAGGCAGATGACGCCACCAAGCTTCAGGTCTTGGGTTCAATTGCCGCCGCTTCGCCGTCTGGTGCTGACTATGCAGCAGCCATCAAGCCTCTGGTAGCCGATCAACCCATCACGGTACTGGCCGGCATGGCGCAGTTCCGCAGGCTCAAGGGGCAGGACGGCACCGACGTGCCCAAGATGTTGTTGGCCGGCGGCAAGGTGCTGAAGGACAAATCGGTGCCGCTGCCCAAAGACAACATCTTTCGCGAGGCCTTCGAAGAGCACATCGGCACTGCCATGGCTCCAGGAACACCGCAGCGGGAGCAAGCATTCCTGGCTTTCAAGTCCCTGTATGCAGGCACAGCGGCGGCGAAGGGGGTTGTCTACGGAGAAGGTGAAGACTTGGACAGCGATACCGCAAAGGCTGCTATCGAAATGGCTACCGGCGGTATCAGCGAGCGTGGCGGGGCGAAGGTCATCAAACCGTATGGCATGACGGATGATGACTTTGACAGGGTTGTTGACCTAGAGCTGCAAGGCATGGCCGAGCGCACCAAGTTCCCGTTGGGGCAACTGGAGGACATGCCTCTGTCGCCAGTGCCAGGGCGCGAGGGCTCGTATTACCTGATGAACGCGGGTCGTGTGCAGATCGACCCAGCAACCCAGCAACCAATGGTGGTGAAAGTAAAATGAGCTGGCTCGACGGATTGGTTGAAGAAAACGAGGCTCTGAGCCAGGATCAGCGCTTCGAGCGCACTGAGGAAAGGCCGAAGCCGGGTGTCTTCACTGGGGCCCTTGAAACGCTGGGGCCCAACCTGTTGCGCGGCGGGCTGGAGGCCGGCGGTGCCATTGAATCCGGGTTCAGTTCGTTGTGGCAGGGCGGCCTCGATCTGGCTGCCAGCGCTTTGCTGCCTGAGCCGAAGTTTGGCGGATCGCCAGACGTCACCAGCGCCGAGCGCTCCAGCCAGGAAACTCTGGGGCAGGGCACGGCTCAAGCGGTCATGGACCTGCGTCCAGATCCGGCCGAGGTTGGGGTGGTCGGGCAGATCCTGGGTGAAGCCGCCGCCGTCTTGCCGCGTACCGTGGTGGGCGCCGCGTTCGGTGGCCCTGTGGGAGCGGCGGTTGGTGCTGGTGCGCCTGCCGGCTATTCCGGCAAGCAGGTTGGCATGGCCGAAGGCCTGGACGAGGAAACCGCCACCTACAAGGGCACGATTGATGCGGCGACCGTTGGTATCGGTGCTGCACTTCCTGCCGCTCGCTTCGTCAAGCCATTGCTCGGAGACGCCGCAATTGCTGTGGGAGCGAACGTTGGTCTTGGCATGGCCGGGCGTGGCGCTACTGCCAAGCTGTTGGAGAGCAACGGCTACACCGCCCAGGCCGCGCAGTACCAGGCCATGGACGGGACAGCCATCGCCACCGACGCCATCTTGGGCGCGGCATTCTTCGGCATTGGCCGTGTGGGAGCGAACGGCCTACGCCGGCCCACCACCAGGCAGGTGGACGCAGCGCTGGCCGAGCGCACGTACCAGCATGCCGACATCGATACCGCCCCAGGCGCTCCGATAAACCCACGGTCGGCTGTAGCGCATCAGGACGCTATCCGCACGGCCATCAGCCAGTTGAGCCGTGGCGAGTCTGTAGTGCTACCGGAGAGCATCCACAGCGCGGAGTTCCTGCGTACCGCTGACGATGTGCCGGCCATGGCCCCAAGCCGTGACGCGGCACTGGCATCCGCCCGCCAGGACTTGGAGCCCACCTTGCGGTTGGAGCTGGAGCAGGAAGCCGCCGGAATTCTGCCCAACGTGCGCGATGTGAAGGCCGAGCTATCGACTGTAGCCAACAGCCTGCAAGGGCTGGACGACACGTTCCGTGCTCGAGCAAAGGAGTTTCAGCAGCAAGGGCAGAGCCGCAAGGCTGCCGAGCGTTCGGCGCGGGAATCGATCAATGCCGAGCGCCAAGCCCTGACCGACCGCCAGGCCACCCTGAATGACAGCCTCAGCGGCAACCGCAGTGCAGAGCAGGCCCGGGCTGACCTGAACACCCTTGATCGTGGTTCGCTCCCACGAAGGTTTGAAGAGCGGGTCAGTCAGCGCGCTGACGCCATTGTGCAGGGGTTCGAGAAGAAGCCCCTTGCCGCCGGCGTGGCCGAGGGCAATACCCGCTTGAGCATGGCCCAGGTGGCACAGCAGGAAATCCGCCGAATCCTTGACGACATCGAGCGCGCCGAGCCTACGTTGCAGGCCAAGCCGCTGGATATCGGCACCTCAAAACAAGTTGCAAAACCGGAAGCGTCGTCACCGAAGGCTGACTTACCACCTGGTGGTAAACAAACTGGTAAGTCTGCCGGGGAGAAAGTTACCAACCCTGATAAACCGGGGGCTGAGGTGGTAAGCGAGTCCGGTAAACCGAGTGCCGATCCAGAGATTCAGGTTGCCGACGAGATCCTGTCCAGGGTTGAGGATATGCGGATATCCACCGGTGCCATCGATGCCGACGGCAATCCTATCACCGTGTCCGCCCGGGAAATGCTCGCCAGCGCTGACGCTGAAATCGTCAAGGCTCAGGATGACGCCCGAGGCTTCGCCGCTGCCGCTGCCTGCTTCCTGCAACGCGGTTTCTAAATAGTCGGGAAACCGTCTATCCCCGCCCCATAGGCTTGCTCCCATCCCATCAGGAGCAAGCCCATGCGCCCCGAATGTATCAAGGCCGTAACCCAGGCCATTGGCCGCCCCCTCACGCAGCCAGAAATCCAAGGCATCGAGAATCGTGTGCGCCGGAATATGAAGCAACTGGCGCAGACCGACCCCACCTGGCAATCAAAGACTGCTGCTGACCGGCTCAACGAGGCCGCCGCCAAGTCCGCCAAGGACCTGGTCGATGAAGCCAACCTCAAGAAAAAGCGCGTGGCGCTGACGATCCTGGCCCATGACCGTATCGACAGCTACATGAAGCGATTCCCCGATCAGCCCCTTGAAGGGCTTGATCGGCTGTTGGCGTTCTCGTCGGACGGCAAGAGCGGCATTCAGTCCATTGAATCGGCCACCCGCGCCATTCGTGACGACGCGCTCAGTCGCATGCTGGACGTCATCGACCAGACCAAAGGCAAGTTCCTCGGGCTGTTCCAGGACGAAGCCGGAAACCTTGCGCTGGTGCGCGAACTGCACGGCCAGGACTCCGGCAACGCCACGGCCAAGGCTGCCGCCAAATCCTTCAAGGACACTGCCGAGCAGCTTCGCCAGCGCTTCAACCGCGCCGGCGGAGATGTGGGCTTCCTTGATGATTGGTCAATGCCTCGCGATCACTCGCAAGTCAAGGTCGCCAAGGACCAGGCCAAATGGGTAGGCGACCACATCCAGTGGGCCAACCGGGCCAAGTACCTCAAGGAAGATGGCACACCCATGAACGATGCCGAGCTGACCGACTTCCTGAACCATGCATGGCAGACCCTGGCGACCGGTGGCGTCAACAAGCTGGAGCCGGGACAGGCGGCCGGTAACGGCATGCGCGCCAACCGTGGGAGCGAGTCGCGGCAAATCCACTACAAGGACGCGGAAAGCTTCATCGCAGCACAGAAGGCCTACGGTGAGCGCAATTTGCTGGAGCTGCTGATAGGTCACATTGACCGGGCGTCCCGTGACATCGCTCTGGTTGAGGCCCTGGGCCCGAACCCGTCCAACCAGATGCGTTACTTCCTCGATGAGGGCCAGAAGGCCACAGACACAGCCGACCCGAAGAAGTCCGACAAGACCGCCAAGCAGCGCCGCAAGATTGAAAATCTGTTCGAAGAAGTGGCCGGCACCCGGGAGCCGCCGGCATCGGCAACCATAGCCAATGGCTTCGAGACGTATCGCGCCTTGAACGTTGCCAGTCGCCTGGGCTCTGCCGTGCTGACGTCGGTCACCGACCAGGGAACCCTGGGCCTTACCGCATCCATGAACGGTATGCCGGTGATGAAGGTGTTCGCCAACGAGATACGCATGCTAAACCCGGCCAGCGCGGCAGACCGGCGCATGGCACAGCGCGCAGGCCTGGGCCTGAATCAGTTGATCGGCAGCCTGAACCGTTGGGGGGCTGATGGCCTAGGCACCACGGAACAGATTTCCGGGCGGATCTCGAAGTTCAGCCAGACCGCCGCCAGCAAGATCATGCAGGCCTCTGGCATGAACGCATTGACCGCCGGCACCCAGCGGGCGTTCGGCGCCACCATGATGGATACCCTGGGTGACATGTCCCGGCGGCATCCGACCATTGCGGCCATGGACCCGGCCGACAGCAAGCGCCTGCTCGGGCAGGGCGTGACGGAAACCGATTGGGCCGTGTGGCGCCTGGCGCAGCCAGAGGATTGGCGCGGCGCGGGCGACACCGTACTGACGGCGAACAGCATCTACCGCATCCCTAACGCTGACCTGGTGCCGTTGGCGCAGCAGCTCAAGACAACCCCGCAACGCCTCAAGGATCAGGCCGCCACCAAGCTGCTGGGCACGGTGCTGGATGAAACCAATATGGCGATCATCGAACCCGGTGCCCGGGAGAAGGCCGTCATGCACGGTGGTGTCGAGCGTGGCACCGTTAAGGGCGAACTGATGCGCTCGTTCTGGCAGTTCAAAAGCTTTTCTATCGCCATGATGCTGCGCCACGTTCGGCGCGGGCTGGCCCAGGAAGGTTGGGGCAAGGCTGGATATATCGGCGCGCTGGTAGCGTCCACTACCGTCCTGGGCGGAATGGCGATTCAGTTGGGCGAGATCGCTGCAGGTCGTGACCCGAAGAACGTCACCGATGACGGAACGCTGGGCGTCCCTGGCCTGCGCTTTGGTGTGGCCTCGATGCTCAAGGGCGGGGCATTGGGGCTATACGGTGACTTCCTGTTCTCCGACAGCTCCCAGGGCGGCAGTTCACCGCTGGCAGCCATTGGCGGGCCGATTGCCGGCGACCTGGAAGCCGTGTTCAAGCTCAAGGACAACGCGGCGGCAGGCGAGGTAAACCAGACCGGCGCCAAGCTGGTGCGTCTCGCCAAGTCCCATACCCCAGGCGCAAACCTCTGGTACACGAAGGCGGCCACCGATCACCTGATATTCAACCAGCTTCAGGAATATTTCAGCCCTGGCTACCTGCGCCGGATGAAGAAGCGGGCCAAGACGGAATTCAAGCAATCGTATTGGTGGGAGCCTGGCGACATGACGCCGGATCGGGCTCCAAACCTTGGCGCAGCCGTGGGAGCGAGACCATGAGAGATGATCAGATCACGCGCCTACAAGCGCTCAGCGAACGCTTGGGGGAGGTTGTCATCACCGAGGTTGATCCGCACAACTGGCCTGGCGCGGAGAAGCCGCCGGCAGAACTTACCCAGCAGGAGCGAGGCGACCGCTATTGGTGCAAGAAAAACGCCGCAGCCACCATGACGCTACTGCTCAAGGTTGTGAACATCGCCGGCATCATGAATCGGCAGAAGCCGGCACCAGATGCTGGACATGCGGTTGATGAGCTGGACGGTGAGCTGGCATCCGCCGAACGTGAGGCCCAGGCCATCATCGAGCGGATGCAGAAGGCCGGGAATGTCCACTGACCCAGAGAAGAAAGTCAGCCTACTGGTTTTCTTCATGCTGTGGGCGCGGCGCATGCGTTGGGATGTGCCGTTCATCCACGTTCAAGCGTTGATGTGGCTGGAGGCCAAAGGGCCTCTGGCCGTTTTGCGTTGTTTCCGGGGCTTCGGCAAATCGACCTTGCTCGCGATTTACAACGCCTGGCTGTACTACAAGGACCCGACGTTTCGCATTCTTCACCAGTCCGAATCAGACCCCACGGCCTACAAGACCAGCCGTGACACACAGAACGTCATTCGCAATCACCCGCTTACTCGGCACCTGCTGCCGCCCAACCAGGGCACCGTTGAGCAATGGTGGGTGGAAGGGGCCGCGGACATTCGTAACGCGAGCATGTTCGCCAAGGGCATTTTGTCGAACGTCACGTCGGCCCGTGCGGACGAATGCCAGAACGACGACGTTGAGGTGCCGCGAAACATCCAGACCCCTGAGGCTCGCGAGAAGCTTAGGTATCGCCTGGGTGAGCAGACGCACATCCTGGTGCCTGGCGGCAGCAAGCTATTTATAGGCACGCCGCACACCCATGACAGCCTGTACGACGAACTGGAGAGCATGGGGGCCGACTGCCTGACCATCCGCATGTTCGCCCAGGAATTCAGGATCGAGGACGCCAAGCGCCACGCCTATGACGTGCCGTTCGTGCCTGACGTGGTTTTCTCCGGCATCGGCAAGCATGCCCGGGTTCTGGTGCAGGGCAAGGACTATCAGGTCACCAAAACGGGTATCGCATTCTTCGAGCCGCCCGGAACGCTGATCGACTGCTACGCGGGCAGCGCCTGGCCCGAGCGTTTCGACATGGCTACGCTGGAGATCCGCCGGCGCGAAACCCGCACGATCAACGAATGGGACTCGCAATATCAGCTCCATTCGAAGCCCGTCACGGAGGTTCGCCTCGATCCTGCTCGGATCATTCCCTACGACGTGCAGCCGACCATGCGCTATGCCAACAGCGCGGCGGCCATGTACCTGGGTTCAACGCAGATTGTCGGTGCCATCGCTTACTGGGACTGCTCGCTGGGCAAGATCAAGTCGGATGCCTCAGCCTTTTCCCTGATCCTCACGGACGCCAGGGGGCAACTGTACTGGCATCTGGCGAAGGGACTCACTGGTGAGATTGCCGAGTTCGACGAGCGCGACCGGATCAACGGCGGCCAGGTCTATCAGATCCGGGAACTGGTCATTCAGTACCAGATTCCCCGGGTGATCATCGAAACCAACGGGCCCGGTGGGTTCGCTCCCGCGATATTGAAACAGGCCCTGAAGGGCACGGGGTGCGGCGTAGGAGAAGAGCACAGCAGTACCAACAAGCAGAAACGCATCCTCGACGCCTTCGAGCCGCCTCTCTCGGCGCGCTTCCTGTGGGCCCACATCGATGTGCTTCGAACGATTTGGGATCAGATGCGCGACTTCAACCCAGCGCTGACAGATCAGGATGATGACTTCATCGACTCCGGCGCCGGCGCAATCGCCCAAACCCCTGTGCGCATTGGCCGAATAGTCGGGAAACCGACAGAGGTCCGGCGGGACGATTGGCGTCCAGATGCGGGCGTGCACGACGTGCAGGTTGAATACTAGGGCCCGCCGCCACCAAGGGGTCTACACATGTCTGTCCAGCCAGGGCCAACCGAAAAGCGCTATGCCGCCAACGGCGTCACCACCATCTATGCCGTACCGTTCCTGGTGATCGAGGCCGGCGACCTCAAGGTTTATTTAAACGGGGTCCTGCAAACATCTGGATACACCCAAACAGGTGTCGGCCAGCCGACCAGCTCTGTCACCTTCACCATCGCGCCTGTGGGTGATCTCTATTTCGTTTTGGAAGTACCGTTTCAAAGGCTGGTGGATTATCAGGAAAACGGCGATTTCCTTTCCTCGACCGTGAACCGCGACTTCGACCGAATCTGGCAGGCTCTCAAGCAGTTGCTCACCACTACCAGCCGTTCGCCAGTCCTGGGGGTGAACGACGTTGACGGTTCTGGCTTTTACCGGGCAAAGGGCAACGGGCTTATCAACCTTGCCTCCGCCGCCGGCAACCCAAGCTCTGCGCCAAATTGGCAAGATGTTCTTGATTATGTGGCAAGCGTTCTCGAGACCGGTCAGGGCCCGATCAATAACGCTGCAAACATTGCTTATGCTTTCCCGAACTCCGTGGTTCGCTCCGTACAAGACCTCTCTAGTTACACTGATCCCTTGAAGGGCGCCAATGGCATTGGCTTGTTCAGTCCTGGCGGAAACCTTCTTACCGTGGGAGCTGTTCTGAGTGGACAGCGAAACATCCGTCAATTCGGCGCATTGGCAAATGACGGAGTGACCAATGACATAGCCGTGTTCCAGGCGGCCGCTGCTGCTGGCCCTGGCATTATCGATGCTCGCGGCCTGACCTGTAAGCTCGACGGCACCTTCAGCCCCGGCAGCAATCAGACCTGGCTACTTACTGGATCCATCTTCACCACGGCCAACACTACCGAGACGCTGATCAACGTAACGCTCACAGATCGAACCAGCATCATCGGCCCGTTCGCAATAACAGGGACTGGCGGGGCAACCTTTACCGGGGCAGCAGGCGTTCGCATCAATGATTGCTCGCGCTGGTACATCGACCGCCCTATCGTCTCGGACATGCCAGGCTATGGGATTTATGTAACTCCAGGTTCTAGCACGTCCGGGCGAAGCAACCACGGCACAATCAATAATCCACACTGCACCGGAAACAACATCGGGATTCTCGACGTGGCTGGTACTGGCGCCGAGTATTACACGATTCTCAACCCATATTGCTCTGGTAACTACAACTGCGGTTTGGTTACGGCGGCCGGTAATGTAAACGTCATCGGCGGCCACATCGTTGACAACTTGCAGGATGGTTTGCGTATATCTAACGGCTCGAACCACGCTCACGGGATCATCAACGGCGTAAACATAAACCACAACTTTCGATACAACTTGTGGTGCGACAACGTTCAGAATGGGCAGTCAATCGTCAACTGTCACTTCTTCGCCTACAGTGCGCCAAGCGGCGGCAGCATCTTCCTCGACGGCTGCAAAGGGGTCGATATCAACGGCGGGTTCCTTGTGTGCCGTGTGTATAGCTGGAACGAGGCTGCAGGCGGCCTAAACTTCATAAGGAACATGTACTGTCTTGGAACGTATGGTGATGTGATTATCGTAGATGACACTTCACCTACTCCGGTGACCCCATCAAAACTGATTGTTACAGACTGCTATGGTCCGGGTGCTTACTGGCTCGGCGTGAGTATCAATGACCCGTCTCCGGTTTCGGTAAAGGCTCGACGTGCGGCCGGTGCAACTCAGGCCATGACGTCGGGGGTTAGTGCCGTACTAATATTTCCCACCGAGGATTACGACCGCCGGCGGGCCTACAACAACTCGACGGGGGTTTTTACAGTTCCTGCCAACCAAGCAGGTCGCTACAAGGTCTTTGCCCATGCGATTGTTACTGGTGCGTCTTACTCGCTGACAAATAGTTACATAGAGGTCAGAAAAAATGGAGCGGCCGAAACGGTGGCTGGAGGCACGGCAGTTCTCACCGACAAAATCTCTTTCGACATTGAGTGGCATTTGGACTTGGCGGCAGGCGACACGGTAACGATTACCGCAATCGTGCAAGCAACAACGCCCGTATTTGGCAACAGCGCTTACCAGTCTGAGCTGGTCATTGAGCGTGTAGCGTAATTACGAAAGTGACTGAGATCCTCGGTTTCTGTAGGCTGTAGGCTGATGAGAAACCTGAGGATTTTGTCTAGATGGATTATGTTGATGTTGTCGCAAGCTACCAAATGAGTCGACCTGTACATGTTGCCTTTATCGGCAACAGCGTTTCGTGCGGCTTTTATGGCGACGACTGGAAGCATATCCGATCAATACTGCAGTCTAATGGGAAAATCCGTGACGACCAGATAGAGAGCGATATCCCGCAAAGCGCCCCGACCAAGCTCAGGGCGATGCTCAAGGCCAGAAACCCAGCGTCAACCGTGGCGAATATCTGCGGTAGCGGCTGGGACACCAATGATCACCTTGGCGTCGCTACCCCCTCAAGCAGTGTTACACGCCAAACCAATTCCGTTGATCAGGTCCTTCGGCTGCCACGCAGGCCAGAAGTGGTTTTCCTCCCCCTTCAAATCAATGACGCTAACCACAAGCTGACCGTGGAAACGTACACCAGGAACACCAACAAGATCATTCAAGCTCTGAGGGGAGCGGGGATCCAGGTGGTTCTGGTGAAGGAAAATTACGCCATCATCCCAGGCTACAAGGCGTTCATTGATAAGGTCGACGAAATAGCCAGGGACTGGGGGGTGCCAGTGATCGACACCTACACACCGTTCGGTAACGCTCAGTGGTTTCTCTACGACCGTACACATCCGAACGGCCAGGGGCACAACTTGATATTCAGTCAGTATGTGAAGTGGTTCAATTTCATGACGCCGCCCGGCCGATCAGATGATCAGCGAAGCGCAAACAGTACATCTGTTGGTACATCAAATTTTTGATCAGCCTATTTTGATCAGTGTTTATATGGGTTTTTGTGCTTAGTGCGGTTCCTGTCTCGGGCACCACGCTTCCTTTATCTGCGCTCTTCGACTCCTGTTGTTGCACTGGCTTGCGTCTCTGCTAGGATTCCTTGCCTCAACGAAACAATTGCTCTGTTTTCAGATGATCCTCACGAATGGTTCTGAAGGCCAGGTAAACCGGGCAAGTCACGGTTTCCTGTGTCAGAGAGATCCTTGAATGATCCAGACCTATCCCCATTCCTCCGATCAGCGAGAACGACATGACGGCTAAAGAACTGACGCAAGAAGCCAGACACGAAGAAGCCCTGCGCAAATACGCCCTGGACACGCCTCAGTTACTGGAAGAAATCAGGAATCTGAGCGACGACGAACAGAGAGACCAGATCCAGTGGGCCTTCGAAGATGAGGCCGAAGCCCAGGGGCTGCAGCCTTGGGAGTTGACGCTCAAGTACACCAGCACACCTGAGGAATTCGAGGCGCAGCGCCTTGCCTTGCACAAGGAGGCTGCCGAGGTGTTGGGTGTGGATTGGGAGGAATACTGCGAGATGAATAATCTTGTAGTTTAAAAAAGCAGCCACAAGCTACAAGCTGCAAGACAGGCGTCGAACCGCTTGAAGCTTGCAGCTTGAAGCTCGCAACTGCCGCTCAGAGGCTCAGCCGCATCGACAGATCCACCGCCTTCACATCCTTGGTCATCGCTCCGATCGAGATGTAATCCACCCCGGTCTCGGCAATCGGTCGCAAGGTGTTTTCATTGATTCCGCCGCTGGCCTCCAGCTTCGCCTTGCCGCCGTTCAGGCGTACGGCTTCACGCATGTCGTCCAGGCTCAGTTCGTCGAGCATGATGATGTCGGCATTGGCCGCCAGGGCTTCTTTCAATTCCGCCAGACTTTCCACTTCGACTTCCACCGGTTTGCCCGGTGCGATCTTGTGGGCGGTCGCAATCGCCTGGGCGATCCCGCCGCAGGCGGCGATGTGGTTTTCCTTGATCAGGAAGGCATCGTACAGGCCGATGCGGTGGTTATGGCAACCGCCACAGGTCACGGCGTACTTCTGCGCCAGGCGCAGCCCGGGCAGGGTCTTGCGGGTGTCCAGCAGCTTGACCTGGGTGTCGGCGACAAAGTCGGCCAGGTAACGGGCACGGGTGGCGACGCCGGAAAGCATTTGCAGGAAGTTCAGCGCGCTGCGCTCGCCCGTGAGCAAGGAGCGGGCCGGGCCTTCTAGGTGGAACAGCACCTGGTCGGGGCTTGCCCGGTCGCCGTCGCGCACTTGCCAGTGGACCGCGACACGCGAGTCCAGTTGCCGGAACACGGCGTCGACCCAGGCCGTACCGCTGATGATCGCGGCTTCGCGGGTAATGATGATGGCCTTGGCCAGGCGTTCGGCGGGGATCAGTTGCGCGGTGATGTCGCCGCTGCCGATGTCTTCGAGCAATGCGCGACGCACATTGGCTTCGATTTCGGCGGTCAGGTCGGCGAGACGTAGGTTCGGCATAACGGGCTCCACAGGCAAAGTGGGCCGATTATAGGGCCAGTGTCCTGTGGCACAAACATTGTTCACCAGGACCTGCATTTGGTCGGCTCTTCGCAACGTTTTGCCGATTTCCCGGTCATCTATTGCGATGTATTTCAAGCTGGGTCACAGAGTCCTCTGGTGCGACGGGGTTCTTTTACCAGATAATCCGCCTTTCGATTGACGTCATGGCTTTGACGTTGCCAACCGAAGAACACCGTTTCAGGAGGCCAGGATGCATAACGACGGGAATGTAGTGCCTTTGCGCAAGGGTTCTACCGATCAGGCGAATCGCTCGCCACTCGCCCGTTTGCCTGTGATTCTGCTCCAGGTTCGCGACAAGGCTGCGCAACAGTTGCGCCTGGGTTTGCAGAGGCTGTTCGATAACGCTGACGATACGCTGTTCGAGATGGCCGACCGGGCGCGCAACGATGTCGAACAGAATCTGTTCTTCGAAGCCATGCGGGACCTGCGCCTGAAGCGAAAGAGCATCGAACGCGAATTCATCGAGCAGTTCTTCGAGGCGTTCGTCAGCCTCGCCCAGTACGACCTGACTCGCGCCTCCTTGAGCACCGTCGTCGCTCCGGGGGGGCCGGGCAAGTCGTCCCATGACGATCTGGAGCGCCATCTGGCCGTGGAGGCCATGGTCACCCGGGTGCTCAGTCGCGATGGGGCCTCCCTCGACCAATTGACGGCCCGGCTTAGCGTACTGCTGGCCCGGCCGATGGCGAGTTCCCAGAATCCCCTGAGCCCGGCGCTGTTGTGCCAGACCTTTCTGCAGGCCGGGCGCAACCTGGGGGTGGAGATCAAGGTCAAGCTGATCCTGCTCAAGCTGTTCGAGCGGTATGTGCTCAGCGAGTGCGACCAGTTCTATGCCGAGGCCAACCAGTTGCTGGCGGCCACGGGGATCCTGTCGGATCTCAAGATTTCGCCGTCCCGGCGTGCGTCGGATCGTGCCGACGATGCTCCGCGTTCCACGCCGGAGCGTGCGGCCAAGCCCCGGTCCGCCGAGGTCGATGACAGCGTGCAGGAAGTGTTTTCCGCCTTGCAGAAACTGGTGATGCAGGTGCGTGGCAGCGTGGCGCCGACCCTGGAGCCCAGCGCACCGGCGCAGCCCATCTCGACCCGTGACCTGTTGCGTCTGCTCTCCCATTTGCAGCAATACGTGCCGGCCCCCACGCTTCAGGACGAGTTCGATCTGCGCAGCCAGCTCGAACAACTGCTTACCCGGGTCAGCGTCAAGAGCGGCAAGTCGCGGGTGGTCGAAGGTGCCGACGAGGACGTGATCAACCTGATCGCGATGATGTTCGAGTTCATCCTCGACGACCACAACCTGCCGGACTCCCTCAAGGCGTTGATCGGCCGGCTGCAAATCCCGATGCTCAAGGTCGCGGTGCAGGACAAGAGTTTCTTCAGCCGCGGCAATCATCCCGCCCGCCGGCTGCTCAACGAAATTGCCGCCGCCGCCGTGGGCTGGGGCGATTGTGACGATCATCAGCGCGATAGCCTTTACCAGCGCATCGAACAGGTGGTGCAGCGGCTGTTGAACGACTTCGTCGATGACCCGGCGATTTTCTCTGAAGTACTGGCCGAATTCCTCGCCTTCACCAGTGATGAGCGGCGCCGCTGCGAGCTGCTCGAACAGCGGATCCGCGATGCCGAAGAAGGGCGGGCCAAGGCTGAGCTGGCGCGCCAGCGGGTCGAAGGTGCGTTGAATCAGGTCATGTTTGGCAAGGTGCTGCCCCAGGCCGTGGTGGAATTCGTGCAGCAGGCCTGGAGCCAGGTGCTGCTGCTCACCGGCTTCAAGCATGGCGAGCAGTCCGCCGAATGGCAGGCCGATGTCCTGACCCTGGAGCAACTGATCTGGAGTGTCCAGTATCACGATGAGCCAGATGCCGGCTTACGCTTGCTGGCCATGGTGCCGGAGCTGCTCAAGGCCTTGCGCGAAGGGTTGAGTCGTTCGGCATTCGACCCGTTCGCCACCAGCGAATTCTTCAGCGAACTGGAAGTCCTGCATGTGCAGGCTTTGCAGCGTATGGGCCAGGCCACGGATCAGGCCCAGTCGGCCGATGCGCCGGCAATGATCGAGGTACGGGAGAAAATAGTCCTGCGCCCCGCCTACAAAGCGCCTGCGGATACCGCGACGGTAAGCTTGCCGGCCGATGACGTGGGCCTGCTTCAGGTCGACCAGTTGCGCCTGGGCAGTTGGGTCGAGTTCCAGGAGGATGACGACAACAGCCTGCGTTGCAAGCTGGCGGCGATCATCCAGAGCACCGGCAAATATATCTTCGTCAACCGTACCGGCCTCAAGGTACAAGAGCACAGCCGCACCAGCCTGGCCCTGGAGTTTCGCCGGGGGGCAGCTCGGCTGTTGGACGATACCCTGCTGTTCGACCGGGCGCTGGAGTCCGTGCTCGGCAATCTGCGTCAACTCAATCGCGGCAAGTGATCGCACAGTCCGGGTCGATCGCGGCATACTGGCGGCATCGCCGTCGTCTCCGAAGGAACCTGTATGCAGCTGGACCCCGCGAGCGGTTGGTGCGATGGCGTGCGTCATTGCCCATCGCCCAATTTCAATGCGCGCCCCGAGGGCGAAATCTCCCTGCTGGTGATCCACAACATCAGCCTGCCGCCTGCCCAGTTCGCCACCGGTAAGGTGCAGGAATTCTTCCAGAATCGCCTGGATGTCACGGAACATCCCTACTTTGCCGGTATCGCCGACCTGCGTGTCTCTGCGCATTTTCTGATCGAGCGTGACGGTGCCGTCACCCAGTTTGTCTCTTGTCTGGAGCGTGCGTGGCATGCGGGCGTTTCGTGTTTCGAGGGGCGGGAAACCTGCAATGATTTTTCCATTGGCATCGAGCTCGAAGGAACCGATGACCTGCCGTTCACCGACGGGCAGTATGTCGCCCTGGTGGAATTGACGCGGCAATTGCAAGCGGCCTTCAAGGCGATCACCGTGCAACGCATCTGCGGGCACAGCGACATCGCTCCGGGGCGCAAGACCGATCCGGGACCGGCATTTGACTGGGGGCGCTATCGAGCGGCCCTGACAGAAGGGGAAGGACAATGAGTTTTCTGGTGTTGCTGCTGGCGGTCTGGATCGAGAAATTCTCGGCCTTGCGTCAGCGAGTCCAGCGCGACGGCGCGTGGCTGGGCGAGCTGAACCGGATCGAGGCGACCCCTCGCTGGGTCAATCGGCCCTGGCTGGTACTGCTGGCCATGGTCCTGTTGCCCGTGGCGCTACTGGCGCTGTTGTTGTGGGTACTTGAGCCGCTGGCCTATGGATTGCTGGTGCTGCCGGTTCACTTGCTGGTGGTGATTTACAGCCTGGGGCGTGGGGATCTGTTGGCCGAGCTGGGACCTTTTCGCGATGCGTGGCGTCGCGAAGACCTGCAGGCGGCTATCCATGTGGCCAAGCGGGACTTGGGTATCGAAGCCGACAATGGCGAGCAATTGCTGGAACGGGTCCAGGGCCATCTGCTGTGGCAGGCCTACCAGAGCTTTTTCGCCGTGATCTTCTGGTATTTCCTGCTGGGCCCGGTGGCGGCCCTGAGTTATCGCCTGCTGGCGCTGGCCGCCGAGCATAGCCGGAACCCTGGCGTGGCCGAGCGGGCAGCGCAACTGCGCCATGCCTTCGACTGGGTGCCGGTGCGGCTGCTGGCGGCGAGTTTCGCCCTGGTGGGCAACTTCGTGGCGGTCAGCCGGGTGATGCTGCATGAACTGCTGAACTGGAACATCAGCGCCGCTCAACTGGTCGACAAGGTCGGCCTGGTGGCCGGCGAAATTCCTGAGCCCGTGGCCGGGCCGGACGGCATCAACAGCCTCGATCGGCTGTGGGAATTGCTGTTGCGGGCGGCCGTGCTCTGGTATGCCGGGTTTGCGCTATGGACGGTGTTGGCCTGAGGAAACAAACACATTCCTGTTTGGCCCGGGACATGGTGACCCCTCGCCACAGGAATGGGTCGGGCTGACTCGTTAACCTTAAGTTACAAATCTCCTCTCCGATTTAGGCTATACAGGGACAGCGCCCAATAGTGGCTTTCTGCTGTCTCTGTGCGCATGTCCCATAACAATAAAAACACTACCGGGAGGCTTCCTTGTGAAGAGTTTGCTCTGGCCCGCCGTCGCCCTGATGAACCGCCTGAGTTTCGGCATGAAATTCAGCCTGATCAGCGTGTTGTTTCTGCTGCCGATGCTGGTGACCAACTTCTTTCTGGTACGCGATTCCTACCGTGAGTTCCAGGGAACGCAAGTGGAGCTGCAAAGCCTCGACCTGCTGGGCAGCAGCCTGACCCTGCGTCGCGACCTGGAAACCCTGAACAACCTGGTGCAGATCAACGCCAGCCTGGGCCAGTCCGGTAAGGCCGGGGATGTGGACGCGAAAATAGCCACCTTCGAGCAACAGATCCTCACGCGTCTGCAGGGCATGACCGCCATGGCCGTGGAGTCCGATCAGGCGAGTCTTTTCGAGGCCAAGCGCGACGAGATAATCGCCGGGTTCAAGGTCCAACAGGCGGAAAACTCCTTGCAGAGCAAAAGTGCGCTGATCGGCAAGCTGCTTAACAGCTCGCAGATATTCAGCCAGATCATCGCCAGCCAGGCAGGATTGAGTCGTGACAACCAGAGCGATATTCGTCAGCTCGGCGAACTGATTACCGGCGTCACCCCCAATGTCACCCAGATCCTGGGCGAGGGGCGTGCGCTGGGCGCGTCGGCCTTGGGTCTGGGTTTTCTCAATTCCGCCTCCAGCACCCGGTTCGATGAGCTGCTGGTGCAGATCGAAAAAGTCCAGGGTGAATATGGCTTGAAGCTGCAAGACGCGTTGACCTCCAGCCCTGCGGCGGGACAAGCCCTCGCCGGCCCGGCTGACACGAGCAAGGCCACCTTGAAGAAGGCCGCTGAACTGATCGAAGAACAGGTGGTGATGGCCGACGCCCTCGACGCGCCCTGGCCGGCATTTTTTGGTCAGGTCAGCAGCCTGATGGAGCAGACGTACCGGCTGGACGATGCAGCGCTGGGTTTCCTCGGTGTCCAGTTGCAGCATCGCCTGGAGCAGAACCGCAGCCACATGGTGCTGCAAGCTGTGGCGTTGGTGGTGGTGTTCCTGCTGATTTTCTATCTGTATGCCGGCTTCTACGCTTCGACCCGCGCCACCCTCCACTACCTGGGCCGGATGATGGATAAAGTGGCGGCAGGGGACATGACGGTTAATTTCGTGGCCCGCAGCCAGGACGAACTGGGCGAGTTGGGTGAGGTGTTCAACGGCACGGTGGCGAAGATCCACGACCTGATCGAACGGGTGGGGCAGACCGTCGTCGAGGTGGAACGTCAGGCCGGGCAGGTGGAGTCGGTATCGGCTCAAAGCAATCTGGCGGTGGCGGGGCAGCGCAACCAGATCGAACTGGTTGCCACGGCGATGAACCAGATGTCAGCCACGGCCCAGGAGGTGGCCCGCAGTGCCGCCGCGGCGGTCAGCAGCGCTCACAGTGTGAACGACGAAACACTCAATGGGCGTGGGCTGGTGGAGTCCCAGCAGGGCAGCATCGCCCGCCTGGCCAGCGAGATTGATCAATCGGTGCAGGTGATCAATCAGTTGGCGACCGACAGCCAGGCTATCAGCCGGGTGCTGGACGTGATCAAGAGCATCGCCGAGCAGACCAACCTATTGGCCCTCAACGCCGCGATCGAGGCGGCTCGGGCCGGTGAACAGGGACGCGGCTTCGCGGTGGTGGCCGATGAAGTGCGGACCCTGGCCAAGCGGACCCAGCAATCGACTGAAGAGATCGAGGCGATGATCAGCCGTCTGCACGGTGGCGTGGGCGCAGCCGTCAAGGCCATGGGCACCAGTCATGAAATGGCCAATGGCACGGTCGGTCAGTCGGAGAAGGTCCAGCAGGCGTTGGAGAACATCCTCGGTGCGGTTGGCATGATCGTCGACCAGAACCAGCAGATCGCGGCCGCTGTCGAGCAGCAGACGGCGGTGGCACATGATATCGATCAGAACATTGTCGAGATCAACCGTGCGGGTGAGCGCACGGCCGAAGGGGCGCACCAGACCGAGGATGCCAGCCGTGAATTGTCTGCGCAGGTGGGGCAGCTCAAGTTGTTGATCAATGCGTTTCGGGTGTGATGATCGCTGCAGAACTCTTGTGGGAGCGAGCCTGCTCGCGATGGCGGAGTGTCAGACGACTCATGTGTTGGGTGATACACCGCTATCGCGAGCAAGCTCGCTCCCACAGGTGTTTTACCAACCGAACAATTGGCGGGCGTTGGCTGTGCTGGCCTCGGCCAGTTGTTCCGGGCTGATTGCCATGATCCCGGCCAGGGCCTCGCAAATCGTCGGCAGGTGCGCCGGGCTGTTGCGTTGGCCGGGGAACATCGCCGGGGCCATGTCCGGGGAGTCGGTTTCCAGTACAACCGCATCCAGCGGCAGTTTCGCCAGGACCCGGTGCATGCGCAGGGCCTGGGGCCAGGTGGCGGCGCCGCCGAGGCCGAGTTTGTAGCCGAGCTTGATGTACTCGCGGGCCTCTTCGAAACTGCCGGCGAAGGCGTGGATGATCCCCGCGCGTTTCAGAGCAAGGCGTTTGAGGGTGGCGATCACCGCTGCGTGGCTGCGACGCACGTGGATGAGGGCGGGCAGTTCGAACTCCGCCGCCAGTTGCAGTTGCGCTTCGAACAGCGTCTGCTGGCGCTCACGGTCCAGGCTCTCGATGTAATAATCCAGGCCGATTTCCCCCACCGCGCACAATTGCCGATGCCCGGCCAGGCGGGCCAGCCAGTCGCGCAGGTGCGCCATGTCGTCAGGGCGATGCTGGTCGAGGTACACCGGGTGCAGGCCCAGCGCGGCGTGCAGGTCCGGGTCGCTTTGTACCAGGTCCCAGACTCGCTGCCAGTTGTCGCGATACACCCCCAGCACCACCATCTGCCGGACGCCTAAGGCGCGGCTCGCTGCCAGTAACGCCGGACGATCCGCGTCGAAATCGGGAAAGTCCAGGTGAGTGTGGGTGTCGATCAGCTCCACGATTCAGTCCCGGTGGATACGCTGCTTGAAGGTCCGCGCAATGGCCTGCACGCCAGGCTGGTAGTCGTCGTTTTCGATGGCTGCCAGGGCCAGCTCCAGCGCCTTGTCGGCGATCAGCTGATGTTGCTGGGACATGGCATTGACCGGCAATGGCAGGAAATCCAGCAATTGCGTGTCACCGAAGGTGCCCAGGCGCAGCGGGCGCGACTTGAGCGGGAAGTCGTGCAAGGCGTCGAACACCCCTTGCAGCAGCACGTAGGAGGTGGTGATCAGCGCATCGGGCAAATGCCCCAGGCGCATCAACAAATCGTCCATCAACTGGCGGCCGCATTCACGGCTGAACGATTCGCCGTGCTCGACCAGCACCTGGCCTTCGAATCCGCTGAGTGCTTCGCGAAAGCCCGCGGCCCGCTCCTGGCTGATACTCAGTTCGGGACGCGCGCCGACCAGCACGATCTGTCGGGGTTGCGTCTCCAGCAGGCTGCGGGTCAGTTGCAGGCTGGCCTGGCGATCGTCACTGATCACCGAGCAAAAGTGCTCAGGCTCCATTACCCGGTCGATGGCGATGATAGGAATGCCCTTGGCCTGGAGCTGGCGGTAGCTGTCATCTCCGGCCGGTAGGCAACTGGCGACGATCAACGCGTCACAGCGCCGGGCGCGGAACAGTTGCAACAGTTGTCGCTCACTTTCTGGCGCGTCATCGGAACTGGCGATCAGCAACTGGTAGCCCTGCGCCCGGGCGCCCTGTTCCAGCAGCTTGGCGATGCGGGCGTAACTGGGGTTTTCCAGATCCGGCAGGATGAAGCCCAGGGTGCGGGTATGCCGACTGCGCAATCCGGCGGCCTGGGGGTTAGGCGTGAAGCCATGCTCTTCGACCACCGCACGTACCCGTTCGACGGTCGCGTTGCTGATGCGTTGCTGTTCGGCCTTGCCGTTGATGACATAGCTGGCGGTGGTGACGGACACACCGGCCAGTTGGGCGATATCACTGAGTTTCAACCCGTTTTTCCTTGTTTTTTCGAGTTTGCCCGACACTGAGCGTCCATCCTAACCGATTCGACGCGACGGTCGTGGTCCAAACACTGGCGACAAGTTGCACTTCAAGGATGTGAGATTATCGAGTAACGTGCCAATCTTTCTAGATTAAACGTTTCAGCAAGCGTATTTTCAAGGTTAGCAGGATTTTTTGGCCGCACTGCCGCGATACCGCCAAAAGCCGTCCTGTAACGCTAAGCTCATTCAAAACAATACCTGGCGCCAACCCGACGCCAAAAAGGAGAAAGCATGCTCGAGCTCAATCCAGAGCAGATATCCATGGCCCAGACCGCCGTGGATAAAGCCGCCGCGCTGCAATTGCTCGCTGACAAACTGGTGGCCGATGGCTTGGTGGCTGAAGGTTATCTCGCCGGCTTGCAAGCCCGCGAAGCCCAGGGTTCGACTTTTCTTGGCCAAGGTATCGCCATCCCCCACGGTACGCCGCAAACCCGCGACCTGGTGCATTCCACCGGCGTGCGCCTGCTGCAGTTCCCCGAAGGGGTGGACTGGGGCGATGGCCAGATCGTCTACCTGGCGATCGGGATCGCGGCCAAGTCCGATGAACACTTGCGCCTGCTGCAGCTGCTGACCCGCGCCCTCGGTGAGACCGACCTGGGCCAGGCGCTGCGGCGTGCCGGCTCCGCCGAAGCCTTGCTGAAGTTGCTGCAAGGTGCGCCGCAGGAGCTGGCCCTGGATGCGCAAATGATCGGGCTCGGTGTGTCGGCCGACGATTTCGAGGAATTGGTGTGGCGTGGCGCCCGTTTGCTGCGCCAGGCCGATTGCGTGAGTAACGGTTTTGCCGGGGTGTTGCAGCAGGTCGATGCGCTGCCCCTGGGCGATGGCCTGTGGTGGCTGCACAGCGAGCAGACCGTCAAGCGCCCAGGCCTGGCCTTCGTGACACCGGACAAACCCATCCGTTATCTGGGACAACCCTTGAGCGGCCTGTTCTGCCTCGCCAGTCTCGGCGAAGCTCACCAGGCGTTGCTCGAGCGTCTCTGCGCGTTGCTGATCGAAGGTCGCGGCCACGAGCTGGGCCGTGCCACCAGCAGCCGCAAGGTGCTGGAAGTGCTCGGTGGCGAACTGCCCGCCGACTGGCCCAGCGCTCGAATCGGCCTGGCCAACGCCCATGGCTTGCACGCGCGCCCGGCGAAGGTTCTTGCGCAACTGGCGAAAAGCTTCGAAGGCGAGATCCGCGTGCGCATCGTCGACGGCCAGGACAGCGCCGTATCGGTCAAGAGCCTGAGCAAGTTGTTGAGCCTGGGCGCCCGTCGTGGCCAGGTCCTGGAATTCATCGCTGAACCGAGCATTGCTGCCGATGCGCTGCCGGCATTGCTGGAGGCCATCGAAGAAGGCCTGGGCGAGGAAGTCGAACCGCTGCCGCCGCCGAGTGCGCCGCAGGAAATCCCGATGGCCGAAGTCGCCACCGTGATGCTGGCCCCCGAATCCGGCAGCCTGATCCAGGCGGTGCCTGCCGCGCCGGGTATTGCCATTGGCCCGGCTCATATCCAGGTCCTGCAAGCCATCGACTATCCGCTGCGCGGCGAGTCGGCCGCCATCGAGCGCGAGCGCCTGCAAAACGCCTTGAATCAGGTGCGTCGCGATATCGAAGGCCTGATCGAGCGCGCCAAGGCCAAGGCCATCCGCGAAATCTTCGTGACCCACCAGGAAATGCTCGACGACCCGGAACTGACCGACGAAGTCGACACCCGTCTGAAGCTCGGTGAAAGTGCGCAAGCGGCGTGGATGGGTGTGATTGAAGCCGCGGCGAAAGAACAGGAAGCCTTGCAGGACGCGCTGCTCGCCGAGCGTGCTGCCGACCTGCGGGACGTCGGCCGGCGTGTGCTGGCGCAGTTATGTGGCGTCGAAACCCCGAACGAACCCGAGCAACCGTACATCCTGGTGATGGACGAGGTCGGTCCGTCCGACGTGGCGCGTCTGGACCCGAGCCGTGTGGCGGGGATTCTCACCGCACGTGGCGGCGCCACCGCCCACAGCGCGATTGTCGCCCGGGCCCTGGGCATTCCGGCGCTGGTGGGGGCGGGGGCTTCGGTGTTGCTGCTGGCCCCGGGCACCTCATTGTTGCTGGACGGCCAGCGCGGCCGCCTGCATGTGGACCCTGATGCCGCCACCCTGCAACGCGCCATCGAGGAGCGTGATACCCGTGAGCAGCGCCTCAAGGCCGCCGCCGAACAGCGCCACCAACCCGCGCTGACCCGCGATGGCCACCCGGTGGAAGTATTCGCCAACATCGGTGAAAGCGCCGGTGTCGCCAGCGCGGTGGAGCAGGGGGCCGAAGGCATCGGCCTGTTGCGCACCGAACTGATTTTCATGGCCCACACCCAGGCACCGGACGAAGCGACCCAGGAAGCCGAATACCGCAAGGTGCTCGATGGCCTGGCCGGCCGGCCGCTGGTGGTGCGCACGCTGGATGTCGGCGGCGACAAACCGCTGCCGTACTGGCCGATCGCGAAAGAAGAAAACCCGTTCCTCGGCGTGCGTGGCATCCGCCTGACCTTGCAGCGCCCACAGATCATGGAGGCGCAACTGCGGGCCTTGTTGCGCTCGGCGGACAATCGTCCGTTGCGGATCATGTTTCCGATGGTGGGCAGCGTCGAAGAATGGCGCCAGGCCCGGGACATGACCGAGCGCCTGCGCCGGGAAATCCCGGTGGCGGACCTGCAACTTGGGATCATGATCGAAGTGCCGTCCGCCGCATTGCTGGCGCCGGTGCTCGCCAAGGAGGTCGACTTCTTCAGCGTGGGCACCAACGACCTGACCCAGTACACCCTGGCCATCGACCGCGGTCACCCGAGTCTTTCGGCCCAGGCCGACGGCTTACACCCTGCGGTGCTGCAACTGATCGACATCACCGTGCGCGCTGCTCATGCCCATGGCAAATGGGTCGGCGTGTGCGGCGAACTGGCAGCCGACCCGCTGGCGGTGCCGGTCCTGGTGGGCCTGGGGGTGGATGAACTGAGTGTGTCGGCCCGCAGCATTGCCGAGGTCAAGGCGCGAGTACGCGAACTGAGCCTCGAACAGGCACAAACCCTGGCCTGCGAAGCGTTGGCCGTGGGCAGCGCCAATGATGTGCGCGCATTAGTGGAGGCGCTGTAAATGGCGAAGATTCTTACCCTGACCCTCAACCCGGCGCTCGACCTCACGGTGGAACTGGCGCGCCTGGAACCGGGCCAGGTCAACCGCAGCGATGCCATGCACAGCCACGCCGCAGGCAAAGGTGTGAACGTGGCGCAGGTGCTGGCCGACCTGGGACATACGCTGACTGTCAGCGGCTTTCTGGGTGAAGACAACGCCCAGGCGTTCGAGACGTTGTTCGCTCAGCGCGGGTTTGTCGACGCCTTTATCCGTGTGCCCGGGGAAACCCGCAGCAACATCAAGCTGGCCGAGCAGGATGGACGCATCACCGACCTCAACGGACCCGGGCCGAGGGTCGATGACGCGGCGCAGCAGGCGTTGCTGGCGCGTCTGGAGCAGATCGCTCCCGAGCACGATGCCGTGGTGGTGGCGGGCAGCTTGCCCCGGGGTGTCAACCCGCAATGGTTGCAGGCATTGATCACGCGTCTGAAAACCCTCGGTCTGAAAGTGGCCCTCGACACCAGCGGCGAAGCCTTGCGCGTCGCGCTGGCGGCCGGGCCGTGGCTGATCAAGCCGAACACCGAGGAACTGGCCGATGCATTGGGTTGCGATGTGGTGGCCGAACAGGCCCAGGCCCAAGCGGCGCAACGCCTGCACGCCCAGGGTGTCGAGCATGTGGTGATATCCCACGGCGCCGACGGTGTGAATTGGTTCAGTGTCGGTTCGGCGCTGCACGCTTCGCCCCCCAAGGTCACGGTCGCCAGTACCGTGGGCGCCGGGGATTCGCTGCTGGCGGGCATGCTGCACGGCCTGCTCGGTGCGCACGCCCCGGAACAGACCCTGCGCACCGCCACGGCCATCGCCGCAATGGCGGTCACCCAGATCGGTTTCGGCATCCATGACACCGCGCTGCTGGCGTCGCTTGAACAGGGCGTGCGCGTGCGCCCCCTGACAGAACAATAAGAGGGTTCGCGAGAATGAAATTAGCCATTGTGACGGCCTGCCCGAACGGCATGGTCACCAGTGTGTTGTGCGCCCGCCTGCTGGACGCGGCGGCCCAGCGCCAGGGATGGAGCACCAGCGTCGAAGTCCATGACGCGGCCCATCCGGAGCGCCAGTTGTCGGCGGCTACCCTTGAAGCCGCCGAGTGGGTGTTGCTGGTCGCCAGCGGCCCGGTGGACCTGTCGCGGTTCGTGGGTAAGCGGGTATTCCGCAGCACACCGGCCCTGGCCCTGCAGGATGTCGACTCGGTGCTGCGCCGTGGTGCCGAAGAGGCGGCGGTGCTGCTCGAGTCGGATGTCCGGCAGGAAGCCGCCGTTGCTGTGCAATCGTCCGCGGCTGAGAGTGAACGTGCACCGCGCCTGGTTGCCATCACCGCGTGCCCGACGGGCGTGGCCCATACCTTCATGGCCGCCGAGGCATTGCAACAAGCCGCGACGCGATTGGGCTACGACCTGCAGATCGAAACCCAGGGCTCGGTGGGCGCGCGAAATCCGTTGAGCCCCCAGGCCATCGCCGATGCGGACGTGGTGCTGCTGGCGACCGACATCGAAGTCGCCACCGAGCGTTTTGCCGGCAAGAAGATCTACCGCTGCGGCACGGGCATCGCCTTGAAGCAAGCGGAGGCGACGCTGAAAAAAGCCTTGGCCGAAGGGCAGCAGGAAACGGCGTCCAGCAGCAGTGCCGGGCCGGCCAAGGCGGAGAAGACCGGGGTCTATAAGCATCTGCTGACCGGTGTGTCGTTCATGCTGCCGATGGTGGTGGCCGGTGGGTTGCTGATCGCGTTGTCGTTCGTGTTCGGCATCACCGCGTTCAAGGAGCCGGGCACGCTGGCGGCCGCGCTGATGCAGATCGGCGGCGACAGCGCGTTCAAATTGATGGTGCCGTTGCTGGCTGGTTACATCGCCTATTC
This sequence comes from Pseudomonas sp. SJZ074, assembly GCF_007828215.1. Classification (GTDB taxonomy): domain Bacteria; phylum Pseudomonadota; class Gammaproteobacteria; order Pseudomonadales; family Pseudomonadaceae; genus Aquipseudomonas. The sequence continues at coordinate 34,180 of NZ_VIUE01000015.1, read as the reverse complement.
CATCGCCGACCGTCCGGGCCTCGCGCCGGGGATGATCGGCGGGATGCTGGCGAGTACCCTGGGCGCCGGGTTCATCGGCGGGATCATCGCCGGCTTCCTGGCCGGTTACGCGGCCAAGGCGATCAACCGTTACGCACGTCTGCCCCAAAGCCTGGAAGCACTCAAGCCGATCCTGATCATCCCGCTGCTGGCGAGCCTGTTTACCGGGCTGGTGATGATCTACGTGGTGGGCAAGCCGGTGGCGGGCATGCTCGAAGGCCTGACCCATTTCCTCGACAGCATGGGCACCACCAATGCGATTCTGTTGGGCGTGCTGCTGGGAGCGATGATGTGCGTCGACCTCGGTGGCCCCATCAACAAGGCTGCCTACGCGTTTTCGGTGGGGCTGCTGGCGTCGCAGAGTTATGCGCCGATGGCCGCGACCATGGCCGCCGGCATGGTGCCGCCGATCGGCCTGGGCATCGCCACCTTCATTGCCCGGCGCAAGTTTGCCCAGACCGAGCGCGAGGCCGGTAAGGCGGCGTTGGTGCTGGGGCTGTGCTTCATTTCCGAAGGCGCGATTCCGTTCGCGGCGAAGGATCCGTTGCGGGTGATCCCGGCCAGCATCGCCGGTGGTGCGCTGACCGGTGCGCTGTCGATGTACTTTGGCTGCAAGCTCATGGCCCCCCATGGCGGGCTGTTCGTGATGCTGATCCCCAACGCTATCAACCATGCGTTGCTGTACTTGCTGGCGATTGTGGCAGGCAGCCTGCTGACGGCGGTGGCGTATGCGCTGCTCAAGCGGCCGGAGGAAGTCGAGATGGCGCTGGAGCCTGCCAAGGCCTGATTACTTTCTGGGGCCATGATAGACCCTGTGGGAGCGGGCTTGCTCGCGAATGCGCTGGGCCAGTCGACGAAAAGGTTGCCTGACATTCCGCCTTCGCGAGCAAGCCCGCTCCCACATTTCGTTTTGCGCTGTTCATAAAGCTTCTGTCACACCCGATTAACACGAGCATGCTCTAGTTTCCCCATTTGGGAGGAACACTATGAGTGAGTTCGACCTGGGCCGTCGCCGTGTGATGCAGGCCGTGGGGGCGGGGTTGTTGTTGCCGGGATTGGCGCCGACGGTGATTGCCTCGGTCAAGGACCGGCCGGTACTGACTGATGGCGTACAGTCCGGTGACTTGCAGGGTGACCGGGTGATGATCTGGAGTCGCAGCGACCGTCCGGCGCGCATGGTGGTGGACTGGGACACCCGTAGCGGTTTCCTCAACCCCCGGCGCGTTGTCTCGCCACTGGCCGACAGCCGCAGCGACTTCACCGCCCGGGTCGAACTCACCGGCCTGCCGCCCGACCAGGCGATTTTCTACCGCGTCCATTTCGAAGACGCCCAGAGCGGCGTCGCCAGCGAGCCTTGGTTGGGTCATCTGCGCAGCGCGCCGCAGTTCAAGCGCGATATCCGTTTTGTCTGGAGCGGCGACACCGTCGGCCAGGGCTTCGGGATCAACCCGGACCTCGGCGGCATGCGCATCTACGAAGCCATGCGCCTGCGCCTGCCGGACTTCTTCATCCACAGCGGCGACACGATTTACGCTGACGGTCCGGTGCCGGCGCAGATCACCACGGAAGGCGGGCGCATCTGGCGCAACCTCACCACCGAAGCCAAGAGCAAGGTGGCCGAGACGCTGGACGAGTATCGCGGCAACTACCGCTACAACCTGATGGACGAAAACGTGCGGCGTTTCAACGCCGAGGTGCCGCAGATCTGGCAGTGGGACGACCATGAAGTGGTCAACAACTGGTCGCCGGGCAAGCAGCTGGACGAGCGCTACCAGACCCGGGAGATCGGCATCCTGGTGGGCCGCGCACGCCAGGCCTGGCTGGAATACGCGCCGATGCGCTTGCAGAAGGCCGATGGCGGTGGGCGGATCTATCGCAAGCTCGCCTACGGACCGATGCTGGATGTGTTCGTGCTCGACATGCGCAGCTACCGCGAAGCCAATGATGCCAACCTCGGCGCGGCCAAACCGTTCCTCGGTCGCGAGCAGTTGGATTGGCTCAAGCGCGAGTTGAAGCAATCCCGCGCTCAATGGAAAGTCATTGCCGCCGACATGCCCATCGGCCTGGGTGTGCCCGACGGCGAAGTCAGCCCCGGTGTGCCACGCTGGGAAGCCGTCGCCAATGGTGACCCGGGCCAGGCCCAGGGCCGCGAAGTGGAAATTGCCGAATTGCTTGGCTACCTGCGCAAGCAGCAGGTGCGCAACTACGTCTGGCTCACCGCCGATGTCCATTATTGCGCCGCCCACCACTATCACCCGGAACAGGCCGCGTTCCAGGATTTCGAACCGTTCTGGGAGTTTGTCGCCGGGCCGCTGAACGCCGGCAGCTTCGGACCCAACGTCCTGGACAAGACCTTCGGTCCCGAAGTGGTGTTCCAGAAAGCACCCCCGGCCCAGAACACCTCGCCGTTTGCCGGTTATCAGTTCTTTGGCGAGGTGAACATCGACGGGCAGAGCGGGGAGATGAGCGTGGTATTGCGAGATCTGGAAGGGGTGGCGGTGTTCGAGAAAAAACTGCAGCCGGTGTGATCTGCAGATCACAGGGGGACCTTGTGGGAGCGGGCTTGCTCGCGAAGGCGTCGTGTCAGTCATGCATCTATCAACTGATACACCGCTTTCGCGAGCAAGCCCGCTCCCACAAAGGGAAACAGGGTTGTTGGTCAGTAAACATCCCGCCGATACCGCCCCTGCTCGATCAGCCGCTCCACTTCCTCAGCCCCCAGCACATCGTTGAGCACCTGATCCACCCCTGACGCCATGCCCTGCAAGCTGCCGCAGACATAGATCACCGCCCCATCGGCCAGCCATTGCTTGAGCAGCGCAGCGGACTCGCGCAGGCGGTCCTGGACGTAGATTTTCTGTTGCTGATCCCGGGAGAACGCCAGGTCCAGGCGTTCCAGGTCGCCGCAGGTCACCCACTCCTGAAGCTCATCGCGGCAATGGAAATCATGCTCGCGCTGGCGCTCGCCAAACAGCAGCCAGTTGCGTTGCGGGCCTTCGGCGACGCGGGCCTTGAGCAGGCTGCGCAGGCCAGCCAGCCCGGTGCCGTTGCCCAGCAGGATCATCGGCACGCCCTGGGGCGGCAGGTGGAAGCCGCTGTTGCGTCGAACCCGCAGGCTGATGGCGCTGCCCAGCGGGGCATATTCGGTGAGCCAGCCGGAGCCGATGCCCAGGCTGCCGTCGGCATGGCGTTCCTGACGCACGATCAGTTCCAGCACGCCATCGGCCGGGATCGAGGCGATGGAATATTCACGCAGCGCCAGCGGGGCCAGCGCGTCCAGCAGTGCCTGGGCGTGCAGGCCCACCAGATGGGCGCGGTTTTCCGGCAACTGACGGGTCGCCAGGGCCTGCTCCAGGTGTTGCGACAAGCCGTCGACCTGGACGCGCGCATTGCCGGCGATACCCAGGCCCTCGAGGAAATGCTCGATGGCCAGCAGGTCGTTGCGCGGCAGTATCTCCACCAGGTCACCGGCCAGCCAGCTGCTTGGCCCAGGGGCGCTGAGGCCCAGCAGATACACGCCCGAGCCACTGCTGTCGGGGTTGAGCAAGGTGCGCTGGCTGAGCGTCCAATGCTCGAAATCGGGGGCTTTCCAGGTGTCCGCCGGCGCCTGTCCGGTCAGTTCGGCCAGTTGCTGTTGCCAATGACGCAAAGCATAAGGGTCGCCGCTGTCGACTTCCACCGGGGCGAACAGAGTCTTGCCGCCGTGCTCCGCCAGCCAGGTGTGCAGGCGTCGAGCGAAACCGCAGAAGTTGTCGTACTGCCGGTCACCCAGGCCCAGCACTGCATACTGCAGGCGTTCCAGGCCCAGGGGGCGGCCCAGCACTTTGCGCTCGAAACCCCGGGCGCTGTCCGGTCCTTCGCCGTCGCCAAAGGTACTGACCACAAACAAGGCGTGGGTGGAATTGCTCAAGTCCTGCTCGCTGACGCCGGCCAGTGGCTGGACGTTCACCGGCAGCCCGGCGGCCTGGAGCTGGCCGGCGGTCTGCCACGCCAACTGTTCGGCAAAGCCGCTCTGGCTGGCAAAGCCGATCAGCCACGCGGGCGCGTCGCCGTGGCTGGCCGCCAGCCCTTGGCGCGCCTGGCGGGCTTGACGTTTCCTGCGGCGGCGGTCCAGGTACAGTAACCAACCGGTGATGAAGAACAGCGGCATGGTCAGCGCCGCCACCGTCACCAGGATCCGCCCGATCAGGCCGAAATAACTGCCGACATGCAGGGCATAGACGCTGGTCAACAGTTGCGCCTTGAGGCTCTTGTCGCTGTAGCGGCTGTGGCGGCTGACGACGCCGGTGGCCGGGTCGAGGATGATCTGGTTCAGTGCCCGATCATGGGGCGAATTCTTCAACAGGTAGAACACCGTCGCCGGCTGCCCGGCCACCGGCGGCAGGCGCACATTGTAGGACGCCAGGTCCGGGCCGGCGGCGCTGTAGATGCTGCTCCACATGGCCCGGTAATCGGCCACCGGCGGCGGGCCTTCAGGCGCGGGGCCGCGGTTGCGCACTCGTTCTTCCTTCGGCGAGTCGGAGAGCAGGCGGGTCACGCCTTTGTTATACCAGTCGTAGGACCAGGTCAGCCCGGTCAGGGCCGCCAACAGGTAGAACACCAGGCACCAGGTACCGGCTACCGAATGCAAGTCCCAGTTGAAACTGCGGCCTTTCTTCTTCCAGTCGAGGGTCAGCCAGGCACGCCAGCTTCGCCACTGGCGCGGCCAACGCAGGTACAGTCCGGACAGGCAGAAAAACACCAGGATCAACGTGCAGGCTCCAGTGATCTGCCGGCCTACGTCGTCCAGGGCCAGGATGCGATGCAGCTTGAGCAGCAGGCCGAAAAAGTCCTGGCCCGCCACATCGCCCATGAATTGAGCGTTGTACGGGTTGAAGTAGCGCATGGGCCCGCGCTTTTCCCCCGGCGGCGCGGCGAAGATCGCCCGTGCGGCATTGCCGCTGTCGGTCTCGACCCAGAGCATGGCCACGGATTTACCGGCGGCGGCTTCGATCTGTTCCACCAATTCGGCGGGCGGCAGGACACCGGCCGGTTGTTTCTCCACCGTCAGCACCTGCGGGTTCAGCGCCCGCAGGATCTCGTCCTGGAACGACACCGCCGCACCGGTAATGCCCATAAACGCCAGGACCAGCCCGGCACTGATGCCGAAAAACCAGTGCAACTGGAACAGGGTTTTCTTCAACACGTCGCCCGCCTTTCATTCAGTACTGTTCATCACGGCGTGCATTATGCCGTGTGTTATCGAGAAGCATTCATAAACACACATAAAAGCCCCGCTCATGAAGATGGGCGGGGCTTCTATGGGTGGTCAGCGATGGCGAGTCAAACCCTGTGGGAGCGAGCCTGCTCGCGATGGCGGCATGTCAGACGATAGTGTGGTCGACTGATCCACCGCTATCGCGAGCAGGCTCGCTCCCACAGGTGACCGCATCACGGCCCCAGCCATTTGCGATCAGAAATGGAAATTGGTGCTCAGCAACGCCGTTCGCCCCGCCGCCTGGTTGGCAAAGTGGTTTCCGAGCGCCTTGTCGTAGTAGGTTTCGTCGGTCAGGTTCTGTACGTTGAGTTGCAGGTCCAGGTGCTTGCTGACCTTGTAGGCGGCCATGGCGTCATAGCGCACGTAGGAGTCGACCATCGTGGTGTTCGCCACGTTGCCGAACACGTCGTCGACGTAGAAGGCGCCGCCGCCGATGCTCAGCTTCGAAGTGAGTGCGTAGGTGGTCCAGACACTGGCGCTGTTCTTCGGCGTATTCGGCAACTGGTTGCCGTTGGTGACGCTCAACGGGCCGCCATCGACCTGTTCGCTGTCCAAGTAGCTGTAGCCGGCGAACACTTGCCATTTGTCGGTGATCTTGCCGCTGGCCGAGAGTTCGAGGCCGTCGACACGGGTCTTGCCGGCGTTCTCATAAGTCGTGGTATCGACCTGGACCCGGGCGTTCTCTTTCTCGGTGCGGAAGACTGCGGCGGTCAGCGAGAGGCGACTGCCCAGCAGGTCCCATTTGGTGCCGATCTCGTAGTTCTTGGTGGTTTCCGGCTCCATGTCACTTGCCAGCAGGTTGCCGTTGCGGTCCGGCGTACCGCCCAGCGGATTGCCTTCGATGCCTTCGCCGACCATGTTGCCCGGCGGTGTGGCCGAAGTGGCATAGGACGCATAGACGCTGCCGTTGTCGGCCGGTTTCCAGACCAGGCCCAACTGGCCGGTGACGAATTCACTGACATCGTCGCCCTTGGACGTGGTGGTACCGGCGGCGTTGTAGGTCTTGTACTTTGTGTCGAAATGATCGTAGCGCAGGCCCATGTTCACCAGCCATTGCGGTGTCAGCTCCAGAGTGTCGAACGCATAGAGCGCGCGGGTGACGCTGGTGGTGTCGGTGCCGGCATAGTTGCGGGCGATGGTGCCGTTCCACGGATCGTCCGGGTTCGGGTTGGACAACGAGGTGCAGTTGAAGCCACTCGACGAACCGATCATTGACGGGGTGCAGTTGGTGTTCGCGGCGGCGGTGCTCGCTACGGTGTCGGTGTTGACGGCGTAGGAAGATTTTTCACCTTTCTCGCGGCTCAGCTCGATGCCGGTGGAGAAGCTGTTCTTGAACCCGGCGACGTAGAAGTCACCAAACAGGTCGGTCTGGTTGGTGGTGGTGTCGACGTTGCTGACCCGGCTGTTGGCTCGACGCCAGACCGTCCCGTTATTGACGTTGCCTTTGCTGTCGTCGGGTTGGGTCAGGATGTAGTCCTGCATGCTGGAGCCATGGCGCAAGGTGTTCTTGACCGTCAGTGCATCGCTCAGGTCGTGTTCGATGGCGAAGGTCGCCGTGTCGACGCGGGTCTTGCGGAAGTCGCGGTCGGTGAGGCCATAGAAGTTGCTGCTGTCGCCGCCGTCGTTGGGCTTGTCCGGGTTGGACTTGGTGCGGTCGGCCGTTCTTCCTGAAGCTGGCATGCTGTAAGGGATGCCCGCGTCCGGCAGATCATTGCTTTCGAGATGGTAGTAGTCGAGGTTGACCCGGGTGTCCGTGCCGAGGCCGAACGCCAGCGATGGGGCGATGCCCCAGCGGTCGTTATTGACCTTGTCGCGGCCGGCGACGTTGTTCTCGTGGCTCATCAGGTTGAGGCGGCCGGCGGCGCTGTCGCTGAACTGATAGTTGCCATCCAGGGTGTAGCGCTGGGTCTGGTCCGAGCCCCAGGTGAAGCCACCATCGAAGCTGTCGCCCAGGTGGGCCTTCTTGCTCACCAGGTTGATGGTGCCACCTGCCGCGCCACGACCACCGATGGCCGAGTTCGGGCCTTTGCTGACTTCAATGGATTCAATGGCGAAGATCTCGCGGCTTTGCGAGCCAGTGTCGCGCATGCCATCCAGGTAGGTGTCGCCTTGAGCATCGAAACCGCGGATGAATGGACGGTCACCCTGGGGATTGCCGCCTTCACCGGCGCCGAAAGTAATGCCCGGCACGGTACGCAGGGCATCCTGCATATTGAGCGCGCCGGTGTCCTTGAGCACTTGCTGGGGGATGACGGTCACCGAGCGCGGGGTGTCGACCAGCGGTGCGGTGTATTTCGGGGAAGAGGCTTTTTCGACTTGATAGGAGGTCGCGTCCTGGGCTTCGCCGGTGATGCTGGTGGCATCCAGGGCAATGGCCTCGCGCGGGGATTTCTCATCGGTATTCTCCGCCGCCTGGGCCAACTGGGCTGCGGACGTCGCACTCAGCGCGACGCCAATGGCGGACGCCAGCAGACGGGGCGATTGGACCGGTAATTGTGGTGATTGACGCGACATGAAGGTTGCCTTCCCCAAGGTTTCGAGGCCGCGGAATATAGGGTAAACGTGTATTTGTATCAATTGCGAAATATTGCTATTTGATAGGAATTTACGTTCTTTACAATTGGCTCTCACTCCTTGGGCTCCCGTCACACACAATGGGGTTGTGCATAGACAATAAGAATCACTACCATTGGCGTCCCGTTTTTATCCACAGGCTTGATCCCATGCTGCTGCACATTCCCGGTGTGTTTTCTCCTGAAGAAGTGCAGCGCATCCGCGAGGCGCTGGAACAGGCCGAATGGGCAGACGGAAAGATCACCGCCGGTTATCAGTCGGCCAAGGCCAAGCACAACCTGCAATTGCCCGAGGGCCATCCCCTGGCCAAGGAAATCGGCGCCGCGATGCTCGAACGGTTGTGGGGCAACCCGTTGTTCATGTCCGCCGCGATACCGCACAAAGTCTTCCCGTCGCTATTGAACTGCTACACCGCTGGCGGCAACTTCGACTTCCACATCGATAATGCCGTGCGCCAACCCAAGGGCAGCGCCGAACGGGTGCGCACCGATCTGTCGGCCACCTTGTTCTTCAGCGATCCACAGAACTACGACGGCGGCGAGCTGGAGATCCAGGACACCTACGGCTCCCAACGGGTCAAGCTGCCGGCCGGAGACATGGTCTTGTATCCGGGCACCAGCCTGCACAAGGTCAACCCGGTGACCCGTGGTGCCCGCTATGCGTCGTTCTTCTGGGTCCAGAGCCTGGTGCGCGAGGACAGCCAGCGCGCGCTGCTGTTCGAGATGGATGGGGCGATCCAGGCGTTGACCCGCGACGTGCCGGATCACCCTTCGTTGATTCGCCTGACCGGCACCTACCACAACCTGTTGCGCCGCTGGGTCGAGGTGTAGAGGGTGGATGTTCGTCTGCGCCGCAAGGAAGTGCTCGACGGCGAGCGTCTCAAGGCCATGCTGGATGAAAGCCCGGCGCGGGCGGCTCAGGCGATCCTGCTCGCGGCGGGCGAAGGCGTGCTCGATGCCCAGGCGTTGCTGGGGCAGATCCTGCTCGATGGCCAGGGCATCGCCCGGGATCCGGTACTGGCGGTACGTTGGTTCGACATTGCCGCGCGGCGCGGGCATCCGATGGCGCGCAACATGCTGGGGCGTTGCCATGAACACGGTTGGGGTTGTGTCGCTGATGCCAGCGTCGCCGCCCGGCATTATCGCCAGGCCGCCGAAGCGGGACTGGACTGGGCGATGTACAACTACGCTAACCTGCTGGCGACTGGCCGGGGCGTGCCTCGGGATCAGGCGCAGGCATTGAGTCTCTATCGCCGTGCCGCCGAACTGGGCCACGCCAAGTCGATGAACCTTCTGGGGCGCTACCTGGAGGACGGGTGTTTCTGTCCGGCCGATCCGCTGGCGGCTGCCCGATGGTATCGACGTTCGGCCGAAGGCGGCGATTTTCGGGGGCAGTTCAGTCATGCGGCAGTGCTGGCGGGGGAGGGGCTCATTGACGAGGCCCTGGGCTGGTTGCGCAAGGCGCTGGCCACCGGGAACGTGAATTTCCTGCGAGTGAGCGGTGAATCATTGTTGCAGGCCCCTCACCCAGAGATTCGCGCCATGGCGCATGTTTACCGACTACGTTTCTTGCAACTGAACCAATAGTTTCATCAATTCCCGCGGGTTACTTTGGGTTCAGGAAAAGCACGGTTAACGCTTGGTAATGACTGAATGTTCATCATTGGCTCAGCGCTTGTCTGGGCTGACGGGTGATTGTCTTGTTTTCTAATATTTGAAGAGTAGTGGGCGTGCGCGCAACTGCTTTAGAGTCATTTGGCGCGACCGGTAATTATGTTTGTGATTTTTTACTCTGATTACCATCAGCGAAACTTCAATATTATTTTAGAAGACAGGAAGTCTATGATGGAATTTAACTTGGACGATAAGATCGTTGAGGCCGCCATGCAGGCGCCCAAGGTTTTTGTAGAGGCGTCTCTGGGCAGCGGGCGCGAATATAACCGGGAGCCCGGCATACAACTTACCAAAGAGCAGATCATCAGTTTGCGCAGGTATGAAGTGCTCGGCTTGTCGCTACCTTACCGTTATAACGATGTCGTGGCTTATTTGAATTATGGCGCAGGCGATGGTGGCGGTCTTGGGCTGACAGCCAGGGATTTTTTGCGTACGTTCACAATGACCTATGACCATGCCAAGCGTTGGGCGCCGTTGCGTCGGGAGATCATGCTGACGGGCACTCATCTGAAATTATTTGCCGAAAAGATTATCGAAAATGGCGAAGGGATTGTTGAGGTTTATGAGGACAGTGAAATATCGAAACATCTCCGGGAACATGGAATCAGCACCGTAGAGGGTTACCTGCAGCTCAAGCTCAAACACCCCGGTCTCCCCGACGTGACGCTGCCTTCGGGGGATATTCCAGAGATCAAGTACTACCTCAATGCCATGCTTGCCGATGTGAAGGATTGCCAGGCGAAGGCAGAAAGTGTCAGGTCGGAGCTGGACCGCTTCGGCACGGACCTGCGGGAAAAAGTGCTGCCGGAGGTCAAGCTGCGATTGAAAGCGGTGAGCGAGAACTCCTATCGGCAGGAAGTTCAAGTGCTTCAGGATGATATCGACCAGCGCGCTGCAGAACTCGATGAGCTCAACAAGAAATACGACCAGATGGTGAAGGAAGCGATTATTGCAGCGGCCTCCCTTAATGTTGGTGGACTGATTCTTGGCATTTATCAAGGGGTCCAGGCCGAGAAAATACGCAATCAGCGCAAACAACTGAAGGAAGTGCAGGATATTGCCATCCAGAAAATGGCCAGCAAAAGCCAGACACTCAGTTCTTTGAATCGCGTGCGAGGTGACCTGCAGAACCTGAGTGCCGTTACGATTGAAGCTGAAGTGGCCACCCAGAACCTCATGCTGGTATGGGAAGCGCTCGGCTTATATATCACTTCCTCGGTAAAGGAGGTGGATAAGATCAATGACGCCGTGAGCTTGAGGGGATTTATCCGCAACGTGAAAAAAGTGTTCACGCCCTGGCGGGATATCCGTACCAGTTCCGATGCATTGCTTGCCGTATTTGCAGAAGCTCAACGGGAGTACGAAATGAGTAATTTGATGTCAAGGAGGATGGGGCGAATGATGTTGAGGAGCACCGATTATCCGGCTCTTGAGGTAATGGCGCTACGCAGTCATAACTCGAATGTTCAGAACTCCAGCGTTCGGGCACAGATGCTGTTCCAAAGGCATGCTTATCTGCCGGGTGTAGTAGAGAGAATGACAAGCCTGGCACTTATGATCGACAGTACGACCTTTGGTTTGCGCAGCCGTGCGCAGACAACGATGTATGTATTGGACCGGGCACTGGGCAACCTCAAGCAGATTCAGGAGGATTTTGAAAACGCCCATGACAAGAATGAACTACATGAAATTTCCAAGGAAATGGAAGATGAGCTTCATGAGGTGTTCGTTGCCATTGCCCAGCAGACCCGCGAATTGAAAACACTCCAGGTCGACCTTGGCGCCCGCTATGACAAGAGCGCCTCGGCGCAATGGATCGCCACACTGGAGCAAGACCGGGCATTTGCAGAAGATCAAAAAAACAAGGCTGAGGCCAAGCGAGCCGAGTTGGACTCGCAGATGAAATCGGTTGCCGATGCGATTGCGTTGATTGAAAGAAGCGGCGTGGAAAAAATCGGTCAGCAGGCTCAGTTGACTGTGGATAACCTGATGGCGATGGGCATGGCGCCTCCCCAGGTGCAGGTTGCAATGCTGGCCATGGAGACGCTGAAGAAAACGCTCTCCGGCATCGCCGAAACCATTTCCTATCTCAACATGCTTGCCGGGTACAGCCGGCTTCAGGAAAGGGCCAGGCAACTGCGCCTGGAGACAGAGGCGTATACCAGGGACATCACCTTGATCCAGGGCAAAGTCGAGCTGGTTCAGACACTAGACGCATTGGACAGTGGACGTGGGAGTTTTCTTAAGGAGTTCCTGAATATCGTTGCGGTGTTTGAACAGTTCACGGGCGTTTTCCAGCAGGATAAATCACAACCTGTCGAGGCGCGCGTGCGCGCCGTATGTGGCCTTATCCCAGGCATGATCAACCATTTGCGCCCCCTCCGCGAATAACCCACGCATCGGAGCGGAGTCTTCCTGACCGCAATGGACATTCCCATTAATGAAGCGATGGCGGACCCGTGTCTGCCATCGCCAAGGGCAGCCTATGGATCAACTTGGCCATGAATGGACGAGGGCACAGCGAAAGACTCTGGATCGCTACGCTCGCTTCCTGGGTTCCCTGCGCTCGATCTTGAATAACATTTCGGTCGTTCTTGAACGGCGTCGAAGTGCGGGTCATCAGCCATCCGTGCCGGCGATGGATTCAAGGTGGAACAACGCATTCTTCAACGGACAGTATCTATCGGCGCTCTGGGGCTACGTCAATGCTCTCGACATTTCCTTGAAAAAGGATGTGGAAGTACTGGCGGTGTTCAGCCGGGATGCTCTCGATGTCACCGCGCGGTTCTCCAGAAGGGAAGCGATTGAACAGGTGGATTTCAGACTGTTCAATTTGTCCCGTTCAGCGCGATGGTTGCTGGCGCCTCCGACAAAGGTAGAGGACCTGACCCATGAGCTTCACCTGCGCTTTATCAACCACAGAAGCGCGATCAGACAGTGGGTGTTTCGTTTCGATGAGCTGTATCGAGAGTCACTCGGGTTGAGCCCGGTGTTCATCAGCGCCATGGATCATCGCGCTTGTCGTTGCCACACCCAACCGAGCGTGGCGCAGATGTTATTTCAAGAAGCGGTTACCACACCCGCCTGGGACCTGGTTTATTCCTCTCGGGACGCTTCGATCAGGGCGGTGGAATACAAGGCCGACATTGCCTTGTTGTTCAAGGAATTCAATAGCCTGATTGGGCAGATGGGCGTGTTGGCGCAGGATTTATATCGGCGTATGGAGGACGTGGTCCTGACCCTCAGGCGCGCGAGCTACGCAGTGCGGCTGGGAGAACTGAATTCAAGATTGAGCGCTGTCATGAATGCTCTGGGTCAATGCATGGCGCTGCTGGAGAATTTCGAGACCTGGCTGCGCAAATAAAAAAGGTCCATGCACGCTGCATGGACCCTCTTATCGACAGATCGCGTTATACGTAGAACGACTTCAGCGGCGGGAAACCATTGAATTCCACGGCGCTGTAGCTGGTGGTATAGGCGCCGGTCGACAGCCAGTACAGGCGGTCGCCGATGGCCAGGTTCAATGGCAGGCCGTACTTGTAGTTCTCGTACATGATGTCGGCGCTGTCGCAGGTTGGACCGGCAATGACCACTTCTTCCATCTCGCCTTTCTTCTCGGTCCAGATCGGGAACTTGATGGCTTCGTCCATGGTTTCGATCAGGCCGGAGAATTTGCCCACGTCGGTGTAGACCCATCGCTCGACGGCGGTACGGGATTTACGGGCGACCAGCACCACTTCGCTGACCAGGATACCGGCGTTGGCAATCAGCGAACGGCCCGGCTCGAGGATGATTTCCGGCAGGTCGTCGCCGAAGTCTTCCTTGAGGAAGCGGATGATTTCCTCGGCGTAGGTTTCCAGGCTGTTGGTGCGGGTGATGTAGTTGGCCGGGAAGCCGCCGCCCATGTTGATCAGTTTCAGCTCGATGCCGTCTTCTTCCTTGAGGCGCTCGAAGATCACCTTGACCTTGGCGATGGCGGCGTCCCAGACGCTGATGTCGCGCTGTTGCGAGCCGACGTGGAACGAGATGCCGTACGGCACCAGGCCCAGGTCGCGAGCCAGGATCAGCAGATCCATGGCCATGTCGGTCTGGCAGCCGAATTTGCGCGACAGTGGCCAGTCAGCGGTGGTCGAGCCTTCGGTCAGGATGCGTACGTAGACTTTCGAACCCGGCGCTGCCTTGGCGATGTTGCGCAGGTCGGCTTCGGAGTCGGTGGCGTACAGGCGCACGCCCTTGTCGTAGAAGTAGCGGATGTCCCGGGACTTCTTGATGGTGTTGCCGTAGCTGATCTGGTCGGGGGTTACGCCCCGGCTCAGGACCTTGTCCAGCTCATAGATCGAGGCAATGTCGAAGTTCGAGCCTTTTTCCTTGAGCAGGTCGATGATTTCCACCGCCGGGTTGGCCTTGACGGCGTAGTAGACCTTGGCGAATTCGAAACCGGCGCGCAGGTCGTCGTAGGCCTGGGAGATCATCGCGGTGTCGATCACCACGAACGGGGTTTCCTGCTTGTCGGCGAACGCCTTCATTTTCTGAAAGGTTTCGCGCGCGAAATAATCTTCGACCTGGATCGACATACGTTGGGACTCCTACTGGCAAACATCAGGATCAATGGGTTTGAGGGCAAGCTGCCCCCGTGAACGTCCTCCGTATCCCCACTTTGGTTCGCCTACTTCCCAAGGCATGTCGCCGAAAGCAAAAAGGCCATGGGCTGCGTGCTGCCCTTGGCCTTGCTGTCTCGTCGTCAGTACTTGAGCCGGATGGATCGTTTCCAGCATGGACGTTCGGCGCGAACTTTAGGGCGTGAGGGGCCTGAGATCAACTAAAAATGTCGCGTTTTTGCACACATCCGTCGTGCGGTCCGCGACAGCTCTTGATGTAACCGACCTGTGTGACGGATTGATGTTCCCCTGGATGAGTGTTTGGAACCGCTGATGTGGCTTCTGCCCTCGCCACAAGAGCAAAAAGCCAATCTCCCGGGTAGGGAGTGATCAGAAATCAAGCCTGCGCGATCTCGGCCGGCGACACGATGCTGGTCTTGCCCCCACGGGACTTGCCGGAGCTCAAGTACTCAGCAATCGACTCCTGGGTCACCTCGCCGAGGAACACCCGCTCGGCGTCCATCACCGGCAGCCACGAGCGGTTGAACTCGTACATGCGCGACAGCAGGATCCGCAAGTGCTCGTCGTAGGCCGCCGTCGCGTTGAACTCCCGCAGGTATTGCGCGCAGGTGCCGGTCTGGCGGTGCAGATCGCGACGGCGCACGTAGCCCAGGGCCTTGTTCTCGGCACAGGTGACCACCACGTAGCGACGGTCATGCTCGTCCATCAATTCCAGCGCCTCGGCCACCGGGGTTTCCGGGCTGACCGAGGGGGCGTTGTCGGCCGCGTCCTCGGCCTTGACCAGCAACAGCCGTTTGAGGGTGCTGTCCTGGCCGACGAAATTGCTGACGAACTCGTCGGCCGGATGCGCCAGCAAGGTGTCCGGGTGGTCGCACTGGATCAGCTTGCCGGCGCGGAAGATCGCGATCTTGTCCCCCAGCTTGATGGCTTCGTCGATGTCGTGGCTGACCATGATTACGGTCTTGTTCAGTGCCCGTTGCATCTCGAAGAACTCGTTCTGGATCATCTCGCGGTTGATCGGGTCCACCGCGCCGAAGGGTTCATCCATCAGCAGCAACGGCGCATCGGCCGCCAGGGCGCGGATCACGCCGATCCGTTGCTGCTGGCCGCCCGACAGTTCACGGGGGTAGCGATGCAGGTACTGCTTGGGTTCGAGCTTGATCATGTTCATCAGCTCGCGGGCGCGGTCGTGGCATTTCTGCTTGTCCCAGCCGAGCAGCTTCGGCACTACCACGATGTTCTCCTCAATGGTCATGTTCGGGAACAGGCCGATCTGCTGGATCACGTAGCCGATGTTGCGACGCAGGGTCACCTCGTCGAGGCCGGTGGTGTCTTCACCGTTGATCAGCACCTTGCCCGAAGTGGGCGGGATCAGCCGGTTGATCATCTTCAACGTGGTGCTCTTGCCGCAGCCCGACGGCCCGAGGAACACGCAGATCTCGCCTTCGTTGACGATCAGGTTCACCGAGTCCACGGCCTTGACGTCCTTGCCGTTGCTCTTGAAGGTTTTGCTGAGGTTTTGAAGTTCGATCATTTTAATAGCCCTTTTGGAGTCAGCGAGCGTTGCAGCCATTGCAGAAGCAGGTCGGCGAAGATGGCCAGGAGGCTGACCAGCACGGCGCCGACGATCAGCATCGACATGTCGCTGCGGCTGATGGAAGCGAGAATGAGCACGCCCAGGCCACCGGCGCCGATGGTGGCGGCGATGGTCATGACGCCGATGTTCATGACCACGGCGGTGCGCACGCCGGCGAGGATCACGGGTACAGCGATGGGCAGTTCGACCATGCGCAGGCGCTGGCCGAAGGTCATGCCGATGCCGCGGGCGGCTTCCCGGATGCCCGGTTCCACGCCGGTAAGGGCCAGGTAGGTGTTGCGCATGATCGGCAACAGCGAATAGAGAAACACCGCGGTAATCGCCGGCATCGGCCCCAGGCCCTGGCCGAACTTGGAATAGAACGGCAATAACAGGCCGAACAGGGCAATCGATGGGATCGTCAGCAGCACTGTCGCGCTGGCCTGCAAGGGGCCGGCGAGCGCCGGGAAGCGGGTCATGAAGATCCCCAGCGGCACGCCGATGACAATCGCCAGGGTCACGGCGATGCCCACCAGGGTGATGTGCTGCCAGGTCAGGTGCATCACCTGCTGCCAGTCGAGATGGGAAAAGGCGTTCAACAGTTCCATGGCTTTTTCCTCAGTCGATGGGGTGCTGGCGCAAGAAGTCGGCGGCCACCACGGAAGGGCTTTCATGGTCGACGTCCACGCGGGCATTGAGCTGGCGCATGGTTTCGTCGTCGAACAGCTCGGCCAGCGGTTTGAGTTGCGCGGCCAGTTGCGGATGGGCGTCGAGGAATGCCTGGCGCACCACTGGCGCGGCGGTGTAGTCGGGGAAGTAGTGCTTGTCGTCCTCGAGCAATTTCAACTTGAAGGCATTCAACCGGCCATCTGTGGTGTACACCAGCCCGGCGAACACCTGAGCGTTGCGCAGGGCGGTATAGACCAGCCCGGCGTCCATCTGCCGGATATTCTTGCGGGTCAGGTTCATGCCGTACTGCTTGACCATGCCCGCCAGTCCGTCGGAGCGGTTGGCGAACTCGGTGTCCAACGCCACCAGGTGGTTCTCATCCGCTTCGGCCTGCAGCACGCTGTTCAATTGGCTGATGTTGCGGATCTGCGGGTACTGGCGGGCGACTTTCTCCGGCAGGGCCAGGGCGTAGGTGTTGCTGAATTTCGACGGTGCCAGCCAGGCCAGGCCCTTTTTCGCGTCGAGTGCTTTCACCCGGGCGTAGGACTGGGCGCTGTCGAGTTTCTCCGTGACATGGTTGTAGGCCACCAGGGACACGCCGGTGTATTCCCAGAGCAGGTCCAACTGCCCGGTTTCATGGGCGCTGCGGGCTAGGTTGCTGCCCAGCCCTCCGGTGATCTGCGCGTCGTAGCCTTTGCTGCGCAGGTATTGTGCGGTGATTTCCGCCAGCAGCGTCTGCTCGGTGAAGACCCGGGCGCCGAGGCGGATCACAGGTTTTTCCGCCGCTTGTGCAAAACCGGCGAACAGCAGCACGCAGCCCAGTATCAAGCTCAACTTCTTCATGATGATTCCTTTATCCAGCCGGCTTTATGACGGTCGCAGACCACGTTCCAACCAGAGGCGGCTGGCCAGTGTCACCAGGCCGTCGAGCAACAACGCCAGCAGAGCGGTGCAGGCGGCGCCGAGCAACAGCTGCGGCTGGTTGTTCAAGGCGATGCCAGGGAAGATCAGGCTGCCAAGGCTGTTGGCACCGATCAGGAAAGCCAGCGGTGCGGTGCCGACATTGATCGCCAGGGCGACCCGCACGCCACCGACGATGATCGGCACGGCGTTGGGCAGTTCGACTTTCCACAGCACCTGGCGTGGGGTCATGCCGATGCCGGTGGCGGCTTCCTTGAGCGAACCCTGGACGTTTTTCAGGCCTTCATAGGTGTTGCGCACGATAGGCAGCAGCGAGGCGAGGAACAGGGCGAAGATGGCCGGCCCGCTGCCGATTCCCAGCACGCCGAGGGCGATGGCCAGTACGGCCAGGGGCGGCACGGTGTTGCCGATGTTGAAGACTTGCATGAAGCGCTCGGCGCGCCCGACCATGCCGGGGCGGCTTAAGGCGATACCGGCGGGGATGCCCACGATCAAGGCTGCCAGCATCGAAACCAGTACCAGCATCAGATGGGCTTGCAGGTAGAACAACAGGTCGTCGCGATAATGTCGGATCGTATCGATGCCGATCCAGTGGACCAACAGGGCCAGGAGGGCGACGACGACCACGCCTCCTGTCAGCCCTTTGCCATAGCGGATAGCCACAGGCGGACTCCTTTGTCTTTCAATCGGCGCACGCTTTCCCAGGCGACAGGCCGTAGGGTTGCCGGGAAAACGTTCGCGAAAAGCAGCTCTTTTCGATACCGGTAAACCGGCATGTGGATGGAGCCATGGGCGCTGCCTCGTCAGGCTAACTTGCTGATTTTTCAGCTCCTGACGAACAAATGCAGCAGGGGGGTGGACGTCTCCACGGCGCAAAAGGTTCCCCAGTCGGGAAGCTTCTGGCCACCTTCGATGTGCTCAACGGTTCGGTTCCTGGCACAAGTTGAGCTATAATCGCCGCCCTTTTTTGAATCACCTGCCAGGCGATTTCCCATGACCAAACAGGCCGCCGAAGTCGCGAAACGCCGCACTTTCGCCATTATTTCCCACCCCGATGCCGGTAAGACCACCATCACCGAGAAGCTCCTGCTGATGGGCAAGGCGATTGCGATCGCCGGCACGGTGAAGTCGCGCAAGTCCGACCGCCATGCCACCTCCGACTGGATGGAGATGGAAAAACAGCGGGGTATCTCCATTACCACGTCGGTCATGCAGTTCCCATATCGCGAACACATGATCAACCTGCTCGACACCCCAGGCCACGAAGACTTCTCCGAAGACACCTACCGCACCCTGACCGCGGTGGACTCGGCGTTGATGGTGCTCGACGGCGGTAAAGGCGTCGAACCGCGGACCATTGCGCTGATGGAAGTCTGCCGCTTGCGGGACACGCCGATCGTCAGCTTCATCAACAAACTCGACCGCGACATCCGCGACCCGATCGAACTGCTCGACGAGATCGAGGCGGTCCTGAAGATCAAGGCTGCGCCGATCACCTGGCCGATCGGCTGCTACCGCGACTTCAAGGGCGTGTACCACCTGGCCGGTGACTACATCATCGTCTACACCGCCGGTCACGGTCATGAGCGCACCGAAACCAAAATCATCGAAAGGTTGGACTCCGACGAAGCGCGCGCGCACCTGGGCGACGAGTACGAGCGTTTCGTCGAGCAACTGGAGTTGGTGCAGGGTGCCTGTCATGAGTTCGACCAGCAGGCGTTCATCGATGGTCAGATGACTCCGGTGTTCTTCGGAACCGCGCTGGGCAATTTCGGTGTAGACCACGTGCTCGACGCTGTAGTCGACTGGGCGCCGCGTCCGCTGCCGCGGGTCGCCAACGAGCGCACCGTGGAGCCGGTGGAAGAGAAGTTCTCGGGCTTCATCTTCAAGATCCAGGCGAACATGGACCCCAAGCACCGCGACCGCATCGCCTTCATGCGCATCTGCTCCGGCAAATACGAAAAAGGCATGAAGATGCGCCACGTGCGCACCGGCAAGGACGTGCGCATCGGCGACGCCCTGACCTTCTTCTCCTCGGAACGCGAACAACTGGAAGAGGCCTTCGCCGGTGACATCATTGGCCTGCACAACCATGGCACGATCCAGATCGGCGATACCTTCACCGAAGGCGAAGCCCTGGGTTTTACCGGCATCCCGCACTTCGCCCCGGAGCTGTTCCGCCGCGTACGCCTGAAGGATCCGCTCAAGTCCAAGCAACTGCGTCAGGGCCTGCAGCAACTGGCCGAAGAGGGCGCGACCCAGGTGTTCTTCCCGGAGCGCAGCAACGACATCATCCTCGGCGCCGTCGGTGTGCTGCAGTTCGATGTGGTCGCCAGCCGCTTGAAAGAGGAATACAAGGTCGAGTGCTCCTACGAGCCGATCACCGTGTACTCGGCTCGCTGGATCGAATGCAGCGACAAGAAGAAGCTCGAGGAATTTTCCAACAAGGCTGTGGAAAACCTCGCCTTGGACGGCGGCGGTCACCTGACCTACCTGGCCCCGACCCGGGTCAACCTGGCGCTGATGGAAGAACGCTGGCCGGACGTGAAATTCCGCGCGACCCGTGAGCATCACTAAGCGCTGAGTAGCAGGACCGAAACCCCGTTGCGAGAGCTTCGGGGTTTTTTGTTGCTGCTCTCTTCCCCTGTGGGAGCGGGCTTGCTCGCGAAGAGGCTGTTACATTCGGCATCTTCATGGGCTGTCACACCGCCTTCGCGAGCGAGCCCGCTCCCACAACAGATCTCCAGTGAATAAAAAATTTTGCTCCCGATCCACATCCCCCTGTGTGGGAGCGTGTTCCAGACATAACTGTTCGAACTAACTTCTATTCGAAAGCGGTCTGTCGCCCAGGGCATTCTGTCCCAGGTTCTGCGTCCTACTCTTGTAAGCCAACCTGTTCGGGACTGTTTCCTGAACGCCGTCGGGTCGCGGCTTCATTTCAGAAGAGAGGGCATCGGTTATGAACAGGTTTCTACGCGTCATGTTGTTGCTGAAAGTCATGGTCATGCTGTCACTGGGATCCGCCGCTGTGTGGGCGCAGTGCGATAAGCATGAACAGCACGCTTCAAGCGGGCAAGTGGTGGAGAGTGGACTGCTGCTGGCTGCCGATGAGCAAAAAGACACCGGCGACGAGGAGGATGACGGTCCGACTACCGATGATGAACCGGATGACGGTGGCGATGAAGAGGATAGCCAATCCTGAGTGTTAACTCTCGCCACGATGATCGTGACCTGTCAGTTCTGACAGTAGACGCTTGTGCGGTCGGCTCTTATAACTCAAGTGCAATGTACCTGGGAGCGGAGAGCAAAATGAGCACCAACGACCAGTCAGCACAAGCGACGGGGTACTTGAAGGGATGGGTAGGCGACGTCGCGTTTGATTCAACTTCGCTCACGTTGATGGCTGACGGGAGCAGTGAGGATTTTGTGATCCAGGCCATCTGGACAGGCGACGACGGGCGTCAGAGAGAGCTGATCTTCTATATTCCCGAGCGCGACCGGGAGCCCAAGGTTTATCGGTTTCCTTCGGTTGAAGGTGCTGGCGCCTACTATGAGATCGCGGGAGAGCGAACCATGGATTGGCAGGGCGGTTCCATCACTCGGGAGCGAGTGGATTTTACGTCGTCCGACTCAAGGCAATGGCAGGTAGTGCTGGGGTTCAATGTTGAAGTCAGCCTCGATGGTCAGGCCGTGTGGATCAAAGGAGAGGGGCAGGCCACCGGCGCATCGCCCTGGGGCAGGAGCATGCGCCAGCGCTTTGCCTTAGCGTGAACCTGACTTAGCCCTGTGGCGAGGGGCGGTGTTGTTCTTGAATGAACAACACCGCCCTTTCAACCAGACTCCTTATGCCGCGCCGTCGAGAAATTGCTCGGCGTAGTGGCAGGCGACCAATCGATTATCGAGTGGACGCAGGGCCGGCTCTTCGGTCTTGCAACGTTCGGTGGCGTACGGGCAGCGCTTGTGAAAGGCGCAGCCGGGCGGCGGGTTGAGCGGGTTCGGCAGTTCGCCGACGATCTTGATTTTCGGCTTGTTCGGGTCCGGGTGGATGGTCGGCGTGGCCGACAGCAGCGCCTGGGTGTAAGGGTGCAACGGACGGCTGTAGATCGACTCGTTGGGACCCATTTCCACCGGGCGGCCGAGGTACATCACCATCACGTCGTCGGCCACGTGTTGCACCACCGCCAGGTTGTGGGAAATGAACACGTAGGCAGTGTTGAGTTCCTGCTGCAAATCCATGAACAGGTTGAGCACCTGGGCCTGGATCGAAACGTCCAGCGCCGACGTCGGTTCGTCCGCCACCAACACCTTGGGTTGCAGCATCATGGCGCGGGCCAGGGCGATGCGCTGGCGCTGGCCGCCGGAGAACATGTGCGGATAACGCTGGTAATGCTCGGGACGCAAGCCCACCTGCTTCATCATCGCCTGGACTTTTTCCCGCCGCTCGGAGGCCGACAGGCTGGTGTTGATCAACAACGGCTCGGCCAGTTGATCGCCGATCTTCTGCCGCGGATTGAGAGACGCATAGGGGCTCTGGAACACCATCTGCACGTCTTTGCGCAATTGCTTGCGTTCGGCCTTGTTGGCGCCAGCGACTTCCTGGCCGGCGATTTTCAGGGAGCCGGAGGACGGCTCCTCGATCAGCGTCAGGGCCCGGGCCAGGGTGGATTTGCCGCAACCGGATTCGCCCACCACGGCCAGGGTCTTGCCGGCTTCCAGTTCGAACGACACACCGTTGAGGGCACGCACGGTCGCATGGCCCTTGAACATGCCACGGGACACTTCGTAATGACGGGTCAGGTCACGGGCGGTAAGAACGACGGCCATCACGCCACCTCCTGGTTCAGCGGGTAGAAGCAGCGGGCGAGGCTGTTGGATTTCGGATCGAGGGCCGGGCGTTGTTGACGGCAGTTATCCTGCACGTAAGGACAACGCGGCGACAGCAGGCAGCCCTGTGGACGGTCGTATCGGCCGGGCACGATGCCTGGCAATGTCGCGAGGCGCTCGGCGCCCATGCTGTGTTCCGGAATCGCCGCCAGCAATGCTTCGCTGTACGGGTGGGCCGGAATATCGAACAACTGCGGCACCTTGCCCACCTCCACGGCTTGACCGGCGTACATCACGCACACCCGCTGGGCGGTTTCCGCGACGACGGCGAGGTCGTGGGTAATCAGCACCAGGCCCATGTTCTGCTCTTTTTGCAGGGCCAGCAGCAGGTCCATGATCTGCGCCTGGATGGTCACGTCCAGGGCGGTGGTCGGTTCGTCAGCGATCAACAGCTTCGGCTCGCCGGCAATGGCCATGGCAATCGCCACGCGCTGGCTCATGCCACCGGACAGTTGGTGCGGGTAGGCGTCCATGCGGCTCGCGGCGCCCGGGATCTCGACCTTTTCCAGCAGTTCGATGGCACGCTTGCGGGCGGCCTTGCCGGACATCTTCAGGTGCAGGCGCAGCACTTCTTCGATCTGGAAGCCCACGGTGTAGCTGGGGTTGAGCGCGGTCATCGGGTCCTGGAACACCATCGCCAGGTCCTTACCGACGATCTGCCGGCGCTGGCGGGCACTCAGCTTGAGCATGTTCTTGCCGTCGAAGTTCAGCGCATCGGCGGTGACGATGCCGGGATGCTCGATCAGGCCCATCAGCGCCATCATGGTCACGGATTTACCCGAGCCCGATTCGCCAACAATGGCCAGCACTTCGCCTTTTTCCACGCTCAGGTCCAGGCCATCGACCACGGGTACGGCGTTGGCGTCGCCGAAGCGGACGTTGAGATTCTTGATTTCTAGCAGTGACATGGGAATCTCCTCAGGCGGCATTCTTGAGTTTCGGGTCCAGCGCATCGCGCAGGCCGTCGCCCATCAGGTTGATTGCCAGCACGCTGAGCAAAATGGTCAAGCCAGGCAGGCTCACGACCCACCAGGCGCGTTCGATGTAGTCCCGAGCCGAGGCCAGCATGGTGCCCCACTCCGGAGTCGGCGGCTGCACGCCCAAGCCGAGGAAGCCCAGGGCTGCGGCGTCGAGGATGGCCGAGGAAAAGCTCAGTGTTGCCTGCACGATCAGGGGGGCCATGCAGTTGGGCAGCACAGTGATGAACATCAGGCGCGGCAGACCGGCACCGGCCAGGCGGGCGGCGGTCACGTAGTCGCGGTTCAGCTCGCCCATGACGGCGGCGCGGGTCAGGCGCACGTAGGACGGCAGCGACACGATGGCGATGGCGATCACGGTGTTGATCAGGCCTGGGCCGAGGATGGCGACGATCGCCACGGCCAGCAGCAGCGAAGGCAGGGCCAGCATGATGTCCATCAGGCGCATGATGGTCGGGCCGAGGATGCGCGGGAAGAACCCGGCGAACAGGCCCAGCAGGATGCCTGGGATCAGCGACATCACCACCGACGACAAGCCGATCAGCAGTGACAGGCGCGAACCCTGGATCAGCCGGGACAGCAGGTCGCGGCCCAGTTCGTCGGTGCCCAGCAGGAACTGGATCTGCCCGCCTTCGAGCCAGGCCGGCGGCGTCAGCAGGAAGTCACGGTACTGCTCGCTCGGATCGTGGGGCGCGACCCATGGCGCGAAGATCGCGCAGAACACCACCAGGATCATGAACATCAGCCCGGCCACGGCGCCCTTGTTACGGGAAAACGCCTGCCAGAATTCTTTGTACGGGGACGGGTACAGCAGGCTTTGATCGACTGCTACCGAAGGAGTTGGAGTACTCATGGATTTGATCTCAGCGCTGGTGACGGATGCGTGGGTTGGCAAAGCCGTAGAGGATGTCCACGACGAAGTTGACCAGAATCACCAGGCAGGCGATTAACAGGATGCCGTTCTGTACCACGGGATAGTCCCGGGCGCCGATGGCCTCGATCAGCCACTTGCCGATGCCCGGCCAGGAGAAGATCGTTTCGGTCAGGACCGCGCCGGCCAGCAGTGTGCCGACCTGCAGGCCGACCACGGTCAGTACCGGGATCAACGCGTTGCGCAGGCCGTGGACGAACACCACGCGTGTCGGCGACAGACCCTTGGCCCGGGCGGTGCGGATGTAGTCTTCGCGCAGCACTTCCAGCATCGAAGAGCGGGTCATGCGGGCGATCACCGCCAGCGGAATGGTGCCCAGTACAATGGCCGGCAGGATCAGGTGGTGCAGCGCGTCGAGGAACGCGCCCGGCTCATCGGCGAGCAAGGTGTCGATCAGCATGAAGCCGGTTTTCGGTTCGATGTCGTAGAGCAGGTCGATGCGTCCCGACACCGGGGTCCAGCCCAGGGACACCGAGAAGAACATGATCAGGATCAGGCCCCACCAGAAGATCGGCATCGAATACCCCGCCAGGGAGACGCCCATCACCCCATGGTCGAACAGCGATCCTCGCTTGAGTGCCGCGATCACCCCGGCCAGCAGGCCCAGGATACCGGCGAACAACAGGGCGGCCATGGACAGCTCCAGGGTCGCGGGAAACAGTGAGCTGAACTCGGTCCAGACGCTTTCGCGGGTGCGCAGCGATTCGCCGAGATCACCGTGGGCCAGGTTGCCGATGTAGTCCAGGTACTGGGCGTACAGCGGTTTATTGAGGCCAAGGCGTTCCATTGCCTGAGCATGCATTTCGGGATCGACCCGACGTTCGCCCATCATCACTTCCACGGGGTCGCCGGGGATCATGCGAATCAACGCGAAGGTCAGCAAGGTGATGCCGAAGAACGTGGGGATCAATAATCCCAGTCGGCGGGCAATAAAACTAAACATCTTCAGGTGTACCTCATCAGCCGGTTAGGCGTGCCCGGCAGCCCTGGGGTCAGGGATGCCGGGGCATCTTCTTATCTACTTCACCTGGGTGGTGGCGAAGTTATTGGTGGTGAGCGGGCTAATGGCGTAGCCCTCTACGTTCTTGCGCATTGCCGTGAACATCCGGGTGTGGGCCATGCTGATCCACGGTTGGTCCTGGTTGAAAATCATCTGGGCCTGTTCATAGAGCTTGATGCGCTCCTCGGGGTTCACTGTGGCGCGGGCCTGGTCGATCAGCGCCTGGAATTTCTCGTTGCACCAGCGGGCGTAGTTTTCGCCGTTCTTGGCCGCCTCGCAACTGAGCATAGGCGTCAGGAAGTTATCCGGGTCGCCGTTATCGCCCGCCCATCCGGCGGAGACCATGTCGTGCTCGCCATTTTTTGCGCGCTTGAGCATTTCGCCCCATTCCATGACGCGGATATCGACCTTGATCCCGACTTTCGCCAGGTCAGCCTGCATCATCTGCGCGCCGAGCATCGGGTTGGGGTTGGTCGGGCCGCCGCCATTGCGGGTGAACAGGGTGAACACGGTGCCTTCCGGCACGCCGGCTTCCTTGAGCAGTTGGCGGGCCTTGTCCAGGTCCCGGGGCGGATTCTTCAGCTCGTGATTGAAGCCCAGCAGCGTTGGCGGGTAGGGGTTGACCGCCACGGTGGCGTTACCCTTGCCGAACAGCGCGTTGACGTAGGCTTCCTTATCGAAGGCGATGTCGATGGCTTTGCGCACCCGCACATCGCTCATGTACTTGTGCTGGGTGTTCATGGCGACGTAGGACACGGTCATGGCGTCCAGTTCATCGACCTTCAGGTTGGCGTCTTTCTTGATGCTCGGGATGTCATCGGGCTTGGGATACAGCGCGACCTGGCACTCGTTGGCCTTGAGCTTCTGCAGCCGCACGTTGTTGTCGGTGGCGATGGCCAGCACCAGTGCATCGGCCGGCGGCTTGCCGCGGAAGTAGTCCGGGTTGGCCTTGAAGCGAACCTGGGCGTCCTTGTTGTAGCGCTGGAAGATGAACGGCCCGGTGCCGACCGGCTTGCTGTTGAGGTCGCCGGCCTTGTTGGCCTTGAGCAACTGGTCGGCGTATTCGGCCGGGTAGATCGAGGAGAAGGCCATGGCGATGTCGGCCAGGAACGGCGCTTCGCGGCGGGTCAGGGTGAACTTGACCGTGTGCTCGTCGACTTTCTCGACGCTTTTGAGCAGCTCTTTGAAGCCCATGCTTTCAAAGTAGGGGAAGCCCACGCTCGACAGTTTGTGCCATGGGTGATTCGGGTCCAGCTGGCGCTGGAAGCTCCAGACCACATCGTCGGCGTTCATGTCGCGGGTCGGCTTGAAGTATTCGGTGGTGTGGAACTTGACGCCTTTGCGCAGGTGGAACGTGTACGTCAGGCCATCGTCACTGATGTCCCAGGATTCGGCCAGGGCCGGAATCACTTCGGTGGTGCCGGGCTTGAAATCGGCCAGGCGATTGAAAATGGTTTCCGCCACGGCGTCGGCAGTGACTGCAGTCGTGTACTGGACCATGTCGAAGCCTTCCGGGCTGGCTTCTGTGCAAACCACGAGGGGCTTGGCCGTGGCGCCAACGGCGACACTCAGCAACGCAGCGGCGATGGCTGCGCGTAGGGGGATCATGTTCATCGTCATATCCTCTGCAATCGGTGGAACGGCAAAAAACCGAACGGTCGACCTTGTGGGTCGACCGTCGGCGGAAGGTTAGAGAATGTTGAACGGAACGGTGGTGACCAGGCGGAACTCGTTGATGCTGCCGTCAATCTGGTTACGGCTGGAGCGGTGTTCGGTGTAGGTGGCACGAATCGCCGTGGCCTTCAACGGACCGCTCTGCACCGCGTAGGAAGCGCCCACACCGGTTTCGTAGTGATTTTCATCGTTCAGGCCGCGGACGTCATAGGCGGTGCCGGTGTAATGAGTACCGTCGATGCCCCAGCCGCGAGCACGATAGATATTAAATTTCAGTCCTGGCACACCGTATTCAGCCATGTTGATGCCATAGGCGATCTGGAAGGATTTTTCGTTCGGACCGTTGAAGTCCGACAGCAGGGAGTTGGCCAGGTAGATGCCGTTGGTTTCGTGCAGGTAGTCGAAGTATTCGTTACCGTTCACCGCCTGATAGGAGAATGTCAGGGTATGGGCCTGGTGGGTCAGGCCCAGCGACAGCGAGTAGGTGTCGTTGTCGATTTCACCCATCTCCTTTTTGCCTTCGTCCACGGTCTTGTAGTAGTTCAGGCCGGTGGTCAATGCCAGCTGCGACGCGTCGCCCAGCTCGTGGGTGGCGCCGAAGTAGTACTGGTTCCAGAAGTCTTCGACCTGAGAAGCGTACAGGCTGGTCTTCAGGCTCTTGAGTGGCTGGTAGTTCAGGCCGACGACGCTGACCTTGTCGGTCTCTGCGCTGTTGTTGGTGTACTCGGAGCGGAATTTCGACAGGCTCTGTTCGGTACGTGGCGAGACGCGGTCAAACACGCCGGCATCGAACGACAGGTTGCTGAATTCTTCGCTGTGCAGGCTTACACCTTCGAAACTCGAAGGCAGCGGACGGTTGCCGATCACGTCGACGATCGGGGTGCTGAAGTTCTGACGACCCGCGGTCAGGGTGGTGTTGGAGATCCGGGCTTTTACGTTGGCCAGACCCAGCTTGCTCCACTGGTCCACGGCATCGCCGTTGTTCTCGGCCAGGGTGCGGTTACCACCGTTGGCAATGTCCTTGCGACTGCGATCCAGGACTACCGCGTTGTAGGCCGCGACTTCGGTGCTGAAGCCCACGGTGCCTTGAGTGAAGCCCGAGGTGTAGTTGAGGATGGTGCCCTGGACCCAGTTGATACGACGATCGGTGGGGCGTGTCTCACCGTGCTTCTGATAGCTGAAGTTTCCGCGTTTCAACAATTCATTGGCATACCAGTTGCGCGTAGTGCCCGACAGGCTTTGGCCGTCGATAAAGCCCTTGGCTTCGGATTGGGCACTGGTACTCGCCAGTTCGGTCGGCACGAATGCCTGGCTTTGCGGCTCTGCGTACGCCGTAGCGGTAACGCTGCTGATGGCCAGGGCCAGTAACGCGGTGCTGCTCAATTTCATGGGTAACGCTCCTTTTTCTTTCTTTATTAATGCCGGTCTTTTTTGGTGATGCGGCTATCGATTTGCTGCTGATAAGAGATCGCAAACGTTTGCAGTTGGCCTGATCGGCGAATTACGGCAAGACCTCTGCGTAAGGGCCCCAAGGGGCCCTCGCTGTGGACTAAACGGTTATGGGTTCAGGCTGACGCCCGAGAACACGTTGCGACCGAAGGGGCTGACTTTGAATCCTTCGACTTTGGCACTCAGCGGCTGGTTGACCGTCGAGTGGGCAACAGGGGTGATCGGCACTTGCTGCTTGAGCAACTGCTGGGCCTGTTTGTAGAGCACGGTGCGCTGGTCGCGGTCGGTGACGACCTTGGCCTGCTTGATCAACTTGTCGTAATCCTGGTCGCACCACATGGAGTAGTTGTTGCCGCCAATGGCGTCGCAGCTATACAGCGTTCCCAGCCAGTTGTCCGGATCACCGTTGTCGCCGGTCCAGCCGATCAGGCTGATATCGTGCTCACCGTTCTTGGTGCGCTTGATGTACTCGCCCCATTCGTAGCTGACGATCTTCACCTTCAGGCCGATCTTCGCCCAGTCGGCCTGGAGCATTTCGGCCATCAGCTTGGCGTTGGGGTTATACGGGCGCTGCACGGGCATGGCCCAGAGGGTGATTTCGGTGCCTTCCTTGACCCCGGCGGCCTTGAGCAGCTCCTTGGCTTTTTCCGGATCGTAGGCGGCGTCCTTGATGGTGTCGTCGTAGGACCACTGGGTCGGTGGCATGGCATTGACCGCCAGTTGCCCTGCGCCCTGGTACACCGCGTTGAGGATGCCCTGCTTGTTCACCGCCATGTCCAGCGCACGGCGCACTTCGACCTGGTCGAAGGGTTTGTGGCGGGTGTTGTAGGCGATGTAACCCAGGTTGAAACCGGGCTTCTCGATCAACTGCAGCTTGGGGTCGTTCTTCAACGCTGGCACATCGGCCGGACGCGGATGCAGGGTAATCTGGCATTCGTTGGCCTTGAGCTTCTGCACCCGCACGGAGGCGTCGGTGTTGATGGAGAAGATCAGGTTTTTCAGTTTCACCCGTTCCGGTGCCCAGTACTGGGGGTTGGCAACGTAGCGGATGTTGGAGTCTTTCTGGTAGCTCTTGAACTCGAACGGGCCGGTGCCGATGGGTTTCTGGTTGATGTCGCTCGGCTTCCCGCTCTTGAGCAACTGGTCGGCGTACTCGGCCGACAGGATCGCGGCGAAGCTCATGGCGATGTTCTGGATGAACGCGGCATCGACACTGTTGAGGGTCATGACCACGGTCAGCGGGCCGGCTTTTTCCACCTTGGCGATGTTCTTGTTCAGGCTCATGCCGTTGAAGTAGGGGAATTCGGTGGGGTAGGCCTTGCGGAAGGGATGCTGCGGGTCAAGCATGCGGTTGAAGGTGAACAGCACGTCGTCGGCGTTGAAGTCTCGGGTCGGCGTGAAGTAGTCGGTGCTATGGAATTTCACCCCTTCGCGCAGGTGAAAGGTGTATTTCAAACCATCTTCGGAAATATCCCAGCTTGTCGCCAGGCCTGGAACGACATTGGTCGCGCCTTTTTCAAACTCGGCCAGGCGATTGTACAACGGCTCGGCGGCATCGTTATCGGTGGCGGTCGTGTACTGCGCGGTGTCGAAGCCGGCGGGGCTGCCTTCGGAGCAGAACACCAGGCTACCGACTGCGGCGGCCTGGGCCACGGATGTCGCGGCCAGCAGGCCGGTACTCAGCAATGTAGAAAAAATCAGGGTATGACGCATGACGCTCCCTCTTTCGTTCGGGGATGTTAAACAGTGAACCGGCGTCCATCCGGGGACAGGTCCGGGACACTGAATTCATTCCATTGCATACAGCGATGCCATAGGGTCAGCCGATCTGCCAGATTCCTACGGTACGGCCGTGGGTTTGGCAGTCAATGCGTAACGCCTGAAAGACTTGTGAGAAAGGGCGGTACGTCCTCGAACAGCTGCCGTGCTGTGCAGATGTCTTGGAGGTAGGCGATTTCCTGGGCCTTGGCAGATAAATAAACGGCGGCGTCAGGAGACGCCGCCGTTGCTTACCTATTTGTCGCTGATGCTGACACCGTAGAAGGAGTTCAAGCCGAATGGGCTGATCAAGAAGTCCTGCACGTTGGTGCGCATGGGTTGGAACACCGTCGAGTGAGCGATAGGTGTCATCGGCACGGCATCCTTGAGGATGTGTTGCGCCTGCTTGTACAGCTCGGTGCGCTTGGACTGGTCCGAAGTGCGCTTGGCCTGCTTGACGATGTCGTCGAACTTCTTGTCGCACCACTTGGAGAAGTTGTTGCCCTGCAGCGAGTCGCAACCGAACAGCACGTTGAGCCAGTTGTCCGGGTCACCATTGTCGCCGCTCCAGCCGATCAGCATCGCGCCGTTCTCACCGCCCTTGGAACGCTTGATGTACTCGCCCCACTCGTAAGTGACGATCTTGGCCTTGATGCCGATCTTGGCCCAGTCGGACTGGAGCATTTCAGCCATCAGCTTGGCATTGGGGTTGTACGGACGCTGGACCGGCATCGCCCACAGGTTGATTTCGGTGCCTTCCTTGATGCCCGCTTCCTTGAGCAGTTGCTTGGCTTTCTCAGGGTTGTAGCCTGCATCCTTGATGGTGGTGTCGTAGGACCACTGGGTCGGCGGCATGGCGTTGACCGCCAGTTGGCCGGCGCCCTGATACACCGAGTCGATGATCTGCTGCTTGTTGACGGCCATATCCAGCGCCTGGCGCACTTTCAATTGGGCCATCGGGTTGGGCTGGTCGCTGCCCTTGATCTTGTCCATCACGTTGTAGGCGATGTAGCCCAGGTTGAAGCCCGGCTGGTCCGGCATCTTCAGGTTCTTGTCTTCACGGATGGCCTGCAGGTCGGCAGGGCGCGGGAAGAGGGTGACCTGGCATTCGTTCTTCTTCAGCTTCTGGATACGCACCGACGGGTCGGTAGTGATGGCGAAGATCAGGTTGTCGATCTTCACGTCTTCCGGAAGCCAGTATTCCTTGTTGCCGGTGAAGCGGATGTTCGAGTCTTTCTGGTAGCTCTTGAACACGAACGGGCCGGTGCCGATCGGTTTCTGGTTGATATCGGAAGGCTTGCCTTCCTTCAGCAACTGGGCGGCGTATTCGGCGGACTGAATGGACGCGAAGTGCATCGCCATGTTCTGGATGAATGCGGCATCGACGGCGTTGAGGGTGAACTTGACGGTCTTGTCGTCGAGCTTCTCGACCTTGGCAATGTTGGTGTCCATGCCCATGTCGGTGAAGTACGGGAATTCGGTCGGGTACGCCTTACGGAACGGGTCGTCCTTGTTGATCATGCGGTTGAAGGTGAACAGCACGTCGTCGGCGTTGAAGGTACGGGTCGGCTTGAAGTACGGGGTCGTATGGAACTTGACGCCTTCGCGCAGATGGAAGGTGTAGGTCAGGCCATCTTCGGAAATGTCCCACTTGGTCGCCAGGCCCGGGATCACGGCGGTGCCGCCGCGTTCGAACTGGGTCAGACGGTTGAAGATGGTCTCGGCTGAGGCGTCGAAGTCGGTTCCGGTGGTGTATTGACCCGGGTCGAAACCCGCCGGGCTGCCCTCGGAGCAGAACACCAGGTTAGCCGCCGCTTGGGCGAAGGGGGCGCTGGCTAATAGGCTTGCGCCGACTAAAAACGGAATGACCGCGTGTTTAAGCATGTTGGCCTCATGATTTGTTGTCATTTTTGGATTTGAGGGCGACCTCGTGAGTCGTCCTGCGGATACTTATGCAGGCCCCATACCCAATGCAAGATCCAGAGCGGTTCCATATCTGAAACAGTGGCACGAACGTACCTTAATGTCGCATCTGTGTAAGTTCTGACGCGGTTGATCGTTTGCGCCGGCTTTTTTGGTGCAAACAGTGCCTTGAATCGGTGCGCCATGGGTCTGCGGCGCACCGGTTCGGGGCGGGTTCTACTGCTGCAAACCCACGCCGTAGAAGGGCGTAAGGCCGAACGGGCTGAGTTTGAAATCCACGACCTTTTTGTTTATCGGCTGGAATACCGTGGAGTTGGCAATCGGCGTGATGGGCACCTGTTGCTTGAGGATTTTTTGCGCCTGCCGGTACAGGTCGATCCGTTGCTGGCGGTCGGTCGAGACCTTGGCTTGCTGGATCAGCTTGTCGTAGGCCGGGTCGCACCACTTGGCGTAGTTGCTGCCCTTGACCGCCGCGCAGCTGTAGAGCACGCCAAGCCAGTTGTCCGGGTCGCCGTTGTCGCCGGTCCAGCCATAGATCATGGCGTCGTGCTCGCCATTTTTGGCGCGCTTGATGTACTCACCCCACTCATAGCTGACGATGTTGGCCTTGATGCCGATTTTCGCCCAATCCTGCTGGATCATCTGCGCCGACATCCGCGCGTTGGGGTTGGACGCGCGTTGCACCGTCATCGCCCATAAATTGAGGGTGGTACCTGGCGCCACCCCGGCTTCCTTGAGTAGCGCCTTGGCTTTGGTCACGTCGTGGGGCGCGTCCTTGATGGCCGGATCGAACGACCACTGGGCCGGGGGCAGGGCGTTCTGGGCCAGTTGCCCGGCGCTCTGGTAGACGGCCTTGATGATCGCCGGTTTATCGATGGCCATGTCCAGCGCCTGGCGGACCTTGAGCTGGTCCAGGGGCGGGTGCGTCACGTTGTAGGCGAGGAAACCCAGGTTGAAGCCCGGTTGCCTGAGCACTTGCAGGTTCGGGTCCTGTTCCATCACTTCGATGTCGGCCGGACGCGGGTAGCCGCTGACCTGGCATTCGTTGCGCTTGAGCTTTTGCAGGCGCACGGCGGCGTCGGGGGTGATGGAGAAGATCAGGTTGTCGACCCTCACGTCCTCGGGTTTCCAGTAGGCTGTGTTGGCGGCGTAGCGGATCTGCGAGTCCTTCTGGTAGCGCTTGAACACGAACGGGCCGGTGCCGACGGGTTTCTGGTTGAGGTCGCCGGCCTTGCCTTCCTTCAACAACTGCGCGGCGTATTCGGCAGACTGCACGGAAGCGAAGCTCATCGCCAGGTTCTGCACGAACGCGGCGTCGACGTTGTTCAGGTTGAAGCGCACGGTGTGCTCGTCGACTTTCTCGACGTTCTTGATTGTGGTGTTCAGGCCCATGTCGGTGAAGTAGGGCGACTCGGTCGGGTAGGCCTGGCGGAACGGTTGCTGCGGATCGAGCAGGCGCTGAAAGGTGAACACCACGTCGTCGGCGTTGAAGTCGCGGGTGGGGGTGAAGTAGTCAGTGGTGTGGAATTTCACGCCATCGCGCAGGTGGAAGGTGTAGACCAGGCCATCGGCGGAGACATCCCAACGCGTCGCCAACCCCGGCTCGACTTCGGTGCCGCCGCGCTTGAACTGGGTGAGACGGTTGAAGACGGTTTCGGCCGAGGCGTCGAAGTCGGTACCGCTGGTGTATTGGCTGGGGTCGAATCCGGCGGGGCTGGCTTCGGAGCAGTAGACCAGGGTGGTGGCGGCCTGGGCCATTGGAATGCTGCCGATCAGGGCGAGGGTGAGCAGCAATGGTTTGAAGGTGGTTCTGTCCATGAAATCCCTTGGGCGATGGCGACGGATTGGCGAAGAGTAGCGTTCTGGAGGGCGGTGGGGGAAATAGCCAAAAATGAGGGGGACCCCTGGGTTTGGGCATAGCAGGTCCGGTATCAGGGCTTGATGGGCGCGCATTCCACTGTGGGAGCAAAGCTTGCTCGCGATGGTGGCCTGATGGTTGACTGGGCGGT
The DNA here is from genome assembly GCF_007828215.1 of Pseudomonas sp. SJZ074. Lineage (GTDB taxonomy): Bacteria > Pseudomonadota > Gammaproteobacteria > Pseudomonadales > Pseudomonadaceae > Aquipseudomonas. Next base: position 247 of record NZ_VIUE01000015.1, on the reverse strand, counting down.
ACATATCCATTGCTGCGGTAACGGCCACCTATGGTTTCGCCCTGACGGCGACTTACTTTCTTTCAGACGCCAAAGAAAGTAAGCAAAGAACGCTCGCTCCAGCGTCCGGCCCCTCGCCAAGGCTCGGGGTCCCTTCGCTCCGGCATTCATCAGGGGGCATCGGCTCCGGTCCGCTGCGCTTGACCTCCACTCGATGGGTTCGACTGCGTCGAACGGCGCTGCGCGCCATCCCCCTGATGAACGCCTC
>NZ_VIUE01000014.1 GCF_007828215.1 Pseudomonas sp. SJZ074 | reverse complement strand
GAAACGATGCATCGCCGATGGTAGTGTGGGGTTTCCCCATGTGAGAGTAGGTCATCGTCAAGATTAAATTCCGAAACCCCTATCTGCTGATGCAGATAGGGGTTTTGTTTTTGTCCGTGAAAACTTGTAGCCATTGTGGACGTGTGAGACCAGGTGCCTACTGCGTCGATGGGCACCCGTTCAATCACTTAGGTCAGACGTTTATGCCTCCGGCACCGGGCAGCTCAGATCTCCTTCCTTGCACTTGAGGTAGGTCTTGAAGGTCTCGACTCGCGCCTTGGTGAGCGCTGTGATGCAATTGCCGTAGATCAGCGGATAGACGCTGCCACCCTCGACCCCAGACGCAGAGAAATTGCATTCGGCATCACGGAAACCGATCCAGGCCCGTTGTGCCTTGACCAATGACTGCTTGGCCTCGGGGTTGTCTTTCAGGCGCGCTGTGATCTGTTTGTACAAACTGTTGAGTTCGTTGTCGGCGGCATTCTTCTCTTGGGCCGCGCATTGATTCATCTCGCCTTGGGTAGTGGCATTGGCGCAGTCGTCGGCTTGGGCGGCGGCGGCAAAGAGCAACGGTGTCAGGGCCAGAAGCAAGCGTGGGGTCATGATCGATCTCTCCTTGAAAGGGTTGGGGGAGTGTACATCGCTCCTTTGGAGCTGGGTCAGTGCAGGGTCAAACAACGGCCCGATACAACTTTCCGGTTGGCCTTGTGGTCTTACAGGCCTACTGTTGAACACAGGAGGTGACCCATGCATTTATCCGATCGCATCGAAAGAAAGATCCTGCTCAAGGCTCCGCGCTCCCAGGTCTGGCGAGCCCTGGCCAACGCCGAAGCCTTTGGCCAATGGTTTGGCGTGGCCCTGGAGGGCAAACGGTTTGTGGCCGGAGAGAGGACCCAGGGCCAGATCACTTATCCTGGTTATGAGCACCTTACCTGGGACGTGCTGGTAGAGCGGGTCGAGCCCGAGCGGGTGTTCTCGTTTCGCTGGCATCCCTACGCCGTCGAACCCCAGGTGGATTACTCCCAGGAACCTGAAACACGGGTCCAGTTCGAACTGGAAGACATGGATGGAGGCACTTTGCTCAAGGTCGTGGAGTCGGGGTTTGATGGCATTCCCGAGGCACGCCGACTCAAGGCGTTCCGCATGGACAGCCGCGGTTGGGATGAACAGATGACCAACATCGAAGCGTTCCTGAACAAGTCTTGAGCCATATCCACCGGCGTTTTCATAGGACTCACCTGGGGAAGCTAAGGGTTTTCGGAAGGGTGGTATAGCGAATGTCTTACACGCGATGATAGTTATCTCGACTATTGTGCTTTGGATCCGACGCGTATTCTGTACTCATCCACTGAAGCACAGGGAGTGCTCAGGATCAGGGACGATCGACCTTGCAAGGATGGCTATCGACAGGGAGTCGTAATGGTCTTGGAAAAACCCGCTTCGGCGGGTTTTTTTTCGCCTGTTAAAAGGTGCCACGGCCTTGTATAGCGAAAGACTTACACATCGGCGCTGCGTTCTCGTCTTTTTCCGGACCGATCATGGGCTTAATCTGTGTCCATCCACTGAGTACAGGGAGTGCTCGGGATCATGGATGATGGGACCAGGCACGGAATGCCAGACAGGAGTCAAATTGGTCCTCAAAAAACCCGCTTCGGCGGGTTTTTTTTTCATCTGTGAAAAAGTGCGACGGCCGTGCATAGGCATCTGTGCCGGGGGATCAGGCGCTGTTGGTCTGCAGCGCCTGGGCACGCAGGCGGGCGATGTCCTTGCTGGGAGACGCGCCAAATAGACGGCTATATTCCCGGCTGAACTGCGAAGGGCTTTCATACCCCATTTTGTAGCCGATTGACGAAACGTCGCTGTTCTCCGACAGCAGCAGCCGTCGGGCTTCCTGCAGACGCAGCTGCTTCTGGTATTGCAACGGGCTCATGGCGGTCACGGCCTTGAAGCGGTGATGCAATGCCGAAGGGCTGAGGTTGATCATCTGTGCGAGGCTGTCGATGCTCAACGGCTCGGCATAATGGGTATTGAGCCACTCGATGGCGCGGCTGATGCGATGAGCCTGAGTATCGGGAATGGCAATCTCATGCAAGCGCTGGCCTTGGGCACCGCGCAGCAGGCGATAGAAAATCTCCTGCTGGGCCAGAGGAGCCAGGGTGGCTATGTCGTCTGGGCTGTCGAGTAATCGCAGCAGGCGCAACACCGCATCCAGCAGCGGCGCATCAATGCGGTCCAGGAACAATCCTCGTCCGGTCCGTTGAGCCGGTACACCGATAGGGCTGACGTCTGCGATCAGGCGGCAGATCTGTGCCGGATCGATATCCAGGCGAATGCACAGGTAAGGCCGCTCCGGGCTGCCTTCGATGACTTGTCCGGCCAATGGCAGGGTGACCGAAACCACCAGGTAATTGAGTGGATCGTAAACGTAGCACTCATCCGCCAGCCGTACCTCTTTGCTTCCCTCGATGATGACGCACAGGCCTGGCTTATGCACGACATGCAGAGCATCGGTTGGCTGGTCGCTGCGAATCAGGTTCAAGGACCCGATGGCCGTGGGGAATACTCCATTTTCTGGCGCGAAACGTTTCATCAGCGCCGCGAGCTCGGCGCGGCGTTGGTCGACGCTGTCGTCTGACGCAATCTGTATGGGCGTGGATGCCGACATCCGATCAATCTCCCTGGCCAAATAAATCGGTCGCGCTAGTAAAGCCGATTGCGCGGCCGGCGACCATAGCCGGCTTTTATTGCTACAGGATCGTGCAAGTGCGCAGGAGGATCCGGCTAACCCTGCCAGCGCCCGCTTCCCTAATCTGGACCTGTCGAAACGCTCCCACCGGGGGCCAACACATCCAGACGAGGAACCATCATGTCCGATATTCAAAACAAAGTAGTCGTGATTACCGGTGCCAGCAGCGGGATTGGCGAAGCTGCGGCACGTCTGCTGGCCGTCCGCGGTGCCCGCGTAGTACTCGGCGCCCGACGTGTCGATCGCCTGCAAGCGCTGGTCCAGGAAATCGAAGCCGGCGGCCGGCAGGCTGTCTGCAAAGCCGTGGACGTGACCCGCCGCGACGATGTCCAGAGCCTGATCGACTTCGCCGTCGAACGTTTCGGCAAGGTGGATGTGATCATCAACAACGCCGGCGTCATGCCGCTCTCCAAGCTCGAAGCGCTGAAGGTCGAGGAGTGGGACCGCATGATCGACGTCAACATCCGTGGCGTGCTTCATGGCATCGCGGCGGGACTGCCCTTGATGCAGCGTCAGCGCAGCGGTCAGTTCATCAACATCGCCTCCATCGGTGCTTACGCGGTCAGCCCCACCGCCGCGGTGTATTGCGCCACCAAGTATGCCGTGCGGGCGATTTCCGAGGGATTGCGCCAGGAGGTCGGTGGTGACGTGCGGGTGACGGTGATTTCCCCTGGCGTGACCGAATCGGAATTGGCCGAGAGTATTTCCGATGAAGGTGGACGCGCCGAAATGCGCGAGTTCCGCAGGATCGCCATACCCGCCGAGGCCATAGCCAGGGCGATTGCCTACGCCATCGAACAGCCGGCGGATGTGGACGTCAGTGAACTGGTCGTACGGCCGACGGCCAGTCCGTACTGAGTGGAATGAGCGAGCGGCGAGCGAACTGATCCGCTCGCCGCAAACCGCTAGGCAGGCATTTCCAACCGTGCCGCAGCACGCTCGGTGATCTGCGAGCGTACCCGGAACGATTCCGCCGCGCGCCGCTTGGCGTCCTCCAGTATTTTCGCCGGCGCGGTGTCCGGGCAGCCAGCGTCGAAGGGCGGGGCTGGGGCGTATTCGAGTTGCAACTGGACCAGTTCGGCGGTGTCTTGATCAAACAGTTCGGCCGCCAGGGTCAAGGCAAAATCGATTCCGGCGGTAATACCGCCACCGGTGATCAACTTGCCGTCACGCACCACGCGATCCTTGATCGGGGTGGCACCCAGGGTGGACAGCAAGCTGTGGTAGGCCCAATGGGTAGTGGCCCGCTTCCCTCGCAACAGGCCCGCCGCACCGAGCACCAGCGCCCCGGTGCACACCGACGTGATGTATTGCGCTTGGCTGGCCTTACGCTTGATGAATGCCAGCGTCTGCTCGTCCTCCATCAAGGGGCCGACGCCGGTGCCGCCCGGGATGCAGATCACGTCCAGCTTCGGGCAGTCTTCGAACGTGGTGGTGGGCAACAACACCAGTCCGGTACTTGAGGTGATCGGTGCCAGGTCTTTCCAGATCAGATGCACCGTTACGTCTGGCAACGAGGCCAGCACGTCATAAGGGCCGGTTAAGTCCAACTGTTGGACCTGGGGAAATAACAGCAAACCGATCTGTAATGTCATGGCGTTTCTCCTTTGGATGATGCCCGGGGACTGGACGGTTCTACTTTAGGTCCGTAGGCTCTGGCGTATACGCCAATAAGCCCACGAATTACGCCAACATGCCCAATCCACCGAAAACCGTTCATGTCCTGGCTTTTGCCAACGTGCAAGTGCTCGATGTCACCGGGCCCTTGCAGGTATTTGCCTCGGCCAACGATATGGCGCGCCAGCGAGGCTTGCCATTGCCATACGCGCCGACGGTGATCTCCGCCGGTGGTGGCGCGGTGGTCTCTTCGGCGGGCTTGGCGCTGGTGGCCGAGCCTCTGCCGACCGAAGGCAGCGACACCTTGTTGATCGCCGGTGGCTGGGGCGTGTACGAGGCAGCGAAGGATCCCGCGCTGGTGGCCTGGGTCAAGGACCACGGCCAACGTTCGCGGCGGGTGGCCTCGGTATGCACAGGGGCGTTCCTGCTGGCCGCCAGCGGCTGGCTGGACGGGCGCCGGGTGGTTACGCACTGGACCCGTTGTGAGCAGCTGGCCGAGCAGCATCCTCAGTTGCGCGTCGAACCCAATCCGATTTTCATCAACGATGGTCCGGTCTGGACTTCGGCCGGGGTCACGGCGGGCATCGACCTGGCCCTGGCGCTGGTGGAAGATGACTTGGGGCGCCCTGTGGCCCTGGAAGTTGCCCGGCAGTTGGTGGTGTTCCTCAAGCGGCCGGGCGGGCAATCGCAATTCAGCGTGACCCTGTCGCTACAGAATCAGGGCGGCCGTTTTGACGAGCTGCACGCCTGGATCGCCGAAAACCTCACCCAGGACCTCGGCCTGCCCAACCTGGCCGCCCAGGCAGGCATGAGCGAGCGTAGCTTTGTCCGCCACTACCGCACCGAGACCGGCCAGACCCCGGCACGGGCGGTGGAATTGATTCGCGTGGAAACCGCCCGCCGCCTGTTATCCGATACCGGCGTGCCGATCAAGCGGGTGGCGGTGCAATGTGGCTTCGGCAGCGAGGAAACCCTGCGCCGCAGTTTCCTGCGGGCCATGGGAGTGACGCCCCAGGCGTATCGCGAGCGTTTCGCTGTCAGCCTTCAAGCAGATCCAGCAGGGCCTTGAGCGTGGCCTCGGGCGCCTCCTGGGGAATGTTGTGACCCACGCCGCTCAGCACTCGACGCTCGTAGGGGCCGCTGAAATGCCGGGCATCTTCATCCTGTTCAGGAGCTGGCCCCACGCCGTCGTCGGCCCCGCACAGGGAAATGCTGGGCACGCTGATGGCCGGTTGCGCCGTAAGCTGTTCTTCCATCCATTCAAGGGTCGGATCCCCCGGTGCATACATGAACCGATGGCGGTAGGAATGAATCACCACGTCGACGAAGTCAGGGTTGTCGAAGGAGGGCGCGCTGAGAGGATACAGCTGCGCGCCGCGTTTCCAGGTCGGTGACCACAGCCGCCAGAGCCACTCACACAGCTCACGCCGGTTCTGCGTCAAACCCTCCACGCCTCGGGCGGTATGGAAATAATACTGATACCACAACCGATGTTCCGTCTGCGGGTCCAGCGGTTGGGTTGAGCGGGGAATGTCCTGCAGATTGTAGCCGTCGCCGGTGACCAGGCAGCGCACGCGCTCGGGCCACAGCGCCGCCACAATGCAGGCCGCCCGGCCGCCCCAGTCATAGCCGCATAACGCGGCCTGGGGGATGTTGAGTGCATGCATCAGGTCCAACAGGTCCTGGGCCAGCGCGGCTTGTTGGCCGGAACGCATGATCGCCGGATTGTTGAACCGGGTCGGGCCGTAGCCGCGCAGGTAGGGCACGATGACCCGGTAACCATGCCGGGCCAGGACCGGCGCTACTTCATCGAAGGCCCTGGGATCATAAGGAAAACCGTGCAGCAGGATGACCGGATCGCCGCTGGCGGGACCGCGCTCTTCGTAGGCGATGCGCAGCAGCGGCGTCACCGCGAAACTGATTTTGGGATCGTGGTTCATATCGACCTCCGGCAGCGCCCGGTTGTGCTCAGGCGGGTTCCTGATTCACGTATTTGGCCCGGTCTGGCGTGAAAGTCACGACCATCTTCGTGCTGGTGCAGGTCAGCGTGCGTTCCTGAGACAAGTCGATGTCCAGGTCTTCACCGCGCAAGCCTTGCCATTGGGCGAGGTATTTGAGGCAGCCGAATTTTTCGTTTTTCTTCAGGCTGCGATTGACTCCGCCTTTCCAACCCAGCACCGGCAGCTCTCCGGCCCGGCAACGTTGCGCCAACTCCGGGAATTTCGTCGCCCGGTCGCGGCCGATTTCCCAGCACTTGATCAAGCCCTTGTCCTGGCTTTCCCAGAGCTCTTCCCGGGTCAGGCCCGTACGGGGCGGGGTGTCGATGGTGCGTTTCACAGAGTTCATGCCTAATCCTTGAGTCGGGTTTTTATCGGGCAGCTCCGCTGCACCCGTGAGAGCATCGATCTTAGGAGGGGTTTGGGGGACTGGCAACCTGAAAGGACCCATGACGATGAATGGGCCGAATGCGGGTATTCAGCAGTTGATCGAATTGGGTACGTTACTGGCCAATCGTGCACTGGATGACATCGAGCCAGCGGTCTGACGCATCACTTCTGTGGCGAGGGGATAAATCCCCTCGCCACAGGAGCGTCAGCCCGGCTCACGGCTGCCAGTTGTTCTTCTCCCCACTCAACTTTCGATCCAGGAAACTCGCCGCGCTGATCAACGCCAGATGGCTCAGGGCCTGGGGCGTGTTGCCCAAATGATAACCATGGCCATCGAACTCTTCGGCATACAGCCCCAGCGGGTTGGCGTAGCGCAGCAGTTGTTCGAACTCCAGTTGGGCTTTTTCCACACGACCGGCACGGGCCAGGCATTCGACGTACCAGAACGAGCAGGCGACGAATGAACCTTCGGTGCCGCTGAGGCCGTCGATCGGGTCATCGTCGTTGCGGTAGCGATACACCATGCCGTCGCGCACCAGATGCTTTTCGATGGCATCCAGGGTGGACAGCCAGCGCGGGTCCTGGGCGCTGACAAAACGCACCAGCGGCATCAACAGCATCGAGCCATCAAGGGCGGTGCTGCCCAGGCGCTGGACGAAATGCTGGCGTTCATCGTTCCAGAAACGGGTCCAGATGTCTTGATAGATGGCCTGGCGAGTCTCGTCCCAGCGGGTGAACGGCGCGGGCAGCGAGCGTTTGACGGCGAGGCGGATGGCGCGGTCGACGGCCACCCAGCACATGAGGCGCGAATGCAGGAAGTCCTGTTTATCCCCGCGCATTTCCCAGATCCCTACGTCCTTGTCCTGCCAGATTTCGCACACCTGGTCGATCACGTTGACGGTGTGTTTCCAGCCTTGGTGGGAAATGGCCTCGCCGTATTTGTTGACCAGGTACACCGCGTCCATCAACTCGCCGTAGATGTCCAGTTGCACTTGTTCGTAGGCCAGGTTGCCGATACGTACCGGCTGCGCATTGCCGAAGCCGCTCAGGTGCGACAGCTCGGTTTCCGGCAATTCCTGCCTGCCGTCGAGGCCATACAGGATGTTGAGTTTGACCGGCTGTTCGCAGCAGTCGCTGACGCGGCCACGCATCCAGCGCATATAGGCGTTGGCCTCTTCGACGAAGCCCAGGCGCATGAACGCATAAACGGTGAACGAGGCGTCGCGGATCCAGGTGTAGCGGTAGTCCCAGTTGCGCTCGCCGCCGCGTGTTTCCGGCAAGCCGAAGGTAGCGGCGGCCAGGATGGCGCCGTGTTTGCGCGAGGTCAGCAGTTTCAGTGCGAGGGCGGAACGGTTGACCGTTTCCCGCCAGCGGCCCCGGTAATTGGACTGACCGATCCAGCCGCGCCAGAACGCCAGGGTCCGTTCCAGGCATATCGCGCTGACATTATCCTGAAGCCTGGGGTCATCGATGCCGCCCAACAGGAATTCGGCGCTCTGGCCTTCCTGCAGGGTGAACTCGGCCACCGCCGCGTTGCCGTCCAGAGTCATGGCCTGGTCGGAGCGCAGGCGCAGGCTCGGTTGCCCTTGGGCCTTGAAGCACACGTGGGCGTCCTCCAGATGCGCCGTGGTGGTGGCCCGGGCATAGTCATGGCGCACCGCGCAGCGCATGCGGAACGTTGCGTGGCCGACCGCCATGTGTACCTTGCGCATCAGCACCGGCAGGTCATCCTCGGTGTCACCGATGGGCAACAGGTCGGTGATTTCCACCACCACACCGTCGCTCAACCAGCGGGTTTGCAGCACATTAGTGTCGGGTAGGTAGATCTGCTGGCGCCGGGCGCCCGGCAGGTCGGGCGTGATCTGGAAAATGCCCGCTTGCGGGGTGTCCAGCAGTGAACAGAAGATCGAGGGACTGTCGAATTCCGGCCAGCAGAAAAAATCGACGCTGCCCCGGTCGTTGACCAACGCGGCACTGCGCATGTCGCCAATGATGCCGTGGTTCTCGATAGGGCTCTGTGGTTCATCATGATCAGCCATTGCCGCGAAACCCCGGATAAAGGCTCATCCCGCCATCGATAAACAACGTGGTGCCCACCACATAATCGGACAGGTCCGACGCCAGCCAGACCACTGCGTTGGCAACATCTTCCACGTCGCCGATGCGACCGTAAGGAATCAACTCCAGTAGCTTTTGCCCCTGTTCGCCTTCGGTAACCTCCCGGTTGATGGCGGTGCGGATGGCGCCAGGGGCGATGCTGTTGATGCGGATGCGCTGGTGACTGGTTTCCTGGGCGAGGCTCTGCATCAACAGATCGATACCGCCCTTGGATGCCGCGTAGTTGACGTGCCCGGCCCAGGGAATGCGTTGGTGGACCGAACTCATGTGGATGATTTTTCCGGCAGCCCGGGATACGCCCTGGCGAATGCCCTGGCGGTTGAAGACCCGCAGCGCAGCGCGGGCGCAGAGGAACTGGCCGGTGAGGTTGACGCCGATCACGGTGTTCCAGTCGTCCAGGCTCATGTCGACGGCAGCGGCGTCTTTTTGCAGGCCGGAATTGGCGACCAGGATGTCCAGCGTGCCGAAGGCCTCCAGGCTCTGGGCGAACAGCCGCTCGACCTCTTGCTCCTGGGACACATCGGCACCGAGGGCGATGGCACGGCCGCCATTGTTGTTGATCTCGCGGGCCAGCGCTTCGGCCAGGGCCGCATTGGAGTGGTAGTTGAGCACCACGGCGGCACCGGCGGCGGCCAGAGCCCTGGCCGAGCCCGCGCCGATGCCGGAGCTGGCGCCGGTGACGAGGGCAACTTGTTGCGCGAGGGAAATCTGCATGGGCTTAGCACCTTGAGCTGAGGGGCCTTACCTGCTGACTGGCGTGGGGCATGCAGAGTTCAGTTGGGGGAGGCGGTCTTCATGTTCCTCCGGGCTTGCCCCCCTACGCGGCTTCCTCGCGCGTCGCAACCATGAACACCCGTGGAAACGGCAGCAGCACCGTGCCATCGTCCAAGGCCGGGTAGGCCTGTTCGACGGCGTGGAGGTACTGCTCCAGGTACTGCGCACGCTGCCCCTCGTCCAATGGATCGAGAAACGGCCGCAAACCACTGCCCTTGAACCATTCCACCACACCCGCGGCACCGCCGGCCAAAGGGTGGTGGTAGGTGGTACGCCACACATCGACGCGACTGCAATGCGGCTTCAGGATCGAATAATAGGTGCTGGCGTTCGCCACTTCCGTGCGGGTATCGGCCGCCCTGGCCAATTGCTGGGCCCAGGAGCCGTTGGCGGCGATGTCTCGCATCAGGCGGTGGGAGGGCTGGTGGAGCGTGTCGGGCATCTGGATCGCCAGGGTGCCGCCCGGCGCGAGTTTGTTCACCAGCGATGGCAGCAGGGTGGCATGGTCGGGCAGCCATTGCAGCACGGCGTTGGCGAAGATCACATCGAACGGTCCGGGCTCGTCCCATCGGCCGATATCGGCGATGTCGAATGCCACGGCGGGCAGGCGCTGGCGAGCGGCGTCTATCATGTCGCCGGAACTGTCCAGGCCACGCACCGTTGCCCCACTGAAATGCTCCACCAACAGTTCCGTAGAGTTGCCGGGGCCGCAACCCAGATCGATCACCGAGCGCGCTTCCACAGGGGGAATGGCGGCCAGCAGGTCCCGGGCCGGCCGGGTGCGTTCCTGTTCAAACGTGACGTATTGCCTGGCGGACCAGCTCATGGGGTTCTCCTTCGTCGAAATCGAATCGGGTCGCCGCAGTATAAAGGTGCCAGGGAATGAGGCGCGCACCTGTTAGTTCTTACAGCAGACAGGCCGGTTGACCCGCAATACATTACTCAATGACATCAGGCCATCCGTAAAGGAGTCATTGAATGGAAACCAGCAAGGGCATCTTGATTACATTGACCGAGAAAACCGGCCAGACCTACCGCGCGGTGGAGATCGATTTCGTGACCCGCATGGTTGGCTTCGTCGATGACGACCCGGACAACGAATTCCGTGACTCGATCATCTCCTCCTACAGCGTGCGTGTCACCAGGACGGAGCCGCAAGGGCCGTTCGACAAGGTATCGGTGCATGGTGATATCGATGGTGACAAGGATGTGGACGCCGATGACCGGCAGGCATTGATTGACCTCGCCATCGCCGCGAGCAGGATTCCGGCGCCGGACTGACCTGGAAGCCGAGCGCTGCCTGAACCATACCCTGGCCCGACATGAAAACAATGATAGTTCGGGCCGATTCCGCCAGGCGAAAAACCTGATTCAGATGATGCTGCTTCTACGCACGGGCCTGACGGCGTTGTTGCTGGGCTCATTGAGTGTGGCGCTGCAGGTTGGCGCAGTCCCCGAATCGCTGCACGTACTCGGGCGATCCCATGTGGATGACTATTCGGTGTCCCTGGATGAGGCCGACCGGGTCTGGTTACGGCACAAAGGCAGGTTGCTGGTAGGGGCCTCGGCACCGGATTACTCACCGTTTGGCATCACCGGCAATGGCAACGATTATGAAGGCCTGACCGCCGATTATGTCCAGTTGCTCGGGCAATTGTTGCAGGTCGAGGTGCAAGTGCGGCGCTACCCATCCCGTTCCGAATCGCTCCAGGCGCTGCACAGTGGTGAGATTGACTTGCTCGGTACTGCAAACGGCTTCGAGGCCGATGACCCGGACCTGATCATGTCTCAGGCGTACGCCGATGACCTGCCCACCCTCGTGGCGCGCATTGATGACAGCCAGGATTTGCCTGCGGACCTGGCGGGCAAACGGTTGGCGATGCTGTACCACTATTTGCCGCCGGCCAAGGTCGAGGCGTTCTATCCTGATGCCACCTTGCAGCTGTATCCCTCCACCCTGAGTGCAATTGGCGCAGTGGCGTTCGGTCAGGCCGATGTCTACCTCGGGGATTCGATCAGCGCCAACTACCTGATCAGCAAGAACTACCTGAACAATATCCAGCTGGCGGATTTTTCCCGCATGGAGGTGCAACCGTTCGCCTTTGCGATCAAACGCGACAATCCGCGCTTGTTGCGCATTGTCGATGCCGCCTTGCAAGCGATCCCCACCCGTGAGCGCATGAGCATCCTGCGCCGCTGGAGTGCCGGGGGCGCCAGCATGCCTGGGCAGCAGGCGCTGCATTTCAGTGTCAATGAACAGCGTTGGCTGGATGCGCATCCGCGGATCACGGTGGCCGTCAACGAACATTTCCCGCCGCTGACGTTTGTCGATGACCAGGGCCAGATTCGCGGTATCAGCGCCGATGTGCTGGCCAGGATCAGCTTGCGTACCGGCCTGAAGTTCAATCTCCAACGTGGCAGTTCGCTTGATGGCCTGATCGAGCTGGTCAGTAGCGGCCAGGCCGATGTCCTGGCGGCAGCGCCGGTGACCCCTGAATTCGAGGACGCCTTGCGCTTTACCCGACCTTACTTGAGCACGCCATTCGTGCTGGTGACATCGCGCAAGGCCGAAGTCCCGCTGACCGTGGACCGGATGGACGACAAGCGACTGGCACTGACGAGGGGCAATGTATTGCGTGAATACCTGCTGGAGCAGTTCCCCCGTGTGCAGTTGGTTCCGGCGCAAAACACCGCCGATGCCATGGCCATGGCGGCCGCCGGCACGGTGGACGGCACGGTCAATTCGCTGATCAGCGCCCGTTACCTGATTTCGCGGCAATACCGTGACAGGCTGCAGATCACCAGCACCGTGGGCAGCCTGCCGGCGCATGTTGCCCTGGCGACCCGGCGGGATGCGCTGGAGCTGCATTCGATCCTGGACAAGGCATTGTTAAGTATCTCCCCCGAAGAAATGGACGAGCTGACCAATCGCTGGCGCAGCGAAGTGGTGATCGACGACAGCTACTGGCTGCGTAATCGCACCACCATCCTCCAGGGGTTTGCTGTCGCCGCGCTGTTGCTGGTGCTGACACTGGGCTGGGTCGTTTATTTGCGTCGGCTACTGGAGCAACTGCGTGTCGCCAAGGAAAGTGCCGACGACGCCAATCGGGCCAAGACCACCTTCGTGGCGACCATGAGTCATGAGATCCGCACGCCGATGAATGCGTTGATCGGCATGCTGGAGCTGGCCCTGAAAAAAGCCGACCAGGGTGTCGTGGACCGGGTTGCCATCGAAGTCGCTTCCGATGCGGCCCAAGGGTTGCTGGGCTTGATCGGTGACATCCTGGACATCGCTCGTATCGAGTCGGGGCGATTGTCCCTGGCGCCGGAGCGGGCCAACCTGGCGCAACTGGTCGAGGCGGTGGCGCGGATGTTCGAGGGCCTGGCCCGGCAGAAAAATCTGCGCCTGCAACTGGACCTGGACCCGGCGATCGACAAGGATGTCTTGATCGATCCCTTGCGCTTCAAGCAGATCGTGTCGAACCTGCTGAGCAACGCGATCAAGTTCACCGATCAAGGCCAGGTACGCCTGAGTGTGCAAGCTGCTGCGAATCATGACGACAAACGTCTGGGCATTTGCCTGCGGGTGGAAGACACCGGCAGCGGGATTCCCCAGCAGGACCAGCGACGTCTGTTCAGCCCTTTTACCCAGGCCGGCAATAATCGCCAGTCCGCCCGCAGCGGTTCCGGGCTGGGGCTGATGATCAGCCGCACCTTGTGCGAAATGATGGGCGGCACCCTGGCGTTGAGCAGTACGCCAGGGGTGGGTACGCAGATCGAGGTCCTGTTGCGCCTGCCCTTGCTCGACGCCCAGGTGCAAGCACCGTCGGCCGAGGTCGAGGCGTCGGTGTCGGCCCAGGCCCTGGACATCCTGGTGATCGATGACCACCCGGCCAATCGCCTGCTGCTGTCGCGGCAACTGAACTACCTGGGGCACCGGGTCCAGGAGGCCGGGGACGGTATCCAGGGTTTGCAGGCCTGGCGCGCCAGACATTTCGATGCGGTCATCACCGACTGCAACATGCCATTGATGAGCGGCTATGAACTGGCGCGCACCATTCGCCACGAAGAGCAGGCCCAAGGGTTGCCGCGGGGGGTGATCCTCGGGTTCACGGCCAATGCCCAGCGTGAGGAAAAGGATCGCTGCATCGATGCCGGGATGGACGACTGCCTGTTCAAGCCCATCGGCCTCAAGGAACTGCAGGCGCGCCTGGGTTCGCTCAGTACGCCGCCTGACGAGGCGGGCGTCGTTGCGTCGACCGACAATTTCGATCTGACCAGCCTCGAACAACTGACGGGAGGCGACATCGTCTCGATCAAAAAGCTGCTGGAGGAATTGGTCGACACCAATGCCAGCGACAAGGTGCGACTTATCGACTTGTTCAGCCGACACGATGTGTCCGGACTCGCGGACCTGGCGCACCGGATCAAGGGTGGGGCGCGGATCATCCAGGCGCAAGGCCTGGTTGCGGCTTGTGAGGCAGTGGAGGACGCCTGTCGGAGCGCCGACAGCGTGTTGCTTGCCAACGCGGTGGGTGACCTGCGCCAGGTCATGGACTTGCTCACCGAACGATTGGAGAACCATGTGACGAGGGCGCTTGCTTCTCCTGGCCGCACACGCGAATGACTTCCTACAACCGAGTGTCGAGGAGGGCTTTTTCCGACTGTTTTTAGGACTCGTCCTACAGCGCCCCTCAAAAGCTTCCTCTAGCCTGAGGCCCCTTAACGTTTACGAGCCGGTTCATATCCGTCGCGTTGTCATTGGGATGCCTGTCATGCCGAATAAAGCACTACGTATCATGATTGCCGATACAGACCCTTCTCATCGAATGAAGCTTGAGTACCTGTTCAATCAACAGGGCTATTTCCGGATTGCGCCCGTGAGCAGTGCGCAGGAGCTGATGACATTGATGGCGTTCGGTATCGAGCCGTTCGACCTGCTGGTCGTCGACGCCTGCCTGGCGGAAGGGCTGTTGGACCTGCCGGGTTTCTTCATCGATAACCCGCAGGTGCGCCATGGGATGATCTACAACGCGCAGCAGGCTGGGCTCCTGTCGGTTCCTGTCGCGCGTCGGGCAAGCGTGCAGTTGCATCCTGCGCAGTTGCCGGATCTCGTAGCGCTGGCGCGCCTGATGGCACGAGTCGATCCAGCGGACTGCGAAGCGGCCCATGCCTGGAGCCGTCCCCTCAGGCACAGCCACGGCGGCTGATCCTGACCATTGGTCGGCACTGTCAGACCTGACAGGTGGCCGGGCCTGTCGCTTGTGCAAGAGTCCGCTGCAACGTGGCATCGGCGTAGTTCGTTTTCATTTGGGGAGTTGCCTTGAAAGACGTATTGATCGTGGATGACCACCCCGTCATACGGGGGGCATTGCGGCTGATTTGCCAGAACGAGGGGTTTACCCAGATCAGGGACGCCGATGGTGTGCTCGATGCCAGGACCCTGATCAAGGAGCGCACGCCTGAACTGGTGATCCTGGACCTGGTGATGAACGGTTTCGATGGCCTGGACTTGCTGGTCTGGATCATGGCCCAGTACCCCGAGTGCGGCGTGCTGGTATTTACCTCCCAGGATGCGCAACACTTCTGTAACCGCTGCATCTCCGCTGGCGCCAGGGGCTTTGTGACCAAGAAAAGCGATCTGAAGGAACTGACCAAGGCCATTCATGCCTTGAAGTCCGGTTACTCCTATTTTCCCCAGATGCCCGTCAGGCTGGACTTCCAGCAGCGCACCGAACAGCAGGCCCTGGAAAGCCTTTCCACCCGCGAATTATCCATCCTGCGCATGCTGTCCATGGGCATGCGTGGCAAGGATGTCGCCGAATCCCTCTACCTGAGTCCGAAAACCGTCAGTACCTACAAGACCCGGCTACTGGAAAAGCTTGGCCTGAAGACGCTGGTGGGCTTGTCGGATTTCGCCAAGCGCAACCACCTCTGAGCCTTGGTTTCTCCCTGTGGGAGCGAGCCTGCTCGCGATGCGGGCAACTCGGTCTATTCGCAGACCGCGTTATCGTTCATCGCGAGCAGGCTCGCTCTCACATGCAACTGCGCTATGCCATATCACTCCGGCTGAATTCCTCGGCCAGAAAATCGATCAGCGTCCGCACCGACGGCAACAACCCGCGGCGTGACGCGAAAATCGCGTGGACAATCCCGCAAGTCGGTGCCCAGCCTGGTATCAATTCCACCAGTCGCCCGGCCGACAGGTCATCGCGAACCAGCACGTGGGGCAGGTGGGCAATGCCGATGCCTGCCAATGCCGCTTGGCGCAGGGCAAGCAAATCGTCGGTGACCATGCGTGGCGCATGGCGGATCAGCGCGCTGGCGCCGTCCGGCCCCGACAACTCCCACTGATACTCCCGTTGCGCCGCCCCCCAGTGCAGGCTGGGCAAACCGTTGAGGTCGGCCGGGGAAGCGGGGGAGGACAAGTATTCACGATACATCGGGCTGCCCACCAGGCATTGGGTGCTCTTGCCCAGCACTTTCATCACCATGTCGGTGTCTTCCAGCGGCGGGAAGCGCACCCGCAACGCGATATCGAACCCCTCGTGAATCAGGTCGACCCGGCGGTTGGTGCTCTCGATGAACAATTCCACCCGTGGGTAACGGATCATGTAACGGGTCAGCATCGACCCGACCCAACTGTTGAGCAACGCCGTCGGGCAACTGATGCGCACCAGCCCCTGGGGTTCGGAACGGTTGCGCTCGATCACTTCGGCCGCGCTCTCGGCTTCGACCCGCATCGCCAGGCAGCGCTGATAATAGGCCTGTCCGATCTCCGTCAACGAACAATGCCGGCTGGTGCGGTGGATCAAGCGCACGCCCAGCCGCTCCTCCAGCTGTGCGATGCGTCGGCTGAGCTTGGACTTGGGCATATCCAGCGCCCGGCCGGCGGCGGCGAAACCGCCGTGTTCGACCACTTGGGTGAAATAGTAGAGCGTGTTCAGGTCTTCGATGATCGTTCTCCATATAGAACGCTAAAGCCGATTTTTGCAGTCTAGTGCCTCAAAGGTCTCAGTTTTAAGCTGTACCTATCGAATCGCAACATCTGATTGGGAGACGCAGCATGAAAAAGATCATTGGTCTGTACACCAGCCCGCGACCCCATTGGGTCGGCGATGGCTTCCCGGTTCGCACGCTGTTTTCCTACGACAACCTGGGCAAGCACATCAGCCCGTTCTTGCTGCTGGACCACGCGGCCCCAAGCGAATTCGCCCCCACCACTGAACGTCGCGGTGTCGGCCAGCATCCGCATCGGGGTTTCGAAACCGTGACCATCGTTTACCAGGGTGAGCTGGAACACCGGGATTCCACCGGCAGCGGCGGCAAGATCGGCCCGGGCGACGTGCAATGGATGACCGCCGCTTCCGGGATCATCCATGAAGAATTCCATTCCGCAGACTTTGCCCGCCAGGGTGGGTTCATGGAAATGGTCCAGCTGTGGGTCAACTTGCCCGCCAAGGACAAGATGGCCCCGGCCGGCTACCAGACGCTGCTCAAGGGTGACATTCCGAACATTGCGCTGAAGGACGACGCCGGCAGGCTGCGCCTGATCGCCGGAACCTTCGAGGGCCGACAAGGGCCGGCGAAGACCTTCACGCCCATCGATGTCTGGGATATCCGCTTGAACGGCGGCAAGAGCCTGACCCTCGACCTGCACGAAGGCCGCAACACGGCACTGGTGGTGCTGCATGGCACGGTCCAGGCCAATGACCGCGAGCGGATCGAAGCCGGGCAACTGGCCCTGTTCGACCGGGCCGGCGATCAGTTGACCCTGCACGCCAATAACGATGCGGTGGTGCTGTTGCTCAGCGGCGAGCCCATCGACGAACCCATCGTCGGTCATGGCCCGTTCGTGATGAACAGCGAGCAGGAAATCCACCAGGCCTTCAGTGATTTCCACTCCGGGCGTTTTGGCCGGATGGATGACTAATGTCGGCCACACCGGTCCCTGTGGGAGCGAGCCTGCTCGCGATAGCGGTCTACCAGTCGCTGCTGCGTTGACGGATCAATCGACATCGCGAGCAGGCTCGCTCCCAAAAGGGGTGTGGTGATTCCACGGCATGTTCATCTGTGCCAATCTTCTCGCCAATGGCCTTCCTGGAGCTGTCCCCCATGCTGTCTCTGATCACCGATCACCCGCTGCTCTGCGCCCTGGTGCTGCTTGTGCTCGACATGCTGTTGTGGCGACTGGTCAGTGCACAGCGGTCGTATTGGAAAATCGGCGGGCGGCTGGTGATTTTTTCGTTGTTCAGCATGCTGCTGTTCAATGAAGGCCTCAACCCCATGGAGCCTGCGCAGTGGGTCGACGATGTGCCGCGGCACCTGGCGGCCACCGGCCTGCAGATCGCCTGGTGGCTGTTCGCCGCACGGACCCTGACGGTGCTGATCGGCGCGGCGATGATGCAACGGGTCGGCCATACCGGGCGGCTGTTGCAGGACCTGCTCGGTGCGGTGATCTTCCTGATCGCCGTGATTGCCGCACTGGCTTATGTCCTGGATCTGCCGGTCAAGGGGGTGCTGGCGACGTCCGGGGCGATGGCGATCATCGTCGGCCTGGCGTTGCAAAGTACCCTCAGCGACGTGTTCTCCGGCATCGTGCTCAACACCACCAAGCCTTATCAGCTCGATGACTGGATCTCCATCGACGGCACCGAGGGCCGGGTCACCGACATCGACTGGCGTGCCACGCGTTTGCAGACCGCCCAGGGCAGCATGGCGGTGATTCCCAACTCGCTGGCGGCCAAGGCCAAGGTCATCAACTTCAGCCGGCCCAGCGATGTGCACGGGTTGTCCATCAGCGTCCAGGTCAGTCCCCATGCCCGGCCGCAGAAAGTGATCGAGGCGCTGGAGCGCGCGATGATCGGTTGCCGCGCCTTGCTCGCCGTCCCGGCCCCTTGCGTCACGCTGAAAAGCTCCACCAGCGCCGGGGCGGAATACGAAATCAGCGGCTTCGTCGTCTCGAGGGCCCAGAAGCGCGAAGTCCGCAATCAATTGTTCGACCTGGCGTTCCGACACCTGCGGGCGTCTGGAATCAGTCTGCTGTCCGACAGCGAAAGCGCCTCGACCAACGCTTCGTCGCGGCCCCGCGCATTGTTGGACAGCTCAAGCATTTTCTCGACCTTGCGCCAGGAGGAAAAAGACACCTTCAGCCAGAACATGACCCTGCAGACCTTCCGTGCGGGGGACGTGATCCTGCCGGCCGGCAAGGTGAGCGATCATCTGTTCATCATCGAGTCCGGCGTGGTTAGCGTGACCATGGTACGCGACGGCCAGGTATTGGAAGGCGGGCGCATGGGGCCGGGGGAGGTGATTGGCGAAGCCGGTATCATTTCCGACCTGGCCGCACTGGCAAGCTTTTCGGCCAAGACGTTCTGCACCCTTTATCGCATCGAGAAGGATTACCTCAAGCCGTGTCTTGACGCCCGTCAGGACATCAACGACGCCATGAAGAACCTGTTGGACGTACGGATGCACCTCGCCCAGAACCTGATCCGCGAAGCCCCCAAGCCCGTGGCCAAGAAACGCTTCTTGCACTGGTTGCGCAGCCGGGCCTGAACAACCTGCCCATTGGTCACTCGAACTTCCCAATAATTGGCTATTTGTACCGCGCCAGCCTGGGGCTAACGTAGCGCCACACCCCACTGTTCTGGAGCAAACCATGCAACCGCGTATCGATTTCTACACCGCTTCCCCCGACGCCTTCAAAGCCATGCTGGCCCTGGAAAACGCTGTCATGAAACTGGGCCTGGAGAAGTCCCTGCTCGAACTGGTCAAGCTGCGTTCCTCACAAATCAACGGCTGTGCCTTCTGCATCGACATGCACACCGCCGATGCCCGCAAGGATGGCGAGACAGAACGTCGCCTGTACGCCGTGACCGCCTGGCGCGAAGCGCCGTTCTTCACCCCTCGCGAGCGCGCCGCGCTGGCCTGGACCGAAGCCCTGACCCGGTTGAGCGAGACTCATGCGCCGGACGCCGACTACGAATTGCTGAACCAGCATTTCACTCCCAAGGAAATGGTCGACCTGACCGTTGCCATCAACACCATCAATGGCTGGAACCGCCTGGCGGTGGGTTTCCGCAAGATGCCTGAGGCGTGAAGCCTGCTTCGTGATCAGTCCAGATAGGCTCTCGGAGTGCGGCCGGTCATATGCTTGAAGAATGCAATGAACGCGCTGTCACTGGCGAAGCCCAGTTCAAAGGCGCTGTAGCTCAGGCTGTGGCCGGTGGCTAACAGTTCAATGGCGCGCATCAAGCGCCATTGCTGTCGCCACTGCTGATAACCCATGCCGGTTTCTCGCTGAAAGATCCGTCCGATGGTCCTGCCGCTGGCGCCGATGTGTTGTTCCAGCACCGCCAATGTCGGCGGCAGGCGATCCGCGTTGGCGAGCAGGGGGGCCAGGCGCTTGTCTTCGGGCATCGGCAATAGCATCGGTTGTTGCGTTGCCATGCGAATCTCATCCAGGCACAACCCCAGCAGATGCAAGTTACGCCCCTGCGTCCAATCGCTGTCGAACGCTGCATCGGTGATCGGTTCGAGGACCGCTCGCAGTAGCGGCGAGACATCAATGATGCACACCTGGGGTGGCAAGTCTTTGCACAGCGACGCTGCCAGGTAAATCGATCGGTAGTCCACGCTCTGCTGCATCACCGCCCGATGAGGTATCAGCGGCGGAATCCAGGCGGCTCGTGACGGCGGCAGCAGGCAGAGCTGCTGCGCCAGGGTGATGCGGGCACAACCTCGCCGCGTGAACAACAGCTGGCCACGCTGATGCGTGTGCAGGCCGGAGTCGTGCTGGCCCAGCGTCGACGCCAGGCCGATCACCGCTGCGCAGTGGTGGTCGGGGTTGAAATGGGCATGAGAGTCGAGCCAGGCCATAAGCTGTCCGATTTCAGCGATTACTTGTCTGGCTTTGGATAATACGACAAAACCGAATCTCTAAAATGGCTCGTCTTCAATCCGACGAGCTTGCTGTCATGACTTCAAGATATTTACTCAACCTGGCCATCGCCCTGGTGATGTTTCCCCAGATCGCCCAGACGCTCTATAGCCCTGCACTGGGAGATATCAGTCTGGAATTTGCTGTCAGCGCGCAAATGGCAGCGCAGACATTGTCCGTATTTTTCCTCGGTTTCGCCCTGGGTGTGATGGTATGGGGGCGTCTGTGTGACCGCATCGGTCGTCGGCCCGCCATGCTCGGCGGGATGGCGTTGTATGCATTGGCAACGGTACTGGCGCTGGGTGTCGGTACCTTCAATGCCTTGCTGGCGCTTCAGGCGTTGGCTGCGTTTGGTGCGGCAGTTGGTTCGGTAGTGACCCAGACGATCCTGCGCGACCGTTTTCAGGGCGCTGAATTGGGTCAGGTCTTCTCGATGATTGGCATCGCCCTGGCGGCCAGTCCGGCGATTGGCCTGTTCTGTGGTGCAGGCCTGGTGGCGTTCTTTGGCTACCAGGGGGTACTCGGCGCCTTATTGGCGCTGTCGCTGATCCTCCTGTTCTGGAGCGCACGTTCCCTGCCTGAGACACTGCCGGCCAACCTGGTGTCGCAACCGTTGCTGAAGACGCTTTGGCGGATGCTCAAGGACCCGGCCATCTGGCGGTCGACATTATTGGTGGCGACTTTCAATGTCGCGCTGTTCAGTTACTACAACCTTGGGCCATTTCAGTTCGAGCGGCTTGGGTTGAGCCCCAGGTTGTTCGGTTACAGTGGCGTCATCCTGGCGCTGGGCTCGGGTTTGGGCGCCTGGCTGAACAAGCGGCTGCTGGCACGAGGGTTCAAAGGCAATCGGTTGTCGGCTATCGCTGCACTGATGCTGCTGATCGGCGGGGTGAGCGTGCAGGGTCTGCTCGGCAGCCCGGCTTTTGTCGGCGCAATGCTGTTGATCGTATTAGCGTTCGGCGTGGCCATACCCAATGTGCTCGGCACCGCGCTTGCCCATTATCGCGAGTGCCTGGGTACCGCCGGGGCACTGTTCGGCTTGTTCTATTACTTGTTGATCAGTGGCGCGCTGATGCTCGCCGGGTGGGGCCAGGCGTTGGGCTGGACCTTGGTTCTATGTGGCGCGCTGGCGGTGTGCTTGACCGTCCGCCAGTTGCGGGTCTGAATCCGTTGCTTCACATTAATGGTAACCATTACTATTCAGATCCCGTCCCCGCAGCGCGCCGTAATGACCCTCAAGTTGCCCCGCAAACCCGGCTTTTTCGAGCATTACGAAGAGTTGATCGGGACCTGGACCCGGCGCCTGCGCAATCGCGAACAGGCCGAGGACCTGGCTCACGACACTTTCGTGCGGGTGCTTGAGGCCAATTCGGCCGGCGTCGAGCAGCCACGGGCCTATCTGCACCAGACGGCACGCAACATTGCAGTCGATGGCTATCGGCGCGAAGATCGACGGGGCGCCATGGAGGAGGCGGTCGATCATAGTCAGTCGTTTTCCAGCGACCCGGAGCATTTCATGCACGCGATCCAGCTGGCGGACTCCATCGAGCGGGCGCTTGCCGAGCTGCCGGCCAACTGCCGCACCGTGTTTGTCTGGCAGAAGATCGAAGGCCTGACCCAGGCGGAAATCGCCGAGCGCCTGGGTCTGTCAAAAAATATGGTGGAAAAGTATATGATCCGCACCCTGCGGCATCTGCGTGATCGCCTGGACGGTGCTTTATGACTCCTCGCGCGCTCCCACCCGAATCAGGCCGCTTGAGCCTGGCGACCCTGAATCCGGCTACTTTGAACCATAGGACCTTCCATGACCGATAGCCGTGAATGCCCGTGCGGGCGGGACAGGCTTCGCGACGATGCGGCGCGATGGTTCGTGCGCTTGCAAACCCCGGCCATGAGCGTCGAGGAGCGCCAGCATTTTCACGCCTGGCTGGAGGAGCATCCCGTCCATCGCGACGAAATCCAAACGCTGCAAGGTATCTGGAGTGCCACGGACCTGGTGCCCAGGGAACGCCTGCAAACGTTGTCCGAACGTCCCGCCGCACGGCCCAAGCGTCGACCCCTGTTGCGTTATGCAGTGGCCGCCGGCCTGCTCGCGGTGGCGGTTGGATTGGGCTTGTTCAGCGGCCTGGGTTCTCCCACCGATTACAACGCGGAATTTGCCACGGCCCTGGGTGAGCGCCGACACATCGCCTTGCCGGACGGCTCGGTGATCGACCTCAACAGCCGCAGCCGGGTGCGGATTCAATTTGCTCATCACCAACGGCGAGTGGAACTGGCCGAAGGCGAGGCTTTGTTCAGCGTCGAACATGACGCCGGTCGGCCATTCACCGTGGAGGCGGGCAACGGCCAGGTGACGGTGACCGGAACGCGTTTCGACGTGCGCCGCGATGCCGACCACACCCAGGTGGCGGTTGGGCAGGGCAGCGTCAAGGTCCAGGGGCGCAATGCGCCGCAGGCTCAGTTCGTCAGTCTTACGGCGGGGCTTGGTACCCGGATCGATGCCCAAGGCAAGGTCGCTGCGCCTTATGCGATCAACGCCGATGAACTCACTGCCTGGCGCAACGGCAAGCTGGTATTCAACAACGCGCCGCTGAGGGAGGTGGCGGAAGAAGTCTCCCGTTATCGCGGCAAACCCCTGCGGGTCGGCAGTGCAGCGGTGGGCAACCTGCTCCTGACCAGCGTGTTTCGCGCCGACGACCCTGAAGCGCTGATCAAGGCCTTGCCGAATATCCTGCCGGTGGCCGTTCGTACCCTGGACGACGGCAGTCAGGAAATTATTGCGCGATAGATTCAGGTTTTTTTCGAGTTCTTCGTCTTCTTGTCCAACTGCAACTGGTTTGCATTAACAGACGTGTATTCTTGCGATTCGACAGGACAAGGTTCGACGTGAAAACCCCCGCCAAAAACAACAACCGCACTTCTGCACGCTGGCTGCCGCTGGCCTTGACCCTGGCCGTCAGCGCCGCGCTGCCCCAGGCTTTCGCCGAGCAGGTCGCCACCGCCATTCATATCCAGGCGCAGCCGCTGGGCCAGGCCTTGAGCCAGCTCGGGCAGCAGACCTCGTTGCAGGTGTTTTTCAGTCCGGAGGTGGTGGCCGGCAAACAGGCCCCAGCCGTGGACGGCAATCTGTTGCCGGAAGCGGCCTTGCGCCAACTGCTGCAGGGCAGCGGGCTGCGCTACCAACTCGATGAAGGTTCGGTAACCGTGTTGCCGGTGCCATCGGCTTCCACCGCTGGCCCGATGGAACTGGGGGCTACCGAGATCCAGGTGGTGGGCGACTGGCTCGGCGACGCCAACGCTGAAGTGGTGCAGAACCATCCCGGCGCGCGGACGGTGATCCGTCGCGAAGCGATGGTGGAGCAAGGCGCCATGAATGTCGGCGATGTGTTGCGGCGCGTGCCGGGCGTGCAGGTGCAGGACGCCAACGGCACCGGTGGCAGCGACATTGCCCTGAATGTCGGCGTGCGCGGCCTCACGTCACGGCTGTCGCCACGTTCCACCGTGCTGATCGACGGCGTGCCGGCGGCGTTCGCGCCCTACGGCCAGCCGCAATTGTCCATGGCGCCGATCTCTTCGGGCAACCTGGACAGCATCGACGTGGTACGCGGCGCCGGGTCTGTGCGTTATGGGCCGCAGAACGTAGGCGGGGTGATCAACTTCGTGACCCGCGCCATCCCGGAAAAAGCCACTGGCGAAATCGGCACGACCCTGGAAACTTCCCAGCGCGGTGGCTGGAAGCACATCGACACGGCGTTCCTCGGTGGCACTGCGGATAACGGTTTGGGCGTTGCGCTGCTGTATTCAGGTGTGAACGGCAACGGTTATCGCCAGAGCAACAATGGCAACGACATCGACGACGTCATCCTCAAAACCCATTGGGCGCCCACCGAGGTGGACGATTTCTCGCTGAACCTGCATTACTACGACGCCCGGGCCGACATGCCGGGCGGGCTGACCCAGGCACAGTACGACGCCGACCCGTACCAGTCCGATCGCGACTGGGACAACTTCAGCGGACGGCGCAAGGACGTTTCGTTCAAGTGGATCCGGGAAATCAGCGACCGCACCCAGGCCGAGGTGCTGACTTATTACTCCGACAGCTACCGTGGCAGCACCATTGCCGCCCGGGACCAGCGTACGTTGGTGTCCTACCCGCGTACTTACTACACCTTCGGCATCGAGCCACGGGTGTCCCATGTATTCGACCTCGGCGCCACCACCCAGGAGGCCAGTGTCGGTTATCGTTACCTCAAGGAAGGCATGCACGAAGAGGCCAGTCGCCTGGCGTTGCGTGATAACCAGCCGGTGGTGCGTCCGGGCTCCGACGGCCATGTCTATCAGGACCGTACCGGCGGCACCGAGGCCCATGCGGTCTATATCGACGACAAGATCGACGTCGGCAAATGGACCCTCACCCCGGGTATTCGCTTCGAAAGCATCAGCACGCAATGGCACGACCGCCCGGTGCTCGACACGGCCGGCCGTCCGGTGCAGGAGAAACGTCGCAGCATCGACAGCAACGAGCCGTTGCCGGCCCTGAGCGTGATGTACCACCTGACCGATGCCTGGAAGCTGTTCGCCAACTACGAGACCTCGTTCGGCAGCCTGCAATATTTCCAACTGGGCCAGGGCGGCGATGGCAACAACACCGCCAACGGCTTGAGCCCGGAAAAGGCCAAGACCTACGAAATCGGCACGCGCTACAACGATGACGTGTGGGGCGGGGAAGTGACGCTGTTCTACATCGACTTCGACGACGAATTGCAGTACATCAGTAACGACGTGGGCTGGACCAATATGGGCGCCACCAAGCACCAGGGCCTGGAGGCCTCGCTGCATTACGACCTGGCCGCGCTGGACCCGCGCCTCGAAGGCTTGAGTGCCAATGCTGGTTTCACCTACACCCGGGCGACCTATGAAGGTGAGATCTCGAGCTTCAAGGGGCGTGACCTGCCGTTCTACTCCCGCCAGGTAGCGAACGTGGGGTTGCGCTACGAGGTCAATCGCTGGACCTACAACCTCGATGCCTTTGCCCAGTCCAAACAACGCTCACCGGGCAATAGCGTCAATGCCGATGGCAGCTTCAGCGACAACTACCACACCGACGGCAGTGCCGACGGGCAATTCGGCGACATGCCGGGCTACGTGCTGTGGAACGTGCGCGCGGGTTATGACTTCGGTGAACAATTGTCGAACCTGAAACTCGGCGCCGGGGTGAAAAACCTGTTCGATCATCAGTACTACACCCGCTCCAGCGACAACAACTCGGGGATCTACGCTGGCGCGCCGCGGACGTTCTTCGTGCAGGCCAGTGTTGGGTTCTGAAGCTTCTTACTGCCTCTGTGGCGAGAGGATAAATCCCCTCGCCACAAGGGGGCCGGGAATATTCAGACTCTCAGGATCTTCCCGCTGGCCGCCACCACCACTAGCGACAACGCCAACAGCCCGAAGGCCAGGCTCAGGCTGCTGCCATGGGCGACGAAGCCGATCAGCGCCGGGCCGGCGAGGATGCCGGCGTAGCCGATGGTGGTGATGGCCGGCACGGCAATCGCTTCGGGCATTAGCGTCTGTTTGCCGACGGCGGTGTAGAGCACCGGCACGATATTCGAACAGCCGGCACCCACCAACGCGTAGCCCAACAGTGCCGCCTGCCACATCGGCGCCAGGGTGGCCAGCAGGAAGCCGACCGCGGCTGTGGTGCCGCCATAGATGATCACCCGCCGGGCGCCCAGGCGATGCACCAGCGCATCGCCGGTCAGGCGGCCGACGGTCATGGTCAGCGCGAACGCGGCATAACCCAGCCCGGCGTAGGCGGTCTCGACTCCGCGCTCGGTGGCCAGGAACACCGCGCTCCAATCCAGCACCGCGCCTTCGGCGAGGAACACGATGAAACACAGGATGCCGATGAACAACACGATGCCGTGGGGAATGGCGAACGCCGGGCCCGAGCTTTCACTGCCATAGGGCAACAAATGCGGCGCCGCCTTGAACAGCGCCACCAGCAGCAATCCATTGACCACCAGCGTCGCGCCCAGCGGCGACAGTCCGAGGCCGAGCAACGCACTGACGCCAGCCGCGCCGATGATTCCGCCGAGACTGAACATGCCGTGGAAGCCCGACATCATGGTCTTGCCGCTGGCCCGTTCGACGATCACCGCTTGCAGGTTCACGGTCGAGTCCACTGTGCCGAGCCCGGCGCCGAACAGGAACAGCGCGGCCACCAACCAGGAAAACGTGCTCATCGTCGCCAGCAAAGGCAGCGCCAGGCAGATCAGGATCGTGCCACCGCTCAGCACCCGCCGACAGCCGAACCGCGCCGCCAATGCGCCGGAAATCGGCATCGCCAGGATCGAGCCGACCCCCAGACACAACAACAGCAGGCCGAGGGTGCCTTCATCCAGGTTCGCCCGCACCTTGGCGTAAGGCACCAGCGGCGCCCAGGCGGCGATGCCGACGCCGGCGATGAGGTAGGCGATGCGGGTGGACATCTGTTCCAGGCGTCCGGGAACAAACGTGGGTGGAGGAATGATGGCAGTCATGAATCGTCCTTGGCTTTGCGAAGCTGTGGTGCGGGTGGGACCCCTATGCTGGCATATCCACTGACCTCACGGCGACCTCAAGGTGCCGACCGAGAGCGCTGCATCGCGAGCAGGCTTTGCTCCCACGGGCCTGGACAGCATACAGTGGCGGCCCTGCTGGTTGAATGCGGATCGGGCCCATGACGCAGTTCTATGATGCACGCGGCAATATCTATGGTGTCGTCTCACCGCAACAAGTCCTTGACCAAGGGGTAGACCTGCCGCCATCGGCGGCCCTGGCGGCACAAGCCCGTGAATCCTGGGCAGCGGCTGCGGTGCAGGCGTTTTGCGCCTGGGCGCCGGGTGAGCAGCCACCGGGCGCCAAGGCGCATCGCAGCGACGGACTGTTGATCGGGCCGTTCCAGGATGAACCGCCCTTTGATCTGTTGATCGTCAACACCGACGGCACCCTGGCCGAGCGCAGTGGCAACGGCCTGACCATTTTCGCCCATGCCCTGCAGGCGCAAGGCCTGATGCCGGGAGAGAGCGATTGTGTGTTGCGGGTTCATCACGACAAACCCGCAGGTTCGTCACCGCTGCAGACGTCGGTTCGTGCCGCCGAATTCGAAGGCGCCCCAGGCTTCTGGCTGGACCTTGGGCAACCGCTGTTCGGGCCTCGGGCCGTCGCCGCGCAAACGACGGAAAGCGTGCGCTTCAATCAGCGCGAAGTCAGTCGAGTGGCGGTGCTGCAAGCGTTGAACCCGGCGTGGGGCAACAGCCAATTTGTGAGCATGGGCAATCCTCATTGCGTGACCTTGGTGGACAGCGCCGAAGCGTTGCCGAGCAACGCGCAGATGCGCGCCCCGGCACTTTCCCAAAGCTTGACTCGCATCGCTTATGCCTTGCCCGGTGGTGCTGGCATTCCATGCCCGGCGGGTGTGAACCTGCAATGGGCCTGGCTTGAGGCAGAAGGGCGAATCGCTGCCCGGGTGTTTGAGCGGGGCGAAGGGCCGACCGCTTCTTCGGGCACCAGCGCCAGTGCCGTGGCCAGCGCCGCGTGGCGAGTGGGGTGGGTGAAAGCCGGGCCGGTGAGTGTGGTGATGCCGGGGGGGACGGCACCGATCCTGCTGACAGAGGCGGGCGGGGAGTTGGTGCGGGTCGGTTTGTTTGGGGCTGCCAGAATACTTGAATGATGGGGTAAGGCTGCCGGCCCCTTCGCGAGCAAGCCCGCTCCCACATAAGTTCTGAGTCGAACGTAAAGTTCATGCCCACTGAAGATCGAGTGTGGGAGCGGGCTTGCTCGCGAAGAGGCCGGCATGCCGAACATCAATGCATCCGGACCAACGCCATCGCAATCAGGCTTCCATGTGATCTCAGCCCAACTGCGGCCCAAACTCCACCACCGGCATCTGCCGTTTCATCAAAACCTCACCGTTGCGAATCGAGTAGAGCGGCAGCCCCTGGCTGCGGATCATTTCGTAGTCGCTGTCGGCCGACAGGATCAGCAGGTTCGCCGGGCGTCCGGGTTCTAACCCGTAGCGTTCGCCCAAGGCCATGGCCTTGGCACTGTTGTCGGTGACCAGGTCCAGGGCGCTTTGCAGGTTGCGGTAGCCGAGCATATGGCAGATGTGCAGGCCGGCTTCGAGTACCCGCAGGATATTTCCATTGCCCAGGGGATACCACGGGTCGACGATGGAGTCCTGGCCGAAACACACGTTCATCCCGGCCTCCAGCAGTTCATTGACCCGAGTGACGCCGCGGCGTTTCGGGAAGGTGTCGAAGCGTCCCTGCAAGTGGATGCTTTCGGTGGGGCAGGAGACGAAGCTGATGCCCGAGTGCCCGAGCAGGCGAAACAGCTTGGCGCAGTAGGCGTTGTCATAGGAGCCCATGGCCGTGGTGTGGCTGGCGGTGACCCGGGCTCCCATGTCGCGGCTGCGGGCTTCTTCGGCCAGCACTTCGAGGAATCGCGAGTGCGGGTCGTCGGTTTCGTCGCAATGCACGTCCACCAGGCAGCCGGTGCGTTCGGCCAGGCCCATCAGGAATTTCACCGAGCTGACACCCTGGTCGCGGGTGTATTCGAAGTGCGGAATACCGCCCACCACATCGGCACCCATGCGGATCGCTTCTTCCATCAGCTCGCGGCCGTTGCGGTAGGACTCGATGCCTTCCTGGGGAAACGCGACGATCTGCATGTCGATCAGATGACGATTTTGCTCGCGCACTTCCAGCATGGCCTTGAGGGCGGTGAGTGCCGGGTCGGTGACGTCGACGTGGGTGCGCACATGCTGGATGCCATGGGCGGCAAGGGTCTGGATGGTTTTTGTCGCGCGGGTCCGGGTGTCTTCTTCGGTGATGGTGGCCTTGCGTTCCCCCCAGCACTCGATGCCTTCGAACAAGGTGCCGCTCATGTTCCAGCGCGGCTCGCCGGCGGTGAGGGTGGCGTCCAGGTGAATGTGCGGCTCGACGAAGGGCGGTACCACCAGGTTGCCGCCGGCGTCGAGGTCCTCCGGGCCGAGGCTGGGGGCTTCGGTCTGGCGGGCGATGCTGGCGATCAGGCCGTTTTCCAGGTGCAGTTCATGCAAGCCTTCACGGTTGCGCAGGCGGGCGTTGATGATGTGCATCGGGCGAGTCCTTTTTATAGGTCTTGGAGTGGCGCGTCAGTGATCCGGGTACCCATTACGCCGATCAATAGCACATACGTTAGCGCGCCAGTGGCGATTCCTACCAGCGGTGCCACCCAGGGTGAATTGAACGCCGCGACCGTGCCGAGTCCATAGGCCAGCAACCCCGGCCAGTTGAAGGCGGGCAGCCGTGCATCGGCCAGGCGTGGATAACGCCCGCGCCAGCGGAAGAAGAAGTCGGCCATGATCACGCCACCAATGGGCGGGATCACCGTACCCAGCAGGATCAGATACGGCACCAGCATGTCGTACATGCCCAGCAACGCCAGCAGGGTACCGATCACGGCGCCGCCCAGGGTGACGGTCTTGCGTCGACGGGTGCGTAGCAGGTTGCAACCGGCCACGGCGAAGTTGTAGATGGTGTTGTCCTGGGTGCTCCAGATGTTGAGCAGCAGCATCGCCATCGCCGCCATGGCGAAGCCCTGCAACAGCAGTACTTCGACCACGTCCGGCTGCTGGTAGACGATGGCCCCGTAGGCGCCGATCAACACCATCAGGCCATTGCCGAGGAAGAAACCGATCAGGCTCGCCAGCACCGCGACTTTCGCCGAGCGGGAAAACCGGGTCCAGTTGGTCGCCTGGGTGGCGCCGCTGACGAAGGTGCCGAACACCAGCGTGATGGCAGTGGACCCGTCGAGGCTTGCCGTGGGCACCACCGCCAGCAAGCCCTCCAGACCCCCGACCTTTACCGTCGCGACCCACATCGACAGCATCAACAACAACATCATGGCCGGCACGGCGATGTACGAGAGGATCTCCAACCCGCGATAGCCGATGTAGGCCGTGGCGCAGAACCCCAGGCCGAACAGCACCATCAGTCCCAGCACGGTGCCTTCGCCCAAGCCGAAATATTTACCCAGCACCACCGCGGCGGTCGCCGTGCCCCAGGCGTACCAACCGATCTGGGTAAACCCCAGGATCAGGTCGCTGAGCTTGCTGCCGACCTCGCCAAAACAGAAGCGGCCCATCAGTACCGAATTGAGCCCGCTCTTGAACGCGATGTAACCCAACCCCGCGGCGTAGAGCCCCAGTAGCAGGTTGCCGATCACGATCACGGTGAGCATCTCGGCAAAGCTGAACGCGACTCCCAGCTTGCCGCCGGCAAACATCGTGGCGGTGAAAAAGGTGAAGCCCAGCAGCACCATGGCGGTGGAGGCCAGGCCCTTGCGGGCATGCATCGGCACTTCGCTCAACGGGTAGTCGTTGCCTGGATCGTTCTGAGTCATGTGGCGGTCCTTGCGCAGGAGGGGAAATATCGCAAGCGTGCAGCGGTCGTGCCAAGCGCATGATCGCGAGGTTATTTATAGACAATCCGGGAGATGGAGGGGGGCAGGGCGTGAAAGTGGTGCAGTGTGATGCCGAGCGCGAAAAACTCGGGCTCTGGCGCGAGGTAAATAGGGTTTAGGTTTTTTGCGGCTGATGCAAGGGAATTTCAGAATTGAGGTGAGTAGGCAGCGAGGCGATGTCCTCGCTGCCTTGTTGTTAGCCTGCTTTGATTAGCTTTTCGGCAATCCATTGCGCGATTTGCGTAACGACGGCGTTTCCGGCAGCGAAAGCTTCTGCAAGGTTGGCCGCATCCAGTCCGAGGCAAAGCCCATCATTTTCAGACGCTCGCTGCCGCTCAGCCATCTGATGCCATCCGTTCGGTTCAGCGATGAAAGTTGTACAGCCCATAGCGATCTGGGAGCCGGCTTTGTTTGCCAATAGAGTATTGGCAGCCCATGCATCCGCGGGCCGTGGCCATTGGATCTTGCTAGACGCTGGAGGTATTGCTTCCACTGGCGCGGCGTCAGCCAGCAGCTCGATGGGGGGCATTTGTCGATGACCTGCGACCAGGAATATTCGACGACGTTGCTGGGGGACTCCGAAATATTGAGCATTAAGCACTCGCCAGCATCCCACATACCCGCATTGCGCAAGGGCCCGGATGACTGTTTCAAAGTCTTGGCTATCGTTGATAGCGAGCAGGTTAACGACATTCTCAAGCACCACCCAGCTAGGTTGTGTCTCTTTGAGGATGCGTATGACTTCCCAGAACAGGCCGCTTCGTTGCCCGCGCAGGCCTCGGGTGGCTTTGTTGTCGGGTCTTGAGCCGGCAATGCTGATGTCTTGGCAGGGGAATCCGGCGGTGAGGACGTCGACGGAGCTGAGGTTGTGGGCGCCGCAGTGGCGGACGTCTTCGAACTGGACGGCGTGTGGAAATCGATCGGCAAGGACAGCCCGGTTGGTGGGGTTGAGTTCCACCTGCCAGGCGGTGCGGTAGCCTGCGTTTTCGAATCCGACATCAAAACCTCCTATGCCTGCGAACAGGCTTCCAATGATGGGCTGGGGCATGTCTGCTCTTGTATGGGCAGATGCTCAGGGCATTCGGATAGGAGGCTCGGGGCCTTCAGGTGATTGAGTGTCCGGCAGCGCGGGCACTTGATTTGTAATTCGGTGAAGCTGCGGACGGTGGCGAGTTTGCGGTGGCATTCGCCACAGCGTATGTCCTGCATGGTTATGCCCCTTGTGCTGACGGCCACCCGTGTTCAAGCATGTCGACCGTGTAGGTTCCTTCTGCCAGCGCTGTCAGCAATTGACACTCGCGGTCGAAGCTTGCTTGGACATGCGTGCGTACCGCAGTGGCGATGTCGATCAGTTGGGCTGCCGTGAGCTTGACCGGGCCGCTTAGCGCTTTCCAAACGCATGCGTAAGTCGGGTCGAGGACGGCTGACAGTGCCGCTGCGGTGATCAAGGCTTGGCTGTCACGATGGGTATCGATCCTGATGCCATTGACGGTTATGCCGGCGATTTCGTGCTGGTAGCGCACGGCGGCGATTTTTACGGCGTGGTCGATTGGTGCTGTAGGGTTGATCGTGAATCTCCCCTCCACGTACTGCATGCCTGGCAGCGTATCGCCAGGGCACGTAGTCCAAATGAGTGACGGGGGAAATCTGTCTTGCGGGTCGATGTCCGTCACTTCAGCCACTGTTGCGTTTTCTATTCGTGCCCACATGCTCATCACCATTGAATTGTGACCTGACCATCTGCGCCATCAGGGGCAGCGCTGCCTCCGCGTCCTGCCCCCCCGTGTCCCGGGGTTAATGGCTTACGGCTGTCGTCCCAAGAAAAATTTGATTCTCCACCGCCGCCTGCGCCCCCGTGGAAACTCGTATGGTTCGAATTACCAATAGCGTGACAGGCCGCTCCGATGGAGTGATTTTCGTCACCACCCCAGCCCTGCCCTCCATGGGGTGCTTTTCCATTGATCAGGCCGCCACCGCCACCCGAGGCGGCGACGGCTGTGCCAAATGACGAAGTGCCGCCCCCGGTGCCGGTCCCTCCGTCTACCAAGGCGCCAATGCCGCCTGCGCCCACCGTGACGGTTACCGAGGCTTTGCCGCTGAGGTCATGGAGTTTTCTAGCTATCCCACCGCCTGAGCCGCCGGAAGGACCTGGAAGTGTTGCAGATCGAGCGCCGCCGCCACCGCCGCCAATGACTTCCACCCAGACCTTGGTCACTCCTGAGGGCACGTCCCAGGTGTATATCCCCGGTTTGCTATAGACCGCTCTACCACGGAATGGGAACAGCTCGGCCAGCGTCCGTGGCGTCACTATGGTGCGGTTGTCGGTCCCTGATCGAACCTCGCTAGATGTGGCAATCTGCGCTATTCCAGCCCTGCTTGCGGTCGCTTGAACGACCTTGGCGCCGATCGCCTGGAAGACTCTGAGTGCATTCATCGGTTTGCCGGTATCGGCGCCTTTCTCTGCTTCACGCTGGCTGGCAAAGTCGATACCGGAGCCATCCAGAAATGAGTCGATTTTTTGCTTCAGCCAGCTCGTTCGGTTCGCCAGTTGTTTGCCCTGTTGATTGGAAACACCGTCGGGGCCGCCCACGACGGGATCGGAAGTTTCGAGCTGGTAGATACCAGACGCCCACTCTGGTGATTCGGGTAAGTTAGCCATTAGCTGCTCCCATGGTTGTATTTGCCGTCGTAGCACGCGACGGCGTTGTAACGGATGGCGACGGATTGATAGTCGAGCGATACCAGGCGACAGCGCGCCGGGGCGACGGATAGAAGCAGCCGGCGCAGGAGTACCGCCTGGTCGTTGGTGATGACGCGCTTGAGCACAACCCGGTACAACGGCCAGGCGGAAGACTCGGTGCTCGGTTGTGCGTGTAAGCCTTCTTGCAAGATGACGTCACCAAACCCCAACAAGCGAATGACCTCGCGGATCGCCCAGGGTGTGCCTTTGAAGCGGTGCAGCTCGCCTGCGCCTTTGATCAAGTTGCGTTTGGCTTCTTCGGATTCGGCCAGTTGCCAAGCGGCTTCGTCCAAGAGTGAGAACTGGTCGGCCAAGACCGGTAGCAACGCGGGTTTCACCAAGTCGATCAGGTAAACCAGCATTACATTGAGATCCAGCTCGGCCAGCGCTTGGTTTAGTAGCTCGCATAACAGCGCGAAGCGCTCATCACCGGCCAACGCCGGTGGTAGCGGCTGATCAGTCATGGACCACCCCGGCGTCAATTAGCTGAATGGCGGAACAGTTTGCCCACTCATGGCCCTGCAACTCGTGCAGGCTTGCCGGCAGCAATAGCTGGGCGCGGTACACCCCGGTCACTTGAAGCAATGCGGTGAGTTGTTCCGGGACCAGATCGCGGCCGAGACTGGCGCGGCATTCGGCGGCATAGGTCTGTGCGGCGGCTCTCGCGGCTGCCATGGAGGCACGGCGGTCTGCGTTGGCGTAGAAGGTAATGTTTGCCTTGATCTGATAGACGATCTCGACGGGTGATAGGACGTTAACCGTGTCGCACAGGGGGCGG
The DNA here is from genome assembly GCF_007828215.1 of Pseudomonas sp. SJZ074. Classification (GTDB taxonomy): domain Bacteria; phylum Pseudomonadota; class Gammaproteobacteria; order Pseudomonadales; family Pseudomonadaceae; genus Aquipseudomonas. The sequence goes on along the minus strand of NZ_VIUE01000014.1, from coordinate 96,344 downwards.
AGTTTTTCGCCGCTGACCTGAGTTCCAACGCGTTGGAGTAGTTCCTCCGTTGGTAGACCGGCGGTGGTCAGCGGAAATAGCGCGACATGGCCGTCTGGCTGGCCCTCGTCTGGGCCCTGCACGGCGACGTCGATGATGGACTGGTGCACAGCCAACGTGTGGTAGCGATATGCGGCGCGGCTTCCCGCGTTACTGAAGGCTTCGGGGGCCAGGATGATGCGCTCGCGGTAGCGGTCGTCGTCTTCATCTTGGGCGCCGTGGGCGGTGACTGTTGTGTTGCTGGCGGTCAGGCCTGCTGCCGGCGAATGACCGAGGGCGCTGATCTGGCCGGTGGTCCAGCCGTTACCGTGTTCGCCGACGGTCAGGCAGGTGGCGGTGACGGTCACTTGGGTGGTGCCGGGGCTCAGGGTCACGTCTTGGTCGGTGATAAAGGTCAGCTTGGCGTCTTGGGTGCTGACCCGCGTGCCCATTGGGATCAGTAGCGGTTGTGTTGGTGCCGTGGGCAGGCTGAAGCGCAAGGTGCAACGGGCCGGTTTTGCCAGCAGTCGGGGCGTGGCGACCAGTTCGCCGAGGTAGTCGAGGATCGGACCACGGGCGAAGCGCACCAGCAGCTGTTCACCGGCGTGCTGGATGCTCATCTGTAGCTGAGACACGGCGTAGGCAATCTGGTCGATGTACAGCCTTTCGATTTGGGCGGGGTACAAGGTTTTGCCGGACTTCTGTTCATAGCGGGCGATCAGGTTCGCCTCGAGCTCTGCCGGGTCGATTTTGATGAATTCGGGTTTAGGCAGGTCGCGCATAAGGCACCTCGGTCAATTGGAGGGTCTGGCCGGCGATGCCCCACCGCACCTGCACGATGATCTGTTGCGCATCGATCAGGATGTGGACCTGGACTACCGAGATGCGTGGTTCCCAGCGTCGAATGGCATCGACCGCTTCGCGAACCAGGTGTGGGGTCACGCGGTTGGTGGGCCAGTCAAGGTACAGGTGCAAGTCGCTGCCGAATTCCGGCCGATGGGGATCGCTGCCTTTGGGGGTGGTCAGGATGATGCGAATGGATTGGTCGATGTCGCGCAAGCCCTCGACGACCTCGCCGGAGGTACCGAGGGTGGGCTGCCAATGGGCGGCGGTGATGTGGGAGTACGGGATGGGCTTGGTCATGGCGCCCATGGTGCGCAAGCCTGGCACTTACTGCTTTTAATCAGCTTTAAAGATGTTGTTCGCGCCGCCGATGAGGGAGTGTCTAGAAAATATCGAAGGGAGTCGCGTCAGTGTTTGGTATCTCGAAAAAAACGGTGCGCCAGTTAGTCAAAGAGTTCTGGGTCCCTTTCCTTGTTTCTTCCTTATGGACTGTTTATGCCGTTTGGGGACCGGCTGTCACAGTCAAGGATGTCATTTCGAATTTCGGATCATCGTTCTTTCTGGCCAGTTGGCTGACAGGCCAATTGTTCAGGGTACGAAAGCAGGCCGGTGTGGAGGAAAGCTTTGGGAGTGTCGAACAGCGCCTCAATCACTTAGTTGACGAGCTGGAAAGCAAAACTCAGAACATGATCAGCCATATCACTGGCGGCGACAGCTATATGCATTACTTCCCGGTCATTTTTGTAGGCTCAAAAATACTGTGGGTCGCTATCCACAAGGGACAGTATTCATTGCAACAAGTGAACGTCACCATTACCGATGTGGAAAAGCTAAAAGGTAGTTTCAAGGCGCAGGGTCTGTTGGACTTCACTTCCAAACACCAATTAGGTGATGTCCATTGTGGTATGACCCAAAAATTCGCTGACAACGAGGTTGGCGATCGAGATCGGTTCAGCTTCAAAATCGTCACGCATTCGCGAAATGGAAAGTTTGAACAAGAAACTCGATTTGCCAGAGTCAATGGTGCCATGCGTGTTGCCTCGCGTATCAGGGGTCTTTCAGGCGTCATACATGAAGAAATTCACCCCGAGTTCCCTGGGTACACAGAAGGAACGATAAGCTGGAATAAACCACACGTTAGTGTCGGTGACGAGCAGCCGAAAAATGTCGAGCTAGCGACCTAATGACTGTGGTGATTTGAGTTGCCTTCGGCATCCATAACGCTGCCGGCTGCACTGATATCGCCCTTCACCTGCAGGTCCCCGTTCAAGGTGACCTGCGCGATATCCAACGTCGCCGAAGACGCTTTCACCACCACGGGCCCACCTGCCTCAATCGTGATGTTCCTCCCGCACTTCAAAACCAACGCCCCTACGCAATCCAACGTCATCACCCCAGCCGCACGGTCATAAGCCGAAACCGTCCCATCACTGAACCGCACGTAATCCGTATCTGCCTCTATAACCGGTGGCGGCTCTGCTGTTGAATAGATCCCGCCCAGGTACACGCCACCGACCCCATCCGCATCGAGCAGCACCGCAACCTGCTCGCCCATTTCCGGCATGAGCGGTCGACGCTGTGTGCCCTGGGTGTTGCGCAGGGGAATATTGAGCCAATAGGTCTGCAGGCCGTCGCGGTCGTCGAGGCGAACACGAATGCGGCAGCTTGGGTAGTCGATGGCGCTGACTTCGCCGTAGGCCAGGTCGATGCTCATGATGTTTCCTCTTGGTGGGTGGTGCGGACGCGGCACAGGTGTTTGTGAACCGTGTAGCCGCCGGTACGGGTGATGCGGTGGTGGGATGATGTGATGAGGTAGCGCCCGCCAAGTTGCCCGGCCGCGGCCAGGGTGACGACGTTGCCGCTGACCAGGTTGGGCTTGCCCATGGTCGTCCAACTGCCGGTGGTGCGTTCGCGGTTGGCTTTAGTCAGCTCGGCAGCGGCTCTGGCTTTGGATGCTTCAATGGAGGTGCTGCGTTTGCGGCTTTTTTGTGTGTCGCCGCTGGTGGTGGTTTTGCTGGCGCTGCTGGGCGCGGCGACGGTTTCGCCGTTTTCGAGGGTGTAGGTGATTAGTTGTTTGTTGGCGGGGTCTTTATGTTTGAGCTCGACGGCTTGGGGGACGGTTTTGATTTGGTCGCGCAGGTTCACATGGCTTAGGTCTTGGAGCACCAACGTTGCCACTGGCGCGGCGTTGGACAATTCACTGATGGCGTGGAAGACCAAGCGCTGGCCGGTGATTTTGAAGGCGTAGTCGAATTCGGCGGCCAGGTCGCGCAAGAACGTCAGGTCGGCCTGTTGCTGGGTGAGACGGTCGAGTGGGATCGCTTGGATGTTGCCGATCAGTTGCAGGCCCTGGCGGGTGGCGATCTGCCGGGCGATGGCGGCCAGCGTGGTGTTTTCGTATGCGTGGTGGTGCGTGGTGCGCAGTGCCGTTTTGATACCGGTGGCCAGGCCATGGAGGGTGACGGTTGAGGGTGGGCAGTTGAGTTCGACTTCGTCGATTTCGAAGCGGCCGAGGTCGCGCAACGGCTGGCCTTCCCAGCCGATAGACAGAGACACGCTGTCGCCGTGGCCTGGGTACCATTGATCGCGCCACTTGCCTTGGGTGTCTTCCAGCTCGACCGCCAGGCTGTCTGCCTGACCGGTGAGGTAGTCGGTGTAAGACAGGGACAGCAGGTGCTGGCTGACGTTACGGGTGATGTTGTGCTGCTGGTAGGTCAGTACGAAGCGTGCGTTGGGCACCTGGTGAGGAATCATCGCATCCATGGCGGGAGGTCTTCTGTGGTGGGGAGCGGTTGCAGCATGGGAATGGCGAGCCTAAGCCCCGCGGGCAATACGGCGCTGATAGGCACATGGGGGTTGGCCTGAACGATCGGCAGATAGCGGTGGGCGTCGCCGTAATACCGCCAGGCCAACTGGTCCCAGCGTTCGCCCTCTGTCGTGATATGCGCGATGAACATCAGGCTCTCCGGGTCAAGACGTGTGCGGCCAAACCCGCCCATCGGGCGTTGGCAGCGTCCATGGTGCTGAGCGCCTGATCGAGGGCAGCGCCGGAGGCAGCAAAGCGATCGAGGATGTTGCCCAGGTCCACAGGGTTCAAACTGTTGCGTGCGCTTGTGACATGCCCCAGTACTTGCTCGCCCAGGTGTGATAAATCGACGGTGCTGTCGAGCGCCCCCGCGACGTGGGCCAACGCCTGCAACGGCTCGATGGTCCGCGCCGTGATGCCGAGTAGCTGCGGCACCTGGCCCAGAACCAGGGGGGCGTCACGGCTCTTGACCGCACGGTAAAGGTTCTGCCCGGCCCTGAGCAGATTGGCCGCCGCCGTTGCCTGAGCGACCACCTGCTGTGTGACGCTGGGCGAAGGTATCGGCCGCGTGATCAAACCGGGAGAACCGATGGTGGCGGCTGAAGTTCCGCGCAGGGTCGCGTCGAATAGGCCGGGGCGCGCGACGTTACGGCTGAAGGGGCCGGTGTACTCCGCCAGGTTGAGCTGCACGGTGGCGGCTTTGATCTGCCCGGCGGCCGTGGCGCGCCGCCAGGTGTTGCTGATGTACCGGATGACATACACCCCTAGATATTCACCACTGCCCATGACGAAGGCCAACGGCTGGTGTTGGCTTTTGGCTTGGTGCAACGCCTGTAGACGCGCTTGGGGATCGCCCAGCACGGGGTGTAACTCAATGGTCAGGTTGCATTCATCCAAGCCTTCGCCTATCCACTCCAACAGCGGCTTGCCCTGGATGCGCGCATGCTCGGCCCAATCGGATGAGCCGTTGTGTTCCATGCCGCTGATACCGCCTGCGACGGTGAATTCGATATCGCCCAAGATGGCAAACATTAGGCGGTGACCTCGTCGGCGGGGCCGTAACTGCGGCGGCGTTTGTCGTGCAGGTAGCGTTCCATCAACCGCACCCATTCGGCATAACTGGCGTGTAAGCCTTGGTTGATCTGGTCCATTCCGGCACCGCTGGGCAGGTTGATCTGAGGCGAGAAATGGAAGGTCATTGGGCCCGCGAATTCAGAACCCGCGACGGCTGACCTTCGGCCAGTGCCGCTCATCATGCTGGCCTGGGTCACCTGCGCGGGATTGGGCGGCGCCATATCCACCGCGCTTTGGGCGGCCATGCCGAGCGCGGCCTGACGAACCAAGCCCGCCTGGGCGTGGATACCGAGGGCTGCGCCTTCGCTGATGTTAGCGCCGTAACCGATGAAAACCCGGCTAGGGGACTCAATGCCCAAGGTTTCGGTAAACCAGCCCTTAACGGACGACCCGATGCCCACGACACTGTCTTTGAGGGCGCCGGCCCTGTTGCTGATGCCGTTGACCAGCCCCGTGACCAGCAGGCCGCCGAACTCGGTGAACGTGCCCGGCAGCTCGATGCCGAAGTAACTCATGACACCGGCAAAGGCGCGGTAGAACCACCCGACCGGAGAGAAATTGACCAGTAAGCCGACGATGCCGGACAGACCACCGCTAAAGCCAGTGGTGACCTCGCCCCACAGACCGGTGAAGAACGCTTTGATCGGCGCCCAGTGCCGGTAAATCAAATACGCCGCCAGCGCTATACCGGTGATCAACAACCCAATGGGATTGAGCATCAGCGCTCGGCCAAGCCACAGGACGGCTTGCCCGGCGAGTTTCAAGCCGACCAACAACGTACCGCCAAGCATCTTGCCCAGGAACAGCGCGCCGCGGGCGACCTTGAGCAACCCGCCGCCAATACGGCTTAGCCGTGTGATGAGCGGCGCAAATGTTCCCGTCTGCCACAGGCCACGGAGCAACGCCCACTTGGCAGACAGTGCGGTGACGGTGGTGGTCATGGCCACGAACGGTGCCATGACCAGTTGGGCGCCGTAGGCCACGCCGATGAAGGCCAGTTTGCCGAGTAGCAGGCCCCCAACCAAGCCGACCAGGCCGCGAATAAGGTCTGGGTGCTGTTCTGACCAGGCCGAAAACGAGCGCATGAGCGGCACTACGGCGCGGCTGACGTCGACGATGGCGGGCAACAGCGCACTGCCGACTGAGAGGCCGATGTCGGTCAGGTTGTTGCGCAGCTCTTTCAATTGCTCTTTAGAACTGCCCATGCGCTTGGCCCAGTCCTGATCGAGCAGGCCTTGGTCGGCGGCGCTTTTGCTGCCTTGTTCGATACTGGCCAGATCCTGTTGATTCGCCAACGCGGGCCGGACAAAAGACAGGACTTGCTGGTCGGCGAATAAGGCGCCGAGCTTATAGGCCTCATCGAGCCGGGCCAGTGCCGTCTGCCGTTCTTGCTCGTCCTTGATGTTCAGTGCCTTGCCGTACTCGGCGGCCGCGGCCGGGGCCTTTCTGCCAAGGTGGGCCGTGAGGATATTGAGCATGGCCTGTGCGGGGGACAAACCCTCGCTGACCAGGTTTTTCATACTGCGCTTCAGATCGATACCGGCCTTTTCAAAGGCTTTTAACGTCTCTGGCGCGGTGAGTTTTGAGAGGAAGTTTTTGTAGTTGTTGGCAGCTTCATCGTTACTGCCGGCACCGCGGCGGGCGATCTGCAGCGAGGCGCCGATCTCGGCCACGGCGCGCTCGCCGGTCATGCCCAGGGCGGCGAACTGGGGGGTGAGCTGCGGCAGCCATTTGGCCATGTCGGCCAGCTCGAACTGACCGCTCTTACCGGCAAACGCCAGCATGTTCATGGAACGCTCCAAGCCTGCCGCACCAATGCCCAGGTTTTCGCTGAGGGCGATAGCGACCGACCCGAGATCGTTCATGCTGGCGCGGGTAGCGGTCGCGGTTTTCGCCATGACCGGCGCGTACTCGGTGAGCTCCTTGAGATTGTCGATGCCACCAGCAATGAGGATGGCGGTGCCGTTGGCGACGTCGGTTTGGGTCTGATTCCACCTGAGCGCCGCGCCACGCATGGCTAAGCTCAAGCGTTGTTCCTGCGCCGGGTTGAAACCGCCGGTGATGGCGATGTCGCGGGTCTGGTCCTGGAAATCGACGGCCGTATTGAATGACCGAACCACTGGCGCGCCCAGCGCCACGCCGGTGCCGATGACCTCCATGGCCTGGCCGCGCAGCTCCCGACGTTTCGTCCGCAGGGCATCACCGCGCTCGATGCTGGCGGTGAGGCTGTCTTGCTTGGCTTTGAGCTGGTCGATGGCGATGCCCACCGACGTGTACTGCTGACGCAGTTGGACAAGGCCGGTACCGCCACGGGCCAAGGCCGCCGACAGCGCGTTACCAATGGCTTGTTGCTTGGCCGTAAGGCCATCGGTGGCCCGGCTGAGCTGCTGCACCGTGGATTTGGCTGAGCCGAAGGCCGCATTGAAACTGCCTGAAACAACCCCGCCAATTTTTAACCCCAACAGGACTTCATTCGCCATTAGATCTAGCTACGCTTTGGGCATGTTTGAAAAAGCCGCGCTACGCACCGCCCACCTTGTTTATGCATTGGCCCTCGGCACCGGTGTGATCGGGCTTGCCTGGCTGTGCCTGGTGCACTTGCCGTTGTGGGCGGCGGTGTTGGCGTTCTGTTTTGGGCTACCTTTGCTGGCCTTGGCGGCCACCCCTTTGGCGGCGGGCGGCGCGTTGCTGGCAGGCTTGGTTGTGGGCCTTGTGACGCTGATCAGCCACTGGTTCTTTCGGCCAGTTCAAGCCGACGATTGATCTCACGCTCACACACCGCCACCCAGCGCCAGTACTCGACCATGTCGAGCCCGGCGATCTCAGACGGCTGCATCCGGAGCACCAGCAACAGCGCCTCGTCCCAGGACTGCAACAAGGTCACCTGCGGCTGCCATTTCCCGCAACACCTCGGTGGCGAGCCGGGAGTCGGCAATGTCGAACTCGCCGAGGTCTTCGAGGGTGATGCCCAGCATCTTGGCGACCAGCAGATCTTCCATGGCGCCTTCATCTTTAGTCACCGCTTGGGCGGCGGTGATGTCTTTGCGTTTGAGGCGCTTGATGGACAGCGTCGAGATCAGTTCGCCGCTGGCGCTGTTGAAGGGGAATTTGAGAATGAAGTTGAGTGTGTCGGCCATCATTATGCTCCAGGTCGATCAGTGAGATCGATTGCTCTTCGTTGAGCCTGATGGTGACGGTGCGCTTGGATACTGGCTTTTAATCGGATTTAAAGAGAGGATTCAGGCTGCTTTGGAAGACGGCACCAGACCCGATGCACAAGGAGAGATGGAACTATGAGTGAGTCGAACAAAGAAAAATTTAATGATTTGATTACTCAGATAATGAGCAAACTGATCGATGCTTGTCCAACGCCTATTGGCTTGAGTGCGGAGGATTTCGGCTTTCCAGCAGGCCGTCTGGATCCTCACGATGGGTATTACGTTGAAACATCTGAGGAATCATTTTTGAATGCCTGCGTTCGGTGGCTCAAAGAGGAAGAGCTTATCCGTGGAGGGGACGAATACGTGGTGACGGGCCATGGCCTGGAAGTGTTCGATAGCCTGCCCGCCTGCCTTAACATGCGTTGATGGCTGGAGACCGTTCCCATAGCTATGGGAATGATTAACCCTTGCTACGACCGGAGACCGGATGGAAGACGAAATCACAATTGAAATTGACGGCGTGCAGCACACCGCTTTGTATAGCGTCTTCGATGACACCTTGACGGTGTCACTGCCTGATGGAAGCCAACGCTCCACTGAGCTTCGTGGGCTTAACCCTGTCAGTGCCGCAAAGGCTCACTTGCGGGCCTATGCTGGCAGTGTTGCTAGGCAGAGGAAATAAGAAGCGCGGTAATGGCTTTTGATGGTGCGTTTTGTTGTGAGGGCGCAAGCGCCCCCACAACATTGCCTGGCGACTACCCAGGCAACTGGTAGTTATCCAGTACTCGATTGACCGCTAACTCCCCCAACATGATGACCCGTTGCAGCACCAACATCGTTTGGCGTCGTGGGTCGTCCGTTAAATTGACGAGTTCGCTGACCATCACGCTGGCAGATGCCAGGGATTCGCAGGCCTCGACAAGCAACGTTTCGTCATCCACCGCTGCTTCGATGGTGAAGATCGTGCTGGGTCTGCGGGGCGGTATCTGCGTTTTACGCCCCTCAGGATAAAGGTAAAAGTTGAGCGCGCGGTCTGCCGCCTCTTGTAGCTTCTTAGGATCGAGAGAGGTGACACCAGAGAGGACCGGATCGATGCCCGGGGGGTTGGGAGTTACTTTGAACATATGAACTAATTCCAGTGTTGGGGCCGCAACCGCTCTCGACTAAAAGAGGGTGGCGGCTGTGCGCAGGTTAGTCGACCGGTGGAATTAGCAAACCCGGCGCGCCCAAGGGCGCCCTACGCACAACCACCATCAAGTACAGGTTGAGAACGACCTGACTGAATGGTACTTATGCACCTTACTAAAACCGACCGAGCGACTAAACCCGACCACTGATGGGGCAGTGGCAGGTCAACGATAAAGGCCGGGGCTAAAGCGCACAAGCCGGCGGATTCTGACGTACGCGTAAGTATGAGCGCAAGGTTTCGTAGCCTTTAGGACGTTACGTCGGATGTCATTAAACGTGCACTTCAAAGCATGTTTATGCGCGCTAAACATTGAGGGCATTATTGTTTTTTTGGAAGGGTGGCGGCTGTACGCAGGTTAGTCGACCGGAGGAATTGGCAAGACCGGCGCGCCCGAGAGCGCCCTGTGCACAGCCACCATCAAGTACAGGCTGGGAAGGATCTAAATTGGACTTCTTTTGGGCGGCTGGCTGTCGCCCTGAGATCACTTATGGCGCTCTGAATGAAGCCCCCTAACGGGTAGACAGAGGGAGGCAGCTGTACGAGGTCCTTGCAGAGAGGCCAATCAATGCTAACGGTTGAATCCTCGTATAGCCGCCACAAGTGGCCGGACTGCTAAAAAATTGGTCACTGAACGCCGGAGTAGACCGGAGAATCGGGCATCGCCAGAAAGCCTAGGGGCCCGGCGTGCAGCGCCATTAAACATCGGGCGGAGCGGCCTGTTCCTTCACGAGAGGCACCTAAATACCACTGCAGGCTGCTCCGCCCGGTCACTGCGAGCGGTGACGGGGATAAGATATCGCTGAGCGCACAGGCGCGCAGCCGGGGAATTCTGTCGGGGCTGTAGGCAATGGCGCCAGATGATGTACGGCTTCGTAAAAGGCATTGCATGCCGTTTGCCAGAGCGACGTGATGACATGTTCACGCGACCAGCCGTAAATCTCAGGAATACTTTGAAGCCGATAGCGATTGGTTAAGTAACCAGCTAACGTTCTAATTATGTGGTTTTTGACCTCTCGAAGTGTCAAAATTCACTCAAACATCTCCGATTATAAAATGGTTTTCACATGCGGCGTCCAAGAAAAAAACATTATAACGAAAGAGCGCAATATCATCCGCCCCTCTTATCACAGCAAAATCAGAATTCACAAAAATTGGATGTTTGGCTTTCTCGACTGAGCCATTTGTCTCAGTTTGGTCTTTTTGCCCTTACCATAGGCGCTTTGTATTTTACAGTCATTCCCTTATACAAAACGGCAGCATTGGAAGAAAGCATTGCTCGTCGCGAGTTCGAGCTTACCGCTACGACCGAAAAGCTTGAAGTCGCCACCGCAGCCCTTGAGAAAGTTAAGCTTGAAGCATATGAACGCGACAGACGGGATCTGCAGAAACGGATAGTTTTTGCTGCCCCATACTGTTCAGGCCTCATGACACCTCCAGAAGCTTATCTAGGAGAAAATATATTGAAGGTCGATACAGCACAATGTTTTCTTGCTGAGTTTGAAAAAAGTGATGCTGAGAAGATACTAAAGCCTGAGGACTATACATATATTAAGCATGTTGCAGATGACATTTCACACACCCTGTCTCTCTTGCAAAAACAAGCAATGCTAGATGTAGACTCAGTTCCAGAGCGGGCAGCGAAAGATCCGTCTATCTTGGTTCCAATGGGGCCACTGGAGCAAGAGGCAGAAGAGTTTTCAAAGACAATGGAAAAACTTGCGCCAGGAGTTATTAAGCATAGTGATAAGCTGCAAGCAGCGATAGCTCGAACTCGCAATAAAATCGCTTTGAATTTCTCTGATGCCGTGCGCAAGGAGATCATCAAGATATTCGATTTGGATTGGCCAAAAAAGCAAATAACGGGATTGAACTAGCTAGGCCGGTACTCAGTCGAGTGTAGGAGTCGCGGCCGATTACACTAGATTTATTTCAATGGGTTTAGCTTAGACAGTTTCAGGCACGCCAGGTAGAAAAGCGCGAGGCTATTCGACGCGGTAGTAGACCTGGGAGACATCCAAGATACATGGGCTTTAAACGCTGAAATCAGACACAAAAAGTCAATTGCGGCGATGGATTTGTAAAAATTAATTGGCTTGCCATAAGCTTCATCGTCGTATGCCCCATGAAGGATTCCATGTCTATTCGTCATGTCTGGATGTGGATATTTTTCTGATCCGATATACAGATTTCGGTCGGTAAAATCGGAGAAGGAATCCAGCATCGAGACCAGCTCGCCCACGTCTCCCATGCTTTTGGTTATAGCGTCGTGCTTGCAATCATCAGCCAAAGCCTTGAATCCGGGCCGGATATCACCGAAGGCTATCCCTCGGTCAGCTGCAATCCTTTTGGCTGCCCCTTCGATTACTGGCATCAGCCCACCTACTGCAATGTGATCAAGGCCCATAAAGTGGGCTTGTACTGCCTCGGAAATGATTACTTTATAATCCTGAATGAATGGCGTGACGGGGTATCTCTCAGTGACCATCGCCGCTAAATTCACCGGGGAGTATGCAGAAGCTAATACCTCTTCCAGATCATCCTGAGTGAACAAATTACCTTTTCTATGAATCTCTGCGCATACAGCATCCAAGAAGCCCATTGTGAGATAGGGCGGGATGAACCATCCGACTCCTCCCAGCGTTGATCTATAATGTTCCAGCGTTCCTTGCATACCTGCCCTCACACGTTAGATAAGCGTTTCGCACGCCTCCTACCAAGCTATTTTCTCTGTTTATTAGGCAGAAAATAGTCAGAGCGCACGTCCATAGTGATGCATTATAGCTTGCAAACGGTCGTCTCTGTCGGCCTGTGGTCTACCGTTCTATAACGGCGTTCGCAACGTACTTTCTGTGGTGCTATCAAGTTATTCCAAGAATCAGATTCATCCGCATAATACGTGCCCCAGCCAACACGTTATGATTTGTTTAGTATAACGGTTACTTTCGAAGCTCCTAACTCCGTTAACGTTGCATCCAGCCTTCTTAGATAGTTAACCGTAAATTTATCGTAGTGCTGCAATAGATTCCAGGCGCTTTCTTCGGTGTTACGCTTAGAACCCAACGCATCGTATAGCCCTTTGGCTTTTTGGTCCTTAAGGTTTTCATTGATAATATCTTGCTCTAATGTCGCAAGTCGAGCGTAGCATTCGATTTGGTCGGAGAGTTTTTCAACATCATAATCCTTTTCGTCCCCAGGCGGCGAGCAAGGGTTTGGGGATGAGTGATTAGTTATAGGGTGAATGTCAATTTCATCGATATGAACCAGCTCATTTGCCATATTTTTGCCAAAGTAACGCGACAGCCTAAAATGTTCCGCTATCAGTTGTTGGCGCCAGTTTCGTTGGAATTGCATATACTCGTCCCATGGCCCGTGAGAAAATTCATTCCAACCCTTTTCATTTATTTCTTTTAGTAACTTATCCAGCGCATTGTAGCCGTCGTACAACAGACGGCTGGTTTCTTGCGCGGTTGCTTGGGCACCGTCCAAAAACTTTGACTTGTCAGCCCGTTCGTCTTGGTGAGCCTGCTGCAAGTTTGTACCTGCAAGAGTGAAAGCCGCCGTCAGCAGCGAAGCCCCAAGGGTCTGCCACCACGATGAATCAGCCATTAATTGTCATCCAGTTATGAGTCCAGGGGACAGTATCGGCCGGCGCTCAGGCTTCATGAATCGCTGCCCGCCATTACCCGCTATGCCTGACCAATGTTCTTCCGGTACCTACTCAACTGATCCACCCCACCCACCCGAAAAATATTCGCCAAATAATCCAGCAACACCACCTCATCCCCATTGATCATCTGCCGCACATAGGTCGCCGAAAACGGCGTCTCATACTTGGTCGAGTCCCGCGGCTTATGCGTACCCAACTGGTACTCCTTCCCGGTGATGGTCATGGTCGTGACCAGCGGAACCTCATTGACCAGCCCGCCGTTATTGAACACCTGCACGTTGGAGCGGCATTGCAGTTGCACGCTCTTGAACGGCGTGACCAGCTTCTTCGCCGCTTCGAAGTACAAGCTGTTCCAAGTGATTTTCCCTTCCAGCTTGTCGATGCCATCCGGCAGCTCAATCAACCCGACCATGCCCAGCCCCTGAAAGTCATTCATCATGGTTTTGAGGGTGCCCAGGTCGATCTCTTCACACTTGCCAAAGAAGCTGGCGCCGTCCAGGTAGATATTGGCGTTTGAAATACGGTGTGCGCTAAAGCCTGCCATTTATGCGGCCCCCAGGTTGACCAGGTATTGCCCGGTGATTTCGGTTTCGAAGGTGCCACGCTCAAAAGGCGGTGGCACAGTGAGTTTGTAGTTGAACAGTGCGTGGCCTTGTTCCAGTTCGGTTTGCGGGTTACGCGCCGGGTCGTACCAGCACTCGCCGCCGAGTAAGGCGCCGTCGCCGATGAGTTTGCGCAGGAACAAGTTGACGCTTTCGGTGATGCTGGTGATGAGCGAGGTGGTAATGGGTTGGTCGACGAATTGCAGCGAGCTATAGCGGATGGATTCATCGACGACGTCTTTGGTGCGTCGCACGTTTTCGAAGTTGCGCATGTGGGTGACGGTGGGCCACGCCGCCGTGCGGTTACCCCATAGACGCAGGCCGGTGCCGAAGGAATTGAAGACGGTGGTGATGCCGTTTTCATTGAGCACGTTGACTTCGCTGTTGGGGTCATCGATCCGCGCCGTTAATGGCCGCTCCAGCCCAATGACGCCGATCAGTGCCTGGTTGGAACTGCTCCACCAGTAACCGTGGTCGTTATCGACTTTTGCGCGCAGGCCGGCGGCGCGGATGGACAGCGGTTGCAGGCGTTCTCCGTTGGCGGCGTCGTGGACTTTGACGTGGGGGTAGCACAACCGCACACGGTCGCTGCTGGTATCGAAGTTGATGCTGCCGGTGGGCCCCCGCCCGGCGAGTACTTGTTGCACGGTCATGCCGATGGGGGCATCGATGTAGGTCACGCCGCCCACTTGGCCGGCCGAGGTGCTGAGTTCAACGCTCACGGCTTTCAAGGTGCTGAAGCCTGGGGCGATGAAAATCTTGGGGAAGAAACCCAGTTGGTTGTAGCTGTCTTGGAAGGCTTTTAAGCCGGTGCGCCGCCCGGCAACGGTGATGCCGCCGATGATGTCTGCGGCGGCAACTTTGCTGGGGTCGGCGTAGCTGTAGTCCACTTTGATCGGGGCGTTGACGGCAATCTTGCCGGTCGCCACGCGCCGGACGTGGCCGGTGAGTAAATCAGCGGTGTAGTCCTGGTCTTGTACGAAGGTGACGGCCCCATCGGCGGACTTTATTTGCAGCGTTTGCAGTGCGCCGTGCTGTAGCTGCAAGTTATCGTTCTCGGCGAACTGGTCGACTTGGTCCGCCACATGAGTGCTGTGGATGGCCGGGTCCAAGACGTTGACGACCAGCACCGTGCCGGCGCCGAAGTCGTGGATGCCGTCCAGGGCTTCAGGGATGCTGTAGCCGGTGGTGTGTGGGCCGAACTGGGCGGCGTCAGTGTCGTTCAGGCACAGGGTCAGCTCATTGATCGAGCCGGTAGGTGCGGTGCCGACCAAGGCGATGACGGCCGACTTGACGACCCGAATGGGCCGAGGGCCACGCTCGATTTCGGTGGTTTCGATGCCGTGTAGATAGTTGGCGGGCATGGCGCGTTATTCCTTTGCGGAGAGTAGAGACGCGGGCGTTTTGGCGGCGGATTTCATGTCGGTGGGCAGCCGTTGCAGGTGTTTGAGCGCCAGCAGCACGAGGGTGTATTCGTGGTCAGCGGGTAACTCGACGGGCTTATCCGGATGCAAGAGCACGTCCAACGCCTCGCGTTTTTTGCCGACCCAGAGGGAAGCACCACTGGGCGGGCCGCTGTAGCGGTAGCGGGTCAGGTTCATATAGGCACCTTGAGGTTTGCGCGGGTGAGCAACGCGGGGGCGGATTGCACTTGGGTGGCGCGGGTGGCGTAGTCCTGGGCGTACTGCCAGACGCCGTTCACGTAGCCAATGTATTGCTCAGCGATGGGATGGCAGGCCTGATCGGCATTGGGTGGATACCAGCCACAGAGGCAGTCGCGCAGACGGTCGAGGTGGCTGACGACGCCGTCTTTACCGTTGAGCTGCCGAAAAATCAGGGTAAGGCGCAGTACCAAACTGCGGGCCTGGAACGTCATGTCAGTGCTTTGCGTCGGGCCAAATGTCGATTTGACGTAGGCCAGCAGAACCGCGCCGTGGGGATGGTTGAGGCGGTACTGAACCGGGTTCTCGGGGAACAACTCGATGCTCAGTTGCTGGCCGAACTCGTTTTGCAGCCGAGCGAGGATCGCCTCCAGCAGTTGTTCAGTTTGGGTGGTGGGCATAGGGTCGGTCATCAGTAGCGCTCCCAGGTCTGTGCATCGAATTGTTGAGGGCGTACGCGCACGCGGACCTCGCCGGGCTCTGGCACGGCGTGACCGGTGGGCAGGCCGAGGGTGACGACGCCGTCGCGAATGCTCTCCAGCAGTTTGAGGGTGTCTTTGCGGCTGCTGATGACCGCCTCGGGCAAGGCGCCTTCGGGGCGACGTTGGTACAGCCAGTGCCGGGCCAGGTAGACCACGGCGTCGCGCAGTACGGTGGGCACTTGGTCGAGTGGCAGGCGGTAGCGGCCACGCAGGTAGCCGTCGACCAGCTCTTGCGCTTGCCTGAGGCTGTCATCGATGACGCTTTCGTTGGGCTGCGCGGCGGCCGGGTCGTCGCTGGACAGCTGGGTGAGTGTCATCAATGGAATGGCGTTGCCGAGGTCGGCACGGGTGCAGTAGCGCATGGCTCAACCCGCCTTCAGTTCAACGAGGGCTTCGGGGAACAGGCACATGGCCAAGGGGTTGGCCTGGGCTTCCAGGTCCCAGCCTTTGCCCATCTTGCGCGGCTCGGCTTTGCTGTAAAACGCCTGGCCCAGGGTGTTGACGGTTTCGTTGTAGTTGGCCGGGGCGTTGAACAGACGGAACACGCCCCGGGCGACGGGAAAGACCTGGGCGATGTCAGCCGGGATGAAGCGCTGGCCGCTGACGGTGACGTCGTATTCGATGTACTCGATGCCGCCGAAGGTGAAGCCCGAGCGCATGTCACCGCCGAGGCGGTCTTGCGCGGCCTGGTAGTGGGCGAAGGCTTCTTTGACCTTGGCGTGGTCGGTGAACGCGTCGAACCAGTCTGGCCCACACAAGGCGCGAAAGCCGGTGACCATCACGCCACCGAGTTTGGATTCGGCGTGGCGCTTGGCGTCGAGGCAGGCTTTGCGCACGTTGGTCTCGGGCTTGCTGAGGGGCACGGTGACCTTCTTCTGTTTGACGTCGAATTCATCAAACAGGTCGAACAATACCGAGCCATCGGCGTCCAGCAATTGGCCGCGCAGTGCGCCGACGCGCTGGAATTCGCGGGTGGCCTCGATGCTGTTTTTGAGTTCCTGCAGGTGGTCGTTGACGACGGTAACGACGGGCGCGGTGGCGTTTTCCTGGCCGAAGGCGGCGATGCCTTGCAACTGGCTGGGCAGGATTGAGCTGCTGACCGGCAGGTGCAGGGTTTCGAAGGTGCGGCGTTTGCGTTTGCGACCTTCGAGCGGCGCGGGGTCGTCGTTGCGTGAGGTGTTGGGCACTAGCACTAACCGGCCTTCGCGCTCGTCGATGATGACGCTGGTGCTGGTGACGCCTTTTTCGTCGAACAGGCCCATGGCGCCGACCTTGCCGGGAATGGCCGGGAGTTTGTTGATGGCGGCGGTGAGGTTGGCGACGCTGAACAGGTCTGGCAGGTTCATGGGTGGCTCCAGGTTAGAGGGTTGCGCGGGCGACGATGCCCAGGGCGTTGAGTTCGTCGAGCGCGACGGCTTGCTGGGCTTCGGTGATGCCGGCGGGCCAGACCAACTGCCCCAGGGCCAGGACGGCGCCGCGGGCGATGACCACGCCGGGTTGATCGCCGGTCGTGGCGTTTACGCGTTCGGCCAGGACGGCAGCGGCTTTTTTGGTGGCACCGCTGCCGGCGGGATCAAGGCGTTGGTATTTGCCGGCGACTTTGGCGAGCACCTGACCGAGTGGGTAGTCGGTGCCGGCGAGCAACGTGACGTTGCTTTTGGTCCAGCCGGGGCAGACTTGGAGCAGCAGTAAGTCGCCCAGGTCTTTGGGTTGGTTGAAGGTGGCCATGGGGGATTCCTAGCGTTGGGCGCGGGCGGCGGCGTCGGCGAGTAAGGGGTTGGTGGGTGCGGCCTCGATTAGGCCGGTGCGGGCCTTGGTGGCGACTTCGGTGAAGCTGACGGGGTTGGTCAGGTCGTTAAAGAGGGTTTTGAGGCCGACGCTTAGGGGCTGGCGTTGGTCGCCTTCGCCGAACGACAAGGGGCTGGTGCCGGACTGCGCGGCGTCGAGGGCGGCGATGACGACTGGGGCGTGCAACGGCTTCATGCCGGCGGCGACCAGTTGTTCGGCGTAGGCGACGCTGGCTGCGTGAGTGGTTTGTTGTGCGGCGAGACGGGCTGCGTTGTCGCGTTGGGCGAGTTCGGCTTTGAGGCGGTGGTTTTCTGCTTCTAGTGCAGCGGTGTTCGGTTCGCTTTCGCTGAACTCGATGACGCCGGGTTCGCCTTCGGCCAGTTCGATGGGGCGCAGGCCTTTGACCGCTGGCGGCTGTGCGCCGAGGAAGCCGACGTGGCGCAGGTAATAGACGCCGGGCACGGGGTTGTTGGCGGCGGTTGGGTGGTAGAAGGACGCTGAGATTTTTTTGTAGCTGCCCTTGGCGATTTGCTCGGCGAAGGAGGCGTCGATTTGTTGGGGTTCGGCGATGAGGCCGTGGGCGGTGGCGGACAGGGATTTGACCCAGCCGGCGGCTGGGGCATCGTGTTGCGGGTGGCCGATGACCAATGGTGCTTCGTGGAGGGTTGGGTTGTAGGCGGCGACGGTGGCGGCCAGGTCGGCTTCGGTGAAGTTGTAGGTGGTGCCGCATTGGGCGGTGTGGGTGCCGGGTTTGAAGATGTGGAGTTGGGTCATGGGGGTGCGCTTTGGTGGAGATGGTGCGCACAGCTTGGGATCTTCGGGCGGGGTTGGCTTTTAATCAGGATTAAGGAGGTGGTCTTCCGAGGATTGTAGGGCTGAGATCAGTCCAGATCGTCAGTGTTTTGGGCAAGTACTGGGAGAGCCTGGGATGATGAGGCCATCTACTGAGGCGCAAGGCCTCTGACGCGTTTTATAAAGTATTTATGTCGGGGATCTGACGTTACTGCCGGCCAACGTGAGTTGGGCTAATGCACGCGGGTCAGATGAGCTTGTAGAGCTTAGTGGCGTTCAACACCCGTCGGGCAAAATGGATGAGCTTATTCCGCGGGTGCCGTCGTTGAGTTCGATGAGCGGCATGCCGTGAAGATAGCCCGTCGAGGGTGACCTGTGCAGTGTGTAAAAGGACACTGCACAGGCTGCCTTGCGTGCCGGTTGGTCGGCGGCCCGGTAGGCAGTACGTTACAGGCTGGGTGCTAGCGTGGATCGACGTTGTCCAACGCTCGATTGACCAACAGTTCGCTCAACTCGATGACCTGTTGAATACCAAATGCAACATGTCGCGGCGATCCCTCAAGGTCGAATGCCAGGATGTTGATCATCGCGTTGGCCGAGGCCAGGCTTTCGCTGAGGTTGGCGAGCAGACTTTCAGTGTCGATGCCGTCGATGACGGTGAAGAGTTGACCCGGTGATGGGTCGGTTTTGGCGTCGGTTTCTTTCGGTTTCAGATAGAAATCCAGCGCCCGATCGGTGGCCTCTTGGACTTTCTTTGGATCGAGGCCGGCGGAGCTGGGGTCCGAATCCGGAGGATTGGGTGTGACCTTGAACATGATGGAACTCCTGTACCTAGTTGAGCCACCATGACTTGTCGCTAAGCAAGTTAGGGTGGCGGCTGTACGCAGGTTAGCGAACCGGGGGTACAGGAGCCCGGCAGACCCGAAGGTCTCCCGCGCACAGCCACCATTACAGCAGTCGCAGATAGGGATATCTGCAATGAGATCAGGAGCGCTGATGCAACCGTACCGATTCGGGTCGCTATACCCGATCACTGATGAGCAGTGACGGAAACAAAACTACCGTTACGGACCAGGACACACAAGCGGGCGGATTCTGGCTTAGTTGTAGGCAAAGGCGCAAGGCGACGTAGCTTCGGGACTAGGGTTCGGTGTTACGGGGTGTGTGGGCTGTAGGACTCGATACCTATAGTAGATTAGAGAACCACGTCAAGCCGGCCTGGCAAAGCCCATTTCGCAAACGCAGAAATGATGGCTCCCAATAAATGTAGAAAACTTAGTCTTCCACGAGCTGGCTTTGTCGTATGAAAAATCTCTATTTAATAAATCCCATAGAGAGGCTCTTTACGGCATTGACCAGACTTCTGCCAAACGCTGCGTGCGATTTGCAAAAATCCTGCATTGTGAATAAATCACTCTCATGAAACTGCCTTGAAATAACTGCACCGTCTTTGGGTGAGCTTAAAAATACACTTTCATTAGCTTTGCCTGGACTAATAATCTTATAAACAACGTGCTGAAGCCCAAGGCCAGCACATGCTAAATCCTCTTGAAGGTACTGTTCGCCGAAGGCATGCATAATAAAATAATGCTCCGTCGAGTCGTAGGAGTTTTTAATCCATTCATCAAAATTTACGTGCGTTCCGACACCATCCCAAGCTAACTCGCCAAGATATATAGTTGTCTGTTTTTCTCCGGAAACGACAAGCTGAAAACTGGGAAGGTATCTAAAGTCATTTTCGCCAAAAATTTTTGAAAGTCCGAGCAATATATTTGCTGGATTATAGAGCTGGATAGATATTGTCGGGGTGGATGAATCGGCTTCCAATTCGTTTATCAGCGCCTTGAAGAAAGCGACCCATGCATCACTTCCCATTAGCACCAGAAAAAGATCGTTCTTAAATTTATCCCAGCTGGGCAGGTACTTAGGAGAGGAAGTTTCGTAAAGATAGTAAGTAGCGCCTCCCTCCGTTTTCGTAAATTCAGATATAAGCTGATCATCAGGCATTAGATCGATATTTTTTTGGTAACGACCGTTTCGTGCAACTACTGCGATTGACCATTCTGATTCCTCCATTAGCTTTAGTTTCTCAGGATAACCTATTTCAACTGTGTCATGACCGCTAATATTATCCATCAATGCGCAGAGGAAATTTTCTTCAAGGTCATCTAGATCTTCATCCCAGTCTAACGCTTGCATTATTCGCTTTGACTCTTCGCTTTCAGGGTTTGAAATCGGTGAGGAGAAGCCAAAATATATGCCGTACGGATAGATAACCTGGCTGTTCCCTCCGTTGTAATCAGCAGTCAGCGTCACAAAATCTGATAACTGGGAGCGGGTAGCAGCCTTTATAATGGTATCGATTCCTCTGTTTCTTTTTGTTGCATCCGTGTACAAAATAAGGCTTTGCTGCCTACTAATCGAGAGCCCTGCATCCATAGCAATTGGAGAAAATTTACTACAATTTACTATCTCGCCTGCACCAGTTGTCGTAATTATATACCCAGCCGTGGGGACTTCGGACGTTTTTAGATAGTCGGAGAATGGAACCGCCAGCTCCTTCCAGTCAGTTGATACCAACAGGGTTCGTATCTTTTCAGCGGGAACCCCTAAAGATGACCGTAGCAGCGCTACATATTTTGTAAGCTCATGCAAAGCAGCTCTAGCTGCTTGGTCACTTCTTTTAATTTCAATAATTACATAGTGACCGAGGCTGTCCTTTGCAAGGATGTCTATGCTCCCACTCGAGCCAAAGCTGTTAGGTAGTTTATATTCCTTGCGAACAATGGTTAGGTCCGACTCGATTATGCTTAAATTAATCGCCAAAAAATCCCTGATTCTTTCTTCTAGCCGGTTCACAATTGCTCCTTGATCGACATTTTCTACAAATACTGCTGCGAGTTAAGTGCTTGGCTTTTGTTTTGATCTAGTGACATGGAAAGCCAACATAGACATTACCTCAAAATTCATCCTGACTGGGCGTCAAGCCTCGTTCGTTTGCTAAGAGCCCCCCATGATTGCCTTAATGTCCTTTACGACCTTCCCGACATCTACTTCAGCCGAAGGCGAACCCACGCTCGCCTC
This sequence comes from Pseudomonas sp. SJZ074, assembly GCF_007828215.1. Taxonomy (GTDB): domain Bacteria; phylum Pseudomonadota; class Gammaproteobacteria; order Pseudomonadales; family Pseudomonadaceae; genus Aquipseudomonas. The sequence continues at coordinate 75,177 of NZ_VIUE01000014.1, read as the reverse complement.
GAAAACCGTTGTGGCCTTGTCCGCCGCCCGCTGGCCTTTGCCTGAATCACCAGTAGCCTGAGAGACCGACGCCGCCGTGGCGGCGTTGACAATCTCTTTTCGCTGCTCAATAGATGCATTCGCAGGCGTGGCTGCGGCAATCGCGTCCGCCGTTGCCTTAACTGCCGTTTGGTTGCCGTTGGTTGCAACTGATGTTGCCGCTGCGCCGGATGCTACAGCGGTCGCTGTAGTGGTATCCGTCACGTTAGTACTAGTGCTTGTACCAGTGTTATTGGCCCCGGTGCTGCTTCCTGTCTCCACTTGACTCAGAGGTTTTTCGTTGGGTCCAACGACGCCTTTTGTTAAATTCAACTCTTGCGCAATGAGCACCGCCGCCATCTCGGCAGACTTGTTGATCATTCTTGTATATTCGGTCGATGAGATTGACATATCATTTGCATAGGCCATGCATAAGCCTGACGCCATTGCCTCATATAGCATCATTCCCTGCGTTTTCTGCGCGACATTCACGACTGTTTTTGCTGCGCTCTCCGCAAAGTTATTACTCATCCCTGGCTGGGCCCCGCCTGCTTTCACCGCAGCTGTAAGGCTGTTACTCAGCGACGCGCCCACATTCTCTGCAACACCTGCAGGTGGTTCTCCACAGGTGCGATTGGTGGAGCCGTTGAGGACAAATATTCGGCGATCGGCTGTGGTCGTGACGGTAGTGAATTTGGCTTTGTGGTCTATGACTGTGACGATTGCTGGATCGGTCATGCGGTCGGTAACGCAACCTGAGGCAGTAAGGACCGCAACGGCAAGCAATGGAACTCTCATGGGCTTCTCCTTGATGGCTTTTTGATTCCATTCGGTGAGAGTAGAACATATTCCAAAATCCGCATCATGATATGGCGTCTAGGAAACAACCGCGTCGAGTGAAAATCACCGAGCCCGCTGGTGACGGTTTCCTTGTGTGTTCCCGCTAACTGAAGGTCGCCATCAGCGTCAGGATCGGCTTATGGCGGACGTCCATGAGTCATGGTTTCTGCCAGATGGCTATCGGCAGTGAGCCCTTTAATCGGCCAAAACAGCTTTTTGGAGGAGCAAACCAAGGTAGCTATTGATAAGTCCACAGAACGTATCGACTCCGCGCTGCAGTTTCTTTACCATCATGGCATGACGTGGGGGAAAATATGTTGAATGCGCAGGAATGTGAAAGGAAAATAAAAAATCAATTTGAGGTCCTTAAGCGAATTGATACTTATATCGGCACGACAAATACAAAATGCACCATTATCATGTCTTATTGCGCAGCAGCCATTGCGTTTATATTTACGCTGCTGACAAAGTTTGACTCGGCTAGTGCGAGCATGCAACTAACTGTCGGAATCGGAATTTTTTCGGTCTTGGCTTTGGTGCTAGCGCTCTGGTGCATGGTGTTAGCTACGCTTACCATTTTTCCAGTGACGTTCAGCAAACCGGACTCCCCGCGGGGGGAGTCATTGATATTTTTCGGGGATATTGCTTCTTGTGGTGGAAGCGCTAAGTATTCGGAATATATCCAGAAAGCCTCCGATGCCGAATTCTTAGAGGATCTGAACGGCCAAATTTACACGCTTGCATCCATTGCTACGAGTAAATTCTCCCGCATAAAACTCGTTACGATAATTTTAATGGTGCACTTTGGCTGCATGGCCACCGTTCTAGCTGGCGCGATCATTTATTATTTATTTTAGTTGCCCTTGATGGAGTGGATCACCCAATATAAACACTGAAAACTTGCTCGGGGATAGTAGGGGTATTATCTTCAAGCACAGAAACATACATATAATGTAGGCCCACGTATGATGTGCCCTCCCAATGTTTTGCAAAATATTCACCATTGTCGCGTCGTCTTGCAGGGACTGGGGTCTGATGATTCCCTTTACCCTGAACTTCAGACGCCTGAGGTCCGTTATTCTCGACTCTGAATATAACCTTAATGTCGGTGGTATTTGTACGCGGTCGAACAAGAGCCTTGAATTCTATGCCGTGGGATATCGGCACAGCGCGAGAGCATTTGAAGTAATGGTCTTCCGATATCTCATCTTTACGACGCTTCAAGGTACTGAATATTTTAATTTCTTGATTAAGGTCTTCTTGGTAAGGAAGTAGTCCGCTGTAGTTATTCTGAGAGAGTACATACTGCCGATAATTCATCGGTTTTTTTTGGGCGTCTGTGTAGTTGGGCGTGACGTAGGGTTGCGGTATTTTCTCGTCGTCTTTTGTATATCTACGCACTTCAATTACTTCATCATGCAATCCGAGAAGGTCCACGACTGATTGCCCGAGCATTACACGATTCCGCGGAGCGCTTTGCTGGAGTTTGGCTGCAATATCAACGTGAAATGAAGTGGCTGTGACCTCAGAAACTCCTGAGTAGCCGTACATTCCCCAGAGAACATGGGAGTGAGAGCCGTAATCCACGCCCACTCGAATTCCTACATCTTCAGCCAGTCCGCGCTCTCTCAACTGCGGCACCACTTCTTCACGTATAAACTGAACGAGCACAGCACCACAGTTGATCGCATCGATAGCGCTATTTCGCTCGTTACCATTACCTCTGAAGAACGCCAATATGGCATCGCCCATGATGCGATGTACATGCCCATCAAAAGCCAATACACATTCAATTGCACATTTTATTATCTGATTTTTAAAATAAAAAACCAAGTCCGGGGTGTAAAATACACCTAGACGGGTAGACCCTTGAATATCCACAAACAGGGAAGTTACAAATCCGTTTTCCTTTTCGCCGCTATCAACCAGATGATTAAAGTCAGGATGTCCGCCAATAATCGCTTTCTTGACTCCGGGCTTGCCATAAAGCTTTCGGAGGTTTTCTTGAATTTGGTAATCATGTGAATCTTGAAAATTCTCATTTCCATCAACGGATTCCGTAGAAATCGATTCGTATATGCGTCTCTGTACGTTCCCGCTGTCCGTAGCGAACGATTTGTTGATGGTGGGAGACATGTCAAAAGACCCGAAAATACTTTTCATCCGTGACATAAGCAGCCCTCTAGCTACTGAACAGGAAAATTTTGTAACCTAGTACCGTTATAGGTGGCGAATTAGTATCACATCTTGACTGTCGCGACAAATTTCCTGCACATCTCCTTTTCCAGCTTATGAAGGAGACTGATTGAACGGCCTTTTTGAACAGCACGCGTATTTACCTGAGGGTAGTTTGGTTCGATACGCAAGTTGGAGTTCTCGGTTATAAGGATTCTGGCTGTGCGAAATGAGCAAGGACTCGGCATGTCTGGAATGCAAGAGGCGGCGATATGGCTTGCGAGCCCGGTAGCCAGGCTGTGCTCGAGTGAAGGATGCCGCTGACGGCCTATCCCACGTTGTTTAGGCCTTGAAGGCGGCCTGACCTCGAAAGCGAACCTTGCTGCTACGCAGCGTCGTAGACGAATGTGTGGGATTAGCAGTTTCTGCCATTTGGCACTATAGTTGATGCCAGATGACAGAGTGCTGGAGGTATCCATGAGCGCCAAAAAAAAAGATGTTGCAGTCGTTGAGGCTGCTAAAGATGGCATCCGCAAAAGAAACGTCAAACCACGCGCATCGGGTGCGTTCGTAGCCGTTGTGAGTAGTGGCGAGCGCACGGTAAAGGTAATGATGCCTGGTTCCAGTCACGGTCCGTCCATGGTCGCGGTGTTGCTTTCTGGAAAAGATGGCGATGATCGTATGGAGATATACCGGGCCGTTCGTAAAGGTTTTTCGCTGCAATCTGTGCTTGATATGGTCGAGAACAGTGAGGTGTATAAGCGGCGCGGTGTGCTGTCGAAAATCGTTGGCACGTCTGAGCGCACGCTGGCGCGGCGGTTAAAAACGCCCAATGAAGTCTTAACCCCAGAGCAGAGTACGCGGGCTCTCAATTATGCCGAGGTCTTGGAAAAGGCAACGGCGGTCCTGGGTTCTCGTGAGCTTGCCGAGCAATGGATGGCCAAACCTGCACGGGGTCTGGACGGTGAGACACCGATTGACCTGATTTCAAATTCAGTCGGGTATGAGTTGGTGACTGACTTTCTGACGCGCATTGAGTATGGGGTCTATTGATGGCTAAAGACCCTTTGAGCAGTGAGATTCATTTCTGGCGCCTTGATCCCGCAGAGTATGCCGCCACTTGGAATTCGGGCGTGGGGGCTGAAAAAGTGGGTGGGCGCTGGAACCCCAAGGGAATGGGCACGGTTTACGCGGCCCTGGATGCCTCTACGGCCATCCTTGAAGTTGCAGTGCATAAGGATTTCGATGCGCTGGACAGTAAACCTCATTGCCTGACACAAGCCCGCGTACTTGACCGGTCCGGCATTCATGTCGTTCAGCCAGATAGCATTGCCAATCCCAACTGGTTAGTACCGGGTACGCCAAGCCGTAGTCAGCAAAAGTTTGGTGCAGATCTGTTGAGCAAGCACCCTTTCGTGCTGGTCCCTTCTAGTGTCTCGCCACATAGCTGGAATTTGTTGATGAACCCGCATCTGGCCGATGGGTTGTACGAGCTGGTGCTGCAAGAGCCTTTTGCGCTTGATGGGCGGCTTAATAGGCCCTTGCCCTGAAGCGGGTCTCGTCCCTCTAGCGCCGTTTCCGTCTAACCGCAGTGTCACGGGCACTGTCTGCCTTTTATGACGTTAGACGCCTGCAACCTGTTCAAGATGAGAGAGCGCTAGTTTCAGTAGGGCTTGTTCCGTTTCGGGTTGCAGGTTGCCTTCGGCATCCATGGGCAAGTATGGCCTGCCCGGAATATCACCCCACAGCTGCGGAAAATCAGCTTGATCCCCACCGAACTGCATCATCGCCGCATAGGGCTTGTTGCTACCCACCACCGCCGTGCTGTCTGTCGCTTGGGTGGAGATCGAGGCAGCCAGCCCCGCAGCGCTGACTTGCAACATCTTGCCGGGCCAGTGGCCGGTTTCGGCTCTGCGTCCTGTGGTGACGTCGGAAAGCTCAGGCCACTGGGGACGGCCTTGCTGTTCGAAGTTTTCTTCGGTCTGGCTGGCGAGCTCAGCGGCCAGACTGTGCATGAGTGGCGCTAGGTCACCGACAGTCCGCTCCACTCGGCTTAGGATTTGTTGCAGATGTTGGTGCTCTAGTTCGATGGTGAACATGGGATGCCTTCCATTTTAGGTTTGCGGTGCTAGGTGGCTGAGTTTGGGGCTGCTGCGCAGCCCAGCGGGAGCAAGCTCCCTCGCCACGGGTGGGTGTGGTTAATTGCGTTTCAGGCCTTCTGCCAGGCGGTGCCCGGGGCGTGATTGAAGCCTGGGTCGGTGCGGAATGTGACGGTATGGCCTGGGGCATTGGTAATTCGAATGCCTCCCACGGTTGCTGTTCTGATTTCCCCGGTACGTTTGTCGGTCCCGGTCTCGACCGTTTCGGTAAAGGTTTTCCCTTGGCTGGATATAACGGTAAGCCCACGGCGCTTGACGGCGGCTTCGCTCAGGGCGACGACGCGGCAGCGGCAGTTGAAGCCGTTAGGCGGGAAGATGGTTTGCCAGATGGGGTCGTCGTGACGGAAGACCTGGCCGTGCATGGCGCGGTGGCTGCTGCGGGTTTTACCGTCGAGGACGGCGATGTACATCCAGTACGGGTGGGTCTCGGTGGTCTGTTCCATGGCGGTTTTGCGGCCGGCCATGTAGGCGCTTTGCAGGTTGGTTTGGTAGATGGTTTTTAGGCGACGTGGGCTACCGAGCTGGACGGTTTCGGCGCGGCCTTGGCTGTCGACGATGACTTGCTGGCCCCACCAGCCTTGGGCTTGTAGGACGGGTTTCAAATGGGCGGTGAATTGCTGGAGGGTTTGGCCCTGTTGGAGGGCGGTTTCCAGGGCGGCGCGAATGTCGCTGAGTAGGTCCAGGCGCATGGCTTTGGCGACGGTGAATGCGTGGTCGTGGGCCTGGTCGAGGATGTCTTGCCAATGCCAGGTGATGGTGTAGCCCTTGGCCTTCAGGTAGGCGACGGCGTTGGCGGGTTCGAGGCCGAAGATGACCTTGAGGTCCGCGGGGTTGAGCTGCTTTGCGGGGCTGGCCATGTCAGTCTTCCCGGTCGGCGGTGGTGCTTAGGCGGCCCCAGGTGTCGGCCATGAACATCAGGTTGGCGAGGTTTTCAGTCAGTTGGTCTAAGGGCTCGGCTGGCAGGCTATTGATGGCTTGGTCGAGGGCGGCTTGATCTGGCGCCCGGTGTTGGGTGGTTTCGGCAAATGACGGTTTGTCGCCCCGGGTCGGTGCTTGTTGTAGGTCGCCGTCCTGCAGGTTGTAGGTGCGCTGCCAGTAGGCGTTGGTGAACCTTACGCCGGACTCGGTCAGGGCCTTGTCGCGCTGGGCCAGGGACTTGTCGATTTCTTCTTGTTGCCACAGCGCATAGCGCGGCGCGACGACGTCAGGGCCGAAGTTGAGGTCGACGACGTGGCGGATGCAGGCGTTGAGCGCGCTGGCGACGATGGCGGCGTCGCCGTCGCGGATGTCTTGGGTGACTTCGGCGCCGGCGGTGGCGCTGGCGTGGTTGGTGTCTTTTTCGGTGGTCTGGTTTTGCCCGAGCATGGCGACGTTGATTTCGCTGCGGCAGTATTCGAGCAGTTGGCGGTAGACGTCGGCGCTGCCGGCTTTGCCGGCGGCTTCGATGATTTGCACGCTGGCGTCGTCTGGGATGGCGGCGACGGCGTCTTGGACCATGGCTTCAAGGCTGTCGAGCAGCAGTTCGGTTTCGCCGTCGGTGGCGCCGCGTGGGTGTTGGCCGATGACCCAGGGGCTGCCGTATTTTTCAGTGAACTGTACCCAGAACTTGAGCCCGCCTTTCATGAAGGTGGCCGGCCAGAAGCACATGCTCAGGTCTGGGAAACCGTAGGGGTTGGCGTAGGTGGCGTCTTGCCGGGCGACGACAAAGCGTTGCGGGTCGCAGGGCTCGCCGTCTGGGCCGGCGTCTTTGGCGCGAAAGTGCAGCGCGTTGTTTTTGTCGTAGAAGAACCATTCCGCCGGTTTGCCGAGCAGGTCTTGTGGCACCCAATGCCTGCCCACGGGGCGCCATAGGAGTTCGATGGGTTGGTAGCCGAATAACGGTGCGTCGAGCAGTTCGCGGATGATGCGGTCCAGGTCGAGGTCGGTGAGCCAGTCGGTGATAAAGCGTTCCACTTTGTTGGCGGTGTCTTGACGTTGCAGGCCTCGTTCCAGCGACAGCACGGCGGCTTTGCGGCGGCGGATGTTGCCGCCGACGAGGGCTGAGCTGCGCAGGTTGCGGTACACCGCAATGTCTTTGCCTTGGGCTTTGAGAATCGGGTCTGGGTTAGGCAAATGGCTGCCGAAGTCGCTGGCCTGGGCGCGGCCTCGGGTGGCGATGTGGCGGTTGAGGGGGGGGCTGCGTTGGGGCTCGGCAAAGTGGACGAATTCAGTGGGGCTGACCCACAGGCCTGTGTTGTTCATGCGTACCCCTGGGTGAGGTGTTGGCCTTGGCGTGGGCGGCGTGATTTGACGGTGACCGGGCCGCTGGCGACTTCCAGCGTGGCGAAGTTGGCGAGCGCACCGGCACCGGCGAAGTCGCCGTGGCGGTAGAGGTCGGGGTCTTTGAGGTCTTGTTTGCGGGCTTTGACGATCATGGGGATGCCGTCGACGGTTTCGATGGCGCGGATGTCTTGGTGCAGCGAGTCGTCTTTGGGCAGCGTGATTGTCGCGTCTTCGAACAGTTGCACGAATTTTGGCATCCAGGCGCCGTACCAGGTCCGGGTGATTTTCACTTGTTGGATGCGGTTGTGGCCGAACGCGTCGGCAGTGTCTTCGGCGAGGGTTTCGCCGCTGCCGGTGGCGTCCAGGGCCGCGCCGACGAAACGCGGCAGCCGGCGCAAGATGTAGAACAGGATCTGCTGCTGTTGCCGGGTGGGCACTTTGTGCATTTCGACCACGAACGGCACGTCGCGATGCCGTGCCTGGTCCACGGACATCGGGCAGATGATGGAGAAGTCGCGGTGGCGGGCGTAGTCCATGCCGAGGAAGTGGCGTCGCTCGGGTGGGAGCGGCTGTAGCAAGGGCGCCAGGTAGCGCTCGATCCAGTTGTCGACGTAGGCCTCGCGCCGGTAGACCGGCCGTTGGGTGAAGTCGTCGTCCAGGGCCAGGCGCAGAACGGTACGACCGGGGCGCATGGCGTCTTCGATCCAGATGCCGGGGATGCAAACGCCGTTGCCATCGCGGGGGATGGCGTCGAGTTCTTCGCGCATTTGCGCTTTGCGCGGGCCGTAGGCGTTGCGGATTTGTTTGTACCAGGCCTCTTTATCTTGGGCCGTGGCGGGCTTGCCGGCCATGAAGCACACCCGTTCAAACAGGCCGTTGGCGACGGCGTCGTCGAAGGTGGCGCGGAAGACCTGGGCGCTGCTGCCGTAGCGCTGGTCGCGGATGTCGCTGACCATTTGGTTGAAGGCGTTGGCTTTGCCGTTGTGGGTGCTGATGATGACGATGCGACCGCCCCAGATCAGCAGCGCGGTGGCGGCGTCGAGCACGGCCGCGACGTCGCGGTGAAACGCGGCTTCATCGATGATGACTTTGCCTTGTAGGCCGCGCACGCCGGCTGGGTTGCTGGAGAGCGCGACGATTTTGAAGCCCGAGGCGTAGCGGATACGGTAGGCGTTGATGTGGCGGGTGTTGCCGGCGTCGTCTTGGTCCTGGAAGAGGAATTCTTCGATTTGGCTGACGCCCGACGCTTGGGCTTCGGCGATGACGCGGCTGAATTTGGCGCAGTAGCCGATGAATTCCAGGCCCTTTTCTTTGGTGTCGCCGATGTAGAAGCAGTCCATGCCGCCCGCGATCTTTTGTGAGGCGGCGGTGATGACTGAGTCCAGGGCTTCGGCGAAGGTGATGCCGGTGCGTCGGCCTTTTTCACAGAGTTTGATGTGGGCGTCGATGGCCAGCCATTGCGATTGGTGGGCCATTAGGATGCCTTCGCCCAGCGGGTCGTAGCCCTCGGGGATCTGGCGGACGCTGGGCGGCAGTTCATCCCATTCGATGACGCGCAGTGTGCTGGCGGCGGCTTTCATGGTTTGACGCCGAGGAATTTCTGCCGCCAGAACTGGGCCTGGTCTTCGGTCATGCCTTGGGCTTTGACGGCGTTGTCGAGTTCGGCGGCTTGCTCTTGGAGCAGGCGTTCGCGGGTGGCTTTTTCGATGGCCTGGCGTTCTTTGACGCTGAGGGTCCGGGCTTCCATGGTGGCTTTGGCGGCGCGGGCCAGCGCGGAGACTTCAGCGACGGTGACGTCGTCTTTTTCGTGGGCGCCCATGGCGGCCTGGTAGGTCAGGGTTGAGATGGCTTCGACGAGTAAGGCGCCGGTTTTGTCGGTGGCGTCTTCACCGAAGGCACCGACGAAGGCTTCGGCCATTTCGCGCTGTTGGCGGGCTTTGTCGATGAGTTCGTCGAAGCCCAGTTTAAAGCGGCCCAGGGCACTGCGGCTGGGGGCTTTTTCGTCGGGGAAGCGTTTTTGGATGTCGGCGAGCATGTCGTCGAGGGTCAAGCGATCTTCACGCAGAAGCTTTTGTATGTAGGCCTTGACCTGCGGTGGTAGGCGATTGATGGAGGATTTGCCGGCCATGGTCAGGCCCCCGGGCGTTTGATGCCGGGCACGCGGGCGCGGCCGGCGGCGATGTCTTGGCCGCGTTCGGTGAGGGTGGCGACCAGCACCGGGCCGATGTCGGCGAGGGTTACCGCGCCCTGTTCGGCGAGCCAGTGCAGTTCGGTTTTGACCTGATCGCGGCTGGCGGTGTGGCCGAAGTTGTCGAGGGCGGTGTTGAGGACGGAGCTGTTGGCGCGGTAGCCGGGCATTTCAACCAGCAGCCGCAAGATGACCAGGCGCATGTCGTGGCGCAGGTAGTCGGCATAGGGGGTCATGTTTTTTCTCGCAGCAGGTAGTCGTTGATGCGGTCGAGCGACCGGGCCAAGGGGCTGAGGGCGTCTTTGACGCCGGTGAGTTCGGCGCGGATGGCTTTCATGTCGCCCAGTAGGTCGGTGACCGCTGATGGGTCTGGCAGGTGCCGGACGTGTTCCTCGAGGGCGACGATGCGGGTGCGCAGTTCAAGCAGTTCTCGAGTGCTGGCGGTGTGGCGGTTGGTGATCCAGGTGTAGAGGGCCAGTATGGTGAGGACCAGCCACTGCACGGTCTGGAAGCCGAAGTTGAGTTCATTAAGGTTCATTCAACGCTCCGCAGGCTTAGTGCTGTGGTGGTCGGTCTGGCCCTTGTTTGATCAGGCGTGCGACGAACAGGAGGATGGCCAGTGCGCTGTTGAGGGTGGCGTAGGCCTTGGAGGTTAGCTGGGGCTGCCAGAGGGGCAATAGTTCCAGTTGGGCGAACCCTGCCAGGACAATGACCAATCCGATCTGGAGGCTGTAGAGCTTGTAGCCGTGGCGCCAATCGCTGATGAGCCTCATGCGGGCGCCCCCTTGAATTGGCCGTGGACAATGCCGCGTTCGATGCCGGCCAGTGATAGGCCGTCGGCAATGATGGTGTCGCCGTACCAGCGGCCGCCCGGCAAGGGGCCTGGGCCGTTTTCGTGGCGGATGATGACGGTGACCAGGGCGCGCATGATGTCGAAGTCGTAGACGTCGACGCTGGCCACATCGGGGTCGAGGCCCAGGGCGCGCGCGACGCTGATGATGTAGGCGTCGGTGTTGTTTTCTGAGGGCGGCGCCCAGCGTTCGATGATTTCGCGGACGGTGTCGATGGGGCTGCCGTCGGCGGCGCGGCGTTTGTCTTGGTAGGTGATGAGGACGCGGGCGATGGCGCGGATGCCCCAGCGTGGGTTGATGTATTGGACGTATTGGTTGTCGGTCTGGGCGGTGGCCATGCCTTGCCAGCGGATGCGATGGGCGTGGCGGATGTTGCCGGGGTTGTAGTTGCGGATGCCGCGGGGGTGTTCGGGTCGCATGGGGGATGCCTCCAGTCGTGGCGCCCCTGGGGTTTGGGGGCGCTGGATGTGCTCAGGCCGCTATGGTGGGGGGCTTGGGCTGGAGGGGCTTTTAATTGGGTTTAGGGAGAGGGTTGGCCGGGCAATGCGGACGCCCGGGCTGTTGTCGTCGATTTGTGTTTGTTGGAGCTGCATTCGGCAGAGGTCGGCTCATAGCGGCTTCATCAACGGCTAAAATGGCCAGAATCTAGTTATAGATATACGGCTAATAAATTCGTAACGTACACATCGCTTGTTTCCTTTCCTTTCCGTGGAAATGACTTATGAAAATCAAGGAAGTTGATGCCGAGGGACCACCGTGGAATCCTAAGCACGATGGAATCCCCCCTACATGGAAGCACAAGGGCGACGGTGGGAACGCTCATGTTTGGACGGACGGGGTTCACGCAATCAAGCGATTGAGACCCAACGCTTCGCAGGAGCCGGTGGCTCGTTTCGCCCGTGAGGCGCAGATCCTAGCTGAAATGTTCGGGGAACCCGAACTTGCGATTGTCCCTATCGTAGAGGTGCGGAAACGAGCGGGAGAAATCGAAATCGTCATGGAGCTGCTTGAAGGCAACCTCGCAGCCGTTATTGAAAACTTCGCAGGCCAGCCCGAAAAAGCCGCAAACGCGCTGCTTCCAATTGTCGAAACACTTGCCCAGTTGGCAGTCAGACCACAACCAGTTCACCATCGCGATATCAAGCCAGAGAATCTGCTGTATCGGCGACGTGATGATAAGATCGAGCTTGCACTCAGCGACTTCGGCTGTGCTTACCTTGCTGAAGATGAGCGCCTAACTCCAACCCATCGCGCTATCGGTGCATGGGCCTACCGGCCTCCTGAGTACTCTATTGGGCGGGTGGCAACTGTTGATGAGAAAGGCGACGTATTCAGCCTCGGAAAGGTATTCTGGGCGATGGTGAATGGGCAGCGTCATGTGGTTTTTCCAGGACCCGTATGGTTCCAAGAGGATTCGACCTTGCTCGCCAGTTTCCGACAGTGCCCAAGATTCACCACGCGATGGTCTTGATTGCTCAAGCCTGCAACATCCGCCCCGAGAAAAGACCGACACTTGCACAGTTTGCGTCGAATCTTCGACATCTAATGTTGCCAACAGCAGGAGCGCCTACGTTGGGCGATGATGAATTAGCCTCAGCCATGCTGCGTAAAGAGGCACTGCGAGAAATTGAGTACCAGCAGCGGCGTGCGTTCGCAGCGCAGTTCGTGTGTGCCATCTATGCCGATTTCGTCTTAGGCATAGATAAGCTGCATAGCAGCTTGCCACAGTCTGCGCTTTTCCGAGAATGGTTCAACGAAACGCATAGTCGCGGTCAAACACAGCAGGCGCTAGTTGAACAAGTAGCCGAACGCGAATCGGACGCTCCAGTTTCAAACGTTTTTTTTCACAAGACCTTACTTAGGACTCGTTTTTTTCCAGCCGTTGGTACAACTCCCATTCGGTTTGTTGCTAGTGTTGAAGACCAGACTAATCGAGTCGCTTCGTCAGAGCTGGTTATTTATGGTAGCTCCGAAGGCGCACGAGCAGACGTGCGTTATTCAGATGGTCAAACTGCGAGCGAGTCCCATCGTAGTAGTCTAATATTTGAGTTCTTGGGGAAGGCTGCAATGCTACTTCCCTAGCCCTTTGAAAAAGAGCTGGAGCGAGAAGCTCAGCGTAATGTTGGGCTGATGTGGCTGACGGGGCGTTTGATGCCCAACTTCAAGCCCCATAAGCCCTGGCGTTCGCCAAGGCTTTTGCGTTTTCCGTGAATCAGGTCAGGACCCTACCTTGGGACTGGCATGCTTATCCCGTCCCGTACCTGCATCAGCGCAAACCCCAGCAGATTCAAGCCTTTCCACAAATTCGGGTTGTTCGCATCCGCGTTGTCCTGTGCGAGCCCTATACCCCAGATGTTATCAACCGGGCTGGCTTCGACAATAACCCGAGAACCGGTTTGTAGAAGATATTGGTTCAACTGCGGATTCTGAGAGAACTTGGCCTGGTTCGCTCGAACGACGATGTCGTATCGGTGTTGCAGCCAAACCTTATCATCGAATCCGTGCACGTTGCGGCCAAGTGCTTTGGCGGCATTAGGAGTAGGTGCGTGGAGCACCTGCGCACGAATTTCTTGATCGTCGAACAAGGCCGCTTTCTCGGCCATCATGAAGTGTTCGGCTGTCGGGTAATGTTGTCCCTTGACAGTGAACCCGGCCTCGAACCATTGGCTGAAGCACGAAGCTGTGACGACAGTTTTACTACGCTGGTGCCCCCAGAAAAACGTAAAGCTCAGCTGTTCTCCAGAGTTGAAACGGGCACACAGTTGTTCCAGATGTTCAGAGTCGTTCAATTAGATTTCCTCGCTAACTAAAGAGCGAAGTTACAGCTATTGTGTTGACCAAGGCAACCACGAAACTTGGTAGGTCGAACGGCCACCGATTGAGGCATAATCGCACCTCTTCAACCTAATCAAGATAAACCGATGCCAAACACTTTGAAAACTTTGGCCTGCTTACCGATGCTTTGGGCCACATTAGCCAGTGCAACTTCACCGTGTACAGGTGACGGGTGCATCGACGAAGCATCGGCGTCCTTTGTTGCACCATTTGATTTTATGAAAGCCAAGTGCTCTTCGGTGAATCCTGGTATGCGGGAGCGGTACTCTGCGGTGGCCGCCCATTTCCTACCAGATTCGGATGCAGATTTCCTCAAAAAACTGCGGGCTTCGGAGTCCTACGCTCGCGTGTTCGCCGAGATAGAGTCGAAGGCAAACTCCTTAAATTCATATGAACTTGGCAACGCTTGTGATGAGTTTTCGAAAGAAATTAAGGCCCAATCCGTACGGACGCGCTGACGGTTATCAGCCGGGCAAGGCAATTTCCTACCGAAACTCAGATCCTTGTTGGCGCAGCGCTTTCGACCTAGGGATTCGCACTTTGCAGGCAGTCAGCTCGGTTGAATTTGTACTCATCCAAGTGGCTTTGGATCGCGCCGGGAATTGGCTCAATACCTCCTTGGCGAATGGCAGTTACTTGGGCCTGCCACCAGCTATTAGCAAAGATAGCCGCCGAGGTGCATTTGCCCAGCGGTTGAAACACGGAGCGACCGAATTGCGTGTAGCCACTTTCAAGCAGTGATTTGAATAGTTTGCTGTGAGCGTTCAGCTCACGGAGTTGGCCGGCCTTGAGTACCTGCGTACCCTCGGCCATCGCACTGTCCAGTTGCAACAGATATTGGGTTGCACTGCTCAGTGCCTGTGCACTGGGGCCGTTATATCGTGCTGTGGGCGATTGTGTTTCAGATGCGACGCTTGGTAAGGGGGCGCTTGGTTCGGGTTTGTTCGGCAGGAATGCGTATGCCATAAGGCTTGCGATGATGAACCAGCCGACGAACAATGCGATTTTTTCGGCGCGGGGCCGATCCTTCCAAGGTGTGGTGTATTTTTTCTCGGTCATTAAAACCTCCTTTTAACGTGTCTTTGGTCGTCCCTGACCGTTAAAGCTGGCAGATACAGCGCGGTCTGCCGGTCTTATTTGTGTGATGCCATGATGGCGAATGCAAAGAAACCGAAAACACCTGTGGTGCCTAACGCCCAAGGTTTTAACGTCTCAGGCAGAAAGTCCCTGACAAGAAAACTCAGCACAGCGATGCCCACGCAGCCGCCAAAGACTTTTAGCATTTGTAGGTTGTTTCGCTCTTGGCGTGCCCGTTCTTTTTCCTGCGCCGTGACTTCGTCGTGGTGATGCAGGTTGTAGTCACAGTGCATGCACAGTTGCGTGTAGCGCCAGGTGCAGCGGTGACATTGCGGGCATTCTCGGGCGCGGTCACTGCCCGCTGGCGGGGGCTCTTTGGCAGTCTTTATGTCAAAGGTCTGGTGGCCGAGGTTGATGTGCCCTCGGTTGCCTTTGATTTTGATGGTGAGTTCGTGATCTTTTCCATCCCTGGGGAGGTTTTCAATTTCCTCAGAAAGCCTGGCTGACAGATTTTTTACCAGGGCTTCGTCCTCGCTTCGCATACAGCTCCTTTGCTATTTCAGCGATTTACTACCAACTTCAATATTCGCTCAACGCGTGGTTGATCAAATCCTTGATCATCACCCAGCGCGTTGTAGACCTCTGTGGCCACTTCGGCCAGTTTCTTTGCCGGCCAGCGCCGACCGGCTTGTTTGGCGGCCGCTTCTAGCATTTCGATGATTCGGACGAGCTTCTCGCTGTCGATAGGTGCCCATGCGGGGGCGGTCGGCGTGTCGGCGATTTTCTGCCCGATGATGAAACCCAGGTCGGCACCGGCTGCGGTGATGGCGGCCAAGTAGTTGGCGTCGGGCACACGTTCGCCTGCTTCGTAGAGCACCTGCGTTTTTTTTGTCACACCGGCCAGTGCCGCGAAGTCGGTCTGGTTGAGGCCAAGTCGCGTCCGCTCTGCGCGCAGTCGCTCACAAAAAGAAACCATTCGGTTGCCAAAATCTCTTTAAAAGGGAACCGATTGGTTCCATTATCAATTCACACCGTTCGACCACGAACGGCAACTTAATCGGCACCCCAGCGGCGCCAGCAGCCCCCCGGAGTGAACCTATGGAGCTACGTACTGCAGAGCAGGCCCGAGCTGAGCTCAAGGCCAAAGGTGTTTCGATTACCCAATGGGCAATCGCCAATCGTTTTTCACCCAACCTGGTGTTCGAGGTGTTGGGTGGACGCAAAAAATGTGTAAGGGGTCAGGCCCACGCGATTGCGGTCAAGCTAGGTCTTAAGGCCGGAGAGATTTGTACGGATCCTGCGACGGCCCTTGAGCTCAACTGTTTTGTGGCGTGAGGCTCGTGATGAAAAATCATATCGGCTATTTGGAATCTACCGCTTTAAAACCTGCGCCGCGTGGGGGCGCAGAGCAAAAAAAGATATTTCCTACAGAAAACCCACGAATCCACACCTTTTTAGTTGTTTCCAGTTTTTGCCTGAGCCTATCACCACTCAATGCCACAGGTATTGAGGGCGCCAATTTACCTGAAATGTTTGAACCGGAGGCGAGGTTATGAAGGGCTCGGTCTCGGCTGCTGCTCGGGTTTTACGGGCGCTGAAGGCATTAAAGGGGCACACGGTCACGGGGCTGAGTAATGCGGAGTTGGCACAGCTGACGCAAGACAGCCCCAGCAATATCACGCGGGCCATGCAAACGCTGATTGATGAAGGCTTGGCGGTGAAATTGGACAACGGCCGCTTTGCTCATTCGGTGGGGGTGTTGCAGATCGCGCAGGCACATGCCGAGCACATGGCGCGTTTGACGGGACGTATGCAGGAAATCAATCAGCGGATTGCCGCTGGGTCGATCGTTTAAGGAGGGGGTTATGGCACGGAGCAAGAGCATACCCATGGAGCCACTGGCGTTGCCTGTTTTGGATGGGGTGAGGTTGACGGCTGATCAGAATGCGATGGCTGCGCTTCATGCTTCGCATGGTGAAGAGCGTGATGCGGTGAATCAGTTGTTGGGGCAAGCGCAGATGGCCGGTGTGTTTGAGGCGTTTTCCCGCACGGTGCGGACATCGAAGTTGGCGTTTGTGAAGGAAAACAAGCTCTATCGAGGGTTGGCCGGGCGTAAGAGTCCGCACGGTGCGGCGGTGTTGAGCGGTACGTGGGATGAATTTTGTGGGTTGCTGGGGCGTTCAGTTGATCAGGTGGATCGGGACATCGCCAACCTGCGGGCCTTCGGTGAGGAGGCGCTGGATTCGATGTCGCGTATGGGGATTGGGTATCGCGAGCTGCGCCAGTATCGGCGTTTGCCGCAGGACCAACAGGCGGCGCTGATTGAGGTGGCTAAAGCCGGTGATAAGGAGGCGTTTGTCGACTTGGCTGAGGAGTTGATTGCTCAGCACACCCAGGAGAAGGAGGCGTTAGGCCGTCGCCTTGATGAGTCGAGGGCCGATTACACCGCGCAAAGTGAGGTGATGGCGAAGAAGACCGTTGAGTTGGATAAGGCTCGGCGGGAGTTAGAAGTATCACGCAAGCGGATTCAGGTGATGCCTGCCGATGAGGCGGCGAAGGCTTTGCGCGGGGAAGTGGCGGCGATCGCTTATGAGACGGAGGCCAATGTACTGGGGCCGCTGCGCGAGGGGTTTGCGAAGCTTAAGGCGTTGGCGGTCGGTGGCGAGGATCACCGTGCTTTCAAGGCCGGGTTGATTCGGCAGTTGGAGATTACGCTGGGTGCGGTTCGCAGTGAGTTCAACTTGCCTGACCAGGCGGATGCCGTGGTTTGGATGACGCCTGCGGAGGCTTGATATGAACCCAGTACACATTGAGCAGTTGATGGAGATAGCACGGCGCGCGGATGCGGCGGTGCATGGTGAGCGAACGACGATTTACCAGGCTGGGGCGCGGGCGCTGGGGGTGTCTGCTTCTACGCTGCAACGCCAGTTGAAGTCGGTGCGCTTGGCTAAGCCGCGTAAGCGGCGTAGTGATGCGGGTTGCAGTGCTTTGCCGCTTGAGGAAGCGCGGTTGATTTCGGCGGTGTTGTTGGAGTCGATCCGGGCTAACAACAAGCAGTTGTCGACGCTTGAGCGGGCCGTCGAGCGGTTGCGCAGTAATAACCTGGTGGTGGCAGGTCGGGTGGATGAGGAAACGGGCGAGTTTCGCCCTTTGAGCCGCAGTGCGATCAGCAGGGCATTGCGCGCTTATAAGTTGCACCCCGAGCAGCTGTTGCAAGATGCCCCAGCGGTGTCGTTGGCGAGTCGGCATCCCAATCATGTTTGGCAGATTGATGCCTCGATTTCGACGCAGTTTTATCTGGCCGATGACGGGGCTCGGGTGATGACCAAGGCCGAGTTTTATGACGGCAAGCCGGCGAATCTGAAGAAGATTGAGCGCCAGCGACTGTGGCGGTATGTAATTACCGATCATGCGAGCGGCACGCTGTATGTGGAGTATGTGCTGGGCGCCGAGTCTGCGGAGAATCTGTGCGCGGTGCTGATTAATGCCATGCAGAAGCGCAGTGAGTCGGACCCTTTTCATGGGGTGCCTTGGGTGCTGATGACGGACCCTGGGGCGGCGATGACCAGTGGCATTTTTCGCAATCTTTGCCGTGTGCTGTCGATTGATCTGGTTGTTAATCGGGTCGGGAATGCGCGGGCCAAGGGTCAGGTTGAGCAGGCGCACAACATTGTCGAGCGTGAGTTTGAAAGTGCGCTGAAGTTTCAGGCGGCCAGCAGTCTGGAGCAGATCAATGCCTGGGCCGAACAGTGGATGCGGTATTTCAATGCGACGTCGATTCATACCCGGACGCGGCGTACCCGGTATGGCGTTTGGCAGTTGATTAAGCAGGAGCAGTTGCGGCTGGCGCCCAGCGTTGCGGTGTGTCGTGAGTTGGCGGTGAGTACGCCGGAAAACCGCAAGGTGAGTAATTTGCTGCGGGTTTCGTTCCGGGGCTCGCAGTTTGATGTGAGTTCGGTGCCGGATGTGATGGTGGGTGAGCAGTTGCTGATCACGCGCAATTGTTGGCGGGACAAGGATTCGGCGATTGCGGTGCGGATGGGCGACGACGGGCGTGAGCGATATCACGTGATTGAGCGCGTTGGAGTGAATGCGTTTGGGTTTAGTGAGACCGCGGCGATTATCGGTGATGCGTATAAGCGCCACGCTGAAACGCCCGCCCAGGTGTCGCGCAAGGTGTTGGAGCAGATCGCGACCGGCACGAGTAATCAGGCCGACGCGCAGGCGGCCCGTAAGGCGAAGGCCGTGCCGTTCGGTGGGCTGATTGATCCGCATAAGCATGTAAATGAGACGGTGCTGCCGGCTTATCTGCCGCGCCGCGGTACGAGCCTGAATGTTAATGGTCCCTCTGTTGAGGTTGCCCCGCTGAGTCATGTCGAGGCGGCGAAGTTGCTGCGTCCGCGACTGGGCAATCTTTGGTCGCCTGAGACGTTTGGCTGGTTGCAGCGGAGTTTTCCAGACGGGGTTCCCCAAGAGCAAATTGAATCGGTTGAGGCTGAGTTGAAACGGCCTGTCGAGGTCATGCGCCATACGATTGGAGGTGAGTGATGTTAAAGCTGAAAAGGATTTTGCAGGAGATGGGACGGCCCCAGGCGGCGTTGGCTCAGTCGCTGAGTTTGAGCAGCGCAACGGTTGCGCAGTTGCTGAATCACGGTCTTTGGCCGCGCAGTCTGGATGGGGATGTCTTGCGCGGGCGCATTCGCGGGTTCTTGACGGAGTCTGGTGCTAATGACGCCGCTATTGCTGATGCTTTTGATGAAGTGGACCCGCCGTGCGCCAACACGGCAGGTCCGGCCCTAGTGAAAGAGCCGTCCGGGGAGGACGAACTGATGTTACTGCCTAAACAAACGCTACAGCCAGCGACTCGGAAGGCGTTTGGTTTATTTCGTGATCCGTTTGATGAGTTGCAGTGTGCCCAGGATATGTGGGTCAGCCCGGATATTCGCTATGTGCGTGAGGCGATGTATCAGACGGCGCGGCACGGTGGGTTTCTGGCCGTTGAGGGGGAATCGGGGGCCGGGAAAAGTACGCTTCGCCGCGATCTGGTGAATCGTATTGCCGAGAATAATGACCCGGTGATGATCATTGAACCGTATGTGCTGGCGTCCGAGGATAACGACGTTAAGGGCAAGTCGCTGAAGAGTACGCACATTGCCGAGGCGATGATGGCGGCTGTGGCGCCATTGGCTAGGCTTAAGAGCAGTCCTGAAGCACGCTTCGCTCAGTTGCATAAGGCGTTGAAGGAGTCGCATGCCGCGGGGTATTGCCATTGTCTGGTGATTGAGGAGGCCCACAGTTTGCCGGTGCCGACGTTGAAGCATCTCAAGCGGATTCTGGAGCTGGAGGTTGGGTTTACCAAGTTGGTGAGTGTCATCATGATCGGTCAGCCGGAGCTGGGGGTGAAGCTGAGCGAGCGTAATGCGGATGTGCGTGAGGTGGTACAGCGTTGTGAGCGGGTCACGTTGACGCCGGTTGAGCATTCACGTCTGGAGGAGTTTTTGACGTTTCGCTTTGATCGGGTGGGCAAGGTGCTTGGGGACGTCATCGATCAGGGCGCTATTGAGGCGATTGCGGTGCGATTGTCTCAGCCGACTCGCCATGGCGGGCGGGATGGGACTGTTTCGCTGCTTTATCCCTTGGCGATTGGCAATCTGATGATTGCGGCGATGAATCTGGCTGCTCAGTTGGGTGTGCCGAAGGTGACTGCCGATGTCGTTAAGGGGGTTTGAGATGGGTGCTCTGAGCTTGATGGAGGCTGCGTCGCCGGTTCCGCCCTTGAGTATTTTGACTGAGGCGTTTCTGGCGCAGTTGTCGGCGTTCAATGCGTTGACTCGTGAGATTCGTGATGCCGGGATCGCGATCAGGCTTTTGGTGTTTTTGGATAATAAGATCTTTATCGAGTTGGACGGCGTTGAGTTGTTCATGCGGTGGTTTGGGGCTCAGTTGCAGGGGGTTCGCTATTCGCCTGAGGGGCCGATGACGTGTAACACGGTGACGGTTCGGGGTGTCGATGTGGCTTGGTTTACGTCGGCGAAGGAACAGGATCAATGAATCTGGCCCTTGGTGCTGCGGTGAAGGCCGTATGAGTGACTTCCGAAGCAAGGGGCCGGAACTGCTGGTGGATCTGACTGAGCACGTGGCGGGCGCGCTGCGTGAGTTGGTGTCGATGGATGATGAGGCGGCCCGCCATGTGGCAAATGCGGTCACCGATCGTATGGCGGCGCATTGGGGTGGGCAGAATGTCTATTTCCCAATGGGGCTGGCGGGCAAGCTGAGTCAGCGAGATCGGCAGATCTACGAGGAATTCAACGGCACGAATCAAAGCGACCTAGCCCGTAAGTGGGGGGTGTCGCTCCAGTGGATCTATAAGATCGTTAAGACGGTGCGAAAGGATGAAATCGCCCGCCGCCAAGCCGATATGTTCGCCCCGCCGGTCGATGACTGAGCGGGGCGTTTTCTGTTGCACCGGTGGTGACGGTATTGCATGGGCTGTCCCGATTTGTGCCAGCTTGGCCCGGAATGGACCGGATTTATCTCGCTTTTGCGGTAGGATTTATCTCAACCCTGAACAGCAGTGATGGTTCAAGTTGGAACGCGGTTCTCATTACCCCTGCATATTCTTTGTGGGAGCGGGCTTGCTCGCGAAGGCGGTGTATCAGTGATGTATATGTAACCGACAGACCGCCTTCGCGAGCAAGCCCGCTCCCACAGGAACAGTACGCGTCAGGTCGGCTGGGGCAACGACAAGAAACGCAAGACTGCCGCCACAATGGCTTCCGGCGCATCTTCCTGGACCAGATGCCCGGCGTTCGGCACTGGGTGGAATTGCGCGTCCGGGATCAGTTTGTGCAGCGCCTGGCCGCGCTCGATGGGAATCCATTGGTCATCCTCCCCCCACAGTATCTGCGTCGGACAGCGCACGTTCGGATACAGGCCCTCTGCCTCGCGGGTGTAGCGCTCGTCCATTTGCGCAATCTGCCGATAGAACGCGGCCTGGCCGGTCTCGCCGAGCCACGGCTGCACGTAGGGCGCCAGTTCTGCGTCCGGGATGTCCCGCTTGATCGCGCCGCGGATATACGTCGGCACAATGGCGCGCTGAATATAATCGGGCAGGCCGCTGAAGGCCGTTTCATGGCGGCGCACATGCTGGACGAAGGGGGAGCCCCAAGGCGACAGCGCCACCGGGTCGATCAGCGTCAGGCTGCGGTAGTTCTTGCCGTTGAGCAGGTGCGTGCGCAGGGCGGTGGCGCCGCCAAAGTCGTGGGCCACCACATCGGGGCAGTCCAGGCCCCAGTGTTCCAGCAATTGTGCGAACAGGTGGTTCTGTACGCCGAGGGAGACATCGGCATCGGGTTGCCCGGATTGGCCATAACCCAACAGGTCAAAGTAATGCACCCGGTGGGTGGCGCTGAAGAGCGGAGCGATGCGATGCCACACATAGGACGAAAAGGGCGTGCCATGGACGAATACCAGCGGCGGCCCGTCACCATGGATAGCGTAGCGAATGGCGTGTCCGTTGAAGGTGTATACCTGATCCAGCGGCCAATTGGTCATGGTCGATGCTCCACTGAAGAGGGGTCAGGGGATAGAGCATAGGCCAGTGCAGCTTTCCTGGGGAAAACACACCTGTGGCGAGGGGATTTATCTGTGGAGAGGGGGCTATTTGTGGCGAGGGGATTTATCCCCTCGCCACAAAAGCTCTGTTCAAGATTGGGCCCGCGGGTTACTCGCCGCGATAGATGCAGCCGCTGGTGCACGTCTCATGGATGCGAATGGCGCTGAGTTCCGGCAGCAACGGCTTGAGCTCGTTCCAGATCCACTTGGCGAGGACTTCGCTGGTGGGGTTTTCCAGGCCAGGGATGTCGTTGAGGTAGTTGTGGTCCAGGCGCTCGTAGAGCGGCTTGAAGATCGCCTTGATGTCCGAGAAGTCACGAATCCAGCCGGTGTGCGGATCGATGTCGCCGCTCAGGTGAATCGCCACCTTGAACGAATGGCCATGCAGGCGGCCGCACTTGTGGCCGTCCGGGACGTGGGGAAGGCGGTGGGCGGATTCGAAGGTGAATTCTTTGAAGATTTCCACAGGTTCAGGCTCTTTATGGTAGCGGTCGCGAGGCAGGCGGCGGAGTTTATCAGTTTGGCTCCGGCGTTGCGCGCTCATGCTGACTAAAGGGTCAGCAAACGCTCGCCCAGTCCACCATTGGCCGCCAACTCGAGGAACTCGTCGCCCAGACGCCGACTCTCGTCCATCGCCGTCTGCCAGTAGGTACGGCGGCTCGTGTCATCGCCCATGAAACGCTTGAAGTCGTTCCGGTCCGGCAGCTTGCCGTAGGGCAGGCGAGCCAGGTACTCACGGGATGGCGCCAGCAACAGGACATCTTGCAGGCGTTCGATATTGCCCCGTCGCCACGGCAGGCTTTTGTCGAACCAGCCGGGAATGACCCGGTCGGTGAAATGGGGATACAGCACGATGTCTTCGCCGCTGTAGGGCAGGTCGAGGTGATAGTCCAGCAAGCCGCCGTCGCGGTAGGTGCCGGCACCGGCGCCCGGCAGGTCGCGCACGCCCTCCATTACCATCGGGATCGAGCCCGAGGCCAGCAGCGCCTGGCGCAGATTGCCGGCCGCAAGCGGCACGAAACGTGAGGGAAAATCGTTCAAGGGATGCAGCGGCGGTGCCAGGCGCGGGTCGTGGATAATCAGCCGTTCGAAATGCCGCGACAGCCGCGCCCGGCCTCGCAGGTTGTCGGCGATCACCGACGACAGGCCCAGGCCCAGCCGCCCGCGGTGATCCTGCGCGAGCAAGCCGTGGCTTTTGACCACCATGATGTTGAGTCGGTAATGGGGGTTGGCGAGGATCGTCGCGTCGCGGCCTTCGAGCAGGTCGTCGAGCATGCGTTGCGAACTCTGGCTGACCCCGGCCATGGTCACACCCTTGGCGAAACTTTGCCCGTTGTACAAGCTGCCCAGGCGTCGGATGCCTTCGGCGGCATCCGGCAAGCAGGCGCTGGCGAAGCGCCAGGAGCCCACTGAAGCCCCAATCAACGAACGTTCACGGGGGGCGGCGGGCAGCCATTCGCCAAACAGCGCCAGGTCCAGCCCCTGAATGCCCAGGGCTTTGGGACCGCCGGCGGCACCCGGCAAGATGCCGACGTCGGCCGCCTTGAGACCGGCTTCGCGAATCCGCGCCAGGGCCCGGGGGCCGGCCTTGAGGGTGAGGGCGGGAAACTTGATGTGAATGGCGGTCATACCGGTCTCTTGGCTTGGGCAGGCAACGGATTATAGCGACACAAATCCTGTGGGAGCGGGCTTGCTCGCGAAAGCGGTGTGTCAGTCAGCGTATTCATAACTGACACGCCGCTTTCGCGAGCAAGCCCGCTCCCACCCGTTGATCTGTGTTCCATGATGGCAATTCAGTTTCAGTTAAGTTCACCCGGCTACAGTCGCCCCGTGACGATTATAAAAAGGAGATAACCCTTGAACCGCCTGACTGCCTTTTTCATCGCAACGCTCATGGCTTTGGGCGCCAGCCTTGCCTACGCACGGGACCTCGGCCCCGCGGAATCCCGAAAACTGCGAGACGCTGGTACCATTCAATCCTTTGAAAAACTCAATGCCGCTGCCTTGGCCAGACACCCTGGCGCCACCTTGACCGATACCGAGCTGGAAAAAAAGTACGGCAAGTTCATCTATCAAGTGGAGTTGCGCGACACCCAGGGCATTGAATGGGATATGGAATTGGACGCTGTTACCGGCAAGGTGCTCAAGAATCATCAGGATACTTAATGAAGCTTAATCTCTGCGCCCGCAGTCGATGGCCGCTGGCGCTGCTGGCGTTTTGTTCGGTGGTCATGGCGCGGGACCTGGACCAGGACGAGGCGCTGCAACTGCGCCAGCGGGGGGTGATACTGCCGCTGGAACAACTGCTGCAACAGGCTCTGGACCTGCACCCCGGCGCCAAGTTGCTGGAGGCTGAGCTGGAAGAGAAACACGGTGTCTATATTTATGAGGTCGAGCTGCTGGATACCGACGGCGTTGTGCGCGAATTGGACCTGGAGGCCGCATCCGGCCGCTTACTCAAAGATAAGGAAGATTGATGCGCCTGCTTCTGGTGGAAGATCACGTTCCCCTGGCCGACGAGGTGATGGCCGGGCTGACACGGCAGGGCTATGCCGTCGACTGGCTCGCCGACGGTCGCGACGCGGTGTATCAGGGCAGCAGCGAACCCTATGACCTGATCATCCTCGACCTTGGCCTGCCGGGTGTGCCGGGGCTTGAGGTACTGGCCCAATGGCGTGCCGGCGGGATGAGTACTCCGGTGCTGATCCTCACCGCCCGCGGTTCCTGGGCCGAACGCATCGAAGGCCTCAAGGCCGGTGCCGACGATTACCTGACCAAGCCTTTTCATCCCGAGGAACTGCACCTGCGGGTCCAGGCATTGCTGCGCCGCTCCCATGGCCAGGCCAACCAGCCGACGCTCCAGGCCGCCGGGCTGCATCTGGATGAGGGGCGCCAATGCGTGGTCCGCGACGGCGCGGACATTCAACTGACCGCCGCTGAATTTCGCTTGCTGCGCTATTTCATGCTTCACCCCGAGCAGATCCTCTCCAAGAGCCATCTCGCCGAACATCTGTATGACGGCGAAACCGAGCGTGACTCCAATGTGCTGGAAGTCCACGTCAATCACCTGCGACGCAAGCTGGGACGCAGCGTGATCGAAACCCGTCGCGGCCAGGGTTACCTGTTCGGCGGGCAGGCGCAGTGAGATCAACGCAGTGAGGTCCATCCAGCGACGGCTGAGCCTGGGCCTGATCGGTGTAATGGTGGTGGTCGGCCTGGTCTTGGCGCAGACCAGTCTGTGGCTGTTCGAGCTGGGACTGCAGCGCTATCTGGAAGCCGGGCTGCGCAACGACAGCGAAAGCCTGCTGGTGGCCCTGGTGCGTGGTCCCCAGGGGTTGCAACTGGATGAGCGGCGTTTGTCGCCAGCCTATCTGCGACCGTTCTCCGGACATTATTTCCGCATCGATTTCGCCGATGTGCACTGGCGTTCCCGTTCCCTCTGGGACCAGGAACTGCCCCGGCTCGACCATCCGGGCCTGCACGCCAACCTGCAACTGGGGCCTGAAGGCCAGAAACTGCTGGTATTGCGCACGGACTACCGGCGCCTGGGCCAGGCGATTTCCATCAGCGTGGCCCAGGACTACACGCCTGTGCGCGACAGTTTCCTGCGCATGCAGCAGATCGGCCTTGGCCTCGGCCTGGCGGGGCTGTTGCTGATCCTGTTGTTGCAACGGTTCACGGTGCGCCGCGCCCTGCGTCCGCTGGAGAGAGCGCGGGAACAGATCGCCCAGTTGCAGCGTGGACAACGCTCGCAACTCGACGAACAGGTGCCCCTTGAGCTGGAACCGCTGGTGGCGCAGATCAATCATTTGCTGGCCCACACCGAAGACAGTCTCAAGCGCTCGCGCAATGCCCTGGGCAACCTGGGCCATGCCCTGAAAACCCCGCTGGCGGTGTTGCAGAGCCTGGCCTCGAACGAAAAGCTCGACCCGTACCCCGAATTGCGCAGCTTGCTGCTCGAACAATTGGAGCAGGTGCGCCAACGCCTGAATCGTGAGCTCAACCGCGCCCGATTGGCCGGCGATGCCTTGCCCGGTGCGCAGCTGGACTGCGATGCGGAACTGCCAGGGCTGTTGGCGACGCTGAACATGATCCATGGCGAGCATCTGCACCTGAGTTACGTAGCCGCGCCAGGGCAGCACCTGCCCTGGGACCGCGAAGACCTGCTGGAACTGCTGGGCAACCTGCTGGATAACGCCTGCAAGTGGGCGGATGCCGAAGTGCGCCTGACCGTGACCGAGACGACCGGGACATTCATCCTGGCGGTGGAAGACGACGGCCCGGGCATTCCCGAGGAGCGGCGCGAGCAGGTCTTCAGCCGGGGCACGCGCCTGGACGAGCAGACCGACGGCCACGGCCTGGGGCTCGGTATCGTGCGGGACATCGTCGATACCTGGGGCGGGACGCTGACCCTGCACGACAGCGAGTGGGGCGGCCTGAAAGTCCTGATCGAACTGCCGCGGCGTTGACAAGATTTTCGCTCACACCCCATGTCCCTTGTGGGAGCGGGCTTGCTCGCGAAGGCGGTGTGTCCGTTATGTATTAATGACTGACACACCGCCTTCGCGAGCAAGCCCGCTCCCACAGGATGAATTCTGAGAACACCTCGAAACCCGCCGCACGGCCCTTGCAGCTTGGCGCCGCTTGCTGCAAAGTCCCCGCCTTTTTTCCGGTGGCTTTCCACCGCTGTGCCTTGAGGTAACGATGATAAATGCAGTAATTGCCGCGGTTGGCGTCATGCTGGTGCTCAGCCTGTCCCGCGTGCATGTGGTGATCGCGCTGATTATCGGCGCGTTGGTGGGTGGCCTGACGGGTGGCCTGGGCATCGAGGCGACGCTCAAGGCGTTCAACTCGGGTCTTGGTGGCGGTGCGACGGTGGCATTGTCCTATGCTCTGCTCGGCGCTTTCGCGGTAGCGATTGCCAAGTCCGGCATGGCCCATGCCCTGGCCGACAAGGCGCTGGCCCTGGTGGATCGCCAGGACGCCGCCGGTGGCTCTGGCGTCAAATGGGTGCTGATCGGCTTGCTGGGGACGGTGGCCGTCGCCTCGCAGAACGTCCTGCCGATCCACATCGCCTTCATTCCGCTGTTGGTGCCGCCGTTGCTCTACGTGCTGACCAAGCTGCAACTGGATCGCCGGCTGATCGCCTGCGTCATGACCTTCGGCCTGATCACCCCCTACATGTTCCTGCCCGTGGGGTTCGGCAATATCTTCCTTAATGAAATCCTGCTCGCCAATATCGCCCGCAGCGGCGTGGACGTCAGTGGCATCAACGTCACCCATGCCATGGGCATTCCAGCGTTGGGCATGGTCTTCGGCTTGCTGCTGTCGGTGTTCAGCTACCGCAGGAAGCGTGTCTACGACCTGAAGAAGATCGCCCGGGTCGAGCAGGTGGCGGTGCGTTACAACCCGATGAGCCTGATGGTGGCGGGGCTCGCCGTGGTGGCAGCGTTCGCGATCCAGTTGCTGGTGGATTCGATGATCATCGGGGCCCTGGCCGGATTCCTGATTTTCTCGCTGTCGGGGGTGGTGCGCTGGCGCGAGACCGACGACCTGTTCACCGAAGGCATGAAGATGATGGCGATGATCGGCTTCATTATGATCGCCGCCTCGGGGTTCGCCGAGGTGATGAAGGCCACCGGTGAAGTGCAGAGCCTGGTGGAAACCTCGGCGGCCTGGATCGGCCACAGCAAGGGCATTGGCGTGCTGATGATGTTGCTGGTGGGCCTGCTGGTGACCATGGGCATCGGCTCGTCGTTCTCCACCGTACCGATCCTGGCGACGATTTTCGTGCCGCTGTGCCTGCAACTGGGCTTCAGCCCGTTGGCGATCGTCTGCATCGTCGGCACCGCCGGCGCCCTGGGCGATGCGGGCTCGCCTGCCTCGGACTCGACCCTCGGCCCGACCTCCGGCCTGAACGTCGACGGCCAGCACCACCATATCTGGGACACCGTGGTTCCCACCTTCATCCATTACAACTTGCCGCTGCTGGCATTTGGTTGGGTGGCGGCGATGGTGTTGTAGTTCGAAGACCGAGTCGCCTCCATCGCGAGCAGGCTCGCTCCCACATTGGAATGCATTTCCCTGTGGGAGCGAGCCTGCTCGCGATTGCTTTTGAGATTGCCCTACAGTTTTCCCCAAGCTTGCCGTTAATACAGCTAACCACGCCAATAACACCAACAAGAGTGAACAGCATGCGCCTGAGCCTGAAGGCTAAAGTCCTGTCCCTGGCAATATTGCCGGTACTGTTGTCCGCGGTGATCATCAGTCTGACCACGGCTTTCATCTTGAAGGAGCAGGCCAGCAATGAGGTCAAGCAGACCCGCGAGCGGCTGCTCGCCGACGCCAAGGCGACGCTGCAGAGCTACGTAGCGGTGGGCCTGACCGCCATCAAGCCGCTGTACGATGCGGCCGCTCCCGGCGATAACGCGGCGCGGGCCGAGGCTATCAAGCTGCTGTCGAACATCAGTTACGGCAAGGACGGCTACTTCTTCGGCTACGACTCCGAAACCGTGCGCCTGTTCAAGGCCAACAGCCCCGACGGCGTGGGCAAGAGTTTCAAGGACAACCGCGACCCGAACGGTGTCTACGTCAACCGTGACCTGGTGAAAGTCGCCAAGGACGGGACCCACTACCTCGAATACAGCTCGCCACTGCCCGGCAGCAAGGACCTGGTGCCCAAGCTCGGTTACACCGAATACCTGTCCAAGTGGGACATGGCGGTCGGCAGTTCGGTCAACCTGGACGGCATCGAAGCCCAGGTGGCGTTGGTGGAAGCCAAGGTCCATGAGCGTGTGCAAGGCGTGATATTGAGCATCATCGGCATCGCCGCCGTGGTGCTGCTGGTGATTGCGGTGGTGGGCGTGCTGCTGGCCAACACCATCCTGCGACCTTTGCACCTGATGAAAGACAACCTCGACGACATCGCGGCGGGCGAGGGTGACCTGACTCGGCGTCTGGCAATCACCAGCCAGGATGAACTCGGCCAACTGGCCGGCTCGTTCAATCGCTTCGTCGACAAGATCCACGGCCTGGTGCGGCAGATCACCGACATGACTTCGCAACTGACCGGGCTGGTGACTCAGGTCTCCGAGCAGGCCCAACGTTCCGAGCAGGCCATGGAGCGCCAGCGCCACGAAACCGACCAGGTCGCCACGGCGATCAACGAGATGTCGTCCGCCGCCCAGGAAGTGGCCCGCAGCGCCCAGGGCGCCGCCGTGGCCGCCCAGCAGACCGACGAAGAAGGTCAGTCCGCCAAGCGGGTGGTGGCCGGCAGCATCCAGCAGATTCATGCGCTGGTGAACGATATCCGCAACAGTGGCGTGTCCCTGGACAGCCTGCAACAGGACGTGGCCTCGATTGTCAGCGTGCTCGGGGTGATCCGTTCGATTGCCGAGCAGACCAACCTGTTGGCCCTCAACGCAGCCATCGAGGCGGCGCGTGCCGGGGAAGCGGGGCGTGGTTTCGCGGTGGTGGCCGATGAAGTGCGGGCCCTGGCCAGCCGGACCCAGCAGAGCACCCAGGAAATCCAGGGCATGATCGAACGCCTGCAATCGGGTACCCATGCGGCCGTGGAGGCGATGCGTCGCTCCAGTGAGGCGGGTGATGGCACGTCGGTGCGGGCCAACGAGGCGGGAGCGTCCCTGGACACCATGGCGCAGTTGATCGGCACCATCAACTCGATGAACGCCCAGATCGCCAGCGCCGCGGAAGAGCAGACCGCGGTGGCCGAGGAAATCAACCGCAGCGTGCATCAGATCGCTGTGGCGGTGGACAGCGTGGCCGACGAAACCCAACTCGGTGCCCAGACCTCCCGCAGCCTGAACGAGCTGGGCCAGCGCCTGGGCAAACTGGTCGGACAGTTCCGTATCTGACCCAGGCGGCGCGGCAGGAGCTGCCGAAGGCTGCGGTCTTTCGCTCTCGATCCAGATGTTCCGCCTGGGCAACCGGGCCTTATCGGGAGAGGAGGACCGCAGCCTTCGGCAGTTTTTGCCGTGATCCAGAAACCAATACATGTCCCCTTGTGGGAGCGGGCTTGCTCGCGAAAGCGGTGTGTCAGAAGTGACTGTATTGCCTGACACACCGCATTCGCGAGCAAGCCCGCTCCCACAGTAGTTTGTGGTGTGTTCAGCGTCCTATGGCTTGCGCACATCCCGCATCAACAGCCCGAACCGCAGATCCACCGCATCCGGTATCGGCACGTACACCAAGTGCCCGTCCCCAGGCGCGACGTCGATGCTCTGGCCTTTCACGTTCTGCAGTTGATGCAGGTCGAAGTGGAAATTACCCTTTGGCGTCATCAATTCCATGTGGTCGCCCAGCTCGAAGCGGTTCTTGACCCGCACTTCGGCCAGGCGTTCGCGCCGCTCGCCGGTGAGTTCGCCGACGAACTGCTGGCGCTCCGACACTGAACTGCCGTTCTGGTAGTTCTGGTATTCATCATGCACATGCCGGCGCAGGAAGCCCTCGGTGTAGCCGCGCTGGGCCAGTGATTCCAGGTCTGTCATCAGGCCCAGGTCGAATTTGCGGCCGGCCATGGCGTCATCGATCGCACGGCGATACACCTGGGTGGTGCGCGCGCAGTAGAAGTGCGACTTGGTCCGGCCTTCGATCTTCAGGGAATGCACGCCCATATGGGTCAAACGCTCCACATGCTGCACCGCCCGCAAGTCCTTGGCATTCATGATATAGGTGCCGTGCTCGTCCTCGAACGCCGGCATGGATTCGTCCGGACGGTTGGCCTCTCGCAGCAGGAATACCTGGTCGGTGGGCGCGCCGAGGCCCAGGGTGGGTTCGGGTTGATAGCTGTGCACGATGTCGCCCACGGCGTTTTCCACCGCTGGCTGGGCTGAGTATTTCCAGCGACAGGCGTTGGTGCAGCTGCCCTGGTTGGCGTCGCGTCGGTTCAGGTAGCCCGACAACAGGCAGCGCCCGGAATAGGCCATGCAAAGCGCCCCGTGGACGAACACTTCCAGTTCCATGGCCGGCACTTGCTGGCGGATTTCGGCGATCTCCTCCAGGGACAGTTCCCGGGAAAGAATGATCCGGCTCAGGCCCTGTTGTTGCCAGAACTCGACACTCGCCCAGTTCACCGTGTTGGCCTGCACTGAAAGGTGGATCGGCATCTGTGGGAAATGCCGTCGCACCAGCATGATCAGCCCCGGGTCGGACATGATCAGCGCATCGGGCGCCATGGCAATCACCGGCTCGAGGTCCTTGAGAAAGGTGCGCAGCTTGGCGTTGTGCGGCGCAATGTTCACCACTACGTAGAAGCGCTTGCCCAAAGCTTGGGCTTCACGAATGCCCAAGGCCAGATTGGAATGATCGAATTCATTGTTGCGCACCCGCAGGCTGTAGCGCGGCTGGCCGGCGTAGACCGCGTCGGCGCCGTAGGCGAAGGCATAGCGCATGTTCTTCAGGGTGCCGGCCGGGGCAAGCAGTTCAGGGGCTACGAGGGGCATGGTGGCGTCTGATCGCAAAAAAGCGCCGACGGTACGCCACGGCCGGCCTGGCGTTATTGATCTGGATCAATGAGGACGGTGAACGCAACGGCACTCCGGCGAATCCCGACGGACTAACACTTATCGAGCCTGTGACATGGAAAGCCAATGAACCGAAAGAGCCTGCAATATAAATCCCAGATGCTGCTGCTGATCCTGGTCAGCATTGCCTTCATCTGGATCCTGTTGCCGTTCTATGGCGCGGTATTCTGGGCGGTCATTCTCGGCATCGTTTTCGCGCCGATGCAGCATCGCCTGCAACTGAAGTTCGGTTGGCCGCGCAATGTCACTTCACTGTTCACCCTGGGCATCTGTGTGCTCATCGCGATCCTGCCGGTGATCGTCATCAGCACGCTGCTGGTCCAGGAAGGCACGGCGCTGTACAAGAGCCTGGAAAGCGGGGAGCTGGACATTGCCGACTACCTGGCGCGGTTCAAGGACGCCTTGCCGCCATATTTCCAGCATCTGCTGGACCGCTTCGGCCTGGGTAACCTGAGCGGGTTGCGGGACAAGATCGTCAAGAGCGCCATGCAGGGCAGCGAGTTCTTTGCCACCCAGGCCTTCAGCTTCGGCCAGGGGACGTTTCAGTTCCTGGTCAGCTTCTTTGTGATGCTCTACCTGCTTTTCTTCTTCTTGCGCGACGGCGCGGAACTGGTGCGCAAGGTACGCGCGGCCATCCCCCTGGCCGAGTACCAGAAACGGCGCCTGCAGTTGAAGTTCAATCGGGTGGTGCGGGCGACAGTCAAGGGTAACCTGCTGGTCGCGATCACCCAGGGGGCGCTGGGTGGGCTGATCTTCTGGGTCCTGGGTATTTCAACGGTGTTGCCCTGGGCCGTGCTGATGGCCTTCCTGTCGCTATTGCCGGCGGTGGGGGCGGGCATCGTCTGGGCGCCGGTGGCGGTGTATTTCCTGCTCTCCGGTGCGATCTGGCAAGGCGTTGTGCTGACGCTGTTCGGCGTGTTCGTGATCGGCCTGGTGGATAACCTCCTGCGCCCGATCCTGGTAGGCAAGGACACCAAGATGCCTGACTACATGGTACTGGTCTCGACACTGGGCGGCCTGGCGGTGTTCGGGCTGAACGGCTTCGTGATCGGGCCGCTCATCGCTGCCTTGTTCATTTCCTGCTGGGCCTTGTTTGTCGAAAGCACGCCTCGGGTGAAATTGCCCTAGCCGTGACTGTCACGCGCTCAACATGTAGGTGCCGATGCGCTGCGACAAGGCCTGGGCGGCGGGCAATGAAGTCAGTGGGCCGCTGATGGTGACCCCATCCTGGACCAGATACCAGCAGGCCAACAGGCCACGTTCACGGAGTGCGGCGGGGACGGCGCTGCCGATGACAGACATGATTTGAATGTTGAGCATGGGAACCTCCATCTATCGATGGGGTTACCTTACGACTCAGCCGGCAAAGGGAAAAATCAACTGCTTCAATAGTGGGAATCGATGCCGCTCAATCGACCACCAGATCGAGCATATGCACCACTTCCCGTTCATTGAGCACGCCCTTGCGCACCAGGTTCTCCGTCAACAACGAAAGGAACTTGGCGGTGCGGTGACCTTCCAGGTGCTTGAGCTCGGTCAGCACGTTGTACACCTTGCCGGAGGTGCACAGGCCGACGATGCGGTGGGGATTTTGCGTGGGCATACCTTCGTCCTTGTTGTTATGAAGCTGTTGTTGACGGACAGAGCCAGCTTGCGGCACTGCCATGACGTTCACATGACAGCTCGAATTGGCGGAAAACAAAGCAGGATTCAGACCATGATGCCTTCTTGGCGCCGGAATATTGTTCCGGTAGCGACCTCTGGCGGGCCTTATACGGCCTCCAGCAGGTTTTTCGCCCACAAAAAAGCCCCTGGATCTTTCGATTCAGGGGCTTTTGATGTTGCTGTCTGGCTCCACGACCTGGACTCGAACCAGGGACCCAGTGATTAACAGTCACTTGCTCTACCAACTGAGCTATCGCGGAATGACGCGTATGTTACTGATTGGAAAAGAGAAGTCAAGCTTTGGGTGGTGGGCGGTGGGTTTGATTGGCCGTGGGGGCCTTTTCAAACACTTGTTACCGCTTCACACAGAT
This sequence comes from Pseudomonas sp. SJZ074, assembly GCF_007828215.1. Taxonomy (GTDB): domain Bacteria; phylum Pseudomonadota; class Gammaproteobacteria; order Pseudomonadales; family Pseudomonadaceae; genus Aquipseudomonas. The sequence continues at coordinate 41,580 of NZ_VIUE01000014.1, read as the reverse complement.
ACTGCTCAAGCCACAGAACCCTTGTGGGAGCGGGCTTGCTCGCGAAAGCGGTGTGTCAATCATATATGCATCATTGACACACCGCTTTCGCGAGCAAGCCCGCTCCCACAGAGTCTGCGCCAGACATCAGATCACCTGAACAATCGCCTTGGTCACCGCCTCAATGTTTTTCTGGTTCAGCGCGGCCACGCAGATGCGGCCAGTGTCCAGGGCATAGATACCGAACTCGTTGCGCAGGCGCGTCACTTGTTCAACGCTCAGGCCGGAGTAGGAGAACATACCGCGCTGGCGTGCGACGAAGCTGAAGTCCCGGTGCGGCGCGGCTTTGGCCAGCATGTCTACCATCTGGTTGCGCATGCCGCGGATCCGCAGGCGCATTTCTGCCAGTTCGGCTTCCCACTGGGCCCGCAGTTCGGGGCTGTTGAGCACGGCGGCAACGATGCTGGCGCCGTGGGTCGGCGGGTTGGAGTAGTTGGTGCGGATCACGCGCTTGACCTGGGACAGCACGCGAGCACTTTCTTCCTTCGATTCGCTGACGATCGACAGGGCGCCAACGCGCTCGCCGTACAGCGAGAACGACTTGGAGAACGAGCTGGAGGCAAAGAAGGTCAGCCCCGATTCGGCGAACAGGCGCACGGCCGCGGCGTCTTCGTCGATGCCGTCGCCAAAGCCCTGGTAGGCCATGTCCAGGAACGGCACATGCTGCTTGGCCTTGACCACGGCCAGTACGTTTTTCCAGTCCTCGGGGCTCAGGTCCACGCCGGTCGGGTTGTGGCAGCAGGCGTGCAGCACGACGATCGAGCGGTCGGGCAGGGCGTTGAGGTCTTCCAGCAGGCCGGTACGGTTCACGTCGTGGGTGGCGGCGTCGTAATAGCGGTAGTTCTGCACCGGGAAACCGGCGGTTTCGAACAGGGCGCGGTGGTTTTCCCAGCTCGGGTCACTGATGGCCACGACGGCGTCAGGCAGCAGCTGCTTGAGGAAGTCGGCGCCGATCTTCAGTGCGCCGGTGCCGCCTACCGCCTGGGTGGTGATGACGCGGCCGGAGGCGATCAGTGGCGAGTCCTTGCCGAACAGCAGGGTCTGGACCGCCTGGTCATAGGCCGCGATGCCGTCGATCGGCAGGTAGCCACGGGAAACGTGCTGAGCCACGCGAATCGTCTCGGCTTCGACAACGGCGCGCAGAAGCGGGATGCGCCCCTCTTCATTGCAGTAAACGCCCACGCCCAGGTTGACCTTATCGGTACGGGTGTCGGCGTTGAATGCTTCGTTGAGGCCCAGGATTGGGTCGCGGGGTGCCAATTCGACAGCGGAAAACAGGCTCATTAGTGCGCGGCTCTGAATGGAGTGTGGGGGGACGTGTGGCGCTCCAGCCGGATGCACTAGAGCGGTGCACAAACGGGGAGCTAGTATAGAGGCCATCACCGGGCAGGGCGACAGGCGATTCGGTTTTTACGGTAAGTATTTTCGATTTTTTTCGACCGTTAGTCCCTTCGCCGCGTCAAAGACTCAAAGGCGTGTAGGACGTTCGTCTTGAAAGCGAAGGCATTCACCTCCACATTGTCGGTATTCCAATTTTTTCCTCGGGCGACATCAGTCGTTTCGGTCTTCCTCATTCCCGTCGCCTGGCCGACAGGCGTGAACCCAGGGGTTATGTTATGTCTGAATTCCAGCTAGTCACCCGATTCAAGCCCGCTGGCGACCAGCCGGAAGCCATTCGCCTGATGGTCGAAGGCATCGAGGCGGGGCTGGCCCACCAGACATTGCTCGGTGTGACCGGTTCGGGCAAGACCTTCAGCATCGCCAACGTGATCGCCCAGGTGCAGCGCCCGACCCTGGTGCTGGCGCCGAACAAGACCCTGGCGGCGCAGCTGTATGGCGAGTTCAAGGCGTTTTTCCCCAATAACGCGGTGGAGTACTTCGTTTCTTACTACGACTACTACCAGCCGGAAGCCTACGTGCCGTCGTCGGATACCTTTATCGAGAAGGATGCCTCGATCAACGACCACATCGAACAGATGCGTCTGTCGGCGACCAAGGCATTGCTCGAGCGCAAGGATGCGATCATCGTCACCACGGTGTCGTGTATCTATGGCCTGGGCAGTCCGGAGACGTACCTGAAGATGGTGCTGCACGTGGATCGCGGCGACAAGCTAGATCAGCGTGCCTTGCTGCGCCGTCTCGCGGACCTGCAATACACCCGCAACGACATGGACTTCGCCCGGGCGACGTTCCGGGTGCGCGGCGATGTGATCGACATCTACCCGGCGGAATCCGATCTGGAGGCGATCCGCATCGAGCTGTTCGATGACGAAGTGGAGAGCATTTCGGCGTTCGACCCGCTGACCGGCGAGGTGATCCGCAAGCTGCCACGCTTCACCTTCTACCCCAAGAGCCATTACGTCACGCCACGGGAAACCCTGCTGGACGCCATTGACGGGATCAAGGCCGAGCTCCAGGAGCGCCTGGAGTACCTGCGCTCGAACAACAAGCTGGTGGAAGCCCAGCGCCTGGAGCAGCGGACCCGGTTCGACCTGGAGATGATCCTTGAGCTGGGCTACTGCAACGGCATCGAAAACTACTCCCGCTATCTGTCGGGCCGCCCGGCGGGTGCGCCGCCTCCGACCTTGTATGACTACCTGCCGGCCGATGCCCTGCTGGTGATCGACGAATCCCACGTCAGCGTGCCCCAGGTCGGCGCGATGTACAAAGGCGACCGGTCCCGCAAGGAGACTCTGGTGGAATACGGCTTCCGCCTGCCTTCGGCACTGGACAACCGGCCGATGCGCTTCGATGAATGGGAAAGCGTGAGCCCGCAGACCATTTTTGTCTCGGCCACCCCCGGCAACTACGAGGCCGAGCATGCTGGCCGCGTGGTCGAGCAGGTGGTACGGCCGACCGGCCTGGTGGACCCACAAGTCGAAGTGCGCCCGGCACTGACCCAGGTCGACGACCTGTTGTCGGAAATCAACAAACGCGTGGCCATCGATGAGCGGGTCCTGGTGACCACCCTGACCAAGCGCATGGCCGAAGACCTCACCGATTACCTGGCCGACCATGGCGTGCGGGTGCGGTACCTGCATTCGGACATCGATACGGTGGAGCGGGTCGAGATCATCCGCGACTTACGCCTGGGCACCTTCGACGTGGTGGTGGGCATCAACCTGCTGCGCGAAGGCCTGGACATGCCGGAAGTGTCGCTGGTGGCGATCCTCGACGCCGACAAGGAAGGCTTCCTGCGTTCCGAGCGCTCGCTGATCCAGACCATCGGCCGGGCGGCGCGTAACCTCAACGGTCGGGCGATCCTGTATGCCGACCGCATCACCGGTTCCATGGAGCGGGCCATCGGCGAGACCGAGCGCCGTCGCGACAAGCAGATCGCCTTCAACCTGGCCAACGGCATCACGCCCAAGGGGGTGTTCAAGGACGTGGCCGACATCATGGAAGGTGCCACCGTGCCCGGTTCGCGCAGCAAGAAGCGCAAGGGCATGGCCAAGGCCGCCGAAGAGAGCGCCCGCTACGAAGCGGAACTGCGCTCGCCAAGCGAAATCACCAAGCGCATCCGGCAGTTGGAAGAGAAGATGTACCAACTGGCCCGGGACCTGGAGTTCGAGGCGGCGGCGCAGTTGCGGGACGAGATTGGCAAGTTGCGGGAGCGGTTGCTGACTGTCTGAGTCTTGCGCGGGCTTTGCTGACCTCTTCGCGAGCAAGCCCGCTCCCACAGTTGGCCGCGTCGTCCAGACTGTAAAGCGATCCTGTGGAAGCGGGCTTGCCCGCGAATGGGGCAACTCGGTCTGAAGGTTATCCCCTCTGACTGGAGCCCGCCCACCAACGCCTGTTACCATTCGCCCCCTGTTTCATCTTCGCTTTTCTATTCTTTCCGAGACATGCCATGACCACCGTCCGTACCCGCATCGCGCCTTCGCCCACTGGCGATCCTCATGTCGGCACCGCCTACATCGCTTTGTTCAACTATTGCTTTGCCAAGCAGCACGGCGGTGAGTTCATCCTGCGGATCGAGGACACCGACCAGTTGCGTTCGACGCGCGAGTCCGAACAGCAGATTTTCGACGCCCTGCGCTGGCTCGGCATTGACTGGAGCGAAGGTCCGGACGTTGGCGGCCCGCACGGTCCATACCGGCAGAGCGAGCGTGGCGACATCTACAAGCAGTATTGTCAGCAGTTGGTGGACATGGGGCACGCGTTCCCCTGCTTCTGCACCGCCGAAGAGCTGGACCAGATGCGCGCCGAGCAGATGGCCCGCGGTGAAACCCCACGCTACGACGGTCGCGCGCTGCTGCTGTCCAAGGAGGAAGTCGCCCGGCGCCTGGCCGCCGGCGAGCCCCATGTGATCCGCATGAAGGTGCCGAGCGAAGGCGTTTGCGTGGTGCCGGACATGCTGCGTGGCGATGTCGAGATCCCATGGGATCGCATGGACATGCAAGTGCTGATGAAGACCGACGGCTTGCCGACGTACTTCCTGGCCAACGTGGTCGACGACCACCTGATGGGCATCACCCATGTCCTGCGCGGTGAGGAGTGGCTGCCATCGGCGCCAAAACTGATCCTGCTCTACGAGTATTTCGGCTGGGAGCAACCACAGCTGTGCTACATGCCGCTGCTGCGTAACCCGGACAAGAGCAAACTGTCCAAGCGCAAGAATCCGACCTCGGTGACGTTCTATGAGCGCATGGGCTTCATGCCCGAGGCGATGCTCAACTACCTGGGGCGCATGGGCTGGTCGATGCCGGACGAGCGCGAGAAGTTTTCGCTGCAGGAAATGGTCGAGCATTTCGACCTGTCGCGGGTGTCCCTGGGCGGTCCGATCTTCGACATCGAGAAACTGTCCTGGCTCAACGGTCAATGGCTGCGCGACCTGCCGGTGGAAGAGTTCGCCGCACGGGTACAGAAGTGGGCATTGAACCCCGAGTACATGATGAAGATCGCTCCCCACGTGCAGGGCAGGGTGGAGACGTTCAGCCAGATCGCGCCGTTGGCCGGCTTCTTCTTTGCCGGTGGCGTGACGCCGGATGCGAAGCTGTTCGAATCCAAGAAGCTCTCGGGCGACCAGGTGCGCCAGCTGATGCAGCTGATCCTGTGGAAGCTCGAAAGCCTGCGCCAGTGGGAGAAGGACAGCATCACCGCGACCATCCAGGCCGTGGTCGAGTCCCTGGAGCTGAAATTGCGTGACGCAATGCCGCTGATGTTCGCCGCCATTACCGGCCAGGCCAGCTCGGTGTCGGTGCTCGATGCGATGGAAATCCTCGGGCCGGACCTGACCCGTTTCCGCCTGCGCCAAGCCATCGATCTGCTCGGTGGCGTGTCGAAAAAGGAAAACAAAGAGTGGGAAAAACTGCTGGGCGCGATTGCCTAAGCGGTCGTCAGGGCAGGGCATGCCCCGGTTTTCCGGGGTTTGTCGGTAAGTGATTGTTATCCCGGCAAAAAATTTTCAAATTTGTTGAAAATAAATTTGACAGCCCTCCGATACGCCCTTAAGATTCGCCCCGTCCTCAGCGATGAGGGGCTATAGCTCAGCTGGGAGAGCGCTTGCATGGCATGCAAGAGGTCGACGGTTCGATCCCGTCTAGCTCCACCAATTTACACTTCAAGGCTTGGCCACACCGGCCTTGAAGCGATCGACACGCAGTGTTGATCAGCAGTTAGAAGGGTTTGCGTCCCCTTCGTCTAGTGGCCTAGGACACCGCCCTTTCACGGCGGTAACAGGGGTTCGAGTCCCCTAGGGGACGCCAGTTTTACAGAAGCGATGTTACAAGATGTCGCTCCGCCGCGAGGCGAAAAATCCGGGGCTATAGCTCAGCTGGGAGAGCGCTTGCATGGCATGCAAGAGGTCGACGGTTCGATCCCGTCTAGCTCCACCAATCGTCAGGTTCAAGGTCTGGCCACACCGGCCTTGAATCGATCAGTTCTCAGCGCTGATCAAGCAAGAAGGTTTGTGTCCCCTTCGTCTAGTGGCCTAGGACACCGCCCTTTCACGGCGGTAACAGGGGTTCGAGTCCCCTAGGGGACGCCACGATTACCCGCTCTGCGGGATTTTATAAGGGTCATTCAATTCTTGAATGGCCCTTTTGTTTGTCTGGCGTTCAGCCAATTCTCCCATCCTCGAAAAATAGACGGCCGACCAGCGGAAACGAGATTCTGCTTGCGGAAAATTATTATGTGAATAATATTGTGATTGTAATATTTGGAGGCGAACGATGAGCGATAAAAAAGCACAGACCCGTGAGCGCATTATCAAGGCTGCCAGCGACGCGCTGATCCAGCGTGGTCCGGCCGAGCCGAGCGTGGGCGAGGTAATGGCTGCGGCCGGGCTGACAGTGGGCGGGTTCTATGCCCATTTCGAAAGCAAGGATGCATTGATGCTGGAGGCTTTCAAGCAACTGCTCAGTCGGCGCCGCGGCCTGATCGCCGACATGGATGCCGAACTGACCGGCGAAGAGCGGCGTGCCCTGGTGGCGGCGTTCTACCTGTCGCGCAAGCATCGAGACTCCACCGAAAACGCCTGCCCGATCCCGGCGTCGATCGGTGAGCTGGGACGGCTGCCGGATCCGTTTCGTGAAGTGCTCAACGAACACATCGAGTTAATGGCCGCGCAATTGGCGGCCAGCCCGGAAGACGCCGACAAAGCCCTTGCCGATATTGCCTTGATGGTCGGCGGCCTGGCCCTGGCCCGGGCGCTGGGGCCGGGAGAGTTATCGGATCGTGTGCTGCGCGCCGCCAAATCCGCGGTGCGGTGAGTTAAGACGCAAGCCGTGGGAGAAGAGCGATGGACAGATTGAGCTGGATTCGTGGCGTCAATGGAACGCTGGGGCGGGTGGCCCCGCGTTTGGTGGCTAGGAAAATGCGCGCGCTGTTCATGCATCCCCGAAATATGCCGCCACGGGACTGGGAATTGCCATTGCTGGCAAGCTCCGAGCGCATCACCTTGCGCTTCGGTCTTTCTGCCCTGTGTTGGGGCAAAGGCCCGACTGTCCTGCTGATGCATGGCTGGGAAGGGCGGCCTACGCAATTCGCCGCGCTGATCACGGCGTTGGTGGATGCCGGTTATACGGTGGTGGCGCTGGACGGTCCGGCCCATGGCCGCTCGCCTGGCCGGGAGGCGAACGTCCTGTCGTTCGCCAGGGCGATGCTCGAAGCCGCAGCGGAATTGCCACCGTTGCAAGCGGTGATCGGGCATTCCATGGGCGGGGCCAGTGCCATGCTCGCGGTTCAGTTGGGGCTGCGTACCGAGACGCTGGTCAGCATCGCCGCTCCTGCACGCATCCTGGGTGTGCTGCGCGGCTTCGCCCGGCTGGTAGGCCTGCCGCCCCAGGCGCGTTCGGCCTTCATTCGTCAGGTGGAAAAGGACGTGGGCATGCGCGCCTCGAAGCTGGACGTCGCGCATTATCAGCTGGATGTGCCGGGGTTGATCGTCCACGCCGAGGACGACACGTCCGTCTCGGTCAACGAGTCGCAGTTGATTCACGAGGCCTGGTTTGACAGCCGCCTGCTGCGCTTGCCCCAGGGTGGGCACCAGCGGGTGTTGGCCGACCCTCGTGTCATCGATGGCGTGTTATCACTGCTGGCAGGACGCAATCTGCAGGCACGGCAATCGGCTTGAGCATCCGGTACACTGCCCCGATCCACATTCGACCGGGAGAGGGGCATGGGCTGGGATCGGGCAACACCGTTCATCATTGATCTTCAAGTAGCCGCCGAAGACATCGACGGGCTGGGCCACGCCAACAACGCGGTCTACGTCACCTGGCTCGAACGTTGTGCCTGGCGTCATTCCCAGCGCCTGGGGCTGGATCTGGCGGAGTACCGCCGGCTGGATCGGGCAATGGCGGTGGTGCGCCATGAAGTCGATTACCTGGCGGCCGCCTACGAAGGCGACGAGTTGCAACTGGCCACCTGGATCGTCGATTGGGACCAGCGACTGAAGATGACCCGGCATTTCCAGCTGATCCGCCCCAGTGACAACACCACCGTGCTGCGGGCGCAGACCACATTTGTCTGCATTGAGCTCTCCACCGGCAAGCCCAAGCGCATGCCGCCGGAGTTCATCGAAGGCTATGGCCCGGCGCTGGAGGCCTGCGGCACAGCCGGCATCCTTGCAAACTGACCCATCGCCATCGCGAGCAGGCTCGCTCCCACAGAATCCGGTAAACTGCCGCACGTTTTTTCGTTGAGTGCGTTTTCCCATGCAAATTGCCCTGGCGCCCATGGAGGGGTTGGTCGACAACATCCTGCGGGACGTCCTGACACGCGTCGGTGGTATCGACTGGTGCGTGACCGAGTTCATCCGCGTCAATGATCGCCTGCTTACACCGGCCTATTTCCACAAGCTTGCTCCAGAGCTGCTGACCGGCGCGCGGACCGCTGCCGGCGTGCCGCTGCGGGTGCAATTGCTGGGTTCCGACCCGGTGTGCCTGGCGGAAAACGCGGCGTTGGCCTGTGAATTGGGCTCGGAGGTGGTCGATCTGAATTTCGGCTGCCCGGCCAAGACGGTGAACAAGTCCCGCGGCGGCGCGGTGTTGCTCAAGGAACCGGAACTGCTCAACCAGATCGTCGAACACGTCCGTCGTGCCGTGCCGAAGCACATTCCGGTCACCGCCAAGATGCGCCTGGGCTTCGACAGTCCGGACGGTGCGCTGGTCTGCGCCACGGCACTGGCCGAAGGCGGGGCGGCGCACATCGTGGTGCACGCGCGGACCAAGACTGACGGCTACAAGCCGCCGGCCCATTGGGAGTGGATTCCCCGGGTCCAGGACGTGGTCAAGGTGCCGGTGTTCGCCAATGGGGATATCTGGAGCGTCGAAGATTGGCGTCGTTGCCGTGAAATCAGCGGCGTAGAGGACATCATGCTTGGTCGCGGCCTGGTTTCCCGCCCGGACCTGGCCCGGCAGATCGCCGCCGCCCGCGCCGGTGAAGAGGTGGTGCAGATGTCCTGGGCCGAGCTGCAACCGATGCTCCAGGATTTCTGGGTACAAGTGGTCGACCAACTGACACCGCGTCAGGCACCCGGCCGGTTGAAGCAGTGGCTGGCGATGTTGACCCGTAATTATCCCGAAGCGGTCGAGCTGTTCACCGCGCTACGTCGGGAAACCGAGCTCGACGCCGTAGGCCGTTTGCTGGGTGTGCAGCGCCCTGAAGCTGCCTGAAAAAAATTTCGAAAAAAGCTCTTGAAAAGTATTTGGCGACCCCTAGATAAGGGGTACGCGATGCCGAATTCGGGTCGCGGAGACAAAAAACCTTGCTGAACTTTTCAGGAGATTTGAATCATGAGTACTGCATTTTCGCTGGCCCCTCTGTTCCGTTCCTCGGTGGGCTTCGACCGTTTCAACGACCTGTTCGAAACCGCCCTGCGCAACGAACCGGGCAGCAGCTATCCACCCTACAACGTGGAAAAATACGGTGATGATGAATACCGTATCGTAGTCGCCGCCGCTGGCTTCCGGGAAGAAGACCTGGACCTGCAGGTGGAAAAAGGTGTGCTGACCATCAGCGGCGGTAAGCGCGAGGCCAGCAACGACAGCGTGACCTACCTGCATCAGGGCATCGCCCAGCGTGCATTCAAGCTGTCCTTCCGATTGGCGGATCATATCGAGATCAAATCCGCCGGCCTGAGCAACGGTCTGTTGAGCATCGACCTGTTGCGGGTGGTTCCGGAAGAGGCGAAAGCCAAGCGCATTCCGATCAACGGTGCGCAGCAGCAACCCGCGCTGCAGAACTGATGCATCGCCACTGAAAAAGGGCGCCGAAAGGGCGCCCTTTTTCATATCGAAAACTTTTTGAAATTCCATTGTGGCGAGGGGATAAATCCCCTCGCCACAATTGTCTTGTTGTTGGCCCTGTATCAGGGCAACAACCGCTCGAACGCATCCAGCGGCAACGGCCGGCTGTGCAGGTAGCCCTGGTACAAATGGCAGTCGAGCCCCTGCAGGAAGTGCAACTGTTCCAGGGTCTCCACGCCTTCGGCAATCATTTCCAGGTTGAGGCTGCGGGCCATGGCGACGATGGCGCGGATGATCTCGGCGTCGTTGGGGTCGCTGGTGGCGTCGCGCACGAATGACTGGTCGATTTTCAAGGTGTCCACCGGCAGGCGCTTGAGGTAGGTCAGCGACGAATAACCGGTGCCGAAGTCGTCCATGGCGAAGCTCACTCCCAGTTTCTTGAGGCGGCGCATCTTGCCGATGGTGTCGTCCAGGTTCTGGATCACGATGCCTTCGGTGATTTCCAGTTTCAACATGGTGCAAGGCAGGCCGTGCATCGCGAGGCTGTTCTCGATGCGTTCGACGAAATCGCTCTGACGGAACTGTCGCGGGCTGATGTTCACGCACAGGCTGAACCGCTGCGGATCTATCTTGCCCTTGGCAATCAACTGCTTGAAGCCATCGCAGGCTTCGTCGAGGATCCAGGTGCCCACTTCGAGGATCAGCCCGCTGTCTTCCAGAACCTTGATGAACTCATTGGGCGACTGGGCACCCAGTTCGGGGTGATGCCAGCGCACCAGCGCTTCGGCACCGACGATACGGTTGTCCCGGGCGTCGACCTGGGGTTGGAAATGCAGGCTGAACTCATCCCGGGCCAAGGCCTGGCGCAGGTCGGTTTCCATGCGCAGCCGTTCACTGGCTGCCTTTTGCATGGTGGTGTGGAACATCTGCGAGGTATTGCGCCCCGAATCCTTGGCGCGATAGAGGGCAATGTCGGCGCGCTTGAGCAGATCGGTCGGGGTGGAGCCATGGTCGGGAATCAAAGCCATGCCGATGCTGGATGTGACCTGCAATCGCTGGCCGTCGAGGAACATCGGCTCCGAAAGCAGTTCGCGCAGGGTGTCGGCCAGTTTCTGCACCTGCTCGCTGACTTCGTTGCGGGTGCCTTCCAGGCCGCTGAGCAGTACCACGAACTCATCACCGCCCAACCGCGCGACGGTGTCCTCCAGGCGCACGCTGGCTTCCAGGCGCGCGGTGATGATTTTCAGCACCGTGTCGCCCACCGGATGGCCCAGGGAATCGTTGATGTGCTTGAAGTGGTCAAGATCGAGGAACAGCAGCGCACCGCGTAGATTATGGCGCTTGAGCAAAGCGATCTGCTGGCTCAGTCGGTCCATCAGCAGGGCCCGGTTGGGCAGGTTGGTCAGCGGATCGTGATAGGCCAGGTGACGGATCTGGGCCTCGGCGTTGCGCAGCAGGCTCACGTCCCGCGCGGTCAGCAGTAGGCAGTCCGTCTCATTGAGCGTAATAGGCTCGACCGACACCTCGACCGTGAGCAATTCCCCGCGCTTGTTGCGCCCGAGCATTTCCTGGTGATGCACGCGGCCCTTGAGTTGCAGTTCGGCCAACAGGGCTGCGCGCTGTTTTTCCTCGGCCCAGATGCCCACCTCGTACACCGTGTGCCCGATCACTTCGTCGGCGCGGTAGCCGGTCAGGCGGCAAAAGCCGTCGTTGACTTCGAGGTAACGGCCGCTTTCGCGTTCGGTGATGGTGATGGCGTCCGGGCTGGAGTGAAACGCCTTGGCGAATTTTTCCTCGCTGGCCTTGAGGGCCGCTTCGGAGCGTTGTTGCTGGGTGATGTCCCGCAGGGTGGTGACGATGCAGGGCTGGTTGCTGACGTTGATCTGCCGGCTGGAGATCACGCAGGTCAGCGGCTGCCCGTCCTTGTGATGGACGACAATGGCAACGTTGTTCAGCGATTGCTCGCGAATCACCCGTTCGATGCGTTGCAGACTGTTGCCCGAAGCGTCCCAGAGCCCGATTTCGTCGGCGCTGCGGCCGATCACGTCACTGGCGGACCAGCCGAAGGTCTGGGTGAAGCTGGAGTTGATCTCGAGGAAGCGGCTGCTTTCCTGGTGGGTGACGCAGATCGGGTCGGGGCTGACCTGGAACAACGTGGCGAATTTTTCCTCGGACGCCGCCAGGCTTTGCTCGCGCTCCACCTGATCGGTGATGTCCAGCAAAGTGCCAGCCATGCGCTGGGGGCTGCCGTCGTCGTTGCGATAGAGGCGGGCTCGGCTCTCCAGGTAACGGGAACTGCCATCCGGCAATTGCACGCGGTAGGTCAGTTGATAATTACCCGCCGGGCCTTCGCGCAGGCTGCGATACGCATTGCGCATGTTATTGCGCTCCTCGTCGGGTACCCCTTCGAAAAACGCGTCGAATGATTCGTGGAACGGCTTGGGTTCCAGGCCGTGGAGTTGTGCGGCGCGGGCCGAGCCGTAGAGCATGCCGCTGGGTATGTGCCAATCCCAGGTGCCCAATTGCGCCGAGTCGAGGGCCAGGTCGAGACGTTCCTGGCTGTCCTTGAGGGCCTGTTCGGCCAATTTGCGTTCTGTGGTGTCGAGAAACGTGCTCAGCAGATAGGGCTGGCCTTCAAGTTCGACCTTCTGCGCGCTGAGGATGCCGTTGTGGATCTGGCCGTTGCTGGCGCGGAACTCCACTTCCATGCTCACCAGTTCACCCTTGGCCTTGGTGGCCTCCACCAGCTTGGCCCGCTGGCTGGGGTCGACCCACAAGCCCAGCTCCAGGGTGGTACGGCCGATGACATCGTGTACCGGCCAGCCGAACAGGCTCTCGAAATACTGGTTGGCTTCGCTGATCAGCCCGTCTTCCTGGCGGGTCAGCAAGACCATGTTCGGACAGAGATGAAAGAGCGTGGCGAAGCGCTTTTCCGAACTGCGCAACGCCTGTTCGCGCTCGCGCTGGTGGGTAATTTCGCGAATGACCCCGATCATGCGCGGGCGACCGTGCTTGTCGGGCGATACGCTGCCGCTGATTTCCAGCCAGTGCAGGCTGCCGTCGGGCCAGACAATGCGATGGTGCATCGCCTGCTCCAGCGGCGCGCCGGCCACTGCCGCATGAAAGGCGCGGACGGCTTTGGTCCGGTCTTCGGGCAAGAGCAGGTCCAGGTAATCCACGTCTGCCGGAAGCGGCTGGCGCGGGTCGAAGCCGAATAGCGCCTGGGTACCCCTGGACCAACTGATCCGTCCGGTGTCGATGTCCCACGACCAGGCACCCAGCCGCGCACCGTTCAGCGCAGCCAGTAACTGCGGCGCACTGTCCCAGCTTTGCTCGGACCGTTTCGGGTCAAGCGCCTGGATGCGCGGCAGGGGCGGAAGATGGTCAGCGGGTTTGGGCATTATCTAGCGAGCCTTGGGCAGTTGGGCGTTAAGCGCAGGCATTTCGGCTCTATAGGAGTAGCACAACCTATGCCCTTGTCCCTGGCAGATCGATTTGTGCGTCCAATAAGGACATGAAAGCGCGCGCAGCATTCGACAGCGTCCGTTCAGTGTGCAAGATATAGCCTAGCTGGCGACTGAGCTGTATGCCCGGCAAAGGGATGCGCGCCACCTGATCATCGAGCATGGTGCGCGGCAGGACGCTCCAGGCCAGGCCGATGGAGACCATCATCTTTATGGTTTCCAGATAGTTCGTGCTCATGGCGATGTTCGGTGTCAGGCCCTGGGCCTCGAACAGACGCCGGACAATGTGATGGGTAAACGTGTTGCCTCCCGGAAAAACCGCGGGGTGCAGGGCGATGTCCGCCAGGCTGACCGCGGGATTGTCCAGCAGCGCGTGTTCCGGCGCCACCACGAAATCCAGGGGGTCGTCCCACACCGGCATGGCGCGCATCAACGCATGCGGCTCGGGGGCGAGGGTGATGACCGCCAGTTCCGCCCGGCCGTGGAGAATTTCCTCGTAAGCCACTTCCGAATCCAGGAACTGAATATCCAGGGCTACCTGTGGGTAGCATCGGGTGAACTCTCTCAATAGAGGCGGCAAGCGGTGCAGACCGATGTGGTGGCTGGTGGCGAGTGTCAGTCGTCCGGTGACTTCACCGGTCAGGTTGGTCAAGGCGCGACGGGTGTCGTCCAGTACGTTGAGGATCTGATAGGCCCGGGGCAACAGGGCCCGGCCCGCCTCGGTCAGGCCGATCTCGCGGCCCAACCGGTCGAACAGGCGGACGTTGAGCTGCTGTTCCAGCCCGGCGATGCGCTTGCTGACGGCTGGCTGTGTCAGGTGCAGGCGTTCACCGGCGCCGGAGAAACTGCCCGTCTCGGCAATGGCGATAAAGGCGTTGAGGTTGGCGAGGTCCATGGCGGTTTCGGTGAATTCCTGTTGGTTATGCAAAGTATGAAAAATATGAATTTGAGTTATTTAATGTAGCCTCATAACATCAGCCTCACAAGCCAAAGGGTTATTGAGTCATTCAAGAGCCGGGGCATAGAAACAAGCTGATGAGGAACCGTCTGATGGCCGGCAAAACGCTCTACGACAAGCTCTGGGATTCGCATTTGGTCAAGCAGCGCGACGATGGCTCGGCGCTGATCTATATCGACCGTCACATCATCCACGAGGTGACCTCGCCGCAAGCCTTCGAAGGTCTGCGCTTGGCCGGGCGCAAGCCATGGCGGATCGATGCCAACATCGCGACCCCGGACCACAACGTGCCGACCACCCCGGAGCGCAAGGGCGGTATCGACGCCATTGTCGATCAGGTTTCGCGGTTGCAGGTCCAGACCCTCGACGATAACTGCGACGAATACGGCATCGTTGAATTCAAGATGAACGACGTGCGCCAGGGCATCGTCCATGTCATCGGCCCGGAGCAGGGCGCGACCTTGCCCGGCATGACCGTGGTCTGCGGCGACTCCCACACCTCCACCCACGGTGCCTTCGGTGCCCTGGCCCACGGCATCGGCACCTCCGAGGTCGAGCATGTGCTCGCCACCCAGTGCCTGGTGGCCAAGAAAATGAAAAACATGCTGGTGCGCGTCGAGGGCAAGCTGCCCTTCGGCGTGACCGCCAAGGACATCGTCCTGGCCGTGATCGGCAAGATCGGCACCGCTGGCGGTAACGGCCATGCCATCGAGTTCGCCGGCAGTGCGATCCGCGACCTGTCCATCGAAGGCCGCATGACCATCTGCAACATGTCCATCGAGGCCGGTGCCCGTGTAGGCCTGGTGGCCGCCGATGAAAAGACCGTCGAATACGTCAAGGGTCGTCCGTTCGCCCCCAAAGGCGCTGAATGGGACCTGGCGGTCGAGGCTTGGAAAGACCTGGTGTCCGACGCCGATGCCAGGTTCGATACGGTGGTCGAACTCGATGCCACCCAGATCAAGCCGCAGGTCAGTTGGGGGACGTCCCCTGAGATGGTCCTGGCCGTGGATCAGAACGTACCGGATCCGGCTAAGGAGATGGATCTGGTCAAGCGCGACTCTATCGTCCGCGCCTTGAAATACATGGGCTTGAAGGCGAACCAGGCGATCACCGACATTCAGCTTGACCGCGTGTTCATCGGTTCCTGCACCAACTCGCGGATCGAAGACCTGCGCGCCGCGGCGGTGATTGCCAAGGGCCGCAAGGTCGCCTCGACCATCAAGCAGGCCATCGTGGTCCCGGGTTCCGGCCTGGTGAAGGCCCAGGCCGAAGCGGAAGGGCTGGACAAGGTGTTCCTCGAGGCCGGTTTCGAGTGGCGTGAGCCAGGGTGCTCGATGTGCCTGGCGATGAACCCGGATCGCCTGGAGTCGGGCGAGCATTGCGCTTCCACTTCCAACCGTAACTTCGAAGGCCGTCAGGGCGCCGGTGGCCGTACCCACCTGGTCAGCCCGGCCATGGCCGCGGCGGCTGCCGTCAATGGCCGTTTCGTCGACGTTCGTGAATTGATTTGAAGGAGAGCGCAGCATGAAAGCTTTTACCCAGCACACTGGTCTTGTCGCGCCTCTGGATCGTGCCAACGTCGACACCGACCAGATCATTCCCAAGCAATTTCTGAAGTCCATCAAGCGCACCGGCTTCGGTCCGAACCTGTTCGACGAATGGCGTTACCTGGATGTGGGCCAACCCTACCAGGACAACTCGAAGCGGCCGCTGAACAAGGACTTCGTGCTCAACGCCGAGCGCTACCAGGGCGCCAGCGTGCTGCTGGCCCGGGAGAACTTCGGTTGCGGTTCGAGCCGCGAACACGCGCCATGGGCGCTTGAAGAATACGGCTTTCGCAGCATCATCGCGCCGAGCTACGCCGACATCTTCTTCAACAACAGCTTCAAGAACGGTTTGCTGCCGATCATCCTCAGCGACGCAGAAGTGGACGAGCTGTTCCAGCAGGTCGAGATCAACCCGGGTTATCAGCTGCAGATCGACCTGGCAGCCCAGACCGTGACCCGTCCCGACGGTAAGGTGCTGAGCTTCGAGATCGATGCGTTTCGCAAACATTGCCTGCTCAACGGCCTGGACGACATCGGCCTGACGTTGCAGGACGGCGACGCGATTGCGGCGTTCGAAGCGAAGCATCGGGCGAGCCAGCCCTGGTTGTTTCGCGATGCTTGATTGACTTGAGATCGATGTGAGTAGTGCCGGCCTCTTCGCGAGCAAGCCCGCTCCCACAGGGTTTGTGAGCACCGCTGATCCAATGTGGGAGCGGGCTTGCTCGCGAAGGCGGCAGTACTGACACAACAAGGCCATACCCCAAAAGGACATCCTATGACCAGCACCGCCCACAGTCAGGTTGTACAAAAGCAATTCGGTGAACAGGCTTCGGCCTATCTGAGCAGTGCCGTGCACGCCCAGGGCGCCGAGTTCGCGCTGCTACAGGCTGCCTTGACCGGTCGTGGCGATGCCCGGGTGCTGGACCTGGGTTGCGGCGCCGGCCACGTGAGTTTTCACGTGGCGCCGCTGGCCGGTGACGTGGTGGCCTATGACCTGTCCCGGCAGATGCTCGATGTCGTGGCGGCAGCCGCAGCGGAGCGTGGCCTGGGCAATATCACCACGGTCTGTGGTGCCGCCGAGCGCCTGCCGTTCGCCGACGCCGAGTTCGACTTCGTGTTCAGCCGCTATTCGGCGCATCATTGGGGCGACCTGGGTGTGGCGTTGCGGGAAGTGCGTCGGGTGCTCAAGCCGGGCGGCGTGGCGGCATTCATTGATGTACTGTCGCCGGGCATGCCGTTGCTGGACACCTACCTGCAAAGCGTCGAGGTGCTGCGCGACACCAGTCATGTGCGCGATTATTCGGCTGCGCAGTGGCTGCGCCAGGTCAGCGAGGCGGGGTTGCAGGTGACCAGCACCTCTCGCCAGCGCCTGCGCCTGGAATACCGCTCCTGGGTCGAGCGCATGCGTACGCCCGAGGTGATGCGCGGGGCGATACTCGCGCTGCAGCGCTCGATGGGCGATGAAGTGCGTGAATATTTCGAGATTGAGGCCGATGGTTCTTTCAGTACGGATGTACTGGTGCTGTGGGCCGAGCGATAGCCTTTTTCCCGGCCTGTCAGGCAGTAGAAAACCTGGCGCGCCGGTACAACAAACGAGGAAAGCATGAGCAAGCAGATTCTGATTCTCCCCGGCGACGGCATTGGTCCGGAAATCATGGCCGAAGCGGTCAAGGTCCTGGAGCTGGCGAACGACAAGTACGGCCTGGGCTTCGAACTCAGCCACGACGTGATCGGCGGCGCGGCCATCGACAAGCACGGCGTGCCCCTGGCCGATGAGACCCTGGACCGTGCCCGTGCTGCCGATGCCGTGCTGCTGGGAGCCGTGGGTGGCCCGAAATGGGACAAGATCGAGCGCGACATTCGCCCCGAGCGCGGCCTGCTGAAGATTCGCGCCCAATTGGGCCTGTTCGGCAACCTGCGTCCGGCGATCCTCTATCCGCAACTGGCCGACGCGTCGAGCCTGAAGCCGGAAATCGTTTCGGGCCTGGACATCCTCATCGTCCGTGAACTGACCGGGGGTATCTATTTCGGTACCCCGCGCGGTACCCGCGAGCTGGATAATGGCGAACGCCAGGCCTACGACACCTTGCCGTACAGCGAGAGCGAAATCCGCCGTATCGCCCGGGTCGGCTTCGACATGGCCCGCGTGCGCGGCAAGAAGCTGTGTTCGGTGGACAAGGCCAACGTGCTGGCGTCCAGCCAACTGTGGCGTGAAGTGGTCGAGCAGGTGGCCAAGGATTACCCGGATGTCGAATTGAGTCACATGTACGTCGACAACGCCGCCATGCAACTGGTACGCGCACCGAAGCAGTTCGACGTGATCGTCACTGACAACATGTTCGGCGACATCCTGTCCGACGAAGCGTCGATGCTCACCGGCTCCATCGGCATGCTGCCGTCGGCCTCCCTGGATGCCAACAACAAAGGCATGTACGAGCCGTGCCACGGTTCGGCACCGGACATCGCCGGGCAGGGCATTGCCAACCCGTTGGCGACCATCCTGTCGGTGTCGATGATGCTGCGCTACAGCTTCAACCTCACCGACGCCGCCGACGCCATTGAAAAGGCCGTCAGCGTGGTGTTGGACCAGGGTTTGCGCACCGGCGACATCTGGTCGGCCGGTTGTACCAAAGTCGGTACGCAGCAAATGGGCGACGCGGTAGTCGCCGCGCTGCGGAATCTGTAATCTCTCCGGTCCACCGCTTCGACGGTGGCCCACTTTTGTATAGGTGCAGTTGCGATGAAACGTGTAGGTCTGATCGGTTGGCGGGGCATGGTCGGTTCCGTGCTCATGCAGCGAATGCTGGAAGAGCAGGATTTCGATCTCATCGAGCCGGTGTTCTTCACCACTTCCAATGTCGGTGGCCAGGGTCCGTCCGTGGGCAAGGATACCGGTGCACTCAAGGATGCCTACAGCATTGAAGAGCTCAAGACCCTCGATGTGATCCTGACGTGCCAGGGCGGCGACTACACCAGCGAAGTCTTCCCGAAGCTGCGCGAGGCCGGCTGGCAGGGCTACTGGATCGACGCCGCTTCCAGCCTGCGCATGCAGGACGACGCGGTGATCATCCTCGACCCGGTCAACCGCAAGGTCATCGACCAGCAACTGGATGCCGGCACCAAGAACTACATCGGTGGCAACTGCACCGTCAGCCTGATGCTGATGGGCCTGGGCGGCCTGTTCGAAGCCGGTCTGGTGGAATGGATGAGCGCCATGACCTACCAGGCGGCTTCCGGTGCCGGCGCGCAGAACATGCGCGAGCTGATCAAGCAGATGGGCGCGACCCACGCGGCCGTCGCCGATGACCTGGCCAACCCGGCCAGCGCCATCCTGGACATCGATCGCAAGGTTGCTGAGGCGATGCGCAGCGATGCCTACCCGACCGAAAACTTCGGTGTGCCGCTGGCCGGCAGCCTGATCCCATGGATCGACAAGGAGCTGCCGAACGGCCAGAGCCGCGAAGAGTGGAAGGCCCAGGCCGAAACCAACAAGATCCTCGGTCGCTTCAAGAGCCCGATCCCGGTGGATGGCATTTGCGTGCGCATCGGCGCCATGCGCTGCCACAGCCAGGCGCTGACCATCAAGCTGAACAAGGACGTGCCGATCGCCGACATCGAAGGGCTGATCAGCCAGCACAACCCTTGGGTCAAGCTGGTGCCGAACAACCGCGAAACCAGCATGCAGGAGCTGAGCCCGACCAAGGTCACCGGTACCCTGAACGTGCCGGTGGGACGCCTGCGCAAGCTGAACATGGGGTCGCAGTTCGTCGGTGCCTTCACCGTCGGCGACCAACTGCTGTGGGGCGCGGCCGAACCGCTGCGTCGCATGCTGCGGATCTTGCTCGAGCGTTGATCGATTGCTGTTGTGAAAGAACCCGTGCCTTGTGAGAGGTGCGGGTTTTTTTATGACCGTAGACATACGCGTCCTTGTGGGAGCGGGCTTGCTCGCGAAGATGGAGGCACATTCAAAGCCCATACAAACTGACATGCCGCTTTCGCGAGCAAGCCCGCTCCCACAGGTTGTGTGCTTACCGCAGATAGCCTGCTCGCGATGGCGCCAGTCCATCCACCACAAATCCTCCGTCAATTGCGTGGCCGCCAACCACCCGGTAAAGTGCCGCTCCCCACGCATTACCCGAGGTAGACCCCATGAGCCAGTCCTTTGACATTGCCGTGATCGGCGCCACCGGTACGGTCGGCGAAACCCTCGTCCAGATTCTCGAAGAGCGGGATTTTCCCGTCGGCAACCTGCACCTGCTGGCCAGTAGTGAGTCGGCGGGCAGTTCGGTGATGTTCCGCAACAAAAACGTGCGGGTACGAGAAGTCGACGCGTTCGATTTCAGCAAAGTGCAACTGGTGTTCTTCGCTGCCGGCCCGGCGGTCACTCTGAGTTTCGCGCCGCGTGCCACCGCCGCCGGTTGCGCCCTCATCGATCTGTCCGGTGCCCTGCCGCCGGAACAGGCCCCGCAGATCGTGCCGGAAGCCAACGCCCAGGCGCTGGCGGGCCTTGGCAAACCGTTCCAGGTCAGTAGCCCGAGTGCATCGGCCATCGCACTGGCTGTGGCGCTGGCTCCGTTGCGTGAGTGCCTGGATATGCAACGCATCAGCCTGACCGCCAGCCTCGCCGTGTCCGCCCAGGGCCGTGTCGCCGTAACCGAGTTGGCGCGCCAGACCACCGAATTGCTCAACGCCCGTCCGTTGGAGCCGACCTTCTTCGACCGGCAGATAGCATTCAACCTGCTGGCCCAGGTCGGCGCCCCGGATGAGCAGGGCCATACGCAGCTGGAAAAGCGCCTGGTGCGTGAGTTGCGCCAAGTGCTGGATCAACCTTTGTTAAAGATTTCCGTAACTTGCATTCAAGCCCCGGTGTTTTTCGGCGATAGCTTTAGCGTGACCGTGCAGTCTGCGAACGCTGTCGACCTGAAGAAAGTCAACGCAACCCTGGAAGCGGCCGCCGGCATCGAGCTGGTGGAGGCGGGCGACTACCCGACGCCAGTCGGCGATGCGGTGGGCCAGGACGTGGTTTATGTGGGGCGTGTGCGCGGTGGTGTCGATGACCCGGCGGAACTGAATATGTGGCTGACGACGGATAACGTACGCAAGGGCGCGGCACTCAACGCAGTGCAGGTGGCGGAGTTGTTGATAAAAGACCTGCTGTAAAAGATACTTGGCAACAATTTGTCGAATGATTCTAGCCGGGCGCTATGCTTGGCCTGGACGCTGAAGGCGAAAAGCTCCCGCTAGGGACGTTCCCGGGCCTGAGTAGAAACGATCGTGTGCCCCGTCCTGCGGGGATGCGTGAAATGCCTAGCGGCAGCGACATCAATACCTTCTCGCTGGCCGAGGAATGTTCAAACAAAGGAAGAGGCTATGGTTCAAGTTCGCAAACTGGTGTTAGCAATAGCGGCCGCCTCGGCGCTGTCCTCCGGTATGGCGCAAGCGCTCGGGCTCGGGGAATTGACCCTGAAGTCGACGCCGAACCAGCCCCTGGTCGCGGAGATCGAGCTGCTCGATGTCCAGCAATTGACCGCTGCCGAAGTCGTGCCGAGCCTGGCCTCGCCCGAGGATTTCGCCAAGGCCGGCGTACCCCGCCAGGCGTTTCTCAATGACCTGGCTTTCACCCCGGTGATCAATGCCAATGGCAAGAGCGTTCTGCGGGTGACTTCCAGCCGGCCGCTGTCCGAGCCGCTGGTCAAGTTCCTTGTGCAAGTGATGTGGCCCAACGGTCGCCTGCTGCGTGACTACAGCGTACTGGTCGACCCGTCCAAGTTCTCGCCCCAGGCTGCCGAGGCCGCCCGACCGAAACCGCCCCAGGTGGTGTCGACGCCGGTCACTGGCGCCACCAAGTCGTCCCAGTACACCACCACTCCGCGCGATACCCTCTGGGAAATCGCCGCCAAGGCCCGCAACGGCGGGTCGGTCCAGCAGACCATGCTGGCGATCCAGGCGCTGAACCCACACGCTTTCATCGACGGCAATATCAACCTGCTCAAAACCGGCCAGGTCCTGCGCCTGCCAGACCCGGTGCAGAGCACCGCGTTGCCGCAACCCCAGGCCATCGCCGAAGTGGCTGCGCAGAACGCCGCCTGGCGTCAGGGACGCCAGGGCCGTGCGACTGCGGCACCGGGTCGCCAGCAACTGGACGCGACCAAGCGCGGCCAGGGTGAGGCCGTACCGGCACAGACCGCTGGCCGCGATAACCTTAGTCTGGTGACGGCGGAGTCTGCGAAGGCAGGCAAGGGCAAAGGGGCTGCCGGCGATGCCCAGGCCCTGAGCAACAAGCTCGCGGTTACCCAGGAAAGCCTCGACTCGGCTCGTCGCGACAACGAAGAACTGAAAAGCCGCATGGCGGACCTGCAGAGTCAGTTGGACAAGCTGCAGCGCCTGATCGAGCTGAAGAATAATCAACTGGCGAAGATGCAGGCCGAAGGTGCCGCGGTTCCACCGGCCAGCGAGACGCCGCCGGCAATGTCGGCGCAGTTGACGCCCGCACCATCGGCACAGGTCCCAGCGCCTGCGCCGCCAGTGGCGCCTGAAGCGACGACCCCCGAGGCGGCACCTGCGGCTGCTCCGGCCGAGGCCCCGGCGGTATCCAACGAGCAGAAGTACAACGACTTGTTGACCAACCCGATCCTGCTCGGCTTGATTGGCGGAGGTGTGTTGGTCCTGCTGTTGCTGCTGTTGCTGCTCGCCCGCCGCCGCAAGGCCCAGCAAGAAGCCGAGAAACACCTGCGCATGGCCCGAGCCCTTGAGGAGGAGGCCGACTTCTCCCCGGAGCTCGATCTGCCCCCGAGCAGCTTCGAGGGCATTGAAGTACCGGCGCCAAGTGTAAAGCTCGATCCTAAGCCAGCCCCTGCGCCGGCCCCCAAGCCCGTTCCCCGGCCGGCCCCTGTGGTCGCGCCGGTAATGGTCTCGCCGCCTATTGCCGCGCCATTGGTCGCCCCGGCCGCCGATCGCTTCGACGACGTGCTGGGCCAGGCCCAGGCCCACATCGATCGCGGTCGCTTGAACCAGGCCGCCGATCAGCTCGAACAGGGCATCAAGGCCGAGCCACAGCGCAGCGACCTGCGCCTGAAGTTGATGGAGGTCTACGGCCTGCAAGGCGACCGCGACGCATTTATCGCCCAGGAACGTCAATTGGTGGCCAATGGTGAAAACTTCGCCCAGGTCGAGCAGCTCAAGAGCCGCTTCCCGGCCATGGTGGTTGCCACCAGCGCCACCCTGGCCGCGGCGGCGGTGGCTGCCGAGCTGGACGCCCAGTACGTCAAGGAGTTGCTGGAAGAAACGCCGGCCACCAATGAGGAACTGGACAGCGCCTTCGACCTGAGCCTGGATGACCTGGAGAACACGCCGACGGCGCCGGCACCTGAGCCGGTACCGGAGTTGGATGCGTTCCCGATGGACGACGATCTGAGCTTCGAATCGGTGCTCAAGCAGCAGACCGAAGCCAACGAAAGCCTGGACGATCTGTCGGAGTTCGACCTGGACCTGGGTGCCGATGCTCCGGCACCGGCCCTGGACGACGAGGATTTCCTGCTGGACCTGGGCGACGATCTCAAGGGCCTGGACGAGCCTGCAGCCGACACCTCGGCCTTGCTCGACACTCCAGCCGACGATCTCGAGCTGCCGGCGGATTTCGATCTGTCCCTGGCCGACGAAATGGACGCGCCGAAGGATCCCTTCGAATCCGAGCTGGACGATGTCAACGCCGAGCTGGATCGCCTGTCCGACAGCCTGGGTCAGCCATCCTTCACGGCGGAAGACGCCCTGGCCAGTGTCGAAGACGAGCCGGACTTCGACTTCCTCAGCGGCACCAATGAAGTGGCGACCAAGCTGGATCTGGCCCAGGCCTACATCGACATGGGCGACCACGACGGTGCCCGGGATATCCTCGGTGAAGTCCTCAGCGAAGGCGATGCCACCCAGAAGAGCGAAGCGCAGGAGATGCTCGCGCGTCTGGTGTAAAACTTGGGTTCAGACGCAATCCTGTGGGAGCGGGCTTGCTCGCGAAGGCGGTGTATCAGGCTGCATCAATGCTGGCTGTGCCACCGTTTCGCGTGCAAGCCCGCTCCCACAGGGCCTTGTGAGCGTCGCAAATCCCCTGTGGGAGCGAGCCTGCTCGCGATGAGGCCAGCACCGGATCGACGGTTGCACTGGCATCCCCTCCAACCCGCCTTATAATGCCCGCCTTTGCGTACCTCAGCAGGCTGTAATTCCTTGGCAAACATAGACAACCCGGCCGCCGAAATGGCGGCTGACGGCTTTTTCCGGATCGCCTTGGGCGTTGAATACAAAGGCTCGCGCTATCGCGGCTGGCAGCGCCAGGCCTCCGGTGTCGCGACCGTGCAGGAAACCCTTGAAAACGCGCTGTCCAAAGTCGCCGATTCACCCGTGTCGCTGCACTGTGCCGGGCGCACCGATGCCGGTGTGCATGCCTGCGGCCAGGTAGTGCATTTCGACACCCAGGTCGAACGTTCGATGAAGGCCTGGGTCATGGGGGCCAACATCAATCTGCCCCATGACGTCAGCGTCAGCTGGGCCAAAGTGATGCCGGCGCATTTCCATGCACGCTTCAAGGCCATCGCCCGGCGTTATCGCTATGTGATCTACAACGACCAGATCCGTCCGGCGCACTTGAACGAAGAGGTCACCTGGAACCACCGTCCGCTGGATGTCGAGCGTATGGCCGAAGCTGCGCAGTACCTGGTCGGGGTTCATGATTTCAGCGCCTTTCGCGCCGGCCAGTGCCAGGCCAAGTCGCCGATCAAGGAGCTGCATCACCTGCGTGTGACCCGTCACGGCAAAATGATTGTGCTCGACGTCCGCGCCAGTGCATTCCTGCACCACATGGTGCGCAACATCGCCGGCGTGCTGATGACCATCGGTGCCGGTGAGCGACCGGTGGAGTGGGTCAAGGAAGTGCTCGACAGCCGCATCCGCCGCTCCGGAGGCGTGACGGCGCATCCGTTTGGCTTGTACCTGGTGCAGGTTGAATACCGCGACGAGTTCGAACTGCCAGAGCGTTACATCGGGCCACATTTCCTCACCGGCTTCGCGGAACTCGACGGCTGACGGCCCCCGCTGCATTTGCTACCATCCGGAACTTTCACGGATTCAGCTGGGGTTTTGACAACATGTCGGTCGTTCGCAGCAAGATTTGCGGGATCACCCGCGTCGAGGACGCGCTGGCGGCTGTCGAGGCCGGTGCCGATGCCATCGGGCTGGTGTTCTATGCCAAGAGCCCGCGGGCGGTGACCGTGCAGCAGGCGAGGGCGATCATCCAGGCCTTGCCGCCGTTCGTGACTCCGGTCGGCCTGTTCGTCAACGCCAGCCGTTGCGAGCTGGGCGAGATACTCGATGCAGTGCCGCTGGGCCTGTTGCAGTTCCATGGCGACGAGAAGCCAGCCGATTGCGAAGGCTGGCACCGTCCCTATATCAAGGCGCTGCGGGTCAAGGCGGGGGATGATATCGCGGCTGCATGCGGGACGTTCGCCAGCGCCAGCGGCATTTTGCTGGACACTTATGTGGAGGGCGTTCCAGGTGGGACCGGTGAAGCGTTCGACTGGTCACTGGTGCCCCGCGGGCTGAGCAAGCCGATCATACTCGCCGGTGGCCTGACGGCCGACAACGTGGCCGAAGCGATTCGCCAGGTCCGTCCTTACGCGGTGGACGTGAGCGGCGGGGTGGAGCAGGGCAAGGGCATCAAGGATCCGGCCAGGATCCGGGCGTTCATGGCCGCTGTGCGCAGCAGCCAGCCGCCAATGTGACGGCTGGCAGACTGCCGCCGTCCATACCTGCACTGTACACAGCAGGCAGGCGCCGCCTCCGGGCGGGCCGATAGCGTAGTGGCAACCGCGGTGCAGCGGTTGCTGGAATGGTTGAGGAAGGTTGGGCTGCACGCAGGTCATGTCTGGCGCTGACCGTGGTGGCTTTTCGGCCCTCGCCGCACAATGAATTTAGCTCAAGGGCATACGCGGGGCCGCGAACCAGAGCGTTCGGGCCGCCGGTACTGGAGAAAGAAAGCATGAGCAACTGGTTGGTAGACAAACTGATCCCTTCGATCATGCGTTCCGAGGTGAAGAAAAGCTCGGTGCCTGAAGGTCTGTGGCACAAATGTCCATCCTGCGAAGCGGTGCTGTACCGTCCCGAGCTGGAAAAGACCCTGGACGTTTGCCCCAAGTGCAATCACCACATGCGCATTGGCGCGCGTGCCCGTATCGATATTTTCCTGGACGCCGAAGGCCGTGTTGAGCTGGGTGCGGACCTTGAGCCCGTGGATCGTCTGAAATTCCGCGACGGCAAGAAGTACAAGGATCGCCTGACCGCCGCCCAGAAGCAGACCGGCGAAAAAGACGCCCTGGTGTCCATGAGCGGCACCCTGCTGGGTATGCCGGTGGTGGTCTCGGCCTTCGAGTTCTCCTTCATGGGCGGTTCCATGGGCGCCATCGTCGGCGAGCGCTTCGTGCGCGCCGCCAACTATGCCCTGGAAAACCGTTGCCCGATGATCTGCTTCGCCGCTTCCGGCGGTGCGCGGATGCAGGAAGCGCTGATCTCGCTGATGCAGATGGCCAAGACCTCCGCTGTCCTGGCGCGTCTGCGCGAAGAAGGCCTGCCGTTCATCTCGGTGCTGACCGATCCGGTCTACGGCGGTGTCTCCGCCAGCCTGGCAATGCTGGGCGACGTGATCGTCGGCGAGCCGAAAGCCCTGATCGGCTTTGCCGGTCCACGCGTCATCGAGCAGACCGTGCGCGAAAAACTGCCGGAAGGCTTCCAGCGCAGTGAGTTCCTGCTGGAGCACGGTGCCATCGACATGATCATCCATCGCCAGGAACTGCGTCCGCGTCTGGGTAACCTGCTGGCGCAACTGATGGGCCTGCCGACGCCTCAGTACGTCGCCGCACCCATCGAGCCGATGGTGGTTCCGCCGGTGCCTGCCGGGCTATGACCGAACGCACCCTGGACGATTGGCTGGCCTATCTCGAACAATTGCATCCATCTGCCATCGATATGGGGCTGGAGCGCTCGCAAGCGGTCATGTCCCGCATGGGGCTGGGCAAGCCGGCGCCCCGGGTCATCACCGTCACCGGCACCAACGGCAAAGGCTCGACCTGTGCCTTCGTGGCCTCGCTGCTGCGGGCCCAGGGGCTGAGCGTCGGGGTCTACAGTTCGCCACACCTGCTGCGTTATAACGAGCGGGTGCAGGTCAACGGCATCGAAGCCGCCGATGCCGAGCTGTGCGAGGCGATCGCCGCGGTGGACGCCGGGCGGGGCGAGATCTCCCTCACGTATTTCGAGATGGGCACCCTGGCGGCCTTCTGGTTGTTCGCCCGTGCCGGCCTCGATGCCGTTGTGCTGGAAGTCGGCCTGGGTGGACGGCTGGACACGGTCAACCTGGTGGACGCGGACATCGCATTGGTCACCAGCATCGGCGTGGACCATGCCGATTACCTGGGCGATACCCGCGAATCCGTGGCTTTCGAGAAGGCCGGTATCTTTCGTCAGGGCGCGCCTGCGCTCTGTGGTGACCTCAATCCTCCGCAACCGCTGCTGGACAAAGTCCGGGAGCTGGCCTGTCCGTTTTTCCTGCGGGGACGGGATTTCGACCTGGCAATGACCGAGCTGCATTGGCAATGGCGCGGTAGCGACCTGCAGGGGCGTCCGGTGGAGTTGCACGACCTGCCGCAGCTGGATCTGCCAATGGAGAACGCCGCGCTGGCGCTCCAGGCTTACCTGCTGATGGGATTGCCGTGGGACGCCGGGCAAATCGTCGAAGCATTGCAGGCGACTCGCGTCGTCGGTCGTCTCGATCGGCGCCAGTTCCAATGGCAGGGCAAGCGCCTGAACCTGTTGCTGGATGTCGGTCACAACCCCCATGCGGCTCAGTACCTGGCCGAGCGCCTGGCGCGGCGGCCGGTGGCAGGGCGGCGCCTGGCGGTGTTCGGACTGCTGTCCGACAAGGATCTGGATGGTGTGGTCGAGGCGCTGGATGCTAGTGTCCAGCACTGGGCGGTAACGCCCCTGAATTCGCCGCGCTCACGTCCTGCAGTTGAACTGCAGGCGGCCTTGCAACGCCGTGGCGCTTCGGTGGATGCTTACGGCAGTGTCGCTGCCGCGCTGGAAGGGCAGTGCGCCGTGGCAACGGCCGATGACGAAATCCTGTTGTTCGGATCATTTTTTTGTGTCGCCGAGGCCCTGCAATGGCTGGCCCGGCGCTCCACGGAGGAAGCTGCAGATGGCATTGCTGGATAAGGCATACAAGCAGCGCATGGTGGGGGCCCTGGTATTGGTGGCCCTGGCGGTGATTTTCCTGCCGATGCTGTTTTCCCGTCAGGACGAGCAACGCCAGGTCACGGTCGATGCACCTGCCGCGCCCCAGGCACCATCGGTTCCGCCTGTGCAGGTCGAGCCAGTGACGGTGCCCGAGCCGCAGGCGCTGCCCCAGGAGCCGGTCCCGAGCGACGAAGAACTGGCTGAGCAACCGGCCACGCCTTCTGCGCCGATCCCCGCGGCACCGGCTGTCTCGACCAAGCCCGCTGTCGCGCCAGCGCCAGCTCCTGTGCCGGCGACCCCGGCGGTCAAGCCCGCGCCGACGCAACCGATCACTGCGGCACCGACCAAGCCGGACACCAGCCAGAGTCGTGTGGACGCCAATGGCCTGTCGGTCAGTTGGTCCGTGCAACTGGCCAGCCTGACCAGTCGCGAAAGTGCGGAAAGCCTGCAGAAATCCCTGCGCAGCCAGGGCTACAACGCCTACATCCGTTCCGCCGATGGCAAGAACCGGGTGTTTGTCGGTCCGTTGATCGAGCGTGCCGAAGCCGACCGCCTGCGCGACCTGCTTGGCCGCCAGCAGAATCTCAAGGGTTTTGTGGTGCGTTTCCAGCCGGAGCGCGGCTAAGCGCCTGATTTTACTTACACTGATAATCGCAGCTTACCGACTGCCCTGGGCTCTGCTAAAATGCGCCGCCTTATCCGTCTGTAGGCTGCACCGTGCCATTTACCTGGGTTGACTGGGCGATCGTAGCGATCATCGCCATTTCCGCATTGATCAGTCTGAGCCGAGGCTTCGTCAAGGAAGCCCTCTCGCTGCTGACCTGGATCATCGCGGGAATCGTTGCCTGGATGTTTGGTGGCTCGCTGTCCCAGTACCTCGCCGGATACATCGAAACGCCGTCGGCTCGCGTGATCGCGGGCTGTGCCATCTTGTTTATCGCCACCTTGCTGGTCGGCGCAATGATCAACTATCTGATCGGCGAACTGATTCGCGTCACCGGGCTTTCCGGGACGGACCGGTTCCTGGGCATGGCCTTTGGCGCCGCGCGTGGCGCGTTGCTGGTGGTCGTGGCCGTCGGGCTGCTGAGCCTGGGGCCGGTACAACAGGATTCGTGGTGGCAGGAGTCCCGGCTCGTGCCACAATTTCTATTGGTCGCAGACTGGTCAAAAAACCTGATCCTGGGTTGGAGCAGTCAGTGGCTTGCCAGCGGTATCAGCGTACCCGCTGAAATACCGTTCAAGGAACACCTCTTGCCGCCGGCCAAAACGCCGCAGTGAGTGTTGTTCAGTTCAGATCCATTAAGTAGGGGTTGCGTCGCATGTGTGGCATCGTCGGTATCGTCGGTAAGTCGAACGTCAATCAGGCGCTGTATGACGCGCTAACCGTGCTCCAGCACCGCGGCCAGGACGCTGCCGGTATCGTGACCAGCCATGACGGCCGGTTATTCCTGCGCAAGGACAACGGTCTGGTACGTGACGTGTTCCACCAGCGTCACATGCAGCGCCTGGTCGGCCACATGGGCATCGGCCATGTGCGCTACCCGACGGCGGGCAGTTCGACCTCGGCCGAAGCCCAGCCGTTCTACGTCAACTCGCCGTATGGCATCACCCTGGCGCACAACGGCAACCTGACCAACGTCGAGCAGTTGGCCAAGGAAATCTACGAATCCGACCTGCGCCACGTCAACACCAGTTCCGACTCGGAAGTGATGCTCAACGTGTTCGCCCACGAGCTGGCCCAGCGTGGCAAGCTGCAGCCGACCGAAGAGGATGTGTTCGCCGCCGTGACCGACGTGCATAACCGCTGTGTTGGTGGCTACTCGGTGGTGGCGATGGTCACCGGCTACGGTATCGTCGGTTTCCGCGACCCCCACGGCATTCGTCCTATCGTCTTCGGCCAGCGTCACACCGACGAAGGCGTCGAGTACATGATCGCCTCCGAAAGCGTGTCCCTGGACGTGCTGGGCTTCACCCTGATTCGCGACCTGGCCCCGGGCGAAGCGGTCTACATCACTGAAGACGGCAAGTTGTTCACCCGCCAGTGCGCGACCAATCCGAGCCTCACGCCGTGCATCTTCGAACACGTCTACCTGGCGCGCCCCGACTCGATCATCGACGGTATCTCGGTCTACAAGGCGCGCCTGCGTATGGGTGAGAAACTGGCCGAGAAGATCCTGCGCGAGCGTCCGGATCATGACATCGACGTGGTCATCCCGATTCCGGACACCAGCCGCACCGCGGCCCTGGAACTGGCGAACCACCTGGGCGTCAAGTTCCGCGAAGGCTTCGTGAAGAACCGCTACATCGGCCGCACCTTCATCATGCCGGGCCAGGCTGCACGGAAAAAATCCGTGCGCCAGAAACTCAACGCCATCGAGCTGGAATTCCGCGGCAAGAACGTGATGCTGGTGGATGACTCCATCGTGCGTGGCACCACCTGCAAGCAGATCATCCAGATGGCCCGCGAAGCCGGCGCCAAGAACGTGTACTTCTGCTCCGCGGCCCCGGCCGTGCGCTACCCGAATGTCTACGGCATCGACATGCCGAGTGCCCATGAGTTGATCGCTCATAACCGCACCACCCAGGAAGTCGCCGACCTGATCGGTGCCGACTGGCTGATCTACCAGGACCTGCCGGACTTGATCGAGGCCGTGGGTGGCGGCAAGATCAAGATCGAACAGTTCGACTGTGCGGTGTTCGACGGCAAGTACGTCACCGGCGATATCGACGAGGCCTACCTGAACAAGATCGAAAGCGCCCGCAACGATGCGTCCAAGGCCAAGACCCAGGCGGTCAGCGCGATCATCGATCTGTACAACAACTAAAGTGACGAACCGGCCCTGAGGGGCCGGTTTGCGTTTGACCGATTGCAGGAGTGACAGCATGAGTCAGGATTGGGATGCCGGTCGGCTGGACAGCGACCTTGAAGGCGTAGCGTTCGACACCCTGGCGGTTCGCGCCGGGCAGCACCGCACGCCGGAAGCCGAACACGGCGATCCGATGTTCTTCACCTCCAGCTACGTGTTCCGTACCGCGGCCGACGCGGCGGCGCGGTTCGCCGGTGAAGTACCGGGCAATGTCTACTCGCGCTACACCAACCCCACCGTGCGCGCTTTCGAAGAGCGTATCGCCGCGCTGGAAGGGGCTGAGCAGGCAGTTGCTACTGCCACTGGCATGGCGGCGATCATGGCCGTGGTGATGAGCCTGTGCAGCGCCGGTGATCATGTGCTGGTATCGCGCAGTGTCTTCGGCTCGACCATCAGCCTGTTCGAAAAGTACTTCAAGCGCTTCGGCGTGGAAGTCGATTACGTGGCCCTGGCGGATCTGTCCGGTTGGGATGCGGCGATCAAGGCCAACACCAAATTGCTGTTCGTCGAATCGCCGTCCAACCCCTTGGCCGAACTGGTGGACATTGCCGCGTTGGCGGAAATTGCCCACGCCAAGGGCGCCATGCTGGTGGTCGACAACTGTTTCTGCACCCCGGCGCTGCAACAACCACTGAAACTGGGCGCGGACGTGGTGGTGCATTCAGCCACCAAGTTCATCGACGGCCAGGGCCGTTGCATGGGCGGCGTGGTGGCCGGTCGTAGCGAGCAGATGAAAGAGGTGGTGGGCTTCCTACGCACCGCCGGACCGACCCTCAGCCCATTCAACGCCTGGGTTTTCCTCAAGGGCCTGGAAACCCTGGGCCTGCGCATGAAAGCCCACTGTGCCAATGCCCAGGCTCTGGCCGAGTGGCTGGAGCAGCAGGACGGCATCGAGAAAGTCCATTACGCCGGACTCAAGAGCCACCCGCAGCACGACCTGGCCCTGCGCCAGCAGCGCGGTTTCGGCGCCGTGGTGAGCTTCGAGGTCAAGGGAGGCAAGGAGGGCGCCTGGCGCTTCATCGATGCTACCCGGCTGGTGTCCATCACCGCCAACCTGGGCGACAGCAAGACCACCATCACCCACCCGAGCACCACCTCCCACGGCCGTCTGTCGCCGCAGGAACGTGAAGCGGCGGGGATCCGCGACAGCCTGATCCGCGTTGCGGTGGGCCTGGAAGACGTGGCCGACCTGCAAGCCGACCTGGCGCGTGGCTTGGCGGCCTTGTGATCGAGCTGGCAACGCCGCCCAGCGGCACCCATGGCCGGGTTGCACTGGTGACGGGCGCTGCCCGGGGCATTGGCCTGGGCATCGCCGCCTGGCTGATCTGTGAAGGCTGGCAAGTGGTCCTGACCGACCTGGATCGCGAGCGCGGCTCCAAGGTGGCCAGGACGTTGGGTGATAACGCCTGGTTCATCGCCATGGACGTAGCGGACGAAGCCCAGGTCGCCACCGGAATTGCCGAGGTGCTGGGTCAGTTCGGCCGGCTCGATGCGCTGGTGTGCAACGCGGCCATTGCCGACCCGCACAACATTACCCTCGAAAGCCTTGACCTGGCCCACTGGAATCGGGTCCTGGCGGTGAACCTCGGCGGGCCGATGCTGCTGGCCAAGCATTGTGCGCCTTACCTGCGTGCCCACAACGGCGCCATCGTCAACCTGGCCTCGACCCGTGCCGCGCAGTCGGAGCCCGATACCGAAGCCTATGCCGCGAGCAAAGGTGGGCTGCTGGCGCTGACCCATGCCTTGGCGATCAGCCTCGGGCCGGAAATCCGGGTCAACGCCGTCAGCCCTGGCTGGATCGACGCACGGGACCCGTCCCAGCGCCGAGCAGAGCCGTTGACCGACGCCGACCATGCCCAGCATCCGGCGGGTAGGGTGGGCACAGTAGAGGATGTGGCGGCGATGGTGGCGTGGCTGTTGTCGCGCAACGCCGGTTTCGTCACGGGCCAGGAGTTCGTGGTGGACGGCGGCATGACCAAGAAAATGATCTATGAATGAAAGCAGCTTCAAGCCGCAAGCTGCGAGCTGCAAGTAAGAGCGGGGAGGTAGGCTTTTGACTTGCAACTTGAAGCTTGCCGCTCGACGCTGTTTTTGAAAAAAAACCAATCCTGCTATTGACTTAGCTTCGGCACCTGCGTAAATTTCGCGGCCTCAGCGAAGCAAAGGGTGATTAGCTCAGCCGGGAGAGCGTCTGCCTTACAAGCAGAATGTCGGCGGTTCGATCCCGTCATCACCCACCACGTTCCATGAGAGTCTTGCGAAAGCAGGACGGAAGCTGTCAAAAGCCTCCACCGACGCGCAGCGGTAGTTCAGTCGGTTAGAATACCGGCCTGTCACGCCGGGGGTCGCGGGTTCGAGTCCCGTCCGCTGCGCCATATTTTCCGAGTCAGGTCCGCCTGGTTCGAGATCAAGCCCAAGGGGTTGATCAGACGAGTCAAATGGACGCAAGTCCACAGCGATACGCAGCGGTAGTTCAGTCGGTTAGAATACCGGCCTGTCACGCCGGGGGTCGCGGGTTCGAGTCCCGTCCGCTGCGCCATATCTGCTTCGAGGCCCACTGAACGCCTTGAAGCCAGGAAGAAAGCCGAAACGCCTCTTCTGATCGATAGCAAAGACCCTGGTCGAAAGACCGGGGTTTTTTGTTTCTGCAATTCAGAGCACGCCTGCGATCATTCCAGTTTCTGAAAAAGTGGATTGTAATTTGTGCGGATTCCGTCGCAGGAGCATCGGAGGGATTATGAGCGCTCACGCTCACCTCCGCAGGGGGTGAAAGAACCCTGACCGTAGCCGCTGGCGCGAATTGTCGTCGCGTGCGCGAGGTGACCTCGAATGGATAAAGTCTCGACTTCGCAACCTTCCCCTTGGCATGAGGGTGAATTGACTTTGCAACGCGCAGTCGGTGCGGTCGACATGATGGTGGGTGTCGGCCAACGACAACTGGCCCGCTCGTGGATGCCGGACCAACATCGTGAGTTCTATGCCCAGTTGCCCTTCGTAGTACTGGGAACTGTCGATCGGCAAGGCGATGTATGGGCGACGATTCGCACGGGACAACCGGGCTTCATGAATTCCCCCACGCCGGAACGCCTGCATATCAGCCTCCCGCCGCAGCCCGACGACCCGGCCCAGGAAGGCATGCAGCAGGGCGATGCCATCGGCATGCTCGGCATCGAGCTGCATACCCGTCGACGTAACCGCATGAATGGCAACGTACTGCGCCAGTCGGATGAGGGTATTGAAATCGCCGTGACCCAGGCCTACGGCAATTGCCCGCGCTACATCAATCTGCGCCAGTACGCCTTCGTCGATGAGGCGGCGGGCGCCGTGCTTGAGTTGACCTGCGCGGACCCGCAGGTGCGTCGCATGGTCACCGCTGCCGACTCGTTCTACGTCGCGACCTACGTCGTGCGCGACGGCCAGAACCAGGTCGATGCCTCGCATCGCGGCGGCAAGCCCGGTTTTGTGCGAATGGAAGCAGACGGGACGCTGACCATTCCGGACTTCTCCGGGAACCTGTTTTTCAACACCCTGGGCAACATCCTGCTGAACCCCCGGGCCGGTCTGGTATTCATCGACTTCCAGAGCGGTGACCTGTTGCAAATGAGCGGTTCAGCCGAGGTGCTGCTGGACAGCCCCGAAATTGCCGCGTTCCAGGGCGCCGAGCGGCTATGGCGCTTCAAGCCACAGCGTGTTGTCTACCGTCAGGCCGCAATCCCGTTGCGTTGGACGGACAGGGCCGAGGGAGCCTCACCCAACTCGATGATGACGGGCAGTTGGGAGCAGGCGGCGGAGCGTTTGCAGGCCGAAGCCTTGCGCAGCCACTGGCGCTCGATGCGGGTGGAGCGCATCGTGGATGAGAGTCGCGGTATTCGCTCGTTCTATCTACAGGCCAGTGATGGCGCTGGCTTGCCCGGATTTGAACCGGGGCAGCACCTGCCTGTGCGGGTTCGGTTGGAAGGGCTGCAGGCGCCGGCCATCCGCACCTACAGTGTGTCCAGTTCACCGTCGGACGAATTCTTGCGCATCAGTGTCAAACGCGACGGCTCGGTGTCTTCGCATCTGCATGATCGGATTCAAGTCGGGGACCAGATCGAAGCCCGGGCGCCCCAAGGGGATTTCACCGTCCAGGCCTCCGAACGGCGTCCATTGGTATTGCTGGCCGCGGGGGTTGGCATTACACCGTTGCTGTCGATGCTGCGCGAAGTGGTCTATCAAGGGAAACGCATCAATCGCATGCGGCCGACGTGGCTGATACAAAGCAGCCGTTCAGTCGCCGACCTGGCCTTTCGCGATGAGATCGACGAGCTGGTGGCCCGGGCGGGGGACAAGATCAAGGTCCTGCGTGTGATCAGTCAGCCACCCATCGACGGTTCGGCCGACCGCTACGACAGGGCCGGCCGCATCGATGTCGAACTGCTCAAGACCTTGCTCCCGCTGAATGACTACGACTACTACCTGTGCGGGCCGGGGAGCTTTACCCAGGCGCTGTACGATGGGCTGCGCGCATTGCGCATTCCGGATGATCGCATCCACGCGGAAACCTTCGGCCCGTCTACGCTGGTTCGTGACATTGAAGTCAGCGTGCCAGCGGCCGAACAGGTGCCCATGGCCGATGAAGCGGTGAAAGTCCTGTTCGCCACCTCGGGCAAGGAAGCGCGCTGGGAACCCGGTGCCGGGACGTTGCTCGAACTGGCGGAAGCACGGGGCCTGAATCCGGAGTTCAGTTGCCGCGGAGGTTCCTGCGGCACCTGCAAGACCCGGCTGAGCAGTGGCCAAGTGCATTACCTGAACACGCCGGCGCAACGATTGGAGGCTGATGAGGTGTTGATCTGTTGCGCAGTGCCGGCGCAGGGGAGTGAGACGTTGATACTGGACGTTTGAGGCGGTTGGAGGTGTTCGCTCAATCGGGTGCCTTCAGCAAGTTCGACAGGCGGGTCAGCCCCTGGGTCAACTCCTCGAAAGATGGCCCCCCAAGACACAGGCGAATGCCAGTCATCGGCTCATCGCGATCCACCATCAGCGATTCTGGTGCCGTCACCCTGATGCCCGCCTGTGCCGCCGCCTTGGTGAAGGAATCAGCGGCGTCGCGGGGCATCGGTAGCCAGATGTGATAAGCGTCCGGATGCGAAACGAGTGCGGCCTCGTCGAGCAATGCGGTGGCGAGGCTTGTCCTGCGTCGCGCTTCGTGACGCAAGTCCTGCTGGATTGAAGCGATCACGCCGTTGGACAACCAGTCCTCTACCACGGCGCAGGACAATGGCGACGGGCCCAGGGGAATATCCTGCAAGGCTTCCTGCGCGGCACCGTGCAATTCGGCGGGCAGGGTGAGCATGCCGATCCTCAACCCGGGGCCGAGGGATTTGGACAGACCGTTGACGTGCAACACCCTCTCGGGCGCCAGCGTCGCAAGGGCAGGTAATGGCGCAGATCCCAGCGCATAGACACCATCTTCGATGATCCACGCACCCGCTTGTCGACAGACCTCGACAATAGCCTGCCGTCGCGCCGCACTCATCGTCGCCGTGGTGGGGTTGTGAAGCGTAGGGGTGAGATAGACCACTTTGCTGGCAGTCGTTGCGAGACGGTCGAGGGCGTGCACGAGAGCCTCCGGCAGCATGCCTTGCGCATCGATCTCGACCCCCTGCATCTGATGGCCTTTGCGCCGGGCCAGGGCAATCGCGCCGGGATAGGTGAGGCGTTCGGTCAGGATCACTCCGTGGGGGCCGCAGGCGAGATCGAAAGCCAGCGAAATGGCCTGGCGGGCATTGCCCGTCAGCACCAGATGGGACGGTTCGACCACGATGCCGAGGGTTTCCAGCCAACGGGCCAACAGGCGACGATGTTCCAGATGACCGGCGGGAGGTGAGTACAGATTGAGATGGTCGGCGTCGATCTTGCGCGCGATCCCCGTCAAGGTCCGCGCCAGGAGGCGGCTCGTCAACATGGCGGGCGGCACGTTGGATGAAAGATCGATCAGCCGCTGCTCGTGTGCCTGCAGGATGGCCACGAACGTTGCCCGACCCTTGACGCTGCGCACCAGCCCCCGCCGTTCCAGGGCAGCATAGGCTTTGGTCACCGTACCCAGCCCGATCCCCAGTTGCCAGGCGAGCTGCCGATGGGCGGGGAGACGGTCGCCACTTTGCAATCGGCCTTCAACGATGTCGTCGGCCAGGGCGCACACCAGGCGTTCAGATGCGCTCGCGTCGATGTCCGCAAGGCGAGGTGTCCAGGGCGATTGAAGGTGCATTGTGGTACCCGTTGAACGAATAGTGTCGCGTGACACTATTTCAATAGTCATGAAGTGTCACGCGCATTATGGTGCTTGCGGAACAACGGTTCAGTTGTTCGGAACGACGGAAACGCCGCGCGTCCCGGACGCCTCTTGAGGACATTCCAATGCTCGATCATTCGGTCATGCTCGCCTTTGGCAGCTACATCCTTGCCGCCGCCAGCCCGGGCCCGAGCAATATGGCGATCATGGGCGTGGCGATGCGCGACGGGCGCTCCCACGCCTTGGTCCTGGCATCCGGCGTCATGACCGGTTCACTCTTATGGGCATTCCTGGCGGCGACGGGCATCTGCGCATTGTTGGCCGCTTATGCCCAGGCGCTTTTCATCATCAAGGCGGTGGGCGGGGCCTATTTGCTCTACCTGGCGATGCGCGCGGGCAAGGCTGCCATGGCATCGACACACGACAGCGCCGGTGCGGTTGCCGGGCGGGAGGCTCGGCGTTATCTGCCTCTGTACCGCCAGGGCGTGCTCATGCACATCGGCAACCCCAAGGCCATCATGTCCTGGATGGCGATCATGTCGCTCGGGCTCCGTGAAGATGCACCAGCCGGCACCTTACCTGCGATCATCGGCGGTTGTGCCTTGCTCGGCATCATCATCTTCGGCGGCTACGCCATCGTGTTTTCGACGGCCAGGATGATCGCCGGCTACACCCGGCTGCGGCGTTGGATTCAAGGGCTTTTCTCTGCATTGTTCGCGGTCGCGGGATTGAAGCTTCTCCTGTCCTCCCATTGATTTCTGCATTTTGAAGCCCAGGAAAACGAAGGGAGGATGCCTTGGAACCTGTGATTCAAATCATCGACGTGTTTGGCGCCGAGCCGTTCTCCGGCAACCCACTGGCCGTGGTGATGGGGGCCGACGCGCTGGAGACTGCTGGCATGCAACGGCTGGCCCGCTGGTTCAACCTGTCGGAAACGGCCTTCGTGTTATCGCCGACGCACCCGGACGCGGATTACCGGGTCAGGATCTTTTCGTTGGAGCGGGAGTTGCCGTTTGCCGGGCACCCGACATTGGGAAGTTGCCATGCCTGGCTTTCGACTGGCAGCAAACCCATGAATGAGGTGCACATTGTCCAGGAGTGCGGCGCTGGGCTCGTGGTCATTCGTCGTGATCAAGGCCGGCTTCGCTTTGCCGCTCCTGCGTTGATTCGCTCCGGAACTCCGTCAGGGGAAGAGTTGAGCGAGGCATTACAACTGCTGCGGATAGAACCGTGCGACGTTGTCGATGCGGCCTGGGTCGATAATGGTCCCGGATGGCTGGGCATCCGACTGGCCTCGGCCGAGCAAGTCCTGGCCCTGCAAGCAGCACAGAACTGGCCGCGCAGAATCGACGTTGGCGTGATCGGGCCGCATTCCAGTGGTGATACGGCTTTCGAGGTCCGGGCCTTTTTCAGCAACCACCTGGGCGCCATCGTTGAAGACCCGGTCACGGGCAGCCTGAATGCCTCGCTGGCCCAGTGGCTGTTCGAGACCGGCCTGGTTGAGCAGGCCTATGTTGCAGCTCAAGGCACCCGTCTCGGTCGCAAAGGGCGCATCCATGTGCGTCGCGATGACGCCGGCCAGGTCTGGATTGGCGGTGAAACGCGCACTCAGGTTGAGGGGAGGTTACAGGGGCTTTTTGAACATCAGCCCCTTGATTGAGCGGCCCCATCCATCACGTGGGGCCGCCGAGTGCGGGTTTCACACCCCAAGCTTGTCCCGCAATCCGTAATACCATGCGCCCAACGCAGCGAAGGGCGTGCGCAATAACTGGCCACCAGGGAAAGGGTAGTGGGGCAGGTCGGCAAACGCATCGAAACGCTCGGCCTGGCCGCGCAGTGCCTCGGCCAGCACCTTGCCCGCCAGATGCGTATAAGTCACGCCATGGCCGCTGCAGCCCTGGGAATAGTAGATGTTGTCCCCCAGGCGCCCGACCTGCGGAAGACGCGACAAGGTCAGCAGGAAGTTTCCGGTCCAGGCGTAATCGATCTTCACATTCTTGAGTTGCGGGAACGCCTTGAGCATCTTCGGCTGGATGATCGCTTCGATGTTCGCCGGATCCCTCGCGCCATACACCACGCCACCGCCGAAGATCAGGCGTTTGTCGCCCGTCAGCCGGTAGTAGTCGAGCAGGTAGTTGCAATCCTCGACACAATAATCCTGGGGCAGGAGGCTATGAGCCAAATCGTCACCCAACGGCTCGGTCGTGATCACCTGCGTGCCGCAAGGCATGGACTTGGCCGCCAGCTCCGGCACCAGGTTGCCCAGATAGGCATTACCGGCCACGATAATGAACTTGGCCCTGACCTTGCCCTGCGGCGTATGCACCACCGGGCTGGCACCGCGCTCGATGCGCACCGCCGGCGACTGTTCATAAATCACCCCACCCAGGGACTCCACGGCCGCCGCCTCACCCAGTGCCAAATTGAGCGGATGGATGTGCCCGCCGCTCATGTCCAGCATGCCGCCGACATATTGATCGCACGCCACCACCTCGCGGATACGCCGCTGATCCAACAGCTCCAGCTGGGTATGGCCGAAGCGCTCCCATAAACGCTTCTGCGACTCCAGATGGCCCATCTGTTTAGCTGTAAGAGCCGCGAATACACCGCCGTCCTTCAGGTCGCACTGAATCTGATACTTCGCCACCCGCTCGCGAATGATCCGCCCACCCTCGAACGCCATATTACCCAGCAACTGTGCCTGCTGCGGGCCGACACTGCGCTCGATCACATCAATGTCGCGGCTATAGCTGTTGACGATCTGCCCGCCATTGCGGCCCGAAGCGCCAAACCCCACCTTGGCGGCCTCGAGAATCGTGACCTTGAAACCGTTCTCCAGCAAAAACAGGGCAGAGGACAGGCCGGTATAGCCTGCGCCGATCACGCACACATCAGTCTCGATGTCATCCTGCAGGGCCGGGCGGGGCGGCACCGGGTTGGCCGACGCGGCGTAATAGGACGCTGGATAAGGTGTGTTCGCCATTCTGCAACCTCTGTTTTATATTTTTTACGAGTGCGCAGATCCTACCCGAGATAAAAATCGGCCGCCAGCCACCCCCAAAATCTCCATCCCTTGGGGGAAATTAAATATTTTGCATATTCATAGGGTTAGGTGAAAAAAAGGTGTTGACACCCCTTCGGAATTCCGTAGAATGCCGCCTCACAGCAGGCACGTAGCTCAGTTGGTTAGAGCACCACCTTGACATGGTGGGGGTCGTTGGTTCGAGTCCAATCGCGCCTACCAAACAAAATCCGCTCTGCTGGGCGGTCTAGAGGGGTTACCGGAAACGGTAACCCCTTTTTGCTTTCTGCGATTTGCAAAACTTTTGCAAAACCCCCACCTCAGAACGCCAATTCGGCGCTCACCTCAACATAGTCGATCGTCTTGTCGCCGTGTCCGTCCTGGCAGTGCTTCGTCATCTTCTCGTTTGCGTGACCCATCGAGGCCTGGATGTATTCCAGCGGAAAATTCTGCTGCTCATAGAGCCAGGCGTCCAAAGCGCGGGTCCCATGAAAAATAGGGCGCTCTCCAGCCGGGACATGATGATGCCGAAAAGAAATAAGTTCTGCAGTACGCTGAATGGGAAAGGATGACCGTCTACCTGAATATCAATGCCAAGGTACTCGACGATGTCATTAGAACGCGGTTGTAACTAGTGTTGAGCGATGAGGTCCTCCCGAGCTTCTCAAGCCACAGGGAGAAACTTAATCCCCCCGTCAAAGCCCGGCCCAGCGTCGGGCTTCCTGTATCGGTCTACCGATTCTTGGCCGAGTCGTACACGCTGCTTCGTTCCCGTTTGCCGACTGCCAGCACCAGGATAACAATCCTTTTATCCTCAACGCGGTATACAAGCCGGTAACCCGCGCCGCGTAATTTGATCTTGTAGCAATCTTTCATGCCGTGAAGTGCATCACCTGGCACTCGCGGCCCCGCCTGCCGTTCCTGGAGCTTTCGCAAGAACTGAAGGCGAATGGTGCCGTCGAGCTTTCGCAGTTCTTTCAGGGCTTTCGGATCCCACTCGACTCCGTACTCAACGGCCATTGGCGATATCTGCCTCGGCCTCGCCAATGAGATCGTCGAGAGATACGCGAACAGGTGTTTCGTTGGCGTCGATCCGTGCCTTGACCAAATGTACGAGTTCCAATTCGTCCAGGCGCTCGACCATCGCCTCGTAGACAGCGGCCGGGACCATGTAGCCCATAACTCGGTTGTGGTTCAGTACGGCCACGGGCAAGCCGTTGGCACCGTTTAAGACGGAGGAGGGATTTTTCTTGAGCTCGGATACGCTGACGGCCACATCGGCCAGAATATTTTGCATAGATCAGACTCCTATATAGGTCTTTATTCTGGTCATTTTGTGTTGGGGGGGCAAGTGCTGTTGCCGCTGACCGAAAACTGACCCAGTGGGGATGCGGACAAAAACTTGGACTGGTTATGCCGCGAAGCCCAGGCTCTCACGATACTCAACGGG
>NZ_VIUE01000013.1:110310-133009 GCF_007828215.1 Pseudomonas sp. SJZ074 | reverse complement strand
GAATGGGCATAAAAAATCCGATACCAGAGGACTGGTATCGGATTTTCTAGAAAGCCCGGCTTGGACTCAAATGCTTAAGTGAACAGCATTACGCTCAATGAGCGGCGTTTTCATACCTCACCAGACAGCGTCCGGTTTTTACAGCGCCATGTCAGCCGCTGGGTTGCCTTCTCGGGTCGTTTCTGGCTTGGTCGGGGCCGTGGTGGCGCCTGGCTTGCCGATCACCGGTGGAGGATCCAGTTGCAGGACCTCGCTGGTGTAAGCCCATTCCTGCGCCACGCGCTCAGGGCTGTCGTTGAGCTTGGTGCCGTAGCTCGGCACGATCTGGTGCAACTTTTCCTGCCAGGCCGGACTCGCGACCTTGTCCTTGAAGACCTTCTCCAGCACAGTCAGCATGATCGGTGCGGCGGTCGAAGCGCCTGGCGAGGCACCCAACAGGCCAGCGATGCTGCCGTCCTGTGCGGCAACCACTTCGGTACCGAGTTTCAGGACGCCGCCCTTCTCTTCGTCACGCTTGATGATCTGCACGCGCTGGCCAGCCTGCCACAGGCGCCAGTCTTCCTGCTTGGCCTCCGGGAAGTATTCCTTCAGCGCGTTGAAACGATCTTCATCCGACAGCATCAACTGGCCGGCCAGGTATTCGACCAGTGGGTACTGCTCTATACCGACCTTGGTCATCGGCCAGACGTTGTGGGTCGTGGTACTGGTCAGCAGATCGAAGTACGAACCGTTCTTCAGGAACTTGGTGGAGAACGTCGCAAACGGGCCAAACAGGATCACACGCTTGCCATCGAGCACGCGGGTGTCCAGGTGCGGAACCGACATCGGTGGCGCGCCAACCGAAGCCTTGCCGTAGGCCTTCGCCAGGTGCAGTTGGGCAACGGTCGGATTTTCGGTCACCAGGAACGAACCACCCACCGGGAAGCCAGCGTATTCACGGGCTTCTGGAATGTCGGATTTCTGCAGCAGGTGCAAAGCACCGCCGCCGGCGCCGATGAACACGAACTTGGCGTCGGTCTCGGTTTCGGTACCGTCCTTCAGGTTCTTATAGGAAACGCGCCAAGTGCCGTCTTCATTGCGGGTGATGTCTTCCACTTCGCTGGACAGTTTCAGCGAGAAGTTCGGCTTGGTTTGCAGGTAAGCGGCAAACTGGCGAGTGATTTCGCCGAAGTTCACGTCGGTACCCAGTGGACTCCAGGTAGCCGCGACTTTCTGGCTC
This sequence comes from Pseudomonas sp. SJZ074, assembly GCF_007828215.1. Classification (GTDB taxonomy): domain Bacteria; phylum Pseudomonadota; class Gammaproteobacteria; order Pseudomonadales; family Pseudomonadaceae; genus Aquipseudomonas. The sequence continues at coordinate 131,790 of NZ_VIUE01000013.1, read as the reverse complement.
GGATCACGTCCTTGCATCATCAGCGGAACCCATTTGCTGATCTGCGCAGGGTCTTCGGAGTACTGCATGCCGGCGAACAACGGGCTGGCCTGAAGGGCTTCGTAGCGCTTCTTCAGGAATGCAATGTTGTCGTCACCCCACAGGAAGCTCATGTGCGGCGTGGAGTTGATGAACGAGCGCGGGTTCTTCAGCACGCCGTTCTTCACCTGCCAGGACCAGAACTGACGGGAGATCTGGAAGGCTTCGTTGATTTCGATGGCCTTGGAGATATCGACCTTGCCGTTCTTGTCTTCCGGCGTGTAGTTCAGCTCCGCCAGCGCGGAGTGACCGGTACCGGCGTTGTTCCAGCCGTTGGAACTTTCTTCGGCAACACCGTCCAGGCGCTCGACCATTTCCATGGTCCAGCCCGGCTCCAGCTCATTGAGCCAAACGCCGAGCGTCGAGCTCATGATGCCTCCACCAATGAGCAGGACGTCCACTTTTTTTGCCTCGGCGGCGTGCGTGGTCGCAAGACCCATCGCCATCGCCAGGCCCAGCAGCGCCGTGTGTGTTTTCTTCAACATGTGTGTATCCCTAGGATGGAACGCCATTCCGCCCTCCGGTCTGTTCAAGGATAGACCACGCCCATGGCCGGCAACGCCAGCGTGTCTGGTTCGAATGGACTGGAGGATGGACCTACAGAGGCCGCGCAATACAGCGGCCTCGGTTTATGTCTCTCCGGCACTGACTTCTTGTAGGTCTTGGCTTCAGCTGGGTGAGGGACACTGCAAAACGTCTGGTGGCCTGTACTCGAATCAGCCACACAGACCACTTGATCGGGGCTGGCATGGCCTTGCCCGATTGTCGCAGCGGGGGGAGTTTACAGAATGAAATAACCAGACCGAAGCCTCTTTTTACATTCAGGGCGAAAACGCCGACCAAATGGCGGCGTTTTGATGGCGCCGTTCCGGCACGGTAGCTGCTTGACCAGCCATGAATTTGAAGTGCACTGGGGACCTCGTCGGAGCGGGCTTGCTCGCGAAAGTGGCGTGTCAGAAGTGAATTTATTGCCTGACACACCGCATTCGTCGGATCGCCGCCCGGAGCAAGCCCGCTCCCACAAGGGATCAGTGCTTATCTGGCACTACCCCAGCAACTGGCTCAACACTGCCCGCAACTTGCCCGGCTTGACCGGTTTGTTCAGCAGCGGCGCATTCAGTTTGCGCAAGGCGCGGCGGCACTGGTCGCTGCGGTCGGCGGTGATGATCACTGCCGGGATGGTCTGCTGGAAATGCTCGCGCAGGTGCTTGACCACCTCGCAGCCGACCACCCCATGATCCAGATGGAAATCCGCCAGGATCAGCTCCGGTGCATGGCCTTGCAGCACCTCCAGGGCGGTCGCCTCGTCAGTGGCGGTCAGTACCTCGCAGCCCCACTGTCCCAGCAACGCGGCCATGCTTTGCAGGATGTTGAGTTCATTGTCGATCACCAGCAGCCGGCGTCCGGGCAACGGGTTGCCGCTCATCGCCAGGACTGGTGTCTCGGACAAAGGCAGCGGCTTTTCCTCCGACAGCGGCACTTCGATGCTGAACACCGAGCCGCGCCCCGGCCTGGAACGCACCTGGACCCGGTAGCCAAGGATATGGGCGATGCGCTCGACGATTGCCAACCCCAACCCTACACCTTTGCGGTCTGCCGCCCGGCCCACGTCCAGCTGGTTGAATTCGAGGAAAATCGACTCCAGGCACTCGGCGGCAATCCCGCGCCCCGTGTCCCAGACTTCCAGGCTCAAGCGCCCTCCCCGGCGCCTGGCGGCCAGAAGAATACCGCCCTGGTCCGTGTAGCGACAGGCATTGCTGAGCAGGTTGCGCAGGATGCGCGTCAGCAGACGCAGGTCGGTCATGACCACTTCTTCGCCAAAACGCGCACGCAACTCCAACCCCGCGGCGCCCGCCACCGATTGAAACTCGGAAACCAACGGCGCCAGCAACTCGTCCAGGCGATAGGACGCAATGTCCGGGCGAACCGCAGCCTGGTCCAGCCGGGAAATGTCCAGCAGGTCGGTGAGCAGGTCTTCCGCGCCCTCCAAAGCCTGGTGAGTACGCTCCACCAAAACCTGCTCAGCGTTCGGCAGCTGACGCTCACGCAACGTGGCGATCAGCAGGCGCGCGGCGTTGAGCGGCTGCAGCAGGTCGTGGCTGGCGGCGGCCAGGTACTTATCCTTGCTGCGGTTGGCGGCCTGTGCAGCGTCGCGGGCGTCGCGCAACTGTTGTTCGACGAGCTTGCGCTGGGCGATCTGCTGTTGGAGGTTGTGATTGGCTTCCAGTAATTCATCGGTGCGCTCGGCCACCCGCTGCTCCAACTGATCGTTGAGCTGTTGCAGGCGCTGGCGGGCCAGCTCCAGGTCTTCGAGGCGCGCCGCCAGTTCAGGGTAATGGCTTTTGCGCGTCGAATGATTGCCCAACCCCAACAGCCCGGCCAGGGCTTTTTGCTGTTCGTCAGAGGGCTTCGCCATAGACGACCTCGACATCCCGCTGGCTCGACTCCCGAGGGTTGGTGAGGATGCACGGATCATCCATCGCGTGCTGGGACAGGAAAGGAATATCCGAAGTGCTCACGCCATGCAGGCCCAGGGTTTCGTGGAAACCGATGGTGTGCTTGAGCGCAATCAGATGTTCCACCAATCGGGTGCGGATCTGCCGATGATTCAATCCACGGCAGTCGATCCCCAGCGTCTCGGCGATCACCTTGAAACGGTCCGGCGCCGAGTTGTAGTTGAACGCCACCACATGCTCCACCAGCACCGCGTTGCACAGGCCATGGGGCAGGTCCAGGAAGCCCCCCAGACTGTGGGACATGGCGTGCACGGCGCCGAGAATCGCATTGGAGAATGCCAGCCCGGCCTGCATGCTGCCGAGCATGATCTTTTCCCGCAGGGCAACGTCCGCCGGGTTGGCGATCATCTGCACCAGGTTGCTGTTGATCAACCGCATGGCCTCCAGCGCATGAGGGTCGGTGAGTGGGCCGTGACCGGTGGAAACGAAGGCCTCGATAGCGTGCACCAGCGCGTCGATGCCGGTGCAGGCCGACAGGAACGGGTCCATGCTCAGGGTGGTTTCCGGGTCGATCAGCGAGACATCCGGCACGGCGGCCTTGCTGACGATGGAGAACTTCATGCGCTCCTGCTGGTTGGAGATGATCACGAACTGCGAGACATCGGCCGAGGTCCCGGCAGTGGTGGGGATCAGGATCAGCGGTGGGCTCGGCACTTGCAGGGTGTCGACACCTTCGAACTCGAGAATATTGCGGCCATGGGCAACCACGATCCCGATGGCTTTGCCGCAGTCCATGGGGCTGCCGCCACCGACCGCGACGATGACGTCACAGTGGTTTTCCCGGTACAGCTCGGCACCGAGCATCACTTCCTCGACCCGGGGATTGGGCGAAACGTCGCTGTAGATGCAGTAATCGATACCCAGGGCCTGGAGACTGGCCTCCACATCACCCACCCAGCCGGCGGCGATGACGCCTGGATCGGTGACCACCAACACCTTGCGCGCGCCGAAGGTCTGGGCGTAATTACCGACATTGTGCCGGCAACCGGCACCGAACATGATTTCAGGAGAAACGAACTTGCGTAGCGGGCTGAGGCTCATCTTTTCAGGTACATGGCTCATTGGTAAGCCTGTTCTTATTGTGTTGGATACCCAGAGCCTAAAGCATCCCGCCGTTAATGCAATCAGACCAATGGGTAGCCCGGCCTGAACGCATCAGGCCGGGCCGACGCTCATCGATTGGCGAAGTACATCGTCACTTCGAAGCCGATACGCAGGTCGGTGTACGCGGGTTTAGTCCACATGGGTCTTTCCTCTTCTTGTACCGGGCGATTCCGGCAAGCTCATTAATGCACGGGGTGCCTTGGTTTCGAATGCTACTTTCGAAGCGGTGGGTGGGGTGCGTTGGTAGCAGGTTCTACACACATAAAATGTGGGAGCCGGCTTGCTCGCGAAAGGGGCCGTTCAGTCACTGAGTTCTGTGAACGTGCCGACGCCTTCGCGGGCAAGCCCGCTCCCACAGGGTTTTGCAGCGTTTGCGGATTAGAAGAAACCCAACGGATTGATGTCATAGCTCACCAGCAGGTTCTTGGTCTGCTGGTAGTGATCGAGCATCATCTTGTGGGTTTCACGCCCCACGCCGGACTTCTTGTAGCCACCGAACGCCGCGTGCGCCGGGTAGAGGTGGTAGCAGTTGGTCCAGACGCGCCCGGCCTTGATCGCCCGGCCCATGCGGTAGGCGCGGTTGATGTCGCGGGTCCACAGGCCGGCACCGAGGCCGAATTCGCTGTCGTTGGCGATCGCCAGGGCTTCGGCTTCGTCCTTGAAGGTGGTCACGCCCACCACCGGGCCGAAGATTTCTTCCTGGAACACGCGCATTTTGTTGTGGCCCTTGAGCAGGGTCGGCTGAATGTAATAGCCGCTCGACAAGTCGCCCTCCAGGCGCTCGGCCGCGCCGCCGGTCAGCAGTTCGGCACCCTCCTCGCGGGCGATGTCCAGGTACGAAAGGATCTTGTCGTATTGCTGTTCGGACGCTTGGGCGCCGACCATGGTCTCGGTGTCCAGTGGGTTGCCGCGCTTGATCTGGGTGATCTTTTTCATGACTTCGGCCATGAACGGCACGTAGATCGACTCCTGCACCAGGGCACGGGATGGGCAGGTGCAGACTTCGCCCTGGTTGAAGAACGCCAGCACCAGGCCCTCGGCCGCCTTCTCGATGAAGCTCGGCTCGGCCTGCATGATGTCTTCGAAGAAGATGTTCGGCGACTTGCCGCCCAGTTCCACGGTGGACGGGATGATGTTCTCGGCGGCGCACTTCATGATGTGTGAGCCCACCGGGGTCGAACCGGTAAAGGCGATCTTGGCGATACGCTTGCTGGTCGCCAGGGCTTCACCGGCTTCGCGTCCGAAACCATGGACGATGTTCAACACACCGGCCGGCAGCAGGTCGGCGATCAGTTCGGCAAAGACCATGATCGACAGCGGTGTCTGCTCCGCCGGCTTGAGCACGATGCAGTTGCCGGCGGCCAGGGCCGGAGCGAGTTTCCAGGCGGCCATCAGCAAGGGGAAGTTCCACGGGATGATCTGCCCGACCACGCCCAGCGGCTCATGGAAATGGTACGCCGTGGTCAACTCGTTGATCTCGGCTGCACCGCCTTCCTGGGCGCGGATGCACCCGGCGAAATAACGGAAGTGATCGGCCGCCAGCGGCACGTCGGCGTTGAGGGTTTCGCGCACGGCCTTGCCGTTGTCCCAGGTTTCGCTGACGGCGAGGATTTCCAGGTTCTGTTCGATACGGTCGGCGATTTTCAGCAGCACCAGGGAGCGGTCCTGCACCGACGTCTTGCCCCAGGCATCGGCGGCGGCATGAGCGGCATCCAGGGCCTTGTCGATGTCGGCGGCGCTGGAGCGCGGAAATTCGGCGATCACCTGGCCGTTGACCGGGGATGTATTGGTGAAATATTCGCCTTGGACCGGTGGGACGAACTCACCACCGATGAAGTTGCCATAGCGCGGCTTGAAGGAAACGACGGCGCCTGGGGTTCCGGGTTGTGCGTAGATCATGATGGGCCTCTGCCTGGTCGATGCCTGTCACGGGACAGGCGATAGGCCGATGGTAGAGAGCCCCGCCGGCCAGACGAATGCGTCATTGGCAGGAGGGGCTCTCGTTATTTGGTCGTAGGTTTTGCCGGGATATCTGGATGGATCGGCTTTTTTTGTGGGAGCGAGCCTGCTCGCGATGGCGTCGGCACATTCAGCATCGATGCAAGCTGATCCACCGCTATCGCGAGCAGGCTCGCTCCCACAGGTTTTGTATCTACAGTGAATACCGCGTCAACTCAGCGTTTCGCCACCAACTCCTTCGGCAACTTGAAGGTCCAGAGCATCCCACCCTGGTTGAAATCCTTCACGCGCTTGGCCACTTCGCCGCCCCACAGCGGCACCGCGCCGCCCCAGCCCGAAACCACGGAGACGTATTGCTCGCCGTCCATTTCCCAGGTAATCGGCGAGCCGAGCACGCCGGAACCGGTCTGGAATTCCCAGACCTTTTCCCCGGTCTTGGCATTGAAGGCCTGGAGGAAACCTTCAGGCGTACCGGTGAACACCAGGTTGCCCTTGGTGGTCAGTACCCCGCCCCACAGCGGCGCGAAGTTCTTGTGGCGCCAGACTTCCTTGCCGGTCTTCGGATCGATGGCTCGCAGCACGCCGATGTAGTCCTCGTTCAGCGGCTTGATGGTGAATCCCGCGCCGAGGAACGCCGCGCCTTTCTTGTAGGCGATGCCTTCGTTCCAGATGTCCATGCCCCACTCGTTGGAGGGCACGTAGAACAGCCCGGTGTCCTGGTTGTAGGCCATCGGCATCCAGTTTTTCGCGCCCAGGAACGCCGGGGCGACGAACACCGAGCTGCCCTTGGCTTCACTGCCCGGCGCGCCCGGACGGCTGGCCTCGTTGTAGATCGGCCGACCGTCCTTGTCCAGGCCGCTGGCCCAGGTGATCTTGTCGACGAACGGGAAGCCACGGATGAACTTGCCGTTGGTGCGATCGAGCACGTAGAAGAAGCCGTTACGGTCAGCGGTGGCCGCTGCCTTGATGTCCTTGCCGCCTTCCTTGTAGTTGAAGGAGATCAGCTCGTTGACGCCGTCATAGTCCCAGCCGTCGTGGGGCGTGCTCTGGAAGTGCCACTTGATGCTGCCGTCGTCCGGATTCAGGGCCAGGCGCGACGAGGAATAGAGGTTGTCGCCAGGACGCAAGTGGGAGTTCCATGGGGCCGGGTTGCCGGTGCCAAACAGCAGCAGGTTGGTTTCCGGATCGTAGTAGCCGCCCAGCCACGGCGCCGCGCCGCCGGTTTTCCAGAGATCCCCCGGCCAGGTCTTACCGGCTTCGCCACCGGAGATGCCATTCTCGACCGCCTTGCCGTCCTTGTAGACATAGCCCATATGCCCTTCCACGGTCGGACGGGTCCACAGCAGCTCGCCGTTCTTCGGATCGAAGGCGCTGATCTGGCCCACCACGCCGAACTCGCCGCCCGCCACGCCGGTGATCAGCTTGCCGTTGACGACGATGGGCGCGGCGCTGATGGAGTAGCCTTCCTTGTGGTCGGCGACTTTCTTGCTCCAGACCACCTTGCCGGTGTCCTTGTTCAAGGCGACCAGCTTGGCATCGAGGGTACCGAAGAACACCAGGTCGCCGTACAACGCCACGCCACGGTTGATCACATCGCAGCAGGGACGGATGTCATCGGGCAGACGCGCGTCGTACTGCCAGAGTTTCTTGCCGGTACGAGCGTCCACCGCGAACACCCGCGAATAGGATCCGGTGAGGTACATCACCCCATCCTTGATCATCGGCTGGGCCTGCTGGCCGCGTTGTTTTTCACCGCCGAAGGAGAACGCCCAGACCGGCCGCAGGTCCTTGACGTTGTTGACATTGAGGGTATCGAGCGGGCTGTAGCGCTGGCCCTGGACGCCGAGGCCGTTGGTGACGACCTGTTGCGGGTTTTTCGGGTCCTGGAGAATTTCCTGATCGGTCACGGCGGCCAGGGCCGAACCCGACAGCAGCATGGCACTGAGCAGCAGGCTCACGGCGAAGGGTTGGCGACGTGCGGGATGAGTCATGACGGCTACCTCTGCGGTTATTGTTATACCCGGGAAATTTTCCCGGTCTGCCACAGATTCTTGGGCTCGGGGCCGCTGCCAACAATTGCCCGCTGTGTTGAGTTTTCTAGTTCCTTGGTACATATGAAAATCGCCACAGAGGAATTGCTCAGCCAAGGGTCATTTGGCATCCACCCGCCTCATCCCCACCCGCTCATACCGCGGATACAAATGACTGACACTGCGAATCAGCTCATAACGGCTCAGGCTGATCCCGGCAAAGCGCTCGGGAATGGGGCTGCGGATCATCTCGGCCATGTCGTCGCCCCGGGCGGCGCCGTCGCGCATCAATTGGTCGAGCCAGCTCAGGTAGTCGCGCATCTGCCAGAAGGGCCGCTGGTCGCTCGCCAGCGGGCCGTGGCCGGGGACGATCAGTTTCCAGGGCAAGGCCTGCAACGTGTCCAGGTCCTTGAGCCACACATCCAATCCCGGGCTGTTTGGCGTGGTCAGGGCCCGTTCGTAGAACACCAGGTCGCCGGCGAACAGCACGCCGGTGGTTTCATCGAATATCGCCAGGTCGGCCCCGGTGTGCCCGGCCAGTTGCAACAGCCGCAACGAATGATTGCCCACCTTCAGCGTACCGGGAACCACGGTTTGGGTCGGCAGCACCACCTCGGTGCCACGCATCCAGTCGCCCACCAGTCGGTACATGTTTTCCGCCATCGCATCGCCCTGCTGGCGGAGCAGGTCGGTGGTGCCCGCCAGGGCGCCGACAGGTACGTCGCTGAAGGCCTGGTTGCCCAGCACGTGGTCCGGATGATGATGGGTCAACAGCACCTGGACAACCGGTTTGTCCGTGGTCGCCGCGATAGCCTGGCGCAGAGCTTCCCCGTAGCGCTTCGACGGCCCGGTGTCGATCACCACCACGCCGGCGTTGGTGACGATGAAACCGGTGTTGACGATGTTGCCACCATTGGCCTTGGCAAAATTCTCGGTGCTGCCTTCCAGCAGCCACGTGTCCTCGGCAATCTGCCGGGGCTTGAGCGAATAGTCCGCCGCGCCGGCCCACACCGGCAGGCACAAGCAGATCAATAGTGTCCAGCGCATGGCGCGCTCCTTGGGGTCAGGGGATCGCCGCCTCGAATTGATTGCCACTGTTGTCGCGCAACATCAGGCGGGTCTGCCCGGGGCCTTGTACGTCGAAGCCCAGGTTGGGGTTTTCGCTGACCGCCGGGAACAGCTCCAGGCGCGCCAGCACCTGGCCGTCGGCGTCGAGCAATTGAGCCTGGTTGAGGAAGAACTCAGGAATGCCGCTCACCAGGCCGTTGTCCATCGGATGGGCCACCTGCACCCGCAGGCGGCTGCTGTCGCCCCGGGAATAACGGGCACCGAGCACTTCGCCCAGGTGTTCCTCCCAGCCCGGCTGGGTGCGTACCACACTGGGCGCGGTACAACCGCCCCCGGCCGCATCGATCAGGGTCGAACCAACGTGCCACAGGCCATCGCGGGTCTGTACGGCGGCGCGCAATGGCGTGGCTTGCTCGATGCGGATGCGGATCGACAGCCAGGGCAACACCCGCTCCCCCGGATGGAAGTCGACGATCCTGGGCAACGGATTCAGTTCCGCCCAGGCCAGCACCCGGACCACGTCGCCGGCAAAGGCGCGGGCGTCGATTTCCAGCGGCACCTGGCGGGCGTCTTCGGCAAAGGGCGGTGCCAACAACCGGACCCGCTCGTCGAACACGAACGGCGCGTCGCCCAGCAGTTGCTTGTGATAGAACGCCCACATCACCGACGGAACCGGGTCCTTTCCCGGCTCGACCGCTGCCAGCGTCATCATCGGCAGGCCGACCCCCAGCAGGCAACACGCGAGCCATTTCATCCCTGCGCTCCTATTGATACATCTCCGGCACGTCGTAACGCAGGCCGTAATGGGCATAGACGGCCTTGAGGCTGCCGTCGCGGATGAGGCTTTCCAACGCTTCCTCCACGGCATAGGCCAGTTGCCGGTTGCTTTCATGCACCGCCATGCCGATTTCCCAACGCTGCTTGCCCATGTTCGGGTAGGCATTTTCCGCCAAGGCCAGTTGCGGATCGGCGGCCTCGTGGACCTGCCAGTCAACCTCGCCGCGCATGGCCATGACGGCGTCGACCTCCCCCGCCTGCATGGCCTTGAATGCCTGGGCGACGCTGGGGTAGTGATGGGTCTTGGCGCTGAGCATGCCGTTGAACACCGACGTCAGGTAGAACGACGGCACGCTGTCGACTTCCACCCCGATGGGATGCTGCTGGAACACCGCGACGCTGCCCACCGAATCCAATCGACTGCGGTCATAGGCCACCTGCCAACACTCCTGCTGGTAAGGGCCGAACATCACCACCTGAGCGTTTTCCAGTTCACCGACGTCGTTGCGTCTTTGCACATAATCGTGATCGTAGGGCACGCGCATCATCAGGTCGGCCAGTTGACGGTCGTGCAGCGGACTGCTGCGCCAGATGTAATCGCGCAGGTCGTCGTCCAGCTTCTCGCCGGGCGGCGCCCAGATCAGTTTTAGGTGCACACCCAGCGCTTTCGCCAGGGCCTGCGCCAGCTCCACATCGACGCCCCTGGGCTGGCCGTCGGCTTCAAAGCTGTACGGCGCAAAGTCCTTGTACACCGCCACCTTCAACTCACCGGCGGCGATCATCTGGTCGTAGCTGCGCACTTGCGCCTGCACGGCCTGGCTACACAGCAGCACGCTGCAGATTACCCACGCGAACAGGCGCATGGCGATCACTCCTCGACGTGAACACTGTCGAGGTAGGTGCGCACGGCCCACAAGGCTTCCTGGCTCAGGTAATCGGCCATTTTCGGCATGTAGACCCGACCGTCGCGTACCGCGCCGTGACGCACGCGTTCGACAAACCATTCATCTCCGGCTTCGGCGGCATCCAGCATGCGCAGGTCCGGGGCGATCCCGCCGGACTTGGCCTCCAGGCCATGGCACGCGGCGCAGTTCTGGTTATACGCCGAGGCGCCGATTTCCACGGCCTTGTCCCGTTCGGGGGAGTTGCGATAAGGGTTCTGCGAAGCCCAGCCATCGGCGTCCAATGGCAGGTTGGTGTCCTTGACCGGGGTCAACCCCTTGGTTTCCACTGCCTGGGGCACTACGTTGCCATGGGCCCACACGGAGCCTGCGCCGGTCAGCCCCATCAGCAAAGCGGTAGCGATGATGGCGTTGCGTTTTGTTGTCATTGTTATGCCCTCTGGATTGCACGCTGACCTCTCTACAGAGGCCGTGCCGTCATCTTAGGAACCGTGCCGCGCCAGCCGAATGCTGCTTTGGTGGTCGGGTCCTAGTTCCTTGGTAGCAGGCCATCCGACGCAGGTCGCAAAGACAGGCGGTTCGGGAAGTCTTCCCGGCAAAGGCGGGACTTTTTCCGTATCGGCGGGCCCCGGCGCGATCCAACCTAGTCAGGCCAAAACCTCACTGGGAATGCCCACCATGACAATAAAAAATCCATCCGCCCTCTGCGCCCTTAACGCCGCCTTGCTGCTGGCCGGCGGCCTGTCGCTCAGCCCCTTGGCCAGCGCTGCCGTCACTTGGGAAGACATCGCCAACGACCACCTGACCACCCGGGACGTGCTGCAATACGGCATGGGCACCAACGCTCAGCGCTGGAGCCCGCTGGCCCAGGTCAACGACAAGAACGTGTTCAAGCTGACCCCGGCCTGGTCCTATTCATTCGGCGACGAGAAGCAGCGCGGCCAGGAATCCCAGGCCATCGTCAGCGACGGCGTGGTCTACGTCACCGGTTCCTACTCCCGGGTGTTCGCCCTCGACGCCAAGACCGGCAAGCGCTTGTGGACCTACAACCACCGCCTGCCGGACAACATTCGCCCGTGCTGCGACGTGGTCAATCGCGGCGCGGCCATCTATGGCGACAAGATCTACTTCGGCACCCTGGATGCACGCGTGGTCGCCCTGGACAAAAACACCGGCAAGGTCGTATGGAACAAAAAGTTCGGCGATCACGCCGGCGGCTACACCATGACCGGCGCCCCGGTGCTGATCAAGGACAAGACCAGCGGCAAGGTCCTGTTGATCCATGGCAGTTCCGGCGATGAATTCGGCGTGGTCGGGCAGTTGTTCGCCCGCGATCCCGACACGGGCGAGGAAGTCTGGATGCGTCCCTTCGTCGAGGGCCACATGGGCCGCCTCAACGGCAAGGACAGCACCCCCACGGGCGACGTGAAGGCGCCCTCCTGGCCCGACGACAAGACCACCGAGACGGGCAAGGTCGAAGCCTGGAGCCACGGCGGTGGCGCGCCCTGGCAGAGCGCCAGTTTCGACCCCGAGACCAACACCATCATCGTCGGCGCGGGCAACCCCGGCCCCTGGAACACCTGGGCCCGGACTGCCAAGGATGGCAACCCCCACGACTATGACAGCCTCTACACCTCCGGCCAGGTCGGCGTCGACCCGAGCACGGGCGAAGTGAAGTGGTTCTACCAGCACACACCCAACGATGCCTGGGATTTCTCCGGCAACAACGAGCTGGTGCTGTTCGACTACAAGGACAAGGACGGCAAGGTCATCAAGGCCACCGCCCATGCCGACCGCAACGGTTTCTTCTATGTCGTGGATCGCAACAACGGCAAGTTGCAGAACGCGTTTCCCTTCGTCGACAACATCACCTGGGCCAGCCACATCGATCTCAAGACCGGTCGCCCCGTGGAGAACCCCGGCCAGCGTCCGGCCAAGCCGTTGCCCGGCGAAACCAGGGGCAAGCCGGTGGAAGTCTCGCCGCCATTCCTGGGTGGCAAGAACTGGAATCCCATGGCGTACAGCCAGGACACCGGGTTGTTCTACGTCCCGGGGAACCAGTGGAAAGAGGAATACTGGACCGAAGAAGTGAACTACAAGAAGGGCTCGGCCTACCTCGGCATGGGGTTTCGCATCAAGCGCATGTACGACGATCACGTTGGCAGCCTGCGAGCGATGAACCCCACCACCGGCAAGGTGGTCTGGGAACACAAGGAGCCGTTGCCATTGTGGGCCGGCGTACTGGCAACCAAGGGCAACCTGGTGTTCACCGGCACCGGTGATGGCTTCTTCAAGGCGTTCGATGCCAAGACCGGCAAGGAGCTGTGGAAATTCCAGACCGGCAGCGGCATCGTCTCCCCACCCATCACCTGGGAACAGGACGGCGAGCAGTACATCGGCGTGACCGTCGGTTATGGCGGCGCCGTGCCGTTGTGGGGCGGCGACATGGCAGAGCTGACCAAGCCGGTGGCACAGGGCGGCTCGTTCTGGGTGTTCAAGATCCCGGGCTGGGACAAGGCCACGGCGCAGAAATAGCGCGCCTTCAAAACCTCAACCCAATTCCCCATTTGTGGGAGCGGGCTTGCTCGCGAAGGCGTCGGGTCAGCAACATCGATATTGACTGACCCGGCGCCTTCGCGAGCAAGCCCGCTCCCACAGTCGATCGAGTCTACTGCCATGAACTACCTGCCTCTGGCATGGGTGCTGCTCGTCTTCAACGCCCACGCCGACGACACCGAAGCCCCCCTGACCCTCAACGGCTGCGTCATCGCCGAATCCAGCCAATGCCCCGGTGCCGATTTGCGAGGTGCCCAACTGGCGAACCAGGACCTGCGCAAGATGAACCTCAGCGGCGCGGACCTGCGGGGTGCCGATCTGCGCCATGCGCGGCTGGACCTGGCGAATCTGGAGAAGGCCCGTCTGCAAGGCGCCAACCTGACCCGCGCCAGCCTGCAACAAAGCAACCTGCGCCTGGCCGACCTGACCAACACCACCCTCAAGGCTGTCCAGGCCTGGGGGCTGTTCGCCCAGGGCGCACAGTTCCAAGGCGCCGATCTGAGCGCCGCGTACCTGCAATTTTCCCGACTGTCCGGCGCGCGCCTGCATGATGCCAATCTGCAAGCCGCCGACCTGGAAATGGCTTGGCTGAGCAAGGCCGACCTCAAGGGCGCCGACCTGCGGGACGCCAACCTGCAGGAAGCCAAGCTGGGGGAAAGCAACCTGGAACAGGCCAACCTGAGCGGATCACGCCAGCATTATGGGAATTTCCAGGGTGCGAATATGCAGGGTTGCAAGGGATGCCCGGAATCCTGGGAATGATGAAGGACTTTCGCCAGACACAGTCCCCTCGCCACAAGGTATTCATATTCAGGGACCAAAGAGTGATGCCTATGAACCTCTCACCCCGCCACCCGCACCACCCCCAGATCAATCCCCAAATGCACCAATTCGGCATGGGAGCTGACCTGCAGCTTGCTCTTGAGCAGCGTCAGGTGGTTGGAGACGGTCTTGGCACTGATGCACAACTGCTCGGCGATCATGCGTGCAGGGGTGCCTTTGGCGAGCATGACGAAAATTTCCAGCTCGCGCTGAGTCATGCATTGCAGGCGCGGGTCGGCCTCGTGCCGGGAGCTGGCACAAGCCAGCTGGGTCGCCAGGGATTGTTCGATATAGGCGTGGCCGGCCAATACCCGTCGCACCGCCTCCACCAGTACCTGAGGTGCCGAGTTCTTGGTCAGGTAACCCGCGGCGCCGACGTCCAGGGCCTGGCGCACCAATGGCAATTCATCGTGCATGCTGAAGAACAGCACACGCAGTTGCGGCAGGCGTTGACGCAGGCGCCGGGTGGTTTCCAGGCCACTGATGCCGGGCAGGCCGAAATCCATGATCACCAGGTGCGGCACCTGTTCCTGCACCTGGCTCAGCGCCTCTTCGCCCGTGGCCGCTTCGCGGACTTGCAGATCAGGCATCAAGGCCCGTAGCAGGCTGGCGAAGCCCTGCCGGACCACTGCATGGTCATCCACCAACAAAATGTTCATCGTGCCTCCAGAGGGATATTCAAGGCCAACGCCCAGCCGGCACCGGGACGGCAGAGAACACGCAGCTCGCCGCCCAGGCTGCGAGCCCGTTCGGACATCGAATGCAGGCCGACACCCGGTCGGGGCGGCTGCGTCGCCCCCAGGCCGTTATCGCGCACCCACAGGTGCAAATGTCCGCCGCGCTGGCGCAGGCGGATCCGAACCCGGGTGGCGTTGGCATGCCGGGCAACATTGGTCAATGCCTCCTGGACCAGGCGATACAGCTGAGTCTTGTCTGGCCCTGACAACGGCGGCAAAGCGGAATCGATCCGCAACTCGCAGGCGATGCCATGGGTGTCCTGGCATTGGCGCGCCAACAATCCGATGGCTTCGTCCAGGGGCAAGTGCTGCAGTACCACCGGGTACAAGTCGTGTACCAGCGCCCGGAACCCCTGCTGCAAGTGCTCGCAGTGATCTTCGAGCTGGCTGACCGTCTGCTCCAGTACCGACGGCTGGTCAACCACCAAGCGTAACAGGCAGGCCCGGGCGCGTATGCCAGCCACGTATTGGCCCAGATCATCGTGCAGGGCCTGGGCCAAGTGCGTGCGCTCCTGTTCCTGGACAGCCAACAGCGCCTGGGTGAGTCGGGTGTTATCGGCCTGGGACCGGGCCAGGGCGGCGGTCATCCGGTTGAAGTGCCCGGCCAGTTGCCGCGCTTCCGGGATGCCTTCGGTAGGCAGGCACACCCGCAGATCGCCGGCCGAGACCTGGCGCAACGCTTCGAGCAGTTCATCCAGCAACCCCATGCCCCGGTGCACCGCCCAGCGAATCACCAACAGACTGGCCAACAGGGCCATGGCACAGACGCCCAGCAGTTGCACCAGCGAATCGAGGATTTCCTCGATTTCGTCCCGTGGGTCGACGGCAATCCAGGCCTGACGACCGTCCCGCAGGCCGACCACCTGAGGCGTCGGGCCATCGACGAGCAGTTGATGGCCGAGCCAGGCCTTCAGCCCACTGTCGACACCCGTCGGCAGGTGCTCCCCCGGCGCCAGCCAGCGCACCCGCACATGACGCAGGCTGCCGGTCAGGCGCTCCTGGAGGCTGGTCGGATCGTGCTCGGCGGTTTCACGCAGGTATTGCACCACGGAACCGGCCGATTGCAGCTCGCGCCTTACGTCGGTCATGGCCTGATGCAGCAACAGGCTTCCACAGGCCAGGGTGACCAGGCCGAAGAAGGCCACCACCCACAGATTGATCCGCCAAAGCGCCGACATGATTAGCGGCCTGTAGTCGGAGTGTGCGTGCAATCTGTATGCACGCCGTAGATCCCTTGTGGGAGCGGGCTTGCTCGCGAAAGCGGTGGGTCAGCTTGCATCGGTATCGACAGGTCTGCCGCCTTCGCGAGCAAGCCCGCTCCCACAGGAAATTGCGGATATTTGAAGGTTCTATACCTGGCAGAAAACCGATCCACCTCAATCAAGCTCAGTATCAGCAACAACGGCAGCAGCAAGGCCTTGAAAGTCTGCATGGTCTGTCCGCTCCCTGATGAATGACGATGGTCTGCATCCTAAAACCCCGACATCGACGGCGAGCTACTACCTTGGTACTGCCCCGGCGGTACTTTCTGCATATTTCCCCCTGACCAAGGGCTTCCTATGCTGGCGCTACCCGCAATGGAGGTGTTATGCGCCGGCTCGTCAGTTTCACCTTGATCGCTCTGATGGCAGCCACCACCGTCCAGGCCGAGGACGCGATGCCGTTGCAGGTGCGCATCGGTTACCTGGGGTACCGGCCCGATCCGGGGCCGCTGTTGTCCAACGTCATTGCCGAGCCCGCCGACGCAGGTTTGCGCGGCGCCGAACTGGCGATCATCGACAGCAACAGCACCGGACGTTTTCTCAAGCAGGATTACCGCCTGGAAAGCGCCAGCGTCGACAGCCCCGAAGCCTTGCTTGAGGCCGCCCGCGCGCAGCATGAACAAGGCCTGCGGCTGTTCGTGGTCAATGCCCCCGCCGCGAGCCTGCGCCAACTCAGCGCCGCCCTGCCCGACAGCCTGCTGTTCAATGCCGGCAGCCCCGACGACAGCCTGCGCACCACCGACTGCCTGGGCAACGTGCTGCACAGCCTGCCCGACCGGGCCATGCTCGCCGACGCCCTGGTGCAATTCAGCGTCGTGCGCCAATGGCAGAAAGCGTTGCTGATCATCGGGCGGACGCCCGAGGACCAGGCCTATGCCGGCGCCCTGCGCCGGGCCATGAAACGCTTCGGCATGAAGACCGTGGCCGAGAAGACCTGGCAGTTCGACAACGACCAGCGCCGCAGCGCCCAGGCCGACATGCCGCTGTTCACCCAGACTGCCGAATACGACGCGGTGCTGGTGGCCGATGAGCGTGGCGACTTCGGCGAGTACTTGCCCTACCAGACCTGGTACCCGCGCCCGGTGGCCGGCACCCAGGGGCTGACCCCCACCGGCTGGCACAAGACCGTGGAAACTTACGGCGCGGCGCAATTGCAAAAACGCTTCGAAGCCTTGGCCGGACGCTGGATGAACGACCGTGACTTCGCCGCCTGGATCGCCGTGCGTAGCGTCGCCAGCGCGGTGAGCAAACTGCGCCAGGCCGACCCGTTCGCCATTCGCCAACTGGCCTTGAGCGATCAACTGCCGCTGGACGGCTTCAAGGGTCGCAAGCTCAGTTATCGCCCCTGGAACGGACAACTGCGCCAACCGATTCCCCTGGTCCAGCCACGGGCCCTGGTCAGCACCTCGCCCCAGGACGGCTTCCTGCACCCCACCAATGAAATGGACAGCCTGGGCTACGACCGGCCCGAAGTGAGCTGCCGCTACCCCTGATCGAAAACAACAATAAGGAAAACCGCCATGCGCCGCCCGCCGTTCCAATCGATCCTGCTGCGCCAGGTACTCGCCCTCGGCGCGGTGCTGCTCGCCACCGGCCCTGCCGCCGCCAGCACCGCCTGGGTTTCGAACGAGAAAGACAACAGCCTGAGCCTGATCGACATGCAGAGCCTGGAAGTAGTGGAAACCCTGCCGGTGGGCCAGCGTCCGCGGGGGCTGCTGCTGTCCCACGACAATCGTCTGCTGTACATCTGCGCCAGCGATTCGGACCGGGTCCAGGTGATGGACGTCGCCACCCGC
The DNA here is from genome assembly GCF_007828215.1 of Pseudomonas sp. SJZ074. GTDB lineage: Bacteria > Pseudomonadota > Gammaproteobacteria > Pseudomonadales > Pseudomonadaceae > Aquipseudomonas. The sequence continues at coordinate 114,183 of NZ_VIUE01000013.1, read as the reverse complement.
AAGATCATCAAGGAACTGCCGTCCGGCAAGGACCCGGAGCAGTTTGCCCTGCACCCCAACGACCGTTGGCTCTACGTCTCCAACGAAGACGACGCCCTGGTGACCGTCATCGACACCCAGACCTCCGAAGTGCTGGGCCAGATCGGCGTCGGTGTCGAGCCCGAAGGCATGGCCGTCAGCCCCGACGGCAAGTGGACGGTCAATACCAGTGAAACCACCAACATGCTGCACTGGATCGACACCAGCACCCAGACCCTGGCCGACAGCACGCTGGTGGATCAGCGTCCGCGCTTCGTCGAGTTCAATCGCGACGGCAGCCAGCTCTGGGCCTCGGCGGAGATCGGCGGCACCGTGACGATTCTCGATGTCGCCACGCGCAAGGTGCTCAAGACCCTGAACTTCCAGATCAAGGGCGTTCATCCGGACAAGGTCCAGCCGGTAGGCATCAAGCTCAGCGCCGACGGCCAGTTGGCCTTTGTCGCCCTGGGCCCGGCCAACCATGTGGCGGTGATCGACGCGAAGACCTTCGAGATCCTGGATTACCTGCTGGTAGGGCGCCGGGTCTGGCAACTGGCATTTACCCCGGACCAGCGCCAGTTGCTGGCCACCAACGGCGTCAGCGGCGATGTCTCGGTGATCGACGTGCAGAGCCGCAAGGTGCTCAAATCGGTGAAGGTCGGGCGCTACCCCTGGGGCGTGGTGGTGACGCCATGAACGCCCTGGAGGTCAATGACCTGAGCTTTGCCTACGGGCCGCGCGAAGCCCTCAAGCAGATGAATTTCAGCCTCGCCGCCGGGCGCTTCGCCGCGCTGCTGGGCCCTAACGGCGCCGGCAAATCGACGCTGATCGCCCTGCTCACGCGTCTTTACGATGTGCAGCGTGGCGAGATCCGTGTCGGCGGCCATTCCTTGCAGCATTCGCCACGGCCGGCCCTGCAGCAGCTGGGCGTGGTGTTCCAGCAAAGCACCCTGGACCTGGACCTGAGTGTCGAACAGAACCTGCGTTATCACCTCGCCCTGCACGGTTTGTCGCGGCGCGAAGGGATGGCCCGGATCGACGCCGAACTGGCCCGGCAACAGTTGACCGAGCGACGCCATGAACGGGTCCGCGATCTGAACGGAGGGCATCGTCGCCGGGTGGAAATCGCCCGGGCGCTGTTGCACGAACCTCGCCTGTTGTTGCTGGACGAACCCAGCGTCGGCCTCGATCCGGCCAGCCGCCAGGCCCTGGGCCGGCACATTCGTCAACTGTGCGACGAACAGGGCATCAGCGTGCTCTGGACCACCCACCTGCTGGATGAAGTACAACCCTGCGACGATCTGCTGATCGTGCACCAGGGCCGCCTGGTCGCCAGCGGTCGCGCCGAGGCCGTGAGCCAGGAACATGGCGGCACCCTGGGCTCGGCCTTCACCCGCTTGACCACTTCGGGAGCCCAGGCATGAACGCGTATTGGCAATGTTTCAGCGGCATCGTCATGCGCGAATGGCTGCGCTTCGTATTGCAGCGCACACGGCTGCTGAGCGCCCTGGTGCGCCCGCTGCTGTGGCTGCTGGTATTCGCCGCCGGTTTTCGCGCGGCATTGGGTATCGCGATCATTGCGCCCTATGACACCTACATTCCCTACGAGGTGTACATCGTGCCTGGGCTGGCCTGCATGATCCTGCTGTTCAACGGCATGCAGGGTTCGCTCTCGATGGTCTACGACCGGGAAATGGGCAGCATGCGGGTGCTGCTGACCAGCCCCCTGCCCCGCGCCTTCCTGCTCGCGAGCAAACTGCTGGCGACCTCGTTGATCTCGTTGCTGCAGGTCTACGCCTTCCTCGCCATCGCCTGGCTGTATGGCGTCCAGCCGCCGGCCATAGGGTTGTTGTTGGCGCTGCCGGCTCTGCTGCTGGTGGCGCTGATGCTCAGCGCTCTGGGCTTGCTGCTGTCCAACGCGATCCGGCAACTGGAAAACTTCGCCGGGGTGATGAATTTCGTGATCTTCCCGATGTTCTTTCTGTCCTCGGCGCTGTATCCGCTGTGGAAGATGCTCGAGGCCAGCCCGTGGCTGTACTGGCTGTGCGCGGTGAATCCGTTCACCCACGGCGTGGAACTGGTGCGGTATGCCTTGTATGGACAGTTCAACCTGCTGGCGATGACGGTGTGCGTGGGGTTGACCCTGGTGTTCGCGCTGGCAGCGGTGTGGACTTTCAACCCGCAACATGCGGCGCTGCGCAAGACCGGATAATCCAGACAACTCGAATCCCGTTGTGGGAGCGGGCTTGCTCGCGAAAGCGTCGGGTCAGTCAATATCCATGTTGCTGCCCCACCGCTTTCGCGAGCAAGCCCGCTCCCACAAGGGGCCTCGTCCACTTCCAATGCGAAGTGAATTCAAATTGCAAATTACGACTTTAGTACTGGTTTTCCTGTCCATGGTCGCATTCCCAAGACCGCGACCCTGTCATGTAATGGACGCATAACAACAAGGATCAATCCCATGCTCCGTTTACTGGCGGTCGTCTTGCTGGGCCTGTCGATGAATGTCGCGCTGGCCGACACGGCACTGTTTTCCCCCCAGGGTTATCGCATCGACCGGTATCGCAGCCCCACTCCCGACGCCGTGGAAGGCGCCCGGACGATCGATACCCCGGCGTTGCAGCAATTGCTCGAACAGACACCCGTCCCGGTGCTGATCGACGTCTACCGTCGACCCTGGGTCCAGGGGCGCTTCATCGACAACGAACCCCATGCCAATCTGCCCGGCAGCCTCTGGCTGGCCAATACCGGTGATGGCGAGCTCGACCCGACCTGGCAGGACTACCTCGCCTACCACCTGCGCCAGGCCACCGCCGGGCGCACGGAGCAACCGTTGGTCTTTTATTGCCGCTCCGATTGCTGGCTGAGCTGGAACGCGGTAAAACGCGCCGCAGCCATGGGCTATAAGCATCTGTATTGGTACCGCGACGGCGTCGATGCCTGGGAGGGTGCCCACCTGCCCGTACAAGCGGCGCGGCCTGAACCTTTTCCCTGATCTTGAACGTGCGTGCAACTGCTCCAGCCCCAACACAATAATGAGGTGAATGGCCATGTATAAAATCCTGATAGCCGACGATCACCCACTGTTTCGCGAAGCCATCCATAACGTCATCAGCGACGGTTTTCCTGGCAGCGAGATCATGGAAACCGCCGACCTGGACAGTGCCCTGGCCCTGACCGCCGAGCACGACGACCTGGACCTGATCCTGCTGGACCTGAACATGCCCGGCATGCACGGCCTCAATGGCCTGATCAACCTGCGCAACGAGGCCCCGACCATTCCCGTGGTGATCGTCTCCGCCGAGCAGGACAAACAGATTGTCCTGCAGGCCATCACCTACGGCGCGGTGGGGTTCATCACCAAGTCCTCGCCACGCTCGCAGATGACCGATGCCATCGAGCAGATCCTCAACGGCAATGTGTACCTGCCACCGGACATCATCCGTACCCAGAAGAACCCGGTAGGCCGCCGGCTGAACGAAACCCCGGCCTTCCCGCCCGAACTGCTCCAGGCCCTGACCCGCAAGCAACTGCTGGTGCTCGAACGCATGACCAAGGGCGAATCGAACAAACAGATCGCCTACACCCTCGACATCGCCGAAACCACAGTCAAGGCCCACGTCTCGGCGATTCTGCGCAAACTCAACGTGCACAACCGGGTGCAAGCGATCCTCAGTGCGGGGGATATTGATTTCGGGGCTTACCTGCGGCGTTGATGCGGTTCAAGTCAGGCCCATGGCCGTTGTGGGGGGGGGGCGTGGACCCACCCCACAACCGGTTGGGCGTAGTTGGGCGGGGGGCCGCCAAAAAAAATTCACAAACCAAACTGAAGCTTCCTAGGCCGTACCGGGGTGG
>NZ_VIUE01000013.1:0-110300 GCF_007828215.1 Pseudomonas sp. SJZ074 | reverse complement strand
TCCACCCCGGGGGTGCACTCCATCCCCGGGGGGGTTTATTTTTTTTTGGGGCCTACCGGGGGGGGTTTGGGGGCTACATCTCCGCCCCGGGGGGTTGGGGGGGGGGGCGCTCCCCCCCCCCCCACAACGGGTTCGGCTTAGTGGCTCTGGGGCCCGCCTAACAAATGACTCATCGCAATCTTCAGCTTCATCGGCCTTACCGGCTTGTGCATCAGGGTATGCCCGCGCTCGCGGATCTGCTGCTTGAGTTCGTTACTGTAGTTGGCGGTGATCAGCATGGCCGGGATCGCTGACTTGCGCCGGGCGTTGATCCGGGCCACGGCGTCGACGCCGTTCTGATCGTTGTCCAGGTGATAGTCGGCGATCAACAGGTCCACCTCGGCGTGGTCGTTGTCCACCTGGCGCGCCAGGTCCTGCTCCGACAGCGCAGTGACGACCCGACAGCCCCAGCCTTCCAGCAACGTGCGCATCCCCGCGCAGATCGCCGCGTCATTATCCAGCACCCAGATCCGCGCCCCGCGCAAGCGCTCGAGCATCGGCTCGCTCATGTCCACGCACGGCACCGGCTTGGGCGCAGTGGCGCTCAGCGGGACGTCGATGGCGAACATCGAGCCCTTGCCCGGCCACGAACGCACCTGGATCCGATGGCCGAGGATCCCGGCGATCTTCTCGACAATCGCCAGGCCCAGGCCCAACCCGCGATCCTGGTCGGGACGCTGCACATCGCCGCGCTTGAACTCCTGAAAAATTTCTTCCAGGCGCTCCTCAGCGATGCCGATACCGGAGTCCCAGACCTGGATCGACACTCGCTGCCCCTGGCGCCGGCACCCCAGCACCACCCGACCGCTGGGGGTATAGCGGATGGCATTGCTCAGCAGGTTGCGCAGAATCCGGGCGAGCAGCTGCATGTCACTGCGCACCAGCACCGAGCACGGCACGAAGCGCAGCGTCAGCCCTTCACTGCGGGCGACCTGGACGTACTCGGCGGCCAGGTTACCGAGCAGTTCGCTGAGGGCGAACGGCGCAATGTCCGCCTTGATCACCCCCGCATCGAGCTTGGAGATGTCCACCAGGGTACCCAGCAGGTTCTCCACGTCTTGCAAGGAATTGCTGACGTTGCGCACCAGGTGAGCATTCGCCACCGGCTCACGCCGTTCGAGCAAGGCACTGGTGAACAATCGCGCGGCGTTGAGCGGTTGCAGCAGATCGTGGCTGACCGCCGCCAGGAACTTGGTCTTCGACAGATTGGCCTGCTCGGCCTCGCGCTTGGCTTCGCGCAGGCGCAGTTCCACGCGGCTGCGTTCGTCGATCTCGCGCAGCAACTGTTCGTTGAGGGTGGTCAGTTCCGCCGTGCGCTCCTGAACCCGCTGTTCCAGGTTCTGGTAGGCCTGGTGCAACGCCTCGGCGGTGCGGCGCCGTTCGGTAATGTCGCGGATCAGCACGAAGATCCCCACCACCTCGCCATTGGCCAGGCGGTTCGGCACGTAGGAACGCAACATGTAGCGTTCCTGGTTGTTGATGTTGGTTTCGGCGAACTCGAACGTCACGCTCTCCCCGGCAAGGGCCCGGGCCACGTAAGCTTCCAGGCGCTGGTAATGCTGCTCGCTGTGGGCTTCGCGCAGGCTCTGGCCGAGCATCACGCCACGAGGCCAGCAATACCACTGTTCATAGACCTTGTTGGTGAATTCGTAGACCAGGTCGGCATTGAGGTAGGCGATCAGTGCCGGCACATGGTCGGTGATCAGGCGGATCCAGCGCTCGCTTTCGCTCAACGCCTCGGCGTGCTGATAGCGCTCGGTGATGTCGGTGAAGGTGTTGACGTAGCCGCCAGTGGGTAACGGATGGGTGCGGATTTCCAGGACCCGTCCGTCGGAGAGGCGCTGCTCGCGTTCATGAATCAATCGACCGTTGCTGTCGCGGCTGGCCGGGGTCAACAGTTGCAGTTCGCTGTCGGCAATCACTTCGTTGAACGGTCGGTGGGCCGCCACCGGGGCCAGGCCGCTGAGTTCCAGGAAGCGCCGGTTCCACAACTCCAGCACGCCCTGGGCGTTAACCATCGCCACGCCCTGGGAGAGGTTGTCCACCGCACGCTGCAACAGATGGGACTTCTGCGCGATGGCCTGCTCGCGGCGCACGGTTTCACTGAGCTTGACGTCGGTGATGTCGGTGAACAGGATCACCCGTCCACCCTCCTGGGTCGGCCGCTCACTGACCTGCAACCAGCGACCGTTCTGCAGGCGATACAGCACATGCTCATCATCCTGGCCGCGGTTTTCCTCGCTGAACAGTCCGTTGGCGGTCATCAGGCGCTTGACCTCGCCCAGGCGCATCCCGGCGATGATGCGCACCCGACTGTGGGCCCAGAATGCCTTGAAGCGGCTGTTGAACAGGACGATGCGCTGTTGCGCGTCGAACAGCACGAATGCATCGGAAATGCTCTCGATGGCGTCGATCAGGTGCCGATGGGCCGTTTCCGCCCGCAGCCGGGCCTCACCGAGCAAATGATTGCCGGCCTTGAGCTCGGCCATGGCCTGGTTCAACGCATCGGTGCGTTCGCGCACCTGCTCGGCCAGCACCACCGAATGCTGGAACGCCGCATACGGGTCGCTGCCCCGGGTCACACCGGACTCCACCCGCTCGATCAGCGCAGCATTGATGCGCCGCAGTTTGTGGTTTTCGTGCTGCAGTCCGGCAATCTGCGCCTGCAGATCAGCGATGGCCGGGGACGCGATGTCGGGCAATGGCAACTCCGGTAAAGGTCTGGTTGATGTGCATGCCATTGAACTGTTCTCCATAGGTGTTGAAACCCATCACCCGTTGTTTGCGCAAGAACTGGCCGATCTGCTCCAGGCCACCGCGGTCTTCCAGCTCCAGACGCCTGAGGAAACAGTCGCAGCCGATGGTCAGCAACAGATCGCCGAGACGCGCCTGCAAGCCGTCGAAGAGGTTTTCCAGGTTGTTCAGCAAGGGGCCCGGGGTCATGGCCGTGAGAACGATGCCGTTCTCCACCGCGCAGTAGAAACTCAGGCTCAGGTCCGGGTGCACCTGCTGGACGGCCCGCACGTAATACTGGTCGTTGATGCGCACCGCCAACGGATGGGCGGCGAACACCCGATAGTCGAGGGCGCTCACCGGCACGCCGATATGCCGTGCGTATTCCTCAGCGGCCGGTTCGGCGTTGAGCTCATAAACCCGGCGCGAAGTGCTGTCGGCGCCGGTCACCACCAGTTTCTCTTCCCGGGGCAGGACGTGATGGGTGGTGAACACTTCGAATTCCAACCAGGTATTGATCAGCACCACCACGGCCGCGCCGCTATGGAACTGGCCTTCGAAATACACGTGGGTGTGGGTCAGGTAGTTGTCGTCGCCGGCCGAACCGCCAAAATGCGGGATGTCGCCCAGGGCAGCGCTCAGCGCCGCGAGCACCATCTCTTCGCGGCTGGAGAGGCCGTCGAGCAGGGTCAGTGCGAAGCTGTGGCCCTTGATCGGTGCCAGGGCATTACTGCGGCAGCCGCTCGCCAGGCGTTCGACCATCTGCTGGGCGTCGATCAGGCTGAAGTCGCCCATTTCGCCGATCAACTCGGCGGCAATGGAAAAGTGCCGGTGGTCGAACCCCACCGCACTCACGCAGTTGCGACCATAACCCTGGGCGGTGATTTCCCCGGCGCTGGTGCAACCCACCAGGCGAATCCCGCCGAAACTCCGGGACAGTGCCTGGCCCAAGGCCGGCAGATCGTATTCGGCGGAACAGAAAAACAGCACGAAGCCCAGGTACGGATGCAGCAACTGCCGCGCCAGTTCCTGAGCCACTTGCTCGACATCCGTTGCCTGGGACATCGCGCTTACCACGCCTTCGCTCTGGGCCTGCTGCATCTTCGCCTCCGTGACAGGAGCCTTGAGTGTACGAAGCCGCGCCGGGCCCACGAATGCTACTTGGGTAGCGGGTGTGCGCTTCCATGGGATGAGAACGGTGGCGGCCCGGGCCGCGATGCGCACGGCTGGGGCCACCACAAAACATGCCTGAACCAGAACTGGAACACCCCTGTGGCGAGGGGATTTATCCCCTCGCCACAGGGGTTGTGTTGCCATAGGTACTACCAGGTCAACACAGCCCCCACCGCAAACGTATCGGTGTCTTCATTCTGCGCGCTGGTATCGTGGCCGTTGATTTCGAACTGGTTGTACTCGGCCACGAGCTTGAGGTTATCGTTGACGTCATGGAACAGCGCAATGCCGCGGGTTTCGTAATCGGCACCGCTGCCCACCACGCCGTTGCCGTCGTCATCGGTCTTGCCATAGGACAGCGCCAGGCGGTTCTTGCCCAGCTTGTACGAGCCTTGCAACAGATAGCCCTTGCTGTCGACGTTGCGCAACGTGGCTTCGCCGGCGTTGTTGGTGAAGAACGGATTGATGCCCTTGGCCTGGAACCCGGAGCCGGTGAGCGACAGGCCGCCCATCTTCGCCTGCACGCCATAACCCAGGCCTTTGGAGGTCACCGATTCGACAGTGGAATCGGTGTTGTCCGAGGTCTGGTAGCTACCGTTGAGCCAGCTGTAGATCTTCGCGCCGCCGAGGTCGAACTGGTAAGTGATCTCGCTCTCGGTGCGCGGGTTTTCCTGGTAGGCCTTGCCGGTGGCGCTGTTGTCGTTGGTGTCCACCGGATCCATGATCCCCACTGCCACCCGCAGCCCGTCCATGACCGGGGTGCGATAGGTGATCTGCGAGGTCGGGAATGGATAGGGATAGCCGCTGCCGATGTTGCCGAACGACACGCCACCGCCGTCCACCAGGCCCAGGGTGTCGCTGACCTGGCCATAGCCGGCGAGCAATTCGTCGAGCAGAATGTTGGAACGGGCGAACAGACCGAAGTCCTTGCCGATCAACACCTCGCCCCACTCCGGGTTGGCGACGGTGCCGTAGAACTGGCGCACGTCGATGGCAGTGTCGGTGCCGTTGGTCTCGCTGTCGTTGATGGTCACCCAGAACGACGCGCGGGCGCCGAGCTTGAGGTCATCGACCTGTTTGCTCATGTTGAAGCCCAGGTAGTTGGGCAGAAAACCCATCTTGACCCGCGCCTGGCGCCGGTCGAACTGATCCCCCGCCCGGTCCACGTCGCTGTTGACGTAGAAGGCGTTGATGTAGCCATCGGTGGAAAAGGTGGTCTGGTCCTTGTCGTACAGCATGATTTCAGCCTGGGCCCACGACGTCAGGCCGAGGGTCGAGAGGCTGGCGATGACCGCAGGCATAAAACGGCGACGGGTATTTTTATTGTTGTGCATGGCGCGCTCCGCAACAGGGGACGGGATGTCGGAGGCGATTATCGAAAGGCTACAGGCCCCGCCATACGCTGCCTTGGAGGCAATTGGCGGGTGCTTTGGTGGCGCGGGTTTGGAGCGACAGTTTCGGTGTACGACCCTGGTGCTCGGGGGAGCAATACTTCGGGCCCAACCCTATCCCACAAGATTGATGTCCACCCGTGGCGAGGGAGCTTGCTCCCGCTGGCCTGCGCAGCAGGCCCCCTCGACCTGAACTCAGAACCGCGGCTTGACGGTCTTCCAGTCCGGCCGGTAGCGCTGCATCTGCCGCACATCGTCGCGCTGGCGAATGCCGCAACGCAGGAACTGTTCATGCAACATGCCCAGTTGATCCCGGTCGAGTTCCAGCCCGAGTCCCGGTGCCCGGGTAATCTTCACGCAGCCATCGACAATCGGCAGCTTGCCGCCCTTGATCACCTCCTCATCCGGCTCCTGCCACGGGTAATGGGTGTCACAGGCATAGTCCAGGTTCGGCACCGCGGCCGCTACGTGGGCCATGGCCATCAGGCTGATGCCCAGGTGCGAGTTCGAATGCATCGATACGCCGAGGCCAAAGGTGTCGCACATTTTCGCCAACGCCTGGGTGTCCCGCAGGCCGCCCCAGTAATGGTGATCGGCCAATACGATCTGCACGCTGTTCAGCGCGACACTGCGGCGGAACTCGTCGAAATCGGTGACCACCATGTTGGTCGCCAACGGCAGGCCGGTGCGCTTGTGCAGCTCGGACATGCCCTCCAAACCCGGCGTCGGGTCTTCGTAATACTGCAGGTCATCGCCCAGCAGCTCAGCCATGCGAATGGAGGTTTCCAGCGACCAGTTGGCGTTCGGATCGATGCGCAACGGGTAGCCGGGAAACGCGCGTTTCAGCGCTTTGATGCACGCCACTTCATGTTCCGGCTCCAGTGCGCCAGCCTTGAGCTTGATGCTCTTGAAACCGTAGTCGGTGATCATGCGCCGGGCCTGGGCGACGATCTGCTGTTCGGTCAGCGCCTCGCCCCAACTGTCCGGCGGATACGGCGAATCGATGTGCTCGGCGTACTTGAAGAACAGGTACGCGCTGAACGGGATCTCTTCGCGAATCGCCCCGCCCAGCAGATCCACCAGCGGTACATTGAGGTAATGGGCCTGCAGGTCCAGACAAGCCACTTCGAATGCCGAGTAGGCGTTGCTCACGGCCTTGCTCGCATGGGAGCCCGGCGCCAGTTCGGCGCCGGCGACACTGGCGGGCCGTTGCGCGGCGACGGTGGCCTGGACGATGCTCCGCAACTGGTTGAGGTTGAACGGGTCCAGGCCAATCAGTTGGTCCTGCAATTGCTGCTGGATCGCCAGGGCCGGCGCATCGCCGTAGCTCTCGCCCAGACCGATGTAGCCGTTGTCACTCTCGATCTCGATGATCGAGCGCAGCGCAAACGGCTCATGAATGCCGCTGGCGTTGAGCAATGGCGGATCGCGAAAGGCAATGGGGGTGACGGTGACGCGTTTGATCTTCATACAGCGGCTCCCGATGGGCCAGGGTTCAGGGCTTGGGTGTTTTCCGATGGATGGGCCTGCGCGACGATTTCACGCTTGCCGGACAATGAGTTGGGCGTGTCGCGCCCCGGTGAGGTACGGGCGAAGAAGATCACCACGGCGGCGACCAGCGAGGTAATCGCCAGGCCATACAGGCCGCCCTCGATGGAGCCGGTGGTCTGCTCCAGGAAACCGAACGCCGTCGGCGCGACGAAGCCGCCAAGGTTGCCGATGGAGTTGATCAGAGCAATCACCGCCGCCGCGATGCGGGCGTCGAGGTAGCTTTGGGGAATCGGCCAGAACAGCGCCGACGCGGCCTTGAAACCGATGGCCGCGAAACAGATGGCGACGAAGGCGAAGACCGGCCCGCCGGTGGTGGACATGAACATGCCGAACGCCGCAATCACCAGGGTAGCCGCCACCCACGCCTGCTGGAACTTCCATTTGCCGGCCAGGGCCGCGAAACCGTACATCGCCACGATGGAAATGATCCATGGGATGGAGTTGAGCAAGCCGACCTGGAAATCCCCCAGGCTGCCCATTTTCCTGATCATACTCGGCAGCCAGAACGTGGCGCCGTAGATCGTCAGGGCGATGGAAAAATAGATGAAACAGAACAGCGCGATCTGCCGGTCGGCGAGCAGCTTGAACATCGACGGCTTGATCACCTGGGCGGCTTCCCGGGCCCGTTGTTCTTCGGCGATGGTGACGGTCAACACGGCTTTCTCTTCGGCGCTCAGCCATTTGGCCTGGTTGGGGTGCGATTGCAGCCAGAACCAGACAAACCCGCACAGCACGATGGAGGCAAAGCCTTCGATCAGGAACATCCACTGCCAGCCATGCAACCCCATGCCGCTGACATGCAACAGGGCACCGGACACCGGCCCGGAAATCACCGAAGCGATGGCCGAACCGCTGAGGAAGATCGCCATCGCCTTGCCGCGCTCGTTGGCCGGCAGCCACTGGGTGAAGTAGTAGATGATGCCGGGAAAGAAGCCCGCCTCCGCCGCGCCGAGAATGAAGCGCAGCACGTAGAAACTGGTTTCGCCGCGCACGAAGGCCATGGCCATCGCCGCCGCGCCCCAGGTGAACATGATCCGCGTCAGCCAGGCGCGGGCACCGTAGCGTTGCAGCAACATGTTGGACGGCACTTCGAACAGCGCGTAGCCGACGAAGAACAACCCGGCGCCAAGGCCATAGGCGGCGGCACCGATGCCCAGGTCGGTTTCCAGGTGGCTGCGCACGAAGCCGATGTTGACCCGGTCGATGTAGTTGACGATGAACATCACCACCACCAGGGGCAGTACATGACGTTTGACCTTGGCCGCGGCGCGCGCCAGGGTACTGTCATGCGTGGAGTCCGGTACGTTATTCAAGGGAGCCTCCCAATCGTTGTTTTTGTGGGGAACGGCTCGATGATGGACGGGGTGTATTGTTCCCGTCTAATCTAACTTGGCACTTGATTGATACCTGGATTGAATCAATGTTCGAACTGGCCCAACTGCGCTGCTTTACCACCGTCGCGACGGAGCTCAATTTCCGCCGCGCCGCCGAGCGGTTGAACATGACCCAGCCACCGCTGAGCCGGCAGATCCAATTGCTGGAGCATCACCTGGGTGTCGAACTGTTCACCCGCAGCACCCGCAGCGTGGCCCTCACCGCCGCCGGCCGGGCGTTCTTCATCGAGGCGCAGAACCTGCTGGAACAGGCGCAACAAGCCGCCACGGCCGCCCGGCGCTTCGCCCAGGGCGACATCGGCTCGGTCACCATCAGCTTCGTCGGCAGCGCAGTCTATGAGTTTCTGCCCAAGGTCATCGCCGAGGCGCGGCTGAAACAGCCCCAGGTAAAAATCGTCCTTTCGGAGATGAACACCTACCAGCAGCATGAAGCCTTGCGCGCGCGGCGCATCGACCTGGGCATTGTCCGCTCGCCGCTACTGGAAACCGGCTACGCCACCGAATGCCTGGTACGCGAACCCTTCGTGCTGGCAGTCCCCGCCGGACATCCGCTGGCGACTGCCGACACGGTGCGCGTCCAGGATCTGGATGCCCAACCGTTCCTGATGTATTCCCATTCCGCCTACCCACCCTTCAACGAATTGCTCACCGGCATGCTCCGCTCGGCCCGGGTCGCGCCGCAATTCGTGCAATGGCTGGGGTCGTCACTGACAATCCTGGCGCTGGTCAACGCCGGCATGGGCCTGGCGCTGGTGCCGCGTTGCGCCACCAGCGTGGTGTTCAAGCAGGTGGTGTTTCGCGAGATCGATCTGGGTGAAGGGGTACAGAGCGAGTTGCATCTGGTGTGGCGCGAGGACAATGACAATCCGGCGTTTACCATGTTGCTGGAAGGGATTCGCGGGGCGGTCCGCGAGGGAGTTTGATGCGTTGTCTGCCGAAGTATTTTGTCGATTACGCATTTGTGGCGAGGGGATCCAGCGACTCAGCTGTTCCCGCCACGCCAAAGTAGTTGTACGATGACAGATGAATGCATTTGGAAGCACTCATTTCCTCATACTTACAACAACAAGGAAACACCCCATGAAAAAAGCGACATTGGCCATCAGCTTCCTGTGCCTGTTCAGCGGTTACGCAGCGGCGGCCACTTCATCCGCCGAACAAGAGGTGGCCCAGGCCGTCGATCACCTGACCCAGGCCATGCTGCACAAGGACATCCCCCAGCTTCAGGCCCTGGCCGCCGAGAACCTGACCTACGGGCATTCCAGTGGGAATATTCAGGACAAGAAGGCCTTTATCGCTGACATCGAGACCGGTAAGAGTGCGTTCAAGACCCTGGAAATGCAGAACCAGAAAATCACCCTCTCAGGTGACACCGCCCTGGTGCGCAACCATTTCTCGGCCCAGGCGATCAAGGGCACCGATATCGTGCCGACGGAAATCGAGAACTTCCAGATCTGGCAGAAGCAGAAAAATGGCAAGTGGCTGCTGATCGGGCGGCAAGCGTTCAAGTTCTAATCGCCCCACAGGGCTTGTCGGCTGACAGTGATCTTGCGGTCAGCCTTGAACTCAATGTGGGAGCGAGCCTGCTCGCAATGGCGTCAGCCCAGTTACTACGCTATCGCGAGCAGGCTTCCCACAGCAATTGCACCTAGATGCCTGCCCACTGCTCCCGCTGCTGCATCAGGAAATCGACGAAGGCGCGGACCCGTTGGGGCATGTAGCGGCCATGGGGATAGAGCAAGGTGAAGGGACGTGAGCGGCCACTGAAAGGCTGCAGCACTTCCACCAGGCTCCCGTCCGCCAGTTCCTGCTCGACGATGAAGCGGTAGGTCTGGAACAGCCCCGCGCCATGCTTGGCCAGTGTCACCCCGCCCAGTACATCGTCCGAACAGCAGTAGTTGCCCTGGCCGAACACCTCCCGCTCCTTGCCATCGACATTGAACAACCAGGAAATCCGCCGGCCGCTGCTGGGCAAGTCGAATTGAATGCATTCGTGATCACCCAGGTCTTCGAGGGTCTGCGGCGTGCCAGCCTTGCTCAGGTAATCCGGAGACGCGACCACGACCAGTTTGGCGTCCTCCAGCAAGCGGGCGATCAGCGAAGAGTCCGGCTGGGCCCGCACGCGAATCGCCAGGTCGTAGCCCTCGGCGACGAAGTCGATGTTCCGATTGCTCAGGTGCACGTCCACGCTGACTTGCGGATACTGCGCACGGAAGGCCGGCAGCAAGGGCAGGATCCGGTGATGCCCGTAGGTAGTAGGCAGGCTGATGCGCAGTTGCCCGGACGGCACCGATTGCGCCCCCATCACTTCCTGTTGAGCCTCCACCAATTGCGTCAACGCCTGCCGGCACTGCTCGAAATAGGTCTTGCCGGCGTCGGTCAGGCGGATACTGCGGGTGGTGCGCACGAACAGGCGCGAACCCAGACGTTCCTCCAGGCGAAAGATAGAACGGCTCACCGCCGCCGGGGTCACGCCTGCCACCTGTGCCGCCGCCGTGAAGCTGCCCGCTTCGGCCGCCAGGCAGAACAGTTCTATGCTGCCCAACTGCAGGTCTTCAAAGTGCCGCTTCATGATTCGTTACACCGCGTATCAACTGAATATGCCAGCTGCCTGTTTATCAGCCGGCGGCGTATAAATACAGTGGACTTCGGTTGCGCAGGAATTTTCCCGCGCTCATTTCTCATCAGCAGGAGTGCAACATGCCATTCGTTAACGTGCGGATTACCCGTGACGGCGTCACCCGCGAACAAAAAGCCCAGGTCATCTCGGAAATCACTGAGACCCTCCAGCGTGTACTGGGCAAGGATCCGCACCTGACCCATATCGTGATCGAGGAAGTCGATACGGATAACTGGGGTTATGCGGGGATGACGACGACGGAGTATCGGAGTCTTCCCAAAGAGTGAGGGTTTGCCTTTCCAGGCCCGGTCCAGTTGACCGGGCTTTTTTCTGTCTGGTGCGTGCCCCTGTGGGAGCGGGCTTGCTCGCGAAAGCGGTGTGTCAGCAATGGATATGTGGCTGGTACACCGCTTTCGCGAGCAAGCCCGCTCCCACATTGATTATCTGTGTCTCAGACAGGATTGATTACACCAGGTATCAACTCAAGTACCAGAACCCCCATTTATCAAGTCCAGGCGCAGCAATAACCTGATCTCAACCAGCGCCTACCGGCGCCGCGGTTCAACTCAATTTGATCAGGAGTCAAATCATGAACAGCAAGAAAACCGTCCTCATCACCGGCGCGTCCAGCGGAATCGGCCTGGGTCTGGTCCAGGCGTTTCTGGATCGGGGTTATAACGTGGTGGGTAACGCGCGTTCCCAGTCCGGGCTGGATCAGGTCGCTGCGCGACTCGGTCATCCGGCCGGCTTCATCGGGGTGGCCGGCGATATCGCCGCACCGGCGACTTCAACCGCGCTCATCAGCAGAGCCATCGAAGCGTTCGGCGCCGTTGACGGGCTGGTGAACAATGCCGGGTTCTTCCTGCCCAAACCCTTCATCGAATACAGCCCCCAAGACCTGGAGTCATTGCTGGATACCAACCTCAAGGGACTCGTCTACGCCAGTCAGGCGGCTGCCGCACACATGATCGATCGCCGGCAGGGTTTCATCATCAACATTTCCGCCGCTGTGGCCCTGCAGCCGAATATCCAGGTGCCGGCCGCGCTGCCGGTGTTGATCAAGGGGGGCGTCAACCAGATGACCCGTGCCCTGGCTCTTGAGTTGTCGCCGCACAACATCAAGGTCAACGCCGTCGCGCCCGGCATCATCGACACGCCGATGCATGATCCGGCCCATCGCGAATTCCTCAATAATCTGGCCCCGGCCGGCCGCGTGGGTACCATAGGGGAAATCGCCGAGGCGGTGTTGTATCTGGCAGGCGCCGATTTCACGACCGGCGTGGTACTGCCGGTGGATGGCGGGATGAGCACGGGCAAGTGGTAGGAGTCGCCACAGCCCATTGTGGGAGCGAGCCTGCTCGCGATGAGGCCCCTCCAGCCGATATTTTCTTCGACTGACCTGACGCTATCGCGAGCAGGCTCGCTCCCACAGGGTCATGATTTAACTGACGGGTCCTATTCCAGGTCAGAGGCCATCGCATGCAATCGGCGACCAATGACATCAAGCAGATCGCACCCATCGCGCAAGGGAATGGCCAGTACTTCGGCAAAGTCATGCAGGATCACTGCATCGCTGCTGATCTCCGAGCGCATGGCCAGATTTTCCAATAGTTGTGTCACTGCGGCGATTCGATAAGCCGCCGTATCGTGCAACACATCCAGCGGCGCCTCAGTGTCGATCAATAGAGCGTGGTAGTTGTTTTCGATCCCAGTGATGGGCATGTAACGATTCATGGGTGAAGCTCCTTTAGCAGTTCAATTAACCACCAACCTCACTTCCACATGAAGGTGGCAGCCGTACGCGGGTGTGGAAGACCGGGGCTAAAGGAACCCGGCGCACCCTAAAGTGCCCCGCGCAAAGCTGCCATAACGCCGCAATGTTGACACAGAAAGCGGTCAACATCAGCTCATGGACGCTTAGCGCCTTTAGCTAGAGAACGGACTTCCACATCCGGTCGCTACATCGGTAGCGACGAACAGAATTTAGCGGCGAACCCCATCACCGTACAGTCAGCGAAAGACGTCACAGCCTGCGGGAAACGTCCGAGATTCCGACCAACTCTCAAACAGCTTCATTCCTCTGTTCCGCCTGCCCCACCAGCGACGCCTCTTCTATCCGCCGAAAAAACGTCTGCGCCCGAATATCCTGGACGAAAGCCACGTTCAGCCGCAACCAGTCACACGTCTCCCTCGCCGGCATGAAACTGGCGCCTTGGGAGAGCTGAACCTGCGCTTCACGGGCGATCTGCTGCACCCGTCCGCTCTCCACATGCCGGGGCCTGGCCCATACGAACAGGCCCCCGGTCGGCTCGGCGAAGACCTCCCAGTGCGCCTGGTCAAGTTGGCGCAGCGTGCTCGCCATCTGCTTGTTCAAACGCTGGCGCAGGCGTTGCAGCAACTTGCGATAAGCCCCGTTGGCGAGCAGTGTCGCCACGACATTTTCCGCCAACAGCGAGCAGCCGATACCGGTCACCATCTTGACCTCGGCCAGCCGGTTGATGATGTCAGGTTGAGCGACCACGTAACCGATGCGCAGCGAACTGGACAGTGTCTTGGAAAAGCTCGCCAGATAGATCACCCGGTCCAAACCGTCGAGGGTCGCGAGGCGAGACGTCGGCCCATTCTGGAAGTCAGCGTAGATGTCGTCTTCGATGAGGCGCAAATCGTGTTGGTTGGCCAGTTGCAGCAGACGATACGCGACGCTCGGCGCGAGGCTGGTGCCGGTGGGGTTCTGGTACATGCTGTTGATGAAGAAATAGACGGGTTTGTACTGGCCGAGCAAGCGCTCGAGGCTGGTGATATCCGGCCCTTGGGTGCCCCTCGGAACCGCCAGGGTCCTGACTCCGTGCAACTTCAGCAGATTGAACAGATTGTAGTAGCCGGGGCTTTCCACCAGGACCAGGTCACCAGGCTTGAGCAGCGTGCGCACCAACAGGTCGAGGCCATGGCTGGCGCCTTGGGTGGTGAGGATCTGCGCAAGATCGGCATGTATGTCGATCAGCCCCAGGCGTTTCTGGATGTGCTGGCGTAGAGGAACAGAGCCCAGGGGCGTGCTGTAGTTGAACAGTGCGTGGTTGTCGCTGCGCACCACCTGGCGGATCGCCTGACCCAGATCGGTGTCGTCGCGCCAGGAGTCAGGCAGCCAGCCGCAGCCGAGCTTGAGTAGCGTGGACTCGTTGTCGAATAACGTCCATGCCCCCTCGCTTGTTTCAGCATCCGGCTCCACGGGCCGGGACACCTGCTGGGCGACAAAGAAACCCGATCCATGCCGCGATTCCAGCACCCCGCTGGCAACCAGTTGGTCATAGGCCTTGATCACACATGACAGGCTGACATCATTCTCCTGGGCCAATTGCCGGATGGAAGGCATTCGGGCACCGGGGCGGATGTGATGGCTGCTGATCCAGCCCACCAGCTGAGTCATCAGTTGCCGGGTCATGGGCTCGGCGGCATTGCGGTCGATATTCAGGTCCATGTCGGAGGCTCTTGAAGTGTTCTCCAATTTCGAGCGAACAGTTAATCACAAAACCCCTCGGCCTGTTCCTTGTTCCCGCGAAGCCCGGCAGTGATAGTCCCGTAGACGCCATTTGACGACTTTCGGGGAGCACGCTTGAACGCACAGCATCGACATTCATGGGGACTGGCTTTCGGCCTTTGCCTGATCACCCTGGCGGTCAACCTGCAGGCGCCGCTCTATACCACCTACGCCCAGGCGTCCGGCCACGGGGCCGGTGCTACGGCGGTGGCGTTCTCATGTTATGTACTGGGGGTGTTGCCGGTGCTGCTGGCCTTCGGCGGGCTGGCCGACCGGGTAGGACGCCGGCCGCTGATAATGCTTGCGTTGGGTTTGTCGATGCTGGCGACAGTCATCACCTCGATCTGGCCGAACCTCGTCGCGCTGGGTCTGGCGCGGCTGATGATGGGGGTGGGCACGGGCCTGGCGTCGGCAACGTCGACGGCCTACATGACTGAACTGCTGGCGGGCAGCGATACCCGCTCCGCCGCCAATCGGATCACCGCCAGCACCTCCCTGGGCTTCGGCCTGGGGGCGGCGTTGACCAGTCTGTTCCTGTCCGTCCACCACAGCGTGGTGCCCGGCAGTTTCTGGTTGCAGTTGTGCCTGGCCGCTGTCGCGTTCATCGTGGTGTCCAGGCTGCCGGACCCTGCGGCCAGAACAACTCGGGCGCCGATGCTGCGCCTGCCGCTGTTCCCCGCCGGCAGCTTGCCCTATGGCTTCTCCATGCTGCTGGCCTGGGCGACCTCGGGCCTGGTTATCGCGATACTGCCCTCGGTGCTGGCACGTCACAATCTGCAGCAATGGTCGGGCCTGTCGACCTTCACCGTGATCAGCTGCGGGCTGCTGTTCCAGCCCTGGGTGCGTCGCCTGCAACCGGCCAGGGCCACCGGGTTTGGCTTGCTGGTGCTGCCCTTGAGCTATGCGCTGCTGGCCTGGGGCGCGAGCAGCGGTTCGCTGATCGCAGTGCTGCTTGGGGCGCTGGGGGCCAGCAGCGCCTGCTATGGTTTTCTGTACCTGGGCGGGCTCTCGGCGATCACCGCAATGGCCGGCCTGGAAAAGGCCCGGGTCAGTGCCGGGTTCTTCCTGTTCGCGTACATCGGGTTCAGCATTCCGGTGGTGGTGACCGGCCTGTTGGCTGACCGGTTTGGCGCCGATGTGGCGTTGGTCCTGTTCGGGCTGGCGTTGTCGTTGGGTGCGTTGGTGACGGGGTGGGTCATCGTTCGGACAGAAGCGTATGTAATCCGCGTATCCCACGGCTGAACACGGAACCCTTTGTGGCGAGGGGATTTATCCCCGCTGGGGCGCGAAGCGGCCCCTTGGATCAAACCGATTACCTCGAGTTGCCAGATTTTAGGGCCGCTTCGCAGCCCAGCGGGGATAAATCCCCTCGCCACAAAGGGCTCACTCGTCGGGAGGGTAGCGTCAAGATCCGAGACACCACCTCCGCCAAGTCGTATACCATATCCCCAACTCAGCAACCGACCCGCCGCCGTGACTTTATCCAAGTTCAAACTGCCTGACCTGGGCAACACCCCTTCCACTTCGGAAATCATCACCCGGCACCTGCGCGAGGCCATCGTGGCCGGGCATTTTGCCGAGGACGAGCCGATTCGCCAGGACGATATCGCCCGTCAGTTCAACGTCAGCAAGATCCCCGTGCGTGAAGCTCTCAAGCGTTTGGAGGCCGAAGGCCTGGTGATGTTCCAGCGCAATCGTGGCGCGATGGTCACGCGGATGTCCGAGGTGGAGTTGGCGCAGATGTTCGAAGTGCGGATGTTGCTGGAGGACAAGGTGCTGCGCCTGGCGATTCCCAACATGACCGAAGACACCTTCGCTCGCGCCGAGGCCATTTGTCGCGAGTTCATCGGCGAGGATGACGTCGGGCGCTGGGCCGAACTCAACTGGCAGTTGCACGCCTGCCTCTACGAGCCGGCACAACGGCCTTTTTTGGTCAGCCTGATTCGCTCGGTCCACGACAAGCTGGAGCGCTACCTGCGCATGCAGATGAGTTTGTCGGCCGGCAAGGAGCGCGCCGATCACGAGCACCGGGAAATCCTCGATGCCTGCCGGGCCGGTGATATCGAACGGGCGGTGAAACTGCTGGACGAGCACATCGCCGGCGTCTGCAAGACGCTGTTCGAGTTCCTGCCTTCCAGCCATTGAGGTTGATCGCTCAAAAAATGCCGGGCCGCTGAGCGACCCGGCATTTTTTTTTGCGCATATACATATGTACCACCAGGGCCCAGCAACGCGGCCGCAGAATCGGAGCCTTCTTAATCAGAGACAAAATGCCCCTCAATCATGACCGATACCATTGTAGACACCCTGACTGTGACAGCCTCGATCACCAACGAAAACTGGGCCGGCACCGACGACACCCTGTATGTGTCCATGGGGCCTCTCAGTCAGATGCAATTATTCTGTGAAGCCCCGCGAGTCGGGCAGACCATCACGGTGGAGATCGACCTGCCAAGACTGTTCGGCCGCCCCCGGATCTCATTGTCCGAAATCGACGGCCTGACCTTCTACCAGAGGCCCGAAGCCCACCCGATCGCCACCGATGACTGGGAGCTGGACTCCGTACTGATCAAGGCCAATGACATCTACACCAACCTGTCCTTCAAGCAGGTGCACCGTTGGCTCAGGAATTCATCCTCGCACTTGCTCGCCGTATGGTCGGGCCATGTGCATTTTTCCGATTGGATGAATTCCGACAAGCGATCGATTGACCTCAACGCCCAGACCTACCCGATCAGGTGGATGCCCTTCATTGGCGATCTCATGCACTGGCGTTGCTATGATCCGTCGAAAATCGACGGCGTCGGTCAACTGGTGGGGATGTGGGACGGCCAATTGATCGGCAATCAACTGAAATCGCAAACCAGCGAAATACTCTCTCCCAACGACCAGTCCAACAGCTACACCTGGGTGTATACCCCGGAAAACTCCATCATTTATAAACGCTGGGAACATGCTGATCGGGCCAACTACATCCGGCACAGCCAACTCGGCAGCGGCAGGCCGGTCATATGCGCCGGGGAATTCAGGATCAGGGAGCATCGCATGGAGCACGTCATTGCCATGGTCAACGATGCGTCGGGGCATTACCGCCCCGACGGCGGAGCCTGCCTGCGCTACGTGGCGGAAAAGTTCGAGGCCCTGGGCATCAATACGGAATACATCGAGTGGCAGTGGAGAGACACCTCCGACTGATGATCACGGCTCTGCACTGTGCCGATTTCGTCATGGGTGACAGATAAAACCATCAAGCCGCCGCCCCCTGTTGCGGGCCACGCTTGCGCTCACTTATCTGAACGGACGTGGCCCCATGAAGCGCATCACTGTGATCGATTCCCACACCGGCGGTGAGCCGACCCGACTGGTCACCGACGGTTTTCCCGATCTCGGCCAGGGCAGCATGGCCGAGCGCAGGCAGCGCCTGGCCTCGCAGCACGATGACTGGCGCGCCGCCTGCGTACTGGAACCCCGGGGCAGCGACGTGCTGGTGGGCGCGCTGCTGTGTGAACCGGTCGACCCGAGCGCCTGTGCCGGGGTGATCTTCTTCAACAACAGCGGCTACCTGGGCATGTGCGGCCACGGCACCATCGGCCTGGTGGCGTCGCTGGCTCATCTGGGGCGGATCGGCCCGGGCGTACACAGCATCGAAACCCCGGTGGGCACCGTCCAGGCCACTTTGCATGAGGATCGCTCGGTCAGCGTGCGCAACGTCCCCGCCTATCGCTGGCGCAAGGCACTGCGCCTGGAAGTGCCCGGCATCGGCCCGGTGGAAGGCGACGTGGCCTGGGGCGGCAACTGGTTCTTCCTGATCGCCGACCACGGCCAACGGGTGGCGAGCGACAACCTCGACGCGCTGACCGCCTACACCTACGCCGTGCAGCAAGCATTGGAACAGCAAGGCCTGCGTGGCGAGGACGGCGGGCTGATCGACCACATCGAGCTGTTTGCCGACGACTTGCAAGCCGACAGCCGCAACTTCGTACTTTGTCCCGGCAAGGCCTACGACCGCTCCCCTTGCGGCACCGGCACCAGCGCCAAGCTGGCGTGCCTGGCCGCGGACGGTAAGCTGCAGCCCGGCCAGATCTGGCGCCAGGCCAGTGTGATCGGCAGCGAGTTCGAAGGCTCTTATGAGCAGGCGGGCGAGCGCATCGTGCCGACGATTCGCGGCCGCGCCTATATCAGCGCCGAAGCCACGCTGATCATCGAAGCGGATGACCCGTTCGCCTGGGGCATTCGACTGTGACCGAGGGCCTGATCGCCGACGTGATCGTCATCGGTGCGGGCATCGTCGGCGCGGCCTGTGCCCGGGCCTTGTCCCAGCGTGGCTTGAAGGTCGTGGTGCTCGATGCCGGCTGGCACGGCGCCACCGCGGCCGGCATGGGGCATCTGCTGGTGCTGGACGACAACCCGGCGGAACTGGCCCTGAGTCAATATTCCTTGCAGCGCTGGCGCGAGCTGGCCCCGGCTCTTCCCGAAGGCTGTGGGTGGCGCAACAACGGCACCTTGTGGCTGGCGGCCAATCCGGAGGAAATGGCGGTCGCCAACAGCAAATACCTGAATCTGCTGGCCCACGGAGAAGACTGCGAGCTGATCGGACGCGGGGCCCTGCGTCAGCGCGAACCCGAATTGCGCGAAGGCCTGGAAGGCGGCCTGCTGATCAAGGGCGACGGCATCCTCTATGCCCCCGCCGCCACGCGCTGGATGCTGGGCGGCCCCCACATCCGCCAGCAACGGGCGCAAGTTGCCGAAGTGGACGGCCCGCGGGTACGCCTGGACGACGGGCGCTGGTTGAGGGCCGAAGCGGTGATCCTCGCCAACGGAGTCCAGGCCACTGAACTGTGCCCGGAGCTGCCGATCGAGCCGAAGAAAGGCCACCTGCTGATCACCGATCGCTACCCCGCCACCGTCACCCACACCCTGGTCGAACTGGGTTACGTCACCAGTGCTCACAACGCCAGCGGCCCATCGGTGGCCTGCAACATCCAGCCGCGTCCCACCGGGCAGTTGTTCATCGGCGCCTCGCGCCAGTTCGGCACCGTCGACCCGCAGGTGGAAGGCTGGATGCTGGCGAAGATGCTCAAGCGCGCTGTCGACTACATGCCCGGGCTGGCACAGCTCAACGGCATCCGTGCCTGGACCGGCTTGCGCGCCGCCAGCCCCGATGGCCTGCCGCTGGTGGGACAGCACCCGCAACGCAAGGGTCTGTGGCTGGCGGTGGGGCATGAAGGACTGGGAGTCACAACGGCCCCCGCGACGGCTGATTTGCTGGTAGCGCAGCTGTTCAACGAAGCCTCGCCGTTGGCCCTTCAAGCGTACCTGCCGGAGCGTTTTCTGGGGGAGCCCGTGCATGTCAGCTAAATCTTCTAGCCACAGTTTTATACGGAGCCCGATAGATGCCTGAATTATTCCTGGACGGCCACCCTCTCACGGTCACCCCCGGCACCAGCGTCGCCGCCGCCCTGGCCTTGGGTGCGGACGGTTGCAGTCGCACCTCGGTCAGCGGCCAACGGCGTGCGCCCCTGTGCGGCATGGGCATCTGCCAGGAATGCCGGGTGATGATCGACGGCCAGCGGCGCCTGGCCTGCCAGACCCTGTGCCGCGACGGCATGCATGTGCAGACCCGACCATGAACGAAACCACCGACCTGCTGATCATCGGCGCCGGCCCCGCCGGCATGGCCGCCGCCCTGGCCGCGGCACGCCGCGGCGCGTCTATCGTACTGCTGGACGACAACCCGTTGCCTGGAGGGCAGATCTGGCGCGACGGCCCCCAGGCCAGCCTACCCGCCGCGGCACGCCGCCTGCGTCAGCGGTTGCAGGCCTGTGCCAATGTGCGCTGCCATGCCGGTACCCGGGTCATCGCCTGCGCCGCCGATAAAACCCTGTTGGTGGAGAATGCCGAGCGCGGTTGGCAGATCACCTACGAGCGTTTGATCCTGTGCACCGGCGCCCGGGAGTTGCTGCTGCCCTTCCCCGGCTGGACCCTGCCCGGCGTCACCGGCGCCGGCGGTTTGCAGGCATTGATCAAAGCGGGCCTGCCGGTACGGGATGAACGCCTGGTGATCGCTGGGAGCGGGCCACTGTTGCTGGCCAGCGCCGCCACGGCCAGGCACCAGGGTGCCCACGTGCTACGGGTGGCCGAACAGGCAAGCCGTGCCGCCGTGGCCGGTTTCGCCGCGCAATTGCCGCGCTGGCCGGGCAAGTTCCTGCAAGCGTTCGCTCTGTTCGATAGCCATTACCGCACCGCAAGCCATGTGCTGGAGGCCTTGGGGCAAGAGCGACTCGAAGGCGTGCGTTTGCTGCAACAGGGCAAGGTTGTCGAACTGGCCTGCGACCGGTTGGCGTGTGGTTTTGGGCTCATCCCCAATACCCTGCTCGGCCAGGCCCTGGGCTGCGAGCTCGCCGAGAATGCCCTTGCGGTGGATGCCTGGCAGGCGACCACTCGCCAGGGCCATTACGCCGCCGGCGAATGCACCGGTTTCGGCGGCAGCGAGTTGGCGCTGGTGGAAGGCGCCATCGCCGGTCACGCGGCGGTCGACGATACCGCGGCCGCCCGACGCCTGTGGCCGCGTCGGGAACGCTGGCAGGGTTTCGCCCGAGCACTGAACAAAGCCTTCGCCCTCAATGAGCGGCTCAAGTCCCTGGCCAGGGCCGACACCCTGGTCTGCCGCTGCGAAGACGTGCCCTACGGCGACCTGATCGGCCACGTGAGCTGGCGCGAAGCCAAGCTCGCCAGCCGCTGTGGCATGGGCGCGTGCCAGGGCCGGGTCTGCGGTGCGGCCCTGGAGTATCTGTTCGACTGGACGCCACCCACTCCGCGCCCGCCGTTCAGCCCGGCACGGATCGAAACTTTGCTGGGGCTGGAAGAAACCCCGTCCACTTGAGCCAGACAGCGATCCATTTGTGGGAGCGGGCTTGCTCGCGAAGAGGGGGTACATTCAAGATCAATGCAAACTGAAGCACCGCTTTCGCGAGCAAGCCCGCTCCCACTGGAATCGATGTGTTCATACCGCAACTGTGGGAGCATGCTCGCTTCAACCAGAGATGATGCCAACCCATGTATCCCTCGCTCACATCCTTCACCCCCTGCGACCTGGGCACTCTACTGCACAACCTGCAATCCATCGCGCCGCTGCTCGACACCCTCGCGGACGTGGTGTTTTTCATCAAGGACACTCAGGCCCGCTACGCCTTCGTCAACCAGACCCTGGCCCGGCGCTGCGGCTTCAAGCACAGCAGTGATCTGCTCGGCCGCACCGCCGAGCAGGTGTTCCCCGAGCGTTTCGGCCCGCTGTACACCGAACAGGATCGACGGGTGCTGGCCAGCGGCCGGGAGCTGGCCGACCAACTCGAACTGCACCTGTACTACGGCAATCAACCGGTGTGGTGCCTGACCCATAAAATCGCCCTGCGCGAGCCCAACGGCCAGATCACCGGCCTGGCCGGCATCTCCCGGGACCTGCAACTGCCGCAGTCCAGCCACCCGGCGTTTCAGAAACTGGCGGCGGTGGATGCCCATATCAAACATCACTTTGCCCGCCCCATCAGCCTCGCCGAACTGACCGCCATCGCCGGGTTGTCGGTGGCGCAACTGGAGCGGCACTGCAAACGCATTTTTCAGCTCACGCCCCGGCAAATGATTCACAAAGCCCGACTGGAAGAAGCTTCGCGCCTGCTGCTGGACAGAGACCTGCCTATCACCGAGATCGCCTTGCGTTGCGGCTACACCGACCACAGCGCGTTCAGCCGCCAGTTCCGCGCCTTGACCAGCCTGTCGCCGAGCCAGTACCGCGAAAGCCAGGAGTGAATCTGTTCCCTTAAAGGGCGACGGAGCCCCCACTGCTCCCATCTGTAACACCTGCCTGAAGCGATCTTGAGTACCGCTCGAACCCTCTACGCCCTATTACTGTTTGTTATCAACGAGTTATCCATTCAAGCGAGCGTTTTGTGAGACAGGCACGCGGATTGCTTATCTAATATCGTATACGAAATCCTCAATACGATATCTCACCGCATTTATTCGACAGCGAGGCATTTATGAAAAATCCTGCATTGGCCGTAGCGTTAAGTGTTGTCCTGGCCCCCCTGTTCATCACCACCGCCCATGCCGACAAGCTCGATGACATCATCGACTCCGGCAAGCTGCGCTGCGCCGTGACCCTGGACTTCCCGCCCATGGGCTTTCGTGACGAAAGCAACAAACCGGCGGGCTTCGACGTGGACTATTGCCACGATCTGGCGAAGGTCCTGGGGGTCGATGCCGAAGTCGTGGAAACACCGTTCCCTGATCGGATCCCGGCACTGATTTCCGGCCGCGCCGATGTCATCGTCGCCTCCACCTCCGACACTCTGGAGCGGGCCAAGACCGTCGGCCTGACCGTGCCCTACTTCGCCTTCCAGATGGTGGTGCTGACCCGCGACAACACTGGCATCAATAGCTTCGCCGACCTCAAGGGCAAGGCCGTGGGCAATACCAGCGGCACCTATGAAGCCATCTCGCTGGAGAAAGACCAGAAGAACTGGGGCAGCGGCAGCTTCCGCGCCTACCAGTCGCAGAACGACACGCTGCTGGCCGTCGCCCAAGGGCATATCGATGCGACGGTGGTCACCAACACCGTGGCCGCTGCGACCATCAAGTCGGGCAAATACAAAAACCTGAAGATCGCCGGTGACGCACCTTATGTCATCGACTATGTGTCCCTTGGCGCCAAGCGCAACGAGTTCGGCCTGATCAACTACCTCAACCTGTTCGTCAACCAACAGGTGCGCACCGGCCGCTACAAAGAGCTGTTCGCCAAATGGGTCGGCACCGACATTCCGCCGGCCAACCTGACCGTCCCGCAGGTCTATTACTGAGGATCGGGGCATGCCAAGCACGCCTATCCGTGTCATGGGCCGCAGTCTGGTGGAGGGTGCCGCCCAGGGTGCCCTGCTCTTTGCCGATGTGGGCTTGAGTTTCTGGGGCGGTGTGGATCCGGCCAGCGGTGAAGTCATCGACCGGCATCACCCGCTCAGCGGCGAGCGCCTGGCCGGGCGCGTGCTGGCAATTCCCAGCGGGCGCGGCTCGTGCACCGGCAGCAGCGTCTTGATGGAGCTGATCAGCAACGGCCATGCACCCGCAGCGCTGGTGCTGGCCGAAACGGATGAGATCCTGACCTTGGGCGTGCTGGTGGCGCAATTGATTTTCCAGCGTTCCCTGCCGGTGGTGCAGGTCGGTCGTGAAGCCTTCGACGGCTTGCGCGGCCAGGGTTTCGTGCGCGTCGAAGGCGATTGCCTGACCTTGTCCGGTCGTCGTCCCAACGATCGCTGGGATGGCGCCGACGTCCCCTTGCAGCCGCCCATGCCGTCTACCGTCAGCCTCACCGAACAGGACCGGACGCTGCTCGACGGCAGCCACGGCAAGGCCGCCCAGGTGGCCATGCAAGTCGTCTTGCGCATGGCCGAAATCCAGGGTGCCACGCAGTTGCTGGACGTAACCCAGGCCCACATCGACGGCTGCATCTACACCGGCCCGGCCAGCCTGCGCTTTGCCGAGCAACTGGTGCAGTGGGGCGCCAGGGTGCGCGTGCCCACTACCCTCAATTCCATTTCCGTGGACCAGCGCCGCTGGCGCGAACTGGGCATCGACCCGGCCTTGGGCGAACCGGCGAGTGCCTTGGGCGATGCCTACATGACGATGGGCGCACAGTTGAGCTTCACCTGCGCGCCGTATCTGCTGGATACCGCGCCCAGGGCCGGCGAGCAGATCGTCTGGGCCGAGTCCAACGCGGTGGTCTACGCCAACAGTGTGCTCGGGGCTCGCACGCAGAAATATCCGGATTTCCTGGATATCTGCATCGCCTTGTGCGGCCGGGCGCCCTTGACCGGTTGTCACCTGGACGATCAGCGCAAAGCCAAGCTGATCGTCGACGTGCCGGGATTGGGCACTGTCGACGACAGCTTCTATCCGCTGCTGGGCTATCACATCGGTGGCCTGACGGGCCGGCGCATTCCATTGATACGCGGCCTGGAGCACGCCGCGCCGACACGGGATGACCTGAAGGCCTTCGGAGCCGCGTTCGCGACCACCAGTGCCGCGCCCCTGTTCCACATCGCTGGGGTCACACCGGAAGCCCTCGACCCGGCCGATGTCGTGGAGGTGGATTGTCCAATACCGATGGTAACGGTGGATGCCGCGGGGCTGCTTGCCAGTTGGCGTGAGCTCAACAGTGCCCGGGACAACCGGGTGGACGTGGTTTCCCTGGGCAATCCGCATTTCTCCCTCAGCGAATTTGCCGCCCTGGCGACTCTTTGCACCGGCCGGAGTAAGCACCCGGACGTGATACTCGCCATCACCTGCGGCCGTGCGGTACTGGAACAGGCCCGCCAGGCGGGCCACCTGGACGCCATCGAAGCCTTCGGCGCGACGCTGGTGACCGACACCTGCTGGTGCATGCTGGGCGAACCGGTCATCCCACCCGCTGCCACCACCCTGATGACCAATTCCGGCAAATACGCCCATTACGCGCCCGGCCTGGTGGGGCGCGGGGTGCACTTCGCCAGCCTCGCGGCCTGTGTCGACGCCGCCTGCATCGCCACCGCCAGCGGCCAACCGCCGCTCTGGCTGCAACCTGTCACCCGCCGGGGGAATCCCTTCCATGTTTGACTACAGCTTCCAATGGCGCCCGGCCCTGCGCGCGTTGCCCGACATGCTCGCCGGGGCCTGGGTCACGTTCGAGACCGCGGCGCTGTCGATGATCTTCGGCGTGCTGATCGCGCTGGTGCTGACGGTGATGCGCCAGGCGCGTCATCCATTGCTGCGCGGCATCGGCAATGGCTGGGTCTCCATCGCCCGCAACACGCCGTCGCTGTTCCAGATCTACATCCTCTACTTCGGCCTCGGCTCCCTCGGGCTGCACGTCAGTTCCTGGCTGGCGTTGCTGGCCGGGATCACCTTCAACAATGCCGGTTACCTGGCGGAGAACTTTCGCGGTGGCCTCAAGGCCGTACCCGGTACGCAGATGCGCGCCGCCCGTTCCCTGGGCATGAGCGCGTTCCAGGCCTATCGGATGATCATCGTCCCGCAACTGCTGCGCATCGTCTTCTACCCGCTGACCAACCAGATGGTCTGGGCGGTGCTGATGACCTCGCTGGGCGTGGTGGTCGGCCTGAATAACGACCTCACCGGGGTGACCCAGGAATACAACGTCAAGACGTTCCGCACCTTCGAGTACTTCGCCCTCGCGGCCGCGCTGTATTACCTGATCGCCAAGCTCATCGTCGGGCTCGCCCGGCTGTTGTCCTGGCGGCTTTTCCGTTATTGAGGGCCGGTCATGTTTACAACAAGCCTCACCGTCAACGACCTGCTGTTCTTGCTCGACGGGGCCTGGGTCACGCTGCAACTGACTGTTTGGTCGATCCTGCTCGGCACCCTGGCCGGGTTGCTGTTCGGCCTGCTCCGGGCACTGCTGCCCCGGGCCAGCCTGCCGCTGGCCTGGGTACTGGACGTGTTCCGCAGCGTGCCGTTGTTGATCCAGTTCGTGCTGTTCAACTCCCTGAAAAGTATCGCCGGGCTGAACCTCAGCGCCTTCGCCGTCGGCTGCATCGTGCTCGGCGTCTACGCCGCCGCGTATTTCACCGAAATCGTCCGCGGCGGTGTGCTGGCGGTGCCACTGAGCACCCGGCGGGCCAGCCGTTCCCTGGGCTTGAGCTACCTGCAGGACCTGCGCTTCATCGTCCTGCCGATTGCCACGCGCGTGGCGTTTCCCGGCTGGCTGAACCTGGTACTCGGAGTGATGAAGGACACCGCGCTGGTGATGTGGATCGGCATTGTCGAGCTGCTGCGTGCCTCTCAAACCATCGTCACGCGCATTCAGGAACCCCTGCTGGTGCTGTGCATCGCAGGCCTCATTTACTACGTCATGAGCCTGGTGGTTGCCCGCCTCGGCGCACGTCTGGAAAGAAGGTGGCAGGAAAATGATTGAGATCGAGAACGTGCATAAATCCTTTGGCGACCTGGAAGTGGTCAAGGGTGTCAGCCTGACCGTGGACAAAGGCGAAGTGGTGTCGATCATCGGTGGCTCGGGTTCCGGCAAGTCGACCCTGCTGATGTGCATCAACGGCCTGGAGCCGATCCAGCAAGGCAGCATTCGCGTGGACGGTGTCGAGGTCCATGACCGCGCCACCGATCTCAATCACTTGCGGCAGAAGATCGGCATTGTCTTCCAGCAATGGAACGCCTTCCCGCACCTGACCGTACTGGAGAACGTGATGCTGGCGCCGCGCAAGGTGCTGGGCAAGAGCAAACAGGACGCCGAGGCCCTGGCGGTTAAGCAGCTGGAGCACGTGGGCCTGGGGGACAAGCTCAAGGCCTTCCCGAACAAGCTGTCCGGCGGCCAGCAACAGCGCATGGCCATCGCCCGGGCCCTGGCGATGTCGCCGGACTACATGCTGTTCGACGAAGCCACCTCGGCCCTGGACCCGCAACTGGTGGGCGAGGTGCTGGACACCATGCGCATGCTCGCCGAGGACGGCATGACCATGGTGCTGGTAACCCACGAGATCCGCTTCGCCCGGGACGTGTCCGATCGCGTGGCGTTCTTCTGCAATGGCCGGGTCCATGAGATCGGACCGCCGGACCAGGTGATCGGCAATCCGATGCAGCGGGAGACGGCGGCGTTTCTCAGGTCGGTGAAATAGGCGCTGGTCCCTTCGCGAGCAAGCCCGCTCCCACAGGGTTCGGTGCTGTCCACGAATCCCATGTGGGAGCGGGCTTGCTCGCGAAGAGGCCCGCATGAACAACATAAGGAGCATCCCATGCGCTCATCCAAAATCATCCACATCGTTAGCTGCCACGCCGAAGGCGAAGTCGGCGATGTGATCGTCGGCGGCGTTGCCCCTCCGCCCGGTGCCACCGTGTGGGAACAGTCGCGCTGGATTGCCCGGGACGAGACCCTGCGCAACTTCGTCCTCAACGAACCCCGTGGCGGCGTGTTCCGCCACGTTAACCTGCTGGTACCGGCCAAGGACCCGCGGGCACAGATGGGCTGGATCATCATGGAGCCCGCCGACACGCCGCCGATGTCCGGTTCCAACTCCCTTTGCGTGGCGACTGTGCTGCTGGACAGCGGCATCCTGCCCATGACTGAACCCCAGACCCGCCTGATACTGGAGGCCCCTGGCGGGTTGATCGAAGCCGTCGCCGATTGCCGCGACGGCAAGGTGCAACGGGTGGAGATCAGGAACGTGCCGTCCTTCGCCGACCGTCTCGATGCCTGGATCGAAGTGCAGGGCCTGGGCTCGCTACAGGTGGACACCGCCTATGGCGGCGACAGTTTCGTCATCGCCGACGCCCAGCGCCTGGGCTTTGCCATCCGCCCTGACGAGGCCGCCGACCTGGTAGATATCGGGCTGAAAATCACCCGGGCCGCCAATGAACAACTGGGTTTCGAACATCCGCTGAACCCGGACTGGTCGCATATCTCGTTCTGCCAGATCGCCGCGCCCATCGTCATGGAGGCAGGTGTCGCGACCGGCGCCAACGCCGTGGTGATCCAACCCGGCAAGATCGATCGCTCCCCCACCGGCACAGGGTGCTCGGCACGCATGGCGGTGCTGCAGGCCAAGGGGTTGATGCAGGTGGGTGAACGGTTCATCGGGCGCTCGATCATCGGCTCCGAGTTCCACTGCCGCATCGACTCGCTGACCGACGTGGCCGAACGCCCGGCGATCTACCCGTGCGTTGCCGGGCGAGCGTGGATCACCGGGACCCACCAACTGCTGCTGGATCCGGCCGATCCGTGGCCCCAAGGCTATCGGCTTTCGGATACGTGGCCTGGCGCATGAACATTCCGAATTTCACACCCACCCCTGTGGCGAGGGGATAAATCCCCTCGCCACAGTACTATCATCAACCGGAGACAACCATGAGCAAACGCATCAACTGGAGCGGCGTATTCCCCGCCGTTACCACCCAATTCAACGATGACTTCTCCATCAATCTGGACAAGACCCATGAGGTCATTTCCAACGTCATCCGTGACGGCGTCTCGGGCCTGGTGGTCTGCGGTTCGGTGGGGGAAAACACCTCGTTGAGCGCCGAAGAAAAAATCGCCGTGACCGAAGTCGCGGTGGACGCCTCCCGGGGCCGGGTGCCGGTGATCTGCGGCGTGGCCGAATTCACCAGCGTACAGGCGGCCAAGGTCGCCAACGCGGTGCGCAAGGTCGGCGTCGACGGCGTAATGCTGATGCCAGCATTGGTCTATGGCTCCAAGCCGTTCGAGACCGCCGAGCACTTTCGCTATGTCGCCCGGCATGCCGACGTGCCGCTGATGGTCTACAACAACCCACCGATCTACAAGAACGACGTGACCCCGGACATCCTGATTTCCCTGGCCGATTGCGACAACGTGGTGTGCTTCAAGGACTCCTCCGGCGACACCCGGCGGTTCATCGATGTGCGCAATGAAGTAGGTGATCGCTTTGTCCTGTTCGCAGGCCTCGACGACGTGGTGCTGGAAAGCCTCGCCGTGGGCGCCGAAGGCTGGGTCTCGGGCATGTCCAACGTGTTCCCGAAGGAAGGCGAAACCATCTTCCGCCTGGCCCGCGATGGCCGGTTCGCCGAAGCGATGCCGATCTATGAATGGCTGATGCCGATCCTGCACCTCGACGCCCGCGCCGACCTGGTGCAATGCATCAAGCTGTGCGAAGCCATCGCCGGCCGCGGCAGCGCCCTCTCCCGCCCACCACGCCTGGCCCTGCCGGAAGAGGACCGGCTGTATGTGGAACAGATCATGGCCAAGGCCCTGGCGAATCGGCCGGTGCTGCCGGATGTGGGGCTCTAGGACCGTCGTTGAAATCAGGATGGCCTGTGTGGGAGCGGGCTTGCTCGCGAAAGCGGTTTGTCTGATAAGACTATGCTGGATAGTCCGCCGTCTTCGCGAGCAAGCCCGCTCCCACAGGATTCCAGGCGGCCACATCAAGGAAGGCTTCCCATGAACTATTTCCTGGCCCAGGCCCTGAATAACCAGTGGGCCAACCACCGCCTGCTCAGCACTTGCGCGCAATTGAGCGAAGACGAATACCTGACACGCCGCACCGGGTTCTTTCCATCCATACAAGCCACCCTCTGCCATATCCTGGAGGTGGATTGCTATTACCTCACCGCCCTGGAAGGCGATCGTGACGGTCAGACCAAGGATTTCTCCGAGACCCTGGCCTTTGCCGATCTGGTGCAAAGCCAGGCCCGCAGCGACCAGCGATTGGTCACGTTCTGCGAATCCTTGCGGGAGAAAGACCTCGCCCGGTCCGTCGAGCTGGTACGCGCCGACGGTGCGGTGGTGCCCGAGCGTATCGACCGGTTGCTGCTGCACCTGTTCGAACACCAGATTCACCACCGTGGCCAGGTCCACACGATGCTCAGCGACACCGACATCGAGCCGCCACAGCTCGACGAGTTTTTCCTCGACTGCGACCGCAAGTTCCGGCAAACGGAAGAACAGCAATTGCAGCTCGACGAAAGCCGGGTCTGGCGGGCCTATCTGCCGGATTGAATCCAAAGCATAAAAAATGCGATGGCCGCTGCCGGCCATCGCCAATCGCCCACATCGGAAAAGTCAGCTCCGGGCCGGTGACACGATGATCTTCACGTTGTGTTCCTTGTTGTTGACCAGTTCCTCGAACCCCTGTCCGACAATCTGTTCCAGCTGGATGCGCCCGGTCACCAGGGGCGAGATGTCCAGGCGGCCATCGGCGATGAACGCGATGACGTCGGCAAACTCGCCGTTGTAGGCCAGTGCGCCGAGCACCTGTTTCTCGGTGGATACCAGCTCGAAGAAATTGAATTCGCTCGGCTCCTCGAAAATCCCCACCAGCACGCATTTGCCAGCCTTGCGGATCAGGTCGATGGCGAACTTGGCGGTGTGCTTGTTACCGATGCATTCGAAGCTGACATCGGCACCCAGCCCTCCGGTCAGGCGGCGCACCTCGGCCAGCGCATCGCGCTGGTTGGGATCGATGACATGAGTGGCACCGACCTCCAGGGCCTTGGCCTTGCGCGCCCCGGACATCTCCAGGGCAATCACCTGGGCCGCCCCGGCGGCCTTGGCGCACATGATAGTGCACAGGCCGATGGTCCCGGCGCCAACCACCACGACGTTCTGGCCCAGCAGGCTGCCGGCCTTCTTGACCGCGTGCATGCCCACCGCCAACGGCTCGATCAGCGCGCCGGCCTCGGCAGGAAAACCGGCGGGCAATTTATAGAGCAAGTTGGCCGGCACATTGACCAGTTCCGCGAACGCGCCGTTGTTCATCAAGCCGGTGAACGCCAGGTTCTCGCAGATGTTGTAGAGCCCGTGGGTGCAGTAGTAGCAGGTGCCGCAGTGCTGGCAGGCATCCGCTGCCACCGGCTCGCCAACGCTGAAGCCCTCTACCCCGGCACCCAGCTCGACGATTTCACCACAGAATTCATGACCGAGGATGCACTGGCCCTTGATACCGGTCAGCGGGTGCGGCGCGTCCACCGGGATGAACACCGGCCCGGCCACGTACTCATGCAGGTCGGAGCCGCAGATGCCGCACCACTGCACGCGGATCTGCACCCAGCCGGCAGGCGGCGAAACGGGCAACGGTACGTCTTCGACGCGGATGTCGTTACGGCCATGCCAGACGGCGGCGCGCATGCTGCGGGTGGGCTTGATTGAGGCGTTCATAGCGTTCTCCAGAATGCTTGGGGGCGACGACTCGCGCGTCGCCCGTTTGATCAGTGCTGCTCAATGAACTCAAGGATCAATCGATTGACCTGCTCGGCCGCTTCCATCTGCACCATGTGGCCCTGGCCGGCCAGTACCTCGACCTGGGCGTCCAGCCCTTCGCCATGGGTCGCCGGGATGATCGCGTCATCGCTGCCCCAGACCACCAGAGTCGGCACGTGACCAGCCTGCACCACCTCGCGCAAGTCCACCTGTTGGCGACCCTCGGCGAACAAGGTCGCCGACAGCTGCTTCAACGCTACCTCCACGCCCTCCAGGCGCTTGTACTTGAGCATGTCTTCGAGCATCTGCCGGTTGACCAGCTCGGCATTGGAGAACAACTGCACCAATTGCGGCTTGAGGGCGTTGCGGTTGGAGGCCTCGACAAAGCCTTGCAGGTAGCCGCCGTTGATCTCAGGGCCGAGGCCGGCGCTGCCGATCAGCGTCAGGGAACGCACCCGCTGGGGCATCAAGCGTGCGCTGTTCAGCGACACGGCGCCGCCCATGGAATGCCCCACCAGGTGCGCGACGCTGATGTCCAGGTGATCGAGCAAGGCCAGCACCGCGCCGCTCAGCTCGTCCAGGTCGCCCCGTCGCAGGGTCTTGCCGGACTCGCCATGGCCCGGCAGATCCAGGGCGATCACCCGGCGGTCGGCCGCCAGGGCCTCATGGTTGAACAGCCAGTTGTTCAGGTCCCCGCCAAAACCGTGGACCAACACCAATGGCACGCCCCCTTGGCCGCGTTCAAAGTAGCGGATCACCCGACCGTTCAGCTCGACCTTCTGCGGTTTCGCGCCGGTGTCTTCGTCACCGCTGTCGCCCGGCACGAAACTGGACTGGAACTGCTCGATGACCGCATCGATCTCGGCGTCACTGGCCTCGCCTTCGACGACAATGCCCAGCAAGGCGCCGACCGCCAGGGTTTCGTCCTGGCGCGCGATCTGCCGACGCAACACACCGGAGAACGGCGCTTCGACGCTGCTGGAGATCTTGTCGGTCTCCACATCCAGCACGTCGTCGCCCTTGGTAATGGCCTGGCCCTCCTCCTTGAGCCAGGCATCGACCCGGCCTTCAGTCATCGACAGCCCCCACTTGGGCATGGTCAGGGTATGAATCTGGCTCATCAGCGCTTGCTCCACTCGATCACGTTGAGCACGGCTTGTTCGATCTTCGCCGCGTCAGGGATGTACAGATCTTCCAGGGAATCGGAGAACGGCACCGGCGTGTGCGGCGCGGTGACCATCTCGATCGGCGCCTTGAGCGCGCCGAAGGCTTTCCGGGCCACCAGCGCCGAAACATCGGTGGCCATGGAGCAGCGTGGGTTGGCCTCATCGATGACCACCAGGCGCCCGGTCTTTTCCACGCTTTCGAGGATGCTGTCCTCGTCCATCGGACTGGTGGTGCGCAGGTCGATGACCTCGCAATCGAGGCCGCGCCCGGCCAGGCTACGTGCTGCGTCCATGGCGGTGTTGACCATGCGGCCGTAGGACACCAGGGTCACGTCCTTGCCGTCGCGCAGGAAGTTGGCCTCGCCGAACGGGATGGTGTAGAGCTCTTCGGGCACCTCGCCCTGCATGCCGTAGAGCAATTTGTGCTCGCAGAAGATCACCGGATCGTTGTCGCGGATCGCCTGAATCAACAAACCCTTGGCATCGTAGGGCGACGACGGGCACACCACCTTCAGCCCGGGGATGTGCGTCCACAAGGACGTGAGCATCTGTGAATGCTGGGCTGCGGCGCGCAGGCCGGCACCGACCATGGTACGGATCACCAACGGCGTGGCAGCCTTGCCACCGAACATGTAGCGAAACTTCGCCGCCTGGTTGAGGATCTGGTCCAGGCAGCAGCCGGCGAAGTCGACGAACATCAGTTCGCACACCGGGCGCACACCACAGGTCGCGGCCCCGACCGCTGCGCCGACGTAACCGATTTCCGATAACGGGGTGTCGAGCACACGACCGGGGAACTGGTCGTAGAGGCCCTTGGTGACGCCAAGCACACCGCCCCAGGCGTCGTTCTCACCGGGCGCGCCGGCGCCACCGGCCACGTCCTCGCCCATGATGAACACGCTGCTATCGCGGCGCATTTCCTGGGCCAGGGCTTCGTTGATTGCCTGCTGATAGCTGATTTTTCTCGCCATGATGGAATTCTCTGTTCTTGTTTTATAAGGGGCGTTCAGGGGTAGGAGACGTAGACGTCAGTGAGCAGATCAGCCGCCGCAGGCTTGGGATCGGATTTGGCCTTGCGCACGGCGTTTTCGATCAGCAGTTCCACTTCCCGGTCGACCTGGTCCAGTTGCTCGGCCGAAAGCAACCCGGCCCGGGTCGTGCGCTCGCGAAACTGCATCAGGCAGTCCTGGTTTTCACGGAAGTGCTTGACCTCATCCGGTGCCCGATACGTCTGCGCATCGCCCTCGAAATGCCCGTAATAGCGGGTCAGCTTGACCTCGATCAGCGACGGCCCTTCCCCGGCCCGGGCACGCTCGATGGCCGCCCCGGCGGCTTCGTGGACGGCGAAGAAGTCAAAACCGTCCACGGTCACCCCCGGCATGCCGAACCCGGCGGCACGGTCGGCGATGTGATCGCACGCCACCGACCAATTGGACGCCGTGGCCTCGGCGTAGCCGTTGTTCTCGGCGATGAACAGGCACGGCAGGTTCCACACCGAAGCCATGTTCATGGCCTCGAATACCGCGCCTTCGTTGGAGCCGCCGTCACCGAAAAACACCACCGCGACGCTGTCGGTGCCCTTGAGCCGGGCCGCCAGCGCCGCACCGACCACCAGCGGCGCACCGGCGCCGACAATGCCGTTGGCGCCGAGCATGCCCTTCTCGAAATCGGCGATGTGCATGGAGCCGCCCTTGCCTTGGCAGACCCCGGTTTTCTTGCCGTAGATCTCGGCCATCATTCCGTAGACATCCACGCCTTTGGCGATGCAATGGCCGTGGCCGCGGTGGTTGGAGGCAATGCAGTCGTCATCGCCCAGGTGGGCCATGACCCCGGCGGCCGAGGCCTCTTCGCCGGCATACAAGTGGACGAAACCGGGAATCTCGCCGGTGGCGAATTCCACGTGCAGGCGCTCTTCGAACGCGCGGATGGTGCGCATCACCTGGTAGGCGTGCAGCAGTTGATCGTGGGTGAGCGGTGTCGACATTTTTTATTCTCCAGGGGTGTCTTGAAGGGTGATTTGCAGGTTCAGGGGGTGTTGCGGGTGTTCACGGCCGATGCCCAGCAAGCGCTGTTGCGCGGCGTAGGCCAGCACCGCGTCGACATCGATGCTCAGCGGGCCGCCGGCATCGAGGGTGACTGTGGGACGGTCGTGCGGGTTGAATTCGATTTCCCGTTCGCCATCCAGGGCCAGCGTGCCGCTGGACAGCGCCAACGGGTGGGCCACGCCTGGCTCCAGGCGGCCGGCCGCGAGCACGCCGCAGCCCTGCAACAGGCCTGGGGCCAGCGGCACCAGCAGCGCTTCGGGCGATTGCGGGTCCAGGCGCATCCAGGCGCCGCCCGGCTCCTGCCGCGTCACCGGCAGCCACAAGCCACACAAGGCCGACAGGCCAATGGATTGCGGCTCGGCAAAGGTCACGAAGACTTCGGCCAGATCCGCCGCCCGGCTGATGGCACGGGCGCCGACGAAGCGCAGCGGCGACACGGCAACGTCCACCAGGGCGATTTCCCGCAGGCCGCGCTGGGCCTCGCACACCAGCAAGCGTTTGTTGCGCCGCAAGCCGATCTGCCCGGGAATGCGGCCGCTGGCGTACAACCCGCCGGCGAGCCCTGCCGTGGTGGCCTCGCGCAGCTCGGGGAAAGCGTTGTTGGTACCGGTGGACAGGGTCAGCAAGGGGATATCGCCCACTTCGGCGGCGACGGCCTTGTGGGTGCCGTCACCACCGAGCACGGCGATCAGCGCCACCTCGCGCTCGGCCATCAGCCGCGCGGCCCTGCGGGTGTCTTCCACGGTCTGGCGCAAGGTCAGGTCGAGAAACTCCAGGGCCGGCCAATGACTGTCGCGGGCGTGGCGGCTGTGGCTGTTCTTCAGCACGGCGGCGGCGATGCCGGTCATGTCGGTGGGCATCAGCACCTGTTCGATACCGGTGGCACCGAAAGCCGCCAGCAAGCGCTGAATCACCGAGACCTTGTCAGTGCTGGAAAACAGCCCGGCGTTGGCGGTCAGGCGCCGAACGTCGCGGCCCGAGGCTGGGTTGGCGATGATGCCTACGGTCAGGGGGCGGCGACTCATGGCGCCACCGCGGACGTGACGGGCAAATGACCAGGGCAGGAAGACATGGCGTACCTCGTTTCTTATTATTGGAAGGCCCGTCGTGCGGGTACAGGGCCTAGAGCAAGGGCGGTGCCAGTTGCGCGAAAATCCCGGCAGACGTCCGGACCAGAGCCTTCGCAGCGAGATAAACCACGAACCGGGACAAGGCCCCGTGAGACGCCACATATCAGCCTGCACGAGCCATTGGCGAGACCGTGAGACGTGGCGTCTCACGCCGGCACCTGATCCCGTCAGGCTTGTCTGTGTCCGGCGAACGGCGCTTAATGAGCGCACAACGATAAGAAGCTGAACCGGAGGCCAGTCATGCTTTCCGCTCACTCCCGGGCCCATGTGGATTGCGTCAGCCGCGTCGTGAAGAACGCGGACCAATTGCCGCAGCTTCCCGTCCCGAACCTGATCCTCGACTCCTGGCGTCGGTCCATGGAGCAGCATCGCCTCGACCCTGGCTCGCTGCAGGGCCCGCGCATCCTGTCCGAGGATGTGCTCAAGCAATGCCGCGAGCGCTCCGAACTGTTCCTCAATATCGCCAGCGAAGAAGTGGCGCGCCTCCATGGCCGGGTACGGGACGCCGACTACTGTGTGCTGCTGACCGATGCCCAGGGTCAGACCATCGACTACCGTGTTGAAACCGCCATTCGCAATGACTGCCGCAAGGCCGGACTTTACCTGGGCACCTGTTGGTCGGAGGGCGAGGAAGGCACGTGCGGCGTGGCGGCAGTGCTCACGGCCAAGGCGCCGGTGACGGTGCACAAGCGCGATCACTTCCGCGCCGCCTTCATTGGCCTGACCTGCTCCGCCGCGCCGGTCTTCGATCCTCAGGGAGAACTGCTTGGGGTGCTGGATGTGTCAGCGGTTCGCTCACCGGATGAGCGCCGCTCGCAGCACTTGATCCGCCAGATGGTGGTGCAGAGCGCCCGGGAAATCGAACAGGCATTCTTCATGAGCAGCGCCCAGGGTTATTGGGTACTGCGAGCCCACCGCAACGCCGGCTACGTCGACAGCCAGCCCGATTATCTGTTCGCCTGGGACGACGATGGCTGCCTGCAGGCCCTGAACCCCG
This sequence comes from Pseudomonas sp. SJZ074, assembly GCF_007828215.1. GTDB lineage: Bacteria > Pseudomonadota > Gammaproteobacteria > Pseudomonadales > Pseudomonadaceae > Aquipseudomonas. The sequence continues at coordinate 73,797 of NZ_VIUE01000013.1, read as the reverse complement.
CCGCACGCCAGTACCTGCTGCAGCAATACGGCCAGTTGCCGCAGCACATCAGCCAGGTCTTCGATCAACAATGGTTGCACCGTGCCCGGGACGAGAGTCTTTATCCCTTCGACCGCCAGGGGACCGAGTCGTCCCTGCATGGCCGCTTGAGCGCGCCACGGCAGCGGGCGCGGCCGCGTACACGGGCGGCGATGGCACCGGTCGACGTCGATCCACGCCTGGCCGACAGCCTGCGCCTGGCGGTGCGGGTCAAGGATCGCAACCTGCCGGTGTTGATCCAGGGCGAAACCGGCTCCGGCAAAGAGGTGTTCGCCCGCCAGTTGCACCAGGCCAGTCAGCGCCGTGAGCGTCCTTTCGTCGCGCTGAACTGCGCCGCGATTCCTGAAAGCCTGATCGAGAGCGAATTGTTCGGCTACGTGGCCGGGGCGTTTACCGGCGCCTCGGCCAAGGGCATGCAGGGCCTGTTGCAGCAGGCCGATGGCGGCACGCTATTTCTGGACGAAATCGGTGATATGCCGCTGGCCTTGCAGACTCGTCTGTTGCGGGTGCTGGCGGAGGGCGAAGTGGCGCCTCTCGGTGCATCACGCCGCAAAGCCGTGGACATCCAGGTGATCTGCGCCACCCACCGTGACCTGGAGAACCTGGTCGCCGCCGGCGAGTTTCGCGAGGACCTGTATTTCCGCCTGGGAGGCGCCCGCTTCCAACTGCCGCCGCTGCGCGAGCGCAGTGACCGGCTGACGCTGATCAACCGTATCCTCGAAGAGGAGTCGACCCGCTGCGGCGGCGCCGTGCAATTGAGCAGCGCGGCCCTGGAATGCCTGCTCGGCTATCACTGGCCGGGCAATGTCCGCCAGTTGCGCCATGTGTTGCGCTACGCCTGTGCGGTATGCGAGAGCCGGGTGATCCAGCGCGCTCACCTGCCCGAGTCGTTGCACGGCTCGCCCGTCGCTGCCCTTGCCCCAGAGCCCAGCGCCAGCCCGGAACGCCAGGCCCTGCTCGATGCCCTCGTGCGCCATCGCTGGAAACCCACCGCCGCCGCCCGGGCCCTGGGCATTTCCCGGGCCACCCTGTACCGACGGGTGCATCAACATGGCATCGACATGCCTGGTCGAAGCCCGGCATGAACGAGTATCAAGGCTTTCCGTACAGAACCTAGCGGCGCGCCAACTCGTGACGCACGCACTGCTCGTAGTAGGTCTGCTTGACCGCGGCGGGTTTGAGGCGAGACGCGCTGTCGTAGGTCTGTTCGGTGATGCCCAGGGCGGTCATACGCATCCATGGCCGGGGGAATTTGCGCACTTGCAGCTTTTTCCGGGCGCCGTACAGGGAGACACCGGAGAGCTTGGAGGCTTGCGCGCCTGCCGCGATGTCCGCCCCCCAACGACATACGGACTGCTGGTTTTGCGTCAGCGCCCGGGCCTGAGCCTCAAGCGCGACGCTGACCAGGAAAACTGTCGTTACCACCCATATAGAAACACGCATAGGTTTGTCGCCCAACTTTCTGAAATAAAAGAAGTTTGACGAGGTTCCGGAAAGCAAGGGCCAGCACTGACGTGCGCGCCCCTGTGGCGAGGGGATAAATCCCCTCGCCACAGGTTGGTATTTTATTGGCCATTGGGTTGATGAGTAACGGCGGAGTCCGCCTTGGCCTCCTGCAGCAACTGTTGGATCACCTGCTCCTGCTCGCCGTAGCGGCCTTCACCGAAGTGGCTGTAGCGCACCTGCCCCTTGGCATCGATGAAATAGTGCGCCGGCCAGTACTGGTTGTTGAAGGCACGCCAGATCGCATACTGGTTGTCGATGGCCACCGGGTAGTGGATGTCCAGTTTGCGCACCTGCTGGCGTACGTTGTCGATGATCTTCTCGTAGCCGTATTCCGGGGTGTGAACGCCGATCACCACCAGGCCGTCCTGCTTATACTTCTTGGCCCAGTCGTTCACATAGGGCAGCGTGTGCTGGCAATTGATGCAGTCGTAGGTCCAGAAATCCACCAGCACCACCTTGCCCTTCAGCGATTCACTGCTCAGCGGCGGCGAGTTCAACCATTGCACCGCACCGTCCAGCGAAGGCATGGCGCCCTGGAACTCGAGGCTCGGCAGCGGGTTGGCGCTGGCCTTGCTGACCACGTAGTCGATTGCCTGGGGCACCTTCTCCAGCACCCGCTGCTCCAGGCTGGCGGCTCCTTGGGAAGAGGTATTGGCCAACAGTCGATCATCGGCACCAGTAGCGATGGCCACGGCAGCCAGCAACACCACCACCCCACTGCCACGACGCAGCCAGGCGGTCACGGGCAAAGAAAGCTTCAGCCGCGCGGCCAAGCCACGTCCGGCGAAGATCAGGGTTCCCAGCGACAAGGCACTGCCCAGCCCGTAGGCCAGCAGCAACAGGCTGGTTCCGGCGCTGGCGCCCTGCAGCATGGCGCCGGTCAGGATCACCCCGAGTATCGGCCCGGCACAGGGCGCCCAGAGCAGCCCGGTGGCAACGCCGATCAACACCGAGGCCAACGGCCCACCCAGTCGTCCGGCGCCCGCATCGACGCGATTGCCCAGGCTGACCAACGGCCGCGCCAACCAGCTGCCAACCCGGCTGAAGATCAACGACAAGGCGAACAGCACCATCACCCCCAGGGCGACTTGCCGACCTACGCTGCTGGCGCGCAATACCCAGTCGCTGCTGACCACCGCCAGGCTCGATACCAAGGCAAAAGTCAGCACCATGCCGCCGAGGGTCAGCAACATCGAACTGGCGGTACGATTGGCCCGGGCGAACAGAAACGGCACCACGGGGAGAATACAAGGGCTGAGGATCGTCAGGATCCCGCCGAGGAAAGCGATCAGAAGCATGGCATCACCTCATGGGCAGCCAGGCCGGTTCGGGCCTGTTTATATAAAACATATACCAATTAAAACAACAAGTTATTAACCATTATTGATATTTTACTTTCAGTTGTCGTTATTGCAGTGATCAGCCAGTTTGCGATACTCCAGTGCCTGGCGATGCCCGGCCGAATCCAGGTAAGTCATGTGGGCATTGACCACGCCGCAGGCGGGGCCGCTGTCTTCGGAAACGGAGAGCACTTTCTGGATGTCCAGGTGACTGCCATAGGCATAGGTCTGCGTCTGGACGTCGCTTTCGGCCCGGGCCGACAGGGTGCAGATGTTCAGCGCGGCGAACAGGCAGGCGGCGTAGATGGCTTTGGTGTTCATGGCGGTGTCCTTGATTCATTCAATGGGTGTACTTGCTGTCGAGGCCGGGTGTGTTGCCTCGTTGGATGCCATTGAATGCCGCTGAGGTATCGCGTCTGTATCGAGCCCGGGCGCTTTTTGCATCGCTGTGTATCCGGCGGGCGCCAGATACACTGCAATACAATCCGTCGCGAGCCGGGCCCGCCGGCCCCTGTATTCTGATCACAACGAAACGCCAAGAGGGCTGAACACCATGGATCATGTCGATCACGTGTTGATAGTGGATGACGATCGCGAGATCAGAGAACTGGTGGGTAACTACCTGAAGAAGAATGGCCTGCGCACCACCGTCGTCGCCGATGGTCGGCAGATGCGCGCCTTCCTGGAAACCACGCCGGTAGATCTGATCGTGCTGGACCTGATGATGCCGGGGGATGACGGCCTGGTCCTGTGTCGGGAGCTGCGCGCCGGCAAGCACAAGAACACGCCGGTGCTGATGCTCACCGCCCGCAACGACGAAACCGACCGCATCATCGGTCTGGAAATGGGCGCCGATGATTATCTGGTCAAACCCTTCGCCGCCCGTGAGCTGCTGGCCCGGATCAACGCGGTGTTGCGCCGCACCCGCATGCTGCCGCCCAACCTGGTGGTCACCGAAAGCGGCCGTCTGCTGGCGTTCGGCCGCTGGCGCCTGGACACCACGGCGCGACATCTGCTGGACAGCGACGGCACCATGGTTGCCCTGAGCGGCGCGGAGTACCGGTTGTTGCGGGTGTTCCTCGACCATCCGCAGCGGGTGCTCAACCGCGACCAACTGCTGAACCTGACTCAGGGCCGGGACGCCGACCTGTTCGATCGCTCCATCGACCTGCTGGTCAGCCGCCTGCGCCAGCGTCTGCTGGATGACGCCCGCGAGCCGGCCTACATCAAGACCGTGCGCAGCGAAGGCTATGTCTTCTCCTTGCCGGTGGAGATTCTCGAGGCGTCGACATGAATCTGCCGCTACGGTGGCCGCGCACCCTCGCCTCGCGGCTGTCGCTGATTTTCCTGATCGGCCTGATCCTGGCCCAGGGCCTGTCGTTCGGCGTCCAGTACTACGAGCGCTACCAGACCGCCAAGTCCACCATGCTCGGCAACCTGGAAACCGATGTCTCGACCTCCGTCGCCATCCTGGACCGCCTGCCCGCCGCCGAACGCCCGGACTGGCTGCCCAGGCTCACCCGGCGCAATTACGGTTACCTGCTGAATGAAGGGCAACCCGGCCAGCCGATAGCCCGTGACGACGCGCCGATCTCGGTGAGTTCGATCGAGGACGCCATCGGTGAGGCCTATCCCCTGACCTTTATCGACATTCCGGGACCGCAGAAGCATTACCAGGCGCACCTGCGCCTGAGCGACGGCAGTCCGCTGACCATCGACGTCCGCCCAGCCATGATGCCCCTCTCCCCCTGGCTGCCGGTGGTATTGCTGGGGCAGCTGGCGTTGCTGATCGGCTGCACCTGGCTGGCCGTGCGCATCGCCGTCGGCCCGCTGACCCGGCTGGCCCAGGCCGTGGAAACCCTCGACCCGAATGCCCACAGCGTGCGCCTGGATGAACACGGCCCGACCGAAGTGGTCCATGCCGCCAAGGCATTCAACGCCATGCAGGACCGCATCGCCGCCTATCTCAAGGAGCGCATGCAGTTGCTGGCGGCGATCTCTCACGACCTGCAGACCCCCATCACCCGCATGAAGCTGCGCGCGGAATTCATGGACGAGGGCATTGAGAAGGACAAACTCTGGAGCGATCTGGGTGAAATGGAACATCTGGTGCGCGAAGGCGTGGCCTACGCCCGCAGCATCCACGGCGCCACCGAGGCCAGCTGCCGCATCAGCCTGGATGCATTCCTCGACAGCCTGGTGTTCGACTACCAGGACACCGGGCAGGATGTACAACTGTCCGGAAAGAACGCCGCCGTCATCGACACCCGCCCCCATGCCTTGCGCCGGGTGCTGGTGAACCTGGTGGACAACGCGTTGAAGTTCGGTGGCGCGGCGCGGATCGAGGTGCAGGCCGAGAACGACGGCCAACTGGCGATCCAGGTCCTGGACCGCGGGCCCGGCATCAATGAGCAGGAACTGGCCGAAGTGCTCAAGCCGTTCTACCGGGTGGAAAGCTCGCGCAACCGTGAAACCGGTGGGACCGGACTGGGACTGGCCATCGCCCAGCAACTGGCGACGGCCATGGGCGGCTCGCTGACCTTGAGCAACCGCGAAGGCGGCGGCCTGTGCGCCGAACTGCGTCTGCCCCGCGACACCTCGCTCGGCCGTTGACTCTAGGCTGACCGGCCCAGCGCAATCGTCGGATCGCCGCCCGGAGCATCAGCCAGCCATCGCCCCTCGCCTTCGAAAATCGAAACCTTGGAAGACTTGCGTCGGTCCAGTCCTGTGTAGCCACCCAACGCTGCACGCCGTTCCAAGCGGCTGCGGCCCAGCAATGAGGGACAGACATGAGCATGACCGTCGGTGATTTTCTGGTGGAACGCCTTTATGAATGGGGCGTTCGCTGTATTTATGGCTATCCGGGCGATGGCATCAATGGCGTTTTCGGCGCCTTGAACCGTGCCAATGGCAAGATCCGCTTCATCCAGGCACGTCACGAGGAAATGGCCGCGTTCATGGCCTGTGCCCACGCCAAGTTCACCGGCGAGCTGGGAGTGTGCATCGCCACCTCGGGGCCGGGTGCATCGCACTTGGTGACGGGCCTCTACGACGCCCGGATGGATCACATGCCGGTGCTCGCCATCAGCGGCCAGCAGGCCCGCGCCGCCCTCGGCGGGCATTACCAGCAGGAGCTGGACCTGGTCAGCCTGTTCAAGGATGTGGCCGGGGCGTTCGTCCAGCAGGCCAGCACACCGTCCCAGGTGCGCCATCTGCTCGACCGCGCCGTCCGCACCGCCGTGGGCGAGCGACGTGTCACCGCACTGGTCCTGCCCAATGACCTGCAAGAAATGGAATACACCCCACCGCCCCACAAGCACGGTACGGTTCACTCCGGCGTCGGCTACCGCAAACCCAGGGTCGTACCTTACGAAGAAGATCTGCGCCAAGCCGCCGAGGTCCTCAACGCTGGCAAGAAAGTCGCTATCCTCGTGGGCGCCGGTGCGCTGCAGGCGACAGACGAAGTGATCGCCATCGCCGACAAACTCGGGGCCGGCGTGGCCAAGGCGCTGCTGGGCAAAGCCGCGGTACCGGATGACCTGCCCTGGGTCACCGGTTCCATCGGTCTGCTGGGCACCGAACCCAGCGATAACCTGATGGCCGGCTGCGACACGCTGCTGATGATCGGCTCCGGTTTCCCCTATGCCGAGTTCCTTCCGCCCGAAGGCCAGGCCCGCGGGGTACAGATCGATATTCAGCCGGACATGCTCAGCCTGCGTTACCCCATGGAAGTCAACCTGCAAGGCGACTGCGCCGACACCCTGCGCGCCCTCCTGCCGTTGATCGAAGAAAAGACCGACCGCGCCTGGCGCAAGAAAATCGAGCACTGGCGAGCAGACTGGGACAAGACCCTGGAAATACGCGCCTTGGTGTCGGCCAAACCGATCAATCCGCAACGGGTCACGTTCGAGCTGTCACCCCGCTTGCCGGATCGCGCCATCATCACCTGCGACTCGGGCTCCTGCGCCAACTGGTTTGCCCGGGATATCCAGATCCGTCGCGGCATGATGTGTTCGTTGTCGGGTGGCCTGGCGTCCATGGGCGCCGCGGTGCCCTATGCGATCGCAGCGAAGTTCTGTCATCCGCAGCGGCCGGTCATCGTCCTGGTCGGTGACGGCGCGATGCAGATGAACAACATGGCCGAGTTGATCACCGTCGCCAAATACTGGCGCACCTGGGCCAATGGCACCTGGATCTGCGCAGTGTTCAATAACCAGGATTTGAATCAGGTGACCTGGGAGCAACGTGTCATGGAGGGCGACCCGAAATTCGAGGCGTCCCAGGACATACCGGACGTGCCTTATCACCTTTTTGCCGAGTCCATTGGCCTCAAGGGCATTCTCGTCGAGCAGGAGGACCAGGTCGCTGCGGCCTGGGAGCAAGCGCTGGCGGCCGAACGCCCGGTCCTGATCGAATTCCGGACCGACCCCGACGTGCCGCCCCTGCCCCCCCATATCAAACTGGAACAGGCGAAGAAATTCGCTTCGACCCTGCTCCAGGGTGACCCGAACGAGCGCGGCATCGTGGTGGAAACCGCCAAACAGGTCCTCGGCGCCCTGTTGCCGGGCCATCGCAAGGACAGGGAATAAACGCGCTACCGACTGCCATGCGCCTGCGTGCCAATATTTGACCGTCTTATCAAGTAATCGCCTGCCAGACCAGTTAAGTTAACTGGCCTGGCAGCCGATACAGAAGCGTGCGGGATATTTCGCGTTTAGCTGATGACTTGTTTATGACTGAAGATGCAGGCAACGACTCCACCAAGTTTTCCCCGGGCAAGCCAACCCGTAGTTTCACCCGACGCACCTTCCCGGCCATCATGCTCCTGCTGTTTGTCATGTCCGCGCTGGCGATTGCCCTGCTACTCAACATCACCGGGGCCCAGGACAAGCGTGCCCGGGAACAGAGCCTGTTTTTTGCCCAACGGGCCATCGACGGCATCCGCACGGGTATCGGTCGCGACCTGAGCGACTATTCCAAATGGAGCGACGCTTACCGCCATCTGCATGTAAAGGTGGATAAAGCCTGGGCCTACGACCAGGAAAATGTCGGCAGCAGCGTTTATTCGCTCTACGGTTACCAGGCCGTATTCGTCATTTCCCCCAAGGGCAAAACGGTTTACTCGGTAATCAACGGCGAAATGAGCGACGCCGATGCCAGTACCTGGCTGACGGGAGACCTGCAAAGCCTGGGAAAGACCGCCCGTACAGCGGAAAACCGTGACGAAGTCATCGTCAAGTTGCTGCACCACGACGGCGCACCCGCGTTCGTCGCCGCATCGGCCATCACCACCGGCACGGACAACAGCGTGCGCGAGATCCCGGGACCGGCCAGCCTGATGCTGTTTGTGAAAGTCCTCGACCCGGCTTCATTGGAGAATCTGGCCCGGGACTTTGCCCTGCCCGATGCCTACATCGCCCATAAGCCGGGCCCGGACGGAACGGCCGAATTGTCGCTTGGCGAGAACATCCATGAGGCCCTGGCCTGGCGACCGCCGACTCCGGGCAATGATTTGCGCAAGGTCTTGCTGCCCTTGTTGGTGCTGGCGCTGCTGATCCTGGGGATCCTGGCCCTCGCCGTGCTGCGGCATGCCTTGATGATGCTTCGGGCCCAGGAACACCAGTACGACAGCCTGTTGGCCCACCGCAAGGCGCTGGAGCGTAGCGAAGAACGCTTCCGCGACATCGCGGAGGTGTCCTCCGACTGGCTGTGGGAAGTCGATTCGGCCGGGACATTGACCTATCTGTCGGAACGCTTCGAGCAAGTGACCGGGTTCAGTCCCTCCGAGTGGCTGGGTAAGCCCCTGCATCGGCTGCTGCATCCCCACGGCGGGTCGATTTCCATTGCCCAGTGGTTGCTCGGCGGCGCCAATAATGAGTCCTCGAATTCGCTGTTGTGCGAGTACACGGCCCGCAATCAACGCATCCGCACCTGCAAAATCTCGGTCCGGGCCATTGAAGCCGGCGCCCTGGGGTTCCGCGGCACCGCCACCGATATCACCGATGAGTTGCGGGCATTGGCGCAGATCAAGCACCTCTCCCTGCACGATCCGCTGACCGGGCTGGCCAACCGCAACCGGCTGTTCGACTGCCTCAGCGAACACCTGGACCCGGTCAGCGGCGTGTCGTTGGCGGTGCTGAACCTGGACATGGACCGCTTCAAGCCGGTCAACGATTCCCTGGGCCATGCCGTGGGCGACAAAGTGTTGAAGGAGGTGGCCCATATCCTTCAACAGAACGTGCGCGATACCGACCTGGTGGCTCGTCTGGGCGGCGACGAATTTGTCATTGTCATGCCCGACCCCGGCAATGCCCACGATCTCGATCAACTCTGTGGACGCCTGATCGATTGCATGCAGCGCCCCATGCACCTGGACGGCAACACCCTGTACCTGGGCGTGAGTATCGGTGTGGCCTGGGCACACCCCGGTGACAGCCGGGCCGATGAGCTGTTGCGCCAGGCCGACATCGCCTTGTATGCGGCCAAGGCAGCCGGCCGCAACACTTGGCGCGTTTACGTGGAAGCCATGGGTAATGTGGCCCGCGACCGCCGGCGCTATGAACAGCAGCTGCGCGACGCCATGCACCGGGACCAGTTGGAGCTGCGTTATCTGCCACGTTTCGATGTCAACGCCGAGCAGTTGCACGGCTTTGAAGCCCAGACGTTCTGGCATCATCCCGAAAAAGGTGAGCTGGGTGGTTCCGACTTCATTCCGGTTGCTGAAGCGTCAGGCCAGTTGGAAGAGTTGGGGTCATGGATGTTGATCAACGTCTGTGAGGAAGCGGCGAGCTGGCCGACGCCCGTCAATGTATCCGTCGCGGTTTCGCCGAAATGGTTCAGCAGCAATTTCTTGCTCAATCAAGTGCAGACAGCCCTTGAGACGAGCGATCTGGCTCCCCATCGACTGACCCTGGAAGTGGCCGAGGGCATTCTGCTGGTCGACCACAAGACCGTCGCCACCACCCTGCATGCCCTCAAGGACCTGGGAGTGCGGATCAACATCGATAAGTTCGGCACCAACATCGCCTCCCTTCGCGAAGTCTTGAATCAACCGTTCGACGGCATCCGCTTCGATCGCAATATCCTTTCGCAACTGGGCCTGGAGCATGATCAGGAAGGCGTCCTGGCGATGATCCGGCTGAGCCGCAGCGTGGGCCTGATGGTCACCGCCGAAGGGATCGAAAACGCCCGCCAATTCAGACAATTGCGCAGCGTTGCCTGCGACCATGTCCAGGGCCCTTACTTCGGCTCGGCACTGGCCCGCTCGGAAATGGCCTCGTTCTTCACCACGCCCCGGTGGCTATAAGTAGCTCCAGACAGCCCCGGTGGAAGCGAGCCTGCTCGCGATAGCGCCTGGGCAGTCGAAATCAATGCGGCCTGACCCGATGCCATCGCGAGCAAGCTTTGCTCCCACGGTCTCTCCCCCGTACACGGCCCGTCCCGACACAACTACTTGCGGGCCTCCAGGATCAGGTTGAAGGGTGTTTCCGCTGCCCGGCGCAAGTGTCCGAAACCCGCCTCGGCAAATACCTCCCGCAACCTCGCCTCCCCGGCCTGCGCACCCAGGCCCAGGCCCACTTCCTGAGACAGCGAGTTCGGTGTACAGATGAACGTGGAAGCGGCATAGAACAGTCGTCCGACGGGGGTTATGTTCTCGTCCAGCGTGTCTTTGGCATAGGGCTCGACAAGCAGCACCGTACCGTCTGTCTTCAGCGACTGATAGGCGTGCCGTGCTGCACCGACCGGGTCCCCCATGTCGTGCAGGCAATCGAAATAGCAGATCAGATCGTAATCATCTCCCGGGAAGCTCTTCGCGGTACTTTGGACAAAGCTGACCCGGTCCTCGACGCCGCCCTCTTCGGCACGCTGCGTCGCCGTGGCAATGGAGGGCGCGTGATAATCGAACCCCACAAAGCGCGAGGCAGGAAAGGCCTTGGCCATGACGATAGTCGAAGCGCCATGCCCACAGCCGATGTCTGCCACCTTCGCACCGGCGGTGAGCTTATCGACGACCCCTTCCAGCGCCGGCAACCATTGCGACACCAGATAGGATTTGTACCCAGGCCGGAAAAAGCGTTCGGTACCGTGAAACATGCAGGGATGGTGGTCTCCCCAGGGCAGCCCTCCATCTCCGCGCATGGCCGCCACCAGCTTGTCCTTGTCGTGAAACATGGACGCGATCACCATGACACCGCCCGCCACATACACCGGTGAATCCTCGATGGCCAGCGCCAACGCCTGTTCTTCAGGCAAGACGAACTGGCCCTCGTGGTGCTCCATGTACCCGGATGCCGCATGGGCGCTGAGCCATTCCTGGATCAGCCGTGGATTGCAGCCCGTTCTGGACGCAAGTTCTTCAGAGGTGATCGGCCGGCTATCCGCCATGGCTTTATACAACCCGAGCTCATCGCCAAGGATCATATTGGCGAGCATTGCCGAGGCGCCCATGTCGGACACCAGCTTGCCCATGAACTCGTTAAGTTTTGCCTCGTCCATTACGTACCCTCCTGTAAGAAGGCCACCGTCGATACGGACATGCAGGACCTGAAAACTGTAGCGGTGGTCGGATGGATTGACACGCGGTTGCGCATTGCCGCATCACCGAGTGGGGAAACGCCTGGCGAACGCGGGAGCACGCGCCCGGCTACCCGCGCAATGATCTGCGCGGGGACTGTCAGTCTAATCCGGGAGAAGGGTTCATGGTTTCTGATGCGACACTCGGTGCGTTCGTTCTTCGCAAGCAGACTCACTTCCACAGGGTCTGGTGCTGTACGTAAATGCGGCGTACAGCCCAATCCAGTGTGGGAGCGAACATTCAACTCTTCGTGGCAGACACTCCGCTATCGCGAGCAGGCTCGCTCCCACATTGGATTTGAGGAGTACGCTGCCTTTTGCATACACCACCAGACCCTGTGGGAGCGAGCCTGCTCGCGATAGCGGCGCATCCGGCGCCGCGAGATCGAATCATTCCACCGCTAGCTCGCGCAACACGCCCCCCTCCTGTTCCAGGCGTTGTTGATACGTCGCCGCGTTCAGCAATTGATAGGGGAAATAGAGGCCCGGCGCGGTAGGCGGCTGCCCGTCCAGCCCGAGCAACCGCTCAAGGAGCAACGCGACGCTGAGGCCGGTCAGCGGTGCCGTGCCCGCCGGGTGGACGAGTGCGTGGCGTGTACGCAACGCTTCGCCCTTCTGATCCTCGCCGGCCAGTTCAATGATGATCTCTGTCGACAGGGGGCCACCCTCGCGTCGGGTCGAGCTCAGCCCGATGGCCATGTCGAATTGAACATTGGGCGCGCCCGTGGCGGCGGCCAACCCGACGACGTCGATGGAGGAGAACCCGCCAGCTTCGATGTCCCTGCCATCCACCGCACGGAAGCGGGCCCTGGCCTCTTCTCCTTCCCGCCAGACATACACCCCCTCGCGCCGGGTCATGGCGGCAGGAAGCATCCTGTTCAGGTGTTCGAAGTCAGTCGCGACCGTCGGGCCTCCAGTGTCCTGCTCATCGATCAATGCACTGATCCTGATGTCGTGTACGCGGCTGAAGGCCTCGGCCACCTTCAACGTCGACACCGTCGTGGCGCCGGCCATCCATTCGTATCCGAGGACGATAGGCGCGGCATCGGGCCGGTGCATGTACGTCGCGATTTCCGGTGCGATCTCGAAAATGCCGGACGATATGCTGAGGTGCGGCACGCCACGCCGTTGCGCGTAACGCAGCCCAGCAAGCGCGTGGTCCATGTAAAAAACCACGACACCGCTGACAGCGCGATCACCGAGCCCCAGGTCGTCAGCGCCGGCATCGATCAGCACGCCCTGGGCGTTACCGAGCTTTTCTGCGGCCCGCTGGGCCTTTGCCAGATCGCGGCCACCGATCAGCAGCGGTACGCCGGGATGGGCGGCGCGCAGCGCCTGGGCAGTGTGATGGCCAATGGCGCCAGAACCGCCCATAAACAAGATAGGATCAACAGACATGGTATGTTCTCCTTGTGTTGGAAACGAAACCTACCATTAGTAGGAAGAGTCAACCCGAACATACACCCCACTACCTACCATTGGTAGGTTTTTTAACCCTGGAGCGACGAAGTGCAAACCGACATCGAGTCCCCGACCCCGTCCTCTAGCCGCCGACTGTCAAAAGCCGAACGGCGGCGGCAGTTGCTGGACACCGCGCTATTGATCGTGCGCGAGGAAGGCGCCGACCGCTTGACCCTGGGGCATCTTGCGGTGCGCGCGGGCGTGTCAAAACCGGTGGTCTACGATCATTTCGGCACTCGATCGGACCTGCTGATCGAACTTTATAAATGGATCGATACCGAACGGGTCAACGCGTTCCGTGATGCGATGACAGGCACCGAGCGGCCCCTGGAAGAAACCGCGCTGGTGCTCGCCAGTGCCTATATCCAATGCGCGGCAGACAACACCGACGAGTTCTTCGCGGTGGGTGCGGCGCTGGCAGGCAGCAACGAGAAAGCCGTGGTTTTCCAGGAACTGCTGGATAACTGCGTGCAAATGTTCACCCGTGTGCTCAAGCCCCACACCGAGCTGCCCGTGACCGAACTGGAGCGTCGTTGTACCGGCCTGGTCGGTGCGGGAGAAGCACTTGCGGGCGCCTCGATGCGCGGTCGGCATGGCAAGGACGAAGTGACCCAAGCCTTCGCGGCGCTTATCCGCGGCGCTGTACAGGACGCTGATTGAGGCTAGGTCAAGTGTCCACTGACAGTTCCTTCTCCAGGCCATCGGCAAACTTGCGCATCAGTCTGACGAATGTCTCGAACTCTTCCCCGTCCCAATCCTTGAAGACCGCACGCCCCATCCGCTCACGCGCAGCGTCGATGCGATCAGTCATCGCCTTTCCCGCCGGCGCAATGACTGCTTCGCGCACGCGGCGATCGACGGGACTTGCACGACGCGTCACCAGGCCCAGGCTTTCGAGCTTGGCAACTTGACGACTGATGGTGGTGTAGTCGCGTCCTGAACGTTCAGCCAGATCCACCACACCGATTGGCCCCAGTCGCTCAATGCCCACAAGCACGAAGAACAACGCCCGGTCGAGCCGGATGCCGGCCTCCTCGATCATTCTCTCGTCGTTCTGTGGCCGGTTCATTGCACTGACGAGACTGATCATCGCGCCATGCAGCACCTTCAACTGCTCAGAAATATGTGTATCTTGCACCTTTTTCATCGATGGCATAGCATGGCTCCTATTACGTGCATCCTACACATATTGGAGCTGCCATGACAAATCAACCAATGCTCGATGTCTTGATCTGCGGCGCTGGCACAGCCGGCCTTACCCTTGCCATCGAGCTTGCGCGACACGGCGTCTCGTTCCAATTGATCGAGAAACTGGCGACACCGTTTCCAGGCTCGCGGGGCAAGGGTATCCAGCCACGGACACAGGAAATCTTCGAGGACCTTGGCCTCCTCGACCGGATGACGGCGGCCGGTGGGCCCTACCCCCGCCAGCGTGTCTACGGTGACGACGGCAGCTATCTCGATTCGGACATGGCCGAGCAGGCCGACCCAACCCCGGCCGAACCCTATCAACGGCCATTGATGATTGCCCAGTGCGTGACGGAACAGATCATGCGCGAGCGGTTGAACGAGCTGGGCCATCAAGTGGTATTCAACCAGGAATTACTGGGCTTCGAGCAGGATGACAACGGCGTCACCGCGCGTATCGCCGGCCCGGCGGGCGAGGAGCTGCTTCGGGCCCGCTACCTGATTGGTTCGGATGGTGGGCGCAGCTTTGTGAGAAAAACCCTCGGTGTGGATTTTCCCGGCAAGACCCTGGGCGTTCGCGCCATTGTTGCCGATGTCGTGCTGACCGGTCTTGAGCGCGACGCCTGGCACCAGTTCAACGACGGCGACATGGCGCGCATGCTCGCAATTTGTCCGCTCGCCGGTACCGACCTCTTCCAGATCCAGGCGCCGATCCCGCCAGGTGCGCCGGCCGACCTCTCGGCCGAAGGGCTGACCGCCCTCACCGCTGACCGCACGGGACGTGCAGACCTGATCGTCCACTCGGTCTCCTGGGCGTCGGACTACCAAATGAATGCCCGGTTGGCCGTGCACTACCGCGTGGGCCGGGTGCTCCTGGTCGGCGATGCCGCTCACATACACCCACCCACCGGTGGACAGGGGCTGAACACCAGCGTGCAGGATGCCTACAACCTGGGCTGGAAACTGGTGGCCGTATTGAAGGGGGCAAGCGAAGAACTGCTCGATACCTACGAGGTCGAACGTCGCCCAGTAGCCGAGTCGGTGCTCGGCCTTTCGACACGCTTGCTCAATGCCCGGAAACAGGGCGGAATGCGCCGCGGTCGCGAGGTGCACCAACTCGATATCGGCTACCCGGACTCGCCGCTCGCCTGGGAACGGCCCGAACGCCAAGGTGGCATTCGCGCCGGCGATCGCGCCCCGGATGCCACGGTCCAAGGCGCGGCGGGTCAGTCATCACGACTGTTCCAGTTGTTCCAAGGGCCCCACTGGACGCTGCTTGCCCACGAGGCGAAGCTTGAGACACTGGCATCACGACCGGGCCTGCGCGTGTACCACATCGGCCCGAACGGTGATCTCATCGATACCTGGGGACACTGGCGCGATGCCTACGAAGTGACACCAGGCGAATGCGTACTGATCCGTCCGGACGGATATGTCGGTGCGATCTTTATCGCAGACCGGACAGCGGAGCTAGAGGCCTATTTGATCCGCATGGGAGTGCCTCAACTTGAAGAGGCTTCATCGCCACGACTGCGGGTGACAGCCTAAAACGAATAACGCACGGCGTTGACCCACCGGCTTTGCTCGTCGAAATATCCGAAGCTCTGCCGGTTGCCATCGAAGATGTCCAATCCGGTGCGCAACTGCCAATGGGCATCGAGGTCATAACGCATTTCCAGGGCAGCGTACTGCGCGGAATTGCGCAGGTCCTGGGCCAGATAGCCCGTCAGGTAAAGCCGGCCCTGCCACATCTCTCGCCGGATCGCCAGGCTGACGATTTCAGAGCGATCCTGATCGACGGCGTCCTTCACCTCGTCCTTCCAGAGGTTGTAGTACTGCATGCCGAAGAACCAGTCGCCGCTCAGATAATCGACCCCCAACAGCAGCTGTTGCTGGCGGTTTTTTTCAAGTTCCAGCACACCCGTCGGAGCCCTGGAGTAGCGGTACGCGTCGGGAACCAACGCCGCCTCCCCCTTGAACACCACGGGGCCGATCGGCATGGCGAACGAACCGCCGAACAGGGTGCGGCGTTTCAGCGACTCACGATAACTCAGGCCGGCCTGGGACAAGCGCGCGGTATAGCTCTCCTCCGTTTGCCATCCATGCCAGGCATTCAATGAATAGTCGATGCCTTGAAGGTTGCCGCTCCATTTCAGGGCCGGAGTCCAGTCGGCAGGCTTGCGCCAGTCCGGGTCGTCCGCTTCTGTACGGGGAATGCCCGCCAAGGCATTCCCGACGCTGGCCTCGGCGAAGCGGGAGCCGGCATCGGGCAGCAGGTCCTTGCGCGTCTGCGGGATCACCAACAGCTGTAGCGATTGATCCTCGAACACCGAACACTCGCTGTTGAGCATCGCCAGTGGCCGCCGCTGCTGGACATAGTCGCCAAAGTAGCCCTCGCGTCGGTCGAAGGCATGAATCACGTCCAGGACCCTCAGTCGATCGGCACTCCCCCAGACCACTTGTTGTACACCCAATGTATAGGTGCAACGGTCGCCCTGATACTCGGCAAACAACTCACGAGGCTCCACTTCGTGATAGTCGCCGTCGAGTTGGTTTTCCTGCAGCGCCCGGACTTGCACCTTGTATCGCCAGCCCGAATCATCCTGCCAACTGCCGCCCAACAGGGCCGAGTACTCGTTGAGGCCCCATTCACCCTCGCGCGTCAGCGCTTGCCGGGTTTCCAGACGACCATTGATATCCAAGGCCTCCAGCGAGGCGCCCTGGCAGGCACTGCTGAGCAGACTCATCGCCAACCCGGCCTTCAATGCGGTGCGTTTCATAGGCCTTCCCGTGACATGAGCAGAGGATCGATGGTGCTGTCTTCACCGGGTTGGGGCTCATCGCACAGGCCTGCGTTGGCATTGATCCACTCAGCCAGTCCGGGCATTGCCCGCACCGGTGAGCGGACCCGCTCCCAGGTGTGCAGCGCCTGTTCCAGGCGGAAGTCGACCCAACGCCTGGATGGCTCATCCAACGGCTGGGCGTAGAGCATCAGCCAAGCCACGCACTCGCCCAGGCGCAGCGTGCCAGCCGATAGGCGTTCCATCGGGCCCGCGTCGGCCAGCCATTGCCGCAGCCGCTGGGCGGCGATCTTCCCGGGCGCCGTCTGCTCCAGGTAATCCAGCGTCGCGACAGGTTGCTCCTGTACCCGCTGGCCGATAAAGGTTGCCAGCGTTTCCGACGGCCCTTCGAACAGACGGGTAATGCGTGCGTCGCGCCATAACTGGCCAATGGGGTTGTTGTCGCAGTAACCCCGCGCACCGAGCATCTGCAAGGCGGCGTCACTGACTTCACCAAGCATCTCGCTGGCCATCCATTTGACCGCCGCCAGTACCTGCGGCGGCGCCTCGGGCAGGCCTTGATCCAGGCGAAGCGCGAGATCGTCGACCCAACCGCCAATCGCGGTCGCGGCACACAGCGCATCGTCCACGACCCATTGCGTGTACTGGTGATCCCAAAGCCGATGGCTGCCCAAACTGCGCCGGGTACTGTAGCGCATCATCAATTGCAGGCACCGCCATAGGCCGCCGACACACGTGGCCGCGATACCCAGGCGCCCATAGGCCATGGTGTCGCTGGCCACGGCCATGCCGGCGAACGGACTGCCCAGCACCCGGTCCGGGTCAACCAGCGCGGCGTCGAAATGCAGTTGATTCTGCACCATGCCTTTGAGCCCCAGGGTCAGCGCCTCGCTGCCCTGGCGCATGCCTGGTTGCTCGGCATCCAGACACAGGCCGACGAAACCGCAGTCGCGCCCCTGTTCATCGAGATGCCGGGTGAATACCGAGATCACCCCCGCCCAGGCGGCAGACCCCGACCAGGACTTGCTCCCGTTCACCCGGAACCCCTCCTTCTCCCGCAGGGCCGTCGCCGACAGGCCGAGAGGATTGGAGCCTGCGCCGTGTTCGGTCAAGGCAAACGCGGCGAGTATCCGTCCGCTGGCCAATTGCGGCAAATAGCGCTCTTTGATGGCCGGTGAACCAAAACGCTGGATGGGGCGAATACCCAGCCCGTTGTTGAGCCCCACGAAAAAGGCCAGCGTCAGGTCAATCGCGCCCAACTGACGCTGAACCCGCAGCAGTTCGAAATTCGATAACCCCAACAGGCCACCGTCGCGTTCGGCCACCTGCATGCCCAGCAAGCCTTTGTTGCCCAACGCCAGTACCCAATGCGGGGGCAGGCAACGACGCTCGTCCACCAAGCGGAAATCCAGGCGCCTGGCCCAGTTCCGCAGCCAGGCATTCAACTGCACCACCGCCGGTGTATCGGCCAGGACACCCACCTCGGGCACCATCCTTTCGTTCAACGCTTACGCTCCTGTAGACGGATCAACCAATGGGCCGTCTCATGCACCAGATCTTCCAACGATTGACGGGGAACAAACCCCAATTGCTGCCGGGCCTTTTCGGTTCGGTAATGGACCTGTCGGCCCAACAAGGCCACCACGTCAGCCGAGAGCCGCAGCGGAACCCAACCAATCAGCAGATCCAACGGACGTAGCAAGGCGACGATCCAGGCCAGTGTCCGGGGACGCCAGCGTGGCGCCTTGACGCTCAGCGCGTCCGCCATGCAGCCGAAGAGTTCGCGGTAGCTGATGTTGTGGGCGCTGAGGATGTAGCGCTCACCGCGCTGCCCGCGGTCCATGACGGCTTGCAGCCCCTGCACCAGGTCCCGCGCACCGATAACGGCGATGCCACCAGGTGGAATGAACGGCAGGCGCCGGTACCGGAGGTCGAGCATGACCTTGCCCCAGCCATGCAGCACATCGCAGTGGGAGGCAATGACCGCCGACGGGCAGGCAATCACGATGTCCATGCCTTCGGCGCAGAAACGGCGTACCTGCTCCTCGGCCTCCCGCTTGCTGTGCATATAGGCCAGGCGAAACGCATCGCCGTTATAAGCCATGGTTTCATCCGCTTGCCGGGCCGGGTAACCCACGGCGGCAATGGACGATACGTGCAGGATGCGGCCGACACCGGCAGCGCGGGCGGCCTGCAATAAATTGACCGTCCCTTGCACATTCACCGCGAACATCCGTTGGCGCTCGCTCTCATAGGGCAAGGCCAGGCCGGCGGCGTGATAGATCCTGGTAACGCCACGGAGTGCCGGGGCAAGGCTGGCCGGAACCAGCAGATCGCCCTCACGCCAGTCCAGGCGCTCTCGCAAGCCCGCCAGCGCCGGGGCCGGATCCTTTGGCAGCACCAGCACCGCCACGGTTTCCCCCTGCTCCAGCAACCAACGCACGATATGACTGCCCAGGCACCCACTGGCCCCTGTGACCAGAATCATGGGCACAACCCCGTGGCCAGCGCCAAGGAAACATTGAGCCCTCCAAATGCGAAGGAGTTTTTCAGCCAGGCCTGGACATCCGCTTTACGCGTGCCCTCGGTCACATAATCCAGGTCACATTCCGCATCCGGGCCCAGGTAGTTGAGGGTGCCGGGAATCTGCCAATGCATCGAGCCCATCAGGCCGCCAATCAACTCCACCACACCCGCAGCCCCCATCAGGTGACCGATGGCCGATTTCACCGAGGAGACGCATAGCTGCGATGCGTGACTGCCAAAAACCTGCTTGATCGCCGCGGTCTCGCAACGGTCGTTGAGCAACGTGCCAGTGCCATGAGCGTTGATATAGCCGAACGTCTCGGCGGGTAACCGACTGTCCGCGATGGCCTGGCGCATCGCCTGGGCCGGGCCATCCACGGAGGGCTTGAGCAGGTCGCCGGCGTCGCTGTTGACGCCGTAGCCCAATACCTGGGCCAGGATCGGTGCACCCCGGGCCTGGGCGTGGGCCAGGGTTTCCATGACCAGGACACCGCCGCCCTCACCCAGCACCATGCCCCGGCGACCGAAGGAAAACGGTCGGCAGGTATCCGGGGCCATCGCCCGCAAGGCCTCCCAGGCTTTCCACACCAGTGCGTTGAGACAGGCGTCCGTGCCACCCGCCATGACCAGTTCGGCATCACCGTGGCGCAGGAGGCGATAAGCCTCGCCAATCGCCTGAGTCGAAGACGCGCATGCCGTGCTGATCGTCAGGGCGGGCCCTTTGAAGCCGTACTTGAGGCTCAAGTGGCTGGCGGCGGCGTTCGCCATGACCCGTGGCACGGTCCAGGGCGCCAGGGTGGAGCTGCGGGCCTGGTAGAGATCCAGGTAAGCGTTGTGCAACGACTCGCTGCCGCCCACCGCCGTGCCCATGTAAACCGCACAGCGCGTCGGATCAACCTGTGCCAGGTCGATCGCGGCCATGTCCACGGCCTCGGCGGCGGCCAGCAAGGCGAACTGGCTGGCACGGTCCAACAGCAGCAACTCGTTGGCACTGAACCGGTCGACCAGGGCGTCCTCAGGCGCCGCGCCGGCGTTGCAGGTCGCACCAACCGCCTCGCTCAGACCGGAGACCGGGCCAATGGCGCCACGCCCTTGGGCCAGACCGTCCCATAACGCCTGGCGGCCGACGCCAAACGGCGAAACGCAGCCAACCCCAGTGATGACGACGGCGTTCATGAAACGGCTCGTTGGGTGGACAACTGTTCGGCGAGTATTTCCACCAGGCGATGCACTGAACTGATGTCGGTATGGCTGTAGGCGGAGAGATTGACGCCAAAGCGCTTTTCAATCGCGTAAGTCAGCTTCAACACGTCCAGCGAGTCGAGCCCCAACTCCTCCACGCTCAGTTGGACGTCCATCTCCGTGATGTCCAGTTCCAGGGTGCTGGCCAGTAGATCCAGTACCAATGCTTGCAGCGATTGCGTCGACATAAATGACTACCCGGGATCAGTGTTCAGTGCGCAATGCACGTTGGGTGAACTCAGCATCAGCGACGCCGAGGTTGATGCTGACCTTCTCGACGATCAGGCGCGTGCTCTTGTTCGCAGCCAGGTTGTGCATGGTCTGAGCCGTCGGTCTGCTGAAGCCGTCGACGACTTGCAGGCCCTCGGTCTTGAGCTGTTTGACCAGCACGCCCTGGCGATCGAAATAGTCCACCTGCACCGGGTAGCGACTGGCTTCCTCGAGGTAGTAGACCTTGCGCGAATAACCGGACACGTCCGCCTCTTCGCTTTTTGCCTTCGCCTCGATACGCCGACAGGCCGGCCAGCTCAGGCAAGGCTCGGGAGACGCCAGGCTGGTGAACTGATAGCTGTCCAGCTTGTAGTCTTCAAAATCTTCGTAGGTGAAGTCCGTGCCCATGAACCAATTCTGCTTTTGCGAGCCCGCCAGGCGCCGCAGGCTTTTGGTCGATGGGGTGTAGGACCAGATATCGTTGATGGCCTTGCCACTGTCTTCGATCAGCAGCGCTACGTTCTTTACGGCTGCCGGAGCGGTAAAGCGCACCAGGGTCCCCGTGCGATCGCTCATTCGCTTGTCCAGGCGGCTGAGCTGGCGGGTGAACGTCAAGCGCTCGCCTTCCAACAATTCCATGCGGTAATCGACCCTTTCATCCGCCGCTTTCATGCGGCGATCGGAATCGCGCATGACCGACAGCGCATCGTCGGCATGGGCTGGCCCGATGCACATCATCAACAGGGAAAAAGTAACAGGCAGCTTGTTGTTCATCCGAAGTTCCTGAGCTTGAGAGTGTCAACCGCCGGGATGCGGAATACGTGGCGAATGGCAGGCATCGCCGCAAAGGGAATGATCACCAACGCCGGCAGAATGACTCGCCAGAAATCGCTGAAGGCAGGGTCGGTGTTGATCTTGAACCAGACATCGGTCAGGCGATGGTTGAGGACGGCACCAAGGCCATATCCCAGGGGGATGGCGACAACGCCGGCGACTACGGCAATGCTCAGGGTTTCACAGAGCATGATCAGTGACACGCTGCGGTCGCTGAAACCGAGGATCCGCAGCACGCCGTACTCACCGCGCCGCCCCACGATGCTGAAGTTCATGCTGGTGATGGCGAACAACAGGGCGATGGCGATGCTCATCAGCGCCGAGATATGGATGATCACCCAGATGTGCGAGCTGATTTCGAGAATGGAAGCGACAATGTTCTGCTTGGACGTTACCCGTACCACGCCCGGCAAGGCATAGATCGCGGCGTCGTCCAGGCCGCTGCTTCCCGCGTCGACCAGGTAGGCGCCGGTGAATTGTTCATCGAGGGCCAACATGCGCTGGGCGAAACGTCGAGTGGTGATGATTTCGCCCGGCAGCGCCCCGGAAAACACCCCGACGACCTTGGCTGGATAGAGATTGCCGCGCACCTTGAGGGTCAGCCGGTCGCCCGGACCAACGCCCTGTGCGATAGCGATACGACGCTCGATCACCAAAGCTTCGAGGTCGCCGTCCAACAGCATCCGGCCTTCCATGAGGTTCACGTGACGCACGCCGTCCGCCGGTTCGATACCCAGCAGGCTGGCGTTGTCCAACTGGCCCTGGCCGCTGACCTGGGCGCCGCCCTTGACGAAGGTCGACCAGCGACTGCCAGGCGCCAGGCCATCGAGACGGGCGATGTCCTCGTCCCACCAGGCCACGTCCAGGTCCACCACGCGGCTCCAGTTGTCACGCTCGACGTTGCTGATGGCGGTGCGCTCCATCGACGTCAGGGAAATGTAGAACGCGATGGTGATCGCGATACTCGCTGACATGGCCAGGACCGTCACCAGGCTGATGCGCCAACTGCGCAGCAGATTGCGCAACGAATAGCGGAACCAGAAAGGTCCGCCAATGTGTCGCAGGCAAGCCACCATGCGCAGCGCCAGGGTTTGCTCCTGACCGGCGCCAACGTCACGTAAGGCGTCCATGGGTGTAATACGCAGGATGGAGCGCATAGGCAGGTACATGCCCAAGGCAACGGTACCGCACAGCAACAGACCGGCTCGCCACAGATAAGGTGGCTTGAACAGCAGTTGTGGCTCCGGCATGCCGATGGCTCGCGCATAGTTCAAGCCGAACGCATACATGTCGAACAGCGCGAAGCCACAGCCCAGGACCAGCGCCAGGACGATCAACATCAATGCCGGCAAGCCGTAGGCACAGGCCACCTGTCGACGGCTATACCCCAGGGTCAGGAACATGGCGATCAGCGGCCGCTCTTCCTTGGCCCACTGATACATGAGGAAGAACACCACCAGGGTCGACGACAGCGCAAAAATCAGCACCACCGTGGGCAGGAAGACCTTGAAGGTATTGAGGTCCAGCTCGAGGAACTTCTGGCTGAACTGTTCCTGGCGTGGCAATACATAATCCACCGCCAGGCGAGACTGCGCCCGCTCGGTGATGCGCTGCTTGACCTGCGTAAGCGAGGCGTCCGGCGACAGGCTGAACAACAGGCTGTTGATCGCCGAGAAGCCCAACTGCTGGTGCATCAGCGCCTGGTCGGCAAACAGCACGCACAGCGAACCGTTACTGGGCACATAAACGCTGGGGTTGAGGGGCGCAACCAGGTATTCGGGACTTTCGACAATCCCGATCACCTCCACCGGGTATTCGGCCCGGCCGGCGGTGAAGTTGAAACGATCCCCCACGCCCTTGCCATGGAACTGCGCGCAGTTTCGCTCCAGAGCGATCCCGGTGGTCTCCATGGCATCGGGCAGGCGCCCCTGCAAAACCTTCAAGCGGTTGATCGCCAGGAAGTCCTGCGCGGGCGCACTGACCATCAATCCAGCGACCGGCTGTTCATCGCCAAGAGGCGCCAGCCCGGGCATGAGCAAGCGATGATGAATGGCGGTCACGCCGTCGATGTCATCGAACGCCGGCAGGTTGATCAGGTCATCGGGGGCAAAGATCACCTCCAGCTCCGCCATGGCGGCATTGGACTGGATGTCCTCGACGGTGCTGAACAAACTGTCGATGGCCGAGTAGGCACCCACCAGCACGCCAAAGGTCGAGGCACAGATTAGCGCAATGGTCAGCAACCGATAGCGAATCACCCGAACCGAGCGCAGCACATGCCGCACCAGCATGTTCATGAGTCGGCCCTGTGCAGGTTGCCCGAGCGCATCTCATAGACATGGTCGGCATGCTGCCCCAGCCCGGGGTTGTGCGTAACGATCACCACGGTGATCTGCTTCTCTTCCTGCATCTGGCGCAACAGTTCGAACACCCGCATCCCGGTCTCTTCATCCAGGCTGCCAGTGGGCTCGTCCGCAAGAATCAATTGCGGCTCCTTGATCAGCGCCCTGGCGATCGCCACCCGCTGCTGCTGCCCGCCCGACAGCTTGGAGGGGAATTTCTCGGCATGCTCATGCAGCCCGACCTTACGCAGGTACTCCTCGGCACGCACGTGGTCCCGTGGCGTGACCGAACGGATCGGCTCAAGACCGGTCAACACGTTCTCCTTGACCGTCAACGTCGGGATCAGGTTGTGGAACTGGAAGATGAACCCCACGCGCTCGGCCCGGAACCGGGTCAAGGCCTTGAAGTCCATGCTGTCCAGGCTCGCGTCTCCCACGCGCACCTGGCCCTCGTCGGCTCGATCCAGGCCGCCGAGTATGTTGAGAAGCGTGGTTTTGCCCGATCCGGATATACCCCGGATTACTGTCATGCTGGCACGGGAAATGTCGAGGTTGATGCTGTTGAGCACCAGACTGCGTTCATCGCCGCTGGGGTAGAATTTTTTCAGTCCAGTCAAGGAAATCAAAGGAATATCCATTTCGTCTACAACTCCAGGTCAGAGCGCTGCTTCAGCCAGATCGAGTCCGAAAACACCATAGCGTTTGGTCCGACGCATCCCGAGACTGCGTGCCAGCACGTAGCTGGACGGGTTGCGATCATCGATCCACATGGTGTCCACCCGTTCGAAGCGCGGTTCGGCATAACGGACGATTTCCTCACCGATCAACCGCCCAAGACCGCGTCCCTGTACCGACGGATCGGCACCGATCAAAGCAATGACCGCCCCGTTGACGCTGCGCTTGTAGCGTCCCAACTTGAATAGATCGAACAAACCGAAGTGGCCCTTGAGCTGGCTCAATATCTGGTTCAGATCCGGCAAAATCACAAAGAACGCCACCGCTCGACCGTCGAGCTCGATCAGCTTGATCCCTTCCAGGTCGATGAAGGCTTTCACGCTGTCGATATGAAACTTGAAGCTGGCCTGGGAGATCGGCGCGACTTCGTAGTTTTCGGCAAAGGCGCTGTTGAACAGGCAGCGGATCTCTTCCAGATTGGACTTGAGGTCGGCCCGCGTAGCCGTGCGCACACTGAACTGGCTGCCGGGCAGCACTTTTTCGCTGCGGTTGGCCTTGCGTCGCGCACGATACTGCTCGGCATCGACACCGTAGGTGCTGAAGGTGAACGCCAGGTCGAAGCCTACCTGCTTGAGGGTCTCGGCATACCAGAGCGGGTTATAGGTTTGCAGCAGCGTCGGGGGACGTCCATCCAGGTCCTCCAGCAGCAGCGCGGCGTCCTGGGTCGAAGTGTAGCTGTAAGGCCCCAACAACCTGGATTTGCCCCGAGCCCGGGCCCAATTGGCAACCGCCTCAAACAAGGCACGCGCAACGGCAGGGTCTGGGGTCACCTCAAAGAAGCCGAAGAACACATGCTCGTCGCCGAAACGCTGGTTGTACTCGGCATGGATGCTCACGCTTATCCGGCCTTGCGCCTGTCCCTGTCCGTCCACCGCCAGGAAATGCTCGATCTGCGCTTCGCGAAAGAACGGATTGTGGCGTGGCGACAGGATGCGCTTCATGTCACTGCGCAGGGGCGCCACCCACTTCGGATCGTCGGCGTACAAGCGGAAAGGCAGCTCGATGAACTGCTTCAGGCGCTTGGCGGTGTTCACTACTTCAATCGAGATCATGAGGCATCCAGTAGTTGTTGCATGTTGCGATGACGGGCTTCGAAGATGCGGTCCATGTAGGCATCCACAAACAGCCGCTCCAGCAATGCCCCCCCTATCGCCTTGTAGGTGACCCGATCGGTATAGAGCGTGCCGCCGGCCGCCGCTGCGACCCGATGTTCGTGCCGGAAGGCACTCAACGGCCCCTTGATCATCTCGTCGATGAAGTACTCATTCTCCTTGACCTCGCGAATGGCCACGGTCCAGTTGGCCGGGATGAACCCGAACATCCAGTGCCGGAAGCGGAACTGGCGTCCCTGGGCGATCCGTAGATCGGCGATGTCGATGTTGCCCAACGGAGTGACCCGTTCAGGGAAAATCTTTGGGAAGTTGACTCCCTCCATGCAGAAATCGAAGACCTGCGCACAACTACGCCCTTTGATCAGCGTGGTTTTTTCCAATACCGGCATTCGGGCTTCCTCGGTCAGATAGGTTCGGCGGTGGCAAGATTGAAACGCTCGGCGTAGCGCTGCCAGGCGACAGGGTCCAGGGCTTTGTCGAAACTGCGGAAGCCGGCAAGCTTGAACCCGTGGCGGCTGGACAGCGCCTGG
Source organism: Pseudomonas sp. SJZ074 (assembly GCF_007828215.1). Classification (GTDB taxonomy): domain Bacteria; phylum Pseudomonadota; class Gammaproteobacteria; order Pseudomonadales; family Pseudomonadaceae; genus Aquipseudomonas. Next base: position 47,357 of record NZ_VIUE01000013.1, on the reverse strand, counting down.
ACCAGTTCCAGGTCATCGTTGCTCAGGTCCAGGCCGAGGCTGGTATGCCGGGAGAGGCCTTCCAGGGCGAGCATCATGGTCTCGGCCATGCAGGCGTAAGCCAGGTCGTCGGGGATGCCGTAGCGCGAGCCGAGTCGGGCGTCGCCAGGCATTTCGACAATGCCCCCATCGAGCACCAGCACGTCCGGGCGGCGAATGGCGATGTCCTGGCTGACATTGGCCGGCCTGGAGATGTCGCACAGGATGGCATCGGCGGCGATATCGTCGGCGCTGATGAACCGTTCGGCACTGTTGGTCGCGATCAGCACCAGGTCGGCGTCGACCAGCGACTGCTGGACATCGTTGCTCCAACGCAACGCCGTGTGACGACCGTTTTCCGTCAGGAGCAGCGAGCCGAGGCTGGCACTGTCCTGCCCGTCCAGGCGTTGCGCGATATGCGCCAGCACGCTACCCGGTGCCGCCGTCGCCTGCGCGCTGTAGGCCACAAGCTGGTTGATCACTGACGCGAAACGCGGGGTGTTGAAGCGTGCGCTCTTGGGGTTGCCCACCAGGGTGACCTGGCCGGCCTGCGCCACGATCAACCGGGCGATGGCCGAACCGATGCTGCCCGTTGCACCGACGACGGCGACGCGCATGTCCTGCATCCGTCGCCCGGTCATGCGCACCGCGCGACAGGCGGCTTCCACCGCTGTCAGCAAGGTGTAGCTGTTGCCGGTGGTCAGGGCCACGCCTTTATCCAGCAGGCGCATGCCTCCCCCCGTTACGATCGAGGTGTGCCCGCCCAATCCCACCAGGGTAGCGCCACGCTGCCGCGCCATGTCGATGGCCTGGCCGATCACTGCACACGACTCCTCCACGGGCATCGCGGCAAGCTGGGCCGCCGAACGCGGCACCATGATGAAGTCGCCCGTGACCTTACGGCCCGTGGCAGGCGATGTCAGCGTTACCGTGGAGACGAAGAATGGATCGAGCAGCGGGTTCAAGCGCTGCTCCAACAGATGCAACGACGACTGCGAGTAATGACTGAGGCTTTCATCGAACTCGGCATAGTTCGACAGCTCCAGCGGATGAAGGACGAACGCGAAATGGTTCTCGGCCACCGGCTCGCTGAAGTTCACCGTATGCCTGGCTTGCCCGGCCGGCCCCGCGGGGCTGGGCTCGGCGTCCAGCAGGTGCGCCAGCAGCGTGCCTGTTCGTCCGTCCTCGACCCACTGCAGGGTCCGGGCCAGGGCCTGGATGAACCGTTCGCACTCGGCACGCCCGGCAATCAATGGCGGCTCGACGCGCATCACATTGGCGCCATTGAGTGTCGGCGCCACGCGTATGCCTTCGACGTTGAGCAGGTAACTGGCCAGGACCGGCACCAGGCTTTCCTGTTCGCCCATGATGCCGGTGAAGCCGCCGTGGAACTGCGGATAGTGGCTACGGTCGAGCTGGAACTCGATGCCAATCAGATAACCTGCCCCGCGGACTTCCTTGATGAATGAGGCGTGTCGTGCTGCCAGGGCCTTGAGCTGCTCGAGCAAGTACCGTCCATTCTCACGCACGTTATCCAACAAGCCCTGACGCTCGTGCAGCAGGTCCAGCACTTTCAGGCCGATGCGACAGGCCAGCGTATTGCCGCCGAAGGTGGACGAATGCTTGTTCTGGAAATCCGCACTGTAAGCATTCTCGCTCAGCAGACATGCACCAATGGGCATGACGCCGCCTCCCAGCGCCTTGGCGAGCAGCAAGCAGTCGGCTTGCACACCGGCACTGGCGAACAGGGTTCCGGTACGCCCCAGTCCGGTCTGGACTTCATCGATGATCAGCAACGTGCCACTGCGGTCGCACGCTGCACGGACTTGCCGCAGGTAATCGGCCGGCGGCAGGTTGATGCCGCCCTCCCCCTGGACCGGCTCGACAATGACCGCCGCATAGGCGCCCGGATATTGCTGCAACTGGGCTTCAAGGGCCTGGATATCGCCGTAGTCGACAAAGTCGAAACCCGGCAACGGGGCCTGGAATCCGGCCTGGTATTTGTCCGAGCCGGTGACAGAGAGTGCCCCCAGGGTCTTGCCGTGGAAACTGTGATACGTCGACAGAATGCGCTTGCGCCCGGTCTTGATCAGGCACGCCTTGAGGGCCGCCTCGACCGTCTCTGCCCCGCTGTTCTGGAAGGTCACGCTGCGGTATTGACCCGGCGCGATGGCGAGCAGACGTTGCGCCAGCAAACCGCTTGCGGCGAGGCTCGACGGCTGGACGAAAATCGGTTCCCGGGTGTGCTGGAAACTGGCCAGCTCCGCCAGCAACTCGTCCGGGCTGTGACCGAAAGGCAACGCACCGTAAGCGCCGAGAAAGTCCAGGTAGTCACGGCCTTCTTCATCGTACAGGTAGCAGCCTTCGCCGCGGACGAACGTCTTGTCGAGGCCGACCCGGCGAATCAACTCGCCAATCTCGGGGTTGACGTATTGCTCAAACGGACTCATTTGCTGCCAGCGACTCATGACGGATTCTCGGTGGAGTAAGGCGTGGAAACGGAGGATGGATGGCCGCAGGTCTGCCGATAGAGATCTGCCGCCATGCCTTGGGCCGCCACGATGCGTTCATGGGCAGGCCGCATGGCGTGATAAGGCAACGCCGGAAACAGATGATGAAGGGCGTGATAACGCTGGCTCAGGGGCTCGAACAACTCCAGCCACCGCCCCTGGGCGGCATGGGTCGAGGAATCGCTCAGTTGCCACTGAAGGGAAACCGGCTGACCGCTGGAGGCATAACGATGGGCCAGGCAGGTGCGGAACATGTTGATCCCCAGCACCCCATAGATGACGGCCAGGAACAGGCCGATTCGGGACCAGGGCAACCATTCGCTCCCTGCCATCAGGATCAGCCCCCAGGCGTATACGCTGGTCAGCCCCTCGAGCAGGCGGTTGTATCCCTGCGAAGCGCTGAACCGCGCGGCGCTGTTTCGATAGGCTGCATGCAAGGTGACCGCGCTGTAGCGCTCGATCACCACCCGGCGTAGCGACGGCATACACCATGACAGCGGCCCGACCAGGGCAAATCGCAACAGCAGCAACAATGGCGTCAGGAGCGTGCCCACCAGCAAAGTGAACAGGCTACGGCCAAACTGTCGTTGAAACGGCAGGTACTCCGGATCCTGCCGGGTGCCGTACCGCGTCAGCGTATGGTGGTCCATGTGGCTCAAGTACAGAAACGACGGCAACAGCAATGGAATCCCACAGGCCAGGTTCCACATCAGGTTGAACCCCGGTACTGCTCGCCGAGGCATATGGACCAGTTCGTGGATGAACATGGCCGACCGATACAAAGTGAACACCGCCACCGAATAGAGCACCAGCCAGATCGGAAAATGGCTGGTTTCCAGCAGCGACAAGGCGCTCCAGAACAGCGCGATGCTCATCCCGAAATCCAGGCGATAACGCCACCCATGATGGCGCCGCAAGTCCTCGATCAATGGCCGCAGCGCCGCGATAAACGCTCGCCCCTCCCGCTCGGGCACAGTCTTCATCGACGTTTCCAAATGACACCGTCCAGGTAGAAGTGATGAAGAACGACGATCAGGGGCACCAAGCCAACCGAGGGCATTTCCAGACTCAGGACCAGCAGGCTGGCCAGGCCCAGGGTACTCAGCCAGACCCAGGGCTTGGCCCCCATGCGCCTTACCCAGCCGTGGGCCATCCCCAACGCACCGGAGGGTGTTGGCTGCGCCTGGGTTCTGCGCAAGCCCGCCAGGACCGTCGAGGTGCAGACCAAGTGGTATTGCAAGGCATGGATGCTGGTGCCGATCAGAATCAGTGCATACAGGTCATCCACCAACAGATACGCGGTGTTGTACAACCCCAACGACACCGCCAGCATCACCAGCACAAAGCGGGGCATGCCCTCTCCCTGTCGCCGATGGGCCCACTCGGTCACGATGAACTTCATGGTCATGAGCGCGAATATTCCGTAGGCGAGCCAGGCCCAGTACGGATCGAGCGCCGGTGTCGGGATGGAAATATTGGCGAATGGCAGCGCCTGACCGAACAGCTGGTAGTCACCGAAATGGAATCCGCCATGGGTGATGCGGTACATCAAGGGGGCTGCGAAGCCCGCCAGTACCATGTCGCGAACCGGCTGGGTCGAATGCCGGTACCCGGCCTTCTTCGCATAGAGCGCGGCCACCCCGAAGTGTTGCTTGCACACATGGTAGGGTTGCCAGTACACCCAGATCGCGACCAGCCAAGGCAAGGCGTTCATCGCATACAACCCGACGCAAACCGCCGAGATCACCAGCAGGCTCGCCCAGAAGCGCTTCTTGTGGCGCTGGTATTCAAGCGGCTCGGCGAACAGCCGGACGTGGGTGTGCAGCACATGGGGAATATCCAGGAACAGTGCGAACAGCAACGCACCGATCAGGAATGCCGGGCCCTGCATGATAGCCAGCAGCAGCGCGACGGAAATAAGCGGACCGCCAATCAGGATCGCCAGCGTGTCGGCTCGCGCACTGACGAACCACGCTGCCTTGTCAGAGATGGTATTGGACATGCTTGAAGCCCCTTCAGACCGCGGCAGACAACTCGAATGTGCTGGCGTGTTCGAGCAACTGCGCCAACTCCTGGAGGGTGGTCATGGCGTCGATCAGAGACGCGGAAAAATCTGCCGACAGTTGTCCCCGGAGCTCTGACAGCAGCGTCAACTGCCCCATCGAGTCGAGCCCCAGGTCCAACAGCGTGTCGCTGGCCTTCAATGGATAGCCATTGAGGTGGGCCGGTAGAATGCCTTGGGTCGAGAGGCGGTGGATGGTCTGGCAAATAACATCAAACACAAGTGCTCCTTGCACGTATGCAATCCGTGCTGCTGGGGAAGGATCAGGCGGATACAGCGTCTGTGGTGACCGCTGCGGGCTTCAATTTGCCACTCAGGTACAAGCGACTCAGCGCCTGGCGCTGGATCTTGCCGCTGGTGGTCTTGGGGAAATCGGCGCGACGGATCAACACCAGGTCGTCCACTTGAACGCCGGCATGGCGCGCCACTGTCCGGGCGACTTCGCGACGCAGTTCCTCCAGGTCACGATTGCCCAACGCATTGACGGCGATCACCACCACGACGCTCTCTTTGACATGCCGGCTGTCAATGCAGGAAAACGCCGCGACAGAACCTGCCGCAAGGCCCAGTTCATGCTCCAACGACCATTCGACGATATGCGGGCTGACATTCACTCCCGCACGGGTAATCAGGTCCTTGGTCCGGCCGGTGATGTAGATCTCGGCGTCCAGTATGAAACCCAGGTCACCCGTGTCGTACCAATCGCTGGCCTGCGGGCGCACGGGCTCCATCTTCAAGTACCGGCCAATCACGCTGCTGCCACGAATCTGCAGGCTGCCCAGCAGGCCTTCACTCACCTCAAGGCCGTGTTCGTCCACCACACGCGTTTCGACGTCACCGACCGCGGTGCCATTGCCCAGATAGGCCGCAGCGCCTGGTGCACCTTCCGGTTGCTCGCGGACCACACCGTCGGCATGCAGGCTCTGAGTGTCCAGCCAGCGCACGCGCAACGCCTGGCCTGGCGCATTGAGGGATACGGCCACCACCGCTTCTGCCATGCCGTAAGCTGGTTGCAGTACGCCCGCTTGCAGGCCATAAGCGCTGAAGGCAGTTTCGAACTGATGAAGATGCGCGTGAAAAACCGGTTCGGCACCGACCCATGCGTAGCGCCAATGGGACAGATCCAGATCGCCGTCACGCAAGCGTCCCGCCAGACGGCCAAGCAACGCGAAAGCCGAGGTCGGCGCCGGTGACAGCGTGCCTTTGTAGCGCGACAGCGCATGGAGCCAGGCCAAGGGCTGACGGCTGAATTCGCTGGTGGGCATCAACACCAGGTCGATGGAGCACCACCAGGCCAGGGTCAAGGCAGAAAGCCCCATGTCGTGATGCAGGGGCAACCAGCTCACCATGCGATCCGCCGCTGCGACGGACACGCGTTCGGCGATAGCCTGGCAATTGGCACTGAGCATGGCCTGGGTGATGCATACCGCTTTCGGCGCGCCGGTACTGCCGGAGGTAAACTGCAGGATCGCAAGGCTTTCAGGACGGCTGAGTACTGGCTCATTGACGGGTGTTTCCACAGCCTGCATACGCTCGCTCAGGGCGGCATCCGTCAAGACCCGCTGCGCCCATTCTTGCGCAAGCTGCTGCGCGATGTGCTCAGAGGTAAGGATCAAGGCAGGTTCGAGCAATGCCAGCATCGCCTCTATCCCCGCCCCTTCGCGTTTGCTTTCGTGGGGCAGCAAGGCAATCGCCAACCCCTCGGCCCAGCATGCTAGCACCACGACCAGCACTTCAACGCTGGAAGGCAGGGCGATGGCAACGACCTGTTCAGGTGCCAGGGCACTCTGACGCAATACCCGGCGCGCACAAGCCACCCGGGCAAGCATTTCGGACTGTTTCAAGGAGACAACGCCATCCTGCGCCAGGACCGTGGTCAGACGAGAAGATGGGCAAGAAAGGAATTTTTCTATCAGGCACAGGCGAGCAGGCGCGACTAATCCGTCAGTCATATTTTCAGTCCTTGAAACATTCAGCAAAGATTACTGATTGTAGGACAATGGGTCAATATGGCTCTTTGATATTGATTTGAAATTATTGCGCTGGTTTAGTGCCCTGCGACGGATAACCCCTCTAGAGCGCAGGTTACAGACAGTAGAAAGGGCATAAACCGTTTGAAGAAAGTTGCCGATGCCCGCTCCCTGCAGGGCGAGCATCGCGTTGCCTTTTAGCCAGTCAAGCTCACCAACAAGCATTCACCGCCGGCACCCGCCCCCGCCACGGCCGGGCTCGCTCCAGTTGTCCGGCCAGGGCCAGCAACGTGCCCTCCTCACCAAAGCGCCCGGCGAAATGCGCCCCCATCGGCAAGCCTCTGGCACTCCAGGACAACGGCACCGACATCGCCGGTTGACCGCTGGCATTGAACAAGGCCGTGAAGGGCGAGTAGCTGTGGTAGCGCTCGATCAACTGATCAAGGCTCAGGCACACATCCTGGATGTCCAGCTCGCCAATCGGCGCCGGTTCGCGGGTCAGGACCGGGGTGAGGATCAGGTCGTAATCCTGCATGAACAGCGCCAGTTGCCGGCCCAGGCCGTGTATCCACTCCACAGCGGCCGCGTATTGGGCGCCGCTCACATTCCCTTTGTCCCGCAGGATGATCCGGGTGCGCACTTCCAGCTCTTCGGCCTGGACCGCGAAGCCACGCATCTGGCCCAGCAGATCGACATAATGACGCGTGCTTGCACCGATGATGGTGAACACCTGGTCGAGAAACTCCGGCAACACCACCGGCAGGCTCACCGGCTCGACACGATGCCCCAGGGACTCGCACAAGCGTGCCGCCTCGCCCACCGCCCGCAAGCTCTCAGGCGACGTCGGCCAGGGGCCGAGCTGCTCGACCAGGGCGATGCGCAGCGGCTGTGGATCGCGCTGCACCGCGGTTACGTAAGGCAGTGCCTGCACCGGGGCGGCATAGGGCGCGCCGAGATCCATCCCTGCGGTCGCATCCAGCAACGCCGCGCTGTCACGCACCGACAAGGTGATCGCATGGGGCGTGCCCATCCCCGCCCAGCCCTCCCCCACAATCGGCCCCGAGGGCAACAGGCCACGGCTGGGCTTGAGACCGAACACCCCGCAGCAGGACGCCGGCACCCGCAACGAACCGCCGCCATCGTTGCCATGGGCGAACGGCACCACCCGGGCCGCCACCAACGCCGCTGCACCGCCGCTGGAGCCCCCGGCGCTGTAGTCGGTGTTCCAGGGGTTGCGAGTCGCGCCGAAACGCGTGGACTCGGTGGAGTACGACGTGCCGAACTCCGGCGACGTGCTGGTGCCCATCAACTGGCACCCTGCCCGGCGCAAACGCGTCACCACTTCCGCCTCGAAATCCGCACGAGCGCTTCCAAGAGAACGGGAGCCATTGGTCATCGCCGCACCGTTGACCGGCGAAAACAGGTCCTTGATCAACGTCGGCACGCCGGCCAACGGGCCCTGCCCCATCTCAGGCGTTTGCGCCGCTTCCCGGGCCGCGTCATACAGCCGCTCGGCCACGGCATTGAGTTGCGGCTCGACCCGTTCGAGGCGCTCGATGGCCACCTCGAGCAATTCGCCAGGCCGGACCTCGCCGCGCCGGACCCACTCGGCCAGGCCCATGGCGTCTTCGCGATCCATCAACTGGTGGATGTCTTGCATGCTCATGCTTCGGATTCCTTATTCATGATGATGGGCGTGTACCGATAGGACTGGCCTGGTCGTGACCACGGCTGCGCAGACCGGTAATCAGCCAAAGCAGTGCTACGACAAGGCTGGTGAACGCTAACCATTGGATGGACTGGCGCAGATCCCCGGCCAATCCCCCCACGCCGGCCACTACCAGAGGACTGGCGAATTGACCGAGATAGAGAAATGCCGTGAACCCGCCCAACCCCCGACCACGGGTGCTGGCGGTCAGGGCGTTCATCACCGGTGCCATCACATTGGGCACCAACAACCCGAACCCCAGACCCTGGATGAGTACTGAAACCAGCACCTCGTTGTAACTCTGTGCGCGCGTCAGCAGCCATAGCCCAAGGCTCGCCAGCCCCAGCAGCAATGCATTGCAACCGGCGATGCCGAAGCGGCGACGCAGCATCGGCCACATCAGCGAACCGACCAGCGTCGCCAACAGGCTCAGCCCCGCTGCCATGCCGATCATGGTGCTGGAGGTAATGCCCAGGCTGACCAACAGCATCGGCGCCTGGACCGGTAAAACGAAGGCCAGGACCATGCCGCCAAAAATCATCAGGTTGCCGACCACCAGCGGCAGCACCGCCACTTTGGTCAAGCCTGCCCCGTCGTTTGGCGACCTGGTCGCGCTGCGCCGCGCCAGCGGCGGCTCCCACAACACCTTCATCATTGACGGTACCAGCAATAACGGCAGGAGATAGAGCAGGAACGGCGAGCGCCACGAATGCTCCCCAAGTGCCCCGCCCACCACAAAGAACAGCGCCCCCACCAGCCCGATGGTAACCACCTGCCGATTGACGTAGCGCAAGCGCTCCTCGTCGTGCCAATAGTCGGCAATCAACGTGGCACAACAGGTCATGACCGCCGCTTCGGTACAGCCGAACAACAGCCTCGTCGCCACGATGGCGGGCAGGCTATCGAGCATGGCGGGCAAGGCGCCGAGCACGGCGTAGAGCAACGTGGCAAGCACCAGCAAGGCCTTACGCCCGACGCGATCGGCCAACCATCCGGCCAGAGGTGCGCACAGGGCGATTGCCAGGGCCGGCCCGGTGACCGCCAGCGGCAACAGCAAATCGGCCCGGGGTTCCACGGGGCCGAATTCGGCACCCAAGCGGGGCAGGACGGGAGAAACCATCACCGACCCCATAATGGTCAAACTGCTGCCCAGCATCAGTACCAGGCCCTCACGCAGGCCTGCCTGACGCAACGGAGCCGTTGAAACGCTGCTTGGTTGGTTCATGGCGAGCCCCTTCAGAAACTTTGAGAAATACGCAACGCCGCGGTATAGCCCTCGGCACGGTTGCGGGCGTCAAACTCTTTGTAGACGTGCAGCCACACCGGCGGAATACCGGGCTTGAAGTAACTCACCGCCGGCCCTACGGCCATCACCCGGGCGCGATTGCCGGTCTCCAGTCCTGGCGCATCGTCATCGCTGAACTGGCGGTAGTAGTAGCCGCCCACCCCCACGGTCCAGGGCCCGGCGTGCTGCCCCACGGCGAACTCATGGCGGTACTCGACGCCGTTCTTGTAGTCGGTGGCGTTGTTGCGGGTATTCACATCGACCTCGAAGCTGGAAGACACTTCAAAGCCGCTGTCGGAGAGGTAGGTGGCGTTGACGATCGGTGAGAACGTCCAGTGGTTGAGGCCGGGTGAAATCAAGCGATTCTTGTCGTAGTCGCCGGTAGGCGCCTGGATCTGGAACTGAGTGTTGACGAACAGGTTCGGCGACAGGGTCCATTGCAGGATCACCGGCAGGAACTGGACGTCCGCCAGACGAAACGGATCGGCTTCAAGGTCCAGCGGGCCGACAGGTGTCTGCACCTGTACCGAGGCGTCCATCTTGAAGAACGGCACTACGGTGCCGAAGCCATATTTGGCGCCCAACACGGTGTAATCGGTCATGCGCATGTAGGCGACGCCGATGGACAGCACATCCAGAGAGAAATTGTTGTCCACCGAGTTGCCGTGGCGGTCTTTCTGCACGTTGGCGGAGTAAAACGCCGTGCGCAGGCCGACGGTCCCGAAGGGCGTGGCCGGCGGCATCATGCCCGCACCGAAGTCGTAGACCCCGACCGCCGTGGTCGGCGCGCCGTTTTCGGTGCCATGGGCGGCGGCGCAAAGGCCGATCATCCCCAGGGTCAACCACGTAAAGCGCAAGACGTTTGTTTTCTTATTGTGATTCATCGAATGCCCCTTCCGACCATGTGGTGGTGGGGTCATCCTAGGGAGCAGGCGTCATCGGCCGTTATCCGTTTTCAGCACAGATGCGTGCGACGCAAGGTTTGCGAAGGCGTTTCACCGAACAGGACCCGATAGTCACTGGAAAACCGGCTCAAATGCCAGAATCCCCAGCGTGCCGCTACCTCCTGCACGCTCTGGACCTGATCATCATTGCGCAGCTCACGGCGCACGGCATTGAGGCGCAACGCGCGTAAATAAGCCACGGGATTGATGCCCAGGGTTTCCTGGAAGCAATACTGCAATTTGCGCCGGCTGGCACCGATGTGGTTGCACAGGTCAAGGATCGACAGCGGCTCATCAACATGGGCCATGGCGTACTCCCGGGCCCGGTCGACCATGCGCTTGCGCGCCGTAGGGTTGAGCGGGGGCGCCTCGTCCGGCGCGACCAATTCCAGCACCTGCACCATGACGGTGTCGCGCAGGCCCCGACGGATCGACTCATAGCCCAACATCGAGTCGCGTCCCTGGGCGCAGCCTTCGAGTTCATTGAACACCATCGCGACTTCGGCCGGCAGCATCGAATCACCGAGCCGGTAACACTTGGGAAGATCGGTAATCTGGAACCGGCTGCCCTGGCGCTCCAGCATATGTTCCAGCGTCTGCTCATCCAAGGCGAAAGCGAACAGATCGAGGTGCGCAGGCGTACACAACTCGGGCAGGTTTTGCCCGCGTGCAACCAACAGGCTGGGTTCGGCAATCGGGTGTCCGGAGCAGAAGGCCGGACCGTCCGCATTCAGCGGCAAGCTGAAGGTGATGGCGCCTTCCCAAGCCGCGCCCTGCTTGGTCATCGCCTGGTTAGAGCGGTCACGCACCAGCTGCATCCAGTCGGCACGGAACTCGACCAGGTCGCCCTCGAAGCGCCCTGGGGTCAACTGGTCGTAGCAGAGTTGCCAACCGCCCATGTTGCGCGAGTGTTCGTCGATGTCACCGGTGCGAAACCGATTGACCACCGGGGTCGGAAACCCACTTGCCGGAACCGTCGACTGCACTCTGTTGTTGTTATTCATTGACCCGACCTTCATCGATTCCTGGGCTTACGGATCAAACATCAGGCAAGTTCCATTCCGCCTCCCAGGCAAGCCGTGCAATTGTGCCGAAAACGGATAATTGGCCAGGAATGGATTCGCTGCCAGTGTATAAAGCAGAATGAATCGACCTCTGAACATCCACGCCACCATGAACGAAATGCCCCGTGACATCGACCTTGCCAGCCGGTCGATCACCCAACCACGCACGCTGGTCTTCCTGGCCTACCCGCAAATGGGCCTTCTGGACCTGACCGGCGCCCAGACGGTGTTCTGGGCGGCGACCAAAGCCATGGCCGAACGCGGCCTGCCCGGCTACGCCATGCATACCGCCAGCCTCCCGGGCGGGTTGATGCGAACCGCCGAAGGCCTGGTCGTGCAGACCTGCCGCCTGCGCCAGTTCGAAGACATTCTGATCGACACGCTGATCGTCCCCGGCGCGCCCGACATCCGCCAGGCGATGATCGATTGCGTCGATCTGGTCGACTGGCTGCGCCATGCTTCAGTCAGGGCCCGACGCACCGCATCGGTGTGCAGCGGCACGTTCCTGATGGCCCAGGCCGGCTTGCTGAACGGACGCCGTGCCGCGACGCACTGGGCCATGTGCGACATGCTGAAAAGCGGTTTCCCGATGGTGGAAGTGGACCTGGATGCGATTTTCATCCAGCAGGGTCACGTGTGGACCTCGGCAGGGGTCAGCGCCGGCATCGACATGGCCCTGGCGCTGGTGGAAGCCGACTGCGGCCGCGAGGTCGCCCTGCAAGTGGCCCGGGAGCTGGTGGTGTTTCTCAAGCGCCCCGGTGGCCAGGCGCAATTCAGCCAGCTGCTGCAATTGCAAACCCAGGACAGCGCCGGCTTCGACGAGCTGCACCTCTGGATTGCCGAGCACCTGGGCGACGACCTGACCATCGAACGGCTGGCCCGCCAGGCGCGAATGAGCCCGCGTAACTTCTCCCGGGTCTACAAGCGCCAGACCGGCCGGACTCCGGCCAAAGCCATCGAGTTGTTTCGCCTGGAAGCCGCGCGAAGGCTGCTGGAAGACTCCCAACGCAACATCGATCAGATCGCCCGCTCGTGCGGTTTCGGTGACGAAGAACGAATGCGCCTTACCTTCCAGCGCCACCTCTCGATTTCACCCCGGGATTACCGCAAGCGCTTTTCCCGCTGACCGGGCTGAGGCTCCCAACGATTTCTAACGAGCATGACTTCGTCCATGAGCGACTTCTCCTACACACAGTACATGCGTTTCTGGACCCCGGACCCAGCCATCGGCCCGCGTGAACAGGCGCCGATGCACCCCCAGGAGCTGGCCTGGGCCCATGATTATGCGGCTCACCACCGTTTCAACTGGCTCATGGTGCTGGTGCCGCCGCTGTGCTTCGGCCCCCTGTTGCCCCCCATCGCGTTATTCCTGGGGCTGATGCTCTATCAAGCACTGTTCGCCCCTGGCCTCGACCTGGATCCCATCATCGATGAGTCCCTGGGATGGCTGGCGGTCGCGATAGTGCTTTTCACCACGGCCTGGGCGCTGCGCAATTTCCTGCGGGACAAACACGACCCGACCAAACGCTACTGGCAGTCCATGCCGGATCAGGGTGTGGTCGAGCTTGAGCGCCATACCCTGGTCTCAGGTTTCTGCCTGTGGGCCAACGACTATGACCCCGACTGCAACAGCCTCATGCTCTGGGTCAACGATAAAATCGAGCGCGTGCAAGACAGCGGCGTATCGCAGTGGGTCCTGGCCAGGACCAAGGAGGGACACTGGCTGGTGCTCAAGGAGCAATTCCCCGGCAACTTCACCTACGCTCGGATTGGACAAACGCCTGCGCCGGCCAAGCAGCTTCAACCACGGGAGCAACTGGCGATTGCCTTTGCCCCCGGCACCCAGTTGCCCCTGGGCCGGCGTTTCGACGGCGCACCGATACCCTTGATCGACACGGCGTACTGGCTGTCTGGCGATGAACTCAAGCGCCTTGCCGAGGCCGCCCATCACTGGACCTTTTTTCCACCGGACCGCTACGCGGTGATCAACGAGCAGGATGCCGAATGGGTGCAGCGCCTGGTGGCGAAGGCGCAAGCCAACGTCGACCCCGAGGGATACGCCTCGAAAGACGATTAGCCGGCCCGCAGCTCAAGCGACCTTCCTGGCGTCCTGGTGCTCGGCGTGCTCGGCCACGAACGCGCTACAACGGGCACGCAACCAGCACTCCCCCGGATCATTGTGAGAAGCACCACCCCAGACCATCGACAGCGCGTGCTCGGGCAAACGGATCGGCGCCGGCTCGGCCCTGAGGCCAGTGGCCGTCGCCATGGCCTGGGCGACATAGTCCGGCACGATGGCGATCATGTCGCTATTGGCCAACAACACGGGCAAGGCGCTGAACTGTGGCACGGTCAACACCACCCGGCGTTGGCGCCCGATCAGGTTCAAGGCGCGATCAGAGTCATCGATGACATTGCCCATGGACGACACCACCGCGTGGGGTCGCTGGCAGAACTCGTCCAGGGACAATTCCCCAGGCTTCGAGTCGGCCCGCAGCAGCATCGGCCGAATCCGCCGCAAGTCCTTGCGCCGGGCATTGGCCGGCAATTCCAGGGTGTGGCTGATGCCCAGGGTGATTTCCCCGCTGATCAGCAACTGGGACATCTGCCATTGATCAGCCCGGCGCACCACCAGTGTCGTGCCCGGCGCCTCGACCCGCAGGCGGCGCAACAGATCCGGCAGCAACGCATATTCAACGTCATCGGACAGTCCGACATGAAAGGTCGCTTCACTGGTGCCCGGATCGAACGCCTGGCAGCGACTCAGGGCAGCGGCAATGCCATCCAGTGCAGGGCTCAGGTTGGAAAATATTTCCTGGGCCCGTGACGTCGGCTCCATCAAGCGGCCCGAACGAATGAACAAGGGGTCATCGAACATCAGTCGTAAGCGGGCCAGCGCACTGCTGATCGTCGGTTGACCAAGAAACAGCTTTTCACCGACACGGCTGACATTGCGCTCATGCATCAGGGTTTCGAAGACAACCAGCAGGTTGATGTCAGCACGACGCAGGTCATTTCTGTTCATCATAGTAGCCGTCCCAGGCACCAGGCCATTGATTCAGGAGTTGACAGGATCATCGCCGGCCCTTTCATCGAGACGCACCGGCGACGGTATGCCTGGCAGGTTATTCCCGCGGCCGCGCGCTTGTCTGTTGTACCTAGGGACAACCCATTCAACCTTTAGGCAAGCTCATCGATACTTCGGTATGCAGCGCTTCAGGACCGTGGCGCAATTTCAGGGTTTTATGTCCTACCTGGCGGCAAGCGGCACTTTTAAGATGCAACGATTCCCATGACCGTAGGATCCGAGCGCAGCCCAAGGCACTTCGTGCAGGTTCGCCCCGCCCCTACTCACTTGCACATGATTCGTTTCGGAAAGCCGATGACGCCTACCCACTCCGCCTGCCAGGCCATCAACGACGAGCCGCTCGTCTATATCGTCGACGACGATCAACCGCTGCGCGAAGCCCTCGGCGGCCTGTTGCGCTCCATTGGCCTGCAGGTCGCACTGTTCGGCTCGGTGACGGAGTTCATGCAATACCCTCGCCCCGACCAGCCCAGTTGCCTGGTGCTCGACGTGCGGCTGCGCGGCACCAGCGGCCTGGACTTCCAGCAGCAACTGGCGACGACCGATACCCATCTGCCGATCGTGTTCATGACCGGCTACGGCGACATCGCCATGACGGTCAAGGCCATGAAAGCCGGCGCGGTGGATTTCCTGAGCAAACCCTTCCGGGAGCAGGACCTGATCGATGCAGTGTCCGCCGCCCTGCAGCGGGA
The DNA here is from genome assembly GCF_007828215.1 of Pseudomonas sp. SJZ074. Lineage (GTDB taxonomy): Bacteria > Pseudomonadota > Gammaproteobacteria > Pseudomonadales > Pseudomonadaceae > Aquipseudomonas. The sequence continues at coordinate 32,016 of NZ_VIUE01000013.1, read as the reverse complement.
TCGATTGCGCCGTGAGTCCGACCGTAGCCGTCGGGCGCTCCAGGACTGTTACGCCAGCCTCACGGCCCGGGAACAACAGGTCATGGCCCTGGCCGTGTCGGGATTGATGAACAAACAGATCGCCGGGGAAATCGGTTTGAGTGAAATCACGGTCAAGATCCACCGGGGCCAGGCCATGCGCAAAATGCGTGCGCGCTCATTCGCCGATCTGGTGCGCATGGCCCAGGCGCTGGACATGCATCGCGGCGGGTGAACGTTCATACCCAGGTATAACTTGGCGGGGTGACAGGACAAGGTATCTTGCAGGGAAGACGGGGCCTTTATAGCGACCTGACATCACCTTCGGTATCTAAATGTCCAATACCGCGATTATTTCAGTGGTCGATGACGATGAGTCCGTTCGAATCGCCTTGGATGGTCTCCTGCGTTCCAGCGGTTACACCGTTCGAACCTATGCCAACGCGTTGGATTTCCTGTCCTCCAGCGGCCCCGAACAGACCGCCTGCCTGATCTCCGATATCACGATGCCCGGCATGAGCGGCATCCAGATGTATAACGAGCTGGCCGGCCAGGGCATTCACATCCCGGTCATTTTCATCACCGGCCATCCCGCCCCGACGCCCCGGGTCAAGGCCGGCGCAGCGGAACCGGTGGCATTCTTTCCCAAGCCGTTTCACTGCGCTGAATTGATTGCCAGCATCGAATCGGTACTCAATCGACCAATCGACTGAATGGCCACCGCCATCGCGGGCAAGCCCGGCTCCCACAGGTTCCGCGTGGTTCACAAAAGCAGTGTCCAACCGCCAATCCTCTCACCCATTGCTCTAACACCTTCGTATAGATCCTTCATACGCAGACATGCCGCCGCTGACCTTATGTAGAAGTGTCGGCCGCCGAACCGACGCATACCATTTCCTACAGCGAACCGAAGCTGAATGCATGAAGCCACGCACGTTCGGGTACTTCGCGACACGGTCACGCTGAAACAGTTGAACAATTCAACGTATCGATTTTGTCTTCGGGAGCACATCATGAAACAGCATATTCTGGTAATTGGCGCAGGTTTCGGTGGGGTATGGAGCGCCTTGAGCGCGGCCCGCCTGTTGGACCAGCATGATCGCAACGATGTGCAGATTACCGTCCTGGCGCCCCAGGCGGAGCTGCGCATCCGGCCGCGTTTCTACGAGCCGGACGTCCATACGATGACGGCTCCGCTGGACGGGTTGTTCAACGCGGTCGGAGTGAATTTCGTGCAGGGCTCGGCACAGGGCGTCGACGCCGATCTCAAGCAGGTGAGCTATCGCGACGCCTCCGGTACCCACGGCACGCTGGGCTATGATCGGCTGGTGCTCGCCGCCGGCAGCCAGTTGATGCGCGCTGACTTCAAGGGCGTGGTCGAGCATGCTTTCGACGTCGATGAGATCGAGCAGGCAACCCGTCTCGAAGCCCACATCAAGTCCCTTGGCAATTTGCCGGACAGCCCTGCCCGCAACACCGTGGTAGTGGCCGGCGGCGGCTTTACCGGGATAGAAACCGCAACCGAAATGCCCGCCCGCCTGCGCGCCGCCCTGGGCGAACATGCCAACATCCGGGTCATCGTCGTCGACCGCGCACCAGAGATCGGTGCCTCCCTGGGCGAGGGCATCCGCCCTTCCCTGATCGAAGCGTCGGCTCACCTGGGCATCGAATGGATCCTCAACGCCTCGGTCGAATCGGTGGATGCTGGCGGCGTCACCCTGTCGAACGGCCAGCGCATCGAATCCAGCACGGTGGTCTGGACCGTGGGTTTCCGTGCCAGTCCGTTGACCGAACACGTACCCGGCACCCGTGATCGCCAAGGCCGCTTGCACGTCGACGGCAACCTGAAGGTGCTGGGCCAGGACCACATCTTCGCCGCCGGTGACGTGGCTTACGCCGCCACCGACACCGCGGGCAACTATGCGGCGATGTCCTGCCAGCACGCCATAGCCCTGGGCCGCTACGCCGGCAACAACGTCGCCGCCGACCTGCTGGGCGTGGCACCGATGCCCTACAGCCAGCCCAAGTACGTGACCTGCCTGGACCTGGGCGCCTGGGGTGCGGTGTATACCGAAGGGTGGGATCGCCAGCTCAAACTGGTAGGCCAGGAGGCCAAGACCCTCAAGACCCAGATCAACTCGATATGGATCTACCCGCCCGCCGCCGACCGCGCCGCAGCCCTGGCAGCAGCCGACCCGTCGATTCCGGTGGCGTGATTTCACTTCGCTGATCCCGGCCAGATCCCTCCTTTCTGAGCCGGTTTTTCCCAGACACCCGCCATGGATGGTTCGGCGGGTGTTTTTTCTTCGATCGCCCAGCCTGCACCAGGCATTCGTTATGAACGCGGATTGGGTCGGAGCGAGCCTGCTCGCGATCCGGGATCCCCCATCTCGTCACTCCAGCAACGCCACAATCCGCGGTTCGATCGAACCCGCACTCACCTCAAGCAACCCCAGCGTCACCGGCAGCTTGAAACGCCGCCGGCCAGCGCTGCCGGGGTTCAGGTACAAACGCTCGCCACGCCATTCGATACGCGGTTTGTGAGAGTGCCCCGTGATGACCACCTTCACAGCCGAGTCGAGTGAAGCCGGCACGTCGGCGATGTCATGCACCAGAAAGACCTGCCAACCACACAGATCGAACTGCAGGCTATCGGCTAACGGCCCGGCCCAGTCCGCCCCGAGGTCGTTGTTGCCGCGCACCACATGCAGCGGCGCAATGGACGCCAGTTGTTCGAGGATCCCGGGGTTGCCAATATCACCACCATGTATGATCCGCTCGCACCCCGTCAGCGCGGCAAGCGCTTCAGGACGGAGTAAGCCGTGGGTATCGGAAATGACGCCAACTTTCATGTGATTTCCCGCCGAATCTGCGTCGTCGCAATGGCTAACGTGCTGGAATTGAATAAGATAGGCTGCGCAGCCATAGTGCGCAGACTTGTCGTAAAAGGAAATGTTAATGCTCGGACGCAAACGGCCGGAGCCAAAGAGCGAAAGCCCTGTCGAGGATTTCGACCCCCAGCCTGCGCGGCCAGGTGCGGCATTGAGGCTTACCGTCAGTTTCATGCTGGTGGTGGTGATCGCCTTTCTGTCCGTGGAGGGCTGGAGAACATGGCGTGACTACCGTGCGGCGTTTTCGGCCGCCCGTGATTCGGTGACGAACCTGGCGCGGGCGACGGCTCAGCACGCCGAAGACACCATCCGCCAGGTGGACGTGGTGACCGCCGCGCTCAGCGAGCGGGTGGAAGGCGACGGGCTCAAGAACATCGACATCCCGCGCATCCATAAACTGCTGGTGCAGCAATCAGCCATCATGCCGCAGTTGCATGGGCTGTTTATCTACGGACCCGATGGGCAATGGGTGGTCACCGACAAGGAAACGATCCCGGAACCGGCGAACAACGCGGACCGTGACTATTTCCAGTATCACCGCACCCACACGGATAGAAACGTGCGCATTGGCGAGGTCATCAGGAGCCGCTCCACCAATGATCTGATCATTCCCATCTCTCGACGCCTGAACAACCCCGACGGTTCATTCGCCGGCGTGCTGCTTGGAACGGTCAAGGTCGCCTACTTCGTGGACTACTACGGCGACTTCAAGATCGACGACAAAGGCGCCCTGGTCCTGGCCATGCGCAACGGTACCGTCCTGGTACGGCGCCCCTTCGTCGAGACGGTGATCGGCAAGAGCCTGGTCAATAGCGTGATTTTCAAGAACTTCCTGCCGACGTCGAACCAGGGCATCGCCGAAGCCCGCGCCGTAATCGACGCCACCGAACGCCTGTATGGCTACCGCGCGCTGACCACCTATCCGTTGGTGGTGGAAGCCGGCCTGTCCCGGGACTCCATCACCGCACCCTGGCGCCGCGACCTGCTCAAGACCGGCTTCGTGCTGGTTTTCCTGATCGTCACCCTGGTCGGCTTCGGGCTCATCGTGCTGAGCCAACTGCGCTACCGGATGACCATGGAAAAGCAGATCCGTCATGCACACCAGAGCATGCGGGACATGGCGTTGACCGACAGCCTGACCGGGCTGGGCAACCGCCGGAAGCTGGACCTGGCCTTGGCCGATGAGCTGCGCCTGGCCAAGCGCCAGGGCTCGTCCCTGGCGCTGATCATGCTCGATGTCGATTACTTCAAGCGCTTCAACGACAAATACGGGCATGCCGCAGGCGATGAGTGCCTGCGGGCCATTGCCGGGGCGATCCGGGGCGCGGTCAATCGGCCGAGCGACCTGGCGGTGAGGTACGGCGGCGAAGAGTTCACCGTCCTGCTGCCCAATACCGACAGCACCGGTGCCTCCAAGATAGCCCAGGACATTCTCGACGCCATCAGAGCGCTGGACATCGAACATGGCGATCATCCATTGGGCATCGTCACGGCCAGCGCCGGCATCACCACCAGCCAGCCGGGCACGGTGGACGTGACGCCTGCCATGTTGATCAAGGCCGCCGACGCCTTTCTGTACCTGGCCAAGAACACCGGGCGAAACCGCTGGTGCAGTGCCAACGCAACGTCGGGTTGAGCCGGTAAAGGACCGCCGTGCATCGGTCCGGATCGCGCAAATCCAAGTCCACAGGTGCCGGCAAGGCGCCTGGCGGCTACAATGGTCGCTTCGACCGTGACCAGCCTGACTAAAAAACACATGTCCTTGCCCAAACATCATCTGGAATTACTCAGCCCTGCCCGCGACGTGACCATCGCCCGCGAGGCCATCCTGCATGGCGCCGACGCCGTGTACATCGGTGGCCCGAGTTTCGGCGCGCGTCACAACGCCTGCAATGAGGTGGGCGATATCGCCCGGCTGGTGGAGTTCGCCCATCGCTACCACGCCCGGGTATTCACCACGATCAACACCATCCTGCACGACAATGAGCTGGAGCCGGCCCGCCAGCTGATCCATCAGCTCTACGATGCGGGTGTCGACGCATTGATCGTCCAGGACCTGGGAGTGATGGAGCTGGACATTCCGCCGATCGAGTTGCATGCCAGTACCCAGACCGACATTCGTACCCTGGCCCGGGCCAAGTTCCTCGATCAGGCCGGCTTTTCGCAGTTGGTGCTGGCCCGCGAGCTGAACCTGCAGGAAATCCGCGCCATCGCCGACGAAACCGATGCCGCCATCGAGTTCTTCATCCACGGCGCGCTGTGCGTGGCGTTCTCCGGCCAGTGCAACATCTCCCACGCCCAGAACGGTCGCAGCGCCAACCGTGGCGACTGCTCCCAGGCCTGTCGCCTGCCTTACACCCTCAAGGACGACCAGGGTCGGGTCGTCGCCTATGAAAAGCACCTGCTGTCGATGAAGGACAACAACCAGAGCGCCAACATCCGCGCCCTGGTGGAGGCCGGTGTGCGCTCATTCAAGATCGAAGGGCGCTACAAGGACATGGGCTATGTGAAGAACATCACCGCCTACTATCGCCAGCGCCTGGACGACGTCCTCGAAGACCGTCCGGACCTGGCCCGGGCATCCAGCGGCCGTACCGCGCACTTCTTCGTGCCCGACCCGGACAAGACCTTCCACCGGGGCAGCACCGACTACTTCGTCAGCGAGCGCAAGATCGACATCGGCGCCTTCGACTCGCCGACCTTCACTGGCGTGCCGGTGGGCGTGGTGGAAAAAGTCGGCAAGCGCGACCTGCAGGTCGTGACCTTCGACCCGCTGTCCAACGGCGACGGCCTCAATGTGCTGGTCAAGCGTGAGGTGGTGGGCTTCCGGGCCAACATCGCCGAGCCCAAAGGCGAATTCGAAGAAGACGGCCAGAAACGCTACCGCTACCGCGTCGAGCCGAACGAGATGCCGGCCGGCATGTACCAGTTGCGCCCCAACCACCCGTTGAGCCGCAACCTGGACCATAACTGGCAGCAGGCGCTGCTGAAAACCTCATCCGAGCGCCGTGTCGGCCTGGCCTGGGTCGCGTGCCTGCGCGAAGAGCGCCTGCAACTGACGGCCACCAGCGAGGAAGGCATCAGCGCCAGCATCGGCCTGGACGGACCGTTCGGCGTAGCCAACAAGCCGGAACAGGCCCTGGAGCAATTGCACGACCTGCTCGGCCAACTGGGCACCACCGAATACCACGCCACCGCCATCGAGCTGGATGCACCCCAGGCATTCTTCATTCCCAACTCGCAGCTCAAGGCGTTGCGTCGCGAAGCCATCGAAGCCCTGACCGCCGCCCGCATCGAAGCGCACCCCCGCGGTAGCCGCAAGGCCGAGACCAGCCCGCCGCCGGTGTATCCAGAGTCGCACCTGTCGTTCCTGGCCAACGTCTATAACCAGAAGGCCCGGGATTTCTATCATCGCCATGGGGTCAAGCTGATCGACGCGGCGTTCGAGGCTCACGAAGAAACCGGTGAAGTGCCGGTGATGATCACCAAGCACTGCCTGCGTTTCTCGTTCAACCTCTGTCCCAAGCAGGCCAAGGGCGTCACCGGCGTGCGCACCAAGGTCGCACCGATGCAGCTTATCCACGGCGATGAAGTGCTGACGCTGAAGTTCGACTGCAAACCCTGCGAGATGCACGTGGTCGGCAAGATCAAGGGCCACATCCTCGACCTGCCATTGCCGGGCAGCACGGCGCAGCCGGTGGTCGGGTACATCAGCCCTGAAGACCTGCTCAAGACCATTCCACGCGCACCGCATTAAGCAATGCCGCAATGGCCTGTGGGAGCGGGCTTGCTCGCGAAAGCGGTGTCTCTGTCACACAGATACAGGATGTGCCGCCTTCGCGGGCAAGCCCGCTCCCACAGGGTTCGGTGATGTATGCAGAGGCTGCATACACCCGTCCACCTGGACCGCCGGCTGCATTGTTTTTCATTTGTGCGCCGTTTTTGCTTGAGTGTGCGACAAATCCTACTTCGTGGACTCCCCGCCCGCTGATCTGCAGTGTTAGGTTGCGTAGTTGTTTCACCAATGAAACATCTTCCTTCAACTCCCTGCAAAGGAATGCCCCCAGCAATGGACTTCTCGCTCAAGCACCTGGCTGTGACCACCCTGCTGCTGTCCAGCTTCGCAACACTCTGCGCGCCAGCACTTGCCAACATCACCGCGCAGCAGAGCGCGACGCTCGTCAAGACACTCGCTGACACATCGGCCACGGACTTCAGGCAGTTCCTGGGTAGCGTGGCCAAGAGCGACGTTGCCAAAACCGCGAACCTGGGTCCGGCCATCAACGCCTTCCAGGACAACAAAACCCTGTCGGCTGAACAACAGAACGAAATCCATCGCCTGCTGGGTATCTATGCGCGGGTGAAATACGGCGCCGCGGCCACCGAAACCCTGAAAGAACTGGTGGCGATCCCGACCTTCCGCAAGGACGGCGTGGCCCAGTACGAGAATCCGGAATTCCTCAAGATCGCCGACAAGATCAAAAGCCTCGCCCAGGGCTTCGACTTGAACTTCCGCAACATCGACAACCGTGTCTATGAAATTTCCCTGCCAGGCAGTGGCGACGAAGTCGTGGGCATCCACGCCCACGCCGATGTGGTCCCGGTGACGCCGGAAAACTGGGTGCTGAAGGATGGCACACGGCTCGACCCGTTCAAAGTCACCCTGGTGGGCGACCGTATGTACGGCCGAGGCACCGAGGACGACAAGAACGGTATCGTCGTGGCGCTCTATGCCATGAAGATCATCAAGGAAGAGAAACTGCCGCTGGCGCGGAATTTCAAGCTGCTGGTGGACACCACCGAGGAAACCACCGGTGACGCGATTCCCTACTACTTCGAACACAACCCGACGCCGAATTACAACCTGGCGTTGGATGGCGGCTACCCTGTCGTGATTGCCGAGAAAGGCTATGGCACGGTCATGGCGAACTTTGCCCGCCGTCCTGCGCAAGGCAAGGGCGCCGAAATCACTGGGTTGACCGGTGGCCTGGCAACCAATCAGATTCCATCGACATCGGTGGCCACCTTTGTCGCTGACAAGCCTGCCGAACTGGCCGCCAGCCTGCTCAAGGCCGGTACCGATTATGCCAAGCGCAATGGCGGCAACTTCGAGGTCGCCAGCCAGGTCGTCGGCAAGGACGTCCAACTGACCTTCACCGGTGTTTCCGCTCACTCGTCAGAACCCGAGTCCGGCGTCAACCCGGTAGCGCGGATGCTCGACTTCATCAACGGCCTCGACGGCAAGGTCGCACTCAAGCACAACCACATCACCGACGCCGCCCGCTACGCCGCCGACAACTGGGGCCTGGACTACCTGGGCAAACAATTGGGGATTGGCTTCTCCGACGCGTTCATGGGCCCGCTGACAGCCTCTCTGACCTTTGTCGGCATGGATGACAAGACCTTCAAGCTCGCCGTCAACCTGCGCGTTCCGGTCGGCAAGTCCACCGAAGCGCTCAAGACCGAGATCGCCGACAAACTCGCGGCCTGGAGCAAGAAGTCCCACGTGGCGGTGGCCTTCGACTATTCCATCGACGAACCGATGTACCGCAACCCCGAGGGCGAATGGGTCAAGGCGCTGCTGGCCGTGGCCACCGAGAACCTGGGCATGGAGCACAAATACGGCACCTCCGCAGGCGCCACGTCGGTCCACGACCTGCCCAACGGCGTGCAGTTCGGCCTGGCAATGCCCAATGTCAAGTACACCGGTCATAACGACAACGAGTTCAAGACAGTCGAGCAGTTCATGCTGGACTTGCAGATCGTGACCGAAATGATGGGACGGATCGGGCAGATGCCGAAGCTCTGAGTACACCTGCCGGCCTGTTGGTTCCAGGCTGGCAGGTTTAATGTGGCGAGGGGATTTATCCCCTCGCCACAGGTTTGGTCTATTCCTTCAGACAGGTGCTTTGGTCTATTTCTCCAGATTGGCGCTTTGGTCTGTAATGTCAGTCAACTCCAACCCCCAATCCCCATGCAGGTACCAGTCCTCCCCAATCATCTCGGCCGGGTGCATGGTCCGGTCGGCGCCGTTGCCACAGGCCAGGGCGTTCGATGCGCAGTAGCGGTCGCAGCCCCAGCAGATGCGTTCAGGATGCTTGGGACTAAGGGGAAAGGGCTTGGCCATGGGAACCCCGCTGACAGATGGGTGTAGCTGTACCCTAACGCGTCGGGCCTGGATCGCCCTTGATTTCGATCAAAAACCCCCTCGCCATTTCCTTCGCAGAATCACGCGGGAAATTGACAATAATCATTATTATTCGCAGCGAAGCTCCCTAGACTCCGGCCAACTCTCATGTCGTCCAGGAAGTCATCATGCGCACGTTCGCTCCCCTGTCTCTCGCCCTCCTCGTTCTCACGCCGCTGGCCCAGGCCAAGGAATACCCCATCGGCGAACCGCAACTGTGCCCGGGACTGGAAGTCGGCGCGGTGTACCTGCAACCGATTGAAATGGCCCCGGCCGGCATGATGCGCGCCACCGCCGATTCCGACATTCACCTGGAAGCCGATATCCGCGCCACGGCGGACAACCCGCAAGGCTTCCAGGAAGGCAGTTTCGTGCCTTACCTCAACGTGGCGTTCCAGCTGAAAAAACAGGGCAACGACACCGAGCTCAAGGGTGATTTCCACGCCATGGTCGCCAATGACAGACCGCACTATGGCGACAACGTGAAACTGCTCGGTCCCGGCAAATATCAACTGACCTTCACCGTCCTGCCCCCGGGCGGCCATGGCTCCCTCGGTCGTCATACCGACAAGGAGACCGGCGTCGCGCCGTGGTTCGAACGATGTGAGTTGCACTACGAATTCGTCTACGCCGGGATCGGCAAGAAAGGCGGATATTGACGATGGACCGTCGAACCCGCGGGCAGCCCGCGAGGCATGGACGCCTGGCCTGGCTGGTGCTGGCGAGCCTGCTGCCGTCGCTGGCCCAGGCCGAGTTGCCGACCTATGAACTGAGCATCCGCGACGGACATTTCACCCCGCCGCTGTTGGAAGTACCGGCCGGGCAGCGCTTCAAGATCGTGCTGAAGAACATCGGCCAGGGTCCGGCGGAGTTCGAGAGCACGCCATTGCGAGTGGAAAAAGTGCTGTCGCCCGGAGTCACCACCTTCGTCGTGATTCATCCGCTGCGTCCGGGGCACTATCCATTTTTCGATGAATTCAATCCGCAACTGCCCGAGGGCGGCATCCTGGCCCAGTGATCGGTCAGCAGGAGGCGTTTGCATGACTCAATCGATGTTTATTGTCTGGCGCGAAAGCGTCGAGGCCTTGTTGGTGCTCGGGATTCTCCAGGCCTGGGTCAGCCGGCAGCGACAGACCCGGCCGCTACTGCGCTACGTCTGGAGCGGCGCGGCCCTGGGCCTGTTGCTTTCGGCGGGGCTGGCGGGGCTGATCCTGCTGGCCGGCGAAGCCATGAGCGGCGCGGCCAACGAGTGGTTCCAGGCCTCGTTGGCGCTGGTTGCCAGTGTGCTGATCGTGCAGATGGTGGGCTGGATGCATCGCAACGCCGGGACGCTCAAGCAGGCGCTGACCCGTCACGCCGATCAGCGCCTGGACCGCCAGGGTGGCCTGGGCCTGCTGGTCCTGGCGCTGTTGGCCGTGAGCCGCGAAGGCAGTGAAACCGTGGTCTTCCTGTATGGCGCCGGGGCTCGCCTGCACGGGACGCAACTGGGCCTGTTCGCCGTTGGCGCACTGGCTGGGCTGGTGCTGGCGCTGCTGACCGTTTCCTTGCTGCACAGCGGTCGACGGTTCATCGCATGGCCGCGTTTCTTTGCCATCAGCGAGACGATTGTGTTGCTGTTGGGAGCGGCGTTGCTGGTCAGCGGCATCGAGCGGGTCGCCGGGCAGTTGCTTGCGATGGACTGGCCCGAGGCAGTGTATCGCGGCATCGGCGATGCCCTGTGGGACAGCAGCGCGATTCTGGATGACGGCCATGGGTTAGGTGGTTTCCTCGCCGATTTCGCCGGGTATCGGGCGAGTCCCAGCGCGCTGACATTGCTGGTGTGGGTCGGCTATTGGCTGGCCGTCGTCGGGTCGCTGCGGCCACGCAAGATGGAAACCCTGCCATGCCCGACCTGAACGCCTGGCTCCAGCGCCTGGGCGACGGCATGCGCCGCCACGGCGCGACCATCCGCGCCGTGCAATGGGCAGTGGTGCTGTTTTATGGGGTGTTGCTGGTGGTCCCTGCGTTCCCGCCCTTGCCGGACAGCCAGGCGCGCCTGCTCGACAACCTCACGTTGCTGGCTCAATTTCTGTTCTGGGGCCTCTGGTGGCCCTTCGTGTTGCTGTCGATCGTGCTGTTCGGTCGGCTCTGGTGTGGCGTGCTGTGCCCCGAGGGCGCCTTGAGCGAATGGGCCAGCCGATATGGCAAAGGCCTGGGCATACCGCGAGGCCTGCGCTGGGCCGGTTGGCCGACCCTGGCCTTCTGTTTGACCACGATCTATGGCCAACTCATCAGCGTTTATGACTATGCTCAGGCTGCGCTGTTGATCCTCGGCGGCTCGACCGTCGCGGCGGTGCTCGTCGGCCTGCTGTTCGCCCGGGGTAAACGGGTATGGTGTCGCTACCTGTGCCCGGTCAGCGGCGTCTTCGCCCTGCTCGCCCGCCTGGCACCGGTGCATTTTCAGGTGGACGAACAACGCTGGCTGGAAAACCCGGCGCCCCGTCGACCAGCGCCCAACTGCGCGCCGCTGCTGGACATTCGTCGCATGCGCAGCGCCGCCGACTGCCATGCCTGCGGTCGTTGCAGCGGCCAACGCGACGCCGTGCGCCTGATCGCCCGTTCCAGCAACCAGGAAATCCTTGATTCGACACCGGACAGCGTCTCGCCGTGGGACGTGCGCTTGCTGTTGTTCGGCGTCATCGGCCTGGCCATGGGAGCTTTCCAGTGGACTATCAGCCCGTGGTTCATCGCCTTGAAGCAGAATCTGGCCCAATGGCTGATAACCCATGACCTGTTTTGGCCCCTCCAGGATAACGAGCCCTGGTGGCTGTTGACGCACTATCCGCAGCTCAATGACAGTTTCAGCTGGCTCGATGGTTTTTGCATCCTCGCCTACCTGGGCATGAGCGCCTTGCTGCTGGGTGGTTCGTTGACGCTGCTGATACGCCTGGCGGCGAAAATGTCGGGAGATGCCGCACACTATTGGCCCTTAGCCATCACCCTGACGCCTCTTGGTGGTGCAGGGCTGTTTCTCGGCTTGTCGGCCACCACGGTAAAACTGCTGCGCTATGAAGGATTGTCGCTCGAATGGGTGCAGCCGGCGCGGGCCGTGCTTTTGCTGGCGGCGATGGCCTGGAGCCTGTGGCTGGGTTGGAAACGCCTGGAGCAGATGCCCCCGGTTCGACGATTACCCACCGTGACATGCCTGGCATTGGCCTGCGGCCTGGTGGGATACGGCTGGTGGTTGCAGTTCTGGGGGTGGTGATCTTGCGAGGTGTTCCTAACACCTGGGTAGAACTGGATCCTGTGGGAGCGGGCTTGCTCGCGAATGCAGTGTGTCAGTGATGCATAGGTAACTGAAAGACCGCTTTCGCGAGCAAGCCCGCTCCCACAGAAAGTTCGTAATGCCCGCCCCGCTACACCTTGAACCGCGCCACCGTCTCATGCAGCGAGCCGGCCATCTGTGCCAGGTCCTGGCCGGCGGTATCGGTGTGCCTTGCCCCCAGAAGCACCTGTTCCGACAGGTTGCGAATGCCCACCAGGTTGCGGTCAACTTCCCGGGCCACCAGGGCCTGTTGTTCCGTGGCGCTGGCGATCATCAGGTTGCGCTCGTTGATCTGCGATATCGAGCGGGCGATTTCATCCAGGGCGTCGCCGGAACGCTGGGCGACTTGCAAGGTGTCCAGTACCCGCTCGCTGCTGCTTTGCATGGCCGTCACAGCATGTCCGCTGTCCTGGCGGATGTTGCCGATCATGTCCTCGATTTCCCGGGTCGAATCCTGGGTGCGATGGGCCAGTGCACGGACTTCGTCAGCCACCACCGCAAAGCCGCGTCCGGCATCGCCGGCCCGGGCGGCTTCGATGGCGGCGTTCAGGGCCAGGAGGTTGGTTTGCTCGGCAATGCCGCGGATCACGTCCAGTACAGTGCTGATACCCTCGACCCGCCCCGCCAGTTGCTGGATGCGCGCCGAGGTGTCCGTCACGCCGTCCGCCAGCGCCGAGATGCAGGCGACCGTCTGCTGGACCTGCTCACGTCCACGCTGGGCGGTCTGCTCGGAAACCCGCGAGGCTTCGCTGGTACTCACGGCGTTGCGCGCCACCTCGTCCACCGCCGCTGTCATCTGGTTCACCGCCGCCGCAGCCTGCTCGATCTCCATGCCTTGCAACTGCAACGTGCTGTTGGTCTGGCTGCTGACCGCACTCAGCTCTTCGGATGAACTGGCTACCCGATCCACCGAGGCCGCAATGTGCCGAACCATGGTGTTCAGATTCTGCTGCATGTCGTGCATGTTGCTCATCACACTGTCGTTGGCGCCGACGCCCACCGGTACGCGGATCGTCAGATCGCCCTGGGCGATGTGGCTCAGCACCCGCGCGGCATCATCGGGCTCGCCGCCCAACGGACGGGTCACGCTGCGGGTCACCAGTATCGCCACGGTACTCACCACGGCCAGGCACGCCAGGACCAACATCAACATGTTGCGCCGCGCATCGCTGTAGCGCGCCTGGGCCAGTTGCTCACGCTCGGCAAAGAGCCTGCCCTGCATCGCCATCAAACCTTCCAGGCTCTTGTACACCTCAAGCTCCGCCGGGATCACACCCTGCCTGAGTTGCGTCATCGCCTCATTCGTGGCGCCCTGGCGGATCAGCGCCTGCACCTGGACGAATGCCGCCACATAGGCCTCTCGACGCTTCTTCAGTTCGGCAAAAGCCGCCTTGCCTTCGGGCTGAAACAACAGCGGCTCCAACGTCGCAAAAGCCTGGGTGATGCGTTGCCGCGTGGCATCGATGGATTGCTGCACCTGCGCATTGTTCTTGTCGATCAGCAAGTCCCGGGTGTTCCTGGCGTTATCGCGTACGCCTGTGGCGATCACCATGATCGGGTCAATCTTCGGCCAATCCTGCCGGACGATCTGCTCGGCCTGGTCGCGCAACACAGCCAGGTCGTGCAAGGCGTACAACGCCAGGGCGATCAAGGCCAGCGGCGCGATGGCAAAGCCGATCACGATGCGTTGGGCGGTGGTGAGTCTGGTCATATCAAATGCTCCCTGTTCAACTACCTGCCAATCCGGCAGCGCATTTGAGAACCTTGGAAAAGAGTGGCCCGGGTCATCCCGAGCCGCGGTGTCGTTCGTCCCGACAAGGCTTAGCTGCGCAACACGAACGAGGGAAACAGCTCCCGCAGAGCGGCCCACAGTTCGGGTTGCAAGGCGTATGCCGAAACGCTGGAGAGGTGCGGGTCGAGCATCCGGGCCGTGCGCACCAGTTGCACGGCGAACCGGCTGACACCGTGTTCGCTCAAGCGCCGGGCCAGGGTCAGCAGCCGCTCGGGGTCGAACAGATGCCAATGCACCGTGGTGCGACACTCGTAATCCACGCCGCTGGCCAGCAGATGGTCGAGGCTGCGCCAGTTGGCCATGCCGCTGCCTTCGACCCGGGTCACGTCCAAGGCATCTTCGGCCAGGGCCTTGACGTCGAAGCCCACCCAGTCGACTTGCCCGACCACCTTGGCGAATGCCGCCGGCTTGATGCCGGCGCTGTGCAGGCCGATGCGAAAGCCCATCTGTCGCACCTCCTCCATGGCCGAGCCCAGGCCGTCCTGCAAGGTCGGTTCGCCGCCGCTGAACACCACTGCGTCGAGCAGGTCCTGACGGCGTTGCAGGAACGCCAGCACCCGGCACCACTCCACTTCCTCGCTGCCACGGGGCGGGATCAGTTGCGGGTTATGGCAATAACGGCAACGCCAGGCGCAACCCTGGCAAAACAGCACGCAGGCCAATTGGCCCGGATAATCGAGGGTGGTCAGGGGCACCATGCCCCCGACCCGCAGCACTCGACTCATGGACGCCCGGCCGCGCGTTCGGTGAAATGCACCCGTTCGCGGTGCTCGGACTGCTTACCCGGGTTGAACGCCGCCACCGGGCGGTGATACCCCATTACCCGGGTCCAGACTTCACAGCGTTGGCGCTGGGCCTGCGGAAGGTTGCGCGATTCATTCATGGTGAAACTCCTTGCGGTGGATGATCGGATCAGTGGACGCAGCGTGCCTGTTGCTGTTGCAGCAACAACGCCTCGTCGCATTTGGGACAGAACTCGTGTTCACCGGCCAGGTAGCCGTGTACCGGACAGATGGAAAACGTCGGCGTGACCGTCAGGTACGGCAGCCGGAACCGCCCCAGGGCCTTGCGCACCAGTTGCTTGCAGGCCTGGGTGGAAGAGATCTGCTCGGCCATGTACAGGTGCAACACGGTGCCGCCGGTGTATTTGCATTGCAGTTCGTCCTGCAGCTCCAGGGCCTCGAACGGGTCCTGGGTAAAGCCCACCGGCAATTGCGAAGAGTTGGTGTAGTACGGTGCGACCGGGCTGCCGGCCTGCAGGATATCGGGGTAGCGCTTGAGGTCTTCCTTGGCGAAGCGGTAGGTGGTGCCTTCGGCAGGCGTGGCTTCCAGGTTGTAGAGATGGCCGGTTTCCTCCTGGAAGCGCAGCAGCGTCGCCCGCACATGATCCAGCAACCGCAGCGCGAACTCGCGTCCCTGCTCGGTGTGAAGCCCCTGTTGGTCATCGGTGAAGTTGCGCAGCATTTCGTGCAGGCCATTCACGCCGATGGTGGAGAAGTGATTGCGCAAGGTGCCCAGGTAGCGCTTGGTGTAGGGATACAGGCCGGCGTCCATGTGGTGCTGGATCACCTTGCGCTTGACCTCCAGGCTCTCCTTCGCCAGTTCCATCAGGGCATCGAGGCGTTGCAACAGCGCGCTGGTGTTGCCCTTGTACAGGTAGCCCAGCCGGGCGCAGTTGATCGTCACCACCCCCAGCGAGCCGGTCTGTTCCGCCGAACCGAACAAACCGCCGCCGCGCTTGAGCAGCTCGCGCACGTCCAGTTGCAGGCGGCAGCACATCGAGCGCACTTGGTTGGGTTGCATGTCCGAGTTGAGGAAATTCTGGAAGTACGGCAAGCCGTAGCGGGCCGTCATTTCGAACAGGCGGTCGGCGTTGTCGCTGTCCCAGGGGAAGTCATGGGTGATGTTGTAGGTCGGGATCGGGAAGGTGAACACCCGCCCTTTCGCATCGCCGGCCTGCATCACCTCGATGTAGGCACGGTTGATCAGCTCCATTTCCGCTTGCAGCTCACCGTAGGCAAATGGCATCTCTTCGCCGCCGATCACCGGGATCTGTTCGCGCAGGTCCTGCGGGCAGACCCAGTCGAACGTCAGGTTGGTAAACGGCGTTTGCGTACCCCAGCGCGAGGGTACGTTGAGGTTGTAGATGAACTCCTGCAACGACTGGCGGACCTCGTCGTAGCTGAGCCGGTCCTTGCGCACGTAGGGCGCCAGGTAGGTGTCGAACGAGCTGAAGGCCTGGGCCCCGGCCCATTCGTTCTGCAGGGTGCCAAGGAAATTCACCATCTGCCCCAGGGCGCTGCTCAGATGCTTGGGCGGCCCGGCCTCGACCCGCCCCGGCACACCGTTGAGACCTTCGTGCAACAGCGTGCGCAGGGACCAGCCGGCACAGTAGCCGGCGAGCATGTCCAGATCATGGACATGCAGGTCGGCCTCGCGGTGCGCCTCGCCGATGGCCTGGCTGTAGACCTCATCGAGCCAGTAGTTGGCGGTGACCTTGCCCGACACGTTGAGGATCAGCCCGCCCAGGGAATAGCCCTGGTTGGCGTTGGCCTGCACGCGCCAGTCTTCGCGGTCGAGGTATTCGTTCATCGACGTGGCGACTTCCACCAGGGTGCGACGATCACGGCGCAGGCGTCCGTGTTGCTCGCGGTAAACAATGTAGGCGCGCATGGAAAGGAAGAAACCGGCGTCCATCAACACCCGCTCGACCCGATCCTGGATCTGCTCGACGTTCAATCGCGACTGCCCTTCCAACCGGGCCAGCACGGCGTTGAGCAGCGCTTCGGCTTCAGCCTCGGCGTACTCGCCGGTGGCCTTGCCGGCGGCGATCAGCGCCTGGCGGATCTTGTCCGCATCAAAAGCGACCACACTGCCGTCGCGCTTGTGCAGGCGGTTGCACCCTACCGAAATCAACGTGCTTTGCATTTGGGCTCCAGACACTACATATAGATACATTTAGCTATTAAGACACAATATGCAGTGATGTTAGGCCCGATAGGTTTAATTGGAATTGATTGATGTCAAGAATTGGGGATGGTCTGAAAGCTAACTCATCAACACCGTCATTCCGTGTGGGAGCGGGCTTGCTCGCGAAGGCGTCAGATCAGTCAACATCTTCAGCGACTGACCCACCGCCTTCGCGAGCAAGCCCGCTCCCACAGGGTGTCTTTGGTGTCTGCCAGGTAAATGCCTAACCCCCACTCATGTTCATGAACCGCACAATCTGCACCTCCCCTCCAGGATTGAAGTCATGGCGCAGCGGTTTGCCACGCAGGGCTTGTTGCACCGCCTGGATCACTGGCTGGTCCTCCAGCGGATAGCGCCGCAGCAGGCCACGCAGGTCGAGGGCGTTCTCTTGTCCAAGGCACAGCAGCAAGCGCCCCTCAACGGTCATGCGCACCCGGTTGCAACTGGCGCAGAAGTTGTGGGTGTTCGGTGAAATGAAGCCGATCCGCGTGCCGGAGTGACGCTCCAGGCGCACATAGCGCGCCGGCCCGCCGCTGCTCTCGGCGCTGTCGAGCAACCTGTGATGACGGGCAATCACAGCCCGGACTTCATCGCTGGAGCAGAACGACTCCCCCCGGGAACGCCCCACCTCCCCCAACGGCATTTCCTCGATGAAGCTGATGTCGATGCGCTGCTCGATGGCGTACTGCACCAACGCCGGCACCTCATCGAAATTGCGTCCTTTCATCACCACGCAGTTGAGCTTGATCCGCTCGAATCCGGCCGTCTTTGCCGCTTCGATGCCGGCCAGCACCTGGTCGAGGTTGCCGTTGCGGGTGATGGCCCGAAAACGCTCGCCGTCAAGGCTGTCGAGGCTGATGTTCATGCGCTTGACGCCGGCATCGACCAGCGGCTTGGCCAGACGCCCGAGCTGCGAGCCGTTGCTGGTCATCACCAGCTCCCGCAGCCCGGGCAATGCCGCGATGTCGCGGCACAACCCGACGATGCCCGGGCGGATCAGTGGCTCGCCGCCGGTCAGGCGGATCTTCTTCACCCCCAGCCCGACGAACAGCCGCGCCAACCGCTGGAGCTCTTCCAGGGTCAATACCTGCTGACGCGGCAGGAAGGTCATGTGCTTCGCCATGCAATACACACAACGAAAATCACAACGATCGGTCACCGACATCCGTAGATAATCGATCTGGCGCCCAAATCCATCCTGCAGCGAAGCGTTCATGAATGCCCCCTGTTCGAGTCGATGCTCACTGCACCAGCGGCGAGTCGGCGCCCTGAAGATGAATACCGCGAATGTCCGCCGCACCAATCAGGGTTTGCAGGTACTGCACCAACGCTTTCTGCCAGACGCCCTGCTGCAGCTGGGTGCGGATCGCCGTCGCCACCGCCTCGTAAGGCAACGGCTGGCCGTCGATGCGTTGGTCAATGCTAATCACGTGCCAGCCGTAGCGACTCTCCAGGGGTTTGCCCCACAGTCCCGCCGGCAAGGCAAACAACTGGCGCTCCAGCTCGGGCACGGTCTGGCCCTTGCTGATCTGCCCCAGCGACCCGCCCTGCTCCTTGGACGGACAGGCCGAATACGTTTGGGCCAGCTCGGCGAAAGTGCCCGGAGCCTGGTCCAGTCGTTCCAGCAGCAACTCGGCCTGGACATACGCGAGGCTGCGCCCCTCGGCGTCGTCCGGTGCGCATTCGAGCAGGATGTGCCGCACCGCCAGCAACGGTGCGCTGTGAAAGCGCGCGCGGTTGCTTTCGTAGTAGCGCAGGCAGGTTGCCTCGTCGCATTGCGGCACCTGTACTTCGCGCTCGAGCAGCAACCGCGTCGCCGCCTCCTCTTCGTTTTCACCGGCACCGACCTGCAGGGACAAGCCCAGCTCAGCGATGCGCTGCTGGAGCAATTCCCGAATCACCAGGGCCCGCGCGGCCTGGTAAACCGCATCCTCGCGACTCTGCGCCGGGTGATATTGCAGCTCCTGGGCCATCGCCTGCGGGGTGATCGACACCCCGTTGACGCTGAGGATCGGCCATTCCTGTTCACTGCTGGCAATCAACTGCGGCGGCGCCTCATCAACCACCACCGGCTCGAACTGCACCGCCCCGACGGGCGCTACATCCGCCACGGGCGCCGCCTTTGCCGACGAACCACAGCCGCCACTGCCGCCGTTACCGCCACCACATCCGCATCCACTGGCCATGATCGCCTCCTCAGAATTTCTGCCGAACGATTTGATAACGCCGTCCCAGGTACCAGACCGGCGCGCTGACGATGTGCACCAGGCGGGTGAACGGGAACAGCACGAACAGGGTCAGGCCCAGCAGCACGTGAAGCTTGTAGACCAGGCCCACCGGCGCCATCGACGTAGCGGCTTCCACCGGACGCAACAGCACCGTGTTCTGCGCCCAGTCGGCCAGCATCACCATCACCGAACCGTCCATGTGGGCGGTGGAGGCAACGATGGTCATCAACCCCAGCACCAGTTGTACCAACAGCAACACCAACACCAGGATGTCCGAGGTATTGGACGTAGCGCGCACCCGCGGATCGCTCAGGCGCCGGTTCAGCAGCATCAGCAAGCCGATCAGGCCCAGTACGCCGAAAAAGCCGCCGGAAACCATCGCCAATAGCTGCTTGTTCTCGGTGCTCAGCACATGGTGGTAGACCGCCGACGGCGTCAGCAGGCCAACAAAGTGCCCCACCAACACGAACAGCACGCCGACGTGGAACAGGTTGCTCGCCACACGCATGCCGCGCTGGTTCAGCATCTGGCTGGAACCGGCCTTCCAGGTGTACTGGGACAGGTCGAAACGCGCCCAGCTGCCGAGCAGACAAATCGCCAGGGCGACATAGGGGTAGACCCCGAACAACAACAGATCCCACTTAGACATTGCCCACCTCCCCGGCCGGCGCAGCGGCCCGCCCTTCATGCTGAAAATCCACCCAGTGCAACGGCACCGCACTTTCTTCCCGAGCCCTGCCCGGCGCGCTCGGCAGCGAACTGCAACGGTCCTGCTGTTCGGCCTTCATGAAATCCACCGCCTCCTCCTCCCAGACCCGGTCCAGGGCTTCCAGGGAGTCGTCCCGTGGCTCGGCCTTCACTTGCTCGCGCAGCTCGGCGACCGCGCCCTGGGGTTCGGCCCCGGCGATCTGCAGCAAGGCCCGGAAGCAACTGGCGTAGGCGCTTTCCCGCTCATCCAGGCGCGCGGCGAGCAAAGCCAGCAGGTGCGCGACATCCGCGAGGCCCTCGCGGGCCTCGAGGTCTTCGCGGGTGGAGAGAAATTCCAGGTACAACGGAATGTAGTCGGGCAGCTCCTTGACGCCGATGGCGAAACCGGCCGCCTCGTACTGGGCCATCATGTCCACCATGGCCTGGCCGCGGTCGCGGGACTCGCCATGGACATGTTCGAACAGCAACAGCGACAGTGAACGGCCGCGGCCAAACAACGCGCCGTAGTGCTCCTGGCCGTCCATCAGGTCCTTGGCGCAGATCACCTCCAGCAACTCGAACAGCCCGGCGCGCTGATTGGGACTGATTTCCCGCGCCTGGAGAATCGCTTGCTCCAGCTCGTCACGACCGGCCACCAGGGTCTCGGTCGGGTAGTCGAGCAACAACGAAATTACCTTGAGAATGCGCATGCTCAGTCCTCCCACAACTGTACGGTCTTGATCACGTCGCGACGGTTGGCCTTCTTGCCGCCGAACATGTTGGTGTCGGAACTGCCGCTGCAACCGCTGCCAAAGCTGAAGCCGCACCCGGAGCGCTCGGCGAACGCGTCGCTCATGGCGTCTTCGCGGTGAGCACTCGGCACGACGAAACGGTCTTCGTAGTTGGCGATGGCCAGGTAGCGGTACATCTCGTCGACCTGGTTCACGCTCAGGCCGACATCGGCCAGCACTTGCAGGTCTTTCACGCCATCCACCTGTTCGGAACGCTTGTAGGCACGCATTGCCAGCAGGCGCTTGAGGGCCAGCTTGACGGGCTTCTCATCGCCGGCGGTCAGCAGGTTGGCCAGGTAGCGCAACGGGATGCGCAGGCTGTCGACGTCCGGGATCACCCCGTTCATGCCCACGGTGCCGGCGGCGGCAGCGTTCTGGATCGGCGACAGTGGCGGCACGTACCAGACCATCGGCAAGGTGCGGTATTCCGGGTGCAGCGGCAGCGCGAGTTTCCAGTCCACGGCCATCTTGTAGACCGGCGAGCGCTGTGCCGAGTCGATCACCGACTGCGGCACGCCATCGGCCAGGGCCTGACGAATCACCGCCGGGTCGTTCGGGTCGAGGAAGATCTCCAGTTGCTTCTCGTACAGGTCCTGTTCGTTGGCGGTGCTCGCCACTTCGCTGATACGGTCGGCGTCATACAGCAGCACGCCGAGGTAGCGGATCCGGCCGACGCAGGTTTCCGCACAGACCGTTGGCATCCCGGCTTCGATGCGCGGGTAGCAGAAGATGCATTTTTCCGACTTGCCGCTCTTCCAGTTGAAGTAGATCTTCTTGTACGGGCAGCCGCTGATGCACATGCGCCAGCCGCGGCATTTTTCCTGGTCGATCAGGACGATGCCGTCCTCTTCACGCTTGTAGATCGCGCCGCTCGGGCACGACGCCGCGCACGCCGGGTTCAGGCAGTGCTCGCACAGGCGCGGCAGGTACATCATGAAAGTGTTTTCGTACTCGCCGTAGATGTCTGCCTGGATCTTGTCGAAGTTCTTGTCCTTGCGCCGCTTGGCGAATTCGGTGCCGAGGATTTCCTCCCAGTTCGGCCCCCACTCGATCTTCTCCATGCGCTTGCCGGAGACCAGCGAGCGCGGCCGCGCGGTGGGCTGGTGTTCCCCCAGGGGCGCGGTATGCAGGTGCTGGTAGTCGAAGTCGAACGGTTCGTAGTAGTCGTCCAGGCCTGGCAGGTCCGGGTTAGCGAAGATGTTCGCCAGCACGCGGAACTTGCCGCCGATGCGCGGGTTGATCGAGCCGTCGGCATTGCGGATCCAGCCGCCCTTCCACTTGTCCTGGTTTTCCCATTCCTTGGGATAGCCGATGCCGGGCTTGGTCTCGACGTTGTTGAACCAGGCGTATTCCATGCCTTCACGGCTGGTCCAGACGTTCTTGCAGGTGATCGAACAGGTGTGGCAACCGATGCATTTGTCCAGGTTCAGGACCATGCCGATCTGTGAACGAATCTTCATTTCAATCTCCTCAATCCAGCTCAGTCGGCAGGGAACGCGGCAGCTCATCGCCGCTGGAACCGTCGAGCCAGTCGACCTTGGCCATCTTGCGCACCACGACGAATTCGTCGCGGTTGCAGCCGACCGTGCCGTAATAGTTGAAGCCGTAGGCCTGCTGGGCGTAGCCACCGATCATGTGGGTGGGCTTGAGCACCACGCGGGTCACCGAGTTGTGGTGGCCGCCACGGGTCTTGGTGGTTTCCGAACCTGGCACGTTCACGATCCGTTCCTGGGCGTGGTACATCATCACCATGCCCTCCTTGACCCGCTGGCTGACCACCGCGCGGGCAGTCAACGCGCCGTTGGCGTTGAAGCATTCGACCCAGTCGTTGTCCTCGATACCGGCGCGCCGGGCGTCGATCTCGGAGAGCCAGATGATCGGCCCGCCACGGCTCAAGGTGAGCATCAGCAGGTTGTCGGTGTAGGTACTGTGGATGCCCCATTTCTGGTGCGGGGTGATCCAGTTGAGGACGATCTCGGTATGGCCATTGGTGCGCTTGCCCTTGACCACCTCGATGGTGCGGGTGTTGACCGGCGGCCGATAGCTCATCAGTTGCTCGCCGAACGCCTGCATCCACGGGTGATCCTGGTAGAACTGCTGGCGGCCGGTGATGGTGCGCCATGGGATCGACTCATGAACGTTGGTATAGCCGGCGTTGTAGCTCACGTGATCGTCTTCCAGGCCGGACCAGGTCGGGCTGGAAATGATCTTGCGCGGCTGGGCCTGGATGTCGCGGAAGCGGATCGCCTCGTGTTCCTTGGAGACGGCCAGGTGGCTGTGGTCGATGCCGGTGAACTCCGACAGCGCCGCCCAGGCCTTGACCGCTACGTGGCCGTTGGTTTCCGGGGCCAGGGACAGGATCACTTCGGCGGCGTCGATGGCGCTGTCGATTTTTGGCCGGCCCTGGCTGATGCCCGCATCCACTTCGTGGTGGTTCAGCTCGCCGAGGAATTTCACTTCGGCCTCGGTGTTCCAGTTGATGCCCTTGCCGCCGTTGCCGAGTTTTTCCAGCAACGGCCCCAGGGAGGTGAACTGCTTGTAGATGTTCGGGTAGTCGCGCTCCACCACTTGCAGGTTCGGTGCGTTCTTGCCCGGCTGCGGCGCCTCGCCGGCGGTTTTCCAGTCAGTGCCGCCAAACGGCTGGGCCAGCTCGCCGACGCTGTCGTGCATCAACGGTACGGTGACCAGGTCCTTCTCGACACCCAGGTGTCCGACCGCCATGGCCGAGAACGCCTTGGCGATGCCCTTGTAGATTTCCCAGTCCGAACGCGACTCCCAGGCCGGGTCGATGGCCGCCGACAACGGATGGATGAACGGGTGCATGTCCGAGGTGTTCATGTCGTCTTTTTCGTACCAGGTGGCGGTCGGCAAGACGATGTCGGAGTACACGCAGGTCGAAGACATGCGGAAGTCCAGGGTGGTCACCAGGTCGAGTTTGCCGATGGCGCCCTCGTCGACCCATTCGGCCTCGGTCGGCTTGCAGTCACCGACCTGGCCGATGTCTTCGTTCATCACACCGTTCCTGGTGCCGAGCAGGTACTTGAGCATGTACTCGTGGCCCTTGCCCGAAGAACCCAACAAGTTGGAGCGCCAGATGAACATATTGCGCGGGAAGTTCACCGGATTGTCGGGCTGTTCACAGGCAAAGCGCAGCGACCCGTCCTGCCAGGACTTGACCACGTAGTCCTTGGGTTCCATGCCCGCGGCAGCGGCATCGCGACAGATGTGCAGCGGGTTGGTGTTGAGCTGCGGCGCGCTGGGCAACCAGCCGGCACGTTCGGCGCGGATGTTGTAGTCCAGGGCGTGCTCGGGGAACTGCGACTTGTCCGCCAGGGGCGAGAGCACGTCGTGCATGCTCATCTTCTCGTGGCGCCATTGGGAGCTGTGGCCGTAGAAGAAACTGGTGCCGTTCATCTGCCGCGCAGGACGGTTCCAGTCCAGGCCGAAGGCCAGGGGCAGCCAGCCGCACTGCGGGCGGAGTTTTTCCTGGCCGACGTAATGGGCCCAGCCACCGCCGGTCTGGCCGATGCAACCGCAGAGCATGAGCATGTTGATCAGCCCGCGGTAGTTCATGTCCATGTGGTACCAGTGGTTCATCGCCGCGCCGACGATGATCATCGAGCGGCCACGGGTCTTGTCGGCGTTGTCGGCGAATTCACGGGCGATCTGGATCGCCTTCTCGCGGCTGACGCCGGTGATCTGCTCCTGCCAGGCCGGTGTGCCGGGCACCGAGGCGTCGTCGTAATCCTTGGCGACGTTGGCTCCACCCAGGCCACGGTCGATGGCCAGGTTGGCCGCCGACAGGTCGAACACGGTGGCGACTTTCGCCACGCTGCCGTCGGCCAGCACCACGCTGTGCACCGGCACCCGGCGGAACTGCACCGCGTCACCGGCCACGTGCTGGAAGTGTTCCTGGGTTTTGCCGGCGAAGTACGGAAAGGCCACTTCGGCCACGTCGCCGCCGATCAGGCTCAGCTTGAGGTCGATCTCACGCCCCTCGCCGCCTTCGCGAGGCAGAATGTTCCACTTGCCCTTC
Source organism: Pseudomonas sp. SJZ074 (assembly GCF_007828215.1). Taxonomy (GTDB): domain Bacteria; phylum Pseudomonadota; class Gammaproteobacteria; order Pseudomonadales; family Pseudomonadaceae; genus Aquipseudomonas. Next base: position 7,112 of record NZ_VIUE01000013.1, on the reverse strand, counting down.
TCACCCCAGCGATAACCGATGGAGCCCTGGGGCGAGACCAATTCGCCGGTCGCATCGAGGGCGATGGTTTTCCACTCGGGGTTGTTGTCCTGACCGAGGTTAGCGGTGAGGTCGCTGGCCCGCAGGAAGCGGTCCGGCTGGTAACCCGCGCCCGGCGCCGTGCCAAGCATCGGTTTGAGCATCACCAGCACCGGCAGGTCGGTGTAGCGCTTGGCATAGTCGGTGAAATAGGCGCTGGGCTTGTCCAGGTGAAATTCCTTGAAGATCACATGGTTGAAGGCCTGGGCCAGTGCCGCGTCGGTGCCCTGCTTGGGGTTGAGCCACAGGTCGGTGAGCTTGGCGACTTCCGAATAGTCCGGGGTGATTGCCACGGTCTTGGTGCCCTTGTAGCGCACCTCGGTAAAGAAGTGCGCGTCGGGGGTACGGGTCTGCGGGACGTTGGAGCCCCAGGCGATGATGTAGTTGGAGTTGTACCAGTCGGCCGATTCCGGCACGTCGGTCTGCTCGCCCCAGACCATTGGCGAGGCTGGCGGCAAGTCGCAGTACCAGTCGTAGAAGCTCAGGCACACGCCACCGATCAGCGACAGGTAGCGAGCGCCGGCGGCGTAGCTGACCATCGACATGGCGGGAATCGGCGAGAAGCCCACCACCCGATCAGGGCCGTGTCGCTTGACGGTATAAACGTTGGCGGCGGCAATGATCTCGTTGACTTCTTCCCAGTTGGAACGGATGAAGCCGCCCATGCCGCGCTTGCTCTTGTACGAGTCGGCCTTGGCCTTGTTCTCGACAATGCTGGCCCAGGCCTCCACCGGCGGCAGGGTCTGCCGGGCTTCACGCCACAGCTTGAGCAATGGCTGGCGCACCTTCGGGTACTTGAGCCGGTTGGCGCTGTAGATGTACCAGCTGTAGCTGGCGCCGCGAGGGCAGCCGCGTGGCTCGTGGTTGGGCAGGTCGTTGCGGGTACGCGGGTAGTCGGTCTGCTGGGTTTCCCAGGTGATCAGGCCGTTCTTGACGTAGATTTTCCACGAGCACGAACCGGTACAGTTCACCCCATGGGTGGAGCGCACGATCTTGTCGTACTGCCAGCGGGAACGATAGACGTTCTCCCAGTCCCGGGACTCCTTGCGGGTCTCGCCATGCCCCTCGGAAAACTCGCCTTGTTTGCGGTTGAAGAACCGCAGTTGATCCAGTAAATGACTCACAGTGTCTTTCCTCTCAGGCTTGCTCCGCGGGGTCTTCGCCCCGCCCACGCAACAGGTAATTTCGAATCAGCAAGGGGTCGCGGCACCCTTGCGCGCGTACCACCACCAGGTCACCACGATGCAGCTCAGGTAGAAGCCGACGAACATGTAGAAGGCCATCTCCGGGCCGCCGGTCAGGGCCATCGAAGTGCCGAAGGATTTGGGAATGAAGAACGCGCCGAACGCCCCCATGGCCGAGCTGAAACCCAGCACCGCAGCCGATTCCTTGCCAGCGTTCTTGAGCGCTTGCTCACGCAGCTCGGGCTTTTTGCCCAGGGCGGCTTTTTCGTGAAGGGTGCGGAAGATCACCGGGATCATGCGGAAGGTCGAACCGTTGCCCACGCCGGTGGTGATGAACAGCAGCATGAACATGCCCAGGAAGCCGTAGAAGCTGCCGCCCTGACCGCCTTGCGGCAGGAAGTGCATGACGCCGAACACCATCGCGATCATCAGCACGAAGTTCCACAGGGTGACTTTCGCGCCACCGAGCTTGTCCGCCAGCCAGCCACCCAATGGCCGTACCAGGGCACCCACCAGAGGGCCGAGGAAAGCGAACTTGAGGGCGATGACGTCCGGGAACGAGGTCTTGATCAGCAATGGGAACGCGGCGGAGAACCCGATGAACGAGCCGAACGTGGCCAGGTACAGCCAGCACATCAGCCAGTTGTGCTTGCGCTTGAAAATCATCGCCTGTTCGCTGAACGAAGCACGGGCACTGGACAGGTCGTTCATGCCGAACCAGGCAATCAAGGTGACGGCGAGGATGAACGGCACCCAGATGAACCCGGCGTTCTGCAACCACAACGAGCTGCCGTCGGCCAGTACCTGCGGTTGACCGCCCATGAAGCCGAACACCCCGAAGGAAATCACCAGCGGCACGCTGAACTGCATCACCGACACGCCCAGGTTGCCCAGGCCGGCGTTCAGGCCCAGGGCGGTGCCCTGCTGGGACTTGGGATAGAAGAAGCTGATGTTGGACATGCTCGAAGCGAAATTGCCGCCGCCAAAGCCGCAGAGCAGCGCGATCAGCACGAACACGCTGTAGGGCGTGGCCGGACTCTGCACGGCGAAGCCCATCCACAGCGCAGGTATCAGCAGCGACGCGGTGCTCAGGGCGGTCCAGCGGCGTCCGCCGAAAATCGGCACCATGAATGAATAGAAGATGCGCAAGGTTGCGCCGGACAGCCCCGGCAGTGCCGCCAGCCAGAACAACTGGTCGGTGCTGAAGCTGAAACCGATGGCATTCAGGCGCACGATCACCGTGCTCCAGACCATCCACACCGCGAAGGCCAGCAGCAGCGCCGGGATCGAGATCCACAGGTTGCGACGCGCAGTCTGTTTGCCACTGCGGCCCCAGAAGGCCGGGTCTTCCGGGCGCCAGTCATGAATGACCGGGCCTTTGTCAGGCGTTTGCAGAACGGACATGTTCTTCTCCTTGGGCAATGCTGGAAAACGGGGGTTGGCTGGCAAGTGGTTGCTTGCCCAGCAGCGGGCGCTTGCGGATTTCGCTGAGGTACATCCAGATCAGGGAGACCCAGACCACGCCGTACAGCAACATGAAGCAGGACGAGCGCACGCCGGTGAGGTCCACCAGGGCACCGAACAGGATCGGCAGCACGAAGCCGCCCAGGCCGCCGGCCAGACCGACGATGCCGGACACCGCGCCCATGTTTCCGGGGTAGTCGTTGGCGATGTACTTGAAGACCGAGGCCTTGCCGAACGCGAAAGCAATGCCCATCACGAACAGCAGCACGGTGAACAGCGTGGCGTTGAGGCCGATGTGGAAATCGACGATGCCATTGACGGTGTGCACTTGCAGCTGGGTCTGGGGGTAGGACAGCAGGAACAGGCAGATCCAGCTGATCCACAGCACCCACCAGGTCACGCTCTGGGCGCCCCAGCGATCCGACATCCAGCCACCGACGGCCCGCAGCACGCCGCCGGGCAGGGAAAAGCAGGCGGCCAGCAGCGCGGCGCTTTGCAGGCTGAAACCGTATTCCTGCACGTAGTACTTGGTCATCCACAGGGCCAGGGCGACATAGCCACCGAACACGATCGAGTAGTACTGGCAGTAGCGCCACACCGCCGGTTCTTTCAACGCCTTGAGTTGTTCGCGCAGGCTCGCGCCACCAACGCTGCGGTGCTCTTTCTTCTCGGCGGTGAGGAACCAGAACAACAGCGCGGTGATGAACAGGATGGCGCTGAACACCTTCGGCACCAGGTGCCAGGTGCCCAGGGCGATCAGGCCCGGGGCGAGGAACTTGGTGAGCGCGGAACCGGCGTTGCCGGCGCCGAACACACCCATGGCGAAGCCCTGGTTCTGTTTGTCGAACCACCTGGCGACGTAGGCGACGCCGACCGAAAACGAACCGCCGGCCAGGCCGACGAACAGGCCCAGCACCAGGAATTGCCAGAACGCGGTCGCCAGGGTGATCAGGTACAGCGGCAACACGCAGGACAGCATCAACAGGAAGAACACGATCCGCCCGCCAAAGCGATCGGTCAGGATCCCCAGGGGCAGGCGCACCAGCGAACCGGTCAGTACCGGGGTGGCGGCCAGCAGGCCGAATTGGGTTTCGTTAAGCGCGAGCATTTCCTTGATCGGAACGCCCAGGACGGCAAACATCATCCAGACCATGAAGCACACGGTGAAGGCCAGGGTACTCATCCCCAGTACCAGCCCTTGTTGCACTTGCGCTCGCATCACGCTGCACTCCCCTCGATTCGATGAGCGCAGCCTAGTGATGCGAACCCGTTGAAAACTTGACCTGGGTCAACGAGCCCTGGAGCCATCCTGGCCTATGCTGGGCCCGTCTACCTCCAAAGGGGTAGACCTTGAAATTGATAAAACCCTTTGTTTATCAATCTCTTGACTGAGTTGGCCGAAGCTTTTATCGAAACGGAACGGCCAACAACTCTTTAGAGGTAGTGCGCCCGGGACGGCTGCAACACCCATGGTCCAGGACGCCCCATGTCAGGCTTGAACCTATTTTTCCAGAGCCAGCCACGATGATGGGCTGGCTGCGCAGTTCCCTGCCCGCCCGTGCCGGGGTCGCGGTGATTCTCATCGCCATCCTCGCCCTGGCCAGTTCCCTGAGCGCCGGGTTGATCGCCTGGTTCAGCCAGGGCGACGCAGCGGCGATCAACACCGCAGGTTCGGTGCGCATGGAAACCTACCACCTCAGTTGGAAACTGGCGGCCGGTGCCACCGCAGACATCGCCCCGATCATCGACAGCCTGCAGCAACGCCTCAATAGCCCTGCCCTTCGCGCCGTGCTGGAGGACGGTCCGAGCACCGCCCTGCACCAGAGTTATCGCGATCTCCTGCAACGCTGGAACCAGACCCTGCGCCCTGCGGTCGAGCGCGGCGACTCGGTGTTCTTCCAGGACAGTGCCAGTTCGTTCGTCGAGCAACTGGACCAGTTCGTCACCTTGCTGCAACGCCAGAGCGAGCACAAACAGGGCTGGCAGCAGACGATCCAGGGCATGGCGTTGTTCAGCACCATGATCATCCTGCTGATCGGCCTGTACGAATTGCAGTACAGCGTGGTCAGCCCCTTGCAGGAGCTGGTGGTCGCGACCCAGCGCTTTCGCCGTGGCGAATTCCAGGTGCGGGTCAATCATCAGTCCGAGGATGAATTGGGCCAGTTGGCGACGAGCTTCAACACCATGGCCGAGACCATCGAGGAGTCCCACCGCACCCTGGAAAACCAGGTCCGGCAAAAGACCTTGAACCTGCAACAGGCCAATGCCGCCCTGGAGCTGCTGTACCAGAGCAGCCGCAGCCTGGCGACGCGACAGGCCAATGCCAAGGGCCTGGATGAATTGATCCAGCGCTTCCAGCAACGGCTGCCGGGCCTGCGCCTGTCACTGTGCCTGCAGGGACAATTACAGGCACCCGCACGGCACCTGTTGGCCATTCATGGCGCCAACAACCGCGAGATCTGCGCCAGCAGCGATTGCGCTACCTGCCAGAAACACGGTGCGGCGCAGCCACTGACGTTCAGCATCAGCAACCAGGGCAATGAACTGGGCGAACTCAAGGCGCACTTTGTCGACGGCCACGCGGCACAACCCTGGGAGACCGCACTGATCCAGGCCCTGGCCAACCTGATCGGCACCTCGCTGTCCCTCAAGCGCCAGCGCGAACAGGACCATCGCCTGCTGCTGCTCGACGAACGCACGATCATTGCCAGGGAGCTGCATGACTCCCTGGCCCAGGCCTTGTCCTACATGAAGTTGCAAGTCAGCCGCATGCAAACCCTGATGCGTCGCGGCGAACCGGTGCAGACCCTGGAAACCGTCACGGGCGAGCTGCGCGAAGGACTCAACAATGCCTATCGCCAGCTGCGCGAATTGCTGACCACCTTCCGCTTGCAGATCCACGACGATGGCCTGGTGGAGGAACTCAAGGATACGGCCGAGGAGTTCTCCGCCCGCGGGGATTTCCAGGTGCATCTGTTCATCGACACCCTGGCCTTCGAGCTGTCGGCCAGCGAGCAGATCCACATCCTGCAGATCACCCGCGAAGCCTTGTCCAACTGCCTGCGCCACGCCCATGCCGAGAACGCCTGGCTGCAGCTGCGCCAGGAAGGCGAGACAGTGCAGTTGTCGATCGAAGACGACGGCCGTGGGTTCAGCGGTGAGGTGGACCAGCGTGAGCACCATGGCCTGAACATCATGAATGAACGGGCCCGCAGCCTGCGTGGCCAATTGCAGATTCTCTCCCGAACGCCCCAGGGCACCCGCATCCAGGTGCGCTTCCAACCGGAATTCCTGGGTCAACACACCGAAGGCCTTGCCACATGAACGTCCCCCTGCGCCACTCCCTGCTCCTGGTCGACGACCATCCGATGATGCGTCGCGGGATTCGCCAGATGCTCGAACTCGAAGACGATCTGCAGATCGTCGGCGAAGCCAGCCATGGCGAAGAAGCCCTGGCGCTGATCGAGCCGCTCAAGCCCGACCTGGTGCTGCTGGACAACAACATGCCGCATCTGAACGGCATCGAGACCCTGCGTCGGCTGCGGGCCATGCACTACAGCGGCAAGGTACTGCTGTTCACCGTATCCGACGCCGAGGACGACATCCGCGATGCCCTGCGCCTGGACGCCAACGGCTACCTGCTCAAGGACATGGAGCCCGAACTGCTGATCCAATACATCCGCGACGCCCTCGGCGGGGCCTTGGTGATCAGTCCCGGCCTGACCCGCGTCATGGCCCAGGCCCTGCGCTCGCCACCGCGCCAGCCCGAAGTGGAACTGACCGAACGCGAGCGCCAGGTACTCAAGACCATCGCCAGCGGCCACAGCAACAAGGTCATCGGGCACAAGCTGGGCATCACCGAAGGCACGGTCAAGGTGCATGTGAAGAACCTGCTGCACAAGCTCGGCTTGCGCTCGCGGGTCGAGGCGGCGGTCTGGGCGATGGAGCATTTGCGCGGAGCCGGCTGAATCAGCGCCCACCTGGTGCTTGCAGGCAGTGTGTCTGACGCAGATCCCCTGCTCGCGATGACGTCAGCACATTCAACATCCCGGCAAGCTTGACACACCGCTATCGCGAGCAAGCCCGCTCCCACAGTGGTTCCAGGTGTCTGCTGGCTTTGTGTCTGACACAGATCCCCTGTGGGAGCGAGCCCTGCTCGCGATGACATCAGCACATTCAACATCCCGGCAAGCTTGACACACCGCTATCGCGAGCAGGCTCGCTTGTATGTTTAGACTTGAAGGGGTGGGCGGGACTAAAAGCTCGATTCCGACTCTAGCCAGTACGGACCGTGGGAGACTTCTCGTCCCGCCCCTTCTACCTAAAGCGCCAATAAGGAATTCATCGGCAAGACCGACGATAGATGCAAGCCAGCGCTACGGTAGA
>NZ_VIUE01000012.1 GCF_007828215.1 Pseudomonas sp. SJZ074 | reverse complement strand
CCACAGCATTCGTGAATGACGCAGGACCTCTGTGGGAGCGAGCCTGCTCGCGAAGACGTCGGCACATCCAACATCTATCTCGACTGACCCACCGCTTTCGCGGGCAAGCCCGCTCCCACCCTGGATTGTTGGCGACCACGCCCGCTCCCACAGGGCTTCTGACTTCACTTGCCTATCCCCGGAGCATCCTCCATGAAGACCACGCCGATCCTCACGCAGTTGCGTGAGCAATGCCCGACGCTTGCCAATCGGGTGGCAGCCGGTTTTGACCTGGCCACCCTACAAGCCGAAACCCCGTTACAAACCCCTTGCGCCTATGTCCTCCCGGCAGCCGACCTGGTGGGCAGGAATGCTGCGCAGAACGTCACGCTGCAAACGGTACGCGACCGTTTCGACACGGTGCTGGTGCTCGACACCACCGACCCGACCAAAGCGCTGGATCTACTGCATGACCTGCGCTCCGAGTTGTGGCGGGCGTTGGTGGGGTTCAAGCCCGGTGCCTCTTATACCGGCATCGAATACGACGGCAGCGAACCGGTCTCGGTCTACAGCGGCCGCGCGTTGTTCCGGCTGCGTTTTTTCGCTGAGTGCCAGCTGGGCCGCAATCTGGCAAGCCAGCCTGCCGAAAGCTGGCACGAACGTGAACTGGACGGCTTGTCGTCCTTTACCGGGGCCACTGTGCGGGTCGATGCCATCGACCCGGCGGACCCCAACCTCAAACGTCCTGGCCCCGACGGGCGCCTGGAACTGACTTTCTCTGGAGACGTAACCCCATGAGCAAACGCATCACCGTACTGCCGGCCCCGGGCCGTGTGGTACCGGACCCGGAAGCGGGCGACCTGTTGCCCCTCGAAGGCCGTGACGTGCCGGACAACGCCTGGTGGCGTCGACGTCTGGCCGATGGCGACATCACTACCAAAGCCGTGAAAGCGGCCAAACCACAGGGAGCCCAATAATGGCGATCGGATTCAGCAATATCCCCGCGGACATTCGTGTTCCGTTGTTCTACGCCGAGATGGACAACTCGGCCGCCAATAGCGCGTTGTCGGCCATGCGCCGGTTGATCGTGGCCCAGGTCAACGACAACATTGCCCCGGCGGAAGTCGGCAAGCTGGTGCTGGTCTCTAGCGTCGCCCTGGCCAAAAGCATCGGCGGGCAGGGCTCGATGCTCGCCTCGATGTACGAGACCTGGCGCAAGACCGATCCGCTCGGTGAAATCTGGTGCCTGCCGCTGCACAACGTCGAAGGCGCCATCGCCAAGGGCATGTTGACCCTCACCGGCACTGCCACCGAAAGCGGCGTGCTCAACCTGTACATCGGCGGTGTACGCGTCCAGGCGGCTGTCGTCAACGGTGCCACCGCAGCCCAGGCCGCCACGGCGCTGGCCTTGAAAGTCAACGCGACAGCCGACCTGCCAGTGACCGCTGCAGCCGTCGACGGTGTCGTGACCCTCAGCGCCAAATGGACCGGCGACAGTGGTAACGACATCAGCCTGCAGTTCAATCGCCTGGGCAAGAGTAATGGCGAAGACACTCCAGCGGGCCTGATCACGGCCATCACGTCCATGACCGGTGGCGCTGGCGTGCCGGACCAGACCGCCGCCGTCGCGGCCCTGGGTGACGAGCCGTTCGAATTCATCGCCATGCCGTGGTCCGACCTGTCGAGCCTGAACACCTGGCAAGCGGTCATGGACGACAGCACCGGCCGCTGGTCCTGGGCCAAGCAGTTGTTCGGCCATGTCTACAGCGCCAAGCGCGGCACCATCGGCGCGCTGGTGGCGGCCGGCCAGGCGCGCAACGACCAGCACATGACTATCCAGGCCTTGGAACCTGGCGTGCCGCAACCGTCGTGGGTCCAGGCCGCTGCGCTGGCTGCTCGCACTGCCGTGTTCATCTCGGCCGACGCCAGCCGTCCGACCCAGAGCGGCAGCCTGCCGGGCCTGGATCCGGCGCCGGCCAGCGAACGCTTCACGTTGACCGAGCGCCAGTCGTTGCTCAACTACGGTATCGCGACCACCTATTACGAAGGCGGCTACGTACGCATTCAGCGTTCCATCACCACATATCAGAAAAATACCTTTGGCCAAGCTGACAATTCCTACCTGGACAGCGAAACCATGCACCAGTCGGCGTTCATCGTGCGACGTCTGCAAGGCGTGATCACCAGCAAGTACGGCCGCCACAAACTGGCCTCCGACGGCACCCGTTTCGGCGCCGGTCAGCCGATTGTGACCCCAAGCACGATTCGCGGCGAGCTGATCGCCCAGTACGCCAAGCTCGAGCTGGAAGGTCATGTGGAAAACGCCGAGCTGTTCGCCGAGCACCTGATCGTCGAGCGCGACAGCCAGGATCCGAGCCGGGTCAACGTGCTGTTCCCGCCGGATTACATCAACGGCCTGCGGGTGTTCGCGCTGCTCAACCAGTTCCGTCTGCAGTACGACGCTGCTGCCTGAGTGTTGTGTTTGGACACATGAATTCAGCCCACCCCCGCGTGGGCTTTCTATTTGAAGGAGAAACACCATGGGTCAACTGATTGCAGGCACCTGCTACGTCAAAGTGGACGGCGCTCAACTGACCATCAACGGGGGCTGCGAAGCGCCGCTGATGTTCACCAAACGTGAAACCGTCGTACCGGGTTTCTACAAGGAAACCGACATTGCTCCGTCTTTCAAGGTGACGGCGCTGCACACCGCGGACTTCCCGCTCAAGCAACTGGTGGCCGGCACCGACATGACCGTCACCTGCGAGTTCAACAACGGCAAGGTCTATGTGCTGGCCGGCGCCTACCTGGTGGAAGAGCCGGTGTCCAAGGGCGACGACGCCACCATCGAGCTGAAGTTCGAAGGCATCAAGGGGACCTGGCAATGACCCATGTGGTGACGTTGCGCGTGGCCATCGAGGCCCACGGCGAACCGTTGAACGAACTGACCCTGCGCCGTCCGACGGTGCAGGAAGTCCGGGCGATCAAGGCGCTGCCGTACAAGATCGACAAGAGCGAGGAGGTGAGCCTGGACATGGACGTCGCGGCCAAATACATCGCAGTCTGCGCCGGCATCCCGCCGTCGTCGGTCAACCAGCTGGACCTGGCCGACCTCAACGCGCTGAGCTGGGCCGTCGCGAGTTTTTTCATGAGTGCGGCGTCGCAGCCATCGGCGACCTGATCGCCGCCGCCTATGACCTGGCCTGGTTCTGGAAGGTTGACCCCGAACAGATGATGGCCAGGCCACTGGATGTGCTCCGCGAATCCCTGGAGCACGCGCAACGGATCAATGCGATGCAGCAGGTGCAGTGATGGCAGACACACAAAAGGTAGAGAAAAGGGCGGTGCTGCTGACCGGCATCGACGAGCTGTCGCCCAAGCTCGCGGGCCTTCGGGCGAAGGTCCAGGGCTTCAAGCAGAACCTCGATGCAACCGGCCTCGGCAGCCTGGACATTTCCGGGCTGCTGCCGGACGGCGGTATCGCCAAGCCGTTCATGGAAGGGCTCAGGTCGGCGACTGCGCTCAAGAGCGAAGTCGCCGAGGTGAACGGGGTGACCAGTGCCCTGCAAGCCCCTGAAGCACCTCGGGTGGCGGCACAGAGCCTGGATGGATTGAAGACTTCCATCAGCAATGTGTCGGTGCAGTTCGGCTCGGCGCTAGGGCCGGCGGTCAGCGCGGTGGCGATCGGTTTGCAGCCGATGGTCAACGGCATGACCCAGGTGCTGCAGGACAACCCGCAACTGGTGCAAGGACTGGCCGCCGGTGCCGTGGCGTTCAGCGCGATGCAGACGGCGGTCAGCGGTGCGAGCCAGGCCCTCGAAGTGGTCAGCCTCGCCCTGAAGATGAACCCCATTGGCCTGATCGCCATGGGCATCGCCTTGGCGGCAGGGATGATCATTGCCTACTGGGAACCGATCTCGGCGTTCTTCGCCGGGCTCTGGCAGAGGCTTGCGCCCATCGTTATGCCGATGGCCGAGTTCTTCAAGACGATGTTCGCCTGGTCGCCCCTGGGCTTGATCGTAAGTAACTGGACGCCGCTGACCGGTTTGTTCTCGGCCATCTGGGATCTGCTCAGGGCCTTGACGGTGCCGGTGATGGACGCGCTCCAAGGGCTTTTCAACTGGACGCCGTTGAGCCTGATCATGGCCAACTGGGGCTCCCTTGTGGACGTCTTCGCCGGGATCTGGGAAGGCCTGCACAATCAGGTGTCGATCATGTTGGCGGTGTTCGCCGGGCTGTTCGACTGGTCGCCCATCGACGGTCTCACCAAGCAGTGGGGGCCGGTAAGCGAGTGGTTCAGCCAGTGGTGGGATGAACTGCAGGGAGTGATCGCACCGATCAAGGCGTTCTTCAATGGCGGTTTTGGCGAGGTCATCACCACGTTCACTGGTAAGGTCCAAGGGCTGACCGAAGCGCAACAGAAGACCAACGCCGAAGGCAAAGGTGAACTGGCGCCGGCGCTGTTTGGTAGCGCCGGTGCGTTGCCGCAGACCTCCAGTGCGCTGGTGCAGCAAAGTGCCGCGAACAGCCGGACTCAGCTTGAAGGCGGCCTGACCGTACGCTTCGAAAACGCGCCGGCCGGTTTGCGCGCCGAGCCTGCACAGACCAATCAACCGGGACTGGCGGTGAGTTCGCGCATCGGCTATCGCTCGCTGTCCGCAGGAGGTTCCAATGAGCTGGCGTGATCGTTTGTTGCCGGCGTCGTTCCGTGGCGTCGGGTTCTGGGTCGACCAGGCGAAAACCCCGGTGGGGCACAAGGGCCAGTTGCATGAATACCCGCAGCGCGACCAGCCGTTTTTCGAAGGGCTGGGCCAGCAGGCGAAGATCCATGAACTGACTGCGTTTATCGTCGGTCCCGATTGTCTGGAGCAGCGCGACAAATTGCTCAAGGCGCTGGAACAGGGGAGCGGCGAACTGGTGCACCCGTGGCTGGGACGGATGCAGGTCAAGGTCGGCGAATGCGACATGACCCAGACCCGCCAGGACGGCGGACTGGTCACGTTTGCCCTGAAGTTCTACCCCGACCAGCCATTGCAATTCCCCTCGGCGACGATCAACAGCCAGAAGCTGCTGTTGGTGTCGGCTGACAGTTTCCTGGGCTCGGCGGTGCGGCGTTTCGAAGACGCGATGACCTTGATCAAGGTCGCACGGATCGGCATCGCTGACCTGCGCAACAGTCTCAAGGAAGTCTACGGCGTTATCGAGCAGGAGCTGAAGCCGTTGATCGAGGTCTATGGTCAGCTCAGCGATCTGGCCAAGGCGGTGAAGGAGGTGCCCAAGGAAGTGGTGGCGGAGTTCAAGGGATTGTTGGGGGATATCCGAGAGCTGAAGGACTTTGCCCGTGACCGCTATCGCGGCGTGATTGCCAGCGTGTCGCAACAGGTCGAAGCCATCCGCCAGACGGACGCCCCCAAACTCACTACCGGCAAGGACACCATGGCGGCGGCCCAGGCCGTGGCCGATCTGCTCCAGGACATCCTGCTGGTACAGGCCGCGCAATGGGTTGCGGCGATGCCCGTGGCGGCGCCGGTGGTCAAGCTCGGCGCCACGCCTTCAGTGACGCAGCAGGCCGTGCAACCGATCCAGCGCTGGGACGTGCCAGTGGCCGACGATGTGCTGGTTCTGCGTGATGCCCTTAACGAAGCCATCTGGCAGGCCTCTCTGAAGGCCGACCCGGATCACTACCAGGCACTGAACAACCTGCGTCAGCAAATGGCCGCGCACCTGACAGCGGTGGCGTCATCGGGTGTCCGATTGATCAAACTGTCGTTCAAGCAAAGCCTGCCGGCGCTGGTGGTGGCTTACCAACAATTTGCCGATGCCACCCGGGTGACCGAAGTGATCCAGCGCAACGGTGTGGCCCACCCAGGTTTCCTGCCGCCCAACGACCTGAAAGTCTCGGGGGAGTAAGCCATGAGCGAGTTCGATAACGTCGTCACGCTCACCGTCGGTGGGCTGGACTACGGCGGTTGGAAAAGTGTGGAAATCAGTGCGGACCTGGAGCGTCAGTTCCGCACGTTCAAACTCGACATCACCTGGCAATGGCCGGGGCAGATCCAGGCAGTGCCGATCCGTCCCGGTGATGAATGCCAGGTGCGCATCGGTGCCGACCTGGTGCTCAGTGGCTACGTGTTCAAGGCTCCGGTCAGCTATGACGGGCGCCAGATCACGCTGAGCATCGAAGGGGGGTCCAGAACCCAGGACCTGGTGGATTGCGCGGCGATCAACCGCCCCACCCAATGGCGTGGGCAGACGGTGCTAAGCATCGTTCAGGCCCTGGCATCGCAATACGGCGTGGGGGTCGTCAGCGAGATCCCGGAAACTGCACGGTTGAGCGAACACAGCATCGTGCCGGGAGAAACCGTCTTTCAATCCATCGACCGTTTGCTGACGTTATTCCGGGTGTTTTCCACTGACGACGCCGAAGGCCGCGTGCTGCTGGCCAAACCCGGCGGCGCCGGGCGAGCCAGTGATGTGCTGGAGCTGGGCAAGAACATTCTTTCGGGCAACGCGCCGATGGACTACAGCCAGGTGTTCTCCGAATACCGGGTCATCGGCCAGCACAAGGGAAATGACCAGCAGAGTGGAGCGGCGGTGAGCGAAGTGTCGGGCACCGCCACCGACTTGAGTTTCAAACGCAAGCGGGTGACGGTGATCAGTGAAAGCGCCCAGTTGACCTTCGAGCTGGCCCAGCAACGGGCCGACTGGGAAAGCGCCATCCGCACCGGTCGCGCCCTGACCACCACCTACCGCGTGCAGGGCTGGCGCCAGGCCAATGGCGACTTGTGGCGGCATAACACGCTGGTGCGGGTGATCGACCCGGTGCTGGGGTTCGACGGCGACATGCTGATTTCCAAGGTGACCTACTCGCTGTCCGCCCAAGGCACCGTCACCACCTTGCAAGTCGCTCCGCCCCATACCTTCGACGCGAACCCGGTGCCACCCAGATCCTGAGCCTGACACCGACCCCCTGTGGGAGCGGGATGCCCACAAATCCCCATCCACCACACATCCCTTGTGGGAGCGAGCCTGCTCGCGATGACGGCGGCCCAGCCACCGCCAACCTCGACTGACACTCAGCCCGCCCCAACCCGATTTCCGAAGGAACCCCAATGAGCCTACTGACCCGCCTCCTGGCGCGCGGCACTGTCGTGCTCGCCAACTCGGCCTCCAAGCTTCAATCGCTGCAAATGCGCCTTACCGCCGGCGAGGTGAACGACGACATGGAGCACTTCGAACCCTACGGCTTCACCAGCAACCCGTTGGCCGGCGCCGAGGGCATCGCCACATTCCTGGGTGGTGACCGTTCCCATGCCGTGGTGCTGGTGGTCGCCGACCGCCGCTTTCGCCTCAAGGCCCTGGCCCCCGGCGAAGTGGCGATCTACACCGATGAGGGTGACAGGATTCACTTCAAGCGCGGCCGTGTCATCGACGTCGACACCGCCACCTTGAACATCCGCGCCAGCAGCGCGGTGAACATCGACAGCCCCGTGATCAATCACACCGGCAAGATCGTTTCCCAAGGCGACCAGATCGCCGGCGGCATCAGCCAGATCAAGCACGTGCATGTCGGCGTACAGACCGGCAGCGGCCAGACCGGCGCACCGGCGGGAGGTCAATAATGTTCATCAGCCAGAACCTGCATGCCGCGTTGACCCGCTCGGTACTGATCAGCCTGTTCACCTGGCGCCGCGCAGCTGACGACGATGCCGTCGATGACGAGGAACGTTTCGGCTGGTGGGGCGACACTTTTCCTACGGTCGCCGATGACCGCATCGGCTCGCGGCTATGGTTGCTGCGCCGGGTCAAGCTGACCCGCCAGACCCAACTCGATGCCGAGTTCTATGCCCGCGAAGCCCTGCAATGGCTGATCGACGACGGCCATTGCAGTGCCATCGACATCATCAGCGAACGCCTCGATGCCCAGCGCCTGAACCTGCGCACGGTCCTGACCCTGGCTGACGGCGAGCGCCTGGACATCAATCCCGATAACAGTTGGCAGGTGACCTATGCCGTTTGAAACCCCTTCGCTGCCGGTGCTGATCAAACGCACCCAAAGCGACCTGGCCAGCGATTCGCTGCGCCAGTCCGATGCCCAAGTGTTGGCCCGTACCCTGGGCGGCGCAGCCTATGGCCTATACGGCTATCTGGACTGGATCGCCGAGCAGATCCTGCCGGACAAGGCCGACGAATCCACCCTGGAACGCATCGCCGCCCTGCGCCTGAACCAGGCGCGTAAAGCGGCTCAATTGGCCACTGGCAGCGTCAGCTTCACTGCCACGCCGGGCGCGGTGCTGGATGTCGACACGCTGCTGCAATCCGCCGACGGCCGCGCCTACAAAGTGACCAGCGCCCGCACCACCGGCAATGGATTGAACACCACCACCGTTGCCGCGCTGGACGCCGGCAGCCTGGGCAATGCCGAAGCCGGGCTGGTCCTGACCCCGGTGCAGCCGATCCTGGGCGTCGGCAACAGTTTCACCGTGCTGGCGCCAGGCTTGACCGGCGGCGTCGCCCGGGAAAGCCTCGAATCCCTGCGGGCGAGGGTGATCCGTTCCTACCGCATCATTCCCCACGGTGGCTCGGCCCAGGATTATGAAACCTGGGCCCTGGAATGCGCCGGCATCACCCGCGCCTGGTGCCGCGGCAGCTACCTGGGGCCGGGCACCGTCGGTCTGTTCGTCATGCGTGACGACGATCCGCAGCCGATTCCCAATGCCGAGCAACTGGAGGAGGTCCGGGCCTATATCGAGCCCCTGCGCCCCGTCACCGCCGAGGTGCATGTACTGGCGCCGGTGCAGGTACCGGTGACCTACCGGCTGCGCATCACCCCTGACACCAGCACCGTGCGCGCGGCCGTCGAGGCCCAGTTGCGCGACCTGCACAACCGCGAAGCCGGTCTTGGCGAAACCCTGCTGCTGACCCACATCGCCGAAGCCATCAGTAGCGCCACCGGCGAAACCGACCACAAGCTCAGCGCACCAGTCGCTGATGTCGTCGCCGCCAGTAACCAGTTACTGACGTTCGGAGGTTGCACATGGCTGGAATAAGAACCGCCGAGCAATACCAGGCCCAACTACGGAGCCTGCTGCCCAGCGGCCCGGCATGGGACCCGGAGCGGGTGCCGGAGCTGGAACAGGTGCTGGAAGGCATCGCCCAGGAGTTGGCGCGTGTTGATACGCGTGCGGCTGATTTGCTCAATGAAATGGACCCGGCGGGGGTGAGTGAACTGGTGCCGGATTGGGAGCGGGTGATGAACCTGCCGGACCCCTGCCTGGGGGCCACGCCGCTGTATGACGATCGGAGGTTGGCGGTGCGTCGGCGGTTGTTGGCGGTGGGTAGCCAGACCGCTGCGTACTACGTGGAGATCGCCAGGAGCCAGGGTTATCCCAACGCCAGCGTTACCGAACACAGGGCACCTCGCATGGGTCGTGCGCGTTTTGGAGAGGCCCATTTTGGCACTTGGCAGGCGCAGTTCATGTGGACCCTCAACGCCGGGGGGCGTCTGTCTCTCGGTCGTCGTTTTGGCGCCAGCTACTGGGGAGAGCGTTTTGGCGTTAACCCGGGGTCGGCGTTGGAGTGCCTGATTCATCGCAGTGCACCCGCGCATACGCAGGTGCATATCAATTATGACTAAGGAGTAAATGGATGGATTATCCAAAAAGCGTTCCCAGTGCAGGGTTGGTGAATGGGAAGTTCGTAGATGAAAATCCGATAACGGGAACGCCGGGGTCTTTGATTCCCGCCCAGTGGGGGAATTCCGTTACTGAAGAGGTGTTGAATGTCATTACTTCCGGCGGACTGACGCCGAGCGAAAGCAATAACGCTCAACTTCTTGCAGCAATCAACACGAAAATCACCAATGCAATTCCCGCGTCGCCACCTGATGCCTCACTCACTCAGAAGGGGCTTGTTGAGTTGGCTACGAACGCAGAGACTCAGTCTGGAGCAGACGCCTTGCGTGTGGTCACACCAGCAGCACTCGCATCTCGTACGGCCACGGAGTCCCGTTCCGGCATAGCGGCAATTGGTACTCAGTTGGTGGTCAATGGAGGCGTTGATGATGCAACAATAGTCAGTCCCAAAAAGCTGGCGCAGCGATTGTCCTTTTTTTTGCCGATTGGATATATGTCCGGTTTGCGCATGTGGAATAGCCCTGGCGCCCCGGCAACCGTTATCAACGTAGACCCGGGTGCAGCAAAGTCTTCTGATGACCTTTTCGATATTGTTCTTCCGAGCAACCTGGCTGCCGGTCTTCTGGCGTCTGGAGCTTGGACGTCGGGTTCCGGCAACCAGAAGCTCGACGTAGGCTCTCGCGCTGCGAACACTTGGTATCACTTGTTCCTGATCCGAAAGGCCGCTGACGGGGTAGCCGAACTGTTGTTTTCGCTGAGTGCTACCGCCCCGACACTGCCTGCCGGATACACCGGGTCGCGGCGTATTGGTTCCGTCAAGACAGACAGCACGGGGAATATCATTCCCTTCATAAACGTTGGGCGTCAGTTTTATTTCTCAACACCGATCAAGGACTTTGTCGGATCTGCTCCAGTCTCTACCACCGGTACCCCGGGATCGGTCACGTTGACCCTGTCTGTGCCGCCAGGTGTAAGAACCAAGGTAATGGCCCATGTCGCCATGAGCGGTACTGCTGGATTCGCTTACATGAGACCGACAGATTCCAGTGCTGTAGCAATGGCGCTTGTTAGTGGGACGATCTCTGCTTGGCAGGCAGGCATTGGTGGAAATACAGCGAACGTCGACTACCTTGCGTTCCCCTTTGAGTGCCTGACGGATACAGCCGCAACGGTGATTCTGCAATGGGCCATGGCATCAAGTGATGGCACTGCTTATTACGCAGTATCGACTTTGGGATATACAGAGCTCTAGGAGAAAAGAATGCCTTACGTTCAAAGAAATGACATCGGTGAGATCATAGGTCGCTTTGCTAATGTTCAGCCTGGCAATGCCGAAGAATGGGTTGAATTGGAGGATATACCGGTCGATTGGGTAGCATTGATCGCGGCCGCTCGTTTCGATTATGAGGTTGCAGGCACTCTTATCAATGGTATGAGCATCTCTACCGACCGAACAACGCAGAACAAGTTGTTTGGTGCGGCGCTGCGCGCTGGTCGCAATGCTGACTACGTAATTGATTGGAAATTGTCCGATGGTTCATTCGTGACGTTGACGTCTGCCGCTATCCTCGCGCTGGCGGATGGTGTCTGTGACTATGTGCAAGCTTGTTATGCCCGGGAGGCCGCACTTCTGATTGCATTGAACAATGGTTCATTTACTGAAGCGATGTTAGAAGAGGGCTGGCCCGTATGAGACGGTTTCCAGACGGTGCTCGATTATTTCCTGATGTAAGAGCAGGCAGTCCCAAGCAAAACTCAAAAACGCCGACTAAGTCGGTTTTTTTATGTCCGGAGAAAAGTAATGACGGTTTCTGAGACGGACCGCGATATTGTCGCACGCACGGTTTGGGGCGAGGCACGCGGCGAGGGCTTCGTTGGTCAGATCGCGGTGGCTTGGACGATCCGCAATCGTGTGAAAGATGGCAAAAGCAAGTCGTGGTGGGGAGACGGCTATGTCGATGTCTGCCTGAAGCCGTACCAGTTCAGTTGTTGGAATAAGAATGACCCGAACTATTCGTTCCTGAGCGGCGCGAAGCCTATTCCACCTAAACAGTTTGCCCAGGCCCTGCGGGTGGCGGAGCTGGTGATCTCCGGCGCCGACCCTGACATTACCCAGGGCGCCACCCATTACTACGCGATCACAATGCCGAAGCCGCCGGTCTGGGCCAAGGAGGCCACGCACACGTTGAGCTTGGGCAATCATCTGTTCTTCAAGGACGTTCCGTGAATCCCTTCTCTTTGAGGCTGGCGGTTGTCGGAGTGCTGGTGCTGCTGGTCGCCAGCTCAATGTGGAAAATCCAGGACTGGCGCTATGGGAAGCAGTTGGCGGAACAGGATCGTTTGCACCAGTCTGACCTGGCCGAAATGAGCAGAGCGGCTGCCGACCAAGCCTTGACAGAGCAGGGTAAGCGTGTGGCCCTGGAAGATAGGCTGTCGGTCAGTGAGCAAACACACTATGAGGTAATGACCAATGTGCAGAAGGATCAAGCTCGCCTGCGCGATCGCCTTGCTACTGCCGATGTCCGGCTGTCAGTCCTCCTCGACGCCAACGATGCTCCCGCCGGTTGTGCGCTGCCTGCCGCCTCCGGCGCCGGCGGCGTGGATCATGGCGCCCTACGCGCCCGACTTGACCCGGCGCATGCTCAACGAATTATCGCCATCACCGACGAAGGCGACCGTGGATTGATCGCCTTGCAGGCCTGCCAGGCCTACGCCAAGGCGTTGGGTCAGTAGTCCGTCGAGCCTTGCAAGCGGCGAATGCTCGTGTACGGTAGGCTCCATTGCGTCGAATCAGGAGAGCATCATGGACGACATCACCGAGCTGGCAGCTGAACTGGGCAGGCGCCTGCAACTGCTCAATGCCCACGTGACCACGGCCGAATCCTGCACCGGTGGCGGGATAGCCGAGGCAATTACGCGGATTCCGGGGAGTTCGGCCTGGTTCGAGGCGGGCTACGTGACTTATTCCAATCGCCAGAAAACCCAGCAACTGAATGTGCCGCACGAGCTGTTCGAAAGGGTCGGGGCAGTCAGCCGCGAGGTGGTCGAGGCCATGGCGCGGGGTGCCCAGCAGAAAAGCCTGGCGCGGTTTGCCGTGGCGGTCAGCGGCGTGGCCGGGCCGGACGGTGGCTCGCCGAACAAGCCGGTGGGCACCGTGTGGCTCGCCTGGGGCATTGGCGACAGGGTCGTCAGCGAGCAGCGATTCTTTCCCGGCAACCGCGACGAGGTCCGCCGACAGACGGTGAAGGCCGCGCTAGAGGGGCTGCTGCAACATGCCGCCGTAGAAATCTCAAATCAGGGGTAGGCGATCCCGAATCCCTGTGGAATAATACTGGCTACTTATACAGGTGTTGGCCGCCAGGCCTTATTGATTACGTGAGGACTTTAATGGACGACAACAAGAAGAAAGCCTTGGCTGCGGCCTTGGGTCAGATCGAACGTCAATTCGGCAAGGGTGCCGTAATGCGTATGGGCGATCAGGACCGTCAGGCTATTCCTTCCATCTCCACCGGCTCCCTGGGCCTGGACATTGCGCTCGGCATCGGCGGCTTGCCAAAAGGTCGTATCGTTGAAATCTACGGTCCTGAATCCTCCGGTAAAACCACACTGACGCTGTCGGTGATCGCCCAGGCCCAGAAAGCCGGTGCGACCTGCGCCTTCGTCGACGCCGAACACGCCCTGGACCCTGAGTACGCCGGTAAGCTGGGGGTCAACGTCGACGACCTGTTGGTTTCCCAGCCGGACACCGGCGAGCAGGCCCTGGAAATCACCGACATGCTGGTGCGTTCCAACGCGGTTGACGTGATCATCGTCGACTCCGTGGCAGCGCTGGTGCCAAAAGCGGAAATCGAAGGTGAAATGGGCGACATGCACGTGGGCCTCCAGGCTCGCCTGATGTCCCAGGCCCTGCGCAAGATCACCGGTAACATCAAGAACGCCAACTGCCTGGTAATCTTCATCAACCAGATCCGCATGAAGATCGGCGTGATGTTCGGCAGCCCGGAAACCACCACCGGTGGTAACGCACTGAAGTTCTACGCCTCGGTTCGCCTGGACATCCGCCGTACCGGCGCGGTGAAGGAAGGCGACGAGGTGGTCGGCAGCGAAACCCGCGTCAAGGTCGTGAAGAACAAGGTGGCTTCGCCGTTCCGTCAGGCCGAATTCCAGATTCTTTACGGCAAGGGCATCTACCTCAATGGCGAGATGATCGACCTGGGTGTGTTGCACGGTTTCGTCGAGAAGTCCGGCGCCTGGTATGCCTACAACGGTACCAAGATCGGTCAGGGCAAGGCCAACTCGGCCAAGTTCCTGGCGGACAACCCGGACGTTGCCGCAGCGCTCGAGAAGCAACTGCGTGATAAGTTGCTGAGCCCGGTTGCCGACGTCAAGGCATTGGCCAGCCGCGAAACCGCTGACGACATGGCCGACGTTGATATCTGATCGATTCGATGACCGCCGTACTTGATACCCTCGTCGCGGTGCGGCGAACCGCGATGGACCTGCTCGCCAGACGCGAGCACGGTCGGGTCGAGCTGACGCGAAAGTTGCGTCAGCGCGGCGCTCCCGATGACTTGATCGAAACGGCCCTCGACCGTTTGACGGAAGAGGGCCTGTTATCGGAAAGCCGCTACCTCGAAAGTTTTGTTTCTTATCGTGCCCGCTCCGGCTACGGTCCGCTGCGAATTCGTGAGGAGCTGGGCCAGCGTGGTTTGCAACGTCCGGATATCGAACAGGCTTTGCGTGAAAGTGGTATCGATTGGCAGGACCAGTTGACGGATACCTGGCGTCGAAAGTTCTCCGGGCATTTGCCCAGTGATGCGCGAGAACGAGCCAAGCAGGGACGTTTCCTGGCGTATAGAGGCTATTCCATGGAAATGATCAACCGCTTGTTCAGCGGTCGAGGCCTGGATGATTGAATGAAACGGCCCGCTATTTCGATAGCGGGCCGTTTTTTTATGGGTTCAGGTTACCTTGATGGGGTCCCATGTCAGAGGGTGTACCTCGGTGGAGGGCGCGGCCCAGTTTTCCGGCAGGTTGATGTAGTCCACCAGTTCTCTTAATCGCCCCTGGTTGCGGGCGTTGAAATTGAACGCCAGCCGCGTCAAATGACTGAATCGGGCCTCGTCCTGCTCTTCGCTGCTGTAGCCTTGTTGATAAAAGCAGTCATTCAGGCACAGGTCGGCGAATTCGATCTGTATCCGGGCCATGGCCTGTTCGTTGAGCTTATGGTTCATACGGATCACGAACTGATGCTTGAGCCAGCGGCTGGAGTGGAAGTTGCGGTAGAACTGGTTGATTTCCTCCACGGCGTCTTCAGCGCTGTGCACCAGCCGCATCAGTTTCATGTCGGTGGGCAGGATGTAGCGGTTTTCTTCCAGTTGTTCGTGGATGAAGTCCAGGGCGCTTTGCCAGAACTTGCCCCCAGGCGCATCCAGCAACACCACCGGCACAAGGGGGCTTTTTCCCGTCTGCACCAGTGTCAGGACTTCCAGGGCTTCATCAAGGGTGCCGAAGCCGCCCGGACAGAGCACCAGGGCGTCGGCTTCCTTGACGAAGAACAGTTTGCGCGTGAAGAAAAAGTGGAACGGCAACAGGTTCGGCGTACCCTCGACCGTCGGGTTTGCATGCTGCTCGAAAGGCAGGGTGATGTTGAATCCCAGGCTGTGCTCCCGGCCCGCACCTTCATGGGCGGCGGCCATAATGCCGCCGCCGGCACCGGTGATGACCATCATGTCCGAGCGGGCCAGCGCCGCCCCCAGTTCACGGGCCAAGCCATACAGAGGGTGTTCGATAGGCGTTCGGGCCGAGCCGAAGACGGTGACCTTGCGTCGGCCCTTGAACTGTTCCAGCGTGCGAAATGCATGTTCCAGCTCTCGCAGTGCCTGCAGGGTGATCTTGGCATTCCAGCGGTTGTGATCTTCCTGGGCCATGCGCAGCACGGTCAGGATCATGTCGCGGTAGATGGGAAGGTTCGGGCTGTCAGGCGATACCAGGTTGAGTTGCTCTTCGACCTTGCGGGTGAGGTCGTGGCCATGGTTCTCAAAATGACGACTGAGCTGGTCATTCGGTTTATAAGGCATTCAGCTACTCCTTCTTCCTTCTGAATCCTAGACCCTCGCGTTGATCTTCGCTGCCCTGATCATGGCCCTCGAAAGTGACAGTTGGCAACAAGCAGTGAACGACCCACCGCTCGTCTGAATACCGGCCGGGTACGTGCCGCTCTGGTTTACTGATAACAGGCGTGCCATGCAATTCGATGCCCACGGCTGGGCCACGCGATGGATTGAGGTAGATCGGGCAAGGAGGCGGGAAAGATGACCAGGGTGACTCTGGAACTCGACAGGCAGTTGTATCTGGCGCTGTTGGAAGCGGCTCAGGCGAATCGGGTCAGTCTCGAGGAAGAATGTTGCCGCCGTCTGGAAGGCCGGGCCTGGCGCTCGCGCTATCTACAGGCACTGGTGGCAGAACTGCGCGCCGACGATGAGCAGCGGCGCGACAGCGGCCTGTGTGGCTAATGATTATTTCTTGGTCTTGGCCGGTTTCGGGCAATCCGATTCCTGGAAACGTTCGGTGGCCACCGGGCGATTGGTCTTCACCTCGGTGAACTCGTAGCGCATGGTTGCGCCCTTGGCCATCAGTTTGCGGAAACCCGGGTTGGTACAGACCCTGGCACCCAACTGGAAATACACAGCCTTGGGGTCAGCGCGCATTTGCTGGGCATGACTGCTTTGCACACTGAGGTGATTGATCAACTCGGTGCCTTCGACGGTATAGCCCTGGTCGAGAATGTCTTCGTTGATTGCCCGCGGGGTGCCTATGCTGCTTTGCGCGGCGACGTTCTGCAGCATCTTGTTCAGTTCGAGTTCTTTCAGCGAGGCAGCCTGGGCGCTGAAGGACGTAGCCAGCAGAACGGCAACGGTAGGGACGATAAGGCGCAGCATGAAACTCTCCTGGTTCAGTGACGGCTATTTCGACCGGTCACGTGACTGTGCGTTCAGTGGCGGCAAATTATAGGGGAGGCCGGGTGGACGGTACAGGTTTGCGCGCTCTGGTAGACTGCCGGCCTTTATTGCCCTGCCGAGTGTCGTTCGTGTCGAGTTCTTTTGTTCGTCGGCGTTGCCCACGATGAATCATGCCCCTAACGCTGTAGCCCGCTTGCGCGATCAGCGCATCGATGAGGGCATCAAGCCGCTACAGGCCCGTGGCTGGCGTGCGCCCCGATGCAACGCCTGTCGGGTGATCGAAAGCCACTGCCTGTGCGCCTGGCGTCCGAGCGTCGAAACCCGCTCCGGGGTTTGCCTGATCATGACCAACAAGGAAGTGTTCAAGCCGAGCAACACCGGCTGGCTGATCGCCGATGTGGTGCGTGACAACCATGCCTTCATCTGGTCGCGCACCGAAGTCGATCCGCGATTGCTGGCGCTGCTCGACGACCCGCAATGGCAACCCTACCTGGTATTCCCCGGGGAATATGTCGAGCCGTCGCGAGTCACCCAGACGGTGGACCTGGATCGTTCCAGGCGACCACTGTTCATTTTGCTGGATGCAACCTGGACGGAGGCGCGCAAGATCTTTCGCAAGAGTCCGTATTTCGATCGCTTGCCGATCCTCAGCCTGCAGCCCGACAAGCTGTCGCGCTACCGTTTGCGCCGTTCGACCCGCAGCGAACATTTGTGCACCGCCGAAGTGGCGGCGTTGTGTCTTGAGTTGGCTGGGGACACTGACGCCGCGTCGGCTCTGGACGCTTATTTCGATGTATTCAGCCAGCATTACCTGGGTGCCAAGCGGCAGCAGGAAATGGATGTGTCGACACCGGCTCACGCCGAGCTGCAACCCTTCATCCGCGTGCCCCAAGCAGCATCGGCCCAATAGTGGCGCATACTCAAGACAGTGATGGCCTTGCAGCTTGACCGCCCCGGCTTCGCTGGGCATGCTTGGCGCCGACCAGGGAGCGGCCGAAGTTCGAAACGCTGCGCGGTGTCTTGAGTTGTTTTGGCGAGGCGCGATTGCATCGGGTCCCCCCATAAAAACAGGATCATTTGAAAAATGGCCACATACGAAATCCTGATCGCCGATGACCATCCGCTCTTTCGCAGCGCGTTGCATCAGGCAGTGACCCTGGGCCTTGGCCCGGCTGTCCGGCTGACGGAGGTGGCCAGTATTGCGGAGCTGGAGACCCGGTTGACCGAAAAGGCCGACTGGGACCTCGTCCTGCTGGACCTGAACATGCCTGGCGCGTATGGTTTTTCCGGGCTTGTGCTGTTGCGGGGGCAGTATCCGCAGATTCCGGTGGTGATGGTGTCCGCTCAGGAAGAGGCCTCGGTGATGGTCAAGGCCCGGGAGTTCGGCGCCAGTGGGTTCATACCCAAGTCGAGTTCCCTGGAGATGATTCAGCAGGCCGTGAAAAAAGTCCTGGATGGCGACGCCGCCTGGCCGCCCCAGGCGTTCGAAGCGGTGAGCGTGTCCGAGGAGGCCAAGGCGGCCAGCGAAGGCCTGGCCAGTCTCACGCCGCAGCAGTTCCGGGTATTGACCATGGTCTGCGAAGGCTTGTTGAACAAGCAGATCGCCTATGAATTGAACGTGTCGGAAGCCACTATCAAGGCCCACGTGACGGCGATTTTTCGTAAATTGAATGTGCGTACCCGGACCCAGGCGGCCTTGTTGCTGCAACAACTTGAGTCAATTTCACCGCAGTCATAGCGCATTTATTCACGCTTTTTTGACTAGGGTTGGATTAGCTTTCCCACTTCTTTCAATCAGTTGCCCATTCTATGTCTCCTTTTAAAGGCCAAACCGGTCTGAAACGCATCCTGAATGCTTCCGGCTACTCCCTGGATGGCCTGCGTGCCGCCTTCAACGGCGAAGCGGCATTCCGTCAACTGGTGCTGCTCAATGTCATCCTCATTCCGCTGTCGTTCTTCCTGAATGTCAGCCGTGTCGAGCAGGCGCTGCTGATTGCGGTCTGCCTGCTGGCGTTGATCGTGGAGCTGCTGAACTCGGCAGTGGAGGCGGCCATCGACCGCATTTCCCTGGAGCTGCATCCCTTGTCGAAAAACGCCAAGGACATGGGCAGTGCCGCCCAGCTTGTCGCCTTGACCATGATTGCCCTGGTGTGGGGGCTCGTACTTCTTTAATCAGGCAATAGTCGGCAGCACGATTTCATCGCTGCGCTGTGCCCCGGCGGTGAATGCCCGACACAGCTCGAGGAATTCGCGCATCGCCGAGGTCTGGTATTTCTGCTTGTGCCAGATGAAATAGAATTGCCGCGCCAGGTCCATGTCTGGCGTTTCCACCGGCACCAGGCTGCCGCGCCGGAATGCATCGCGCAATGCCAGGCGTGAGATGCAGCCAATCCCCAGGCCGGATTCCACGGCTCGCTTGATGGCTTCGGTGTGTTCCAGCTCCAGGCGGATGTTCAGCGCGCTGCGGTGGTGGCGCATGGCTTGATCGAACGTCAGACGGGTGCCGGAGCCCTGTTCCCGCAGGATCCATGCCTCGTGCGTCAATTCCTCCATGGTCGTCTGACCACGCTTGGCCAGCGGGTGCTGGGGGGCGCAGAACACCACCAGCTCATCCTCGACCCAGCTCTGTACCTCGATGTCCGGGTGGCTGCAATCGCCCTCGATCAGACCCAGATCAATTTCATAATGGGCGACCTGGTGCACGATATTGGCAGTATTCTGCACATGCAGCTTCACCTGGCTTTCCGGATGGCGCTGCATGAAGCCGCCGATCAGCAGAGTCGCCAGGTAATTGCCGATGGTCAGGGTCGCGCCGACCGCCAGTGAGCCGAAGCCGGACTTGCCGTTGAGCAGGTCTTCGATCTCCTTGGCCTGGTCCAGCAGCGCCACGGCCTGGGGTAGCAGCTGTTTGCCCAGGGCATTGAGGCTCAGGCGCTTGCCGGCGCGGTCGAACAACTGGCAGCTGGATTGCCGTTCCAGTTCGGTAATGGAAGTGCTGGCGGCCGATTGCGACAGATTGAGCTGGCCTGCAGCACGAGAGACGCTCTCTTGCTGGGCGACGGCGACGAAGACCTGGAGTTGACGTAGAGTAAATCGCATATCGATATAACCGATAACCCTTATCTTAATAATTCAGTTAACAGATATTGTCGTCGCCATTAGAATGCGATGCAAATGCGCATATAACGACGCAGGCACTATTCCCAGGAGTCCCACGTACATGAGCAACATGAACCACGAGCGTGTCCTCAGTGTTCATCACTGGAACGACACTCTGTTCAGCTTCAAGTGCACCCGCGATCCGGGCCTGCGCTTCGAGAACGGTCAGTTCGTGATGATCGGCCTGCAACAGCCCAATGGTCGCCCGCTCATGCGTGCCTACTCGATCGCCAGCCCGAACTGGGAAGAGCATCTCGAATTCTTCAGCATCAAGGTGCCTGATGGTCCGTTGACTTCCCAGTTGCAACATCTGAAGGAAGGCGACGAGATCATCATCAGCAAGAAACCTACCGGCACCCTGGTGCTGGACGATCTCAAGCCGGGCAAACATCTGTACCTGCTCAGCACCGGTACCGGCCTGGCGCCGTTCATGAGCGTCATCCAGGATCCGGAAACCTACGAGCGTTTCGAAAAAGTGATCCTGTGCCACGGCGTGCGTTACGTCAATGAAGTCGCCTACCGCGAATTCATCACCGAGCATCTGCCACAGAACGAGTTCTTCGGCGAGGCGCTGCGCGACAAGCTGATCTACTACCCGACCGTGACGCGTGAGCCGTTCGAGAATGAAGGCCGCCTGACCGACCTGATGCGCAGCGGCAAGCTGTTCCGCGACATCGGTCTGCCGCCGATCAACCCGCAGGACGATCGCGCCATGCTGTGTGGCAGCCCGAGCATGCTGGATGAAACCAGCGAAGTGCTCAACAGCTTCGGCCTGACCGTTTCTCCGCGTATGCGCGAGCCGGGTGACTACCTGATCGAGCGGGCGTTCGTAGAGAAGTAATTGAAGTATTTGTGCTGGCCGGCAGGCCGCCATCGCGAGCAGGCTCGCTCCCACAGGGTTCTGTGTTGATTCATATCTCAAGAACAACCCTGGACCCTCTGTGGGAGCGAGCCTGCTCGCGATGAAAGCGACTAGGTCCAACTGAAAGCACCAAAAAAGCCCGCGTTGCCTGATAAAGGCAACGCGGGCTTTTTCATTTCTGCCGGTTATTGCCGGACGGGAATGACCTCCAGCACCCGGATCAACCCCGGTTGCGGGTAATGCCAACGGACATCCAGGTCCCAGAACTGCGCACCATATTCCCGTTCTGCTGTAGGAGCCTGGTACGCCGGGCGTGGATCTTGAGCCAGACATTGTTCGATCAGTTCCACCAAGGGTTCCTCCAGGCGCATGGCGTGGTCTCGCGCCTGAAGCAGCGCTGAGTCCGTCCATTGCACCGGAATCAACTCAGGTGCCGCGCTGGCGATGTGATTGGTCGCCGAGCCGATGATGTCGGCGTAGGGCACATAGGGCTTGACGTCCAGCACCGGCGTGCCGTCCAGCAGGTCGATGCCGGAGAGCCACAGCCGACCGGCTTCGAGCCGTTCCAGCTTCACCACGGATTGGCCGATGCCGTTGGGGCGATGGGTGGCGCGGGTGGCAAACACCCCCATGGACCTGTTGCCGCCCAGGCGCGGCGGGCGCACCTTCAATCGGGGCTTGTCTTCCAGGGTCTGGTGAAACAGGAACAACAGCCAGACGTGACTGACGTGCTCCAGGCCCTGCACCGCATCGCCCTGATCGAACGGCGCCACCAGCTCCAGCACACCCCGTGCGGCTGGGGCCAGCTGCGGTTGGCGAGGGATGGCGAACTTCTCCTTGAAGCAGGAGCGGACGAAGCCGATGGGGGACACGTTGTAGGTCATTGCAGCCTCAAGCCTCAAGCTTCAAGCTGCAAGTGAAAAGCTTGTCGCTTGAGGCTTATAACTGTGGTTTAAGCTCTGACGCGCAGCGTCAGCCCCTTGAGAAAGTTGCGCAGCAACTGGTCGCCACACGGACGGTAGTTGGTGTGGCCGAACTTGCGAAACAGGGCGCTCAGTTCCGGTTTGGACACCGGGAACTCGGCGGCCTTGAGGATCGCATGCAGATCGTCCTCCTTCAGCTCGAAGGCCACCCTCAGCTTCTTGAGGATGATGTTGTTGGTTACCGGTACTTCGATGGGTTGTGGCGGGCGACTTTCGTCCTTGCCACGCTTGAAGATCACCAGGCCATCGAGAAAGTGCGCCATGACCTCGTCAGGGCAGAACACAAAACCTTCTTCTTCATCCTTCTTGAGATAACCCGCCAGGTCCGCGAGGGACACTTCCAGGCCGCCCAGCTTGATGATCTCGATGACTTTCTTGTCGCTGATGTCGAGCATGTAGCGCACGCTGCGCAGTACGTCGTTGTGAATCATGTGTGCAATCCTGATCGATCGGCAATGGGCGCCCCAGCCGGCTGCGGCACCGAAAAAATTAGAATTTCTCTTTGGCGGACAGGTAGCGCCACTGGCCCAGCGGTACCTTGCCGATGGACACGCCGCCGATGCGGATACGGCGAATGGCGACCACCTTGAGGCCAACGGCCTGGCAGAGCAGGGCGAGGATGCCCGGTTGCGGGTTTTTCATGGCGAAGCGCAGGCGGTTCTCGTTCTGCCAACTGGCCTTGACCGCCGGCAATTCCTTGCCTTTGTAGGTCAGGCCATGGTTCAGGCGATTCAGACCATGGGCGACCATTTCGCCTTCGACTTCCACCACATATTCCTGCTCGATCTTGGCGGCGTCGGCGGTGAGCTTGCGCAGGATCTTCCAGTCCTGAGTGAACACCAGCAGCCCGCTGGCGTTGGCCTGCAGGTCGGCGCTGGCGCTCAGGCGCAGGAAATGCCCCTTGAGCGGGCGCTTGCCGAAGCGGTGTTCTTCGCTCAGTGTCTCCGGCTTGAGGGTAGCCATCGCCGCCTCTGGATCCATGCCGGCCGGGACGTTCAGCAGGATCGTCACCGGTTCCGGCGCGGTGGCCTTGGCTTCGGGGTCGAGCTCGACGTGCTGGGCGCCGACCTTGAATTGCGGCTCGTCGACGACTTCACCGTCCACGGTGACCCAGCCACCTTCGATGAACAGCTCGGCCTCCCGACGGGAACAGCCGACAAGCTCGATGAGGCGTTTGGAGAGGCGAATCGGGTCAGTCATGACAAGGCCGTAACAAAAAGAGGGTGGACATTGTACCTGCCTGGCGCCGGTTAATCGCGTGTCCATTTGTCTCGGCTACCCGCGGCGGGCCTTCAGGTCGGGCTGCCTGTAGCGCATGTGCAGCAACGGGTAGGGCTGGTTCATGCCGTCCCGTGCCGAGCGGCCGACCACTTCGAAGCCTTGCTTGAGATAGAAGCCCAGGGCTTGCGGGTTCTGTTCGTTGACGTCCAGCTGATGGGCATTCAAGTGATCCATGGCATAGCGCAGTAATTGCTTGCCCAGGCCTTGTCCGCGGTGGTGCGGGTCGATGAACAGCATCTCGACCTTGCCGGCCGCGACGCCGGCGAAACCGGTGATGCGCTGGCGACTGTCCCGCGTGCAGATGAGCATCACGGCGTCCAGGTAGCGAGTGAGCACCAGGTTCTTCAGCAGCTCGATGTAGCTGTCCGGCAGAAAATCATGGGTGGCCCGTACCGACGCTTCCCAGACCTGGGTCAGTTCCTGGTAGTCGCTGGGTTTGGGTGTATGGATGACCGAATGCTGGCGCATGCCCGCCTGTTCCTTGTGCTGGATGTCCTGGGTTTATCCATACGATAGCCGTAAAAAAGCCCTGCATCTTGTCGCAAGGGCGGGGCTTGTCAATTTTTACCGGGTTTCGAAAAACCTGTGGGAGCGGGCTTGCTCGCGAAGGCGGTGTGTCAGTCGAAATTACTGTCAACTGATACTCCGCCTTCGCGAGCAAGCCCGCTCCCACAAGGTATTGCAGTGGCTCGATCAGTTGATCTGTTCAGCCCACAAATCATACTCATCGGCATCGGTCACCTTGCACCAGACCTTGTCGCCGGGCTTGAGGTTGCTGCCGTTGTCGATGAACACGTTGCCGTCGATTTCCGGGGCGTCGAAGAAGCAGCGGCCGACGGCGCCTTGCTCGTCCACTTCATCCACCAGTACTTCGATTTCACGGCCGATGCGCATTTGCAGGCGCGCCGAGCTGATGGCCTGCTGGTGCGCCATGAAGCGCTCCCAACGGTCCTGCTTGACGTCGTCTGGTACCACGTCCAGGTCCAGGTCGTTGGCCGGTGCGCCGTCGACCGGCGAATACTGGAAGCAGCCGACGCGGTCGAGCTGGGCTTCGGTCAGCCAGTCCAGCAGGTACTGGAAATCTTCTTCGGTTTCGCCGGGGAAGCCGACGATGAAGGTCGAGCGGATGATCAGGTCCGGGCAGATTTCGCGCCAGTTCTTGATGCGGGCCAGGGTCTTGTCTTCGAAAGCCGGGCGTTTCATGGCCTTGAGGACTTTCGGGCTGGCGTGCTGGAAGGGGATGTCCAGGTACGGCAGGATCTTGCCGGCGGCCATCAGCGGGATCAGCTCATCGACGTGTGGGTACGGGTAAACGTAATGCAGGCGGACCCAGACGCCAAGGGTGCTGAGGGCTTCGCACAGTTCGGTCATGCGGGTCTTCACCGGCGCGCCGTTCCAGAAGCCGGTGCGGTATTTCACGTCGACGCCGTAGGCGCTGGTGTCCTGGGAAATTACCAGCAGTTCCTTGACGCCGGCCTTGACCAGGCGCTGGGCTTCGTCGAGCACATCGCCCACCGGGCGGCTCACCAGCTTGCCGCGCATCGACGGGATGATGCAGAAGCTGCAGCTGTGGTTGCAGCCTTCGGAAATCTTCAGGTAGGCGTAGTGCCGCGGAGTCAGCTTGATACCTTGCGGCGGTACCAGGTCGATCAGCGGGTTGTGGTCCTGTTTCGGTGGCACCACATCGTGCACCGCGTTGACCACCTGCTCGTACTGCTGCGGACCGGTCACGGCCAGCACGCTCGGGTGCACGTCGCGGATGTTGCCTTCTTCCACGCCCATGCAACCAGTGACGATGACCTTGCCGTTTTCCTTGATGGCTTCGCCGATGACTTCCAGGGATTCGGCCTTGGCCGAGTCGATGAAGCCACAGGTATTGACCACCACCACGTCGGCGTCCTGGTAGGTGGACACGACGTCATAGCCTTCCATGCGCAACTGGGTCAGGATGCGTTCGGAGTCGACTAGAGCCTTCGGGCAACCCAGGGATACGAAGCCGACCTTGGGATTGGCTGGCGTAGTAGTGGTGGACATGTCTAACCTCGGTGTAGGGGGATCGTCTCTTGCCGAGACAGAGCGCCTGACGCGCCTCTGATCAAAAAGTGCGCAATTCTAGCGATGGGCGAGGCACTTGACCAGCTTTATACGGGGAAAAGCGACGAGTGCTGCGCTATGCTGCGCGCCTTTGTGCTTTAACGGCCGTTACAGTCAACTAAAGACCTGTTACGGCATGTAAAACAGCGCATGCTGCGTAACGGGGCATAAGGCTTCGTTGAACAAGAAGACAGATCTGGGAATCAGGAGTGCTGGATGGGTCATGCAAGTAGTCAGGCGGCAGGTGCCGAGCATTCGGCCACGAAGTCGCTGAGCATGCTGGTCGCGGCGGTCGGGGTGGTTTATGGCGACATCGGCACGAGCCCGTTGTACACCCTCAAAGAAGTGTTTTCCGGCGGCTATGGCGTACCGGTCAACCACGATGGCGTGCTGGGGATCCTGTCGCTGATCTTCTGGTCGTTGATCTGGGTCGTGTCGATCAAGTACATGATGTTCGTCCTGCGCGCCGACAACCAGGGCGAGGGCGGGATTATGGCACTCACCGCCCTGGCGCGCCGGGCAGCGGCGGGACGGGCGCGATTGCGCACATGCCTGGTGATCTGCGGGTTGATCGGCGCCGCGCTGTTTTACGGCGACAGCATGATCACCCCGGCGATTTCCGTGCTCTCGGCGATCGAAGGCCTCGGCCTGGCGTTCGAAGGTATCGACCATTGGGTCGTGCCGCTGTCGCTGGTGGTGCTGGTGGCGCTCTTCATTATCCAGCGCCACGGCACGGCGCGAATCGGTATCCTGTTCGGCCCGATCATGGTCACCTGGTTCCTGGTACTCGGCGCCCTTGGTGTCTATGGCATCAGCCAGCAACCGGAGGTGATGCTGGCCGTGAACCCTGCCTGGGCCGTGCGTTTCTTCGTGGTCCATCCTGGCATGGGAGTGGCGATTCTCGGCGCCGTGGTGTTGGCGCTGACCGGCGCCGAAGCGCTGTACGCCGACATGGGCCACTTTGGTCGCAAACCCATCGCCCGTGCCTGGTTCATCCTGGTGCTGCCGGCGCTGGTGCTCAACTATTTCGGCCAGGGGGCGTTACTGCTGGGCGACCCGGAGGCGGCGCGCAACCCGTTTTACCTGCTGGCGCCAAGCTGGGCGCTGATCCCGCTGGTGGGCCTGTCGACCCTGGCCACGGTGATCGCTTCACAGGCGGTGATTTCCGGCGCGTTCTCCCTGACGCGCCAGGCGATCCAGCTAGGGTATATCCCGCGCATGTACATCCAACATACGTCCAGCGCCGAACAGGGCCAGATCTACATCGGCGCGGTGAACTGGTCGCTGATGGTGGGTGTAGTGCTGCTGGTGCTGGGCTTCGAATCCTCCGGTGCGCTGGCTTCGGCCTACGGTGTGGCGGTGACCGGCACCATGCTGATGACCACCATCCTGGTATCTGCCGTGATGCTGCTGTTGTGGAAATGGCCGCCACTGCTGGCGGTGCCGGTGCTGCTCGGTTTCCTCCTGGTGGACGGCCTGTACTTCGCCGCCAACGTGCCGAAGATTATCCAGGGCGGCGCGTTCCCGGTCATCGCCGGTATCGCCTTGTTCGTGTTGATGACCACCTGGAAGCGCGGCAAGCAGCTGTTGGTGGAGCGTCTGGACGAGGGCGCGTTGCCGCTGCCGATCTTCATCAGCAGCATCCGTGTGCAGCCACCCCATCGCGTGCAGGGCACCGCCGTGTTCCTGACCGCGCGCTCCGATGCCGTGCCTCACGCGCTGTTGCATAACCTGTTGCACAATCAGGTGCTGCACGAGCAAGTCGTCCTGTTGACGGTGGTGTACGAAGACATCCCGCGGGTTCCGCTGCAGCGGCGCTTCGAGGTTGATTCCTATGGGGAAGGTTTCTTCCGGGTCATCCTGCATTTCGGCTTTACCGACGAGCCGGATGTGCCCCAGGCACTCAAGCTCTGTCATCTGGATGACCTGGACTTCAGCCCGATGCGCACGACGTACTTCCTCAGCCGCGAGACGGTCATCGCTTCCAAGCTCGAGGGCATGGCCCGCTGGCGCGAGTTGCTGTTCGCATTCTTGTTGAAAAATGCCAACGGCAACCTGCGCTTCTTCAACCTGCCGGTGAACCGGGTGATCGAGTTGGGGACGCAGGTCGAGATGTAGCGTCCACCGGCATCCGGTTCAGTGCCTTGGCGCGTAGAACGTTCCTGACCGAACGTGGGAGCCGTCAATCAAAGCCCCCGTTGCCTTGCGGCAGGCGGGGGCTTTTTTGCGGCATTTGTCCCGGTATTCCATGACAGCACTGTCCTGTGGTGCTACGGAAAATTTGACAGGTGTTCGCTTTCTGTAGGATTTTTTACCGGATCGCAGATCAAGGAGTATCTGCCGGTGGCCAAGGATTTTGGCTGCCGTCACCATCAAACAAGGGATTGTCTATGCAGGGTTCAACTACCGTTGCTCAACAGGTGGGCGGTCAGCGCGTGCACGAGCATCAGCCCGTCTCGCCCCGGAACATTGCCCAACAGATTCTCGAATGCCTGTTTCGCCGTCGCAGCCTCGCCCCCGGGGAAAGCGATGAACTTTCTTTGCAGGTACTGGAGCCCCATCTGGCGAAAGTCATGCGGGCGGTCGAGAGCGGTCGCAAAGTTGAAATGGTCCTGCCGGCCTTTCCCGGAAAGTCCCCCAGCCGCAAGAAGACCCTGAGTCACTTGCCTGACCTGGCTGAATACCATGCCATCGACGAGCTCCATCAGCTATGTGCGGAGATCCAGGCGATCTACGCGCCCGGCGCGTTGATCCACATCTGTTCCGATGGTTATGTGTTTGCCGATCTGGTGCGTGTTCCCGATGCGGACGTCAAGGCCTACACCGACGCGATCCAGGATTACGCCGAGCAGCACTACGGCGGTATGTTCGCCCATTTCGACCTCAGAGATGCCTATCCTCAGCTCGACTGTCTGGACGCCATGCGCGAAGAAATGATGATCGAGCACGGGCAGTCGTTGATCCTGTTGCAACAGCGCTTCAAGGATGACCCGCACATGATGTTGATGTACTGCGGTATCCATCGTTTCCTGTCCGAGGATTATTCAGGGCTTGAGGCATTCGCCGGCATGAGCCTCAACGCGGTGAAGAAGATCGCCAAGCCGGCCTCGCAGCGGGTGATCCAGCGCAGTGAAGCCTGGAGCGCGTTACTACAGGCGCGCTATCCGGATTGCCTGCGCCTGTCGATCCATCCGCAACTGGCGGTGTCGACGAAAATCGGTATCCGCCTCGTGCCAACCAGTGACCTGTGGCGCACGCCCTGGCATTCGGTGGCAATCAAGCGACGGGGTGTGGTCACCCTCGAAAAACGCAGCAATGTCGACGAGCGCTTCCATCGACTGGTCTTTCGCAAGGGGCGTCCTTGTCACTACGCCAGTGCCCAATGAGGACGCCTCGGTTGCGGATCGATGCCGTGCTCTTCGATCTGGACGGGACCCTGGTGGACACCTTGCCGGACATCGCCTGGAGCCTGAATCAGGTATTGCTGGAGCACGGCTGTCCGGCGCTGACCGCGGAAGCGGTGGGGGACTATATCGGCGGCGGCGCCACGGCGATGATCGAGGCGGTGGCGATGCGGTTTGGCATCGGCGATGCGGCCACGTTGCAGCAGCGTTATGCAAGGGTGTACCAGGATCATCTGGTGCAGTTTTCCAAGCCCTTCAGCGGTGTATTGGCAATGATCGAGGGCTGCCGGGAATTGCAGGTGCCCCTGGCGATCGTCACCAACAAAGCCGAGGCCATGGCCTGCCAGGTCGCTGATGCGCTGTTTGCGCCCACGGTCTTCAAGGCGATCCTGGGGCACCGCGCAGGCCGGTCCCTCAAACCCCAGCCGGACGTGGCGTGGGAAGCGGCCCGACGGTTGTCGGTCGATCCTCGCCATTGCCTGTTCGTCGGCGATACGGAGATCGACCTGCAGACAGCCCATGCCGCGGGTATGCCCTCGGCACTGGTCGCCTGGGGCTATGGCGCTACGCGTACTGGGCAGGCCCCGGATTTCTACTGTGAACAGCCGGCGGGGCTGTTACACATCCTCAAGCAACACGGTGGCGCCGCGCAGGCATCCACCGAGCATGGCGATACCGTCAAATCCTGTTGATACACCCACTCTCAAGGAAGCTGTTCCATGGAACATAGAGAAGCCTGGATCACGGCCGTCAGCGATTTGCTGGCTGGTTACCTGTTCAAGGGTACGGATGATCGTTTCGAAACACAGGGCCGGGACCACCTGGCGCACCGGCTGGGGCAATGCTTCGATCAGCGCCGTCCGGTGCGACTGATCCTGCCGGGTTTTCCCTGCAAATCACCCAATGCCATCGACCAGACCTTCGGCGTGCTGCCGGACTACGGTGAGTTCATGGCCATCGAGCGCCTCGACCAGATGGGCCAGGCGATTGCCGCGTTGCATGAGCCGGGGTGCGTGGTATCGATCCTCAGCGATGGTACGACTTTCAACGACATCGTCGGGGTGAGCGACGATGTTCGTGCGGCCTATAACCAGGCGCTGCGCAAACTGTGTACGACCCACACGATCGAGTGGGTCAGCATGGAAGACCTGTTCCCGCAGGCGCAAAGTGCCGAGGCGGTGCGTGCCAGCCTGGTCAAGCAGGCCCGGTTGCCCTGGAAAAACCTGGGGGACCTGATCGAGCAGAGCCGGCATGACGAAGGTCTCGGACGGACCCATGACAATCTCTGCAGTCATCTCTACAACGACCTGCGTCTGTGTCGCGAGGATGGGCAGAGCGAGGACGAGTACCTGCAGCAGATCAACTACAAGGCCTACCAGATGATGCTGCGCGGGCAGGCCTTGAATGCGGCGGTGGATCGCTTCTTCCCCGATGACATTCGACTGTCTGTCCATCAGTACAGCAATGCCGGGCCCAAGTTTACCGTCGGGCTGGCCGAAGGGCTGAGCCGCGTTGACAGTCCCTGGCATGCCGTGCCTGTGTGCAACCTCGATGGGAGCCAGAGCCTGCGCGCGCGGGCCCAGGTCGACCTGGAACAACATGTGCTGATCACCTGGCAGGGGCGGCCGTGGCTTTACCATCAGACAGAAGGTCCTCAGGCACAAGGCTTCGAGTACGAGCTGCAAAAGCTCCCGCTCTTCGGCCTGGTGGTACGGGATCCGTTGGGGTTGGGTTTCGAGCGACTGTCCACGGGGTTGTTGGAGTCATTGGTGGAAACCTTCGGCTTCGTTTGTCTCAAGGGCTGTCATTTTGAGGACCAGGACAGTTTCGCCCGCAGTTGCGAACGTTTCGGCACATTGTACGAATGGGCCTTCGGCGCGGTGCACGTGGTCAAGCCGGCGGACAAACCCCAAGGCGTGGTGCACTCGTTGGAAAAAACGCCGTTGCACTGGGACTTGAACATGCTGCCCGACAGCGATGCCCAGGTGCAGCGCAACCCGAAATTCTGCGCCAGCAAGTTCATGTTGTATTGCAAGACGGCGCCGCTGCCGGGCGAAGGTCAGACCACCGTCGTCGACAGCCGGAACGTGCTGCGCAAGGTCGGGCAGCGCGTCGCTCGGCAATGGCAAGCGGTGAACATCACCTATTACACCAAGATGACGTACTTCGGCGGTTCGCCACGCATGTACAGTCTGGTGGATCGTCACCCCCGCAGCGGCGAACTCATCCTGCGTTACCAGGAAGGTACCGATTCGACGCTGCAGACCCTCAGCCAGGCTGTGCAGGATCATGACGAGACGGCTCAACAGGCCTTGCTGGATCAGGTCAACAGCCTGGTCTACGACCCGGAATGCCTGATTGCCCATCCGTGGAGCGAAGGCGATCTGGTGTTGATCGACAACTATCGAACGCTGCACGGTCGGTTGCCGATGTCGGCGGGGTCTGCTTCGCGGGAGCTGTGGCGGGTGCAGGTCTACTAAGGCCAGTCTCGTCTGTGGGAGCCTGCTCGAGAGACGGCGGCACTGTCACAACAAAAAGCCCCTGCATGCCGGAAGGCAGCAGGGGCTTCTTGTTAAGCCAGCATCGGATTACTGGTCGGCAGGCTTGGGCTGGCGCTTGTTGATCTCATCGATCAGGCGCTTGGCCAGGGCCGGGTAGTTTTCGTCGAAGTGGTGGCCGCCCGGCAACTTGATAGCTTCACCCACGGCAGTCTTGTCGGTGCAGCCGCTTTCGTCGGCTTCTTCGCCGCCGTAGATGCACACCACTTTCTCAGGCGGCAGCTTGGCCATTTCCGGGCCAGTGGCGGCTTCGGTACCGGCGTTGCCGAGCCAGCCTTCGACTTCGATCTCGAAGCTGCCGGTGCGGGCGAAGGCCAGCAGGATGATTGCGTCGACCCGTTGCTGTTCGGTGGCCGGCAGGCGGTTGTAGATCGCCGGCAGCACGTCGGCGCCGAAGGAGTAGCCGGTCAGGATGAAGCGCTTGGTGCCCCAGACCTGGCGGTAGTGCTGCATCAGCTCGGCGAGGTCCAGCGCGCTCTGCTCCGGGCTCTTGTGCTGCCAGTAGTAGCGCAGGGTGTCGATGCCGACCACCGGATAGCCGATCTTGGCCATTTCGTCGGCGACGTCGCGGTCCAGGTCACGCCAGCCGCCATCGCCGGAGAGGAACAGGGTCACGGTATCCCGGGCCTGGCTCGCAGGCACCTCGACCACCGGAATGGCCAGGCCACCCTTGGCCTTGTCGGTGCCGACAAGGATCTTGCGCAATTCGTTGTTCAGCACTTGCGCCAGGTTGATGTCGTAGTCGCTGATGCTGGTTTCGGCATTCTTCTGATCCCGCACGAAAGCGGCGCTGGTGTCGTCAGGGTTGTCGTTCCAGGCGACCAGCCAATGACCGTGGGCCGCCGTTTTGGGCAGCAGGTGTGTGCAGCCGGGTTTTTCCAGGGCCAGGTCCACCGAAATGGCCTGGGCCTTGTCGTCCTTCTGCTCGGCCAGCCAGCGCCAGGCGAGCACGGCGCCCGGGCCGATGCCGCTGACCAGTGTCGCCGGCCCCTGAAGTTCTCTCAGGCCTGCCTGTAAGGCGCGACCCTGCAGCATGCAGTCCTTGGGCAGGATCACCTGGACGATCTGCGCCGAGCCGCTGCGGCTGAGGGTCGTCAACTGGGTGTCGCTGAGCTTCTGGTCTTCATTAACCGCCACCAGCACCTGGGCGCGAGGCTTGGTGCCGGGGATGACACGGGTCATCGGCACGCCGTCGGCGGGTGTCAGTTGTTCAAGGGTGGGTTGCGGGGCCGGGCGGTTCCAATACCAATAACCGCCACCGAGAATCACCGCCAGCATCAGCAGGGCGGCCACTACGTATCGCCAGGAGCGTTGCATCATCAGCGTTTCACCAGTCCAGTCAGGCCGCCTGCAATCAAGGCGGCAGTATCGGCCAGTGCCACCAACGGATCGAGTCCGGCGGGCACGGCCATGTAACGAGGTTCCCAGTCAGGCTGGAATTTGTCTTTGAAGCGGCGCAGCCCCTGGAAGTTGTAGAGCTGCTCGCCACGGCGGAACACCATTGAACCCAGGCGCTGGGTCAATGGCGCACCGCGACGCGGTTGCAGGCCCGACAATGGGACCATGCCGAGGCTGAAGCGGGCGTAGTCATGGTTCTTATAATGCTGGATCAAGCCGACCATCATGAATTCCATGGTCAGCTTCGGTGCTTCGGGGTGGGCACGCATCAGATCGAGGCTGGCCAGCTCATGGTTGTGGGTTTCCAGCAGGTTGGCGAACGCCACCGGACGGCCCTCGAAGCGAATCACGGCGATGCGGAAATGCTTGAGGTAGTCATCGCTGAAGCGGCCCAGGGAAAAGCCTTTCTCGCGTACGTTCTTGCCGGTCAGCCAGGCATCGGAGATGACCTTGAGCTCATCCATCGGTGCATGCCCCGGTTCATGGATCTCCAGCGACAGGCCGTCCCGGGTGCCGCGGTTCCAGGTGTAGCGCAGGTCCTTCATCTCCTTGCCCTTGGCCTCGAGGTCGAAACGCTTGAGGTCGACCCGGGCTTCCTCACCCAGCTTGATCGCCGTCAGGCCGATGTCCATGTAGTACGGCAGGTTCTCGGCGCGTACCTGATAGAACACCGGGCGGGCGTGGTGGATGTCGCACAGGTCGCGGAACTGCCAGATCATCTCGGCCCGTTGCTGGGTCGGACCGATCGGGTCATACAACGCCACCAGGCTGCGACCACGGCGGGCGTACATCAGGAACGCTTCGTCGTTGGGGTGGAACAGCAATGCCTTGTCACCGGTCAGCGCCAGGCCGCCGTCAGGCTGCGAGGATGCCATGAGGATCATCCTGGCCCGCTCCAGCTCTTCTGCCGTAGGCAGATGAATCACCGGGCGCGCGGTGCGCAGCAGCCAGGTCAGGGACACCACCACCAGCAGCACGGCGGCCCCCAGCAGCGAGCGCAGGCCACGGGGAGCGTCGGCATCGAGGGTGAACTGCCACCACAGTTGATGGCTGTAGGGCACGTCCTGGTACGCAAACAGCAGCAGCCAGATCGAGGCGCCGAGCACGCAGAGACTGGCGATCAGGAACAGCGGGGAAAAAGGCAGTTCGGTCAGGCGACTCGGACGATAGAAGGAGCGCCGGAATACCGCCAGCAGGGCGGCCGTCAAGGTCAGCAGCGTGGCTTCCTCCCAGTCGAAACCCTTGAGCAGGGAGAGCAGGGCGCCCACCAGCAGCAAAACGGTGGTCAGCATCCAGGCGGCCGACAGGCGACGGCGCAGGCCCTGGGCCAGCAACAGGCACAACACACCCACCAGGCTGGCGCCGAAGTGCGAAGCGTCCACCAAACGATGAGGAATCAGGAAACCGATGTGCTCCAGGCGTGTATCGATCTCCGGGGTCACGCCGGAAAACAGCAGCACCACGCCCGAAAGGAACACCAGCACCGCAAGGATCGGCGCCGCAAAGCCTGATGCCGCCCGCAGGGTCTGGCGCGTCTGGAACAGTCGCTGGGCCTCGTTGATCAACAACAGCACGCAGGCCACCAGCATCGGCAACAGCACATAGATCAAGCGATACAGCAGCAGGGCGGCGGCCAGCGGCGCGGCACCGAGTTTGTCGGCAAATGCCGCCAGCAGGATCGCTTCGAATACGCCGACGCCACCGGGAACATGGCTGAGCACACCCGCAGCCAACGCCAGCAGGTACACCAGCAGGAAGGCGCCGAACGGCGGCGCCTCGGGCAGCAACAGATACAGCACCGTGGCGGCGGCCGCGACATCCAGCGCCGTGATGATCAGTTGCAGCAAGGTCAGGCGTCGGCTCGGCAGGCGCAGGGTGCGACGTCCGGCCTTGACCAGGAGCGCATCCCGATGAGGTTGTTCCGGCAGGCGGCGACGATAGATGCCGAGGGCCAACACGCCCATGAGCAGCAGCACCGCCAGCGAGACACCTGCCAGCAAGCTGGCGGGTAGATGCAGCGCGGCGGAAGCGGCAGGCAGGTTGCTGAGGGTGGCCAGGGCGGCCAGTGGCGGCAGTGCGCAACCCAGGGACAGGCTGGCGAACAAGGTCATGTGGGCGACGTCCGAAGCCCCGAGGCCATGACGGGCATACAGACGATAGCGAACCGAACCGCCCGACAATAGCGACAGTCCTATGGCGTTGCCGATGGCAAACGCGGTGAACCCGCCCAGGACCAGGGTCTGTGGTGGCAACGTCACGCCGGCATAGCGGCTCGCCGACCATTCGTAGCCCAGCAGAATGATGAAGCCTGCAACCGTGGCGGCTATGGCGCCGAGCAGGGCCGGCCGGGGCACATCGAGAATCGAGTCGTGCAGCGCGTAAAGATCGAGTTCACTCAAAAGATGGCGACAGGCAACGAGCGCGATCGCAAACAGTAACAGCGTGACGGCGAGGCCGATGGGTTGCCGGTACTGGCTGATCCGGTCCAGCCAACGCAGTCGTTCGGCCTTGATCGGTTGTGTCGCGGTAACAGTGTCTTGCGGGTCAGAATTTGCGCGCATCAATCACCTCTTGAGCTATGCGCGACAGGATGGGGGTATCCAGCCAAGTTACCAATCCCTTCGGCAGAAAATAATTACAAAACTTTTGTAATGAGGCCGATTTTAGACAAGCCAAAAAATAGCAGACACAAAAAAGGCCACTCTTTCGAGTAGCCTTTCCTGATGTTTGGTTGCGGGAGCCGGATTTGAACCGACGACCTTCGGGTTATGAGCCCGACGAGCTACCAGGCTGCTCCATCCCGCGTCTGTGAGGCGGCATTCTACAGGCGAACGCTTGAGTGTCAACCTTTAAAAGACCGCAAGTTCAAATTAGCGGCCGATGGGCTTCCGGCGTAGCTAAATGCGCGAAATCAAAAAGGAAATTGTCCTACAACCTGGATTTCCAACTCACCGGTCTTTCCTTGTGGGAGCGGGCTTGCTCGCGAAAGCGGACCGTCGGCCGATATCATCGGTGACTGGTACATCGTCTTCGCGAGCAAGCCCGCTCCCACAGGAATTCGTGACTGAAAACCTGACAGGCACAAAAAAGGCCACTCTTTCGAGTAGCCTTTCCTGATGTTTGGTTGCGGGAGCCGGATTTGAACCGACGACCTTCGGGTTATGAGCCCGACGAGCTACCAGGCTGCTCCATCCCGCGTCTGTGAGGCGGCATTCTACAGAGGATCGCCGGGCTGTCAACCCTTCCCTTAGAAAAAACTGTTCCGCTTCAAGCGCTTAGCCGCTGAAAAAACATTGTGACTGTGCTGTGACGCAGGCGGGGCAAGGGCTGCGGCTCTATTGGGTGGTTCAGTTCGATTGAGGAAATACATTCAACGTAGCCCTTTTCCAAGCTAAGCGTCGGATCTTTCAAACTACTGGTGCTATATACAGTTGCCGATGCGATACTGACGGTCCGATTCGTCCCGCATCCCGCTTTCTTTATGACGCAACGCAAAATCATCCATGTCGACTGCGATTGTTTCTATGCCGCCATCGAGATGCG
The DNA here is from genome assembly GCF_007828215.1 of Pseudomonas sp. SJZ074. Lineage (GTDB taxonomy): Bacteria > Pseudomonadota > Gammaproteobacteria > Pseudomonadales > Pseudomonadaceae > Aquipseudomonas. Next base: position 100,722 of record NZ_VIUE01000012.1, on the reverse strand, counting down.
CGATGACCCGCGGCTGGCCGGCAAACCCATGGCGGTCGGCGGTTCGGCGGACCGACGGGGCGTCATTGCGACCTGCAACTACGAAGCACGGGCCTACGGTGTGCGCTCGGCCATGTCCTCCGGGCATGCCTTGAAGCTCTGCCCGGACCTGATCATCGTCAAGCCCAGGATGGACGCCTATCGCGAGGCATCGAAGGAAATCCAGGGCATCTTCCGCGACTACACGGACCTGATTGAGCCGCTGTCCCTGGACGAGGCCTATCTGGACGTTTCCGACAGCGCCCATTTTGGCGGCAGCGCCACCCGCATCGCCCAGGACATTCGTCGACGCGTGTCCAATCAGTTGCATATCACGGTGTCCGCCGGTGTCGCCCCGAACAAGTTCCTGGCCAAGATTGCCAGCGATTGGAAAAAGCCCAACGGCCTGTTCGTTATCACCCCGGACCAGGTCGAGGACTTCGTCTCGGCCCTGCCGGTCAGCAAACTCCACGGCGTCGGCAAGGTCACGGCTGACAAGCTGAACAGGCTCGGGATTGCCGATTGTCTGCAGCTGCGCCAGTGGGACAAACTGGCGCTGGTGCGCGAATTCGGCAGTTTTGGTGAGCGACTCTGGAGTCTGGCCCGTGGGATCGATGAGCGCCTGGTGCACAATGACAGTCGACGTCAGTCCATCAGTGTGGAAAACACCTACGATGTCGACCTGCCCGATCTGGCGAGCTGCCTCGATAAACTGCCGGAGCTGATGGCAACCCTGAGCGGGCGCATGGCGCGAATCGACAGTAGCTATCGCCCCGGCAAGCCATTCGTCAAAGTCAAATTCCACGACTTTACCCAGACCACCCTGGAGCAAGCAGGGGCAGGACGGGATCTGGGCAGTTACCAGTCGTTGTTGACCCAGGCGTTCAAGCGTGGTGCGAAGCCGGTTCGGTTACTGGGGATCGGGGTACGGCTGGAGGATTTGCGCGGCGGGTTCGAGCAGTTGGAGTTGTTTGAGCGGTGAAGCCGCCGAGCAGGTGAGTGATCCTTGTGGCGAGGGGATAAATCCCCTCGCCACAAGGATGTGTATTTCAGTGGGCGCCCGGATCCGCCACCAGCCGGCCGCCATCCTTGGTCAGTGCCTTCATGAACTCGGCCTGCAATTCCGGATCGTTGCGGGTCAGTTCGATCAGGCTCTGTTCCAGCTCGCTGGCTTCTTCTTCCAGGCCCAGTTCCGACAGGCGCTTGACCCGATGAACCCACTGGCTCACCTCGTCGTCTTCCAGATCGTCGTAGATCAATGCATGGGCTTCCATCAGCTTGCTGCGCAGGCTGCTGCTGATGCTCAGGGATGAGTCGGTGTGCACCTCGTCCTGAGCGTCTGTCACGCTGATCTGCAACTTGCCGAATTGGCTCAGGTCCTGCTCGGCGAACGGGCTTTCCAACAGGTTGAGGCGTAGCACGCCATTGCGGTCGGTGCTCAGTTCGAACGTCTGCCGGCCGGCCTTGACCTCAACCGGGCGCTCGTTCCAAGGCAGGCTCGAGTGCTCCGTGCGTTTGTCGCGCTGGACTTCATCGATGCCCGCCAGGTTCTGTTGAGCGCGGCCGTGGGAGGGGGCGTTCATGAACGGGTTCAGCCCGGCGATACCGTAGCTGAGCCAGTCATGGGTAGCTGTTTCCGGCAGGTTGCCGAGGGCAAACACATTGACCACGTTGGCGCCGATGCCGGCCACTACCGCTACCGCACCCAAAGGGATCTCGTAGATTTCCCGCCAGGGTTGGTACGGCGTGTAGCGATCGTAACGACGCGTGACTTCGAATTCGGTGACTTCGAAGGTCTTCTGCTCATGGATCCGTACCCGGCGCTGCGGCAGGTCGAGCACCTTGGGTTCGCCCACATCGATCTGCAGGCTATGGTCGAGCAATTTACGCTCGACCCGCTCTTCGTGCTCGCTGCGTTGCGACATCTGGTTGGCGCAGCCGCTGACCAGCAGGGCGCCGCAGAGCGCGGCGCCACCGAGGCCTAAGGTGTTTCGCTTGAACATGACGTCTCTATCTGGTGTCAGCGGCGGATACGGGCCTGGAGGAAGGAGAGCACGTCGGCGACCGGCAGCGCTTGCGGCTCGGCCTCGGTGCGGCTCTTGTATTCCAGGTTGCCTTCGGCCAGGCCACGGTCACTGACGACGATCCGGTGCGGGATGCCGATCAATTCCATGTCCGCGAACTTGATGCCGGGGCTGGTTTTCTTGTCGCGATCATCCAGCAATACCTCGAAGCCGGCGGCCTTCAGTTCGGCGTAGAGCTTGTCGGTGGCTTCGCGAACCAGGTCGGTTTCGTAGCGCAACGGCACCAGGGCGATCTGGAAGGGTGCCAGGGCGTCGCTCCAGATGATGCCTTTTTCATCGTTGTTCTGCTCGATGGCGGCGGCCACCACGCGGGACACGCCAATGCCGTAGCAGCCCATTTCCAGGGTCACCGGCTTGCCGTTCTCGCCCAGCACTTCGCATTTCATCGCCTTGCTGTACTTGTTGCCCAGCTGGAAGATGTGCCCGACTTCGATGCCGCGCTTGATTTCAAGCACGCCCTTGCCGTCCGGGCTCGGGTCGCCGGCCACGACGTTGCGCAGGTCGGCAATGGCCGGAACCGGCAGGTCGCGCTCCCAGTTCACGCCAAAGTAGTGCTTGTCATCGATGTTGGCGCCGATGGCGAAGTCGCTCATCAGTGCCACCGAACGGTCGATGATGATCGGCAGTGGCAGGTTCAGCGGACCGAGGGAGCCCGCGCCGGCGCCGATGGCATCGCGCAGTTCGGCGTCGGTGGCCATGACCAGCGGGCTGGCGACGCCTGGCTGGTTGGCGGCCTTGATCTCGTTCAGCTCATGATCGCCACGGACGATCAGCGCAATCAGCTTGCCTTCTTCTTCGGCGCGGACGATCAGGGTCTTGATCGTGCGTTCGATCGGCAGGTTGTAGCCTTCCACGAGCTGGGCAATGGTTTTGGCGTTCGGTGTGTCCACCAGGCGCAGTTCTTCCGACGGTGCAGGACGGGAGGTTTCCCGTGGCACGGCTTCGGCTTTCTCGATATTGGCGGCGTAGTCGGAGCCGCTGCTGAAGACGATGTCGTCTTCGCCGGACTCGGCCAGTACGTGGAACTCGTGGGAGCCGGCACCACCGATGGAGCCGTTGTCGGCTTCGACCGGACGGAATTTCAGGCCCAGGCGGGTGAACACATTGCAATACGCCTGGTGCATGCGGTCGTAGGTGACTTGCAGCGAGGCCAGGTCGGCGTGGAAGGAGTAGGCGTCCTTCATGATGAACTCGCGACCGCGCATCAGGCCGAAGCGTGGACGGATCTCATCACGGAATTTGGTCTGGATCTGGTACAGGTTGATAGGCAACTGCTTGTAGCTGCTCAGCTCGTTGCGCATCAGGTCGGTGATCACTTCCTCGTGGGTCGGGCCGGCGCAGAAGTCGCGGCCGTGACGGTCCTTGAGGCGCAGCAGTTCAGGGCCGTATTCTTCCCAGCGTCCCGACTCCTGCCACAACTCGGCCGGTTGGGTTCCCGGCATCAGCACTTCCAGGGCACCGGCGGCGTCCATTTCTTCACGCACGATGGCTTCCACCTTGCGCATCACCCGCAGGCCCATCGGCAGCCAGGTGTACAGGCCCGAGGCGAGCTTGCGGATCATGCCGGCACGCAGCATCAACTGATGGCTGATCACGACGGCGTCGGAAGGCGTTTCTTTCTGTGTGGCGAGCAAGAATTGGCTGGTGCGCATGGTTGGCCGTTGTCGGTTGCTGATGACGAGAAGTGACGGAGCATTGTACGGGCGAGATGCCCTGGCGTACAGGCGCGTGGCCGGTCGCCAGGTGCGAATGCCGGTTTCGCCGGCGCTTGCTGACCTTTCCTACGACTCTTCCGCCGGTCGGGTGGAGGTCGGTTCCGGGGCGGAGGGTAAGCCCTGGCGACGGTTTTCCTGGAACCAGTGCAGGGCGATCAGCAACAGGGTCGGGACGCCTAGCAGGGCGGTGATCAGGAAAAAATTGTGGTAGCCGAACTTCTCCACCATCACCCCGGAGTAGCCACCGATCAAGCGTGGCAGCAACAGCATGATCGAGCTGAGCAGGGCGTATTGGGTGGCGGAGAACTTCAGGTTGGTCAGGCTCGACAGGTACGCCACGAACGCCGAGGTGGCAAGGCCGGAGCTGAAGTTGTCCAGGGAGATGGTGAGCACCAGCATTTTCAGGTTGGGGCCCATGTCGGCGAGCATCAGGAACAGGATGTTGGTGGCGGCCGAGGCCACGCCACCGATGAACAGGATCGGCAGGATGCCGAAACGCACGATCAACAGGCCGCCCATGCCGGCGCCGACGAGGGTCATGATCAGCCCGAAAATCTTGCTGACACTGGCGATCTGGTCCTTGGTGAAGCCCTGGTCGATGTAGAACACGTTGGCCATGACGCCCATGACTGTGTCGGACATCCGATACGTGGCGATCAGCCCCAGCAGCAACAAGGCCTGCCAGCGGTAGCGCAGGATGAAGTCGTTGATCGGCGTGAGCACCGGCGCCAGGCCGCGACGGCCCATGGCCGACAGGCACATGGCCGTCAGGAGGATATAGAGAATGGCTCGCAGGAAGGCACGGTCTTCGAGCAGCAGGTCGAGCAGGCTGACCCCCTCGAACAGCACGCTGGCGAAGTCGGTGTTGTAGAGCTGGGTGAACATCGCCGGGACCGACACCAGCAGCACGATCAGCACGAACACCGACGCCAATTGATGAACGAACGTGTAGCGCCCGGCCTGTAGCTGTGTGCGCAATGGTACCGGTGGTTCGCGCATGAACAGCGAGGTGAGCAATGCCGGGACCATCAGCACGCCGAACAACAGATACGTACCGGCCCAGGCCGAGTGCTTGTAGCTGAAACCGGTGGAGCCGAAACCTTCGGCGAAGAACAGCGCGCCAGCGGTCGCCAACAGCGCAGCGACTCGGTAGCCGGACATATAGCTGGCAGCGAGGGCGGCCTGGCGGGTGTCATCGACGATTTCCAGGCGATAGGCATCGACCGCGATGTCCTGGGTGGCCGAAGCGAACGCCACGAGCACGGCAATGGCGATCAACCATGAGAGGTGTTTCTGCGGGTCACAGAAGCCCATGCCTACCAGGCCAAGGATCACCAGGCCCTGGGAAAGCACCAGCCATGACCGGCGACGCCCGAGTTTGCCCAGTACCGGCAGGCGCCATTGGTCGAGCAGCGGCGACCAGACCCATTTAAAGGCATAGGCCAGGCCGATCAGGCTCGCGTAGCCGATGGTTTCACGGGCCACGCCGGCTTCGCGCAACCAGACCGAAAGCGTGGAAAACACCAGCATGTAGGGCAAGCCTGCAGCGAAGCCAAGCAGCAACAGCACGAGCGTCGAAGGACTGGCATAGGCGGCGAGGGCGGCGCGCCAGGTTTTACGGGGCATGGGCTGGAGTCTGCCTCAAAAATTGCGAAAACAAAGCGCGCACTCTAACCGCTGTCCTCTACCGGGCGCCAGCCATGGCACCGAATATCAACACGATTGTTCAGGATACTGATCCCTTCCATGCGCAGTCGTGCGCGCTGTTCATCCCCAGAGGCGCTGCCCGCCGGCAGGCTGATCCGACCACCGGCGCCCAATACCCGATGCCAGGGCAGGCTGGTATCGTCGGGCAGTTGGCTGAGGGTACGGCCCACCCAGCGCGCCGCCCGACCCAGGCCGGCCATCTCGGCGAGCTGGCCATAGGTGACGACCTTGCCGGGCGGCACTTGCGCAAGGGTCAGGTAGAGCGTGGTGCGGCGTACCTGCGCGGGGTCTTCGGGGCCCACTGGGCTATCGGTCACGGGTAGGGTTCCTAGGAAAAGTATATGCCGTTCGTAGGTTTATTCTGGCAGAGCTGATTGAGAAATGAACTCATCCGCCATCTTTGGGTCAGTCCTTGCTGAGGTGTCGTCCTGGGGGATAATGCCGCCTTTTCACCGCAAACCCGAGCTCTTTATACGCTTATGTTGTCCAGAACCCTGCTCTGCCTGGCTGTTGCCAGCGCCTCCACGCCCTTGCTCGCCGATACTGTCTGGCTGAAGAACGGAGACAAACTAAGCGGCAAGATTACCGTTTTCGATGGCGGCAAGTTGTTGATCCAGACCGACTATGCCGGCGCTGTTCCCATTGACTGGAAACAGGTCAAGACCCTTGAAAGTGACCAGCAGTTGCTGGTCAAGCAGGACGCCTACACCGGCGAGAAAGCCAAGGCCCTGCACGCCGCCGAGGAGGGCAAGGTGACCCTGGCCAACGGTGACGCGCCCAAGACCGTCGAGCTGGCCAGTATCCAGCAGATCCTCAAGCCCAAGCCGGTGGTCGAGGATCTGGTGTGGAAAGGCAATGTCGACGCCGCATTGGATTACCAACGAGCGGAAAAAGATGTCGACGATTACGACATCGACTTCAAGACATCCGCGCGCCACGGCCGATGGCGGCACACCGCCGAGGGCGAATACAACCGCGAATTCCAGGATGACGTGGTCTCGGCCGACAACTGGAAACTGGAATATTCCCTTGACCGCTTCCTGACGGACAAATGGTTCTGGCAGGGGCGCCTGAACTACAAGCGGGACAAGGTCGAAGACCTGGCCCGTCAGCGGGTGGTGGGTACCGGTCCGGGCTACCAGTTCTGGGATGACGAATTGGGCGCGTTCTCGCTGGGTTCGCTGTTGAACCGCACCGATTACGAGTATCAGGACGGGGGCAAGGACAACTTCTATTCCGTCGCCATGAAGTGGGACTACAACCGCTACCTCGTCGGCAAGCGTGTCGAGTTCTTCACCAATGGCGAAGTGGGCAAGCCGCTGTCCGGCGTTGCGGAGTATGCCTACGACGCGGAGATGGGCTTGCGCTACAAGGTCACCGATTGGGCGTCGCTCAACCTCAAAGCCGAGAAAGACGTGATTGAAGGTTCCGAGGACAGTGACCTGAGCAAGACGCGCTACACGGCCGGGTTCGGCGTGACCTGGTAAGCCCCGGGCGAGAAGATTCTTTGTGGGAGCGGGCTTGCTCGCGAAGGCGGAATGTCAGTCGATGTGATGTAGCTGACCTGACGCCTTCGCGAGCAAGCCCGCTCCCACAGGTTTTTTGTGTGCTGGCAGAAACTGGCGGGCACAAAAAAGCCCCGCTTTTGAGGGCGGGGCTTTTGCTAAAGCAGGAACAGTTAGATAACTGTTACTTCTTCAGCTTGCATGCCTTTCTGACCGCGGGTAGCGACGAAAGAAACCTGTTGGCCTTCTTTCAGGCTTTTGAAGCCGTCGGATTGGATAGCTTTGAAGTGTACGAACAGATCGTCACCGGATTGTGGGGTGATGAAGCCGAAGCCTTTTTCATCGTTGAACCACTTGACGGTACCGGTTTGGCGATTAGACATGGTGTAACTCCTTGGACAAAGATAACTGCGACTCAGGAAGAACCCTGGCCGAGACTGAGTGCAAAGAGCAGGAAAAATTCTTGTAGATGGTTGGATCGAAATTCAACATATCGTGTAGAGATTCTCAGTGACACAAGCAGCACAGTGACGCCACCTTAACCCTTTTTCCGAAACGTGCCAATGGTCTTTGCGAAGGTTTCTCGATTTTGGTGACTGACGGCGTCCAGGCCCGGGAAAACACGGCGGTTCGGCGAGAATTGCTTCCCACGCTTTGAACCCTGCCCCTGGCCCCGGTAAGATGCCGGACAGTTTTCTCCACCCTCGCTATTCAGGACACCGCCATGAGCATCAAATCGGACAAGTGGATTCGCCGCATGGCGCAAGAGCACGGCATGATCGAGCCCTTCGTAGAGCGCCAGATGCGCGGTGAAGGCGCCGACCGACTGATTTCCTTCGGCGTCTCCAGCTACGGCTACGACGTGCGCTGCGCCGACGAATTCAAGGTGTTCACCAACATCAATTCGGCCACCGTCGACCCGAAGAATTTCGATGAGAAGAGCTTCGTCGACATCAAGAGCGACGTGTGCATCATCCCGCCGAATTCCTTCGCCCTGGCCCGCACCGTCGAGTACTTTCGCATCCCGCGCAACGTGCTGACCATCTGCCTGGGCAAGAGCACTTATGCCCGCTGCGGCATCATCGTCAACGTCACGCCGCTGGAACCGGAGTGGGAAGGCCACGTGACCCTGGAGTTCTCGAACACCACGACCCTGCCGGCGAAAATCTACGCCAACGAAGGTGTGGCACAGATGCTGTTCCTCGAATCCGATGAAGAGTGCGAAGTGTCCTACAAGGATCGGGGCGGCAAGTATCAGGGCCAGCGTGGTGTGACACTTCCACGCACCTGATTCTGACGAACAGTGGGAATTCCTGAGCGGGCAGACACTCTATTGTGTGTACTGCCCGTTTTTTTGCGCCAGCGCAACGGGCTTCGCTCAGGAGTTGCTCTATGAAGATCGATCCGCGAATCAGTGCCGAACTGGCAAGGCTTGAGCCCAATCAGATCGGCGTCCTGGCTTGGTCCTTGCTGGCCCACCCTGTCGAAGCGGCGGGGGGCATTCCCGGCCAGCCCGATCCCGATACCCCCAACGAAGAGCCGGCTGACCCTGACGAGACCGGCATACCCACGCGGCCGGACGAGCCGCCTCCTGTGCCTACTGCCTGATCGAATGCTGGCCCATCCGTCTCTTTCAATTGATGGGCCATATTTCGTCATCGCCAATGACAAAAATCCGGCAATTATTGTCCTGCTCGACCCGATAGCCGCCCGTGAAGGCGCCGAAGGCGGGTAGCAGGCTGATCTCGCTGCCCAGCCGGAAGCACGCCAGGCGCAGGCGTTGCCGGCCCTTGCCGCTGAGGTGATACACCGGGTGTACGTGGCCGGCCAGCACGTGGCGACTCGGGTGTGGGTCGGGTTCGTGTTGTACGGCGAAAGGGCCGAGCAGCAAGGGCTCTGGTACGACGCGAATGTTCAGCGAGGGCGGCGGGTCACCGGCGCGTTTGTCATGGTTGCCGCGAATCAGCGTCATGGCCAGGTGCGGATGCCTGTCACGCCATTCGGAAAGGGCCTTCAAGGTGCCTGGCGCATGGGAGCCAGGGCCGTGGAGAAAATCCCCTAGAAAGATCAGCTGTCGACACGGCAGGCTCGCGAGTAATCCATCCAATACCTCGATGTTGCTGGCGGTGGTGCCGTGGGGCACCGGTTGGCCGAGGCTGCGATAGGCGGCAGCCTTGCCGAAATGCACATCGGCCACCATCAGGGTTTCCTGGGCCGGCCAATACAAGGCTTTTTCCGGTAGCAGCCAGAGTTCCTCACCGGCCAGATTGACTGGATAAGGCGCGGGCATCAGGCATCACCCCGATCGGCGGTTTTTTCCAGCTCGCTGACCATTCGCCGGATGCGATCGGCCAGTTTCTCCGAACTCAGGCTTTCCCTGAACCGCTCCACCAGCAACGGGAAGCCTAGCGGGGTGGGGCGCTTGATGATGTGCAAATCCAGCTGCAAGGTGTTGAGGCGTTCCAAGGTCTGCTCCAGGCGACGGATATCCAATTCTTCACGCAAGACTTCTTCCCCGGCCTGGACCAGCAACAGGTTGTCGGCGTCGTATTGCTTGAATACTTGAAAGAACAACCCGCTGGAGGCCTGGACCTGTCGAGTGCTTTTCGGTGCGCCGGGGTAGCCGGCGAATACCAGGCCGGCGATTCGAGCGATTTCGCGAAAGCGGCGAAGGGCCAACTCGCCGGCGTTCAGGCTGGCGAGCACGTCGGCCAGCAGATTGTCGGTGCTCAAGAGCTTGGGGGTCAGGTAGTGCGACCAATCCAGTGTCGTGGCGCTGAGCAGCTCCAGGCCGTAGTCGTTGACCGCAATGGAAAAGGTCACCGACTCTTGCTGGCTGACGCGCCAAGCCAGCAGGCTCGCCAGCCCCAGATGCACCTGGCGTCCAGCAAACGGGTACAGAAACAGGTGCCAGCCTTCCCGGGACTTCAGGGCTTCAGCCAGCAATGACGTTTGCGTGGGCAGGCCGGACCAGCGCTGCTGGGTCAGCAACAAGGGCTGTACGGCTTGCATCTCCGGCCCTTCGAAACGTCCCGTGGCGGCCTTGCTCAGGCGCGCCACGACGGCGGCAGCCAGCTCGTTGGAAAGCGGCATCCGTCCACCGTTCCAGCGCGGAACGGCGGCTTTTTTCGCTTGGCTGCGGCGCACGTAGGCAGTCATGTTTTCGACCCGGACCAGTTCCAGCAAGCGTCCGGCAAACAGGAAGCCGTCCCCCGGTCGCAGGCGCGCAATGAAGCCTTCCTCCACGCTGCCCAGGGTCTTGCCGCCACCGCCCTTGCTCCAGAATTTCAACTGCAGGCTGGCATCGCTGACGATGGTGCCGATGCTCATGCGGTGACGCCGGGCCAGGCGTGCATCAGGGACTCGCCAGATGCCGTGCTCGTCCGGCTCGACCCGACGGTAATCGGGGTAGGCGGTCAATGACAGGCCACCATGGCGCACGAAGGCCAGGGCCCAAGACCATTGCGCTTCGTTCAGGTCACGGTAGGCCCAAGCGCCACGCACCTCCCGGTACAGTTCATCGGGTACGAAACCGCCGCCCAGCGCCATGCTGACCAGATGTTGCACCAGCACATCCAAGGGCTTGTGAGGCGACTCGCGAGGTTCGATGCGCCGCTGGGCCACGGCATCCTGGGCGGCGGCGGCCTCGATCAACTCCAGGCTGTGGGTCGGCACCAGGGTGATCCGCGAGGTTCGTCCCGGCGCGTGACCGGAACGCCCGGCGCGTTGCATCAATCGCGCCACGCCCTTGGCAGAGCCGATCTGCAACACCCGCTCGACGGGCAGGAAATCCACGCCCAGGTCCAGGCTGGAGGTGCACACCACCGCTTTGAGTTGACCGTCCTTGAGCGCACGTTCGACCCAGTCCCGGGTATCGCGGGACAGCGAGCTGTGATGCAGTGCGATCAGTCCGGCCCAGTCCGGGCGTGCCTCAAGAAGCGCCTGGTACCAGATTTCGGATTGCGCCCGGGTGTTGGTAAACACCAGGCAACTGCTGCTGTCGTCGATTTGCGCGATGACCTGAGGCAGCATTTTCAAGCCGATGTGCCCGGCCCACGGAAAACGTTCGAGAGCGGGGGGCAGCAGCGTATCGACCCGCAATGTCTTGTCGTTGGCGCCTTGGATGCTGACCCCGTTGCCCTGGGGGATCAACACCTGCTCGGCATGGGCCTGGTTACCTAAGGTGGCGGACACGCCCCAGACCACGAGCTCGGGGTGCCAATGCCGCAGGCGCGCCAACGCCAATTGCAACTGCACGCCTCGCTTGTTGCCCAGCAGTTCATGCCATTCGTCCACTACCACCATGCGCAGCGTTGCCGTCGCCGTTTGCGCGTCAGCACGGGCGAGCATCAGGGTCAGGCTTTCGGGGGTCGTGATCAGCGCCGTGGGCAGGCGCCGGCCCTGCCGGGCCCGTTCGCTGGCGCTGGTATCGCCGGTGCGCAGGCCGACGCTCCAGGGTATCTGCAGTTCCACCAGTGGCGCTTCGAGGGCTTTGCCCGTATCGGCGGCCAGTGCACGCATCGGCGTGATCCACAGGATGGTCAGCGGTTCGGCGACAGGTTTGCGTTTGCGTGGCTTATCCGGGGGCGGGGTGGCACGGGCGAAACGGTTGAGGGCGGCAAACCATACCGCGTAGGTTTTACCGGCTCCGGTGTTGGCGTGCAATAACCCCGACTCCCCGCGCTTGACCGCGGCCCACACTTGTTTCTGAAAGGCGAACGGTTTCCAGCCGCGGGCGCGGAACCACTGGTTTGCGAAGTTGTTGGATGTCGCCATGCCTGCCGCGTGCGCCCTGGGAGTGTTCTCTCAGTGACCACGGCGGCAGGGGAAAGGTTTGAAGGCTTGTGCAGATTATTGCGGCGGGAGAGGCATCTGTGGCGAGGGGATTTATCCCCGCTGGGCTGCGAGGCAGCCCCTGATAGCTTGAAGACAAACTGCCCGACCCACCGAGGTGCCAGATTGAGGGGCCGCTTTGCGGCCCAGCGGAGATAAATCCCCTCGCCACAACTTCTTCACCCTGTCCTGATAAAACAGTTTTATTTCAAGTTGCCACTGAGAAACTGCTTCAGCCGCTCGCTCTTGGGATTGCCTAGCACGTCTTCCGGTGCGCCTTCTTCCTCCACCAGGCCTTGGTGCAGGAACAGCACCTGGTTCGACACTTTGCGGGCGAAGCTCATTTCGTGGGTCACCATGATCATGGTCCGGCCTTCTTCGGCCAGCCCCTGGATGACCTTCAACACTTCCCCCACCAGTTCCGGGTCCAGGGCCGAGGTCGGTTCGTCGAACAGCATCACTTCCGGTTCCATCGCCAGGGCTCGGGCGATAGCCACGCGTTGCTGCTGGCCGCCGGACAGGAACGCCGGGTACTGCTCGGCCACGCGCGCGGGCAGGCCGACCTTGTCGAGGTAGCGACGGGCCCGCTCGTCGGCTTCCTGCTTGCTGATGCCCAACACCCGGCGAGGTGCCATGGTGATGTTCTCCAGCACGGTCATGTGGCTCCACAGGTTGAAGTGCTGGAACACCATGGCCAGGCGTGTGCGGATGCGTTGCAGTTCATCGGCATCGGCCACGTGCATGCCGTGGCGGTCCTTGATCATCTGGACCGTCTGGCCGTCCAGGCTCATGGCGCCGTCGTTGGGTTGTTCCAGGAAGTTGATACAGCGCAGGAAGGTACTCTTGCCCGAGCCGCTGGCGCCGATCAGGCTGATGACGTCGCCGGTCTTGGCCTTGAGCGAAACGCCCTTGAGCACCTCATGTTCGCCGTAGCTTTTATGCAGGCCTTCGATGGTCAGTTTGTACATGGAACAGGCATCCTCAAGGCGAAAGTAGGTAGCCGCTGCGGTAGGCTTCGGCACCGGCGACATGGGCGATGACCATGCCGGCGGAGGCCATGCGACGCAGCGAGCGGGCATACATCAGCCCGGCATTGCAGCAATGAATTGGGGTGACGGTGTCGTTGACCGGGTCGATGATTTCCGCCACCAACTGACCGGCTTCCAGATACTCGCCAGGCAGGGCGCTGTAGACCAGCAGCCCGCCCACGGGCGTCGCCACGGGCTCGACGCCGGCCAGCGGCGTGGCTGGATAAGGCAGCTCGGGCAGGGGCACCGGTTCGCCATCGATGGCGCCGTAATGGATCAGGTATTCGATCAGGGCCTGGCAATCGAGGCTCGCCAACCCATGGTTGACGTCGCCCTGGCCACGCAATTCGACGGTGACCGAAAAGCTGCCCAGGGGAATCTCGAAGCGTTCGCCGAAACGTTCCTTGAGTTGCCACCAGAGCAGGGTGAAGCATTCATCGAACGACTGGCCGCCCGAGTCGGTGGCCAGCAGGCTGGCCTCGGCGCCGATGTAGCGGGCCAGCGGCTCGACCTGGGGCCAGGCTTCCGGCGTGGTGTAGAGGTGCGCCACGGCTTCGAAATCGCAATGCAGGTCCAGCACCATGTCGGCGTCACAGGCCAGTCGCTGCAGGACCAGGCGCTGGGATTGCAGTTGCGTGGTCGCGGTCTGCCGGGCAAGGGCATCGCGCAGGCTGGTGCGGATGAGCATCAGGTTGTGTTGTGGATCCTGGGTGAGCAGCTCTTCGATCTCGTTGCCGACTTCCTCGCTCAGGTCGATGAAGCGACGGTTGAAGTTCTGCCCACTCTCCAGTTCGTAGCGACCCAGCGGCACGTCCATCAGCACTTGTTCGAGGCCGATGGGGTTGGCCACAGGCACCAGGACGATTTCGTGTCGCAGATGGCCGGACGCCTCGAGTTCCGCCAGGCGTTGCTTGAGATGCCAGGCCACCAGCATACCGGGCAGTTCATCGGCATGCAGGGACGACTGGATGTAGATCTTGCCGACGGCTTTTTCCGGGCCGAAGTGAAAGCTGTGGATCTTGCGTGCGGTCCCCGGCAATGGGGCCAGCAGGTCATGGATCTGGTGGCGCATTTGCTTGTGTGTCCTGGACTAATGAGTCGGCCCGAGAAAGGCCAGCCAGCGGCGCTCGGCGAGGCGGAAGAGGCCTACCAGTGCGAACGTGACGGTCAGGTAGATCAACGCGGCGATCCCGAACGACTGGAAGGTCAGGAAGGTGGCCGAGTTGGCATCCCGGGCCACTTTCAGCACGTCTGGAACGGTAGCGGTGAATGCCACGGTCGTCGAGTGCAGCATCAGGATCACTTCGTTGCTGTAGTAAGGCAGCGAGCGCCGCAGCGCCGAGGGCATGATCACATAGGCATAGAGTTTCCAGCCGGTCAGGCCATAGGCCTTGGCCGCTTCGACTTCGCCGTGGTTCATGCTGCGGATCGCCCCGGCAAAGATCTCCGTGGTGTAGGCGCAGGTGTTCAGGGCGAAGGCCAGGATCGTGCAGTTCATCGCATCGCGAAAGAAGCTGTCGAGCAAGGGCTGTGCGCGCACCGCCGCGATGCTGTAGATACCGGTATAGCAGATCAGCAACTGGATATAGAGCGGTGTGCCACGGAACAGGTACGTATAGAACTGCACCGGCCAGCGCACGGCGCGCTTGGGCGAAACCCGGGCGATGGACAGCGGGATCGAGACGAGGAAGCCGATCAGCAACGAAGCGCTGAGCAACCACAGGGTCATCGCCAGGCCCGTGACGTTGACGCCGTCGCTGTAGAGGAACGGCCGCCAGTACTCTTGTAGAAGTTCGATCATCGCACCGCCTCCCGTGCTCCGGCGGCGTAGCGGCGTTCAAGCCTGCGCAGAATGAAATTGGACGCGCTGGTAATCAGCAAGTAGATCAGCGCCGCCAGCACCAGGAAGTAGAACAGCTGATAGGTGCTCTTGCCCGCATCCTGGGCCGCCTTGACCAGGTCGGCCAGGCCGATGATCGATACCAGCGCGGTGGCCTTGAGCATCACCATCCAGTTGTTGCCGATCCCCGGCAGGGCAAAGCGCATCATCTGCGGAAACACCACGAAGCGGAAACGCTGGCCACGCTTGAGGCCATATGCGGTGGCGGCTTCGACCTGGCCCCTGGGTACCGCGAGGATCGCGCCGCGAAAGGTCTCGGTGAAGTATGCGCCATAGATGAAGCCCAGGGTGATCACCCCGGCGCCGAATGGGTCGATCTCGATGTATTCCCATTCCATGAAGTCGGTAAAAGAGGTCAGCCAGGTTTGCAGGCTGTAGAAAATCAACAGCATCAGCACCAGGTCTGGTACGCCGCGAATCAGCGTGGTGTAGAGCTGGGCCGGGATCCGCAGCAGTTTGACCGGGGACAGCTTGGCGCTGGCGCCCAGCAGGCCGAGCAAGACGCTCAATAATAGCGACAAGGCCGCCAGTTTTATGGTCATCCAGGTGCCTTGCATCAGCAGCGGGCCAAAGCCCTGCAGGCTGAAGGCGGAGAGCCCCAGATTTTGTAGGAGTTGTTCGAACATGAAAGAGGCCTTTGGCAGTCAAAAAGCGCCCATCCGTGAGCGGATGGGCGCCGCGCATTATTTGCCGCTGTACAGATTCAGATCGCCAAAGTGTTTTTTCTGGATTTCGGCGTACGTGCCGTCGTCGTGTAACGCTTTGATACCTTTATCCAAAAGAGCCTTCAGCTCTTTGTTACCTTTGTTGATACCGATGGCGGTCTTGGCCGGCAGCAGTTCGCTGTCCACCGGTTTGCTGACCTCATAGTCGGCACCTTTCGGCGTTTTCATGAAGCCCAGTTCGGCTTGCAGCATGTCCTGGATTGCCGCATCGAGGCGGCCGGAGGTCAGGTCGGCATAGACCTGGTCCTGGTTGGCGTAGGCCTGGGTCTTGACACCGGCCTTGTCGAGCACGGCCTTGGCATAGGCTTCCTGGATGGTGCCTTGTTCATAGCCGACGGTCTTGCCTTTGAGCGAGGCGACGTCTGCGCTCAGGCCCGAGCCTTTCTTGAATACATAAGCCGTTGGGCCCGAGAACAGTTCGCTGGAGAAGTCGATGACTTTTTCCCGCGCTGGAGTCACGGTCATGGACGAGATCACGCCGTCGAATTTCTTGGCCTTGAGGCCTGGGATCATGCCGTCGAAGTCGCTTTCGACCCATTTGCATTTGACCTTCAATTCGGCGCAGATCGCATTGCCCAGGTCGATATCGAAACCTACCAGGCTGCCATCGGCGGCCTTGGATTCAAATGGAGCATAGGACGGGTCGACACCAAAACGCAGTTCCTTGTATTCCTTGGCCGTAGCGGCGCCGGCGGCCATGCACAATGCCAGTGCAGAAAGGGTCAGCAGTGCTTTTTTCATTATCGAGTCCCTAA
This sequence comes from Pseudomonas sp. SJZ074, assembly GCF_007828215.1. GTDB lineage: Bacteria > Pseudomonadota > Gammaproteobacteria > Pseudomonadales > Pseudomonadaceae > Aquipseudomonas. The sequence goes on along the minus strand of NZ_VIUE01000012.1, from coordinate 84,452 downwards.
AACCATGATGGGCGCTTGTGGCGCATAAGTTTTGTTACCGGTGAAGGCAAGAACGGTAAGACGGCATAAAGGTAGCAATTTCCGAACCAGAGTGCCGAACAAGTGTTTTAAAAGCTTCGGCGAGCAGTGGTGGAACGCGTTGGTGCGCGGATGAGATCGTACAACAAAAGGTGCACCGGGATGGTGCTTCATGGGACTGGCAAGAAGTATGTTCTGTGGCGAGGGGATTTATCCCCTCGCCACAATTGATAGTGCAACCACGCAGAGCTTACTTCAGCAGATCCTGAAGCGTTGCCAGGGTATCGGCCTCTTCCACGGTCTTGTCCTGGCGCCAGCGCAACATCCTCGGAAACCGCACTGCGATCCCGCTCTTGTGGCGGTTGGACAAGGCAATGCCCTCGAAGCCCAACTCGAAGACCAGGGTGGGCGTGACGCTGCTGACCGGACCGAACTTCTCCACGGTGGTCTTGCGCACGATGCTGTCGACCTGGCGCATTTCCTCATCGGTCAGCCCCGAGTAGGCCTTGGCGAACGGCACCAGGCTGCGCTCGCGGCTGCCCGGCGGATTGTCCCAGACGGCGAAGGTGTAATCGCTGTACAGGCTGGCGCGCCGACCATGACCGCGTTGGGCGTAGATCAACACGGCGTCGACGCTGAACGGGTCGATTTTCCATTTCCACCACACACCCATGTCCTTGGTCCGGCCGACGCCATACAGCGCGTTGCGCGCCTTGAGCATCATGCCCTCGACGCCGAGGCTACGGGACGCTTCGCGCTGGCGGGCGAGGTCGAGCCAGTCCTGGCCGGAGACGATCGGCGACGGCAGCAGAACCGGGCTCTGGATACCTGCGATCAGTGCCTCCAACTGATCACGGCGTTCGGCCTGGGGACGGTTGCGCCAATCTTCTCCTTGCCATTCCAGCAAGTCGTAGGCCATCACCACCACCGGCGCGTCTTCGAGGACCTTCTTGCTCAGGATCTTGCGACCGATGCGCTGTTGCAACAGGGCGAACGGCTGTACGGCCGGTTGCAGCGGCGCATCCGCAGCGAAGACCTCCTCAGTCACCGGTTGCGAGGTTTTCCATACCACGATTTCGCCGTCGATCACCGTGCCGTCGGGCAGCATCGATACCAGGGAATGCAATTCAGGGAAGCGCTCGGTCACCAACTCTTCGCCCCGGGACCAGACCCACAGATGGCCGTCGCGCTTGATCACCTGGGAGCGGATGCCGTCCCACTTCCATTCCACCTGCCAATCGCTGGCCGGCCCCAGCAGCGCGTCGAATTGCTCTACCGGAGCGGACAAGGCGTGGGCCAGGAAAAACGGATACGGCTGACCGCCACGTTGGGCATGTTCATCCTCGGATTCGGCGGCGATCAGTTTGAGATATCCCTCGGCCGTCGGGCGATGGGACAGGTCGGTGTAACCCACCAGGCGCTGGGCGACCCGTTTGCTGTCCAGCCCGGCCATCCCCGCAAGCGCCCGGGTCACCAGCAGCTTGGACACCCCGACCCGGAAACTGCCGGTGATGAGCTTGATACAGAGCATCAGGCTCGAACGGTCGAGTTGTGCCCATAAGGTGGGCAATCGTAGCGCCAATACCTCCGGCGTTTCGCCACGCAGCGGCAGCAGTTTCTCTTCTATCCACAGTGCCAATCCTTCGGCGCTGGTGTGGGGGGACTCCGGCAACACCAGAGAAATGGTTTCGGCCAGGTCGCCCACGGCCTGATAGCTTTCTTCGAACAGCCAGGGCGACAAACCGGAGACCTGTACGGCCAGGTCCCGGAGGATTTTCACCGGCACCAATTGCCGGGGACGGCCACCGGACAGGAAATACACAGCCCACGCTGCATCCTGGGGCGGCGCCTGGGTGAAGTAGCGCTGCATGGCGGCCAGCTTGGCATTGCTGGAGGTGGTGGCGTCCAGGTCGGCGTAGAGGTCGGCGAAGGCTTTCACGATGCGTCCTCGCCAGTGGCGGCGATGACGTCTTCTTCATCGTCGCCGTATTCGGTGCTGAAACCCTGGGCGTCGAGGCCGAGCTCGCACAAATGTCGCACCAGCACACCCACCGACCCGTGCGTGACCATGACCCGCTCGGCGCCGGTCTGCTCGATGGCCCAGAGCAGGCCGGGCCAGTCGGCGTGATCGGAGAGCACGAAGCCACGGTCCACGCCACGCCGCCGTCGAGTGCCCCGCAGGCGCATCCAGCCGCTGGCGAAGGCATCGCTGTAGTCGCCGAAACGGCGCATCCAGGTGCTGCCGCCGGCCGACGGTGGGGCAATGACCAGGGCCTGGCCCATCATCGGGTCGTTCTTCTTGATGTCACCGGCATAAATCGTCGGCGGTAAATGAACCCCGGCCTCGCGGTAGACCCGGTTCAACGGCTCCACCGCGCCGTGGGCGAGGATGGGGCCGAGGCTGGCGTCGATGCCGTGGAGAATCCGCTGGGCCTTGCCGAAGGAATAGCAGAACAGCACGCTGGCCCGGTTGGCAGCGATGTTGGCGCGCCACCACTGATTGATCTCGTCGAATATCTGCGCTTGAGGTTGCCAGCGATAGATGGGCAGGCCGAACGTGGATTCGGTGATGAACGTATGACATTGCACAGGCTCGAACGGCGTGCAGGTGCCGTCGGGTTCGACTTTGTAGTCCCCGGATGCCACCCAGACCTCGCCTTCATATTCCAACCGCACCTGGGCCGATCCCAGCACATGGCCGGCGGGATGAAAACTCAAGGTCACGCCGTGATGTTGCAGGCGCTCGCCGTAGGGCAGGGTCTGCAGATTGATGTCCTGGCCCAGCCGCGAACGCAGGATGCCTTCGCCGGGGGCCGCTGCCAGGTAGTGTTGATTGCCGCCGCGGGCATGATCACCGTGGGCGTGGGTGATGACCGAGCGCTCGACCGGGCGCCAGGGATCAATGTAGAAGTCCCCGGGTGGGCAGTACAGGCCTTCGGGGCGGGCAATGACAAGGTCCATGCAAACAACCGTGGCGATGGGCTTGTCAGGTAGAGGCGAGGGCGGGGGGAGAAGTTCTATCGGGTTTGGGTACGACAAGATCAGCAGACAAGATAGACAAATGTGGCGAGGGGATAAATCCCCTCGCCACAGGGAGGAGTATTGCTGTTACTTACCGGGAACGAGGGTCAGACGAGTCTTGCCATACGCCCGGTCAAAGTTCTGCGGTTGCAGCGGCAGGTTCTGGTATTGCCCCTTGATCCACGGATCGGCGCCGATGAGGTAGTTGGGGCTGGCCGGGTTGCCCGACTGGCCGACACCGCCCTGGACCATCAACGGTTCGGGCTGGCCGAGATCGACGATGAAGCGCATGTCCGGCGCCTGGGTGGCGTTGAAGTCCTGGCCCCAGGCGAATGCCGCAACATTGAGCGTGGTGGCGTCGCCGCCGGCAGATAGCGGACCGCTTACGACCTGGCCGTTGCCATTCTTCCATGCATAGTTGTGCAATTTGCCCCACTGCCAGGCCTTATGGTCGCTACCCAATTGGCTGTCACCGGCACTGATGGTCGCGGCCAGGCTGCGGGCGAGGATAACGGCCTTGTCTTCTTTTTGCGGCGTACGCACGTCATCCCAGAACGGGCTGTCCTCGCGTCCCAGCAAGTGATCGGCCTGGGCCGAATAGGACAGTTCGCCGTTGGCAACCAGTGCTTTCCACGCCGGGCTGCTCTCCGGGCCCAGTTCGTCGAGGAAAATCTGCTTCATGCTTTCTTGCAGGAACAGTTCATAGAGCGCTGCATCGGCGGAGGTCGGGCTGAGTCGGCCATCGAACGCCATCAGGCGGGTATAGGCTTCGCGGGCCTTGGCCCGGTCAGCCACTGGCAGGGCTTCGATGGCCTGCTTGAGGGGCTGAGCCATGCCCGGGGCCTCAAAGACTTTCTTGAGTTTGGCCGCGAACGTCGTGGTCTGGTCGTATTGCATGGCGGTCAGGCTGCGGACGTCGTGCTTGCCGGCGCCGGCCAGTTCGGCCAGGCGCTCGCCACGTTCCGGTGCGGCCCAGGAGTTGGACAGCTGCATGCCGTAGCCATGGGGAATGACCCGCTGGTTGGCGTTGCCTAGCCAACCCTGGCTCGGGTCCTGATCGTAAGGGTGCGCCATTGGGTCGGCGTAGCCTTCCCAGTCGTAGCGACCGTCCCAGCCCGGCGACGGCAACAGGCCTTCGCCTTCACGGCGGTTCGGATAGCGCCCGGTGACCTGCCAGCCGATGTGGCTGGCATCGGCAAACACCAGGTTCACCGCCATGGCCCGGATTTCACGGCTTGCGTCGGAGGCTTTCTCGGCGCTCTGGGCCCGGGACAGGTCGAAGAATGCGTCCAGGGTCTTGTCGTCGGTGAGGCTCGGCGTCTGCAAGGCCAGGCCAAAGCCATTGGCCGTGGCCAGACCCTGGACGCTGTTGAGCAGTGGGCCATGGCGGGTTTCGTACACGGCTTCGCGAATCGACCGCTGACCTTTGACGAAGTAGGTTTCGTTGCGCAACATCGCCGGCTGCCATTTGCCGTTGACCTCGTAGGACAAGCCATTGCCCTGGCGTCGGATTTTTTCCAGGAACAGGTCCTGGTTGTCCCCTTGGACGCTGGTCATGCTCCAGGCCACATCACCGTTGTAGCCGGCCAGGATCAGCGGGATGCCGGCCAGGGAAACACCGGCCGCCTGATATTTGGGCGCGCGAATCTGCACCACACTCCACAACGACGGCACGCCCAGTGGTCCATGGCTGTCGCTCGCCAGCAGGCTCTTGCCGTTGCGGCTGCGTTGCGGGGCCATGGCCCAGCTGTTCGAAGACCTGGCACCCAACAGGTTCAGTTCGGCCAATTGGCGAGTGGCGTTGCTGATTTCGTTCAGGCCCGGGATCTGGCCGTTGAGTCGCAGACCCTGAAGTTTGTCGGCCTCGCCTTGGGGCAGGGGTTCGTCCGGGTAAGATGGGGTCAGCCAGGCCAGTTTGTCCTGGTTGACCGTCTGGGCCATGACCAGGGCGGCGATTTCTTCCGGCAGGTTGGCCGACTGGCTGAAGTTCAGCAGGCAGAACATCAGCGCCGAATCCTCCGGCTTCCAGTATTCGGGCTTGTAACCGGTGGTGGCCAGGTCCGACGGCAGTTTGTCGCGGTAGCGGAACAAGTAGGCGTTGACGCCACGGGCGTAGACTTCGAAGAAGCGTTTGAGCCGCGGCGACGAAGCCTTGTACAGCTCGTCGGCACTTTTCTTCAGATTGACCGCACGCATGTAGCGGTCGACGTCCAGCCGTTCGGCTCCGGACATTTCCGCCAGCCGACCCTGGGCCAACAGGCGCATGGTCACCATCTGGGTGATGCGGTCGCTGGCGTGGACATAGCCGAGGGCGAACAGCGCATCATGGAAGCTGTTGCTCTCGATCAGCGGCATGCCCATGGCATTGCGTCGAACCGAGACGTTCTGCGCCAGCCCCTTGAGTGGTTGCACGCCGGAAGTCGGCGGGACGCTGTCCTGGGTATTCCAGGCCTGGCAACCGCTCAAACCGAGCACACTGGCCACGGCGGCGGCAACGCCGAGCCGGGAGAAGAAGAAATTAGAGGCTGGCGAGGCCATGACAAAGCTCCTGCGGGAGGGGGCGGCAAATAAAGGCGCTACGTTAGTGAGCAGGCGGGGGGCGCGCAAGCGGGGGCGGGGGTTATTTGTGGATTTGGATGAAACTCCGTTCTCGAGTTTACGCCTGGTTTTCTGTGGCGAGGGGATTTATCCCCGCTGGGCTGCGAAGCGGCCCCCTCCAAACTCAGATTGGCACACCGAGTTGCTGGGGTTGGGGCCCGCTGCGCGCGCCAGCGGGGATAAATCCCCTCGCCACAGGTTGCTCAGGATTTCGGCGGATTGATCTTATCCACCAGCGCATAGGCCCTCACCGTGGCCGGGCGCTCCTTGATGCGATTGAACCAGCGCTGCAGGTTCGGGAAATCTTCCAGGCGCTGGCTTTGCCATTGATGGGACACTGTCCAGGGGTAGATCGCCATGTCGGCGATGCTGTATTCGCTGCCCGCCACGTAATCACGGTCCGCCAGGCGCCGATCCAGCACGCCATACAGGCGAGCGGTTTCGTCGACGTAGCGCTTGATCGCGTAGGGAATCTTTTCCGGAGCGAACCGGCTGAAGTGATGGTTCTGCCCGGCCATCGGCCCCAGGCCACCCATCTGCCAGAACAACCATTGCAGCACTTGCTGTCGTCCGCGCAGGTCCTGTGGAATGAAACGGCCGGTCTTTTCCGCCAGGTACAGCAGGATCGCGCCCGACTCGAACAGCGAGATCGGTTCGCCACCGTCGGCGGGCTCATGGTCGACGATGGCCGGGATGCGGTTGTTGGGGGCGATCTTCAGGAAATCCGGTTTGAATTGCTCGCCCTGGCCGATGTCGACCGGATGTACCTTGTAGGGCAGGCCGGCTTCTTCGAGGAACAGCGAGATTTTATGGCCGTTGGGGGTGGTCCAGTAGTACAAGTCGATCATGGAAGGCTCCAGATGAGACAGCGTGATGGATGGACAACAAACGACGGCAGGAGGTCGTCCTCTTTTTGCCCGAAGGCTTGCCTGTAGGCAGAGGTGATGCTCCAGTGTGGAAAATTCAATGATCAGGAAAGCGAAAAATCGGAATGGAGTGATAGACATGGAGCTGGAGAACAACGCAGCGTTGATTCTCATCGATCAACAGAAAGGCATCCTGGATCCCAGGCTCGGTTCTCGCAACAACCCCGAGGCAGAGCTGCGCATGCTCGAATTGCTGGCTTTCTGGCGAGCTTCGGCGCGACCAGTGATCCATGTCCATCATCTTTCCCGTTCGCCGGATTCAGTATTCTGGCCTGGGCAGCAGGGCGTGGAAGTCCAGGAGCGCTTCGAACCGCAGGAAGGGGAGTGGCTGATCCACAAGGACGTGCCGGACGCGTTCTGCGCCACTCACCTGGAGGCTGACCTGCGCCAGGCGGGGATCGGACAACTGGTGATCGTCGGCGTGGCGACGAACAACTCGGTGGAGTCCACGGCGCGTACGGCAGGCAACCTGGGTTTCGATAGCTGGGTGGCCGAAGACGCCTGTTTTACCTTCGACAAGGCCGATTATTTCGGCCGGCCCCGGTCGGCCGACGAGGTCCATGCGATGTCCCTGGGCAACTTGCATGGCGAGTATGCGACGGTGGTCAGCGTTAAGCGGATTCTGGAGGCGGGTTGATCGTGTGGGAGCGGGCTTGCTCGCGAAGAGGCCATCACATTCGGCGCATAGGTTGGCCGGCCAACCGCTTTCGCGAGCAAGCCCGCTCCCACACCCACTTGGTACCGCAGGTCACTCGGTGGGAGCGAGCCTGCTCGCGATGACGATTCAACTGGCGAAGACACGCTCCGCCGCGGCTATCAAGCGCCGTGGCACTTTTTGAATTTCTTGCCATTGCCGCAGGGGCAAGGGTCGTTGCGGCCGACATCCTTCAAGGCGTTGCGCACCGGCTCCTGATGGGCATGGCCGCAGTTCGGACCGTGGACGTGGCCGTGGTCATGATCGTGGTGATGATCGTGATCGTGGTTGCAATCAGGACCGTGAACGTGGGGTTGTTGGGTCATCGGGGTTACTCCGCAATAAAATCGGCGGCGATTATCACGCCATTGCGTTTCAGGTGCACGTAGTGAGCGATGAATAATCCGGTTTCCAGCTCACCTTCCAGACGATAGGGGATCTGCTGGTGGGGTTTTTCGAGCAGTTTCACCACTTCCCGCACCTGCGGCCACAAATTGGTGCGGATCGGTATCTTGAAGTAGCCACTTTGCCCGGGAGGGACGGTGAACCAGTGCTCATGCTCGCCTTCGGTCAACAGCAGGTCGCCCAGATGGATCTGGTAGGTCAGGCCGCGCACGGTCAGGTCGCTGTCGCCAGGGTTGTCGACTCGCAAATGCAGCATGAACCGCTGTTCCAGCAGCCGGGCCCGCACCACCTCGACCTTGACCAGGTGCACCTGCGGTTCAGCAGTCTCGTCGGTTTGCCAGGATGCACAGCCACCAAGCCCGATGAACAGCAGCAGGCAGGTGATGCGTAGCGTGTGTAATGGATGGGTCATTGTCCGCGCCTCTGCTTCCAGTCTAGCCCGCTGATACAGGGGCAAGCGTCGGACATTTCCGAAATCAGCGAGCGAAGTAGCCTGCGCAGCATTTCTTGAATTTGTGCCCGCTGCCGCACGGGCAACTGTCGTTGCGCCCGGTCTTGACCGGCACGGTCGGATCGATGAAATACCAGCGCCCCTCGTTCTGCACGAATGACGACTGTTCGCGATGGGCGTGTTCCCCCTGGCCGTCGTGCCAGCGCGCGGTGAAGGTGACAAAGGCATGCTCCGGCTGCCCACCGAACACCTCGCTGCTTTCCACCTCCAGTCCCAGCCACGTGCTTTTGCTGCTCCACTCACTGATGGACAGGCGATCGAGCCCCTCCTGCTGGGCGGGCAGGGTGGTGCTCACCAGGTAATCCACCAGTCCCAGCACATAGGCGCTGTAGCGTGAGCGCATCAGGGCTTCGGCGCAGGGCGCCGGGTGACCGTCGTGGTAATGACCGCAGCAGGCGTTCAACGGGTTGCCACTGCCGCAGGGACAAATGGTTGCGTTCAGGCTTGTGTTCACGGCTACCACCAATATTTTCCGAAGTTCTCGGGGTTGGCCCAAAAACGTGAATTGAGCCAATCGGGGACTTGTTTGTATTCAAGCAGATCGTAGGTAAACAGGGTCAGCACCTGTTTCTCGCGCTGGAACCGTTCACTGGCTTGCAGGGCCAGGGAAAAGAAGTCCGTTTCCTGCCAGCCGCAGGCATCGAGGTCAGCCAGCACGGTGATACGGCTGGCGTTGAGATTACGGATCCCGCCCAGCAGGTTCAGACCGTCGCGCTTGGGCAGATGTTCCAGGCAATCGAGTGCCAGGGCCAGGTCGAAGCGCTGTCCAGCCACCTCCACCGGCAGCGGGCCGGGAGCGACCTGGACCACTTCGGTGTCGGGATGCGCCTGCTGGAACGCCTCGAGGGCGGGGAAGCTGCTGGCGCCGACCAACAGCAGTTTTCGCGGGGCATAACGGTCAAGCACGGCGGCCAGTGCCTGCTGGGGTGTGCGCGATGAAATGGCAACGGTCATTGAGATTCCTCGGTCAGAACCACCACGATAGCCTGCCTGGACAACGTGGCCTAGAGCGGTTTGCATTAAAACGTGCCGAACGGCCGCAAACATTGGGCAAAATCCCCGATAGCGCGGTGCTGGCGCAGATCCGAACTCGGGTCTTTACTCCCCAGAATCGGCGCAAAGCCGATCCCTCAAGGAGAAACCCCATGAGCATAGTTCGGACAGCGTTACCCCTGGTTCTGCTAACCGGTGTATTGACTGGTTGCGCAGGTTTGCAAAAAACCGACTGGCCGACCTGTGCGGCCGTCGGCGGCGTGGTTGGTGCGGGATTGGGCGCCACTGAAAGCACCTCCTGGGCCGGCTACGGTGCACTGTTCGCCGGCAGCATGGCAGCAGCCTATTGCTGGGTGCATGGAGACGGTGACGAAGACGGCGATGGCGTGCCCGACAGCCGCGACAAGTGCCCGGGCACTCCGAAAGGTGTGCAAGTCGACGCAGATGGCTGCCCACCGCCCGCTCCAGCGCCGATGGCCGAGGAGCCGGTTGTCGTCAAAGAGGAAACCATCGTGGTTCGCGATGTGCATTTCGAATTCAACAAGTCCACGCTGACCGCGGCCGACAAAGAAGTGCTGAGTGGCGTTGCGACCCGCCTGAAACAAGAGTCGTCCACTGCCCAGCTTCGGGTGACCGGTCATACCGACAGTGTTGGCAGCAATGCCTACAACCAACGACTGTCGGAGAAACGGGCCAATTCGGTGGTGCAGTACCTGGTCGAAAGCGGCGTGCCTCGCGCCAGTTTCGTCTCGGTCGCCGGTGCCGGTGAGAGTCAGCCGGTGGCCGACAACAAAACCGCAGATGGACGCGCCATGAACCGTCGGACTGAAATCAAGATAAACCGCTGACCCCTGCGATGTGGGGCCTGTCGTGGTGAGGACTCCCTCGCCACGACAGGTTTTCCAGCCAATACCTGCGCGCTTGTCCCATGGATTAAATTTGCTTGGCCCTCTGGCTTAACCTGCGCGCAAGCCGTTACTGTGCGTGCAAAGAATAATGTTCACCCGGGGGGCGTATGAAGGTGTTTTGGGGGCTGGGGCGCTTGTTGACCCTGCTGTTCTGGCTGGTGGTGCTGGTCAATCTGGTCGTGCCGTTCGTCCATCCGCTGCATGTGTTGGTCAACCTTGCCGGGGCAGTGTTGCTGGCAGTCCATTTGCTTGAGCTGCTGTTGTTCCGGGCCAGTTTCCGTGGCTTGCCCTCTCCCGGTCGTGAACGCCTCCGAGTGCTGCTGTTCGGCATCTTTCATCTGCAAACCCTCCCGACTGCCGCAGAGGCCTCCCATGCGTAAATTGTGTCTGCTCGCTGCATTCGTGTGCCCATGGGCATGCGCCCAGGTACTCCAGGTAGAAACCCACTCGTTGATGCGCCTGCCCAATACCGCCAGCACCTTGACCCTTGAGCGGCTGGACGTGGCCGATTACGGCACGTTGCTGGTGCCGTCGAACGTCACTCAATTGTCCATCGGCCAATTGCATCTGGGGCGCGAAGCGCGGATCGCCATCGTGCCTGCGCAACAGCCGCTGGCGATGAGCGTTATCCAGGCTGATCTGGCTGATGGCAGCCAGATCACTTCCCGTGGCGCTCCGGGCACTTATACCAAGGCTGCGCGGCCAGGCCGCGATCTCAACCTGCGTTTCAATGCATTGAATGCGCCAGTGCTGTCTGTGGATGCCCGTGGCGGTACAGGTGCGCCAGGCTACGTGGGCCTTGACGGCGCCAACGGGAAGGCTCCGGGTTGCACCTGGGGTTCGGCCGGACGCGGTGCCGATGGCAGCAATGGCAGTGATGGCCAGCCGGGGGCGGCCGGTGCGCTGGTGCGCCTCGAGCTGCCCCGGGATTACCCGGCTGAGCTGATCAAGGTGGCGGTCGATGGCGGTGCCGGCGGTGTGGCGGGTCCCGGTGGCAAGCCTGGCGCCGGCGGCAAGGCCAAGGGATGTTTCGTCTATACCGCTGACGGCGGCAGAAGTGGCAAACCGGGCGCTGCCGGCCAACCAGGACCTGCCGGCGCAGCGGGGACGGTGACCGTACAACGGTTCTAAGTCAGAAGGAAAACCTGTGGGAGCGGGCTTGCTCGCGAATGCGGTGGATCAGTTTGCATTTATTAACCTGATACACCCTCTTCGCGAGCAAGCCCGCTCCCACAGGGGGATGTAAGTCTTCAGAACATCGGCCGGGCCGCGGCAATCGCCACCACCAGCAATCCGATCAGCAGGTTGATGCCCACCAGTCTGCGGATTTTCCCCAGCACCGACGCAGCCGTCGGCCAGTCCTGCGCTGCCACGGCACTGCGCAGTGCCGGCAACTGCAAGCCCTGGATACGGATGAACAGCGCCGTCATCACCACATACAGCCCCATCATGATCTGTACATAGCGCGGTGTCGCTTCGAAACCGGCGAAGCGTACATGGATCAGACCTACACCGCTGATCGGCAAAAGCACCACCGCCACCCAGACCCAGATGAAAAAACGTTGAAACACTTCTACCCACAGTTTCAGCCGGGCAGGGCCCTCAAGCGCCGTCATTGCGGCGGGGCGCAGGATCATCCAGGCGAAGAACATGCCGCCGACCCAGATCAGGGCCGCCAGCAAATGCAGGGTGTAGATGAAGGCAAAGGGTGTCATTGAGTTACTCCGTTCTGCGCAGGATTCATTAGCGGGGTATGATAGCCGCCGATCCGAACCACTGAAAATTTATCCAGCGTTTTTAGCGCCCGACATTCATGATCAGCACCGAACTCAAAACCACGATCCAGGGCGCCTATTCGCGTTTTCTCGAAGCCAAGAGCCTCAAGCCGCGTTATGGCCAGCGCCTGATGATCGCCGAGGTGGCGAAAGTCCTGGGTGACATCGCCACCGACGACGAAGGCCGACGCGGTGGCGATCCCGCTGTCGTGGCGGTGGAGGCCGGTACCGGTACCGGCAAGACCGTCGCCTACAGCCTGGCGGCGATTCCCACGGCCAAGGCCGCCGGCAAGCGCCTGGTCATCGCCACGGCCACCATCGCCCTGCAGGAGCAGATCGTCTTCAAGGACCTGCCCGACCTGATGCGCAACAGCGGGTTGAACTTCAGCTTTGCGTTGGCCAAGGGGCGCGGGCGCTACATGTGCCTGTCCAAGCTCGACATGCTGCTGCAGGAAGGCCAGGCGCAGACGGCCACGGCTCAGTTGTTCGAGGAAGAAGGCTTCAAGATCGAAGTCGATGAGGCCAGCCAGAAGCTGTTTACCAGCATGATCGAGAAACTGGCTGGCAATAAGTGGGACGGCGACCGCGACAGTTGGCCGACCACCCTGGAAGATGCCGACTGGGCGCGCCTGACCACCGACCACAGCCAGTGCACCAACCGTCATTGCCCGAACTTCGGCCAGTGCGCCTTCTACAAGGCCCGCGAAGGCATGGGCAAGGTCGACGTCATCGTCACCAACCACGACATGGTATTGGCCGACCTGGCCCTGGGCGGTGGCGCGGTGCTGCCGGACCCGCGCGATACAATCTACGTATTCGACGAAGGCCACCACCTGCCGGACAAGGCCATCGGTCACTTCGCCCACTACACCCGCTTGCGTTCCACCGCCGACTGGCTGGAAACCACCGCCAAGAACCTCACCAAGCTGTTGGCCCAGCATCCGCTGCCGGGCGACCTGGGCAAGTTCATCGAGCAAGTGCCGGAGCTGGCGCGGGAGATCAAGACGAACCAGCAGTTCATGTTCACCGCCTGCGAACAGGTGGCCGACTTCAAGCCGGGAGAGGACGTCGAGGGCCGCGAGCGGCCACGTCATCGTTTCGTCGGCGGCATCATCCCTGAGCACATGCGTGAAATGGGCATCGAGCTGAAGAAGGGCTTCGCCCGCCTGACCGACCTGTTCACGCGCCTGACCGACCTCCTCAAGGAAGGGATGGATGGCGAGGTCAATATCGGCATCGCCAGCAACCAGGCCGAGGAATGGTACCCACTGTTCGGCAGCCTGTTGTCTCGCTCCCAGGGCAACTGGGAGCTGTGGACGGCCTTCACCACTGAAGATCCGGAGGACAACCCGCCCATGGCGCGCTGGCTGACCCTGGCCGAAAGTGGTTCGCTGTTCGATATCGAGGTCAATGCCAGCCCGATCCTGGCGGCGGATATGTTGCGTCGCAATCTGTGGAACGTGGCCTATGGGGCTTTGGTGACGTCCGCCACGCTGACTGCGTTGGGTACGTTCGATCGCTTCCGCATGCGTGCCGGCCTGCCGAAAACCGCCGTGACCGCCGTGGTTCCGAGTCCGTTCCACCACGCCGACGCCGGTGTATTGCGGGTGCCGGATCTGAAGGCTGATCCACGGGACGCCGCCGCGCACACCGCCGCGATCGTCCGTGACCTGCCGCAGTTGGTGGAAGGGTCGCGAGGCACCCTGGTGCTGTTTTCCTCGCGCAAACAGATGCAGGACGTGTTCGACGGCCTTGACCGTGACTGGCGCAAGCAGGTGTTCATCCAGGGCAACCTGTCGAAGCAGGAGACCCTGAACAAGCACAAGGCGCGGGTCGATGGCGGGGATTCCAGCGTGCTGTTCGGCCTGGCGAGCTTTGCCGAAGGGGTGGACCTGCCCGGTGCCTATTGCGAGCACGTGGTGATCGCCAAGATCCCGTTCTCGGTCCCGGATGACCCGGTGGAAGCGGCATTGGCCGAATGGATCGAAGCCCGTGGCGGTAACCCGTTCATGGAGATTTCCGTGCCGGATGCTTCGCTGAAACTGGTCCAGGCTTGCGGTCGTTTGCTGCGTACCGAAGAGGACCGCGGCACCATCACCTTGCTTGACCGCAGGCTGGTGACCCAACGCTACGGCAAGGCGATCCTCAATGCGTTGCCGCCGTTTCGGCGGGAGATTTCCTAGGAAGCCGTGATTTTGTGGTTGGCCAGCCGTCCCATGACGGTTTCCAAAACCGCCAATGGCTGAAACAATGCGGCCACTTGAGAAAGTCTTTGTTTCAAAGGAGTTGCGGGTGCAGATTCAAGGCCATTATGAACTTCAGTTCGAGGCGGTACGCGAAGCCTTTGCAGCGCTGTTCGATGATCCCCAGGAGCGCGGCGCGGCGCTGTGCATCCAGGTCGGCGGCCGGACGGTGATCGACCTGTGGGCCGGTACGGCTGACAAGGACGGCCATGAGGCCTGGCACAGCGATACCATCGCCAATCTGTTTTCCTGCACCAAGACCTTCACTGCCGTCACTGCCCTGCAATTGGTCGCCGAAGGCAAGTTGCAACTGGATGCCCCGGTCGCCCGTTACTGGCCCGAATTTGCCGCGGCCGGCAAGCAATCCATTACCCTGCGCCAACTGCTCTGCCATCAGGCCGGATTGCCGGCGTTGCGTGAATTGCTGGCGCCCGACGCCTTGTATGACTGGAACACGATGGTCGACGCCCTGGCTGCCGAAACGCCTTGGTGGACACCGGGGGATGGCCATGGTTATGCCGCGATCACCTACGGCTGGCTGGTCGGTGAATTATTGCGCAGGGCAGACGGTCGAGGCCCTGGGGAGTCCATCGTGGCACGTGTTGCCAAGCCGTTGGGCCTGGATTTCCATGTCGGTCTTGCGGACCAGGAGTTCCATCGCGTGGCCCATATCGCCCGCGGCAAAGGCAACGTCGGTGATGCGGCGGCGCAACGCCTGCTCCAGGTGACGATGCGCGAGCCCACCGCCATGACCACCCGGGCCTTCACCAATCCGCCATCCGTCCTGACCAGCACCAACAAGCCTGAGTGGCGACGCATGCAGCAACCGGCCGCCAACGGCCATGGCAACGCCCGCAGCATCGCCGGGTTCTATGCCGGTCTGCTGGATGGCAGCCTGCTGGAAGGTGAAATGCTCGATGAGCTGACCCGCCAGCATAGCTTCGGCGAGGACAAGACGTTGCTGACCCAGACCCGTTTCGGCCTGGGCTGCATGCTCGACCAGCCGGATGTACCGAACGCCACCTACGGCCTGGGCCCGCGGGCATTCGGTCATCCGGGGGCCGGTGGCTCCATCGGGTTTGCCGACCCGGAGCATGACGTGGCGTTCGGCTTCGTGACGAACACGCTGGGGCCTTACGTATTGATGGATCCGCGCGCGCAGAATCTGGCGCGGGTGCTTGCCACTTGTCTGTAAAACGTTCCTGAAGGGGGACGCATCGGAACCTGGTGTCCTTTTCGGTTTCAAAGCGTCTGTTTATGTGCCCCGGACTGGGTCCTGTATTTTTCATTTACATCATTTTGTGGATATCCAATGTTATCGAATAAATCCCTCGCCCTGGCGCTGTGCTTCGCGATCACCGGTTGCGCGCAAACTCCACAAAATGATGCCAAGGGCGGCAGTGGCTGGTGGCCGTTCGGCTCTTCCGACCAGGCTGCGGTCAAAGAGATGGCGCCTGCGGCGCCCCTGAAGCCGGCGGCCGTCGCGCCGCAGGCCAAGGCCGAGAGCGCCAGCCACTGGTGGTGGCCGTTCTCCTCTGATGATGCAGCCAACGACGCTGCCGCAAAAGACCAGGTCAAGGCGCAAGCCAAGCCTGTAGCGAAGGCTCCGGCGCCTGTTGCCAAGGCCGAAACGCAAGACGGTGGAAAATGGTGGTGGCCATTCGGCGGCAAGGACCAGGAGGCCGCCAAGGCGGCACCGTTGCCCGATCCGAAGGTCACCCAGGCCTGGCTCGACGACTACGAGCCAAAGCTGCGCACCGCCATCGAGGGCAGCAAGTTCCAGCTGGAGCGTCGCGACAACGTCCTGGTGGTCACGGCACCCGTGGACAGTTCCTTCAACCCGGATCGTCCGGCCATGCTGCTGCCGGTGACCCTTGGCCCGTTCACGCGCGTGGCGAAGGTCCTGGAAGCCGACCCGAAATCCGCCGTGCTGATTCTTGGCCACGCCGACACCTCGGGCGCTGCGCCAGCGAACCTGAAGCTCAGCCAGGAGCGTGCCCAGTCCGTGGCGGCTATTTTCCGTCTCAGTGGTTTGCAGCGTGATCGCCTGATGATGCGGGGCTTGGGGTCGGTGGAACCACGTGCGGCCAACGACAGCGTTGAAGGTCGCGCCTTGAACCGTCGCGTGGAGTTGCTGGTGACGCCGCAAGACACCTTGCTAGCACTGGTCGGTAAATACAACATGTCGGTCCCGGCACCGGTTACGCTGGTGGCCGCCCAGGATGTGAAGCCAGCTGTCCCGGCGCCTGCCACCCAGAAAGCCACGGCCCCGGCCACTAAAAAGGCGCCGGCCAAAAAAGCCGCCGCCAAGGCTCCAGCAAAGAAAGCCCCGGCCAAGAAGGCCACCCCGACGAAGAAACCTCAGCCGGCCAAGGCCGCCACCGATGCCAAGAAAGTCGCGGCCACCGATACCCCCAAGCAGTGATAGGCGAACCACAAGGAGTGCGCCATGACCCAAACGCTGGCTGATATGCGCCGCGACTACACCCGCGATGGCCTGGCCGAGGCGCAAGCCCCGGCCGAGCCATTTGCGTTGTTCCACCAGTGGTTCGCCGAGGCAGTGAAAACCGAGCAGGCCCCGGTGGAGGCCAACGCCATGACCCTGGCCACGGTGGACGCCGATGGCCGTCCGCACTGCCGGATCCTGTTGCTCAAGGGGTTGGATGCCCAGGGCTTTACCTTCTTCACCAACTACGACAGCGCCAAGGGCCAGCAACTGGCCGCGAATCCCTTCGCGGCCATGACGTTCTTCTGGCCGACCCTGGAGCGTCAGGTTCGCATCGAGGGTAAGGTGGTGAAGGTCACGGCGCAGGAGTCGGACGCCTATTATCAGGTTCGTCCATTGGGCAGTCGTCTCGGTGCCTGGGCCTCGCCCCAGAGCCGGGTGATTGCCGGTCGCGATGAGCTGGAAAACCTGCTCAAGGCCACCGAACAACGTTTCAGCGATAGCCAGCCCCACTGTCCGGAGCATTGGGGAGGGTATCGTTTACTGCCCGAGCGCATCGAATTCTGGCAGGGTCGCCCGAGCCGCCTGCATGATCGCCTCAATTACCGTCTGCAAGGGACGGACTGGACTCGCGAGCGCCTGGCGCCTTAGCATCGGCATAACCTGTCGCAGCGGCTTGAAGCCATTGCGGCAGGTCCCGGCGCTTGATCCCTTGTTCTCGGGCGCGGGCCAACTGTTGCAGCATGTAGGTTTTCTTTTGCTCGTCCTGCCCCGCCAATGACAGCGCCAGATCGCGGTCCATCCAGCGTTTGATCCGCACGTACAACCACCAGTGAAAGTACAGTCCGGCGATGGTGGTCGCGACGATGATGAAATAATCCATGCAAAATCCTTGGGCTGATGACGCAGGTTTCGGAAATTGACGCTACTGTTGGGTGAATTTTTCGGATGCGCCTGTATCCCACCTGAATGAAAACAATTTTATCCCGGCCAGGCCGTGACAGGCGTCAAGCTGCGGAGTTTAATAGTTCCCTGTCTTTTGGAGTTTGATGCTATGCGTAAGTCTGTTTTACTGGTTGCTTCCTTTTCCACGATGGCGATGTTGCTCACTGGCTGTCAGTCGAGCCTGACCGGTGACTCTTACTCCCGTGACGAAGCGCGTCGCGTGCAGACCATTCGCATGGGGACCATCGAATCCTTGCGTCCGGTCAAGATCGAAGGCACCAAGACCCCGATTGGCGGCGCTGCCGGTGCGGTGGTGGGTGGTGTAGGCGGCAGCGCCATCGGTGGCGGCCGTGGCAGCATCGTTGCTGCCGTTATCGGTGCCGTGGCCGGCGGCCTGATCGGTTCTGCGACTGAAGAAGGCCTGACCCGTACCCAGGGCGTGGAAATCACCGTTCGCGAAGACGACGGCAGCATGCGTGCCTACGTGCAGCAGGTTCAGGAAAACGAAGTGTTCCGCGTGGGTGAGCGGGTTCGTATTTCCACTGTGGGCGGGACGAGTCGCGTATCGCACTAAGCTGGATTGGGTAAGCGTTTCTCTGGTTTTAATGTCTGCTCAAAAAACGGCGCTTTCTCCAATGGAGGAAGCGCCGTTTTTTTGAGTGTACGCGTTCCCCTGTGGGAGCGAGCTTGCTCGCGATAGCGGTGAGTCAGCTTGAATAGATGCTGGATGTGCCGACGCTTTCGCGAGCAGGCTCGCTCCCACAGCGGGATTGCGTTTACTTCAAGAAGAAGGGATCGCTATACAGCGATCCCTTCTTGCGCGGGCGTATCAGGAGGACAACGCAGAAGGCTTGCGACTGGCCGCCGCTGCCACCATGTAGCCCAGCAGCGCCGCGAGGATCGACCCCGTGAGAATCCCCATCCGATCCATGCCGGCATACTCGCTGACGCCGGGCTCGAAGGCCAATGAGCCGACGAACAGGCTCATGGTGAAACCGATCCCGCACAGGATTGCCACCCCCAGTACCTGGCCCCAATTGGCGCCAAGGGGCAGGTTGGCGATGCCGATTTTCACGGCAAGCCAGGTCAGGCCGAACACGCCGACGGTCTTGCCCAGCAACAGGCCGACCGCGATGCCCATCGGCACGTGATGGGTGAAGCTCTCGATGGTGACACCGCTCAGGGACAAGCCGGCATTGGCGAAGGCGAACAGCGGCAGGATGCCATAGGCCACCCATGGATGCAGGGCATGCTCCAGGGTCAACAGCGGCGAGGTTTCGGCGTTTTTGGTGCGCAACGGAATGCAGAACGCCAACGTAACCCCGGCCAGGGTGGCATGGACCCCGCTCTTGAGCACGCAAACCCAGAGAATCAGGCCAACGATCATGTAGGGACCGAGCCTGACCACACCCATCCGGTTCATCGCCACCAGTACGGCAATGCATGCGGCCGCCAGCATCAGCGACAAGGTGGACAGGGCGCCGGAATAGAAAATGGCGATGATGATAATGGCGCCCAGGTCGTCGATGATCGCCAGGGTCATGAGGAACAGCTTGAGTGAAACCGGTACTCGTTTGCCCAGCAAGGCCAGCACCCCGAGGGCGAAGGCGATGTCGGTGGCCGTGGGAATGGCCCAGCCCGAAAGAGCCGCCGGATTGTCACGGTTGAGGAACCAGTAGATCAGCGCGGGCACGACCATGCCGCCAATCGCCGCTGCTCCCGGCAGGACGATTTGCGAAGGCTTCGACAATTGCCCATCAAGCACTTCGCGTTTGACTTCCAGGCCAATGAGCAGGAAGAACATCGCCATCAGGCCATCGTTGATCCATAACAGCAGCGGCTTGGCGATTTTCAACGCGCCGACCTGGACCACCACCGGGGTATCCAGCAGACCGCCGTACAGCCAGGAAAGGGGCGAATTGTTGATGACCAGGGCCAGCACCGCGGCGGCGATCAACAGCAGACCACTGGCTGCCTCCAGCTGGAAAAAACGTGTCAGGGAATTACGTAGAGGCAATTTCGCTCTCCATTCGTCAAACAAAAGTGGTCACACCCTAACCCGTACTGTTAGTTGTTAAAACAAAAGTTATATTCTTTTTTGTTATATGTCGTTACAAGGCCGGCGAGGCGGTCGGGCAGTTGCAGGGCATATTGGACCTTAGCTGTATCTGTGCCTGATGTCGGTTTTTTCCTAAGCTTGTGACTGGTTTTTCCCATATCCAGTCCTGACCGCCAGGCTTTCCCCGCGTCGAACCTATCCTGCGAGAAAACACATGAACGACCACCGTCAGTGGGCACGCGAAGCGATTCGCATCATTGAGGCCGATTTCCAGCGCAGCGCCGATACACATCTGATCCCGCTGCCACTGCCAGGTTTTCCGGGCATTGAGTTGTACTTCAAGGATGAGTCCAGCCATCCCACCGGCAGTCTCAAGCACCGACTGGCTCGGTCGCTGTTTCTCTATGCGCTGTGTAATGGCTGGCTCAAGCCCGGCGCCCCGGTGATCGAGGCTTCCAGTGGATCGACGGCCATTTCCGAGGCCTATTTCGTCAGGTTGCTGGGCTTGCCGTTCATTGCGGTCATGCCGGCGACGACGTCCCGGGAAAAAATCGCACAAATCGCGTTCTATGGCGGCCAGAGCCATCTGGTGGACGATCCTACCCAGATCTACGCCGAGTCCGAGCGTCTTGCCCGTGAGCATGACGGGCATTTCATCGATCAGTTCACCTACGCCGAACGGGCCACGGACTGGCGGGCCAACAACAACATTGCCGAGTCGATTTTCCAGCAGATGCGTTTCGAACAGCACCCGGAGCCGAGCTGGCTGATTTCCAGCCCGGGAACCGGGGGGACCACCGCGACCCTGGGCCGCTATGTACGCTATCGGCAGCACGGTACCCGCGTACTGTGTGCCGATGCCGAGCGTTCGGTGTTTTTCGACTACTACCGCAGCGGCGATGCCAGCCTGCGCCTGGAGTGCGGCTCGCGGATCGAAGGGATTGGCCGGCCACGGGTCGAGGCGTCGTTCCTGCCCAAAGTCATTGATGCGATGGTCAAGGTACCCGATGCCTTGTCGCTGGCGGCGATGCATTACCTGGCCCAGCGCTTGGGACGCCGGGTCGGCGGTTCCAGCGGCACCAACCTGATCGGTGCGCTGATCGCGGCGAAGCGGATGGTGGACGCCGGCGAATCGGGCTCGATCGTGGCAATCCTGTGCGACGGCGGCGAGCGTTATGCCACGACGTATTACGACCCGGCGTGGCTCAGGGCCCAGGGGTATGAGTTGGATGGATTGATGGATACCGTGGCGGCGAGTGTGGAGCGCGGTGAGGCGTTGCCGGAGAGTGTGTTGCGGGCGAATATCTGAAACTGAAGCGCCGAGACCCTTTGTGGGAGCGGGCTTGCTCGCGAATGCGGTGGATCAGTCAAATAATCGGTTGACTGATCCACCGCATTCGCGAGCAAGCCCGCTCCCACAGGGACGGTGTTGTCAGGCTTCCAGGCCGAGGATATCCCGCGCCACCGCTTCGGCTATGCGGATCCCGTCCACTCCCGCCGACAGAATCCCGCCTGCGTAGCCAGCGCCTTCACCTGCCGGGAACAGGCCTTTCACGTTCAGGCTCTGCAGCGATTCGTTGCGGGTGATGCGCAGCGGCGATGAGGTGCGGGTTTCGATCCCGGTCAGCACGGCGTCGTGCAACGAGTAGCCGCGAATCTGTTTCTCGAATGCCGGCAGGGCTTCGCGGATGGCTTCGATGGCGAAGTCCGGCAGGGCCAGGGCCAGGTCGCCCAGGGAAACCCCCGGCTTGTAGGACGGCTCGACGCTGCCCAGTGCCGTGGACGGTTTACCGGCGATGAAGTCGCCCACCAGTTGCGCCGGGGCTTCATAGTTGCTGCCGCCGAGCACGAAAGCGTGGGATTCCAGGCGTTCCTGCAGCTCGATTCCGGCCAGCGGGCCACCCGGGTAGTCCACTTCCGGGGTGATGCCCACCACGATGCCGGAATTGGCGTTGCGTTCGTTGCGCGAGTACTGGCTCATGCCGTTGGTCACGACGCGGTTCGGCTCGGAAGTCGCCGCTACCACGGTGCCGCCCGGGCACATGCAAAAGCTGTATACCGAACGGCCATTCTTGGCGTGATGCACCAGTTTATAGTCGGCGGCGCCGAGTTTCGGGTGACCGGCGTATTTGCCCAGGCGCGCGCTGTCGATCAGCGATTGCGGGTGTTCGATACGGAAGCCCACCGAGAACGGCTTGGCCTCCATGTATACACCACGGCTGTGAAGCATGCGGAAGGTGTCCCGGGCGCTGTGGCCCAGGGCCAGGATCACGTGCCTGGAGTGAATGCGTTCACCGCTGGCCAGTTCGACACCGACCAACTGGCCGTCTTCGATCAACACGTCCGTGACCCGCTGCTGGAAGCGTACTTCGCCGCCGAGGGTGCGAATCTGCTCGCGCATGGTCTCCACCACGCCCGTCAGGCGGAAGGTGCCGATGTGCGGCTTGCTGACATAGAGGATTTCTTCCGGGGCACCGGCCTTGACGAATTCGTGCAGTACTTTGCGACCGAGGAACCTCGGATCCTTGATCTGACTGTAGAGCTTGCCGTCGGAAAACGTTCCCGCGCCGCCTTCGCCGAATTGCACGTTGGATTCGGGGTTGAGCACACTTTTGCGCCACAGGCCCCAGGTGTCCTTGGTGCGCTGGCGCACTTCCGGGCCGCGTTCGAGGATGATCGGCTTGAAGCCCATCTGTGCCAACAGTAGGGCGGCGAAGATGCCGCACGGGCCGAAACCGACCACGATCGGCCGCTCGCCCAGGCCTGCCGGTGCCTGGCCGACCATCTTGTAGCTGACATCCGGCGCTTCGTTGACGTTACGGTCGTCGGCGAACTTGCGCAGCAGGCCGGCTTCATCGCGTACCGTCAGGTCGAGGGTGTAGATGAAGCACAGTTCGGAAGACTTTTTCCGTGCGTCGTAGCTGCGCTTGAACAAGGTGAAGTCGAGCAGGTCATCACTGGCGATGCCCAGGCGTTGCAGGATGGCCGCGCGCAGGTCTTCTTCGGGGTGGTCGATCGGCAGCTTGAGTTCGGTGATTCGTAACATGACGGGATCCGGTTCGCGGGGCGCACAACTGCGCCAGGGCGTGCTTCAAACCGGCGATTATATGCTGCAATCCCCGGATCCCCTACCGTGGTGTTCACCTCAAGGAACCAGATGAACCTGTGGCGAGGGGATAAATCCCTCGCCACAATGATTCATGAAGCTTAAGTGAACCGTATTGCCCTTAACCGGAAGCTTGTCTCCGTCGGTATTGAGGGCCTCAGTCGTTACGCGCACCGCCAAAGTAGGCGCAGCCACGCTGGACCACGCCATTGACCCGCAACTCGGCAGTCATGTGCTGGACACTGCCGCTGGTGCTGTCGACGCAACGCTGTGGCGCGACCCACAGCTCGACTTTCTGGCCGTTGGCTTCGGTACTCAGGTCGAAACGGCCGTCCCCCAGTTGCTCTTCAACGTAAGGCACCGCGAGCGCAGGCTGGCCGTCACGTTCCAGCACGAGGCCCTTGCCGCTGGCCTTGAGACTCCATTCTGGACCGTGGCCGGTGGCGTGTAGCACCAGCCGTTTGAAGTCGCCATCGTCACAGGCCGTGCCCGAGCGTTCCAGGCGGTACAACTGCTCCAGGTCCAATTGGCTGTCGGCCCCCGCCGTGGCGCCGGAGACGATATGACCACGCACGTCGGCGAACAACTTGCCGCGCTCATCGGCCAGGCTGGCGGCTTGTTGCAGCACGCTGGTGCCGCCGCTGTCATTGACGATGTAGCGGCGTTGTTCCTGGCAGGGCTGGAACACCAGCTTGCCGTCGGCCGCCGTGAGTTCGCCTTGCATGCGCGTCTGTCCGGCGTGGGAAGCGCTCTCGCGCGGGGGATCGAGCAATTGGCAGCCGGCGAACAGGGGAAGGAGGGCAACACACAACAGGGAACGGGCGGCACGCATCATCGGGTCTCCAGACAGGTGCCGTCACGTTACTCAGACTGCTCCCGCATCACAAGCAGGAGCGTAGGCAAAGTGCTATTCAACCAACATGAAAAGTCTGGCCGGTTTGTAGGCCCTCGACGCTCTTGGCGTAGGCCAATGCCACGTCGGCCGCCGCCACTGGTTTGTAGCCGCGGAAATAAGGGGCGTATTTGTCCATGGACTCCAGCAGCACGTTCGGGCTCACCGAGTTGACTCGCAGGCCCCTCGGCAACTCGATGGCCGCCGCTCGCACGAAACTGTCCAGGGCACCGTTGACCAGCGCTGCCGAAGCGCCGCTCTTGATCGGATCGTGGCTCAGCACACCGGTGGTGAACGTGAAGGATGCGCCGTCGTTGGCGAATTCTCGACCGATCAGCAGCAGGTTGACCTGGCCCATCAACTTGTCCTTCAAGCCGAGGGCGAAACTTTCCTCGGTCATATCACCCAGCGGTGCGAACGTGACGCTGCCGGCGGCGCAGATCAGCGCATCGAAGCGCCCGGTTTTTTCGAACAGGGCGCGGATCGAGGCGCTGTCGCTGATGTCGACGTGCAATTCACCGCTGCTGCGGCCGATTCGAATGATTTCGTGGCGTGGCGCCAGTTCGTTGGCAATGGCCGAACCGATGGTGCCGTTGGCGCCGATCAACAGGATCTTCATGGGCTGTTCCTCAGTGGGTTGAACGAGGTTGCAGTTTAGAGTGGTTTTTTCCATTGATAAGCGTGCTAATAGGCAACCTTTGGTTTTCTATTGGAAACAACCCAATGAGCGAGATGGATGACCTGGCGGCGTTCGCCGTGTTGATCGAAGCCGGCAGTTTTACCCTGGCGGCCCAGCAATTGGGGTGCAGCAAGGGCCAGTTGTCCAAGCGCATCAGCCTGCTGGAAAGTCGCTTTTCGGTGATGTTGTTGCAGCGCACTACTCGACGCTTGAGCCTTACCGCGGCCGGGGCGGCCTTGCTGCCACAGGCCCAAGCGCTGTTGGTTCAGGTGCAAAGGGCGCGTCAGGCTCTCGCCCGGTTGAAAGACGATATATCCGGGCCGGTGCGAATGACGGTGCCGGTGTCGTTGGGTGAAACCTTCTTCGAGGGGCTGCTGCTGGAGTTCGCCCGCACGTACCCCAACGTGCAGATCGAACTGGAACTCAGCAACGGTTATCGTGACCTGACCCGCGACGGTTTCGACCTGGCGATCCGCTCCGACGCCGCCATCGATGAGCGACTGGTCGCCCGACCCTTGTTGGCGTGGCACGAGATGACCTGCGCCAGCCCGGCTTATCTCGATCAATACGGCGAACCACAAACGCCCCAGGCCCTGGCTGAGCATCGCTGCCTGCTCAACAGCCACTACAGTGGCCGGGAAGAGTGGCTGTATCACCAGCAACACGAATTGCTGCGGGTGCGCGTCTCGGGGCCGTTCGCCAGCAATCACTACAGCTTGTTGAAAAAAGCCGCCCTGGCGGGTGCCGGAATCGCCCGGCTGCCGTCTTACCTGTTGAATGAGGAGTTGGCCGATGGACGCCTGTGCTGGCTCCTACGGGATTTTCAGACCCGTCGTATGCCGATGTACCTGGTGCACCCCTATCAGGGCGGCTTGCCCAAGCGCACCCAGGTGCTGGCCGATTATCTGATTGACTGGTTCAAGCGCAGTGGCGAGGCGCTGGACCGGCTCCAGCAATAACGAGGCATCACACCGGCCCGTGTGGGAGCGAGCGGGCTCGCTCCCACACGGCAATCAGGTGGTCGATGGACAGCACGCCGGGGCCGCGGGCCATCAGGTAAAGCAACACCGCTGCCCAGGTGCCGTGGGTCGGGTAGGCATCGGGGTAGACGAACAGCTCAATGGTCAGGGTCATGCCCAGCAATGCCAGTGCCGAAAACCGCGTGGCCAATCCCAGCAGAATCAGGACCGGGAAGAAATGCTCGGCGAACGCGGCGAGGTGTGCGGCGATTTCCGGTGACAGCAGCGGCAGGGCGTATTCGCTTTTGAATAACGGAATGGTTGAGTCGGCCAGGTGCGGCCAGCCGAGCTGGAAGGTGCCATCGATCAGGTCGATGGCCAGGCCTTCGATTTTCGTCTGGCCGGATTTCCAGAACACGGCGGCAATCGAGAAGCGTGCGACGAAGGCGATCAGGCTGTGGGGGATTTTCTCCAGCCATTGAATGAAACCGGCAATCAGGGCGTTCATGGGGATACCTGTTCGGCTAGTAGATGGGTGATGGCCTGGTGGCGGATGAGCCCCGCCAGGGTGTGTTCCAGGTCAAGATCGATTGAGGCCTCAATGGCAGCCGTCAGGGAAAACCCCTGTTGCAGGGCGGCGATGAACCCATGGGCAGCCCGACTGATCGCAAACACTTCCACGTCCAGGCCGTTGCGCAACACCAAGGCGTTTTGCGCGGGAAACGTTTCGAACGGTACGGGCGCCTGGTGCTGATGGGCGGCCCAGATCGTCACCACGGCGTAGGGGGATTGCAGCAGACGCAATGACGGGTGAAGCCCGACCTTCAGGTGTCCCGCCAGCGTGGGTGACGACAGCGCCGCCACGATTCGCTCTTGCGCCATGGGCTCGGCGTCGACGGCATGCCAGGCTTGCACGTGCAGTCGCTCCAACCGAGCGACGTCCGCCAGGTAAGGCACGCTGGCGGCGGGTTCGAAGTGTTCGATGAACTCGGCAAAGTCGCCGCCGTAGTCGTTCATCACCGGGCTGCGCGGCGGCGTCGATTGGGCAAAGACCCTGGCCATGGCCCGGAAGAATTCCTCGCCCACCAGTTGTGCCACCACCGGGTAGTTGTCGGCCAAGGCGTTGATCAATGAGCTGAGCACGTTGTTGCGGTACACCGCGAAACGGCTTTCCGGGGCCGCCCCATTGGCGCTGACTAGGCCGGGCGGGCACGCCTTGCGCGGGTCTAGCAGGGCGGCGGCAAAGGCGTGCTGGTTGCTCATGGCCGGGCACCCGTGGCGCTCAACAGTTGATCGGCCTGGCGTGCTTCGGCCAGCAGTACCTCCCATGCCGGGACGTGGTTGTCGCGCTCGATCAAGGTCGCGACCGGCCCGGTCCGCTCCAGTGCCTGGCGATACAGTTGCCAGACCGCGTGGTCGACGGGTGCGCCGTGATCGTCTATCAACAGGCGCGCGCCGAGGCTGTCGGAATCTTCGGCGAAGCCGGCCAGGTGAATTTCGCCGGTGGCATGCAGAGGCAGGGTGTCGAGGTAGGCCAATGGATCGCGGCAATGGTTGACGCACGAAACGTAGACGTTGTTCACATCCAGCAGCAGGCCGCAGCCGGTGCGACGGATTACTTCGCTCATGAACTGTGGTTCGTCGAGGGTCGAGGTTTCAAAGGCCAGGTAGGTGGCCGGGTTTTCCAGTAACAGCGTGCGCTTGAGGCTGGATTGCACCTGGTCGACGTGTTCGCAGACCCGCTCGAGGGTTGCTTCGTCATAGGCCAGGGGGAGCAAGTCATTGAGGAACACCGGGCCGTGGCTGGACCAGGCCAGGTGTTCGGAAAAGGATTGGGGCTGATAGCGTTCGATCAAGGCGGCCAGGCGCTGCACATGCGCGACATTCAGCGGCTCCTCCCCACCGATCGACAGGCCGACGCCATGCAGCGACAGCGGGTACTGTTCGCGTATCAGCCCCAGGAAGTGATGAAGCGGCCCGCCGGCCACCATGTAGTTTTCCGCGTGCACCTCGAAAAAACCCAGATCCGGACGGGTCTGCAGGACCTCACGAAAATGCGCACTCTTGAGCCCCAACCCTGCCCTTGGCGGCAGTCGGCTATCGGTGGCGAGGGACGGGGTGTTCAACATGGTGGCTGGCCTCAGGCGGATGCGATCAGGACTTGGCTTTGAATGCTTCGAGCTGGCCGAAACCGGTGGGGGAGGTTTTGCTTTCCATGGTGGTGCAAGTGCCTTTCGGGACCGATTTCCAGGCGTTGCCCTGATAGTCCATCTTGGCGGTACCGGCACAGGTGGTGCCGGCGCCGGCGGCGCAGTCGTTCTTGCCTTTGAGGGCAACGCCGAAGCACTTTTCCATGGCGTCGTCGGTTGCGTGAGCGGTCGAGACGGCAGCCAGGCTCAGGGCAGAACCCAGGGCCAAAACCAGGGCGGAGGCGGACAGGGTACGGGTGGTAGCGGACATGATGTTTCTCCAGTTCTTCTTGGGAAATGAACCGGCTTCAGCGCCGGTCTGCTGAACTAGAGAGGGGAGGTGGGGAAGTGTTACAGCGAGTTCTCGAATTATTTTGATCGCCGCGAAATTTGTGTTGAAAGGCATTAAAAGAAGCCACAAAGGTGTTTGCTTGAAATTGGTGCAAAAAAACGGCCCGAAGGCCGTTTTTGTTTACCTCGACTCCTTAACCGCCCAGGTACGCCTCGCGCACCTTCGGATCGGTCAGCAGCGCTTCACCGGTGCCCTGCATCACCACGCGACCGTTTTCCAACACATACGCCCGGTCGGCGATTTTCAGCGCCTGGTTGGCGTTCTGCTCCACCAGGAACACCGTCACGCCATCCTTGCGCAGTTGTTCGATGATGTCGAAGATCTGCTGGATGATGATCGGTGCCAGGCCCAGGGAAGGCTCGTCGAGCAGCAGCAGCTTGGGTTTGCTCATCAGCGCACGGCCAATGGCGAGCATCTGCTGTTCACCACCGGACATGGTGCCGCCGCGCTGGGTAAAGCGTTCTTTCAGGCGTGGGAAAAGGTGCAGCACCTTGTCCATCTGTTCCTGATAGTCGCCCTTGTCGGTGAAGAATCCGCCCATGGCGAGGTTCTCTTCCACGGTCAGCCGGGCAAATACCCGACGACCTTCCGGCACCACTGCAATGCTCTTGCGCATGATCCGCGACGAGTCCTGGCCCACCAGTTCCTCGCCCATGTAGCGGATGCTGCCGCTGTGGGCCTGGGGCGAACCGCAGAGGGTCATCAGCAGGGTGGACTTGCCGGCCCCGTTGGCGCCGATCAGCGTCACGATTTCGCCCTGGCGCACGTCCACGTTGACGCTGTGCAGGGCCTGGATCTTGCCATAGAAGGTGGAAACGTTTTCGAACTGCAGCATTTACGCTTCCCCCAGGTAGGCTTTGATCACTTCAGGATTGTCCCGGATCTGTTCCGGCGTGCCGTTGGCCAGGGGGGTGCCCTGGTTGATCACCACGATGTGGTCGGAAATGCTCATGACCAGTTTCATGTCGTGTTCGATCAGCAGCACCGTGACGTTGTGCTCTTCACGCAGCACGCCGATCAGGGCTTTCAGGTCTTCGGTTTCCTTCGGGTTCAGGCCGGCGGCCGGCTCGTCGAGCATGAGGATCCGCGGACGGGTCATCATGCAACGGGCGATTTCCAGGCGCCGCTGCTGACCATAGGCCAGGGTGCCGGCGGTACGGTTGGCGAACTCTGTGAGGTTGACCTTTTCCAGCCAGTACTCGGCGTACTCCATCGCCTCGCGTTCGCTCTTGCGGAACGACGGGGTCTTGAACAGGCCGGCGAAGAAATTGGTGTTCAAGTGACGATGCTGGGCGATCAAGAGGTTCTCGATGGCCGTCATCTCCTTGAACAACCGCACGTTCTGGAAGGTGCGCACCACGCCCTTGAGGGCGATCTTGTGCCCTGGCAGGCCCTGGATCGGCTCGCCGTCCAGCAGGATGCTGCCGCCGGTTGGCTGGTAGAAGCCGGTCAGGCAGTTGAACACCGTGGTCTTGCCGGCGCCGTTCGGCCCGATCAAGGCAACCACCTGTTTCTCTTTCACGGTCAGGGCCACGCCATTGACCGCCAGCAGGCCGCCGAAGCGCATGCTTAGGTTTTCAACCTTGAGGATCTCGCGGCTCATTTGCGCAGCTCCATGTGAGGGCGTTGCATAGGCAGCAGACCTTGAGGACGCCAGATCATCATCAGCACCATCAAGGCGCCGAACATCAACATGCGGTATTCGCTGAA
Source organism: Pseudomonas sp. SJZ074 (assembly GCF_007828215.1). Taxonomy (GTDB): domain Bacteria; phylum Pseudomonadota; class Gammaproteobacteria; order Pseudomonadales; family Pseudomonadaceae; genus Aquipseudomonas. The sequence continues at coordinate 55,023 of NZ_VIUE01000012.1, read as the reverse complement.
TTCACGCATCATTTCGGGCAGCAGGATCATCACGATGGCCGCCAGGATCACACCCAACTGCGAGCCCATCCCACCCAGTACCACGATGGCGAGGATGATCGCCGACTCGATGAAGGTGAAGGATTCCGGCGTCACCAGGCCTTGGCGAGCGGCGAAGAAACTGCCGGCGAAACCGGCGAAGGCAGCGCCCAGGGTGAAGGCCGACAGCTTGATCACGGTCGGGTTGAGACCCAGGGCACGGCAGGCGATTTCGTCTTCGCGCAGCGCTTCCCAAGCACGGCCGATGGGCATGCGCAACAGGCGGTTGATGACGAACAACGCGGCCAGGGCCAGCAACAGCGCCACCAGATACAGGAACACCACTTTGCTCACCGGGTTGTAGGTCAGCCCGAAGAACTCGTGGAAAGTCTGCATGCCCTCAGCCGCATTGCGGTCGAAGCTCAAGCCGAAGAAGGTCGGCTTGGGAATGTTGCTGATGCCGTTGGGGCCGCCGGTGAGGTCGGTGAGGTTACGCAGGAACAAGCGGATGATCTCACCGAAGCCCAGGGTCACGATGGCCAGGTAGTCGCCCCGCAGGCGCAACACCGGGAAACCCAGCAGGAAGCCGAACGTGGCCGCCATCATCCCGGCGATCGGCAGGCAGACCCAGAAGCTCAGGCCGAAGTAATGGGACAGCAGCGCGTAGCTGTAGGCGCCCACGGCATAGAACCCCACGTAGCCCAGGTCGAGCAGGCCGGCGAGGCCGACCACGATGTTCAGGCCCAGGCCCAGCAACACGTAGATCAGGATCAGGGTGGCGATATCCACCGCCCCGCGGGAGCCGAAGAACGGCCAGACCAGCGCAACCACGATCAGACCAATGATGATCCGGCGCTGGGTGCGTGGCAGGGTCAGGAACTGGCTGACCTTGGGCGACACCAGCGGGCCGCGGTTGGAACGCAGCACGGCACTGACCTGTTGGCTGAACAGCACCCGCAGGAACATCAGCACCGAGCACAAGGCAATGACGCTCAGGGTCAGCGGACCGGTACCGTGCACTTCAAGGTTGACGCCGACGATGCTCAGCTTGAGACCGAGCACCGGGAAGGCGACGGCCCAGACCAGCAGGGCGCTGAACAGCGCCTGTTTAAGATATTTGTTCATACTTTCTCAACCTCCGGACGGCCCAGGATGCCGGTCGGCCGGAACAACAGAACCAGGACCAGGAGACCGAACGCCACCACGTCCTTGTACTGGTCACCGAAAATATCGGCGCCGAATGCTTCGGCCACCCCCAGCACCAGACCGCCGAGCATCGCGCCCGGAATACTGCCGATGCCACCCAGTACCGCCGCGGTAAAGGCCTTCAGGCCCACCAGGAAACCGGCGTTCGGGTTGATCACGCCGTACTGCATGCTCAACAGCACGGCAGCGACGGCCGCCAGGGCGGCACCGATGACGAAGGTCAGGGCGATGATGTTGTTGGTGTTGATGCCCAGCAGGTTGGCCATCTTGATGTCCTCGGCACAGGCGCGACAGGCGCGGCCCAGGCGGGAACGGGAGATGAACAGGGTCAGGCCGAGCATGGCGATCAGGGTCACGACGAAGACCAGGATCTGCATGTAGGAAATCAGGACTTCTTCAGCACCGCCCGGACCAAAGGAGAAACTCCCCGGGATCAGGTTGGGAATGGACTTGTCCTTGGAGTCCTGGGACAGCAATACGGTGTTTTGCAGGAACAGCGACATGCCGATGGCGGAAATCAGCGGGATCAGACGGTTGCTGCCACGCAAGGGCTGGTAGGCAACGCGTTCGATACTGTAGCCATAGGCACTGGTCACGACGATCGACGCGATGAACGCGGCGGTCATCAACAACGGCAGTGAGTGGATACCCAGCATGGCCAGCCCGGCAAGGGCAATGAAAGCCACGTAGGAACCGATCATGTACACCTCGCCATGGGCGAAGTTAATCATTCCAATGATGCCGTAAACCATTGTGTAGCCAATGGCTATCAAGGCATAGGTGCTGCCAATGGTCAGGCCATTAACCAGCTGTTGGAAAAAGTGATAGATCTCAGGCATTACAGCACTCCTAAAAACCCGATACGCATTTCACTGGTGGAGTCATGTTCCGGCCCTGTGCTGTGTTCTGTTGTCACATTTGCACGGAGCGTTTGCCAGCGAACCGCTGGTGACGGTTTTAAGATTTTCAGGTGAACCAGCGCCCGGATCGCGGGTGCCTGGCCCATAAACCTCGTAAAACAAAGCCCACTGCTTGCACAGTGGGCTCGTTGACCGTGAGTGCCCTGTATCACAAAGAAAGAACGTATTTGTGAAACAGGACACTAGGCCGGGCTTACTGAGGGGAAACTTCGGTTTTCGGTTTGCCGAAATGCCACTGGTAGACCACGAATTTGAAGTCCTTCAAGTCGCCTTTCTTGTCGAACGACAGCTCGCCGGTCGGGGTCTTGAAGCTGCCTGCGTGGAGGGCTTCAGCGACCTTGGTGGTGTCGTCGCTCTTGGCGGCCTTGATACCTTCGGCGATCAGCTCGACGGCGGAGTAGGCCGGGAACACGAACGGACCGCTTGGATCCTTGCCGTCGGCCTTGATGGCCGCAACGATTGCCTGGTTCGCAGGATCGGCGTCGAAGGATTTCGGCAGGGTCACCAGCAGGCCTTCGGAAGCGTCCTGGGCAATTTGCGAGATGGAGTCGTTGCCGACGCCTTCAGGCCCCATGAACTTGGCGTTCAGGCCTTTTTCCTTGGATTGACGCAGGATCAGGCCCAGCTCTGGGTGATAGCCGCCGTAGTAGACGAAATCGACGTTGTTCTGCTTGAGCTTCTGGATGATCGAGGAGAAGTCCTTGTCACCGGCGTTCAGGCCTTCGAATACGGCGACTTTCACGCCTTTGCTCTCGAGGGTCTGCTTGACGGCGGTGGCGATGCCTTCACCGTATTGCTGTTTGTCGTGCAGGACCGCAACGACCTTCGGCTTGACGTGGTCGGCGATGTAGTTGCCGGCGGCAGGGCCCTGGGCGCTGTCCAGGCCGATGGTGCGGAAGATCAGCTTGTAGCCACGGGCGGTGATTTCCGGGCTGGTGGCCGCTGGGGTGATCATGATCACGCCTTCGTCTTCGTAGATGTCCGAAGCCGGTTGGGTGGAGCTGGAGCACAGGTGACCGACGACGAACTTGACGCCATCGTTGACCACTTTGTTCGCCACGGCTACGGCCTGTTTAGGGTCGCAGGCATCATCGTATTCCTTGGCTTCGAGCATTTTGCCGTCGACGCCGCCCTTGGCGTTGATGTCCTTGATGGCTTGGTTGGCACCAACGAATTGCATGTCGCCGTACTGGGTCACCGGACCGGTCTTGGGACCAGCGATGCCGATCTTGATGGTGTCGGCGGCGAACGAATGGCTGGCAACCCCGGCCAGAACCATAGCGGCAAACAGTTTGGAAATCTGCTTAGTAGCCTTAGTCATAGTGCTCCACTCATGCTGTTGTAGTTTTTATAGTCCTGGCGCCGTAGCAGCAGAACCGGGTCAGATATCTTCGATATCCCCTCGGAAAATGCCCCCGGCAACTGTACCGGTACAGTGTAGAGCGCCGGTTGTTGGCAAGGGAAGCTGGCGCTTGGGGGCAAAATCAGGGGGTGTCGCTTTATTGAAAGAAAAAGACAGAATAGCGGCGGGTAATGTCCGGTCAAATCGGCAGTCCCTGGCTTTGCTGTGCTTTTCAATCGTACTCCAATTGCTACCGGGTTTTTCTGCCAGACCACCGACGTTATCATTCGCGCCGATTTCTTTTCCGGACAGGCCCATGAATCAAGAACCTAGCACCCTCTATGCCAAACTGCTTGGAGAAACTGCAGCCATTACCTGGAAGGAGTTGGAGCCGTTCTTTGCCAAGGGTGCCCTGTTATGGGTCGAGCCGGCACTGGATTTGATCGCCGCCGCCGAGGCTGTCGCCCAGGACGAAGGCCACAAAGTCGCCGCCTGGCTGGCCGGCGGGCAGCTCGCCAAGCTGTCTGAAACGCGGGCGCTGGATTTTCTCGAGCGTGATCCAGTGTTGTGGGCCGTGGTGGTTTCGCCTTGGATAATGATCCAGGAAAGGGCGTCGAATTGATCGGTGCGCTAAATTGGTGCGCATCCTGGTCGAGTAAAAGTGTGTAGCGCAGTAGCGTGATGGCACCCTGCCGTGGTGAAACGCCACAAAGCAGGGTGACGTATACGTAACGGGAACAGTTTATTGAGCAGCCGTTGGGCTGCTTAATTGTTTCTGGATGTTGTATTGGTGGGGTGTTCAAGGGCCATTCGCGAGCAAGCCCGCTCCCACAAGGGACCGCGTTCTTCCTGGAAGAACACAGTTCAATGTGGGAGCGGGCTTGCTCGCGAAAGGGGCGACGCGGTGTCGTGCCTGACTCAGTAAGTCCGCCCCGTATGGTTATTAAGCGAAATAACCTTGGTCTTGCCTATGCGATGACGGTAGATCTCGCGCAGGTATTTGATGGCTTTCTTCACGCAATCACGGGACAGGCGGATGTCGTTGATCGAGACGAACTTGTCCTTGTCGTTGATCAGCTCGCGGTATTTCTTCTCGTACATCGGCTTGATCGCGTACCAGTTGGTGTCGAGGATCTTCGCCGGGTTCTCGAATTCGTTGAGCAGGTCGTCGATCCGTTCCTCGTCGAAATCTTCGTTGATGATGAAGTCCAGGATCGAGTTATCCAGGGTGTCATCGAAGCGATACGGGTTGCGGGCGAAACAGCGTTTGATGAAGGCCACGATCAGGGTCAGGAAGTCATCCGACAGGCATGGGCTCTTGGCGATCAGGGTGGTCAGCGACAGGTTGGCCGAGGCGCCGATCACCAGCGCATAACGCTTGAGAGTGGTGTTGGGGAACAGGCTGTTGAGGTGGGTCTTGAGCCGGTTCAGGTCCATGTAGGACAGCTTGTAGTCCTTGGGCAGCGACACGATGGACACCACCGACGAGCAGTTCTTGAAGAAGTGCAGGTCGTGCAGGGCGGCGGCATCGTAGCCGGAGTTTTTGTACTGTTCCAGCGAAGCCCGGTAGCGCTTGGATTCGATCGGCAACAGGCTGATGCCTTCGATGGCCTGGGTCACTTTGTTGAAGTGCGGCAGGTCGATGGAGCGGAAGAACAGGTCGTCGATGTTCAGGCGTGGCGGTTCTTTGTCGAACACCTTGAACTTGTCGTTGCTCGGCGCCGGGGTTTCCGGGACGACGGACTCGGCGTAGGCAATCGCCACGGGACCGGCCAGGCTCATGAACAGGTCGTTGGCGTCCAGGCGGATGGTTTCGCCGATGTCGATGCCGGCGCGGCGGAAATAGTTCTGGTCGTAGTCGGTGGTGACCGCCTGGGCCGTCAGGATGTTGAAGATCTGCTGGGAGATGTACTGGTTGGCGTGCTTCTCCATGGCATTGACATCGATGTTCTGGATGTTGCCGTCATCGTTCTCTTCGGCGTAGCGCATGATGTCGTTGGAGATCAGCATCATTGCGTTCCAGGGGCGGATACGGCCCATGACGCTGGCTTCGCTGCTGTCTTCATTGGCGAAGTTGTACGAGAAATCCCATTCTTCCGACAGGTACTTGCACAGCAGCCGGCCGGCGTTGATGTGCAGGGCTTCGGACATTTCGCTGCGGTGATCGGAAATGTTCGGCAGCACGCAGATGCCGCTGGTGAAGATCGGCTCGAAGACGAAAGAGTGGCCGCTCTTGCCGTCGTGCTCGTCCATCGGCTTGGTGTCGAACGTCTTGTTCATGTACGAGTGTTGCTGGGCCAGGCCGAACTCCGAGGCCATCCCCGAACCGGTACCGCCGCCGGCGCTGAAGATCGAGAAGTACAGGCGCGACTGGTTGGCCTTGATGCCGCAACTGTCGATCAGGTACGAGTGGATCATCTTCCAGTCGGGGCTGGAGAAACGCTGGGTGTCCTTGTTCAGGATGATCTTGGCCAGGTACTGGCCCAGGATGGGTGCGTTACCGGCACCGCCAGCATGGACTTCCGACAGGTCCATGATCTTCATCTTGCTGTAGTCGCGCAGGAAGCCGGTCTTTTCGCCCTTGCGCGAGAAGCGGATACGTCCGGCAATGTCCTTGTCGAGGTCGCCGAGCATCACCAGCGGCTCCACCAGAAACACCGGTTTGGTCGACTTGCCGGTGCCCAGGCGCAGGTTGTTGCGGATCCATTGCGCAGGACGGTAGCCCTTGTCGCTGTAGGTCTTGTCTTCGCTGTTGAATTCGTTGAGGTAGAACTTGCGGGCGTTGTAGACCAGTTCCGCCACGTCCAGGGCGATGTTGGAGCCGCAGCGCCCCAGGCCGATCAGGCACACCGACGGGAATTCCTGCTGGTCGCGTTCGCTCTCGTCGTCCACCAGATGGGGTGGACGCGGGAAGACGGTGTCGCGCAGGCCATCGAGGTTATCGAGGATGCGGTCGGTGTTGGTCTCGGTGAAATACAGATACTGCTGCGTCGCCAGCGGACGCGAGCTGTTCGATGACTTTGGGGTCTCAGGACCGTTGGCGGCCGGGCCCAGGGTCAGATCGGATACCGCAGTGGCAGTTTTTTTTGAGGTCATTGTGCGCCGTGGCCTGAACTGGTGGGTTGGACGATCGCTGTCATCGAACCATCGCGGATGAAAGAAGCTTCATGATGGATCGGCCACCGGGGCATGATCTTTAATCGGCAACCGGCAAGATGATGGCATTTGTTACAGTTTGTTGGCCGGCACCAATGAACCGCCGTGCCCCATGGTCGGGTATCAGCGCTGCGAATGATTGGAGACAGCCCCCGCGCCGCTGTCTAGATTGCAGATTCCGGGCTCGGATGCTCGCCCATAACAATAAAAGAGACGGAATCATGCAGAACTCGACCCAAGCGGCGAATGCCTGGCGCATTCTGTTCCTGTTGTTTCTGGCCAACCTGTTCAATTTCTTCGACCGCACCATCCCGGCGATCATCATCGAGCCGATCCGCATGGAGTGGAGCCTCAGCGACTTTCAGATTGGCATCATCGGCACTGCGTTCACCATCGTGTATGCCATTGCCGGCCTGCCGCTGGGGCGCATGGCCGATACCGGATCGCGCAGCAAGTTGATGGGCTGGGGGTTGGCGGCCTGGAGCGGGCTGACGGCCGTCAATGGCCTGGTGGGCAGCTTCTGGGCGTTCCTGCTGGTGCGCATGGGCATCGGCATTGGCGAGGCCAGTTATGCGCCGGCTGCCAACTCGCTGATCGGCGATCTGTTCCCGGCCCATCGTCGGGCGCGGGCCATGGGCATTTTCATGCTCGGCCTGCCGATCGGATTGCTGCTGGCGTTCTTTACCATCGGGGCGATGGTCAAGGCCTTCGACAGCTGGCGCGCGCCGTTCTTCATTGCCGCGGTGCCGGGGCTGGTGCTGGCGGTCTTTATGTTCTTTATCAGGGAACCCAAGCGCGGTGCGGCGGAAACCGTACCGGTGTCCCAGGAAAAAATTGACCGGCCGATCCGCCGGGTGCTGGCGATTCCCACTTTCTTGTGGCTGGTACTGGCGGGGCTGTGTTTCAACTTCGCCACTTATGCCTGCAACTCGTTCCTGGTACCGATGCTGCAGCGTTACTTCCAGATGCCCCTGCATGAAGCCGCCGTGGCCACCGGGATCATGGTGGGCGTGACCGGGTTGTTCGGGCTGACCCTGGGGGGCTGGATCGCCGATAAGATCCATCAGCGCGTGGCCAATGGCCGTTTGCTGTTCGCTGCGTTCAGCCTGGTCATTTCCACGCTGACCACGACCTGGGCCTTGTATGCCGGACGGATTGAAATCGGCGTGTTCGTTGCGGTGTTCAGCGTCGGTTGGCTGTTCGCCTATACGTTCTATACCTGTGTGTATACGGCGATTCAGGATGTCGTGGAGCCGCGTCTGCGGGCGACGGCAATGGCGTTGTTCTTCGCCGGACTGTACCTGCTTGGCGGAGGCCTGGGGCCGGTGGTGGTCGGCGGCCTGTCGGACTACTTCGCCCACGTGGCCATGGCGGCGGCCGGCGCTCCGCAGATGACCGAAGCATTCAAGGCCATCGGTTTGCATGATGCGATGTACCTGATCCCGGTGGCGCTGTTTTTGACCATGGTGTTCCTGTTCCTCGCATCGCGCTGTTTTGCCCGCGATGCCAGGCGGATGAAAGAAGGGATGAGCGCGCAGGTGGAGCCGGGGGTTGTGGTGGCGACGGCTTGAGTCCTTCAGCCTTGCAAAGAAGCTTTTTGTGGCGAGGGGATTTGTATTTCACTCAGGGTTCTGTGTTTCAAGGCAACTACCGAACCTGTTCCTCCCGTCCACGCAACAGTCTATTCGGCATCGCCACCGCCGCCGCCAACCCCAGCAATGACACAGCCGCGCTGATCAGCAGCAGATGCCGGAACGTCGTCTGCAATTCCAGGCGCAGGGCGTCCCGTGCTTCGCCCGGGGCGGCGTTCAAGCCGTCCAGCAAGGCATTGCCGGAGTGGCCTTCGCTGATCAGCGACGAACCGGCGAGCTGGGCGAAACCTGAATCCTGCAGCAAGGCCAGCAGCAACGCCGACATCAGCGCCACGCCCACCGCGCCGCCGAGGGAGCGGAACAGGTTGGTGGTGCTGGTGGCGACGCCGATATCCCGTTGTTGCACCGAGTTCTGCGAACCCACCAGCGAAGTGGGAAACTGCATGCCCGAGGCGATGCCGCCCAGCAGCATGAACAGGCTGCTGAGCCAGAACGCGTCGGGCGCCGTGCAGGCCATGCCGAGGATGGCGAAGGGGAAGAGCAGGGCGCCGCTGAGGATCATCGGTTTGTAGCGACCCGTGATCGAGGTGCGGCGTCCGGCGAAATACGCGCCGATGGGCAAACCCATCGCCAGCGGCAGCAGGTGCAATGCCGCGCTGTCGGCGCCGGCACCGGTCACGCTTTGAAAGCGCAATGGCACCAGTACCGTCAGGGAAATCGCCTGGAAGCTGGTGAAAAATACCGTGCACCAACACAACACTGCGCTGCGGTTGACAAACAGGTGCATCGGCAACAAAGGCTCCCGGGCGCGGCGTTCGTGCCAGACGAACACGCCCAGCGTCACCACCGCGCACCCCAGCAGCCCCAGTACGCCAGGGCTGTGCCAGGCCTGCCCCTGGCCGACCTGGGTAATGCCCAGCAGCAAGGCGCTCAGGCCGATGATCAGCAACACGGTGCCCAGGTAGTCGATGATCGGCGTGCGTTGCGGCACCGACAGCCCGACCAGGGTGCGGCGGGCCACCAGCCAGGCGCCCAGGCCCAGCGGCAGGTTGATCCAGAACACCCAGCGCCACGACAGGTATTCGGTCATGTAGCCGCCCAGCACCGGCCCGGCCACGCTGGCCACCGCGTACATGCTGCTGAAGTAACCCTGATAGCGGCCACGCTCGCGGGGCGGCACGATGTCGCCGATGATCGCCTGGCTCACGGAGATCATCCCGCCGGCACCGATGCCCTGAAGGATCCGCGCCAGCACCAGCTGTTCCATGCTTTGCGCCAGGCCGCAGAACAGCGAAGCCAGGGTGAACAGCCCCATGCCGAACAGCATCAGCGGCCGGCGACCATAGAGATCGCCCAGCTTGCCGTAGATCGGTACCGCCACGGTCGTGGCGACCATGTAGCCGGAAATCACCCAGGCCAACAGGCTGACGTCCTTGAACTGGGCGGAGATGGCCGGCATCGAGACGGCGACAATGGTCTGGTCCAGCGCACCGAGAAAAATCGCCAGCATCAGGGCCACCAGTACGCTGCGGATGGCGGGCGGCTGGACATTGAGCGAATTGAGCTGAGTCACGGTAGAACCTGCGGGATCACGCCAAAGAGGCGAGTGGAGACGGAGCCCGCAGTGTAAATCGGTAGTCGGCTATTCGATAGCCTCGTAAGGAAGTCCGACGTAATTTTCCGCAATGGTTTTCCGCCCGGCTTCGGAGTCGACGAAATATTCCAGCTCGGCTTCGCTGATGCGCTGGTTGAAGGCGTCGTCGTCGAAGCGGTGCAGCATCGATGTCATCCACCAGGAGAAGCGCTCGGCCTTCCAGACACGTCGCAGGCAGATGGCCGAATACTTTTCCAGCAGATCCACCCGGCCTTCGCGGTAGACCTTGAGCAGGATGTCGAACAGCGTGCTGACGTCGCTGGCCGCCAGGTTCAGGCCCTTGGCGCCGGTGGGCGGGACGATGTGGGCGGCATCGCCCACCAGGAACATGCGCCCGTACTGCATCGGTTCGACCACGAAGCTGCGCAGCGGCGCGATGCTCTTCTCGATGGACGGACCGGTCACCAGGGCGTCGGCCAGGTCGGCGGGCAGGCGGGTCTTGAGTTCGGTCCAGAAGCGCTCGTCCGGCCAGTCGGCGATCTGTTCTTCGGCGGGTACTTGCAGGTAGTAACGGGTACGGGTCTTGGAGCGCATGCTGCACAAGGCAAATCCGCGCTCGTGGCGGGCGTAGACCAGTTCCTCGTTGACCGGTGGGGTGTCGGCCAGGATGCCAAGCCAGCCGAAGGGGTAGACCCGTTCGAAGACCTTCAGTTTTTCCGCCGGAATGGATTGCCGTGCCACGCCATGGAAACCGTCGCACCCGGCAATGTAGTCGCAATCCAGGCGCCAGGTTTCACCCTGGTGCTCGAACGTCACGAAAGGCCGGTCGGTCTGCATGTCGTGGGGTTGGGCCTTGTCGACCTGGTAAAGCGTGCGGGCACCGGCCTTTTCGCGGGCCGCCATCAGGTCGCGGGTCACTTCGGTCTGACCGTAGACCATCACGTTCTTACCGCCGGTCAACCCTTTGAGATCAATGTGCACCCGACGGCCATTGAGGACCAGTTCGAAACCGTCATGCTCCAGCCCTTCGGCGTCCATGCGTTGGCCGACGCCAGCCCGGCGCAGCAGTTCGGCCATGCCCTGCTCCAACACACCGGCGCGGATGCGGCTAAGGACATAATCCGGGGTTTGGCGTTCGAGGATCAGGGTGTCAATTCCGGCATTGTGCAATAACTGGCCAAGCAGCAGTCCAGAGGGGCCGGCGCCGATAATGGCGACTTGGGTTTTGAGAGTTTTCATTGTTGTTATGACTCGCACGAAGCACGCGACCAGGGCCGGTGTGGAGGGTTATGAACCGAGTCCTTGCATTTTTTCCTTGCGGGCCTGTCAATTGAAGGGGAAAACTGAGCCGATACCTGTACTTTCTGCCAATCGGTGCGATTATCGCCCGCTACCCGAGGCCGATCCTCGTTATGAAAAAAACTGAGCTGCCTTCGATCCCGGTGTTCAAGCTCTACGGCGAAAGCCAGGACTGGCCGACGCCGGATTTGCTGCACTGTGAAACCATCTCCAAGCGCAGCCGCGAGCATCAATGGGAAATCAAACCCCATCGGCATGCCGATCTCTGCCAGTTACTGTTCGTCTTCAAGGGGCGGGCGGAGCTGGAGATCGAAGGCCAGCGCACCCAGCTTGACGAGCCGGCGGTGCAGATTCTGCCGCCGCTGTCGGTCCATGGCTTTCGCTTTTCCGAAGATGTGGAAGGTTACGTGGTGACCCTGGCGGCGCCGCTGGTAACGCACCTGCAGGGGCAGTTGGGCCATTCGGTGAACATCCTGGCCCAGGCCGAGAGTTACCCGGCGGGTGAAAACGCCGACTACCTCAACAGTCTGTTCAGCGCCTTGCAGAGCGAGTACATGGGGCATCAACCGGCCCGGGAAATGCTCATGCACGCACTGGTCAACGTGATCATGGTCTGGGTCAGCCGCCAGGTCATGCAGCGGCGCACCCAGAGCCAGCGCCCGCAGCGGGCCCGGGAATACCTCAACGGGTTCATTCAATTGGTGGAAGAAACCTACCGCGAGCACGTCAAGGTCGAAGACCTGGCCCATCGCCTGGGCATTTCCGTGTCGCACCTCAACGGCACCTGCCGCGAGCTGGCGGGGCAGCCGGCACTGCAGATCATGCATGAGCGTCAGTTGCTCGAGGCCAAGCGAATGCTGACCTACACCGGCATGACCATCTACGAAATTTCCGAGGTGCTCGGGTTCTCCGATCCGACCAACTTCACCCGCCTCTTCCGCCGTCGCGTCGGTATCTCGCCCAAGGCCTTCCGGGACCGGCTCAAGACCGATCAGCCGGACGACTGAACACGCCTCAGCGCAAGGCGTTCAGGGTCGCGTTGTGCGGGATGCAGCGTTCGAAGTTGCAACTGGCGTATTCACGGGGCAGTTGCCTGGCCTGCTCGACCCGGTAGGCCGCCGTACCGTATAGCGCAAGCGTGGCGGTGCAGGTCACGAAAATGGCGAGGCGTCTTTTTGTTCTGATGTTCATGGCGATGACCTCTGAACGAATACCCTGGGGTACTGCTTTGAGCATAGGTCAGCCGGGGGGAGTTGCCAGTGGAGTGGAAGGTGCAATTACCCTGGCATTCAGGACACGGATACCCCTGTGGGAGCGAGCAGGCTCGCTCCCACAGGAGAAACAGGGGCGGTTTACGCCAAATGCTCGGGCTTCACCGGATCGCCCGGTTTTACATCCAGTTGCTTGCGCACATCCTCGAACATGTCGTCGTAATACGTGTGCATCGAGCCGATGCTGGCGCTCTTCGGCATGCCGTATTTTTGCGCGATGTTTGTGGCGTGCCGGGCAAAGTCGAAGGCCAGGTCCTTGGGCAGGAAAAAGCTCTCGTCGACGTTTTTGTTCTCGACCGTGCCATGCAACCGGAACGACATGCCGGTGCCTTCCGTGGGATCCTGGACCACTTCGTAATCGATGCAGAGGTTGTAGCTGAAATCATCCTTGTTCAGCGCATGGCGCTCTATGTGCAGGTGACCGGGTTGGAACATGGCCATGAGCGGCTCTCCTGGAAAGGCATGGAAGTAGAACAGACCCCGGATCTGTCCTGGGAGTTTCCGGTTATCGATAAGCGATGCCTGTCGTCGCCGTGCTGATGCGGGTGCCGGCGGTGCCGTGGACGATAGCATCGATGTCCGAGAGGGATCCGATCACCGCGACCTTGCCGGTATTGCGCGCAAATTCGCAGGCGGCTTGCACCTTGGGCCCCATGGAACCGGCAGCGAAGTCGAGTTTTTCCAGTTCGTCGGGGTGGGCCCGGGCGATGGCCTTGCTGGTTGGCTTGCCGAAGTCAATGTAAACCGCGTCGACATCGGTGGCGATCACCAGCAGATCGCTCCCCAATTGTTCGGCCAACAGCGCCGAGCACAGGTCCTTGTCGATGACCGCTTCAACGCCTTGCAGCTTGCCGTCGGTACCGTACATCGTCGGGATACCGCCACCGCCGGCGCAGATCACGATGCTGCCCTTTTCCAGCAGCCACTTGATCGGCCGGATTTCAAAGATGCGCTTGGGCTTCGGACTGGCGACCACCCGCCGAAACATGTCGCCGTCCGGGGCGATGGTCCAGCCTTTTTCGGCGGCCAGTTTCTGCGCCTCCTGCTGGTTGTAGACCGGGCCGATGGGTTTGGTGGGGTGTTGAAAGGCCGGGTCGTTGGCATCCACTTCCACTTGGGTCAGCAGCGTGGCGAAGGGCACGTCGGCGTCCAGCAGGTTGCCCAGTTCCTGCTCGATGATGTAGCCGATCATGCCTTCGGTCTCGGCGCCCAGCACGTCCAGCGGATACGGGGTTACCGACGTATAGGCCGCCGCTTGCAACGACAGCAGGCCGACTTGCGGGCCGTTGCCGTGGGCGATCACCAGTTGGTGGCCGGCATGGATCCTGGCGATCTGTTCGGTCGCGGTGCGGATGTTGCTGCGTTGGTTGTCGGCGGTCATGGGTTCACCCCGACGCAGGAGGGCGTTACCGCCCAGGGCAACGACGATGCGCATGGTGTTGTCCTTTAAAAAATGTAACTGACAACGCATGCCCCTTGTGGGAGCGGGCTTGCTCGCGAAAGCGGTGTGTCAGTGATTGATGTACTGGCTGACAGACCGCTTTCGCGAGCAAGCCCGCTCCCACAGGGGCATGCGGTGGGTTTAGAGATCCGCCAATGTCGACACCAGGATCGCCTTGATGGTGTGCATGCGGTTTTCCGCCTGCTCGAAGGCGATGCACGCCGGTGACTCGAATACGTCGTCCGTGACTTCGATGCCGTTGGCCAGGTACGGATACTGTTCGGCAATCTGTTTGCCGATCTTGGTGTCGCTGTTATGAAACGCCGGCAGGCAGTGCATGAATTTCGTGCGCGGGTTGCCGGTGGCCTTCATCAGGTCGGCATTGACCTGGTAAGGCAACAGTTGCTCGATCCGCTCGGCCCACGCTTCGACCGGCTCGCCCATGGAAACCCAGACGTCGGTGTGAATGAAGTCCACGCCCTTGACCGCCGCTTCCGGATCTTCGGTAAGGGTGATACGCGCGCCGCTTTCTTCGGCGTATTGATGGCAGCGCTGCACCAGATCGTCGTGGGGCCACAGGGCCTTGGGCGCACAAATGCGCACGTCCATCCCCAGTTTTGCGCCGATCAGCAGCAACGAGTTGCCCATATTGTTCCGCGCATCGCCCAGGTACGCGTAGCTGATCTCATGGATCGGTTTGTCGGCGTGCTCGCGCATGGTCAGCACGTCGGCAATCATTTGCGTCGGATGGTATTCATCGGTCAGGCCGTTGAACACCGGTACGCCAGCGAACTTCGCCAACTCTTCGACGATTTCCTGCTTGAAACCCCGGTATTCGATGGCGTCGTACATGCGCCCGAGTACGCGGGCGGTGTCCTTCATGCTTTCCTTGTGGCCGATCTGTGACGAGTTGGGGTCGATGTAGGTGACATTGGCACCCTGGTCATAGGCCGCCACTTCGAACGCGCAACGGGTGCGTGTCGAGGTTTTCTCGAAGATCAGCGCGATGTTGTTGCCCTTGAGGTGCTGCTGTTCGGTGCCGGTGTACTTGGCCCGCTTGAGGTCGCGGGACAGGTCCAGCAAGTAGCGCAGTTCCCGGGGTGTGTGGTGTTCGAGGCTGAGCAGGTTCCGGTTGTGGATGTTGAACGCCATGGTGCATCTCCTTCAGTAGTCGATCGGGTCGCGAATGATCGGGCAGGTCATGCAATGGCCGCCGCCACGGCCCCGGCCCAGTTCGCTGGCGCTGATGGTGATGACTTCCACCCCGGCCTTGCGCAGCAGCGTGTTGGTGTAGGTGTTGCGGTCGTAGCCGATCACCACGCCCGGTTCCAGCGCCACCACGTTGTTACCGTCGTCCCATTGTTCGCGCTCGGCGGCGAAGCTGTTGCCGCCGGTTTCCACCACGCGCAGCGCGGGGAGCCTGAGGGCGGCGGCAACGGTGTCGATGAAGCTGCCTTCTTCGCGACGCACGTCGATACCGCCGGGTTTGCTCTCGTCGGGGCGCAGGGAGAAGGCAACGATCTGGCTCACTACTTCCGGGAATACGGTCACCAGGTCGCGGTCGCAGAAACTGAACACGGTGTCCAGGTGCATGGCCGCCCGGGACTTCGGCAGGCCGGCGACGATGACCCGCTCCACGGCCTGGTGCTTGAACAGGTTCAGCGCCAGTTGGCCGATGGCCTGGCGGGATGAGCGCTCGCCCATGCCGATCAGCACGACACCGTTGCCGATGGGCATCACGTCACCGCCTTCGAGGGTGGCGCTGCCATGGTCCAGGTCCGGGTTGCCGTACCAGATCTGGAAGTCGGCGTGGGTGAACCCGGGGTGGAATTTGTAGATGGCGGTGGTCAGCAGGGTTTCCTGGCGGCGCGCCGGCCAGTACATCGGGTTCAGGGTGACGCCGCCGTAGATCCAGCAGGTGGTGTCGCGGGTGAACTGGGTGTTGGGCAGCGGCGGCAGGATGAAACTAGAGTGCCCGAGGAAGTCGCGAAACATCTGGATGGTCTTGCCGCCGAAGCTGTCGGGCAGGTCATCGGCAGAGACGCCACCGATCAGGTATTCGGCGATCCGGCGCGGTTCCAGGCTGCGCAGCCACGAATCGACCTCATTCACCAGGCCCAGGCCCACCGAGTTGGGGGTGACCTTGCGTTGCAGGATCCAGTCCAGGGCTTCGGGGATGGCGACGATGTCGGTCAGCAGGTTGTGCATTTCCAGCACGTCGATGCCCCGCTCGCGCATCTTGGTGACGAAGTCGAAATGGTCGCGCTTGGCCTGGTTGACCCACAGCACGTCATCGAACAACAGTTCATCGCAGTTGTTCGGGGTCAGTCGCTGATGGGCCAGGCCTGGGGAACACACCATGACTTTACGCAATCTACCGGCTTCGGAATGAACGCCGTACTGCATTTTTTCCGTGGTCATTACACATCCTCCCGTTAAAACATTCAGCGATCACAAAGTCAGGAAGCCGCTGTAGAGCCCGTATGCGGCCACCACGGCGCCTGCGACCACGGCGGTGAAAATCAGCTTCTCGACAGCGGTGAAAACCGGTTGGCCCACTTCGCGCCTGGCCTTGACGAACAGCACCGCGCCGGGGGCGTAGAGCAGCGCGGAGAGCAGCAGGTACTTGATCCCGCCGGCATACAACAACCACACCGCGTAGAGCAGGGCGATGGCGCTGATGGCCAGGTCCTTGCGGCGTTCGGCCAGGGCGTTCCGGTAGGTTTCGCCGCGCACCGCCAGCAGCAGCGCATAGGCCGCCGACCACAGGTAGGGCACAAGAATCATCGAGGTGGCGAGGTAGATCAGCGACAGGTAGGTACTGGCCGAGAACAGGGTGACGATCAGGAACAGCTGGACCATGGCGTTGGTCAGCCACAGGGCGTTGGCCGGTACATGGTTGGCATTTTCGCGACGCAGGAACGCCGGCATGGTGTGGTCCCTGGCGGCGGCGAACAGGATCTCGGCGCACAGCAGCACCCACGACAACAGGGCGCCGAGCAGCGAAACGATCAGGCCGACGCTGATCAGCACCGCGCCCCAATGGCCCGCTACGTGCTCCAGCACCGCCGCCATGGACGGGTTCTGCAGCTTCGCCAGCTCCGGCTGGGTCATGATGCCCAGGGACAGCACGTTCACCAGCACCAGGAACAGCAGCACGGTAATGAAACCGATCACGGTGGCCTTGCCCACGTCCGAGCGTCGCTCGGCGCGGGCGGAAAAAATGCTCGCACCCTCGATGCCGATGAACACCCAGACGGTCACCAGCATCATGTTGCGCACCTGGTTCATCACGTTGCCCAACTACGGGGTTTTCACGCCCCAGATATCGGTGGTGAAAATGTCGAGCCGGAAGGCGAACACCGTGATCAACACGAACAACGCCAGCGGCACGATCTTGGCAATGGTGGTGACGAGGTTGATGAAGGCGGCTTCCTTGATGCCGCGCAGCACCAGGAAATGCACGGCCCACAGCAGCAGCGACGCGCCGATCACCGCTGCGACCGTGTTGCCTTCACCGAAAACCGGGAAAAAGTAACCCAGGGTGCTGAACAGCAAGACGAAGTAGCCGACGTTGCCCAGCCAGGCGCTGATCCAATAACCCCAGGCCGAGGAGAAACCCATGTAGCCGCCGAAGCCGGCCTTGGCGTAGGCGTACACGCCGCCGTCCAGATCGGGTTTGCGGTTGGCCAGGGTCTGGAACACGAATGCGAGGCTCAGCATGCCCACCGCGGTAATCGCCCAGCCAATCAGGACGGCACCGACGTCGGCACTGGCGGCCATGTTCTGCGGCAAGGAAAAGATTCCCCCGCCGATCATCGAACCCACTACCAGCGCGACCAGCGCACCCAAGCGAAGTTTTCCGGGGGTATCAGACATTGCATGACTCCGAGGCAGCCGAGGAGAGTCACAGCGTATGTCGACTTATCGCTTCAGTAGCTGATCCAGGTCAGAAGACGGAGTCGATCACCATTGCGCCCGATGGGCGCCGAGTGTGGTTGCTGCGCGTGTCCATTGCCAGGGCGTGCCGGTGATTTTCAGCGGTACTTGCAACCGGCGAGCCGGCCCCCACGGTGTCTGCTCGATCAGCACACCCAGATCCTGCTCGTCCTCGGGGCGTAGCGCGGCCTGGATACCCGCGCCACCCTCGATCAGCAGTCGGGCGGTACGCGCCAGGGACAGGCGTGCCGAGCCGCCTTGCCCGTTTGCCAGGCGTCGGGCCAGCAACACCACGGCACTGGCCGCCATCAGGTAGCCGGTGCCGTGGTCCAGCGCCTGAACGGGCAGCGGTGTCGGTTTATCGGCCTGTTTCCAGGCCATGCCGGTATCAGCGATGCCGCAGCTCATCTGCACCAGGCTGTCGAAGCCGCGCCGGTGCTGCCACGGGCCGCTCCAACCGTAGGCGTTGAGGCTGACATCGATCAGGCCAGGGGCGATCCTGTGGCGTTGCTCGGCGCCATAGCCCAGGCGCTCCAAGGCGTCGGCACGGTAGCCGTGCAGCAGGATGTCGGCGTCCTTGAGCAGTGCTTCGAACGCGACGCGGTCGTCGGGCTGATGCAAGTCGAGGCGGGCGCAGCGTTTGCCGAGGGTGACTTCCGGAATCACGCCGGGTTCGTTCCAGGTCGGTGGATCGATCCGCAAGACGTCGGCCCCCAGGCCTGCGAGGAAGCGGCTGGCGACGGGACCCGCCAGTACGCGGGTCAGGTCCAGGACCTTGAGGCCGGCCAGTGGTTGGGCCACGGAGCCGAGCCAGGGTTTGTGGTGTGCCTCGACGGCTTCAGCGAAGTGCACCAGCGGCTCGGCATTCACTGCCTTGCCTTGGGGATGTACTTGCCAGGCCTGCCACGAGCGCATCTCGGCGGCGCAGCCAGCGGCGTCGACGACGGCTTGTTCCAGTTCGGTCTTGTTCCAACGGATCACTTTGCTCGCCATGTCGGCGCGATCGACGCAGGCACCGAGGACCTTTTCCGCCGCCCGTCGATGATGCGGCGCATTGGTGTGCAGGCGAATCCAGCCGTCGGCGGTGGCGTAGTCACCGGCCACCGGGTCCCACATCGGCGGCACGCTCCAGCCAATGGGGCGCAGCGACGTGGCGAACCAGAACGAGGCCAGGCGCCGATCGACCTCGAGGGACGGCAAGCGGCCGGTCTGTTGGCCAATGAGCTCGGCTATCGCCTGGCCGGCCACGGCGATACTGGCGCTGGCCAGCTCCGTAACGGCGAACGCCGAAGGCAGGGCGCCGTCACTCGCGAAGCGGATCGGGGCCGTGGGCAGGCCGAGTGCGGTTTGCATGGACGCGAGTAGCTCTGTCATCGGAAGCCCTCCGGGTGTGAGAGAGGCCGAGCATAGATCAAAACGGTTCATTCGGACGCCTGCGCTGTTGCGGACGGACGGGACCAGATCCACAGATTGCCCGCGCCCATGCCCGTCAGCGCCAGGTAGACCGGCCAGCCATGCTCGAGCATTGCCAGCATCAGTGCCGCGCAGAACAGCATGCCGAGGGTGGCGCCCACCTTGGCCCGACGCGGAATGACCTTGCCGTTGCGCCAGTTGTACAGCATCGGCCCGAAAAGCCGATGGCTCTCCAGCCAGGCACTCAGGCGCGGAGAGCTGCGAGTCGCGGCCCAGGCGGCCAGCAGGATGAACTCGGTCGTCGGCAGGCCGGGCACGACGATGGCGACCAGGCCGATGGTCAGGCTGGTGTAGGCGAGCAGGCCGAAGAGCAGGCGGGTGAGTTTTGAGGGCGGATTCATAAGTTTCTTTCAGGCATACACTTTTCCTTGTGGGAGCGGGCTTGCTCGCGAAGGCGGTTTTTCAGCCGGCATCATCGTTGGCTGATGGGCCGCCTTCGCGAGCAAGCCCGCTCCCACAGATGGATAGCGTGAGTCAGGCACATTCAGTGGTGTAAGCGTATTCCAGCAACACCGTAAACCGGTTGAAGGCATCCAGCGCGCCTTTGTCCGCCTCGGCTTCCTGTTGTTCGGTGAGGCTCAGTTCGTCAAGGATGCGGGTGAAGGTCTTCCAACCCTCGGCACGGCCGCCCGCTGGTTCGGCCAAGTGGCGGGCACCGAAGGTTGCGCTCAGCCCCAGGTTTACTGCGCGTTTGATCAGGAATGCCGCGCCCAACTTCGAACCTTCCGAAACGAACAACCAACCCAGGGCTTCGGCCATGGTTGGGTTGTCCAACGCGCCGGCCACCGGCGCCGGGACATCGGTGTCCAGGTCCGCCAGGTCGGCCTTGGCCGCGTCGGCCCGGCAGCGGGCCGGCAGGTCGGGGATCAGGGCGGACAGCTGCGCGTCGTTGTACAGCGCTACCAGTTCCGACTGGAACAGGTACTGGGCAACGACGAAACGGGCAAAGCTGGCCGGGGTTTCGAACGGGGCGTGGGCCTTGACCAGAGCGTCGAGTTTGCCGTGGGGCTCGTGGGTGATCTGGTTGAGGCGTTGGGAGCGAAAAGTTTGTTGTGGGGTACTCATGGGAGCTCCTTGAATTGAAATGTGGCGAGGGGATTTATCCTCGTTGGGTTGCGCAGCGACCCTTCCATTTTTGGGGCCGCTACGCGCCCCAGCGGGGATGAATCCCCTCGCCACAGGGCTTTGTGTTGCCTGCAGAGGGGGACTTTGGGTCAGTCAGATATCCCAGATCAGGTTGACCGCGAAGTTGCGCCCCGGCGCTGTCAGGCGATCGAGGTTGGCGGGGCTCAGCACGGCCGCTTCGCCGACGCTGTCGTAGCCGCGCACGTCGTCCCACAGCCAGTACTTCTTGTCGGTGAGGTTGTAGAGACCACCGCTGACGGTGACGTCCCGGGTCACCTTGTAGAAGCCGGTCAGGTCGAATATCCCGAACCCTGGCGTCTTGAACTGGCTGCTGACGCCATCCGGCGAATTGAAGTTGCTGTCGTCGACGCGGTTTTTCTTCCTGACCAGGGTCCAGGTGAGCAAGCTGCCGTAGTCGTCCTGCTCGTAACCCAGGCCGAACACGCCGGTCAGCGGGTTGACGCTGTTGATCGGCTGGCCGGTGTCGTCGTTGCGACCGTAGGCGTAGGCCACCGAACCCTGGGTATAGAGACCCTGGGGCGCACCCAATACGTCCAGGTCCAGGCGGCCCTTGACCTCGGCGCCCTTGATGGTGGCGTGCTTGATGTTGTTGCTCTGGAAGGTCAACTGATCGGCGCCGGGGGTGATGGCGTCTTCGTTGATGAAATCGCGGTACTTGTTGTAGAACACCGCCACGTCGAACGAACCGGAGTCAAAACGGCCACGCAAGCCGGTCTCGTAGCTTTGGCTTTTTTCCGGTTCCAGGTCGGGGTTGGGTTCTACGCTGTAGCCGATGCTGGGGTTATCGAAACGGCCGTACAGGGCCTTGGCGGTCGGGGTGCGGAAACCTTCAGCGTACTGGCCGTAACCGGTGTACTGGTCGGTAAAGGCATAGGTCAGGCCGAACTTGGGTGAGACGCGATGCCAGGTCTTGTTGCTGTCGCTCACCTGGCCACCGCGGGTCGGGTCGACGGTATCGAGGAACGCCTGGGTGAGGTGCGGCTTGAGCTGGGTGTAGTCGTAGCGCAGGCCTGGGGTGAAGGTCCACTTGTCCCAACTGATCTGGTCCTGAGCGAACAGGCTGTAGGTGTTGATGGTCGGATCCGGGAAGTCGCTGGCTTTTGCCAGTACGTCCCGGGTGCTGATGGCGCCGACGGCGGAACAACCGACGCCGACCGCCAGGCACACGCCATTGCCGCTGCGTGAGCCGGTGACTTTCTGTTGCTTGATCGTGGTGCCATAGGTCAGTGCGTGATCGGTGTCGGCGAGGCTGAAGACCTTGTCCAGCTGTGCGTCGAACACCCATTGCTTGTCTTCGTAGAGGGTTTCCCGGGTGCGCAGGACCCGGCGGGTGATCGGAAAGTAGAACTCGGCGGTGCTCTCGTCGGTCTTGGCGATCTGGTGATTCAGGCTCCACTTGATGTTGTCGGCCAGCAGGCTGTCGAGGGCGAAGCTGTGCTCCAGGCCGAAACGCTCGCGGGTGACGGTGTCGTTACCGGTGCGCCACTGGTACATGCCGCCCGGCAGCATGCTCGGGGGGATGGCCGGCTGACCATTGGAGAAGGGGCCGCCGTAGGCGCTTTTCAGATCGGTGTCGCGATCGTCCTTGTACTTCTCGTAGACCAGGCCCAGGCGCGCATCGTCGCTGTAGTTCCAGCCGAGTTTGGCCAGTACGTTGCTGGCGCGCACGTCCTCCGGGTTGGCTGCGGTGCGGTCCAGGCCGGTGCCGTTATGGTTGCCGTAGGATTCGGTTTCATGGCCGTCGCGCTGGCTGTAGTGCAGCAGGCCATCGAATGTCCCGTTGCGGCCGGCGACGGTGGCGGATTTGAGCCAGCTTTCGTCGGCGGAGCTGTAGCCGGTCTTCAGGCGGGCACCGACGTCCTGGCCGGGCTTGACGATGTCATCCGCATCCAGAGTGAAATAGCTGACGGCGCCGCCGATGGCGTTGCTGCCATAGAGCACCGACGCCGGACCGCGGAGGATTTCCACGCGCTTGATGATTTCCGGGTCGACGTAGTTGCGCTGGGTCTTGGCATAGGGACCGTTGAAGAAGCCGTCGGGAATCGCCACGCCGTCGACCTGGGTCAGGATCCGGTTGCCGTCGATGCCTCGGATGTTATAGCCGCTGATACCGCCGCGCTGGCCTGCGCCGCCCACCGACACGCCGGGCTCGTAACGCACCAGGTCCTTGAGGGTGTTGACGTTGTTGCGGTCCAGTGCCTGGCGGTCATGGACGCTGACGGTGCTGGGCACACCGCTGATGTCCTGCTCCTGGCGGGTGGCACTGATGGTCATCTGTTGCAGGTTCACCACATTGCCGGCGCTGCGCTTCTCCAGGGCGATGCTGTTGTTGCCGAGTTTGCGGTAGCTCAGGTTGGTTCCCGCCAGCAGGCGTTCCAGGGCTTTTTCCGGTGGCAGCGAACCGTTGACGCCTGGCGACGCGATATCTTCGGCCAGCTCGGCCGTCAGCCCCACTTGCCAGCCCGTGACGGCGGTGAACGCGTTCAGGGCCGAGACCAATGGTTGCTGGGGGATGGCGAAGGTGTAGTCGCCGATATTGCGCGACGGCGGCTGTGTCGCGGCAGCCAGGGCGGCGGGCGCGACGCCGGCCATCAGGATGGCGGCGGTCAGCAACGACAATGTGCGGGAAGGGGCAAGGAACCTGCAGGTAAGGCGAGAGGACATCGATAGCGCTCCGTGTCGCATCTGTTATAGGTGCAGATTGGCATCGATAGATGCGAATCAATTGCATTGGCTATAACGAGACGAATCAGCGAAACCTATCGAGTAAAAATAATTCTCATTTAGTTCAGGATCACCAGCGCGGGGAATTCCTGAAGCTGTGCAGAAGTGATATGAGCCAGGGAGCGAACCACGTCCAGCGGCTGGTCGAGGCGGTAGTTACCGGTGACTGCGATCTGCGCCAATTGCTCGTTGCGGTTGATGATCCAGCCCGGATAGTAGCGCCGCAGTTCGGCCAGGACCTGGCTTAATGGCCGGTTTTCGAACACTAGCCGGCCCTGGACCCAGGCCAGGTCGGTACTGGTGTCGAGCGGGGCCGGGCGGTCGAAGCCGTTGGGCCCGATGCGGATGCTTTCCCCGGCCGAGAGCCGGACATGGGTGTCGTTGCGGTTGGCCCGCAGGTCCACATCGCCGCGCTGGACCTGGACCTGGGCCACGCCGTCGAGGTAGCGCACCGCGAACGTGGTGTTGCTGACACTGGCGGTGACCGGCCCGGCATCGATCTCCAGTGGCAGGTTGCGATTGTCGGGCACCTCGAAAAACGCTTCGCCCTTGTACAACCGGGCCACATGACGCTGTTCGTTGAAAGTGCTGGAAAAGGCCGAGTCGGTGTTGAGCAGGACCTTGGAGCCGTCTTCCAGTTGCAGGCGCTGGCGCTCACCGACCACCGTCAGGTGATCGGCTTGGAAACGCAGGGGCAGGTCGCTGAAATTGAACAGGCCGAGGAGGAGCACGGCAGCGGTGGCCAGGGGTTTCCAATGGGCGCGCAAGCGTGACAACGCGCTCACCCTGGAGGCGGCCTGGAGTTGCCGGGCACTCTCCTTCACGTGCGGGCCGTTCCAGAGGGTCTGGGCCCTGAGAAATGCTTCGCCATGGCGCGGATCGGCTGCCAGCCAGACCTGGAATTGCCGGGCCTGCTCCTGGCTGGGGTTGTCCAGCAGGATCAGCCAGTCCAGCGCCTGCTCCATGGCATGGGCGGTGTCCTGCGCTGTCGTAGACTCTTGGGCTTGGTGATTATCCGTCACGATGGTTACTCGGCATTAGTGGCAAGCGACAAGCTACGAGCGGCAAGCAACAGATGGCAAGCCTGCGCTGCTTGTAGCTTGCCGCTTGAAGCTTACACCTGACAACTCCTCACACAGATCGCCATGATCAGTTTCAGTTCCTTTTGCACGGTACTCAGGGACACACCCAGCTCTGCGGCGATGTTCTGATAACCATGACCGTGCAGGCGACTGAGAATGAAAATCCGCTGTTGGCGCGGACTCAGCGCTTGCAGGCTGACGTTGAGGCGCTCGAGCATCTGTTCGGCATGGGCGGCGTCTTCGGCGCTGCTCTGGGACGCGACCACATTGTGGACAACTTCCAGGGGGACGTCGTCCAGCACGGTCCGTGACTGCATGCGCCGCGCCCGCAAATGATCCCGTGCCAGGTTGCGGGCGGTCTGGAAGACAAAGGGTTCGAGATGCTCGACTGTACGTTCACCCAAGGCGCGGGAGACGCGCAGATAGGTTTCCTGGAGCAGGTCTTCGGCAGTGCTGGGGTTGTTGACCATGCGCTCGAGGGTGCGCAGCAGGGGTGTGCGCTGGGCGAGGAAGACGTGGTGAAAGCGCGATTGACTCACGGTGAGGCCGATTCGGTTATGTCAAATGATAGTAATTATCATTTGGTTTGCAGGTCAAGCCCGAATCTCATCACCGCCCCAAATCATTGTGGGAGCGGGCTTGCTCGCGAAGGCGGCGTGTCAGTCAGTAGAAATATTCACTGAATACACCGCTTTCGCGAGCAAGCCCGCTCCCACAGAAATGCTCTAAGTTCAGCCGATCACTCCGCGTTGCACAACGCCAGGCAGTTATCGAGCATGCGGTTGGAGAAGCCCCACTCGTTGTCATACCAGGCCAGTACCTTGAGCAGCTTGCCGCTGACTTTGGTGTGGTTGGCGTCGAAGATCGACGACAGCGGGTTGTGGTTGAAGTCGCTGGAGACCAGCGGCAGGGTGTTGTAGCCGAGGATCTTCGAATGTTGGCTGGCCTGGCGCAGCAGTTCGTTGACTTCTTCAGCCGACGCTTCGCGCTTGAGCTGCACGGTCAGGTCCACCAGGGACACGTTGATCACCGGTACACGCACGGCCATGCCGGTCAGCTTGCCCGCCAGTTCCGGCAGCACCAGGCCCACCGCTTCGGCGGCACCGGTCTTGCTCGGGATCATGTTCTGGGTGGCTGAACGGGCGCGGTACGGGTCGGTGTGGTAGACGTCGGTCAGGTTCTGGTCGTTGGTGTAGGCATGGATGGTAGTCATCAGGCCGCTTTCGATGCCCAGCTCGCGATGCAGCACCTGGGCCACCGGGGCCAGGCAGTTGGTGGTGCACGAAGCGTTGGAAATGATCTGGTGGGACTGGCGCAGGATGTCATGGTTCACGCCATACACCACGGTGGCGTCGGCGCCCTTGGCCGGGGCCGAGATGATCACCTTGCGGGCGCCGGCACTGATATGGGCGGCGGCCTTGGCGCGGTCGGTGAACAGCCCGGTGCACTCGAACACCACGTCGATCTTCTCGGCGGCCCAGGGCAGTTCGGCCGGATTGCGGATGGCGCTGACCGCGATGCGGTCGCCATTGACCGTCAGGCTTTCGTTATCGTGCTGCACGTCTGCATCGAAAGTGCCGTGGACGGTGTCGTACTTGAGCAGGTGAGCATTGATCGCACTGTCGCCCAGGTCGTTGATGGCGACGATCTGCAAGTCGCGACGATAGCCTTGGGTATACAGTGCACGGAGGACGTTGCGGCCGATGCGGCCAAAACCATTGATTGCGATTCGAAGAGTCATTAACTGCGCCGCCATCGATTTGTTGTTGGAATTACAAGATTATTCGCATAGAAATAGAAAACAAGCCTTTTTGATGGCAATATTTTGTTTTATCTACAACGAGTGACCTGAATCAACTGGTCCGAGTGGTCAGAAACCGTTTGTCGCCTTTCCTTTCACAGGGCGCGCAGCCGGTCTTGACCAGCATAGACAATCAGGTCGCCACACCCGTTAGCCTGGAGTTCTACACATGCATCCCCGCGTTCTTGAGGTCACCGAACGGCTTATCGCCCGCAGCCGCGCCACGCGTCAGGCTTACCTTGCATTGATCCGCGGTGCTGCCAGCGACGGTCCGATGCGCGGCAAGCTGCAATGCGCCAACTTCGCCCATGGCGTGGCCGGTTGCGGCAGCGAAGACAAGCATCACCTGCGGATGATGAACGCCGCCAACATCGCCATCGTGTCGTCCTATAACGACATGCTCTCGGCCCACCAGCCCTACGAAACCTTCCCGGAACAGATCAAGAAAGCCTTGCGCGAGATCGGCTCGGTCGGCCAGTTCGCGGGCGGTACGCCGGCCATGTGCGATGGCGTCACCCAGGGCGAGGCGGGGATGGAGCTGAGCCTGCCGAGTCGCGAAGTGATCGCGATGTCCACGGCGGTGGCGTTGTCCCACAACATGTTCGACGGCGCGCTGATGCTCGGCATCTGCGACAAGATCGTTCCGGGCCTGATGATGGGCGCGCTGCGCTTCGGTCACTTGCCGACGATCTTCGTGCCCGGCGGGCCGATGGTCTCGGGCATTTCCAACAAGGAAAAAGCCGACGTGCGTCAGCGCTACGCCGAGGGCAAGGCCACTCGCGAAGAGCTGCTGGAATCGGAGATGAAGTCCTACCACAGCCCCGGCACGTGCACCTTCTACGGCACCGCGAACACCAACCAGCTGCTGATGGAAGTGATGGGCCTGCACTTGCCGGGCGCTTCGTTCGTCAACCCGAACACCCCGCTGCGTGATGCCCTGACCCGCGAAGCGGCGTTCCAGGTGACGCGCATGACCAAGCAGAGCGGCAATTTCATGCCCATCGGCGAAATCGTCGACGAGCGTTCGCTGGTCAACTCCATCGTTGCGCTGCACGCCACCGGCGGCTCGACCAACCACACCTTGCACATGCCGGCCATTGCCATGGCGGCGGGCATCCAGTTGACCTGGCAAGACATGGCCGACCTCTCCGAGGTGGTGCCGACCCTGAGTCACGTCTACCCGAACGGCAAGGCCGACATCAACCATTTCCAGGCGGCGGGCGGCATGTCCTTCCTGATCCGCGAACTGCTGGAGGCCGGCCTGCTCCACGAAAACGTCAATACCGTGCTCGGTCACGGCCTGAGCCGCTACACCCAGGAACCGTTTCTCGAGGATGGCGAGCTGGTGTGGCGCGACGGCCCGATCGAAAGCCTCGATGAAAACATCCTGCGCCCGGTGGCCCGTGCGTTCTCGCCAGAAGGTGGTTTGCGGGTGATGGAAGGCAACCTGGGCCGTGGCGTGATGAAAGTGTCCGCCGTAGCGCTGGAAAACCAGATCGTCGAAGCGCCGGCCATGGTCTTCCAGGACCAGCAGGACCTGGCGGATGCGTTCAAGGCCGGGCTGCTGGAGAAGGATTTTGTCGCGGTGATGCGCTTTCAGGGGCCACGCTCCAACGGCATGCCGGAGCTGCACAAGATGACCCCATTCCTCGGTTCGCTGCAGGATCGCGGTTTCAAAGTGGCGTTGGTGACCGACGGGCGCATGTCCGGCGCCTCGGGGAAAATCCCGGCGGCGATCCACGTCAGCCCCGAAGCTTATGTCGGCGGCGCGTTGGCCCGGGTGCAGGAGGGCGATATCATCCGCGTCGATGGCGTCAAAGGCACCTTGGAATTGAAGGTGGACGCCGAGGAATTCGCCGCACGCGAACCGGCCAAGGGCCTGTTGGGCAACAACATCGGCACCGGTCGTGAACTGTTCGGTTTCATGCGCATGGCCTTCAGCTCGGCAGAGCAGGGTGCAAGCGCCTTCACGGCTGCCCTGGAGACGATTAATTGAAACTGGCCCTGGTCGGTGACATCGGTGGGACCAACGCGCGCTTCGCGTTGTGGAAGAACCACAATCTGGAGAACGTCCAGGTGCTGGCGACGGCGGATTACGCCTGCCCTGAAGATGCCATCAAGGTGTACCTGAGCGGCATGGGCCTGGAACCCGGCGCCATCGGTTCGGTGTGCCTGTCGGTGGCCGGCCCGGTGGCGGGCGATCTGTTTCGCTTCACCAACAACCACTGGCGCCTGAGCAACCTGGCGTTCTGCAAGACCTTGCAGGTCGAGAAGCTGTTGCTGGTCAACGACTTCTCGGCCATGGCCCTGGGCATGACCCGTTTGCGCCCCGATGAGTACCGGGTCGTGTGCGAAGGCACCCCGGAGCCGATGCGTCCGGCGGTGGTGATCGGGCCGGGCACGGGGTTGGGCGTCGGTACATTGCTGGACCTGGGTGATGGCCGCTTTGCGGCGTTGCCGGGGGAGGGTGGCCATGTCGACCTGCCGATGAGCAGCCCGCGGGAAACCCAGCTCTGGCAGCACATCTACAACGAGATCGGCCACGTCAGCGCCGAAACCGCCCTGAGCGGCAGCGGCTTGCCCCGGGTATATCGGGCAATCTGCGCGGTGGACGGTCATGAACCGGTGCTCGATACCCCGGAATCCATCACCGCCGCCGGCCTGGCCGGCGACCCCATCGCCCTGGAAGTGCTGGAGCAATTCTGCCGCTGGCTGGGACGCGTGGCCGGCAACAATGTGCTGACGGTGGGGGGGCGAGGCGGTGTATACATTGTCGGCGGGGTGATCCCGCGGTTTGCCGATTTCTTCCTCGAAAGCGGCTTCGCCCGCTGCTTCGCCGACAAGGGTTGCATGAGCGATTACTTCAAGGGCATTCCGGTCTGGCTGGTAACGGCGCCGTATTCCGGCCTGATGGGTGCCGGGGTGGCGTTGGAGCAATCTGCCGCCGCTTAAGGTTTGAAATGCAATCCCCTGTGGGAGCGGGCTCGCGAATGCGGTGTTTCATTCAACATTTTCGTTGACTGACACACCGCATTCGCGAGCAAGCCCGCTCCCACAGGGGATTGTGGTTGTTTATAGATCCCGTCCATCAGGCATAATCCGCCAATCCAAACAACAAGGACGAGGCCCGTGAGTTCAGTAAACAAATCGATTTTGTTGGTCGACGACGACCAGGAGATTCGCGAGCTGCTGGACACTTACCTCAGTCGTGCGGGGTTTCAGGTGCGGACCACGCCCGACGGAGCCGGGTTTCGCCAGGCGTTGAACGATGCGCCGAGCGACCTGGTGATCCTCGACGTGATGCTGCCCGATGAAGACGGCTTCAGCCTGTGCCGCTGGGTTCGCCAGCACCCGCGCCAGGCCCATGTGCCGATCATCATGCTCACGGCCAGTTCCGACGAGGCCGACCGGATCATTGGCCTGGAACTGGGGGCCGATGATTATCTCGGCAAGCCGTTCAGCCCACGTGAATTGCAGGCGCGCATCAAGGCCCTGTTACGCCGGGCACAGTTCGGCCAGGAGCGCTCCGGCGGTGAGGTGCTGGCCTTTGATGAATGGCGCCTGGACATGGTCAGTCATCGGCTGTTTCACACTGACGGTGAGGAGGTGATTCTCTCCGGCGCCGATTTCGCCCTGCTCAAACTGTTCCTCGATCATCCCCAGGAAATCCTCGACCGCGACACCATTGGCAACGCCACCCGGGGCCGGGAGTTGATGCCCCTGGACCGGATCGTCGACATGGCGGTCAGTCGCTTGCGCCAGCGCCTGCGTGATACCGACAAGCCGCCACGGTTGATCCGTACGGTGCGCGGCAGTGGTTATCAATTGGCGGCCAATGTGGTTGCCAGCAATGGGCATTGACTGGGCCAGGACACTCGCCCGACGGGTGCCGGTGCCGCGCTCGCTGCTCGGAAGGATGCTGTTGCTGACCTTGCTGGTGGTGTTGTTCGCCCAGACCTTGTCCAGCGTCATCTGGGTGTCGCAACTGCGCGCTACCCAGCTCGAAGGCCTGGTCACCAGCGCCCGCAGCCTGGCCCATTCGATGACGGCCAGCGTCAGCTACCTGCGTTCGCTGCCGGTGGCCTACCGGCCGCTGGTGCTGGACCAATTGCGCAGCATGGGCGGCACGCGGTTTGTCGTCACGCTCAACGACAAACCCCTGGGCATGGATGTGCTGCCGGTCACGCCGCGCAAGCTGGCAGTGCTCAAGGCAGTGGATGAAGTGCTGCGCAAGTCCCTGGGCAATAACACCGATATTTCCGTGACCTTCGTCAGCCCCGATGACCTGCGGATTTTCAACGGTGGATTGAAACTCGACGAGTTGCCACGCTCGTGGGCTCACTACGCCTTGACCCTTGAGCCCGTGAATCCGCCGGTACTGGTCACGCAGATCCAGATGGCGCCGGGCGAATGGTTGTACATCGCCTCGCTACTGCCCGAGCCCTATACCAGCCTCGAAGAACAGGACCTGCCAAAGCAGCAGGTCGGCTTCATCGTGCTCACCAGCAGCCTGTTGTTGCTGTTCATCGGCTTGCTCGTGCACTGGCAGAGCCGCCCGCTCAAGCGCCTGGCCCGGGCGGCCCGGGATATGTCGCTGGGCGCCGAAGTGGAGCCGGTGGCCGAGGGCGGCGGCAGCGAAGTGGTCGAGGTTGGCCGCGCCTTCAATGCCATGCGTGAGCGCATCAGCCGCTACCTGACCGAGCGTAGCCAGTTGTTCAGCGCGATTTCCCATGACCTGCGCACACCGATCACCCGCCTGCGGCTGCGGGTCGAACTGCTGGAGGACGAGAACCTGCAGGCCAAGTTCGGCCGTGACCTGGATGAGTTGGAGCTGTTGGTCAAAGGGGCGCTGCAGTGCGTCAAGGACACCGACATCCATGAAAACATCGAGCTGGTGGACCTCAACCATGTGCTCGATTGCCTGGTGGAACCTTACCTTGCCCCCAACGGCAATGGCCGTGTGACCCAGGATGGCCGGGCGCTGGCGCCGTATCCCGGCAAGCCGCTGGCCCTTAAGCGCTGTATCGGTAACCTGATCGACAACGCCTTGAAATACGGACAGAACGCCCACCTGCACATCGACGACGATGAAACCGCGTTCATCCTGCATGTCGACGATGAAGGTCCGGGTGTGCCGGAGCAGCGTCTGGAGCAGGTTTTCGAGCCGCACTTCAGGCTGGCCGGGCAACAGCAGGGATATGGCCTGGGGCTGGGTATCGCCCGCAACATCGCCCACAGCCATGGGGGGGAAGTGAGCCTGCAGAACCTGCGTGAGGGTGGGTTGCGGGTGACCTTGCAGTTGCCTCGGAGTGTTGACTAGGTACACCGCGTTATCGTTCTTCGCGGGCAAGCCCGCTCCCACATTGGACCTGGTTAAGCACAAATATCGTGTTCGACACAGAACCCTGTGGGAGCGGGCTTGCCCGCGAAGACGCCAGCAGCCTCACCTCATCTCTTGGAGAAATGTCACAAGTCGGTGACATAACTCGCCCCTTTCGTTACCTGCCCTCCGCCCTCCCTTGTTTAGACTCGCTGCGTCAAAACAACAAAAAGGTCTTCCCCGATGGACACCTTCCAACCGGCCTTCAGCAGTTGGCTGAATGCACCTGCCCACCAGCAATGGCTCGCCGCCGAAGGCTTGCGGTTGCTGGCGTTCGCCAAGGCGTCGAGGCTGCCGGACGGTTTCGGCAACCTGGACGAGCGCGGTTGCCTGCCGACCGGCGCCCGGGCTGAAACCATGAACACCGCCCGCATGACCCACAGCTTCGCCATGGCCCATGCCCAGGGCCTGCCGGGCTTCGCCGAACTGGTGGACCACGGCATCCAGGCCCTCGCTGGCCCCTTGCGGGACGCCGAATACGGCGGCTGGTTTGCCACGACGCAACCCGATGAAAACGACACCGGCAAGGCTGCCTATCTGCATGCTTTCGTGGCTCTGGCCGCCAGTTCCGCCGTGGTGGCCCAGCGTCCCGGCGCCCAGGCGCTGTTGGACGAGGCGGTGGGGGTCATCGACACGCATTTCTGGAGTGAGGAAGAGGGCGCGCTGCGCGAATCCTTCAGCCGTGACTGGAGCGTCGAGGAAGCCTATCGCGGCGCCAACAGCAACATGCACGCCACCGAAGCATTCCTGGCCCTGGCCGATGTCACCGACGATCCGCGCTGGCTCGCCCGCGCGCTGCGCATCGTCGAACGGGTGATCCACGGCCATGCGGCGGCCAACGATTATCGGGTGGTGGAGCATTTCGACCGCCACTGGCAGCCACTGCGCGAGTACAACCACGACAATCCCGCCGATGGCTTCCGTCCGTATGGCACCACGCCGGGCCACGGTTTCGAGTGGGCCCGCCTGCTCTTGCACCTCGAAGCGGCGCGTGTGCGGATCGGCATGCTGACCCCGGGCTGGCTGGTCCAGGATGCGCAGAAACTGTTCGAGCAGAACTGCCGTTACGGCTGGGATGTCGATGGCGCCCCTGGCATTGTCTACACGCTGGGTTGGGATAATCGCGCGGTGGTCCGCCATCGCCTGCACTGGGTCCATGCCGAAGCGGCGGCCGCTGCCAGCGCCTTGCTCAAGCGCACCGACGAGGCGCAGTACGAAACCTGGTACCGGTGCTTCTGGGAGTTTTGCGAGAAGCACTTCATCGACCGGTGCAACGGTAGTTGGCACCACGAACTCGATCCGCAGAACCGCCCCAGTGCCGACATCTGGCCAGGCAAGCCGGACCTGTACCACGCCTGGCAGGCGGTGCTGATTCCACGCCTGCCCCTGGCGCCGAGCATGGCCTCGGCGCTGGCGCAATTGTCTGCACCGGCAACCGTGTAACCATGTCGTGACATTTACGCATCCCTTCGTTACCTGTGAAGGGAATTACCCTGTTTAGAATCCATGCAGCGCAAGCCACAGACTTGCATGCATAACAACAAAAAAGGTACTCAGATGAACGCGATTAATCGCCTCGCCGTTGCTGTTTCCATTGCCTCGTTGTTTCCCCTCAGTGCTTTTGCCGCCGACTCGAAAGGGACGGTCGAAGTGGTGCATTGGTGGACCTCGGGCGGTGAGAAGGCGGCTGTTGATGTCCTGAAGGCCCAAGTCGAGAAGGACGGTTTCACCTGGAAAGACGGCGCCGTCGCAGGCGGTGGTGGTTCCACGGCCATGACCGTGCTGAAAAGCCGCGCAGTCGCCGGCAACCCGCCAGGCGTTGCCCAGATCAAGGGCCCCGACATCCAGGAATGGGCGTCGACCGGGCTGCTCGACAGCGACGTCCTCAAGAACGTTGCCAAAGACGAGAAGTGGGACTCCCTTCTCGACAAGAAAGTCTCCGATACCGTGAAGTACGAGGGCGACTATGTGGCCGTGCCGGTGAACATCCACCGGGTCAACTGGCTGTGGATCAACCCGGAAGTCTTCAAGAAAGCCGGCATCACGAAAAACCCGACCACCCTCGAAGAATTCTACGCCGCTGGCGACAAGCTGAAGGCTGCGGGCTTTATCCCGCTCGCCCACGGCGGCCAGCCTTGGCAGGACAGCACCGTGTTCGAAGCGGTGGTGCTCTCGGTCATGGGCGCTGATGGCTACAAGAAAGCCCTGGTTGACCTGGACGACAAGGCACTGACCGGTCCGGAAATGGTCAAGGCGCTGACCGAGCTGAAGAAAGTCGCAACCTACATGGACGCCGACGGCAAGGGCCAGGACTGGAACCTCGAAGCGGCCAAGGTCATCAACGGCACGGCCGGCATGCAGATCATGGGCGACTGGGCCAAGAGCGAGTGGACCGCGGCCAAGAAAGTCGCCGGCAAGGACTACGAGTGCGTAGCCTTCCCGGGCACCGACAAGGCTTTCACCTACAACATCGACTCCCTGGCGGTGTTCAAGCAGAAAGACAAGGGCACTTCTGCCGGTCAGCAGGACATTGCCAAGGTCGTGCTGGGTGAAAACTTCCAGAAGGTCTTCAGCATCAACAAGGGCTCGATCCCGGTTCGTAACGACATGTTGAAGGACATGGGCAAGTACGGTTTCGACTCCTGTGCCCAGACCGCTGCCAAGGACTTCCTCGCCGACGCCACGACCGGTGGCTTGCAGCCGAGCATGGCGCACAACATGGCGACCACGTTGGCGGTACAAGGCGCGTTCTTTGACGTAGTGACCAACTACATCAACGACCCGAGTGCCAACCCTGCCGACACTGCCAAGAAGCTCGGCGCTGCGGTCAAGTCCGCGAAGTAAACGGTAGCAACGCTGTCCCTGTGGGAGCGGGCTTGCTCGCGAAAGCGGAGTGTCAGGCAACCGTGTGGAATGACACGACGCCTTCGCGAGCAAGCCCGCTCCCACAAGGGATGTCACTGTAGTTTTCAAGTACTGGATTTCCCCATGAGCTCTGTTGCTGTGTTCAGCAAGGCCTCGCCGTTCGATGCGCTGCAGCGCTGGCTTCCCAAACTGGTGCTGGCGCCCAGCATGTTCATCGTCCTGGTGGGCTTTTATGGCTACATCCTGTGGACGTTTCTGCTCTCGTTCACCAACTCGACTTTCCTCCCCACCTACAAATGGGTCGGTCTGGCGCAATACGCCCGGCTGTTCGACAACGACCGCTGGTGGGTCGCGAGCAAGAACCTCGCGGTGTTCGGTGGCATGTTCATTGGCATCACCCTGGTGATCGGCGTGCTGCTGGCGGTATTCCTCGACCAGCGTATCCGTCGCGAAGGTTTCATCCGCACCATTTATCTGTACCCGATGGCGCTCTCCATGATCGTCACCGGTACCGCCTGGAAGTGGCTGCTCAACCCGGGCATGGGCCTGGACAAGCTGCTGCGTGACTGGGGCTGGGAAGGTTTTCGCCTGGACTGGCTGATCGACCCGGATCGCGTGGTGTATTGCCTGGTGATCGCCGCCGTGTGGCAAGCCTCGGGCTTCATCATGGCGATGTTCCTGGCCGGCCTGCGGGGTGTCGATCAATCGATCATCCGTGCTGCGCAGATCGATGGCGCGAGCATGCCCAGGATTTACTGGAAGGTGGTCCTGCCGAGCCTGCGTCCGGTGTTCTTCAGCGCCGTGATGATCCTGGCGCACATCGCGATCAAGAGTTTCGACCTGGTGGCGGCCATGACGGCCGGTGGCCCGGGCTATTCGTCCGACCTGCCCGCCATGTTCATGTACTCCTTCACCTTCAGCCGCGGCCAGATGGGCATGGGCTCGGCCAGTGCGATCCTGATGCTCGGTGCGATCCTCGCGATCATCGTGCCTTACCTGTATTCCGAGCTGAGGGCCAAGCGTCATGACTAGTCTCGCCACCAAACCCGGTATCAGCCTGAGTCGCATCGCGATCTACGCGGTGCTGATCCTCGCCGTACTGCTTTATCTGGTTCCGCTGGTGGTCATGCTGTTGACCAGCTTCAAGACCCCGGAAGACATCAGCACCGGTAACCTGTTGAGCTGGCCGACCGTGGTCAGCGGCATCGGCTGGGTCAAGGCCTGGGCGACGGTCAACGGTTACTTCTGGAACTCGATCAAGATCACCGTTCCGGCGGTACTGATTTCCACCGCCATCGGTGCACTGAACGGCTACGTCCTGTCGATGTGGCGCTTCCGCGGTTCGCAGCTGTTCTTCGGGCTGTTGCTGTTCGGTTGCTTCCTGCCATTCCAGACCGTCCTGCTGCCGGCCTCGTTCACCCTCGGCAAGATGGGCCTGGCCAGCACCACCACTGGACTGGTGTTCGTGCACGTGGTGTATGGCCTGGCGTTCACCACGCTGTTCTTCCGCAACTACTACGTCAGCATTCCCGATGCGTTGGTGAAGGCGGCGCGCCTGGACGGTGCGGGTTTCTTCACCATCTTCCGCATGATCATCCTGCCGATGTCGACGCCAATCATCATGGTCTGCCTGATCTGGCAGTTCACGCAGATCTGGAACGACTTCCTGTTTGGCGTGGTGTTCTCCAGCGGCGATTCGCAACCCATCACGGTGGCGTTGAACAACCTGGTCAACACCAGCACCGGGGCCAAGGAATATAACGTTGATATGGCGGCGGCGATGATCGCCGGGCTGCCGACCCTGCTGGTCTACGTGGTCGCAGGCAAGTATTTCGTGCGCGGGCTGACGGCCGGCGCGGTCAAGGGGTAATCATGGCTACGCTCGAACTTCGCAATGTAAACAAGACCTACGGCGCCGGCTTGCCCGACACCCTGAAGAACATCGAATTGTCGATCAAGGACGGTGAATTCCTGATCCTGGTCGGGCCTTCGGGCTGCGGCAAGTCGACCCTCATGAACTGCATCGCTGGCCTGGAAACCATCACCGGTGGCGCGATCATGATCGGCGATCAGGACGTCAGCGGCATGAGCCCCAAGGATCGCGACATCGCCATGGTGTTCCAGTCCTATGCGCTGTATCCGACCATGAGCGTGCGCGAGAACATCGAGTTCGGCTTGAAGATCCGCAAGATGCCGCAATCGGCCATCGACGAGGAAGTGGCCCGGGTTGCCAAGCTGTTGCAGATCGAACACCTGCTCAATCGCAAACCCGGCCAGCTTTCCGGTGGTCAGCAGCAACGCGTGGCCATGGGCCGTGCCCTGGCGCGGCGGCCGAAGATCTACCTGTTCGACGAACCGCTGTCCAACCTCGACGCCAAGCTGCGGGTCGAGATGCGCACCGAAATGAAACTGATGCACCAGCGCCTGAAGACCACCACGGTCTATGTGACCCACGACCAGATCGAGGCCATGACCCTGGGCGACAAAGTGGCGGTGATGAAGGACGGGATCATCCAGCAGTTCGGCACGCCGAAAGACATCTACACCAACCCGGCCAACCTGTTCGTGGCGAGCTTCATCGGTTCGCCACCGATGAACTTCATTCCCCTGCGCCTGCAACGCAAGGAAGGTCGCCTGATGGCGCTGCTCGACAGCGGTCAGGCCCGTTGCGAGTTGCCGTTGGGCATCCAGGACGCCGGTCTGGAAGATCGCGAAGTGATTCTTGGCATGCGTCCGGAACAGATCGTACTGGCCGGCAGCGAGCCGAACGGTTTGCCGACCATTCGTGCCGAGGTCCAGGTCACCGAGCCCACCGGCCCGGATACGCTGGTATTTGTCAGTCTAAATGACAC
This sequence comes from Pseudomonas sp. SJZ074, assembly GCF_007828215.1. Classification (GTDB taxonomy): domain Bacteria; phylum Pseudomonadota; class Gammaproteobacteria; order Pseudomonadales; family Pseudomonadaceae; genus Aquipseudomonas. The sequence continues at coordinate 17,922 of NZ_VIUE01000012.1, read as the reverse complement.
CAAGGTTTGCTGCCGCCTGGCTCCGGACGTGGCACCACGGGCCGGTGAAACAATGACGCTTCAGTTTGATCCTAAAAAAGTATTACTATTTGATGCGCAGACCGGTGAGCGTCTAAGAGTGGCTGGTCAGGCGCAGGCCCAGGAGCGAGCACCGAACGTGGCGCAGTTCAAAGGCCGGTGAAGAACAAATGTGGGAGCGAGCCTGCTCGCGATGACGGTGTGCCTGCCGTCGTATGGGTGAATGACACACCGCTATCGCGAGCAGGCTCGCTCTCACAGAAAGAAGTATGCGGTGGGTGGGGGACCGCCCAGCGCAATCGTTGTAAACCGCGTTAGAAAAAATAAAAACAGTCAAATAACAATAAGACGAGGAATGTAGGGATGAAGAAGAAAAACAATGCCCAGCTCATCTGCCAGTTATCAGCCGTTGCGGCGATGATGCTGGTCGGTAGCGCACAGGCTGATGAAGCGTTCAGCGCCGATTCGAAGTGGATGACGGGTGACTGGGGCGGTAAACGTACCGAGCTGATCGAACAGGGTATCGACATCAAGGCCGACTACGTCGGTGAAGTGGGTGGCAACCTGCACGGCGGCTACAACAACGACAAGACTGCGCGTTACGCAGACCAGTTCGGTCTGGGCGTGGCACTGGACCTGCAAAAGCTGTGGGGCTGGGATAACACCCAGGCCAAGATCCAGCTGACCAACCGTAACGGCGAAAACATTTCCAACGACCGCGTCGGCGACCCGCGTGCCGGCACCTTGAGTTCTTCCCAGGAAGTCTACGGCCGTGGTCACATGGTCCGTCTGACCCAATTGTGGATCAAGCACCAGTTCCTCGACGGCAAGCTGGACGTCAAGGCTGGTTACTTCGGTGAAGGCGAAGACTTCAACACCTTCCCTTGCGAATTCCAGAATCTGGCGTTCTGCGGCTCCCAGGTGGGTAACTGGGCCACCGGTATCTGGTACAACTGGCCAGTGAGCCAGGCCGCGATCCGCGTGAAGTACAACATCACGCCTGAGTTCTATGCACAGATCGGTGCCTACAACCAGAACCCTTCGCAGCTGGAACATGGCAACGGCTTCAAACTCAGCGGCAGTGGTACCAAGGGCACCGTGATCCCGGTCGAGCTGGTCTGGTCGCCGAAGGTCAACAGCCTGCCGGGTGAATACCGTGTCGGTTACTACAAGAGCACGGCCGATGCCAATGACGTTCGTGAAGATGACAACGGTGACGATGCCGCGACTACCGGCAACGCCTATCGCAGCCACAACAGCAAGCACGGCTACTGGTTCGTTGCGCAGCAGCAACTCACCACCCACAACGGTGATGCGTCCCGCGGCCTGAACATCGCAGCCAACGCGACTTTCCACGACAAGGACACCAACGTCGTCGACAACTACCAGTCGCTGATGTTCGTGTACAAGGGGCCGTTCGATGCCCGTCCAAAAGATGACATCGGCATCGGTTTCTCCCGTATCCATGTCAATGATGACGTGAAGAAAAACGCCGAGCTGACCAACGCTGCCAACGGTGTGAGCGACTACGACAACCCGCTGTTCGCCCCGCTGCGTGAGACCGAGTACAACTACGAGCTCAACTACGGTGTCCACGTCACCAACTGGCTGACCGTACGTCCCAACCTGCAGTACATCACCCATCCGGGTGGCGTGGATGAAGTGGACAACGCGCTGGTGGCCGGCCTGAAAATTCAGTCGGTGTTCTAACGCTGTTGCGATAAGCTCCTCTCTATGTGCGCATAATTTGCGGACGGCCAAGGCTGTCCGCTTTTTTTTGTAAAGTGCCAGGCCGGAGCAGAACCCCTCGCCACAAAAAGTGCTTTATCCCGTTGAGAATTCAATGATTTCCAGGACCGCGGCCCATGCATGAGCATCCACTGCAACGCTTTTTCAGATCCTTGCGCGAGCGTCCGGTGTTTGCGTGGGAGCGCTATCGGCAGCGCGATGTGTTGGTGATTGATCATCCACTGTGCCAGGCGGTGTTCAGTCGCCAGGGCGCGCAGTTGCTGCATTTCCAGCCCCGTGGGCAGAAGCCCTGGTTGTGGTGCGCGGCCAAATGGCCCCAGGTCGGGGCGATACGGGGCGGGGTGCCGGTGTGCTGGCCGTGGTACGGCCGTCACCCGAGCGAAAACGCCTGGCCGTCCCATGGCTGGGCGCGGCTGATCGACTGGAAGCTGCTGGACAGCCGCAGCGACGACGACGGTGTGCATCTGCACTGGCAATTGCAGCTGTGCGACTGGCAAGTGGACCTGCATGCGGACCTTGGAGAGCGCATGGAACTGCGCTTGAGTACCGAGCACCAAGACAGCTTGCCGTGCCAGTTGAGCCAGGCTTTGCATGCCTACTGGCGTATCGGTGACGTCGGTGAGGTAGCGCTGTCTGGGCTCGAAGGCGCCCAGGGTTACGACCATCTGAACCGCACCGTCTGTCAGCAGAAAGGCGAGTTGCGGGTCGAGGGTGGCTGCCAGCGGGTGTTCCAGCACGAAGGGGAGTTGCAGCTCAGGGACCATGCCTGGCAGCGAGCGCTGTGCATCGATACCGGCGACAGCGCCGACACTGTGGTATGGCATCCCGGTACCCGACCGTTGCTGGGGGTGAGCTGGGATGAAGTCAGTGAATTCGTCTGTGTCGAAGCGGCCAGCGGCGGCACCGACAGCCTGTGCCTGGCGCCGGGGGAGCGGGCGCACCTGAGTTTGCAGGCGCGGGTGGGGGCTTGATTCAGGATTTGTAGTGTTGCTACCGGCCTCTTCGCGAGCAAGCCCGCTCCCACATTTGAAATGCATTCCAACTTGTGGGAGCGGGCTTGCTTGCGAAACTGACTAACGGACGCCGAAGCTCCTGAGCCGAATCAATTGAACTCATCCCCCACTGGATAGCGGCTGGCATTCAGGCTTTCCTTGATCTTGCGCAGATGCGGCTGGAAATCCACGCCACGGCGCAGGGTCATGCCGGTGGCGAGCACATCCAGCACCGTGAGCTGGATGATCCGCGAGGTCATCGGCATGTAGATGTCGGTGTCTTCGGGGAGCGGAATATTCAGGCTCAGGGTACTGGCCTTGGCCAGAGGGGAGTTTTCCGCGGTGAGTCCTAATACCGAAGCGCCGTTCTCCCGGGCGATGCGCGCCACTTCCACCAGTTCGCGGGTGCGACCGGTGTAGGAAATGATCACGAACAGCTCGCCGGTGTGAGCCACCGACGCGATCATGCGTTGCATCAGCACGTCGGCATGGGCGGTCACGGCCAGGTTGAAACGGAAAAACTTGTGCTGGGCATCCAGCGCCACCGGGGCCGAGGCACCGAGGCCGAAGAAGTGGATCTGTCGGGCCTGGATCAACAGGTCCACGGCACGGCTGATCAAATTTGGATCAAGTGCTTGGCAGGCACTGTCCAACGAAGCAATGGCACTGCCAAAGATTTTCTGGGTATAGGCTTCGGGATTGTCGTCGGCCTCTACTGCACGGCTGACATAAGCGGCGCCGCTGGCCAGGCTCTGGGCCAGTTGCAGCTTGAGCTCCGGGTAGCCGCTGACGCCGAACGAACGGCAGAAGCGGTTGACCGTGGGCTCGCTGACCGACGCGGCCTGGGCGAGGGCGGCGATGCTGAAACGGGTGGCCTGCTGTGGGTTGAGCAGGATCACCTCGGCCACCTTGCGTTCTGCCTTGTTCAGGTCTTCAAGGCGACTCTGGATCTGCTCCAGTAAATTTCGCACGCGGTCCATAGAGGATTCCTAGAAAGACGGGTCTTTGATACGACCCTTTGCGGTGGCCTATCCTACTGATGGCTCCGGCGGACCACCACTCGGAATCGGTATTTTCGGAAAATGTTGTGGTTATTACTACATTTTTCCTTGAGTGATGCCTTGAAAAAAGGTATTTGTAGCTTAACTTGATAAAAGAACAAACATCATGCCTTCGATAACGGTTGAACCGTGCACCTTTGCCTTGTTCGGCGCGCTGGGCGATCTGGCCCTGCGCAAGCTGTTTCCTGCCCTTTACCAACTCGACGGCGCCGGTCTGTTGCACGAGGACACGCGAATCATCGCGCTGGCCCGTGAACCCGGCAGCGAGCAGCAGCACCTGGCGTTCATCGCCACGGAACTGCGCCGCTATGTGGGCGACAAGGAGCTGAACGAAACCGTGGTCGAGCGCTTCATGGCGCGCCTGACCTACCTGCATGTGGATTTCCTCAAGGCCGACGATTATGTCGCCCTGGCCGAACAGATTGGCGCGGCCCAGCAGGTCATTGCCTATTTCGCCACCCCAGCGGCGGTGTACGGCTCGATCTGCGAGAACCTGGCAAAGGTCGGCTTGAGCGAAAACACCCGTGTCGTACTGGAGAAGCCCATCGGCTCGGACCTGGAATCCTCGCGCAAGGTCAACGACGCCGTGGCGCAGTTCTTCCCGGAGAACCGCACCTATCGTATCGACCACTACCTGGGTAAAGAGACGGTCCAGAACCTGATCGCGCTGCGGTTCGCCAACAGCCTGTTCGAAACCCAGTGGAACCAGCATTATATTTCCCACGTGGAAATCACGGTGGCCGAGAAGGTCGGCATCGAAGGCCGCTGGGGCTATTTCGACAAAGCCGGACAACTGCGGGACATGATCCAGAACCACCTGTTGCAGCTGCTGTGCCTGATCGCCATGGACCCGCCGGCCGAACTGTCCGCCGACAGTATTCGTGACGAGAAGGTCAAGGTGCTCAAGGCATTGGCGCCGATCAGTCCCGAAGGCCTGACCACCCAGGTGGTGCGCGGCCAGTACATCGCCGGCCACAGCGAAGGCAAGGCGGTGCCCGGCTATCTGGAAGAGCCAAATTCCAATACCCAGAGCGACACCGAAACCTTCGTTGCCCTGCGCGCCGACATCCGCAACTGGCGCTGGGCCGGGGTTCCGTTCTACCTGCGTACCGGCAAGCGCATGCCGCAAAAGCTGTCGCAGATCGTCATTCACTTCAAGGAACCGTCCCACTACATCTTCGCTCCCGAGCAGCGCTTGCAGATCAGCAACAAACTGATCATCCGTCTGCAGCCGGACGAAGGGATTTCCCTGCGGGTGATGACCAAGGACCAAGGCCTGGACAAGGGCATGCAGTTGCGCAGCGGTCCTTTGCAACTCAACTTTTCCGACACCTGGCGTAGCGCGCGGATTCCCGATGCCTACGAGCGCTTGCTGCTGGAAGTCATGAACGGCAATCAGAACCTGTTTGTCCGTAAAGATGAAATCGAAGCCGCGTGGACATGGTGTGACCAGTTGATCGCCGGATGGAAAAAGTCCGGTGATGCGCCCAAGCCGTACGCGGCCGGGTCCTGGGGGCCGATGAGCTCCATTGCACTGATCACGCGGGACGGGAGGTCATGGTATGGCGATATCTGAAGTGAAACTGCCCCAGGGCGTCAGCGCCCTGGAATTCAAGAGCCCGGTGCTGTTGGCTGAAGGCCTGGCATTGAACGTGGCCGAGCAACTGCGCGAGGCGATCAGCGCACGTGGCACGGCGGTCCTGGTGGTATCTGGCGGCCGCAGTCCGGTGGCTTTCTTCCAGAGCCTGGCCAAGCAAGCGCTGGATTGGTCGAAAGTGGTGGTGAGCCTGGCGGACGAGCGCTGGGTACCGGTTGAACATGCTGACAGCAATGCCGGTCTGCTCAAGCGTTATCTGTTGCAAGGCCCGGCGGCCAAGGCCCAGTTCCTGAGCCTCTACAGCGCCAGTGCCAACCTGGAGGCAGCCGCCGAGCAGGCTGATCGCCTGTTGGCCGAGCTGCCGCCCATCGATGTGCTCGTATTGGGCATGGGCGATGACGGGCATACCGCATCGTTGTTCCCCGACAGCCCGAACCTGGCCGAAGCATTGGACACGCAGGGCGCTCGTCGTTGCTGGCCAATGCTGGCGCCGACCGTGCCGCACCAGCGCCTGACCATGAGCCGTGCCTTGCTGGCCTCGGCGAAACACAAGGTGCTGTCGATTTCCGGTCAATCGAAATTGACCACCCTGAACGCTGCGGTGGCCGGTGACAACGTCGCCGAAATGCCGGTCCGCGCGTTTTTGCAACCTACGTTAGAGATTTACTGGTGCCCATGAACCAAGGATCAGCCGCTATGACAAACCTACCCCCGACCGTTTCCATGGCGGACAAAGTTACCCTGATCGACGATCTGTGCGCCAAGGCGCGGATCCTGCCGGTCATCACCATCGCCCGCGAACAGGACATCCTGCCGCTGGCCGATGCCCTGGCGGCCGGTGGCCTGACGGCGCTGGAAGTGACCTTGCGTTCCCAGTTCGGCCTCAAGGCCATTCAGGTACTGCGTGAGCAGCGTCCGGAGCTGGTGACCGGTGCCGGCACGGTGCTCGACCGCCAGATGCTGGCCGCTGCCGAGGCGGCAGGTTCGCAGTTCATCGTGACCCCGGGCATCACCCGTGATTTGCTCCAAGCCAGTGTCGACAGCCCGATTCCGTTGCTGCCAGGCATCAGCAATGCCTCCGGCATCATGGAAGGCTATAGCCTGGGCTATCGCCGCTTCAAATTGTTCCCTGCGGAAGTCAGTGGTGGTGTCGCCGCCATCAAGGCCCTGGGCGGCCCGTTCGGCGAAGTGAAATTCTGCCCGACCGGTGGCGTCGGCCCGGCCAATATCAAGAACTACATGGCGTTGAAAAACGTGATGTGCGTGGGCGGTAGCTGGATGCTCGATCCGGAGTGGATCAAGAACGGCGACTGGGCCCGTATCCAGGAATGCACCGCCGAGGCATTGGCGCTGCTGGACTGATTGTTTTACCGAACTTCGTTGGGTGTTCTACGGCTTTACGGTGCGCTTGGTCGGCGCACCGTTTTTTTTTGCCTGAATTTCAGCTTCCACTGAACCTGTGGCGAGGGGACCTATGTTCGGCTCAAATCAAGCAGCGCCTTGATGAGCCGCTCGATATCGCTCGCCAGGGTGATCAACCCCGGCGTGATACGGATACAGGGCCCCACGCTGGTGTTGCGCACCACGGTGAAGATCCCGTACTCGTTGAGCAATCGGTCAGCCATTACCTGCTGATCTGCGTGGTCGGTGAAACGCATCGAGGTGATGCCGCAGTAGAGTCGCCGGTCATCCGGGGTCATGACTTCGATACCCGGCAGATCCCGCACTGCCTTGACCCACAGGTCGCGCAAGTAACAGAGTCGCGTACCTTTGGCCAGGGCGCCACCCAGGGCGCGGTGTTCTTCGAATACCAGGGGCAGGGTCAGCAGGGCCGGAATATTCGGCGTGCTGTGGGGCGTGCGTGAGCGGACGTCGTTTGCCGGGTAATGACTGTCGTCCATGTCCGGATCGATATCGGCCAGGCGTTGCGGGGCGATGTACAGGAAACCCAGGGCCAGGGGCCCGCCGATCCATTTCTGCAGATTGAATCCAGCGAACGGGATACCCATCTGGGCCAGGTCGAAATCGATCTGGCCCAGAGCGTGGGCGCCGTCGAGGATGATGTCGACATCGAACTCCCGAGCCGTTTCGGCAATGGCCTGTACTGGCATCACCAGCCCGGTGAGGTGGTTGACGTAGGTCAGCGTCATCAGTTTCAGGCGCGGGTAGCGAATGAACGCCTCCCGGTAAGTCCCCACCAGGCTCTCGAAACTGGCCGGATGCTGGTGAACCAGTTCGATCAGCTCCACGCCACGCTGGCGGGCCAGCCAGCGCATCGCGTTCTTGACCGACTGATATTCCAGGTCACAGATCAGCACCTGGTCGCCAGGCTTCAGGCCGTTGTAGTTGCGAATCAACGATTGCAGGGAGTCCACCGCACTTCGGGTCAGCGCCACGGTTTGCGCAGGCGCCTTGATCAACTCTGCCACTTGGCGGCGAATCGCCTCGCCTTGTTCACGGTCGAACTGCTGGCGCACGTACACCGAGTTGCTGCGGTTGATGAAGTCGATGTTGCGCTGGTACTCCTCGACCACGGTCCGCGACATGCGCCCGAAGTAGCCGTTTTCCAGGTTCAGCGGTCCATCGGCGGCGACGTCGTAGCGGTCGACAAAGGTCTGCCAGAAAGCTTCATCGTGGGCGTACAGGGTGTTCTCGGGCATGGGAGGGCCTGATCAGGGGCGGGGTTTGGGTTTGCCGTGCTTGACGCGCAGCGGGTCGAGCAGGTCGGACAGACCGTTGTGATCGATCTCCTGCATCAACGCCAGCAAACCGCCCAATTCTCCGTGGGGAAAACCTTCGCGGGCAAACCAGTTCAGGTACTGACCGGGCAGGTCGGCCAGGATTCGGCCTTTGTATTTACCGAAGGGCATCTGGCGCGTGACCAGCAGTTCGAGGGTTTCCGGGTTCATGGCAAATGTCTTGAATCAATCAGGTTTGAAAATACAGGCATTCTGCATGCAGGCCAAATGACAGATCATGCAAATAACGCGGATACAGATTTTGTCTATTTAATTAACTTATTGATTTTTAGGATTAATTATCCTCGGTCGAAGCTGGCATGGCCGATGCAATATTCCTTGCAGGTTTTTTATTCACCAGCAAAGGAATTGAAAAATGACCGATATGAACAAAGAAGCCATCGCCGTCCTGAACGACCTGATCCAGACCAGCAAGGATGGTCAGGAAGGCTTCAAGACCTGCGCCGAAGACATCAAGCATCCGCAACTCAAGAAGTTGTTCGAGCAACGCTCCGTAGATTGTGCCACCGCTGCGTCCGAACTGCAGACGGCCGTTCGCTCGTTGGGTGGCGATCCGGAAACCTCCACCAGCGTCTCTGGTGACCTGCACCGCCGTTGGGTGGATGTGAAGTCCATGTTCACCGGCAAGGACGAGGAAGCGGTACTCAACGAAGCCGAGCGCGGCGAAGACCATGCGCTGAAGGCCTACAGGGAAGCCATGGAGAAGATCACCAAGCACAATCTGCTCGGCATCCGTGATCTGGTTGAACGCCAGTTCCACGGCGTGCAACGCAACCATGATCAGGTCAAGGCGCTGCGTAACCAGGCACGCGCCAGCTGATACCTGTGCTTGATCCAGAAAACGCCAGCTTGTCTGGCGTTTTTTTGTGGCGATTTATCGGCAAGCACATTTTGGAAAAAGTGTCTTGTCGAATCCACGAGTAATCAGCTCTGGACTCAAATAGATAGCCAGCTAATAATTGCGCCTGCCCCATTACTCATCATTGCAACTATCGTTACTGCAACCCCGCAAAGAGTGTCCTGCGTGCCCATTACCTTCCAGGCCTTGTTCGCCCCCGACCGCCTCGCTGTGCAGTTCGCCATCAAGACCGTCCTCGGTGGCGGACTGGCGCTGTGGCTGGCATTGCGATGGGGGCTGGAGCAGCCGTCGTGGGCGTTGATGACTGCGTTCATCGTGGCGCAGCCGCTGTCGGGGATGGTGGTGCAAAAGGGGCTGGCGCGGCTGCTCGGTACGCTGGTGGGGACCGTCATGTCGGTGGTCTTCATGGGGTTGTTCGCGCAGACTCCGTGGTTGTTCCTGTTGGCGCTGGCCGTGTGGCTGGGGCTGTGCACGGCCTGTTCGACGTTGCTGCGAAGTGCCTGGTCCTATTCGTTCGTGCTGGCCGGCTACACGGTGGCGATCATCGCCTTGCCGGCCGTTTCCCACCCGTTGGGGGTGTTCGATCAGGCGGTGGCGCGCTGCACCGAGATCAGCCTGGGCATTGTCTGCGCCACGGCCGCCAGCGCCTTGCTCTGGCCGTTACGGGTCGAGCGACAGTTGGCGGGCCAGGCCCATGCCGCCTGGCAGAGCGGCATGCAGGCGGCCCGTGCCACCCTGGCCGGCGACGCCCAGGCGCGCAAGGGCTTGCTGGAGATCCTCGGCCGGATCGTCGCGGTGGATGCCCAGCGCGAACACGCCTGGTTCGAAGGCAGCCTGGGTCGACAGCGCGCCCGAGCCATCAGCGGCTTGAGCCAGAAATTGCTGATGCTGCTGCGTATCGCCCGTTCGGTGCGCCGGCAATGGAAGCAGCTCGAGCCGGCCGAAGCCGAGGCTCTTCAACCCTGGATGAGCGAGGTGCAGCAAGCCCTCGATGCCGATACTGCAACGCTGCAAGCTTTGCGACCGCGGGTACTGGACGCTTCCCACGACCCTTCGATCAGCTCGGCGCAAAGTTACTGCCTGGCGCGTTTCGCCTTGTTGCTCGACACCGCCCTGGCCGCCTGCGCCGCACTGGCGGCGGTGCGGGAGGGCAGGGAGGCGTCGGATCCGCCGCGCACCTTGACGCCCCATCGCGACTTGTCCCTGGCCATGGTATTCGGTGCCCGCAGTGCCTTGGCCTTTCTGGCAGTCTCCTGCTTCTGGCTGGCAACGGCCTGGCCCGCCGCGTCGGGCGCGTTGGTGTTGACGTGTGTGGTGTGCAGCTTGTTTGCCAGTCGCGAAAACGGCGCGCAGATCGGCATGAGTTTCCTGCGGGGCATCCTGCTGGCCGTGCCGACGGCATTCGTGATCGGCGAGATCCTGCTGCCGCAGTGGAGCAGCTTCGCCATGCTTTGCATGGCCATGGGCGTGCCGCTGTTCTTCGGCGCGCTGGGCATGGCCAAGCCGCCGATCTTCGCCACGGCGACGTCGTTCTGCCTGCATTTTGTGGTGCTGGTGTCACCGCTCAACGCCATGAAGTATGACGTGGCGGCATTCTTCAATAACGCTCAGGCAATGATGATCGGCGTAGGGGCGGCGGTGTTGGCATTCAATCTGCTGATTCTGCGCGATCCGGCCTGGCACGGCCGTCGCCTGCTGGCTGCGACGCTGGATGACCTGGTACGCCTGACCCGGCGCAACCTGAGTGGCGCCGAGAGCTGGTTCGGCGGGCGCATGGCCGATCGGCTATTGCAACTGGCGCGGCATTATCCCGAGCTGCCGGTCCCGTCGCGTAGCCGTTGGGATGATGGACTGCTTGGCCTGGATATCGGCGATGAACTGCTGCACCTGCGCCTGAGCCTGGCCGTCGCCCAGGTGTCCGACAGCCGGGCGCAGCGCCGTTATTTCGAAGCGCTGGAGCAGGTGCTCGAACGCGGTCCGTCCGGTGAGCAGGCCGATGCGTTGGCTCCGGCCAGCGCCGAGTTCCTGAAGGTGTTATCGAAAGAGTCAACTGGCGATGCGCTGAAGTTGGCCCAGGGCGCGGTGGTGCAATTGCAGAACAGCTGGCGCGCCTGGTGCCGCCAGCACGAACCTGAACGACGGGAGCACAGCCATGGGCTTGCGTGAGTGGTCGATAGGCGGGGTGTTGCTCAGCCCGTTCCTGATTTATGTGGTGCTGGCCTTGATGGTGACCGGTGCGCTGCGCCTGTTGCTCAGCCTGGTGCCGGCCGGCCGTTGGATCTGGCACGAAGCCTTGTTCGACTGTGCCCTGTATGTCTGTGTCCTGACAGTGATTACCTTGGTCCTCGGGCCGTTATAAGGAGTTGAACATGCGTACCTCTGTACGTGTCGCCATTACGCTGGGTGTGGTGGCATTGGCGATTTTCGCCGGGTTTCACCTGTGGCAGTACTACATGCTCACGCCCTGGACCCGGGATGCGCGGATTCGCGCCGACGTGGTGGTGATCGCTCCCGACGTGTCGGGTTGGGTGCGTGAGCTCAAGGCGGTGGATAACCAGCAGGTCAAGGCCGGGGATCTCTTGCTGAGCATCGACCGCGAGCGCTTCGAAGCGGCTGTGGAGAAGGCCAGGGCAGTGGTCCAGACCCGTCAGCAGCAACTGAGTTTGCGCGAGCACGAAGCCAGTCGTCGTGCCGCCCTGGGGCCCCAGGCCATCAGCGCCGAGCTGCGGGAAAATGCCCAGATCAACGCCGGCATCGCCCGGGGCGAACTGCGCGAGGCCCAGGCCGAGGCCAAGGTCGCCGAACTCAACCTGGCCCGCAGCCAGGTCCTGGCGCCTCGTAGCGGACACATCACCAACCTGCGGCTGGCCGAAGGCAACTACGTCAACGCCGGGCAGCCGGTCATGGCGTTGATCGACGATTCGACATTCTATGTGCAGGCCTATTTCGAAGAGACCAAACTGCCGAGGATCCGCGTGGGCGATCCGGTCAAGGTCTGGCTGATGAGCGCCGGTCATGCCCTGGAAGGTCACGTCGAAAGCGTCAGCCGCGGTATTACCGACCGCAATACCAACCCGGATGCGCAGTTGCTGGCGGAAGTGGAACCGACCTTCAACTGGGTGCGCCTGGCCCAGCGGATCCCGGTGCGGATCAAGTTGGACAAGGTGCCGGAAGGGGTGAACCTGAGTGCGGGGATGACGGCGAGTGTGCAGGTGCAGGAGGGGGCTCAGTAGCGCTGGCACTGAGACCGTTGTGGCGAGGGGATAAATCCCCTCGCCACAGTAGATGCCATTCCAGAGATGATTAGGGCTGTCAGCCGATGCTGATCGCCGGCAACGTCGGCAAGGTCACCGTCTGTTGCTTGCGCGGCGCGAGGATCTCGGCCTCGCCATCCACCACCAGTTCATCGCGCTGGTTGAATACGCGAGTGGCGATGCGTACACGAAACTTTGGCAGTTTTTCCAGGATCTCCAGGCGCACGGTCAGGGTGTCGCCGATCTTTACCGGTTTCTGGAAGCTCATCTGCTGGCCGATGTAGATAGTCCCAGGCCCTGGCAACTCGCACGCCACTGCCGCGCTGATCAACGCACCGCTGAACATGCCATGGGCGATGCGCTCCTTGAACATGCTCGCTGCGGCGAATTCGGGGTCCAGGTGCACGGGGTTGTGATCGCCCGACATGGCGGCGAACAGCTGGATGTCGCGTTCTTCGACGGCTTTGCTGTAGCTGGCGGTCTGGCCGACTTCGAGGGCTTCGTAAGGGGTATTGGTAACCTGGGTCATCTGTTTCCGATCCTGTGGCGGGTAATGGAAAAACGCTGGAAAACTATTCGCTGCGTGGCGGGCGCTTGTGGGTCAGGGCCTGGGCAATCCAGGCCAATACATCGGCCGTCACTTCATCGCGGTTGGTTTCGTTGAACAATTCGTGCCGGGCCTGTGGGTAAATCGTCAATTGCAGGTGCTGACTGCCAGCGCTGCGCAGGGCGTCGGCCAGATCCTTCAGACGCTTGCCTTCGCTCACCGGATCACATTCACCGCCAATGACCAGCAACGGCAGGTCTGGATCGATCTGGGCGAGATTGGACGCTTTGCTGATTTGCTGCAAGCCACCGAGCAGGTCGACCCACAGCTGATTGCTGCAACGAAAGCCGCATAGTGGGTCGTGGATGTACTTGTCCACCTCGGCCGGGTCGCGGCTGAGCCAGTCGAAGGGTGTGCGCATTGGTTTGAATTTCTGATTGAAACTGCCGAACGACAGCCATTCGATCAAGGCACTGCGGCCGGTGGCGCCCTGGCGCCAGCGTTCGAAACGGGCGATCAGGCGGGCGACGCGATACAGCGCCACCGGTTGGAAATTGGAACCGCTGAGAATCGCCCCATGCAGGCTCGCGCTGTGATGCAGCAGGTACGCCTGGGCGATGTAGCTGCCCATGCTGTGGCCCAGCAGCACGATTGGCATGTCGGGATGGTGCTGACCGATGTGATGGTTGAGGCTGGCCAGGTCGCCGACCACCTTGGCCCAGCCATCTTCGTCGGCATAGTGGCCGAGGATCGCCCCTTCGCCGGTCTTGCCATGGCCGCGCAAGTCCGGCGCGTAGACACCGTAGCCTTCGTCGCACAGGGCCTGGGCCAGGCGCCCATAGCGGCCGCTGTGTTCGGCCATGCCGTGAGCCAGCATGATCACGGCCCCGGGCGCGGCTTCGGGCAACCACTGATTGACGAACAGGTGGCTGTGATCAGTTGCGGTCAGCCAGAACGTTTGATGAATCATGACGATCCTTTACATGGGCGCATGCGCGATGTTGCTCCATTGTATAGCGCATCCGTTGCGTCTCGCCTGATCAGGCCACACGTAGGCGGCAAGATTCACACAATCTATGACACAAATTGCCGTATTTGCCTGATTGGCCAGAGCTGCTAGTGTCCCAAGAGCTCCGCTTCTGCGAATCGTAAAGAAGCGGCCCGGGATAGGTTCAGGTAAAGAGGATAAAAACAATGCAGCCTGATTTCTGGAATGACAAACGCCCGGCCGGCGTGCCCCTGGATGTCGACCTCGGGGCCTATAAGTCGGTCATCGAGGTGTTCGAGCGTTCCTGCAAGAAATTCGCCGACCGCCCGGCGTTCAGCAACATGGGCGTGACCCTCACGTATGCCGAGCTCGAGCGCTATAGCGCAGCCTTTGCCGGTTACCTGCAAACCCATACCGATCTGGTTCCCGGTGACCGTATCGCGGTGCAGATGCCCAATGTCCTGCAATATCCGATTGCTGTCTTCGGTGCCTTGCGCGCCGGGTTGATCGTGGTCAACACCAACCCGCTGTACACCCCGCGGGAAATGCGCCACCAGTTCAAGGATTCCGGTGCCCGGGCGCTGGTGTACATGAACCTGTTCGGCAGCAAGGTCCAGGAAGTGCTGCCCGACACGGACCTGCAGTACCTGATCGAAGCGAAAATGGGCGACCTGATGCCCACCGCCAAGGGCTGGCTGGTCAACACCGTGGTGAACAAGGTCAAGAAAATGGTCCCGGCGTATTCGCTGCCCCAGGCCATTTCCTTCAAGAGCGCCTTGCGCCTGGGACGTGGCCAGGCCATCAAGCCATTGAAGGTCAGCCTCGACGACATCGCGGTGCTGCAATACACCGGCGGCACCACCGGGTTGGCGAAGGGCGCGATGCTGACCCACGGCAACCTGGTGGCCAACATGCAACAGGCCCGGGCCTGCCTGGGGCAGCTCGGCGATGACGGCCAGCCGCTGCTGCGCGAAGGCCAGGAGGTCATGATCGCGCCGTTGCCGCTGTACCATATCTACGCCTTCACGGCGAACTGCATGTGCATGATGGTGACCGGCAACCACAACGTGCTGATCACCAATCCACGGGACATTGCGGGCTTCATCAAGGAGCTGAAGAACTGGCGTTTCTCGTTATTGCTGGGGCTCAACACGCTGTTCGTGGCGCTGATGGACCATCCGGATTTCAAGACCCTGGATTTTTCCCACCTCAAGGTCACCAATTCCGGCGGTACCGCGTTGATCAAGGCCACCGCCGAGCGCTGGCAACAGATCACGGGTTGCGGCATTACCGAAGGGTATGGGCTGACCGAAACCTCGCCGGTGGCGAGTGCCAATCCCTATGGCGGTAAATCCCGGCTGGGCACCGTGGGGATGCCGGTGCCGGGCACGCTGATGAAAGTGATCAGCGACGACGGCACCGAACAGCCCTTGGGCGAGCGCGGCGAGCTGTGCATCAAGGGGCCGCAGATCATGAAAGGCTACTGGAACAAGCCTGAAGCCACCGCCGAAGTGCTGGACAGTGATGGCTGGTTCAAGTCCGGTGACATCGCGGTGATCGACCCGGACGGTTTCGTGCGGATCGTCGACCGCAAGAAGGACATGATCATCGTCTCGGGTTTCAACGTGTACCCCAACGAAATCGAAGACGTGGTGATGGCCCACCCGAAAGTCGCCAATTGCGCGGTGATCGGCGTGCCGGACGAGCGTTCGGGAGAGGCGGTGAAACTGTTCGTGGTGGCGCGGGAGACGGGCGTCAGCCTTGAAGAACTCAAGGCCTACTGCAAGGAGAACTTCACCGGCTACAAGATACCCAAGCACATCGTGCTACGAGAGTCGCTGCCGATGACGCCGGTGGGCAAGATCCTGCGCCGGGAACTGCGCGATATCGCTTGATGTAGACCATACACATGCCCTTTGTGGGAGCGAGCCTGCTCGCGATAGCGGTAGAGCAGTCACAGAAATATTGGCTGACACACCCTATCGCGAGCAGGCTCGCTCCCACATTGGTTTGGTGGTTTAAGCAAAAAAGAAGGTCGACTTCAGAGCCTTCCTACAGAGCGGTAGAATTTTTACTCTAAAAATGACCATTGATAATTCTTGAGTCGTGTTTGTGACTGTGGGGCCTGCTTTTGGCTCTAGTCGACCCTTGGCAAAGCTGCTACTCTCGGCGCGCTTTTGTGACTTCTCGGCCTTCATCCAAGCCAGATTCACCAATAAACACACCAATAATAATCGCATCAAATGCGGTGAGAATTCGCGTTGCTGAGGAGTGGGCTTCCATGTTCGAAGACTTTTGGAAGGATAAGTACCCAGCTGGGATTGCTGCCGACATCAATCCAGACGAGTATCCGAATATTCAGGCAGTGTTGAAGCAGTCCTGCCAACGCTTCGCCGACAAACCGGCATTCAGCAACCTCGGCAAGACGATCACCTACGGTGAACTGTACGAATTGTCCGGGGCCTTTGCCGCGTATCTGCAACAGCATACCGATTTGCAACCGGGCGATCGAATCGCCGTGCAATTGCCCAACGTGCTCCAGTACCCGGTGGCTGTATTCGGTGCTATCCGCGCCGGGATGATCGTGGTCAACACCAACCCGTTGTACACCGCGCGGGAAATGGAACACCAGTTCAACGACTCCGGTGCCAAGGCGCTGGTGTGCCTGGCGAACATGGCGCACCTGGCCGAGGCCGTGGTGCCGAAGACGGGCGTCAAGCACGTCATCGTCACCGAGGTGGCCGACCTGTTGCCGCCGCTCAAGCGGCTGCTGATCAACAGCGTGATCAAGTACGTCAAGAAGATGGTCCCGGCCTATCACCTGCCCAAGGCCGTCAAATTCAATGACGTGCTGAGCAAGGGGCACGGTCGGCCAGTGACCGAAGCCAACCCGGGCAGCGATGACATTGCCGTGTTGCAGTACACCGGTGGCACCACCGGCGTGGCCAAGGGCGCGATGCTGAGCCACCGCAACCTGGTGGCGAACATGCTGCAATGCAAGGCGCTGATGGGCTCCAACCTCAATGAAGGTTGTGAAGTGTTGATCACGCCGCTGCCGCTGTACCACATCTACGCCTTCACCTTCCATTGCATGGCGATGATGCTGATCGGCAACCACAACATCCTGATCAGCAACCCGCGCGACCTTCCGGCGATGGTCAAGGAGCTGTCGAAGTGGAAGTTCAGCGGTTTCGTCGGCCTCAATACCCTGTTCGTCGCGCTGTGCAACAACGAGGGCTTCCGCAAGCTGGATTTCTCCGCACTGAAAGTCACCTTGTCCGGCGGCATGGCCCTGCAACTGGCCGCTGCCGAGCGCTGGAAAGCGGTCACCGGCTGCCCGATCTGCGAAGGCTATGGCATGACTGAAACCAGTCCGGTGGCCACGGTCAACCCGATCCAGAACATCCAGGTCGGCACCATCGGCATCCCGGTGCCGTCGACGCTGTGCAAAGTCATCAATGATGCGGGCGTCGAGTTGCCTCTGGGCGAAGTCGGCGAGTTGTGCGTGAAAGGCCCGCAGGTGATGAAGGGCTACTGGCAGCGCCAGGAGGCCACCGACGAAATCCTCGACAGCGAGGGCTGGCTGAAGACCGGCGATATCGCAGTGATTCAGCCGGACGGCTATATGCGCATCGTCGATCGCAAGAAAGACATGATTCTTATCTCCGGCTTCAACGTGTACCCCAACGAGCTGGAAGATGTGCTGGCAACTTTGCCGGGCGTGCTGCAATGCGCCGCCATCGGTGTGCCGGACGAGAAATCCGGCGAGGCGATCAAGATCTTCATCGTCGTCCGGCCAGGCGCCACGTTGACCAAGGAGCAGGTGATGGAGCATATGCGCGCCAATGTCACCGGCTACAAGGTGCCCAAGGCCGTCGAGTTCCGCGATGCGTTGCCGACCACCAACGTGGGCAAGATCCTGCGGCGTGAGTTGCGGGATGAAGAACTCAGGAAGCTGGGCTTGAAGAAGTAGTATTGCGTGTAAACAAAAAGCCCCGCCGAAGCGTAATGCTGTTCACTTAAGCATTTGAGTCCAAGCCGGGCTTTCTAGAAAATCCGATACCAGTCCTCTGGTATCGGATTTTTTATGCCCATTCA
>NZ_VIUE01000011.1 GCF_007828215.1 Pseudomonas sp. SJZ074 | reverse complement strand
GGCCTCACAGTTATAACGATTACCGGTCGCCGGTCGTCAGGGAAAGACTGGCGGCGTGAACCTTAAATGGTGTCCAAGAATACTTGACCAGTTCAGGCTCGCTCCCACATAGGTCGGCGGTGGCTTTAGTATTCTGCGGCTGAACACAAACCCTGTGGGAGCGAGCCTGCTCGCGATAGCGGAGTGTCAGTCACATGATTAATGGCCGATATGCCGCCATCGCGAGCAAGCCCGCTCCCACAGGGCTTCTCGGCGATTGTTACAGCGCGATCGGCTTACGCCCGGCAAACGAATGCGCCAGCGTGCCGCCGTCCACCAACTCCAGCTCGCCACCCAACGGCACGCCGTGGGCGATGCGGGAGGCCACCAGGCCTTTGTTGTTCAGCAACTGGGCGATGTAGTGGGCGGTGGCTTCGCCCTCTACCGTCGGGTTGGTGGCGAGGATGACTTCGGTGAACGTCCCCGCCTCTTCGATCCGCGCCATCAGCTCGGGAATGCCGATGGCCTCCGGCCCCAGGCCGTCGAGGGGCGAGAGATGTCCCTTGAGCACGAAATACCGCCCACGGAAACCGGTCTGTTCCACCGCATACACGTCCATCGGCCCTTCCACGACGCACAGCAGCGTGTCGTCCCGACGCGAATCGGCACATTGCGGGCACAGGTCGTCTTCGGTCAGGGTCCGGCATAAACGGCAATGCCCCACCCCTTCCATGGCCTGGCTCAGGGCCTGGGCCAGGCGCGAACCGCCGCTGCGATCACGCTCGAGCAATTGCAACGCCATGCGCTGGGCAGTTTTCTGACCCACACCCGGCAAGGTTCGCAGGGCATCGATCAGTTGGCGAATCAAAGGGCTGAAGCTCATCGAGGAAATGTCCGACATGACAACGAGACGCGGTTTATACCCGCGCCTCTGACCAGCGTCAAATACTCAATCCTGCGCCACCCGCACCACCAGCTTGCCGAAGTTGCGTCCTTCCAGCAGCCCGATAAATGCCTGCGGCGCATTCTCCAGGCCATCGACCAGGTCTTCGCGGAACTTGACCCGACCATCACGCACCCACGGCGCCATCGCGCTGATGAATTCCGGCTGACGGTCACCGTAATCGTCAAACACGATAAACCCCTGCATGCGCACCCGCTTGGTCAATAGAGTGCGCTGCAATAGCGGCAAGCGATCCGGCCCGCTCGGGGCGTGTTGATCGTTGTAGGACGCGATCAGGCCACAGAGCGGGACACGGGCCTTGGCGTTGAGCAGCGGCACCACGGCGTCGAAGACTTTGCCGCCGACATTTTCGTAATAGATGTCGATGCCTTTGTCGCACGCCCGGGCCAGCTCTTCGGCAAAGTGCTCGCTCTTGTGGTCGATGCAGGCGTCGAATCCCAACTCATCGACCACGTATTGGCATTTCTCGCGGCCGCCAGCCACCCCGACGACCCGCAGGCCCTTGATCTTCGCCACCTGGCCGACCACGGACCCCACGGCGCCCGAGGCGGCGGCCACCACCAGGGTTTCCCCGGCCTTGGGTTGGCCAATGTCCATCAGGCCCATGTAGGCGGTCATGCCCGGCATGCCCAGCACCCCCAAGGCCATCGACGGGCTGGGCAAACCGGATGGGATGGGGGTGACGTTGCGGCCATCGCTGATGCTGTGACTCTGCCAGCCTGTGATCCCGACGACCAGATCACCCTCGTGGAATTTCGGGTGCTTCGAACGCACCACGCGGCTGACAGCTCCGCCGGTCATTACTTCATCGATTTCCACCGGCGCAGCGTAGGAAGGTGCGTCGCTCATGCGTCCGCGCATGTAGGGATCCAGGGACAGGAACAATGTCTTGAGCAGGATCTGTCCGTCCGTCAGCTCAGGCAGGGTCACCTGCTCAACGCGGAAATTCTCCGCGGTGGGAGCGCCCTTGGGACGGGAAGCGAGGACGATGCGCTGGTTGGAGGTCGATGCTTGTGACATGAGGGCGTTCTCCTTGATCGTTGAATGGGGCTATAGGGAGCAGACCTTCTTGAGGGGGTAGCGTTCGATGTTTGTCCACTGAGGGAGCAGCTGTGGGAGCAAGGCTTGCCCGCGATGAAGTTAATGCGCTCGTTCAGAAATCGCGGCGCCTGTATCGCGAGCAAGCTTTGCGCCCACAGTGGGTTGTGCCACCACAGCCAAGGCGCAGAAACAAAAATGCCAGGCGCGATGCCTGGCATTGGGTGTAGCCCATCCCGACCGGGATGGCGAATCAGAATGGCAGCTTCATGCCCGGCGGCAGTTGCATGCCGGCGGTCATGCCGGACATTTTGTCCTGGCTGTTGGCTTCGATCTTGCGCACCGCGTCATTGACGGCAGCGGCGAACAGGGCTTCGAGCATTTCCTTGTCGTCTTCGCTCAGGCCTTCGACCACGCTCGGGTCGATGCTGACGCGCTTGATGTCGTGGCGACCGGTCATGACCACGGTCACCATGTCGCCGCCGGATTTGCCGGTGACTTCGGCGTTGGCCAGTTCTTCCTGCATCTTGGCCATTTTTTCCTGCATTTGCTGCGCCTGCTTCATCAGGCCGGCCATGCCACCTTTCATCATGGGAATCACCTCGAAAGTACTTGGATAAACACCGCGCCCGACCCTTTCGGCCCGGCGCCTTCAATTATGAGCCCTGGGTGACCGGGGCCTCGACAGGTTCGATAGTATCGTGACGGACCACCGCGCCGAACTGTTGCATCATCTGCTGGATGAACGGATCGCTGTGGATCGATTCCTCGGCCTCGCGCTGACGGTCGGCACGGCGCCGGGACGCGGCCTGGGCCGGGGTTTCCTGCTCAGGCTTGATCAGTTCGATGCTCAGCGTCAGGGTGCGCTGATGATACTGGTTCAGCGCATCGTTGAGGCGCCGCTGCTGGGTCGCGTTGAACAGGGCGCTATGGGCCGGATCCAGGTGCAACAGCCAGTGGTCGCCTTCCACCGCGATCAGCGTGCAGTTGGCGGCGATGCTACCGGTCATGCCGGTGATCGGCAGTTTCGGGAACAGTTCCAGCCATTGCAGGGCCAGCCCGGTGGCCGGCATCGCCGCGGGCTCCGGCTCAGGCTCAGGTGCCGGCTCGGCGGCGTGCTCGCTCGCCAGATCGTCCAGGTAGCTGTAGGCCGAATCCATGTCCGGCTCGATGTAATCCTCATCCAGCGGAGGCTCGTCGTCCAGGTCCATGCCCGGCGTGGCCACATCGACGTCGGCGGCTGTCGGCTCGGGCATCGGAGCAGCGACCCACTCGGGCGCCTCAGGTACCACGCTGTCGGGCGTCGGCAGGGGCATCGGTGGCAGCTCGGGCTGCTCGGCAACGGTTTCCAGCACAGGCTCAACGACAGGCTGCTGGACGATCTCGGGCTCGACCGGATCGTCCCAGGGCAGATCGATGATAACTTCGGCAACTGGCTCAGGCAGCGGCTCGGGCTCAGGCTCGGCGACAGGTGCCGGAGCCGGCTCCATGACGGGCGCCACCGCAGCCGGAGCGGGAGCCGCTGCCGGCGCAACAGCAGGCGCGGCAGCCACTGGCTTGGCGGAATCAGCTGTGGCCTGGCTGATCCCCACTGGCTTTAGCACCTGCCTCGGCGCGTCCGCCGTGTCGGCAGGACGGAATGCCAGCATTCGCAGCAGCACCATTTCGAAGCCACCGCGCGGATCCGGGGCCAGGGGCAGGTCGCGACGACCGATCAGGCCCATCTGGTAATAGAACTGCACGTCTTCGGCGGGCAAGGCCTGGGCCAGGGCCAGCACGCGGTCACGGTCGCCATGGCCATTGTCGACGCCGTCAGGCAAGGCCTGGGCGATGGCGACGCGGTGCAATACATTGAGGATTTCCGACAGCACGCCGTTCCAGTCCGGCCCCTGTTCGGCCAGGTGGCGCACCGCTTCGAGCAACGCCCTCGCGTCACCATCGATCAGGGCATGCAACACGTCATAGACCTGGCCATGATCGAGCGTACCGAGCATGGCCCGCACATCGGCAGCCATGACCTTGCCTTCACCGAAGGCGATGGCCTGGTCGGTCAGGCTCATGGCGTCACGCATCGAACCGTCGGCGGCGCGGCCCAACAGCCACAGCGCATCGTCTTCGAACGGCACATTCTCGACACCCAGCACGTGGCTCAGGTGCTCGACGACCCGTTCCGGCGTCATGTTCTTCAGGGAGAACTGCAGACAGCGGGACAAAATAGTTGCAGGAAGCTTCTGCGGATCGGTGGTCGCCAGGATGAACTTGACGTAAGGCGGCGGCTCTTCGAGCGTCTTTAGCAGCGCATTGAAGGAATGGCTGGAGAGCATGTGCACTTCGTCGATCAGATAGACCTTGAAGCGGCCACGGCTCGGGGCGTACTGCACATTGTCGAGCAGCTCGCGGGTGTCCTCGACCTTGGTGCGGCTGGCGGCGTCGATCTCGATCAGGTCGACGAAACGACCTTCGTCGATTTCCTGGCAGACCGAACACTCGCCGCAGGGTGTCGACGTGATACCGGTTTCACAATTCAGACACTTGGCGATGATCCGCGCGATGGTAGTCTTGCCCACGCCACGAGTCCCGGTGAACAGGTAGGCGTGGTGCAGCCGCTGGCTGTCCAAGGCGTTGATCAGAGCCTTGAGCACATGGGTCTGGCCGACCATTTCGCGGAACGAGCGCGGACGCCATTTACGTGCAAGAACCTGATAACTCATCGAAAACCATCGCAACGAAGGAACAGAAGCGGCTAATGCTAGCGGAGCAGGGGCGAAATTGCATCCGGTGCGCCGTTCTAATCTGGCTAAGCTTGATATCAGGACTCGGTTGTCGACACGTTTTATACCGTCAGGAGAGCTTATGCGCTTGGCCATGGGGGCTTTGCTGTTATTAGGGACAGAATGTTCCGCCGCCGAACTACCCTTGCGTTTTGCTGTGACCGACGGCTGGGCCATGCCCATGGTGCAGATCGAGCGGGGTCGCCCGACCCAGGGCATACTCCCCGATATCATGACCAGCCTGGCGACTCAGGTGGGCATGCCGGCCGAGTTCCACGTCCTCTCCCGGGCCCGGCTCGACGGCGCCATGCGACACGACGAAGTCGACGTGCGCTGTTATGTCAGCCCCGACTGGGTAAAGGACAAAGGGGGAGATTTCCTATGGAGTGTCCCGCTGTTTTTCCAGCGCGACCTGCTCGTCGGCAAGGCCAGTGCCCCCACGCAAGTGGCGCCGGCGACGTTGGCGCAACAGTCCATAGGCACGGTGCTCAGCTATAGCTACCCGACCTTGCAGCCGCTGTTCGACAGTGGCCAGCTACGGCGCGACGACGCACGAAGCCAGGAACAGGTGCTGGCAAAATTGCTTGCCGGTCGCTATCGCTACGGGGTGAGCAACCAATGGGCACTGGACTGGTTCAACCAACGGCACACCGCTGACCATCAATTGCATGGGGTAGCCGTGCTTCAGGAACAGCAGTTGGGCTGCTACCTGCGCAATGATCCGAAAATCCCGGTACAACGCATCCTGCGCACCTTGCAGCACATGAAAGCATCAGGGGAGATCGACGCGATCATCCAGCTCTACACCGGTCGCAACGCCGAATCCGACGCTGAAACCGGCTCTCCCTGAATGTCCGGATGCCGCCATTGCGGCGGCGGGACAAACCTCGTCACCCAGCCCGGTATCTGCTCCGGTGGCATGGGTCGGGCGATGAAGTAGCCTTGGGCGACTTCACAACCCAGGCGCAGCAGCAATTGGCCATGCTCAAGGCTGTCCAGCCCTTCGGCGACAACCTGCCGATCGAACGCCTGGGCCAGACCGATCACGGCCCTGGTCAAGGCCAGGTCATCCCGGTTCACAAGAATGTCGCGGATAAAGCTCTTGTCGATCTTGATGGTCTGGGTGCGCAAATGCTTGAGGTCATTGAGGGAGCAGTAGCCCGTCCCGAAGCCGCCCAGGGAAAACCCCACCCCCAAGGCCTGGCAAGCCTGCATGCAAGCGCTGACATGCTGGAGATTTTCCACCGCGACGGATTCGACGATTTGCAGGTCGAGCATCCGTGGCGCCACGTCCGGGTGCCGTCCCAGCATCTGCCGCAGCCGCTCGACGAAGTCCGCCCGCTGGAAATGCCGAGCCGAGATATTGATGCTGACCGGCCACCCCTGCCCCGCTTGCTGCCACAGCTGCAGCTGAGTCATGACCTGTTCCATGACCCACTCGCCGATCTCGACGATCAGGTCGGTCTCCTCCGCCAGCGGCAGGAACTCACGGGGCGGCACCAGGCCACGTTGCGGGTGCTTCCAGCGCAGCAGCGCCTCGAGCCCCACTACGGCGCCGCTGCGCATGTTGACCTTGGGTTGGAAATGCAGCCGCAGCTCATGGGCGGCCAACGCCTGCCGAACCCGCTCGACGCTCTGGTAGGTGGCCCGCACCTCCTTGTCCCGGGATACATCGAACAGATGGAAACGATTGCGACCGCTCTGCTTGGCCATGTACATCGCCTGGTCGGCATGGCGCAGCAACGTCTCGGCGTTTTCGTTGTCCCAGGGGAACAGCGTGACGCCGATACTTGCGAAAACCTTGATGCTTTTACCGCCAATGGAATAGGGCGTGGAAACAGCAACCAACACCCGGTTCAAAGCCCCATGCAACTCATCCATCCCAGGCACATGACGCAACACCAGCACGAACTCGTCTCCCGCCAGCCGCGCAACCACATCTTCGCCTCGGACGATGCTGCGCAGTCGCCTCGCAACCTCGACCAGCAGTTGATCGCCACTGGCATGGCCGTGACCGTCATTGACCGCCTTGAAGCCATCGAGGTCAAGCATGCAGACCGCCAGGGGGAAATTTTCCGACTGGGAAAACGCCAGGGCCTGATCCAGCAGGTCAGACAAATAGGTACGGTTGGGCAGCCCGGTCAGCACATCGTGCCCGACTCGCCACTGCAGGGAATGCAACTGCTGGCGCTTGTCGCTGACGTCGAAACGGATGGCCAGGTAGCGCTCGACCTGGCCCGTCGCGTCGTCTATCACCGGCACCAGGGTGGTGTCGACCCAACGCAACGTACCGTCCTTGGCGCGATTGCAGATATCGCCCTTCCAGACCTGCCCCAACGAGATGGTGTGCCACATGGCACTGAAGAACTCCCCCGGATGATGACCGGAATTGAGCAGGCGATGGTTCGCCCCCAGCAGTTCTTCGCGCCGGTAGCCAAAGAGGTTACAGAACTGGTCGTTGACGTAGGTGATACGCCCGCTCGCATCGGTCTCGGAAAACATCGCGGCGGCGTCAACGGCTCTGCGGTACTTCTTATCCATCGAAGCAGTCATCCATGAGTCAGGCTCATTTGTCGCGCGCGGTTGCACCGCCTGCGGACAGGCGAAAATCAACTAGGCTCAAACATCTCGGAAAAAGCGGGGACACGGCATCGCCGATGCCACCTGAACGTCCAGAACACCTGCCCAGTGCCACGACAATGAACGCGCGGCCTGTCTCTTTTTGCACATTCCGGCACCTGAAGCAGGTCACCAAATGCCCGTTCCAAACGCTGATTCTACGAAACACATCACATTTTGAAAAGCAAGGTGATGGATTGCGTGGTTGCCTAATGCGAAAATCTATCGTTAAGTTCTTGATTCTAAATGGGAATTGAGCGATGCAAATTTCAAGTTTGGGTGCAGCCATCAGACGCTACCGCAAAGTAGCGGGGCTGACTCAGGCTGAACTTGGCGAAAAAACCGGTTTTGACCCCAAGACCATCAGCCGTTTCGAAACCGGCACCTACATGCCCAGCATCGAAGCCCTGCTCCTGCTCGCCAATGTACTGGACGTGCAGCCGAAAGCCTTTTTCGTCGACATGAACGCTGAAGACGAACAGCGCGCCTACCTGTTCGGCGTCATACACAAGGCCACGCCGAAGGACCTGGGCAAGCTGATCGCGGCGGTTGATCTGGCGCTGTCCAAGCCTTGAGTCGGGTGTGATCGCTCCGATTACCAATGCCTGACGTACATCCTTTGCAGGAAAGGTCTGGATGGCTTTTTCAGCCATCCTTTCAGCGTCCGCTCCTTGCGCGATCCACCGCAACCAGCACCAGTGAAATCACCACGAACCCCACCAATACCAGCACCGCGTTGACCAGCACCTGTGAATAACCCAACCTGTCCACCTCGATGAACGGATAGGGATAAGTACCGATCATCTCGCCGCGTATCAGAGCGTAAATGAAATAGACCAGTGGATAGATCAACCATGTCCACACGTTGCGCCAGTGCAGGGTTCCCTTCGGTACGCAGAACCACCAATAGATCATGAACAGCACCGGCATCACGTCGTGCAGCAGTTCATCCGCTACCCACTGCCAGCCTTGAGGGTTCCAGGTCTGGCGTAGCAGCAGGTTGTACGCCAGCCCGACCAGCACGATGGCAGCCGCCACCCCCGTTTGGGTCGAGGGCCGGAGAAAGAAACGCCGCAGCGCCGAGTCGCCTGTCGTCGCCGCGCAGGTCAGCACGATCGCCACCAGAATATTGGTCAGCACCGTGAAGTACTGAAAAAGATCTCCACGCCGCCTACCAGGCTCTTCTCGGCCTGCCAGCGTGAGGTCAGGATCAGGTAAAGCTGGAGAAGCAATGCAAACCATCCCAGCGCCGCCGCGACCTTCA
Source organism: Pseudomonas sp. SJZ074 (assembly GCF_007828215.1). Classification (GTDB taxonomy): domain Bacteria; phylum Pseudomonadota; class Gammaproteobacteria; order Pseudomonadales; family Pseudomonadaceae; genus Aquipseudomonas. The sequence continues at coordinate 131,699 of NZ_VIUE01000011.1, read as the reverse complement.
CGGCAGTCGCCCCTCTGCTTTGCGTCAACACCGTGTCGTTGTTCATCACGTTGCCCTCCGGTCGGTTACACGAACCCTAGAAAGGCATGACAAGTAATTCTACTGTCAGAAATGACAGTGCCGATCAACGGTAATAATGCGGACAGCAGAAGGCATCGACCGAATTCGATCAGGACAAGAAAGATAAGAGGAAATCTGACAAGCCTTGCGAACGAAGGCCTGGGGCGTTATGGAGGCAACCCCACCAGCCACACCCCGGCACACAATGTTCCCGCTGTGGCTGCTTCCTTCCGGATCTGACCAGGTTCACGGGTAATCGTTGCGGGGGGACCGATGGGGTCACCATAACGACGCCCGCCTGACGGCGAGCCGCGCCATTGTACCTATCTGACTGGAAGTTACAACCGTTCGCAGCGGATTAAAAAAGCGAAGTTGTTCAAGCACTTGCTATGGGGGTGGGGATGATTTCGGCAGCGCCCCGAAGAACCCTGTGGGAGCGAGCCTGCTCGCGATAGCGGTGGGTCAGCCTGCATGAGGGCTGAATGAGCTGCCGCTATCGCGAGCAGGCTCGCTCCCACAGTGGATCGTGGTGGGCTGAGTGAGCGGCCAATCCGGGAAGCCCCATCATTACAGCAACACCTCATCCGCCCGGCCGCCCTCCTCCTGGATCACCAGGTGGATGAAATGCAGTTTGGTGATAACGGCCGCCGACACGACGAACGGATAGAAATCCGGTTGGCCCATGCTGCGGGACAGTTCGTTGAGCATGCCGGCCAGTTCGATCCAGGCGTTGACGAACGACAGGAATGCCGCCCCTCCGGTGTGCTCGGGATCGAAGAGGGTCTCGGGTGGAAACGGCTGATAGTCGAAGTCCATGTCCTGGGCGCTCATGCCGAAGCCCAGCGCGGTGTCCACGGCGTCCATCATGTGCAGGTAGTGGGCCCAGGTTTCAGCCCAATCTTCCCAAGGGTGCATGGTGGCGTAGGCACTGACGTAACGGGTTTGCCAATCCAGTGGAGCCCCTTGCTGATAGTGCCGTTCCAGCGCCTCGGAATAGCTGGCCCGCTCATCGCCGAACAACCTGCGAAATGCCTCGAGCCAGTGACTGTCGGCAATCAGTCGGTCCCAGTAGTAATGCCCCACCTCGTGGCGAAAGTGCCCGAGCAAGGTGCGATAGGGTTCGTGCATCTGCTGGCGCACGGCCTCACGGTGGGCGTCGTCGGCCTCCTTGATGTCGAGGGTGATCAAACCGCTGGCATGGCCAGTGGTCGGTAGCCTGCCGTCGGGATCGACACCGATGAAGTCGAAAGCCAGGCCCGTGGTGTCGTCGACGCTTTTCGGGACGACCGGCAGGCCGAGGGTGATCAGTTGCGCCACCAGCCTGCGCTTGGCGGTCTCGACCTTGCGCCAGCGTTCAGGGTTCTGCGGGATCGACAGGTCAGGGATGGTGCGGTTCAGACGGCAGGCGACGCACAAGGTGTCGGGACCGCCAGCCGGCAGCAACCAATTGCACGCCGCCGCTGTGTCGAGGTTGGCGCAGCGACGGAACAGACCGGCTTGCGGGTCGGCGTCCAGGGTCCAGGTGTCGGGCAGATCACCGGGTTGCAGGGACGAGAGGCGACTCTGCTCGGGCTGGTAGCCCAACACCGCCAGGCAGGCCAGGCACTGGCTGTTGCGAAAGAACAGTGACTGGCCGCAGCGACACGGCCAGACCTTGCTGTTGCGCGAACGGTCGCCCAGGAACGGCGCGGCGATGCGTGAGCTCAGTTGTTCAAAGAAGCGGTACATGGCGATCTCTCCCTGGAGCCTGCAAGACTAGATCGTCTTCTGACAGAGACGTTCAACGTTCAGCCCGACTTCCCTGTGGCGAGGGGATTTATCCCCTCGCCACAGGGACCGCGCCCGACTTTAAGTAGGGCTAGACCGTGATGCCATGCTTGCCGAGAAACGCCACGAACGCCTCTTCGTCCAGCACTTTGAGCCCCAGCTCATTGGCCTTGGTCAGCTTCGAGCCCGCGCCAGGGCCGGCCACGACGCAATGGGTTTTCGCTGACACGGAACCGGCGACCTTGGCCCCCAGGCTCTCCAGCTTGTCCTTGGCGACGTCGCGGCTCATCAGTTCCAGCGAACCGGTGAGCACCCAGGTATGACCCGCCTCGGGCAAGCCTTCGACGACTTTCTTCTCGCTCTGCCAGTGCATGCCGAAGTCCCGCAACTGCTGTTCCGCGGCCTCGGCCTGCTGGCGATTTTCGGTGTTGGCGAAGAATTCCCGCACGGCGTTGGCCTGCTTTTCCGGCAGGGCCTGGCGCATGTCCAGCCAATCCGCGTTCATCACTGCCTCAAGGGAGCCGAACCTGTCCGCCAGTTTCTGCGCACCACCCGGTCCGACCGAAGGGATGTGCAGCTTGTCGAGAAAACCGCCCAAGGTGGTGCTGGCGGAAAACTCAGCGCCCAGCTCCCCTTGGTCCTGGATATCGAGACCATGGCGCAGCAGGTCCGTGATCACTTGGCGGTTGTGCGGGTCCTCGAAGAAGCTGTGGATCTCATGCGCCACTTCCAGGCCCACGTCCGGCAGATAGGTGAGCACCTGGGGCAACGCCGCCTGCACGCGCTCCAGCGAGCCGAGGGAGCGCGCCAGGACCTTGGCGGTTTCCTCGCCGACATCAGGGATGCCGAGGGCGTAAATGAAGCGCGCCAGGCTGGGCTTCTTGCTGTCGACGATGGCCGCCAGCAACTTGCGGCTCGACAGTTCGGCGAAGCCTTCCAGGTCGACCACTTGTTCGAAGGTCAGGGCATACAGATCGGCAGGCGAACCCACCAGGCCCTCGTCCACCAATTGCTCGATGCTCTTTTCTCCGAGCCCTTCGATGTCCATGGCCCGGCGCGAGACGAAGTGAATGATCGCCTGCTTGAGCTGCGCCCCGCAGGCCAGGCGCCCGACGCAGCGATACACCGCGCCCTCGCTGACGGTTTCACGCCCCTTGCTGCGCTTGATCAGTTGCGTGCGCTCCACGTGGGAGCCACACACCGGGCACTGTTGGGGCACTTCCACGGGGCGGGCATTTTCCGGGCGGCGCTCGGTGACGACTTGCACCACCTGCGGAATCACGTCCCCGGCGCGACGGATGATCACTGTGTCGCCGATCATCAACCCCAGGCGCGCCACTTCGTCCATGTTGTGCAACGTGGCATTGGCCACGGTCACGCCGGCCACCTTGACCGGCTTGAGCCGCGCAACAGGCGTCACCGCCCCGGTACGGCCGACCTGGAACTCGACGTCAAGCAGCTCGGTGAGCTCCTCGCTGGCCGGGAATTTATGAGCGATGGCCCAGCGCGGCTCGCGAGCGCGGAAGCCGAGTTCACGCTGGGAAGCAATGCTGTTGACCTTGAACACGACGCCGTCGATTTCATAGGGCAACGCGTTGCGTCGTTCGCCGATGTCCCGGTAATAATCCAGGCATTCGTCAATGCCATGGGCCAGTTTCAGTTCGCGGCTGATGGGCATGCCCCAGGCCTTGAGCTGCTTGAGATTGCCAATGTGGGTATCGGCAATGTCCGCCGTCACCTGGCCAATGCCATAGCAGCAGAACTCCAGCGGGCGGTTGGCGGTGATTTTGGAGTCGAGCTGTCGCAGGCTCCCGGCCGCCGCGTTGCGCGGGTTGGCGAAGGTCTTGCCGCCGGCCTCCAACTGCGTGGCGTTGAGACGTTCGAAACCGGCCTTGGACATGTACACCTCGCCGCGCACTTCCAGCACGGCTGGCCAGCCGCTGCCCTGCAGCTTGAGGGGAATGTTGCGCACGGTACGCACGTTGACACTGATGTCTTCGCCGGTCGTGCCGTCGCCACGGGTAGCACCGCGGACCAACAAACCGTCCTGGTACAACAGGCTGACCGCCAGGCCATCGAGTTTCGGCTCGCAGCTGTATTCCACCGCCGCGCCGCCGCCCAGCAGGTCGCCCACCGGCAGATCGAGGCCCTCGGTCACCCGACGGTCGAACTCACGCATGGTGGTTTCGTCGAAAGCGTTGCCCAGGCTGAGCATCGGAATCTCGTGACGGACCTGGCTGAACGCCGAAAGCGCCACGCTACCGACCCGCTGGGTCGGAGAATCACTGGTCACCAACTCCGGGTGCTGCTCTTCCAGGGCCTTGAGCTCGTGGAACAGGCGGTCGTACTCGGCGTCCGGGATGGTGGGCTCATCGAGGACGTGATAGCGGTAGTTGTGCTGATCCAGTTCGCTGCGCAGCTCTAGGATACGGGTTTCGACGGCATTCATGGGTGTTCTCTCATAAAGCAAAAGAGCAGCCGAGGCTGCTCATTTCAATCAGTCAAGCACGCTAGGCAAAGAGCCTGTGGCGAGGGGATTTATCCCCTCGCCACAAAGCGCCTCGCCAGCCGGCAGCCTCAGCGCTTCTGGGTCAATGCCCGGCGTTCGAATTCAACGATGCGCTGGCGGTAGTGCTCGATGGTCTGTGCGGTCAGTACGCTGCGCTGGTCATCCTTCAATTCGCCATTGAGTTCCTGGGACAACTTGCGAGCCGCCGCCACCATCACGTCAAAGGCCTGCTTGGGATGACGCGGGCCCGGCAGGCCAAGGAAGAAACTCACCGCCGGCGTGCTGAAATGATCGATGTCATCCAGGTCGAACACCCCTGGCTTGACGGCGTTGGCCATGGAGAACAGCACTTCACCGTTGCCGGCCATGCTCTCGTGGCGATGGAAAATATCCATCTCGCCGAAACGCAGGCCGCTTTCCAGGATGTTCTGCAGCAACGCAGGGCCCTTGAAGCCAGCCGGATCGCGGCAGATCACGCTGATCACCAGGACTTCTTCAGCCTGGGCCTGTTCCTTGTCGCTGCTCGACACCTTGCTCTCGTCCGGGAAATCGTCGCGGCTGCTGAAGCTCGGGCCGCCATCCAGGTCCAGGTTGAGGTTCAGGTCACCCTGGGACGGTTCGCTGTTGCGTTTGCCACGCTTGGAACCCGACTCACGGGGTTCGCGCACCGGCGCGCTCACCGACGGCAGGTCATGCTCGTCCAGCTGCGGCTCCTTGTGGGTGTCCAGCACCCGGGGCGGGCCCAGCAGCTCGGTATTGTCATCGTCGTCCGGCAGGTTCGACAGGCTGCGATCAAGGCGGAACTTGAGTTTCCCCTTGCCGCCGCGCATGCGGCGCCAGCCATCGAAAAGAATACCGGCAATGACAATGATGCCGATGACGATCAGCCACTCGCGCAGACCGATTTCCATGTAATCCCGTGCCTCTATAAAAATGCTGAAAAATAAGGGGCTTAGCTATTTGCAAACCGCTTTAAAACGTGGCGCCAACTCTATGTTCTGAATGGCGTTTTGCCCACGCACACGAAAAATTGACATTAAACTAGCATGACCCACAGCTTGAAGCTACATAACAGCAACTACAAGCTACAGCTGAAGCTGCATCGCTTGCAGCTTGCCACTTGAAGCTCGCCGCTCGCCGCTCGCCGCTAGGCGTCTACCATCGCCATGGCCTCCTCGACATCCACCGCAACCAGTCGCGAACAGCCTGGCTCGTGCATTGTCACGCCCATCAACTGATCGGCCATTTCCATGGCAATTTTGTTGTGGGTGATGTAGATGAACTGCACCGTTTCGGACATTTCCTTTACCAGGCGCGCGTAGCGGCCCACGTTCGCGTCGTCCAAGGGCGCATCGACTTCGTCGAGCATGCAGAACGGCGCCGGATTCAACTTGAAGATGGCAAATACCAGGGCCAACGCGGTCAGCGCTTTTTCACCACCAGAGAGCAAATGAATGGTGCTGTTCTTCTTTCCGGGAGGACGCGCCATGATCGTCACCCCAGTATCGAGTAGATCTTCGCCCGTCAGTTCCAAGTAAGCGCTGCCGCCACCGAAAACTTTTGGGAAAAGCGCCTGCAAACCGCCATTGATCTGATCAAAGGTATCCTTGAAGCGGTTGCGGGTTTCCTTGTCGATCTTGCGAATGACGTTTTCCAGGGTTTCCAGCGCTTCCACCAGGTCAGCGTCCTGGGCGTCCAGGTAACGCTTGCGCTCGGACTGCTGCTCGTATTCGTCGATGGCCGCCAGGTTGATCGCACCCAGGCGCTGGATCCGCGCAGCAATGCGCTCCAGCTCTTCCTCGGCGTCTTTCTCATTGGCCCCGGCCACCAGGGTGGCGAGCACCCCGTTGAGGTCGTAGCCATCCTCCAGCAGCTGGTCCTGCAAGGCCTTACGGCGCACAGTCAGGGCCTGCCATTCCAGGCGTTGCTGTTCCATCTGGCCGCGAATCAGTTGGGATTGCTGCTCGGCCTGGCTACGGCGCTTCTCGGCATCGCGCAGCTCGCGGTCGGCGTCTTCCAGGGCGATCTGCGCCGTCTTGAGTTCTTCGTCGACACTCATCCGCTTGTCGAGCAGTTCCTCAAGCTTGAGACGCAGCTCTTCCAGCGGCGCCTCGCCCTCCTCCAGGTTCAGGCTCAACTGTTCGCGTTTTTCGGTCAGGCGTTCGGACTGCATTTCCAGACGCTCGAGGGCCTGGCGGGTAGAGTCGTACTGTGCCTTGAGCGAGCCCAGGCGCACCGCCAACTGATGGGCATGGTCCTTGTGCTGACGCGCTTCCTGGCGCACCCGGTCGAGGCGTTCGCGCAGGCTGTCGCGCTGGGCCAGTAACAGCTCACGCTGCTCGGTGTCCAGGGCCATGGCATCAAGGGCTTCCTGCAGTTGCAGGCGCGCCTCGCCGATCTGTTCGTGCTCCAGCGCCCGTTGCTCGCCCAGTTCGGCGATCTCTTCTTCCAATCGGGTGCGACGCAAGGCCAACTGTTCGGCCTTGGCCTTGCCGGCCGAGAGCTGTGCCTTGAGCTCGCCCTGCTGGCGTGCTTCGTCCTGCAGCAGCCGGCGCAGGTGTTCGCGGCCGTTTTCCTGTTGACGCTGCTGCGCCCGCAGAGTCTGCAATTCGGTTTCCAGGGCCTCGACGCTGGCTTCGCGTTCGTCGCGCTCGGCGCCCAGACGCTGGATCTCCTGGCCCCGGGCGAGCATGCCACTCTCGGCCTCGCTGGCCCGGCGCACCCGCAGAAAATGCCGGCCGACCCAATAGCCATCGCGGCTGATCAGACTCTCGCCCGCCGCCAGTTGCCCGCGCAGCGCCAGGGCCTGTTCGAGGTTTTCCACCGGCCTGACCTGCCCGAGCCAGGGCGACAGATCGACCTTGGCCTCGACTTTGTCCAGCAGGCTGCCCGGTATCCGCACGCCGTCACCGGCCGGGCTGAGCAGGCGCAGGTCGCCCTGGGTGAACCCTGAGAGGTCGAAGCCGGCGAAATCATCCACCAGCACCGCTTGCAGATCGGCACCCAGCACGGTTTCCACCGCCAGCTCCCAACCGGCGTCGACCTTCAGGCCTTCGGCCAACCGCGGGCGCTCGGCCAGATGCTGGTCGCGCAGCCATTCGGCGGTGCCGGTGCCCGGATCCAGCGCGGCTTGCTGTAAGGCTTCCAGCGAGGCCAGACGCCCGTTGAGCCGTTGCAACTCGCCCTGGGCCTGCTGCTGATTCTGAAGGGCCAGTTGCAAGGCCTGGCGCAGTTGTTCGAGGCGCTCGACCTGAGCGTCTTCGCTGGCCTGCAAGTCCTCGAGCGTGGCTTCGCTGGCGGCCAACTGCTCGCTCAGATCGAGGATCGCCGCGTCTTCCGGGTCCGCCGCGAGCAACGCACGCTCTTCGGCCAGGCGACGCTGGCGCTCGGCCAGGCGCTCCATGCTGGTTTCCAACTGCTGGATGCGCGACTGCTGGACCTCGGCCTGACGCCGTGGTTCGGCGGAAGTGAGGTTGAAGCGGTCCCACTGCTCCTGCCAGCCGTGCATGGTCAGTTCAGCCTCTTCCAGCGCTGCAGCGGCTTCTTCGGCGGCGGCGCTGGTGATCTCCTGCTCCGGCGTGAGCCGGTCCAGCTCTTCGCCCAGGGTCAGCAGCAAGGTACGGTCGTGCCCCAGGTGAGACTCGGTTTCCAGGCGCGCGCGCTCGGCTTCCTTCAAGTCATCCTGTAACTGGCGCAGCCGTTGCTGGCCGTGCTGGATGCTCTGCTCGACCCTGGCGATGTCGCCACCGACCGAATAGAAGCGCCCTTGCACCAGATTGAAGCGTTCGGACAGCTCGTGGTGGCCATCCCGCAGGCGCTCGATAGCGGCATCGGCATTGCGCTGTTCGGCCACCAGGGCTTCGAAGCTGACTTCCTGGTTGCCGATGACCGCCTCGCGCTGGCCGACCTGCTCGTTCAACGCCTGCCAGCGCAAGGCCGAGAGCTGGGCTTTGAGCTGGCGTTCCTCGCCCTTGTATTCCTGGTATTTGCGCGCGGCCTCGGACTGGCGGTGCAGGCGTTCGAGCTGACGGTCGAGCTCTTCGCGCAGGTCGGTCAGGCGCGCCAGGTTCTCGTGGGTGCGACGGATGCGGTTCTCTGTCTCGCGCCGGCGCTCCTTGTACTTGGAGATACCGGCGGCCTCTTCGATGAAGTTGCGCAGGTCTTCGGGCTTGGCCTCGATCAGCTTGGAGATCATGCCCTGTTCGATAATCGAATAGCTGCGCGGCCCCAGGCCGGTGCCGAGGAAGATGTCGGTGATGTCGCGACGTCGGCATTTGGCACCGTTGAGGAAGTAACTGTTCTGGCTGTCGCGGGTCACTTTGCGGCGGATGGAGATTTCCGCGTAGGCCGCGTATTCGCCGATCAGGGTGCCGTCTGAGTTATCGAATACCAACTCGATGCTCGCCTGGCTGACCGGCTTGCGGCTGGTGGAGCCGTTGAAGATGACGTCGGTCATCGATTCGCCGCGCAGGTTCTTGGCCGAACTCTCGCCCATCACCCAACGCACGGCGTCGATGATGTTGGACTTGCCGCAGCCGTTGGGCCCGACCACCGCCGCCATGTTACTGGGGAAGTTCACCGTGGTCGGGTCGACGAAGGACTTGAACCCCGCCAGCTTGATGCACTTGAGGCGCACGTTCAGGCCTTCGTCAGGGCGGCAACCACCAGATCGCAACTGCGCTGGCAGTAGGCCGTCAGCACAATGCGGATCTGCGGCAGGTCACGAGCCAGCACCGCGACAAGCAGGCGCTGGAACAGGTCGAGGAACTCGCTCATCTCGGCCTTGCGCTGTTCCAGGGCGAGGAAATAGGCACGGCTCATGGCCGGCTGCAAGTTCTCGACGGTTTCCTGCAAGTACGGGTTGTTGGCGAATGGGTAGGCCGCACGCATCACACTGAAGCTTTCGTCGACGAACATGCGGATGTCCTGGCGCGCGAAGGCCTCCTTGAGGCGCTGCTGGATCTGCAGAAACGGCGCCATGTCGGCCGAATCCCGCCAGCCATGGGCCACGGCGTTGCCCAGCAGGATGTACAGCTCGCTCATCAGCGTACAGAGGCTGCGCACGTTATGTTCGGTGAGCTCGGTGACGTGGGCGCCACGGCGCGGCAGGATCGCGATCAGATGACGTCGCTCCAGGATCAGCAAGGCCTCGCGGACCGAGCCGCGGCTGACATTGAGCGCCAGCGTGACCTTCTGCTCCTGGATACGCTCTCCCGGCTTCATTTCGCCCCGAATGATGCGTTCGGCGAGATGATGGGCGATTTGCTCGGCGAGGCTGTCCGGGGCCTTGAACGTCATGGTTGTCCTTCAAACTCTTCGATCTGCACAAGCGGCGCAGTGTAGCGCACTCGATACGTCATGGCGCAGGGCCTGCACCCGGTTTTTGGCACGATTCAAGCAAAATTTTCACTGGCAGGGACTTGTGGGAGCGGGCTTGCTCGCGAAGAGGCCGGACCGTTCGCACGAAATTCTCCGACAGGAACGCCGCCTTCGCGGGCAAGCCCGCTCCCACAGGGGATTTGCGCTTAACTGAAGGATATAGAACATCGCCAGCGGGCCAATATCCAAACCTGTTGTTAATCGACAAAACGAATTTCCTGACCCTTAAGTCAGAAAAACGTTGACCGAAAAGTCAGACCTGCTAAATTCGGCCTACGTCGATACAACAATAATGAATCTGCGAGGCCTTCCGTGATCCAGTTTTTACTCAACCAGGAACTCCGTAACGAGCACACCCTGGACCCGAACCTGACCGTGCTCAACTACCTGCGCGAGCATGTTGGTAAATCCGGCACAAAAGAGGGTTGTGCCAGCGGCGACTGCGGTGCCTGCACCGTGGTGGTGGGCGAATTGGACACGGACGAAAGCGGCCGCTCGCGCATTCGCTATCGCAGCCTCAACGCGTGCCTGACCTTCGTCTCGTCCCTGCACGGCAAGCAACTGATCAGCGTCGAAGACCTCAAGCACCAGGGTCAATTGCACAGCGTCCAGCAGGCGATGGTCGACTGCCACGGTTCGCAATGCGGCTTCTGCACACCAGGTTTCGTCATGTCGCTGTTCGCCCTGCAGAAAAACAGCGAGCAACCCGACGCCCACAAAGCCCACGAAGCCCTGGCCGGCAACCTGTGTCGTTGCACCGGTTATCGGCCGATCCTGGCCGCCGCCGAGCAGGCCTGCTGCGGCAAGCAACCGGACCAGTTCGATGCCCGCGAGGCCGAGACCATAGCCCGCCTCAAAGCCATCGTCCCCAAGGAAACCGGCGAGCTCAATTGCGGCGACAAACGCTGCCTGGTGCCGCTGACCGTGGCCGACCTGGCCGATCTCTACGACGCTTACCCCCAGGCGCGCCTGCTGGCCGGCGGCACTGATCTGGCCCTGGAAGTCACCCAGTTCCATCGCACCCTGCCAGTGATGATCTATGTGGGTAACGTCGCCGAGCTCAAACGCATCGAGCGTTTCGACGACCGTCTGGAAATCGGTGCTGCCACCACGCTGTCCGATTGCTACGAGGCCCTGAAAGCCGAGTACCCGGACTTCGGTGAACTGCTGCAGCGCTTTGCCTCGCTGCAGATCCGCAATCAGGGCACCCTGGGCGGCAACATCGGCAACGCCTCGCCCATCGGTGACTCGCCGCCCCTACTGATCGCCCTCGGCGCGCAAATCGTGCTGTGCAAGGGTCAGGTCCGTCGCACCCTGGCGCTGGAGGATTACTTCATCGAATACCGGGTCACCGCCCGTCGGGAAAGCGAATTCATCGAAAAGATCATCGTGCCCCGGGCCAGCGCCGAACAGGCGTTCCGTGCCTACAAGGTGTCCAAGCGCCTGGACGATGACATCTCCGCAGTGTGCGCGGCGTTCAATCTGCGCATCGATGACGGCGTGGTCCGCGATGCCCGCGTGGCCTTCGGCGGCATGGCCGCCATCCCCAAGCGTGCCAAGCATTGTGAAGCCGCGCTGATCGGCGCGCCGTGGAACGACAGCACCCTGGAGCGCGCCTGCGCCGCCCTGGCCGAAGACTTCACGCCTTTGTCGGACTTTCGCGCCAGCAAGGAATACCGCCTGCTCGGCGCCCGCAACCTGCTGCGCAAATACTTCATCGAACTGCAAACGCCGCACATCGAGACTCGGGTGACCGCTTATGTCTAACCATCACGCCGTAGAAAAGACCCAAGCCGAGCTGGCCGAGCTGTTCGCCCGGGACCTGACCACCGGCGTCGGTCGCAGCGTCAAGCACGACAGCGCCGCCAAGCATGTGACCGGTGAAGCGCAGTACATCGATGACCGCCTCGAATTCCCTAACCAGCTACACGTTTACGCACGGCTGTCGGACCGCGCCCACGCCCGGATCCTGCGCATCGATACCACGCCGTGCTACGCCTTCGAAGGCGTGCGCATCGCCATCACCCACGCCGACATTCCCGGTCTCAAGGACATCGGTCCGTTGCTGCCCGGTGACCCGCTGCTGGCGATTGATGACGTGCAATTCGTCGGCCAACCGGTGCTGGCCGTTGCCGCAAGGGACCTGGAAACCGCACGCCAGGCGGCGATGGCCGCGATCATCGAGTATGAAGACCTGGAGCCGGTGCTGGACGTGGTCGAAGCCCTGCGCAAGCGGCATTTCGTGCTCGACAGCCACACCCACCAACGGGGTGATTCCGCCACCGCACTGGCGAGTGCCGAACATCGCATCCAAGGCTCGCTGCACATCGGCGGCCAGGAACACTTCTACCTGGAAACCCAGATTTCCTCGGTGATGCCCACCGAAGACGGCGGCATGCTCGTTTACTGCTCCACCCAGAACCCCACCGAAGTGCAGAAACTGGTGGCTGAAGTGCTGGGCGTGTCGATGAACAAAGTGGTGGTGGACATGCGCCGCATGGGTGGCGGCTTCGGTGGCAAGGAAACCCAGGCCGCCAGCCCGGCCTGCCTGTGCGCGGTGATCGCGCACCTCACCGGCCAGCCGACCAAGATGCGCCTGCCGCGGGTCGAAGACATGCTGATGACCGGCAAGCGCCACCCCTTCTACATCGAATATGACGTGGGCTTCGACAGCCGCGGACGCCTGCACGGCATCGCCCTGGAACTGGCCGGCAACTGCGGCTGCTCGCCGGACCTGTCGGCGTCGATTGTCGACCGGGCGATGTTCCATGCCGACAACGCCTACTACTTGGGCGACGCCACCATCAACGGCCACCGCTGCAAGACCAACACCGCCTCGAACACTGCCTACCGTGGTTTCGGCGGCCCCCAAGGCATGGTCGCCATCGAAGAGGTGATGGATGCCATCGCCCGGCACTTGGGTCTGGATCCGCTGGCGGTGCGCAAGGCCAACTACTACGGCAAGACCGAACGCAACGTCACCCACTACTATCAGACCGTCGAGCACAACATGCTCGAGGAAATGACCGCCGAGCTGGAAGAAAGCAGCCAGTATGCCGAGCGGCGCGAAGCGATCCGTCGCTACAACGCAGGCAGCCCGATCCTGAAAAAGGGCCTGGCGCTGACGCCGGTCAAGTTCGGCATCTCGTTCACCGCCAGTTTCCTCAACCAGGCGGGTGCCTTGATCCACGTCTACACCGACGGCAGCATCCACCTGAACCATGGTGGCACCGAAATGGGCCAGGGCCTCAACACCAAGGTCGCGCAGGTGGTAGCCGAGGTGTTCCAGGTGGAAATGGACCGGGTGCAGATCACCGCGACCAACACCGACAAAGTGCCGAACACCTCCCCCACCGCAGCCTCCAGCGGAGCCGACCTGAACGGCAAGGCCGCGCAGAATGCCGCCGAAACCATCAAGCGGCGCCTGGTGGAATTCGCCGCGCGCCAGTACAAGGTCAGTGAAGAAGACGTCGAATTCCACAACGGCCATGTGCGGGTCCGCGATCACATCCTGACCTTCGAGGCACTGGTGCAACAGGCGTATTTCGCTCAGGTCTCGCTGTCGAGCACCGGGTTCTACAAGACCCCGAAAATCTACTACGACCGCAGCCAGGCCCGTGGCCGGCCGTTCTACTACTACGCCTACGGCGCGGCGTGTGCCGAGGTGATCGTCGACACCCTCACCGGCGAATACAAGATGCTGCGCACCGACATCCTCCACGACGTCGGCGCCTCGCTGAACCCGGCCATCGACACTGGCCAGGTCGAAGGCGGCTTCATCCAGGGCATGGGCTGGCTGACCATGGAAGAGCTGGTGTGGAATGACAAGGGCAAGCTGATGACCAACGGCCCGGCCAGCTACAAGATCCCGGCCGTGGCGGACATGCCGCTGGATCTGCGGGTCCGGCTGGTGGAGAACCGCAAAAACCCCGAAGACACGGTGTTCCACTCCAAGGCCGTGGGCGAGCCGCCGTTCATGCTCGGCATCGCCGCGTGGTGTGCGATCAAGGATGCCGTGGCGAGCCTTGGAGACTACAGGCACCAACCGAAAATCGATGCGCCGGCGACGCCGGAGCGGGTTCTGTGGGGCTGTGAGCAGATGCGTGGGTTGAAGACCATGCAGACGGTCGAGCCTGAGACTGAAGTGGCTTCGCTTTAAGACCGTCGCGCCTTCAATCGCGAGCAGGCTCGCTCCCACAGGGAATTGTGAACATCGGCCCAATGTGGGAGCGAGCCTGCTCGCGATGAGGCCCGAACAGACAACAAAGAATGTTGAAAAGCGGACGCGAAGCGTCCAGAGATGCATTCCCACGCAGAGCGTGGGAACGATCAGTCGAGGTGAACATGTACAACTGGATCAGCGCCCTCGCCGACCTGCAAACCCGCGGCGAACCCTGCGTGCTGGTGACGATCATCGAAGAACTCGGCTCGACCCCGCGCAACGCCGGCTCGAAGATGGTCATCAGCGCCAGCCAGACATTCGACACCATCGGGGGCGGGCACTTGGAATACAAGGCCATGGAAATCGCCCGGAACATGCTCGCCAGCGGCCAGCAGAATACCCATCTGGAGCGCTTCAGCCTCGGCGCCAGCCTGGGCCAGTGCTGCGGCGGCGTGACCGTGCTGCTGTTCGAACCCATGGGCCAGGTCCAGGCGCAGATCGCCGTGTTCGGCGCCGGTCATGTCGGCCGGGCACTGGTGCCGCTCCTGGCGAGCCTGCCTTGCCGGGTGCGCTGGATCGACTCGCGGGAAGCCGAGTTTCCCGAACAACTGCCCCCCGGCGTAGAGAGAATCGTCAGCGAAGACCCACTGGATGAAGTCGATGACCTGCCCGCCGGCAGCTATTGCATCGTTATGACCCACAACCATCAGCTCGACCTGGAGCTGAGCGCGGCGATCCTCAAGCGCAACGACTTCGCTTACTTCGGCCTGATCGGTTCGAAGACCAAGCGGGTCAAGTTCGAACACCGCCTGCGCGATCGCGGCTTCGACAGCGGCACCTTGCAACGCATGCGTTGCCCGATGGGCATTGGCGAAGTCAAAGGCAAGTTGCCCGTGGAAATCGCCATCTCCATCGCTGGCGAAATCATCGCCACCTATAACGCGGATTTCGGCCAGCACACCGCTCGCGCCGAACCTATCGCCAAGCTGCTGCCGGTTTCGCGCCGCAGCCAAGCCAACTCCTGAGATTGCCCATGCCCATGACACGCAAAGCCTACCGCGCCGCCCTGCTCCACAGCCTCGCCGACCCGGCCGAGGTCGGCCTCGAAGCCTCTTATGAATATTTCGAGGATGGCCTGCTGGTGGTGGAAAACGGTCAGATCAGCGCCCTCGGCCACGCCCATGACCTGCTGCCGAGCCTGGCGGCGGACATCGAAATCGCCCATTACCCGGACGCACTGATCACCCCCGGGTTCATCGACACCCATATCCACCTGCCGCAGACCGGCATGGTCGGCGCCTATGGCGAACAACTGCTGGACTGGCTCAATACCTACACCTTCCCCTGCGAACGCCAGTTCGCCGACCCGGCCCACGCCGAAGCCGTGGCCGATATTTTCATCGAGGAACTGCTGCGCAACGGCACCACCACGGCCCTGGTGTTCGGCAGCGTGCACCCGGAATCGGTGAATGCCTTTTTTGAAGCAGCCGAGAAGCTCGACCTGCGGATGATCGCCGGTAAAGTGATGATGGATCGCAACGCCCCGGACTACCTGACCGACACCGCCGAATCCAGCTACACCGAGAGCAAGGCGCTGATCGAGCGCTGGCACGGCAAGGGCCGCCTGCACTACGCCGTGACCCCGCGCTTCGCCCCGACCAGCACGCCGGAGCAGTTGGCGTTGGCCGCTCAGTTGCTGGAGGAATACCCGGACCTGTACATGCAGACCCACATCAGTGAAAACCTGCAGGAAGTGCAATGGGTCAAGGCGCTGTTTCCCGAGCGCAAGGGCTATCTGGACGTCTACGATCACTACAAGTTGCTCGGCGAGCGTTCAGTGTTCGCCCACGGTGTGCATCTGTGCGACGACGAATGCGCACGCCTGGCCGAAACCGGTTCGGCCATCGCGTTCTGTCCGACCTCGAACCTGTTCCTGGGCAGTGGCCTGTTCAACCTGCCGATGGCCGAAAAGCACAAGGTCAACGTGGGGCTAGGCACCGACGTCGGCGGGGGCACCAGCTTTTCGCTGCTGCAGACCCTGAACGAAGCCTACAAGGTGATGCAGTTGCAGGGCGCACGGCTGAGCCCGTTCAAATCGCTGTACCTGGCGACCCTCGGCGGCGCCCGGGCCTTGCGCCTGGAAGATCGAATCGGCACCTTGCAACCAGGCACCGATGCGGATTTCCTGGTGCTGGACTACAACGCTACGCCGCTGCTGAGCTATCGCCTCAAGCAGGCCAGGGACATTGCCGAGAGACTGTTCGTGTTGATGACGCTGGGGGATGACCGGACGGTGGCGCAGACCTATGCGGCTGGCAGGTTGGTGCATCAGCGGTAGGTTATCTATCGCCTGTCAGGCCGCTTTCGCGAGCAAGCCCGCTCCCACATTTGTTCAGCGTATGACTTAACAACGCGGTCGAATGTGGGAGCGGGCTTGCTCGCGAAGGGCACGACTCGGGTACCACTGATTCAATCAAAGCTTGGCCGTCGACCGCCCAGGCTTCTTGCTCTGCAGCAGATGCGAAAACACCGCATGCAAATCATCCGACGCGCCCTCTTCGTCGAGGTTGAGCTTGCTGTCGATGTGATCCATGTGATGCATCATCAAGTCCACTGCCAGCGTGGCATCCCGGGCTTCGATGGCATCGATCAACTGGGTGTGTTCGTCGTAGGAGCAGTGGGACCGGTTGCCGCTTTCGTACTGGGCGATGATCAGTGAAGTCTGGGACACCAGGCTGCGCTGGAAGCTGATCAGCGGGGCATTCCTGGCCGCCTCGGCCAGTTTGAGATGGAACTCACCCGACAGGCGGATGCCGGCGCCACGATCGCCACGGGAAAAACTGTCGCGTTCGTCGCTGACCATCTGGCGCAATTCGGCAAGCTGCTCGGCGGTAGCGTGCTGCACCGCCAGTTCGGTGATCGCCCGCTCCACCAGACGCCGGGCCATGAACACCTGGCGAGCCTCTTCGACACTCGGGCTGGCAACGACCGCGCCGCGATTAGGCCGCAACAACACCACCCCCTCATGGGCCAGACGCGACAACGCCCGGCGGATGATCGTGCGGCTGACCCCGAAAATCTCCCCCAGCGCCTCTTCGCTCAACTTTGTACCGGGCGCCAGTCGCTGTTCGAGGATGGCCTCGAAGATATGTGCATAGACGATATCGTCCTGGGTTCCGCTGCGGCCGGCTTTACCTGCTCGCGGTTGTTTCTTGAGGGGCTGCAACTGTTCGTTCATGGGCACTCGGGTCGGGAGAACTGCGGCGAATTGACCGTGACTGTAATACGGCACAGCGGATCGCTGGCAAGTATCGTGTAAAAAACACGGCGATTGTACACAACCTCTGATGGCAACACGACTGTACGGCTGTTTGCGGGCTTGGCTGTATTGCAATTGCTCACTGGGTTGAGTTTAGGCTTAAACCCTCAATCTGTGACACCTATGGCCTTGTTCCCACAGGTACATAATCTATCCAAGGATCCCCACTCACCATGACCGAAGTCACGACCGCGCCACTTCGCCCATTGGCCGATACCTCGCCCTCGGCCATCGTCGCCGGATTCATCGCCATGATGACCGGTTACACCAGTTCCCTGGTGTTGATGTTCCAGGCCGGCCAGGCGGCGGGGCTCACCAGCGGGCAGATTTCATCGTGGATCTGGGCGATCTCCATTGGCATGGCAGTGTGCTCCATCGGCCTGTCGTTGCGCTATCGCACGCCGGTCACCATCGCCTGGTCGACACCCGGCGCGGCACTGCTGATCACCAGCCTGGGCGGCGTGAGCTATGGCGAGGCCATTGGCGCCTACATCACCTGCGCGGCGCTGGTGACGATCTGCGGCCTGACCGGCAGCTTCGAGCGCTTGGTCAAGCGCATTCCGGCGTCGCTGGCGGCAGCGTTGCTGGCGGGCATCCTGTTCAAGATCGGCAGTGAGATTTTCGTCGCTGCCCAGCATCGTACCGGCCTGGTGCTGGGGATGTTCTTCACTTACCTGATCGTCAAGCGCCTGTCGCCTCGCTACGCGGTGCTGGCGGCGCTGCTGATCGGCACCGCGCTGTCAGGCCTGATGGGGTTGTTGGACTTCAGCGGCTTTGCCCTTGAAGTCGCCACACCGGTCTGGACCACGCCACACTTTTCCCTGGCCGCCACCATCAGCATCGGCATTCCGCTGTTCGTGGTGGCAATGACCTCGCAGAACATGCCGGGCATCGCCGTGCTCCGGGCCGACGGCTACCACGTACCGGCCTCGCCACTGATCACCTGCACCGGCATCGCCTCGCTGCTGCTGGCGCCGTTCGGCTCCCACGGTATCAACCTGGCGGCCATCAGCGCCGCCATCTGCACCGGCCCCCATGCTCACGAAGATCGCAACAAACGCTACACGGCAGCGGTCTGGTGCGGGATCTTCTACGGAATTGCCGGGGTATTCGGCGCCACTCTTGCGGCGTTGTTCGCGGCGCTGCCCAAGGAGCTGGTGTTGTCCATCGCGGCACTGGCGCTGTTCGGGTCGATCATCAACGGCTTGAGCATCGCCATGAGCGAAACCAGGGAACGGGAAGCGGCGCTGATCACCTTCATGGTCACGGCGTCGGGGCTGACGCTGTTTTCTGTCGGCTCGGCGTTCTGGGGGATTGTGGCGGGGGTGCTGACTTTGCTGATTCTGAATTGGCGCAGCGCCTGACAGTCTCTTAAAAGATTCGCGAGCAAGCCCGCTCCCACAGGGTTCGCAGGGACCCTGTGGGAGCGCGAAAGAGGCCGAGAGAGCAACCAACCTCAAAAGCCAGGCACAAAAAAACCGGCGCCCAATCGGGCTGCCGGTTCAGGACATCACGCCTTGGCGTTGATCGGCATGTCCGGGTGCCACACGTCGATCAGCGGGCTGACCGTCATGTTGGTCAGTTCGCTGCGGCCCTTGAGCCAGGCTTCAACGGCAGCACGTTGTTCTTCGGAAACCGAGCCACGCTTCTGCAGGCAAACCAGACCGTAGTCGTCGCCGCCGACGTAGCCCAGGCCATTGGCTTCCATGGCTTCTTTCAGGAAAGCGTCGAGGAAAGCGTCAATCGCCTCATCGTCCAGATCTTCTTTGAGATCCAGGTTCAGTTCGAAACCCAGCTCTTGAAACTCATCCACACACAGTTTTTTGCGCAGACGCCGGGAACGGTTAGTCGCCATTGGAACAATCCTCATCAGTAATAACGGCCGGCACTTTACCAGTTTGGTGCGACGATTGCCCGGTTGATCGGGTGTATCGGCCTACCGTCGGTAAAAAATTGCCTCATGAATGGGCTCAGGCACGGCCCATCCGGTGCGCCTTGGGGCATAATGCCGACACTTTCCTGACCGTTGAGGACGTTCATTTTTCATGTCCTCGTTTTTTCCCCTCGCCCGTAGGGTTTTATTACACATGATCAAATCTTTGCGTCCACTGCTCCTGGCCAGCCTTCTTCTTCCCCTGGCCCTCCCCGTTTCCACCAGCGCCGCTACGATTAACACCGCCCTGTCGCCCAATGTGCAGAAGGCCCTCAGGACCAGCAAGCTGCAAGACGACGCGCTGTCCCTGGTGATGGTGCCACTCAATGGCCCCGGCACCCCGACCCTCTACAACGCCGACGTCTCGGTCAACCCGGCCTCCACCATGAAACTGGTGACCACCTACGCCGCCCTGGAAATGCTTGGCCCCAATCACCAGTGGAAGACCGAGTTCTACACCGACGGCACCCTCAGCGGCGGGATCCTCAACGGCAATTTGTACCTCAAGGGTGGCGGCGACCCCAAACTGAACATGGAAAAGCTCTGGCTGCTGATGCGCGACTTGCGCGCCAACGGCGTACAACAGGTCACCGGTGACCTGGTGCTCGACCGCGGCTTCTTCATCCAGCCGCAACTGCCCGAGTTCAACGACGACGGCAACGATGAAAACAAGCCTTTCCTGGTCAAGCCCGACTCCCTGCTGGTCAACCTCAAGGCGCTGCGCTTCGTTGCCCGCAATGATGGCGGCCGGGTGTTGGTGTCGGTGGAGCCGCCGATTGCCAGCATCCACATCGATAACCAGGTCAAGGCGGTCAATTCCAAGCAATGCACCGGCGGCGTACGCTACAACCCGGTACCCCAGCCGGACGGCAGCGTGGCCGTGACGGTCGGCGGGCAGTTGGGCGATGGCTGCAGCTCCCAGACCTACCTGTCACTGCTGGACCACGCCACCTACACCGCTGGCGCGGTGCGGGCGATCTGGAAAGAACTGGGCGGCAGCATCCAGGGCAAGGACCGTCTGGCCGCCACCCCGAGCAACGCCAAGGTGCTGGCCCGGGCATTCTCGCCGGACCTGGCGGAGATCATCCGCGACATCAACAAGTACAGTAACAACACCATGGCTCAGCAGTTGTTCCTGAGCCTCGGTGCACAGTTCCGCAACGAAGCCGACGGTGACGACGCCAAGGCCGCGCAAAGGGTCGTGCGCCAATGGCTGGCCAAGAAAGGCATCACCGCACCGCACCTGGTGATGGAAAACGGCTCCGGCCTGTCCCGCGCCGAACGGGTCAGCGCCCGGGAAATGGCGGCGATGCTGCAAGCCGCCTGGCGCAGCCCCTATGCGGCCGAGTACATCAGTTCGATGCCGATTGTCGGCACCGACGGCACCATGCGCAAACGCCTCAAGACCACGGCCATGGCCGGCGAAGCCCACATCAAGACCGGCACCCTGAACACCGTGCGTGCCATCGCCGGGTTCAGCCGCGACGTCAACGGCAATACCTGGGCCGTGGTAGCGATCCTCAACGATCCGAAGCCATGGGGTGCTTCGTCGGTGCTGGACCAGGTGCTGCTGGACCTGTACCGCCAGCCGAAACTGCCGCAGACGGCTTCGGTGCTCTGATCCAGAACAAAAACTGATGTGGGGAGCGGGCTTGCTTGCGAAGGCGGTGTGACATTCAACACTTCCATTGCCTGATATGGCCCTTTCGCGAGCAAGCCCGCTCCCACATCAGGAGACATGTGGCGAGCGCAAACCTGCGAACTACCCCACCTGCATCTCGACCCGATCCCGTCCGGCCTGCTTCGCCGCGTACACCCCCGAGTCGGCCCGTAACAGCAGGGCATCCGCGCCTTCCCCGGCGCGCCAGCTGGCGATGCCGAAGCTGGCGGTGACCACGCCCACATCCTCGATCTCCGCCCCGCGCAGCCCCTCCCACAGCCCAATGGCCAAGGCATAGGCGCTTTCACCATCGGTGTCGGGACACAACACCACGAATTCTTCCCCACCCAGCCGACAGAAGACATCGGTACGCCGCAGACGCTGGGAAACGCGCAGGCAAACCGCCTGCAACACCCGGTCCCCCACGGCGTGGCCGTGCTGATCATTGATGCGCTTGAAGTGATCGATGTCGAGCATGATGACCGAAAGCTCCCCAGAACCGCGTTCGACCCGGGTCATTTCCGAGTTCAGGCGCTCCTGGAAATATCGCCGGTTGCGAATCCCGGTCAAGGCATCGGTCACGGACAATGCGCGCAACTCTTCTTCCACCCGCTTGAGATCGGAAATATCGGAGATATAGCCATGCCACAACACGCCACCGCCCGGCAGTTGCTCGGGTGTGGCCTCGCCACGCACCCAGCGCAGGCCACGCTGTGGCAGTTGCACCCGATATTCTTCGCGCCATGGGCTCAGGGTGTCGGCCGAGGCACGGATCGACGCTCGGACCCGCGCGTTGTCCAGTGAATGGATGCGGGAGAAAACAGCTTCGGCGTTCTGGACCAGCACGCTGGGCTCCAGCTCATAGATGTCACGAATGCCATCGCTGGCATAGATCACGCTGAAACGACCGTTGAAATCCATTTTGAACTGGTAGATGCCGCCAGGTACATGGGCACTGAGTTTCTTCAGCAGCAAGTCCCGGGCCGCCAGGGCCTCATGGACGCGCTTGCGTTCGGTGATGTCGATGCAAATCGCCAGGTGCCCGACCCAGAGCCCCTGGTCGTCGAGCACGGGCGTGGCCAGCATGTTCACGGTCAAGTGGCTGCCGTCACGCCGTACCAGGGTCCACTCCCGGGCCTGCTGGCCGCCCGCCTCGCCACCTTCGAGCAGCATCGCGTGACAGGTAGGAATCGGCTTGCCGAATCGGGCGCCAAGCTCTGCGGCCCGGGCCTGGAGCTCCCGCGGCACATGGAGGCTTTCGAGGGTCATGCTCTGCAGGACTTCGCAGCTTTGGTAGCCCAGCATCTGTTCGGCGCCGGCATTGAACGTGGTGATGACCCCACGCAGATCCGTGGCGATGATCGCGACCTGGGTCGCGGCATCCAGCACGCCGCGCAACTGGCTGTGGGTACCCCGCAGTTCCTGTTCCCGAGCGCGCAGTTCCTGGGTACGCTGCTCCACCAGAGTCAGGGCCCGTTGGCGCTGGCTGACCAGGACGTAGAGCAAGGCACTGAGCAGAAAACTGAGCAAACCGCCCAATACCACCAGACCCGACATCGCGGAGTGGTTGGTCGACAGGAACGTGCGACTGGGTCGTAGCTCTACCCGGTAATCATGCTCCGCCAGACGCAGCACACGGGTCGCTGCCAGATCACTGTCCCCGGGGAGCCCGGGGGACTCGAACAGCACCTCCTCCTGATCGGCATCGGACAGGTCCAGAACGCGCATCGAAAGGTTGTCATGGCTGGCCGACGGCAAGCCATCACCCACCAGTTGGCGCATGCTGATGGCCGCTACCACATAACCGAAAGGCTCCGTAGAGGGCCCCCGGGTGACCGGTGCCACCAGCAACACGCCACGGATAAAGGCAGGACCGACATCCACCAGATCCAATGGCTGCGATACCGCCAGGCTATTCTGGCGACGAGCACGCTCGAGCGCGGCGCGACGCAATGGATGGGAAAGCAGGTCGAAACCCAGCGTTGTCTCTTGGCAAGCCTGGCACTGCATATAGAGGATCGGCGCGTACTCGTCCCGTTCCGCAGCCTGCCGCAAACCGCCTGAATCGTCCGCTTCCCGGATGATGAAGGAGTTGACTCGCTTATTCCGTTCCCGTTGTTCGAATGCCTGCCGCTCGTCGCGAAGCACTCGTGGCGCCCAGGCAAAGGCCTGGGTACGCCGCAACAACGGTTCGGCGTAGCCATGGAATTCCTTTTCGGAAACCTCCACCGAGTTGGCAAAGAAACGCCGCAGGCTGTCGAGGCGCTGCTCCTGCTCCTGAAATCTTTCCTCGATACGGCTGAAGCGCTCTTCGGCTTGCAGTTCGAAGCGCTGGCGAAGTTGCTGGTTGAACAGGCTCATCATCGCCCAACTCAGCAAACCGGTCAGGAATATCCCGGCCAGCAACACCAGCGAAGCCACCAGCCAGGCCGATACATCTTCGCTGATAAAGCCCAGGATCCTGGGGCGCACCGGATGCAATGCCATAGACACAACTCGAAAAAGGGGCAGGCGTCGGTACAGCCCTGGCCACAGCCTCAGTTATAGCTATTAGCCATCACTTTGACCAGTCCTAAAATCGGCTGGAAGCCTTGATCTACAAGGCTCCGTGGATCCAATCGAGGATTTTCAACGAGCCATGATTTTCCAGGCACGGTGAATCTTGTTGTTGCGGACAAAGTCCGGATCGATGGTAGCGGCGGTGATTTCCTCCACCGCATAACGCTCGCCGAGATTGTCCTCGAGCTGGAACTTGCGGAAATTGTTGGAGAAATACAACACGCCACCCGGCGCCAGGCGAGCCATGGCCAGGTCCAGCAACTGGACGTGATCGCGCTGCACATCGAATACGCCTTCCATGCGCTTGGAGTTGGAGAAGGTCGGCGGGTCGATGAAAATCAGGTCATATTCGTCACGGCTGGCTTCAAGCCAGGCCATCACATCGCCCTGCTCCAGGCGGTTTTTGTCGGAAAAACCATTGAGCGACAGGTTGCGTCGCGCCCAGTCCAGGTAGGTTTTCGACAGATCGACGCTGGTGGTGCTGCGGGCTCCGCCCTTGGCGGCATGGACGCTGGCGGTCGCGGTGTAGCAGAACAGGTTGAGGAAGCGCTTGCCAGCCGCCTCCTTCTGGATCCGCAGGCGCATCGGCCGGTGATCGAGGAACAGCCCGGTATCCAGGTAGTCGGTCAGGTTGACCAGCAGCTTCACGCCACCTTCGTTGACCTCGGTGAACTTGCCCTGGGCGCTCTGGCGCTCGTATTGCCTGGTGCCGCTCTGGCGCTCGCGACGTTTGATCACGACGTGGCTCTTGTCGACATTCAGCGCCTGGGGAATGGCCGCCAGGGCATCGAACAACCGGGCCGAAGCCTTTTCCGGGTCAATGGATTTCGGCGCGGCATATTCCTGCACGTGCACCCAGTCGTGATAGAGGTCGATCGCCATGGAGTATTCCGGCATATCGGCGTCGTAGACCCGATAGCAGTCCACGCCTTCGCGCTTGACCCATTTGCCCAGTTGCTTGAGATTCTTTTGCAGGCGATTGGCGAACATCTGCCCGCCTTCGCTCAAGCGCGCCTGCTCGACCACAGGCGCGGGGGCCGGTGTCGGTTTGATCGGGTTGCCATTCTTGTTGTACTGGCGCTCTTGCGGTACCTCAGGCGCCTGTCCCTGCTCTTCCTGGTCAAGGCGGGCTTGCTCACGCTCGGCCTGACGCTGTTCCGGTGTGCGACGCTCGCCGGTGACGAACTGGTCCGGCAGTACCTTGATCAGCAGCAACTTGCACGGCAAGGCGCCGTTCCAGAAAGAATACTGCTTGTGGCTGCGGATACCCATGCGCTTGCCCAGGTCCGGAGCGCCGGTGAATACCGCAGCCTCCCAGTTCAGGCACGCCTGGCGCAGGCGCTCACCGAGGTTCTGGTAGAGGTAAAGCAGGCTGGCCTCATCGCCCAGACGCTCGCCGTACGGTGGGTTGCAGATCACCAGGCCTTTCTGGTTCTGGTCCGGACGCGGCTCGAACGTGGCGACCTCACCTTGATAGATCTTGATCCACTCGCTCAGGCCGGCACGCTCGACGTTGTTGCGACCTGGCTGGATCAGCCGTGGGTCGGCTTCATAACCGCGAATCCACAGGGGTGGCTTGGCCAGCCCGGCGGCGGCGCGGGCGGTGGCTTCTTCGTGGAGTTTCTTCCACAGCGCCGGCACGTGGCCCAGCCATGCGGTGAAACCCCATTGCTGGCGACGCAGGTTCGGCGCCATATCGGTGGCAATCATGCCCGCTTCCACCAGGAAGGTGCCGACGCCGCACATCGGGTCGGCCAGGGCGCCGCCTTCGGCGGCAATGCGCGGCCAGCCGGCACGGATCAGGACAGCGGCGGCGAGGTTTTCCTTCAGTGGCGCGGCACCTTGCTGCAGGCGATAACCACGCTGGTGCAGGCTGTGACCGGACAGGTCCAGGGAGAGGATCGCTTCGCCGCGGTCCAGGCGCAGGTGGATACGCAGGTCCGGGTTGAGCTTGTCGATGGTGGGTCGCTCGCCAGAGGGAGTGCGCAGCTTGTCGACGATGGCGTCCTTGACCTTCAAGGCGCCGAAGTGAGTGTTGTCGATGCCGGAGCCGTGGCCGCTGAACTCGACCGCCAGGGTGCCATCGGCCAGCATGTGATCCTGCCAATCGACGTCCAGCACGCCGTGGTACAGGTCCTCGGCGTTTTTCATGGGAAAACGCTTGAGCACCAGCAACACGCGATTGGCCAGGCGTGACCACAGGCACAGGCGATAGGCCGTTTCCATGTCGGCCACGCCGCGAACGGCCGAGGTGTGTTCGCGCGCCTCTTCAAGGCCAAGCCCGATGGCTTCCTCGAGTAGCAGGCCTTCGAGGCCCTTGGGGCAGGTGAGGAAGAGTTCGAAACGATCGGACATGGGGAGTTCCAGAGCCTTTGGCTAGTGGACCGGGGCAACGCATTGCCGGGTCAGGTTCAATCAGGTGCTTTTCTAAAAGAGCACCCGGTGGCACGAAAGTGTGCCGTGCCACCCTCGCCGCTCAGGTTAAAAGAGCTTAGATGCGAGGGCAGATAAAAAATTCGGTGTAACAAACTGATGAAAAGTCACCCCTTTCGTCGAATAGTACCCGAGTGCAACAGGGGGACATTCTCATCCGGGAAAAGGCAGCGCCTTTCAACGCAGGGCCGATCATACAGGGGTCTTGCTGAAAAGCGGACGCTGAACACACTGTTACTTATCGCCCTAACCTCTTTAATGTTACGTGCTTATGACAAAACGATCATTCCATCCATGTGACGCTTTGGTTAGAACTCAACACAGGTTGACGCCACAACGGCGCCAACACCTTGGCTCGTCACGCCGGCAACGAGCCACCAACGGCAGAATGATTCTGCCCCGGCCTCAACAGAGGCCGACGCGAAGTAACAGTCAACAAGTGAGGGCAATACCCTATGAGAAGACTTAAGCGTGATCCGTTGGAAAGAGCATTTTTACGCGGTTACCAATATGGTGTTGGTGGTAAATCCCGTGAGCTTTGCCCCTTTACTCTACCGTCGGTACGTCAAGCCTGGATCAATGGCTGGCGAGAAGGACGCGGCGACAACTGGGACGGTATGACCGGCACTGCGGGTATCCACAGACTCAACGAACTTCACGCCGTCGGCTGACACAGGGCTCAATACTCAGGAACTCGACAATTTCGTTCCACACATAACGATTTAACCACGCGCGTCCCATCCGGACGGCGGGCTACGGCCCAGGGGCTCCTTTGAGGAGCCCTTTTTAATGGGCGGGTTATGTATCGGTGTGTGTGACCTGCTCAGAATTCAAGTTGCGAACACTCTTGTGGCGAGGGGATTTATCCCCTCGCCACAGAGAAACATCTGCCAGCCGCGAAATCAGCCCAACGCCGCAATCGCATCCACCGACTCACGAATCAACGCCGGCCCCTTGTAGATGAAGCCCGAATAAATCTGCACCAGGCTTGCCCCTGCGGTGATCTTCTCGGCGGCATGCCGTCCTTCGGTGACCCCACCCGCAGCGATGATCGGCAAGCGTCCCGCCAGCTCCCCAGCCAGCACCTTCACCGTGTGGGTGCTCTTGTCACGTACCGGCGCGCCGGACAATCCTCCCGCTTCGTCACCGTGCTCCAGCCCTTCGACGCCTTCGCGGCCCAGCGTGGTGTTGGTGGCGATTACCGCATCCATACCTGTCTCGACCAGGGCCTGGGCCACTTGGGCGGTTTCTTCGTCGGTCATGTCCGGCGCGATCTTGATCGCCAACGGCACATGCCGGCCATGGGTCACCGCCAGCTCGGCACGGCGCCTGGCCAGGTCGGCCAGTAGTTGCTTGAGGGAGTCACCGAACTGCAGGCTGCGCAGCCCCGGAGTGTTCGGGGAGCTGACGTTGACGGTGACATAGCTGGCATGGGCGTAGACCTTGTCCAGGCATATCAGGTAATCGTCGACGGCACGGTCCACCGGCGTGTCGAAGTTCTTGCCGATATTGATGCCCAGCACGCCTTCGTATTTGGCGGCAGCCACGCGGGCCAGCAGGTTGTCCACTCCCAGGTTGTTGAAGCCCATACGGTTGATGATCGCCTCGGCTTGCGGCAGGCGAAACAGCCGTGGCTTGGGGTTGCCCGGCTGTGGCCGTGGCGTGACGGTGCCGATTTCCACGAAGCCGAACCCCAATTGCGCGAAGCCGTCGATGGCCGCGCCGTTCTTGTCCAGGCCCGCCGCCAACCCGACCGGGTTGGGGAATTGCAGGCCCATCACATTCACTGGCAACGATGCCGGCGCCTTGCACAACAGACCATTGAGGCCCAAACGTCCGCCCGCGCCGATCAGGTCCAGGGACAGATCGTGGGAGGTTTCCGGGGAGAGTTTGAACAGCAGTTCACGGGCCAGGGTGTACATGGGCGGCTTTGACTCGGGCGACGAAATGAGGCGGCGATTATAGCCGCGCAACGGCGGTTCAAGCGAGGCGCCTGCACAAAACAGCGCCGATGGCATATGCCTTGCACCCCTTTGGTCATCGACGCTCATGCCAACGATGGAATGAGTGCCACACTGTTTGAAGGACAACGGCGTCGTCATCCGGCCTTGCTCTGGCATTCGTCCGGGTACGGCGCTTTTTTATGTGGAAGGTGATGCCCCGATGAATGAAATTCCAGCCCACCCCCTGGCTTGGGTCAATGGCAGCGACGCCCCGGAAAAGAGCGCGATCGACCTGGGTTTCATGGCCTTGAGTGATTGCGCCCCGATCGTGGTGGCAGCCACCCAGGGCTTCGCCCAACCCTACGGCCTGACCTTGAACCTCAAGCGCCAGACCTCCTGGGCCAACCTGCGGGACAAGCTGGTCAGCGGTGAAATCGATGCAGCCCATAGCCTGTACGGCCTGATCTACGCCGTGCACCTGGGCATCGGCGGTGTCGCGCCGACCGACATGGCGGTGCTGATGGGGCTGAACCAGAACGGCCAGAGCATCAATCTCTCCCACGGTTTGCAGGCAATGGGCGTGACCAGTCCTGAGGCACTGGAGCGCCATGTGCACCAAACTCGCTCGAAACTGACTTTTGCCCAGACATTCCCTACCGGCACCCACGCGATGTGGCTTTATTACTGGCTCGCCGCACAAGGCATCCACCCCTTGTCGGATGTCGACAGCGTGGTGGTACCGCCACCGCAGATGATTGCGCACTTGCAGGCCGGGCGTATCGACGGGCTATGTGTCGGCGAACCCTGGTGCGCCAGCGCGGTGAAACAGAACCTCGGCTTCACCCTGGCGACGACCCAGACCATCTGGCCCGATCACCCGGAAAAAGTCCTGGGCTGTACCCGCGCGTTCGTCGAGCAGTACCCCAATACGGCGCGAGCGTTGGTGATGGCGATCCTCGAGGCCAGCCGTTTCATCGAACAGAGCACCGAGAACCGTCGCAGCACCGCACAACTGCTGAGCGCCCCCGAATATCTCGACGCGCCGCTGGACTGCATCGAACCCCGCCTGCTGGGTACCTATGCCGATGGCCTGGGCAACAGCTGGCAGGATCCCCACGCCATGCGCTTCCATGGCAACGGCGAGGTGAACGTGCCCTACCTGTCCGACGGCATGTGGTTCATGACCCAATTCCGGCGCTGGGGCCTGTTGCGAGAAGACCCGGACTACCTGACCGTGGCGCAGGAGGTCCAGCAACTCGAGCTGTATCGCCAGGCGTGCGCGGCGCTGGGCATCTCAACCACCTTCCAGGCCATGCGCAGCAGCCAGTTGATCGACGGCACCCTGTGGGACGGCTCGGATCCGGCCGGGTATGCCCGCAGTTTCAAACTGCACGCCTTGAGCGATGCGGCTCCCCTTCTCGCCAGCCGCTGACAGGAGCCCGACCATGCTGCGTATCCTGCTGATCAACGACACCGCGAAAAAAGTCGGCCGCCTCAAGGCCGCCCTGGTGGAAGCCGGGTTCGACGTCATTGACGAGTCCGGCCTGACCATCGACCTGCCGGAACGCGTCGAAACAGTGCGTCCGGACGTGATCCTGATCGATACCGAGTCACCCGGACGGGACGTCATGGAACAAGTGGTGCTGGTCAGTCGCGACCAGCCACGACCGATCGTCATGTTCACCGACGAGCACGACCCGGATGTGATGCGCCAGGCGATCAAGTCAGGGGTGAGTGCCTATATCGTCGAAGGCATCCATGCCGCGCGCCTGCAACCGATCCTGGACGTGGCCATGGCCCGCTTTGAAAGCGACCAGGCCCTGCGCGCGCAGCTCCTGGCCCGAGACCAGCAACTGGCCGAACGCAAGCGCATCGAACTGGCCAAGGGCATGCTGATGAAGATGAAGGATTGCAACGAAGAGCAGGCCTACACTCTGATGCGCCGCCAGGCCATGAGCCGCCAGCAGAAGCTGATCCAGGTGGCGGAGCAGATCATTGCGATGAATGAGTTGCTGGGCTGACGCCCTCGCGGCACCTGGCCCGGCGTCATCGCGAGCAGGCTCGCTCCCACAGGTTCTGTAGCCACTGAAGCTCCATTGTGGGAGCGGGCTTGCTCGCGAAAGCGATTCACCGTCCAACATTAATGTCGACTGAGCCACCGTCTTCGCGAGCAAGCCCGCTCCCACAGGTTGCATGCCCCCCCTGAAAATCCAATGTGGGAGCGATTGCTCGCGATAGCCCTTACG
Source organism: Pseudomonas sp. SJZ074 (assembly GCF_007828215.1). Classification (GTDB taxonomy): domain Bacteria; phylum Pseudomonadota; class Gammaproteobacteria; order Pseudomonadales; family Pseudomonadaceae; genus Aquipseudomonas. Next base: position 101,729 of record NZ_VIUE01000011.1, on the reverse strand, counting down.
CCAATCCCTCCTGTTGGCACAGATCTCGCTTAAGCAACCCCACAGGTAACCAACGGCGGTTGCCCCACCTACGACAAAGACGTCGCACACCCTGCTCGCCCACTGGCGATTCGGGTTGCGGCGTTTTTTTGCTTTGGCCCCACCGTCCGGGGTCGGTGGGGTCGCCGTCGCGGCGCACCACTTCGAAGCACTGACTTTTTTCGAGACTTTCACAGCTGAGGTGCGCGATGAATTCAAGCTTCTGGAAATCCGGCCACACCCCGACCCTGTTCGCGGCCTTTCTCTACTTCGATCTGAGCTTCATGGTCTGGTACCTGCTCGGTCCACTGGCGGTGCAGATCTCCGCCGATTTGCACCTGAGCACTCAACAACGCGGCCTGATGGTGGCAACGCCGATCCTGGCCGGCGCCGTGCTGCGCCTGTTCATGGGCCTGCTGGCCGACCGGATTTCGCCAAAGACCGCCGGCATGGTCGGCCAGGTGATCGTGATCGGCGCGCTGTTCTGCGCCTGGAAGCTGGGGATCCACAGCTACGAACAGGCACTGCTGTTGGGCCTGTTCCTGGGCATGGCCGGTGCGTCGTTTGCCGTCGCCCTGCCATTGGCGTCCCAGTGGTATCCGCCGCAACATCAGGGCAAAGCCATGGGCATTGCCGGTGCCGGTAACTCGGGCACCGTATTCGCCGCGATCATCGCGCCAGTGATGGCCGCCGCCTTCGGCTGGGGCAACGTGTTCGGTTTCGCGCTGATCCCGCTGGTCCTGACCCTGGTCATCTTCACCTGGCTGGCCAAAAACGCTCCCGAGCGGCCGAAAGCCAAATCCATGGCCGATTACCTCAAGGCCCTGGGTGACCGTGACAGCTGGTGGTTCATGTTCTTCTACAGCGTAACCTTCGGCGGCTTCATCGGCCTGGCCAGCGCCCTGCCCGGCTACTTCAACGACCAGTACAGCCTGAGTCCCGTGACCGCCGGCTACTACACCGCGGCCTGCGTCTTCGGCGGCAGCCTGATGCGGCCGTTGGGCGGCGCCCTGGCGGATCGTTTCGGCGGCATCCGCACCTTGCTGGGCATGTACACCGTGGCGGCCATCTGCATCGCGGCGGTGGGCTTCAACCTGCCCAACTCCTACGCGGCACTGGCACTGTTCGTCTGCACCATGCTCGGTCTCGGCGCGGGTAACGGCGCCGTGTTCCAACTGGTGCCACAACGTTTCCGCCGCGAAATCGGCGTGATGACCGGGTTGATCGGCATGGCCGGCGGCATCGGTGGCTTCGCCCTCGCGGCGGGCATGGGCGCGATCAAGCAAAGCACCGGCAGCTACCAATTGGCGCTGTGGTTGTTCGCCAGCTTGGGCGTGCTGGCCTGGTTCGGCCTGCACGGCGTCAAGCGTCGCTGGAGAACCACCTGGGGCTCGGCAGCCGTCACTGCGGCTCGGGTATAAACAGCAGCCATGAGTCTGCAACTGAGTTTCGCCGAAGCCACGGCCATCGGCCCGCGGGAGGAAAACCAGGACGCCCTGCGCCTGGTTACCCCGGCTCCGGCCCTGGCCGCCAGCAAAGGCTACCTGTTCGCCATTGCCGACGGCGTAAGCCAATGCGCCGACGGCGGGCTGGCCGCCCGTTCGACCTTGCAGGCCCTGGCCCTGGACTATTACTCCACGCCGCAAACCTGGGGCGTGGCCCAGGCGCTGGACCGGCTGTTGCTGGCACAGAATCGCTGGTTGCAGGCCAACGGTGGCGGGCAGCCGCTACTCACCACCGTCAGTGCCCTGGTGCTGCGTGGCCGGCGCTTCACCCTCGCCCACGTCGGCGATTGCCGGGTCTACCGCTGGCATGCCGATCATCTGCAACGGGTCAGCGAGGATCACGTCTGGGAGCAGCAAGGCATGCAACATGTGCTCAAGCGCGCCCTGGGGCTGGATCAACATCTGGTCCTGGACTTCCTCGACGGCGAACTGCGCACAGAAGAAACCTTCGTGCTGCTCAGCGACGGCGTCTGGGCGGTCCTGGGGGACACGGCCATTGCCGGCATCCTTCGGGACCAGCCGGACCTGAACCTCGCCGCCCAGACACTGATCAACGCCGCGCACCTGGCCGGTAGCCAGGACAACGCCAGCGCCTTGCTGGTACGGGTCGATGCGCTGGGCGAAGCGAGCATCGGCGATGCGCTGATCCAGCTGCAGCAATGGCCGCTGCCCCCAGCCCTGAAACCGGGCCAGGCGTTCGAGGGCTGGCAGGTCGAAGGGCTGCTCGGCCAGAGCCAGCAATCGCTGCTCTACCGGGTATACGACGTCCAGGGCCAGCCATGGCTGCTGAAAACCCTGCCGGTGCAGCTACGGGACGACAGCCGCGCCGGGCAGGCACTGCTGTCGGAAGAATGGTTTCTCAAGCGGGTCGCCGGCAGGCAGTTTCCGGAAGTCCACGGCGTTCCCCAGCGCCAGCACCTGTATTACGTGATGCGCGAATATCCGGGCATGACCCTGGCCGAGCTGTTCCACCAGTCCGGCGCCTTGCCCTTGGCGCAATGGCTGGACCTGGCGCAACGGCTGGTGCGGGCGGTGGGGTTGCTGCATCGACGGCAGATCTACCACCGCGACATCAAGCCGGAAAACCTGCACCTGGGGGACGATGGCGAACTGCGGTTATTGGATTTCGGGCTGGCGTACTGCCCCGGCTTGTCCGAAGACCAGGCCAACGTGTTGCCGGGCACACCCAGCTATATCGCACCGGAAGCCTTCGGCGGTGTCGCACCGACGGCGCAACAGGACCTGTATGCCGTCGGGGTGACCCTGTATTTCCTGCTGACAGGGCATTATCCCTACGGCGAAGTCGAGGCCTTCCAGCGACCGCGCTTTGGCGTGCCAGTCAGCGCCAGCCGCTATCGGCCGGACCTGCCCGAATGGCTCGGCCAAAGCCTGGAGCGCGCCGTTGCAGCGGATCCGCACGAGCGCTTTGAAACCGCCGAGGAATGGTTGCTGTTGCTGGAACAGGGCGAGCGCCGCAGCTTGAGCATCAGGCCCCGGCCATTGTTGGAGCGCGAACCGTTGAAGGTCTGGCGGACCTTGGCGTTGGTGTCGTTGGTGGTGAATATCGTGCTGCTGTTTCTGGTGTTCCACAGCTGAGATCCGGTTGCGCCCATCGCGAGCAGGCTCGCTCCCACAAGGGTCTGCTGTGTACACCTACCTTGTGCGCGCCTTCGATCCATTGTGGGAGCGAGCCTGCTCGCGATGGCGGCCTCTCGGCCAACTCCCCTCTCTCGCCCCACGCGCCATTACCGTGCAACACGCTTTGATTCAGTGCAATAACTCCCCCTCCAGCGCGCGCAGCCGCCGTCACACCCAATAAAACCGTGCCACGAAGCCACTTGGCACAACCACTGCATAACCTCTCTCACCATACATAAAGCAACGCCTCCAACGATGAAGGCGGTGCTTCCCGAGAGAACGGGACCAGGACAAAGGCGTCCTCGCTAGCACACTAGCGGGACGCCTTTTTTTGTTTTCGAAAAATTGCCGAGCCAGTCCGATCACCGTGATGAAACGTGACGAAACCGGGCCTGGGCTTGCGGAGAACCCTGATGAAAAAACTCAAACTGGTGATGATCGGCAATGGCATGGCCGGGGTTCGAACCCTCGAGGAGTTGCTCAAGCTGAGCAATGAGCTGTACGACATCACGGTGTTCGGCGCCGAGCCCCACACCAACTACAACCGCATCCTGCTTTCCCCCGTGCTCGCTGGCGAGCAGACCTTCGAAGACATCGTTCTCAACGATCTGAGCTGGTACCAGGACAACCACATCAACCTGCTGCTTAACCGCAAGGTCGTGGAGATCGACCGGATCAAGCGTCGGGTCATCGCCGAAGACGGCACCGAGGCCGAGTACGATCGCCTGCTGATCGCCACCGGTTCCACGCCATTCATCCTGCCGATTCCCGGCCACACGCTCGACGGCGTCATCGGCTATCGCGACATCGCCGACACCCAGGCGATGATCGAAACCGCCAGGACCCACAAGCACGCCGTGGTGATCGGCGGCGGCCTGCTGGGCCTGGAAGCCGCCAATGGTTTGAAGCTGCGGGGCATGGACGTGACCGTGGTGCACCTCGGTGAATGGTTGTTGGAACGGCAGTTGGACAAGACCAGCGGCCAATTACTGCAAACCGCCCTGGAAGACCGTGGCCTGAAATTTCGCCTCAACGAGCAGACCCAGGCCCTCCACGACGCCGGCAATGGCCGGGTCGGTTCGGTGCAGTTCAAGAACGGCGACGTCATTCCCGCTGATCTGGTGGTGATGGCTGCCGGCATCCGCCCCAACGTCGAACTCGCGGAAAAAGCCGGCATCCCATGCAGCCGCGGGATCCTGGTCAACGACACCATGCAGACCTATGACCCGCGCATCTACGCCATCGGCGAGTGCGCCAACCACCGCGGCACCGCCTACGGCTTGGTGGCCCCGCTGTTCGAACAGGCCAAGGTCTGCGCCAATCACCTCGCACAACTGGGTTTTGCCACCTATAAAGGCTCGGTGACCTCGACCAAGCTCAAGGTGACCGGCATCGACCTGTTCTCCGCCGGCGACTTCATGGGCGGCGAAGGCACCGAGACCATCACCCTCTCCGACCCCATCGGCGGCGTCTACAAGAAACTGGTGATCAAGGATGACGTGCTGGTCGGCGCCTGCCTGTACGGCGATACAGCAGATGGCGGCTGGTACTTCCGCCAGATCCGTGAGAACGCCGCCATCGGCGAAATCCGCGATCACCTGATGTTCGGTGAAAATGCCTTGGGCGACGTCGGCCATCAGGGCCAGGACAAAGCCATGAACATGGCCGATTCCGCTGAAGTCTGCGGTTGCAACGGCGTGTGCAAGGGCACCATCGTCAAGGCGATTCAGGAGCACGGCCTGTTCAGCGTCGATGACGTGAAAAAACACACCAAGGCCGCCAGCTCCTGTGGTTCCTGCGCCGGTCTGGTCGAACAGATCCTCATCAACACCGTCGGCGGCGCGGCCGACGTCAAGCCGAAAAGCGAAAAAGCCATCTGCGGCTGCAGCGACCTCAACCACGGCCAAATCCGTCAGGCGATCCGCGACGAGCACCTGCTGACCATCGCCGGCACCATGAACTACCTGAACTGGCGCACCCCGAACGGCTGCGCCACCTGCCGCCCGGCACTGAACTACTACCTGATTTCCACCTGGCCTGGCGAAGCCCACGACGATCCGCAATCCCGGCTGATCAACGAACGTGCCCACGCCAACATCCAGAAGGATGGCACCTACTCGGTCGTCCCGCGGATGTGGGGCGGCGTGACCACGCCGTCGGAGCTGCGGCGCATTGCCGACGTGGCTGACAAATACAGTGTGCCGATGGTCAAGGTCACCGGCGGGCAGCGCATCGACTTGCTGGGCATCAAGAAGCAGGATCTGCCCGGCGTCTGGGCAGACCTCGATATGCCGTCCGGCCATGCCTATGGCAAATCCATCCGCACCGTGAAAACCTGCGTGGGCAGCGAGTTCTGTCGCTTTGGTACGCAGAACTCCACGCAACTGGGCATCGAACTGGAACACGACCTGTTCAACATGTGGTCGCCGCACAAGGTGAAGCTGGCCGTCTCCGGCTGCCCTCGCAACTGCTCGGAAGCCGGCATCAAGGACGTGGGCATTATCGGTGTCGATTCCGGCTGGGAGATGTACATCGGCGGCAATGGCGGAATCAAGACCGAGGTCGCCGAGTTCTTCGTCAAGCTCAAGACCGCCGAGCAAGTGCGCGAATACAACGGTGCCTTCCTGCAGCTATACCGCGAAGAAGCCTTCTACCTCGAGCGCACCGTGCATTACATGCAGCGGGTCGGCATGGAGCACATCAAGAAAGCCGTGCTCGAAGACCCGGCGCGGCGCAAGGCCCTTCACGAGCGCCTGAAGTTTTCCCTGTCGCTGGAACAGGACCCGTGGAAACAACGCCTGGAACAGCCTCAGTTGAAGAAAGAGTTCGAGGTCATCCCCGTGAAAAACCTGGAGGTGCCGGCATGAACTGGCTGGATATCTGCGCACTGGAAGACATCAATGCCCTGGGCTCGCGCATCATCAACGGCCCGAAGGGCGATATCGCGATTTTTCGTACCAGCGACGATGAAGTGTTCGCACTCGATGACCGCTGCCCGCACAAGGGTGGTCCGTTATCCCAGGGCTTGATCTACGGCAAGCGCGTGGCCTGCCCGCTGCACAATTGGCAGATCGACCTGGAAACCGGCCAGGCCCAGGCGCCGGATGTGGGTTGTGCCCATCAGCATTCGGCACGGGTCGAGAACGGCCGGGTGCTGTTGGCGCTAAGGGACGCAAGCTGATGAACCGCCAGACCACTGCCTCGACCTGCTGTTACTGCGGGGTCGGTTGCGGCGTGCTGATCGAACATGACGACGAGCGCATCCTCGGCGTCAGTGGCGATCCCACCCATCCGGCCAATTTCGGCAAACTGTGCAGCAAGGGCTCGACCCTGCACCTGACCGGCGACCTCGCAGCTCGGGCCCTGTACCCCGAGCTGCGCCTGGGCAAAGGCCTGGCCCGCGCCCGCACCGACTGGGACAGCGCCCTGGAACACGCCGCCAGCGTATTCGCCGAAACCATCGCCGAACACGGTCCCGACAGCGTGGCGTTCTACATCTCCGGCCAGTTGCTGACCGAGGACTACTACGCCTTCAACAAACTCGCCCGGGCATTGGTGGGCACCAACAACATCGACAGCAATTCCCGGCTGTGCATGTCCTCCGCCGTGGTGGGTTACAAGCGCAGCCTCGGCGCCGACGCCCCGCCCTGCAGCTATGAAGACCTGGAATTGAGCGACTGTGTGATGATCGTCGGCAGTAACATGGCCTACGCCCATCCCATCCTCTTTCGCCGCCTCGAAGAGGCCAAATCCCGCCGGCCGCAGATGAAAATCATCGTCATCGACCCGCGGCGCACCGACACCTGCGACTTGGCGGACCTGCACCTGGCGATCCTTCCGGGCACCGATGTCGCCTTGTTCCATGGGATTTTGCACCTGCTGCTGTGGGAAGACTGGGTCGACCGCGACTTCATCAAGGCCCACACCGAAGGCCTGGCGGACCTGAAGAACCTGGTGCGCGATTACACCCCAGCGATGGTCGCCCAGCTGTGCGGCATCAGCGTCGAGCAACTGAACGAGTGCGCCGAATGGGTCGGCACCTCGCCAAGCTTTCTGTCGTTGTGGTGCATGGGCCTGAACCAGTCCACCGCCGGCAGCGCCAAGAACAGTGCCTTGATCAACCTGCACCTGGCCACCGGACAGATCGGTCGCCCGGGTGCCGGGCCCTTCTCGCTGACTGGCCAGCCCAACGCCATGGGCGGGCGGGAAACCGGCAGTCTGTCGAACCTGCTGCCAGGCCACCGCGAAGCCGCCAACCCGGAGCATCGCGCCGAAGTCGCCGAATACTGGGGCGTCGAGCAACTGCCCGCCAGTCCCGGCTTGAGCGCCATCGAGTTGTTCGAGCAGGTGCGCAACGGCAAGATCAAGGCCTTGTGGATCGCCTGCACCAACCCGGCTCAATCGATGCCGGACCAGACAGCGGTCCGGGCGGCCCTGCAGGCCTGCCCATTCGTGGTGCTGCAAGAGGCCTTCCGCACCACCGAGACCGCCGGGTTTGCCGACCTGCTGTTGCCAGCGGCCAGTTGGGGCGAAAAGGAAGGTTCGGTGACCAACTCCGAACGACGCATTTCCCACGTCCGCCGAGCCATCGGCGCACCGGGCGAAGCACGACCAGACTGGGCCATTACGGTGGATTTCGCACAACGTCTGGAGAAACGTCTGCGGCCGGGCCAGCCCAGCCTGTTCGCCTTCGACACACCTGCGCAGTTGTTCGACGAATACAAGCAATTGACCCGCGGACAGGATCTCGACCTGTCCGGCATCAGCCATGAACTGATCGATCAGCTTGGCCCCCAGCAATGGCCATTCCCGGACGGCGCCACGGTCGGAACGGCCCGCCTGTACGTCGATGGGATTTTCCCCACCGACAACGGCCGTGCGCGGTTCGTCGCCGAACCGTATCGCGCCGCCAGGGAACTGCGTGACGCCCGTTACCCGTTGACCCTCAACACCGGCCGCCTGCGGGATCAGTGGCACGGCATGAGCCGTACCGGCACCGCCGCGCGGTTGTTCGGGCACGTGAACGAAGCCGTACTCAGCCTGCACCCCGACGAGCTGCAGCGCCAGCGCCTGCAAGCGGGCGACCTGGTCAGCCTCAAGAGCCGTCGCGGCAGCGTGATCGTGGCTGTGGACAGCGACGACAGCGTGCGCCCCGGCCAGGCGTTCCTGCCCATGCACTGGGGTGATCGATTCCTCAAAGGCGGCGTGAATACTCTGACTCAACCGGCTTTCGACCCACTGTCGAAACAACCGGAACTCAAGCACAGCGGCGTGCGCCTGGAGCCGGTAAACCTGCCTTGGCAGCTTTTCGCCTTGATCGAAGGCGATGTTCAACAGCATCTTGAGACCTTGCGTCCGCTGTGCGAGGCGTTTGCCTATGTCAGCCTGAGCCTGACTGGCCGTGAACGTCCCGCGCTGCTGATTCGCGCCGCCAGCACCGAAGCGCCTGACCCCGCACTGCTACAAGCGATCGACGAACAACTGGAACTGATCGACGGGCCGGTGTTGGCCTACGACGATCCCCGTCGCGCCATCGGTAAACGGGTGCGGATCGAAAACGGCCGTATCACCGCCATCCGTCTGGCCGGCGAAACCCTCGCCCGCCATTGGTTGCAGAACCTGTGGCAGGAGGGTCGTGCCGACGAGCAACTGCGCCGTTGGTTGTTGGCGCCGTTAAGTGCGCCACCGGGCAACGCTGGCGCAACGGCAGGCGGCAGCAAGACCTTGTGCAACTGCCTGAACGTCAGCCAGCGTGCGATCTGCGCCGGCATTGAACGAGGGCTGGATCTGCAAGGGCTGAAACAGGAACTGGGCTGTGGTACGCAATGCGGCTCCTGCGTCCCGGAAATCAAGCGCCTGCTGGTTGCCACTGCGCAACCGATGGCCGCTCTCTCGTGAGGAAAACACTATGAACGCAAAAGTCTGGCTGGTGGGTGCGGGTCCTGGCGACCCCGAATTGCTGACCCTCAAGGCCGTGCGCGCCCTGCGCGAAGCCGACGTGGTGTTGATCGACGATCTGGTCAACGAGGCGGTGCTGGAACATTGTTGCGGTGCGCGCATCATCGCGGTAGGCAAGCGCGGCGGCTGCCGCTCCACGCCACAAGCCTTCATCCATCGGCTGATGCTGCGCTATGCGCGCCAAGGCAGATGCGTGGTCCGCCTCAAGGGCGGCGACCCGTGCATCTTTGGCCGAGGCGGCGAAGAGGCGCAATGGCTGCGCGAGCATGGCATCGAAGTGGAGCTGGTCAATGGCATCACGGCCGGGCTGGCGGGAGCGACCCAGTGCAATATTCCCTTGACCTTGCGCGGCATTGCCCGGGGCGTAACGCTGGTCACTGCCCACACCCAGGACGGCAGCAGCCTGAACTGGCAAGCCCTGGCGCAAAGCGGGACGACCCTGGTGGTGTATATGGGGGTGGCGAAACTGAGCGAGATCCGCGAGCAACTGCTGGCCGGTGGCCTGGCAGCGGATACCCCCGTAGCCATGATCGAGAATGCCTCCCTGCCTCATCAACGAGACTGCCGTAGCGATCTGGCTTCGATGGAGGCCGACGCAGGTGCGTTTCAACTCAAGAGCCCGGCGATCCTGGTTATCGGTGCAGTGGCAAGCGCCACCGAACTGGCGCAACCTGCCTGGCTTCAAGCCATTGCCCTATAACCCTTTCCCCACAGGCATTTTTCTTTTTCATAAATCGCAGACAAAGAAAAGCCCGGCATAAGCCGGGCTTTTCCCAAACTATGGGCTAATTACTTGCTCTTAGCTTCAGTTTGCGCTTCTACGCGACGGTTGATAGCACGACCGGCTTCAGTGGCGTTGTCGGCAACTGGGCGGGTTTCGCCGTAGCCAACAGACTGAATGCGGGACGCTTCAACACCGTACTGGTTGGTCAGAACCTGCTTAACGGCGTTTGCACGACGCTCGGACAGTTTCTGGTTGTAAGCGTCAGGACCGACGGAGTCAGTGTGACCTTCAACAGTGGTGGTGGTTTCTGGGTACTGCTTCATGAAGTCAGCCAGGTTCTTGATGTCGCCGTAGCTGTTTGGCTTGACGACCGACTTGTCGAAGTCGAATTTCACGTCCAGCTCAACACGTACGGTTTCAGCAGCAGCCGGGCAGCCATCAGCGTCAACGGTTACGTTGGCTGGGGTGTCAGGGCACTTGTCGACGTTGTCGCAGACGCCGTCGTTGTCGCTGTCGGAGCAGACTTCAGCCGGAGCTGGAACTGGAGCAGCAGCAGGCTTGGAGCCGCCACCGAAGTTCACACCGATACCGACGCTTGGAGCCCACTCGGTGTCGCCCTGGTCGATGTTGTACTGAGCTTCAACGCCAGCACGAGCGTAGAAGTTCTCGGTGAAGTACAGCTTGGCGCCGCCGCCAACGTTGGCGAAGGTCGAACGGTTACGACCGCTGGAGCCGTTCTGACCGATGCTCTGGTCGGAGAAACCGGCCGAGACGTACGGACGCAGCATGTCACCTGGGTTGTTGAAGTGGTACAGAGCGTCCAGCGCAGTGTTGGCGCCCTTGATGTTACGACCGTCGTCGGAACGAACGTTGTGCACTTCGTCGTAGCCCAGACGCAGTTCAACGTCGTCGGTCAGGAAGTAACCAACCGAACCGCCGAACAGGTTGCCGTTGTTCTTGAAGTTACGAGCGCTGTCGAATTGCTCTTTCTTGGCGAAGCCTTCGATTTCAACTGCGCCTTGGCCTTGTGCCAGCGCGCCGAACGAAGTAGCGGCAATAAGAGAACCAATGGCAAAGCCCAAGGTGTTTTTCAGTTTCATCCGTTAAATCCCCATCTGGTGATTGTGAAGCAGTCCCGCAAACCGGGGGACAACTCGGCGGCAAGTCTATCAGAACTTGCCTACACGTAAGAGATATTTGCGCCGAAGTTAAGTTTCGGCAGTACCTGCAAATTTCTCACGCAGCTTATCGAGAGCGCGCTTGTAACGCATTTTTGTCGCGCTCAAACCCATGTGCATTATGTCTGCGATCTCTTGGAATTCCAGTTCTGCGACAAATCGTAGCACCAGAATTTCACGGTCGATCGGGTTCACATAAACCAGCCAGCGATCGAGTCCACCCTTTTCCTCGGGCTTGGGCGCCTTTTCTTCGGACGCTTCCTCGAGAGGGTCAAGGCTCAAAGCGTCCATCAAGCGACGCTTTCGCCGTTCCTTGCGATACTGTGTGATGCATTCGTTGTACGTGATGCTATATAGCCATGTCTTGAACTTCGATTTCCCCTCGAAGTTCTTCAGGCCATACAGCACCTTCAACATCACCTCCTGACAGACATCGTCAGCGTCGCGATCGTTCCCCAGATAACGTGCACAGACGTTAAATAATGTACGTTGGTAACGGCGCATCAACTCTTCGTAAGCACGTGTTACGTGGAACAGCTCCGTATGCGCGCGCGCGACCAACTCCTCATCAGAGAGATCACGGGGGTCATAGCGCGTGGACAGCGATTGGGGTTTGTTCAAAACAAGTCGGGCCGACGGTCTAGGTCAATGTGCGCCACAGCCTGCGCTGGCAGGCATTTTGCGGCGGCATACATTAGCAGAGTTTGCCGGGTTAGCGGCTACTCACATGCTGCTCCAGCAGGATCCGATTGGAGAGCGACACCAATTCGCCCTCCTCGGTCAGCAATGTGGTCTTCACCGTGCCGATCTCCTCGATCTGGCCTTCGACCTCGCCAACCCGCACTTGTTGCCCGACTTCATACAGCTCACGCACATAGATTCCCGCGAGAATCTGGCCGGCGATTTCCCGGCTTCCCAACCCCATTGCCAGCGCGATCGCCAGACCAACGGTAATCAATACGATCACGATCACATGGTTGAGCAGGTCCGTCTTGACCTCCAACTGGCTGATCGCGACAGAAATACTGATGATGATCACCAGACCCTGGGCGATTCGCCCCAGGCCCGAGGCGTAATCCAGCCCTACACCTTCGGCTGCGCCGCGCACCAGCCCATTGGCCAGCTGGGCCAGCAGCACACCGACCAACAACACCAGAGCCGCCCCGAACACCTTGGGCAGGTACAACGCAAGCATGTCGAGGGTGGCCGAAACCCGCTGAAGCCCCAGGGATTCAGCCGCAGAGACGAGAAAGATAAGCAGCACGAACCAGTAGACAATCTTGCCCACCAGGGTCGAGATCGGTACCTGGATGCCGCCTCGGGACAGCAGCTTGGTCAGGCCCGTGCCGCCCATCAGGCGATCCAGCCCCAGTTTGGCGAGCAGCTTGGACAGCAGCGTGTCCAGCAACTTGGCCACGACGAACCCCAACAGCACCACCACCAGGGCACCGAACAGGTTCGGGATGAAGTTGGCCACCTTGGTCCACAACGCAGTCATGGCCGCGACGAGGCTCTGGGTCCAGAGATTCAATTCCATATTCAATCAGCCTTATCAGCGGTGCGGGTAACAGGTTTACGACGGGAAACCGGCGAGACATGGGCCGACCCGTTGTTCAAGGCGATCATCAGCGCGGGCAGCCAACGGCCCAGCAGGCTGAACAGATCGCCCGCGCCGACCTGTCGGTTGGCGGTTTTCAGCACACGCCCCAGGCAGGCATCGTCGTCCCGGCTGGAGGGCGAGGCCTTGAGCATGTCGCGCAAAGACTGTTCAAACGGATCGTGCATACGCACCTCTCGTAATGTCTGTGAAAGACGCGATCAAATTTCGTCGGGTCACATGAAACCTGTTATACCCAGCGCAGACGGCGGAACAACCACCACTGCCCCAGCGCCACGCAGACCATCAGCAGACAGGCGACCAGGAAGCCATAAGGGCTTTGTGAGAGCGGAATACCACCGACATTGATGCCCAGCAGGCCCGTGAGAAAACTCATCGGCAGGAAGATCCCGGTGATGATGCCGAAACGGTACATCGTCCGGTTCATGCGCACGGAAAGGCGCCGGTCTTCAGCTTCCAGCACAAGCCCCACGCGCTCCCGGGTCAATTCCAGTTCTTCGAGATAGCGGGTCAGGCTGTTGTTCAATTCATTCCAGTAATCGCCATCGTCCTCGACGAACCAAGGCAGTTTGATGCGCGACATCTGGCCGAAAATGTCCCGCTGCGGCGCCAGGAACCGCTTCAGTCCGGCAGCCCGGCGACGAATGTGCAAAATGGCATCGTGCTCGGGCGTATACCGTTCGTCGGCGTCGAGCATTTCTTCTTCGCCATCGACGATTTCCGAGAGCTGGGAAACCAGGTCCTGGACCTTGTTGGTCAGGTACTGCGCCATATAAAGGATGAGTTCGGAGGCGGTTTTCGGTCCCTTGCCTTCGGCCAAGTGCGCCAATAGCTCATCGGTGGCACGCAGAGGACGAAGACGCAGGGAGATCACGCGCTGGGCGGAGGCGAAAATCCGCACCGAGACCATGTCTTCCGGCTCCGCGCCCGGATTGAGGTTGATGCCCCTGAGGAATAGCAGCAGCTCGGCTTCCGGCAACGGCAACAGACGTGGCCGGGTGTTTTCCTCAAGCAGCAGATCGCAGTTGAACTCGCTCAGCCCACTGGATTTGCGCAACCAGGTATGGGTCTGCGGATGGCTGCGATCCCAATGCAGCCACAGGCTTTCGTGGGCCTGCAACTGCAGATCGTCGAGCTCGGTCCGGGCAATCGAACGCGCGCCGCCCTTACCGTCCAGCACCAGGGCATGCACCAGCCCCCACTGCGCGTTTTCTTCCTCGAACATCCTCATCCCTTACGACTTTGACGCTTCATTCAGGCATTTTCAGCGGGCTTGGCGAGACGATCACACCGTTATTGTCCGCATAGACATATTCGCCCGGACGAAACGTCACGCCGGCAAAGGTCACGGCCACATTAAGATCACCGATACCGCGCTTGTCGGTTTTCATGGGATGGCTGGCGAGGGCCTGGACGCCGAGGTCGGTCTGGGCGATGACATCCACGTCGCGGATGCAGCCGTAGATCACCAGCCCTTCCCAGCCATTTTTCGCAGCTTTCTCGGCCAGCATGTCCCCTAGCAACGCCCGCCGCAGGGAGCCTCCACCGTCGACAACCAATACCTTGCCGTTGCCCTTGAGTTCGACCTGCTCCTTGACCCTGGAGTTGTCCTCGAAGCACTTGATGGTCACGATTTCACCGCCAAACGAATCGCGGCCGCCGAAATTGCTGAACATCGGTTCCAACACCTGTACCAGGTCCGGGTAGGCATCGCACAGGTCGGGCGTGAGGTAATGGTTCATCGAACTACTCCTGAAAGGCTGGAACGTCAGACTGGATGAGTAACTGTTTGTGACCGGAACCGTTTAACGCGTCATATCTTAGCCGCAAGCCGACCAGAGCGAAATGCCCTTGTCAGAGCCTTTGCCTCAGACTGCCTCGGCCAGACTGGGCAGCTCTGCTTGCAATAACGCAACCTGATCGTCCAGCCAACGCGCGACCAGCGGCCAGACTTCGGCCTGCGCAGCTTTGCTGACCAGCATCTCGACATGACCGAAATCGTCCTTGAAACCCTGTTCCCGACCCAGGCACACGAACTGCTTGTGCTCGGAGCCAATCTGCTCGAACAGCTTGCGGCAAGCCCAGGTCGGGTCCTGGTGATCGCCGGCGGCGCTCACGGCCAGCACCGGCACCTGCACCTCGGCCAGCCCCGCCCACCAGTCCTTTTCGGCATCGCCGAAACGTCCGAACAAGCCGTACCAACGCATGCTTTCCAGGGCCAGGCCGATGGGCTCGTCCTCGGGGCCGCGCTTGAGCCTCGAACCGGACAATTGAGCAAAGCGCTTGAGGATGAAGCGGCTGCTCCACTCCACCGGCGGAATCTTCAGCGGCCAGTAGGTACGGCTGACCTGGGTGCCGAAGAACGCCGCCGACGCCACGGCCGGCTCGCCCAGGTAGTGGCCGCCCAAGGCTGCCGCCAGGGTGATGCCCCCCAGGGAATGGCCGATCCAGTGCGGCACCTGCCCGCTCTGTTCGCGCACAAAGGCGCCGATGGCCGGCAAGTCGTAGCGGGCGTAGTCGGCCACCCGATTGTTGCGATAGTCCTGGTTGCGCTGGGACAGCCCATGCCCGCGCATCTCGGGAATCCATACATCGAATCCCAACCGCGTCAGGTACGCCCCCAGGCCCAGCCCCTTGGGCGAGTACCAGAAGCGCCGGTTGGAGAAGCTGCCGTGCAACAGGATCACCGGGACGCCGCGGACCTGGCCGGCGTCGGCCATGCCCAGGCGGGTGACAGCCAGTTCGACACTAGGGTCCGGGCTGTTGCCGGGTTTCAGCCGGTAGACGTCTTCGCTCAGATCGCCACGCCGCTCGGCACTGATCAGGGCGACAGGAAACAGGTTGCTGCTGCTTTGCATAATACTCTTGCACAAAAAAGGGCGGCTTCCGTCAGGAGCCCGCCCTGTTTCAATCAAAAGGGACCTCTCAGCCAGTCAAGCCGCAGAACATGTGGGAGCGGGCTTGCTCGCGAAAGCGGTGTACCAGACAACATCAATGCTGACTGTTCCATCGCCTTCGCGAGCAAGCCCGCTCCCACAGGGTCCCTTCACTCAATCAGACCGCGCCTTGGCCCTCAGCCAGGAAGAACCAGGTTTCCAGCACCGAGTCCGGGTTCAGCGACACGCTTTCGATGCCCTGCTCCATCAGCCACTTGGCCAGGTCCGGGTGGTCCGAAGGGCCCTGGCCGCAGATGCCGATGTACTTGCCAGCCTTGTTGCAAGCAGCAATGGCGTTGGCCAGCAGCTTCTTGACCGCCGGGTTCCGCTCGTCGAACAGGTGCGCAATGATTCCGGAATCGCGGTCCAGACCTAGGGTCAACTGGGTCAGGTCGTTGGAGCCGATGGAGAAACCGTCGAAGAACTCGAGGAACTCTTCCGCCAGGATCGCGTTGGATGGCAGTTCGCACATCATGATCACGCGCAAGCCGTTCTCGCCACGGGCCAGACCGTTTTCCGCCAGCAGGTCGACCACCTGGCTCGCTTCGCCCAGGGTGCGCACGAACGGCACCATGATCTCGACGTTGGTCAGGCCCATGTCGTTGCGTACGCGCTTGAGGGCGCGGCATTCGAGCTCGAAGCAGTCACGGAACGTTTCGCTGATGTAGCGCGAAGCGCCGCGGAAACCCAGCATCGGGTTTTCTTCTTCCGGCTCGTAGAGTTTGCCGCCGATCAGGTTGGCGTATTCGTTGGACTTGAAGTCCGACAGGCGCACGATGACCTTTTTCGGATAGAACGCCGCGGCCAGGGTGCTGATACCTTCCACCAGTTTCTCGACATAGAAGCCGACCGGGTCGTCGTAGCCGGCAATGCGCTTGTCGACGCTGTCCTTGATCTCTGGCGGCAAGCCGCTGTAGTTCAGCAAAGCCTTGGGGTGCACGCCGATCATGCGGTTGATGATGAACTCCAGGCGGGCCAGGCCCACGCCGGCGTTCGGCAACTGCGCGAAATCGAAGGCACGGTCCGGGTTGCCGACGTTCATCATGATCTTGAACGGCAGCTCCGGCATGGCGTCCACGGAGTTCTTCTTGATGTCGAAGCCCAGCTCACCTTCGAAGATGTAGCCGGTATCGCCCTCGGCGCAGGAAACGGTTACGCCCTGGCCGTCCTTGAGCAGCTCGGTGGCGTTGCCGCAACCCACCACCGCCGGAATACCCAGTTCACGGGCGATGATCGCCGCGTGGCAGGTACGGCCGCCACGGTTGGTGACGATGGCGCTGGCGCGCTTCATCACCGGCTCCCAATCCGGGTCGGTCATGTCGGAAACCAGTACGTCACCGGCCTGGACCTTGTCCATCTCCGAGACGTCCTTGATGATCCGCACCTTGCCGGCGCCGATGCGCTGACCGATGGCACGACCTTCCACCAGCACGGTGCCGGTTTCCTTGAGCAGGTAGCGCTCCATGACGTTGGCCTGGGTGCGGCTCTTCACGGTTTCCGGGCGGGCCTGCACGATGTACAGCTTGCCGTCGTCACCGTCCTTGGCCCATTCGATGTCCATCGGGCACTTGTAGTGTTGCTCGATGATCATGGCTTGCTTGGCCAGCTCGCTGACTTCGGCGTCGGTCAGGCAGAAACGGGCGCGCTCGGCCTTGTCCACATCGACGGTTTTCACCGAACGACCGGCCTTGGCTTCGTCGCCGTAGATCATCTTGATGGCCTTGCTGCCCAGGTTACGGCGCAGGATGGCAGGGCGACCGGCTTGCAAGGTGCCTTTATGGACGTAGAACTCATCCGGGTTCACCGCGCCCTGGACGACGGTTTCACCCAGGCCGTAGGCACCGGTGATGAACACCACGTCACGGAAGCCCGACTCGGTGTCGAGGGTGAACATCACGCCGGCGGTGCCGGTTTCGGAACGGACCATGCGCTGCACGCCTGCGGACAGGGCGACCAGCTTGTGGTCGAAGCCCTGGTGCACGCGGTAGGAAATGGCACGGTCATTGAAAAGGGAGGCGAAGACTTCCTTGGCGGCGCGGATGACGTTTTCCACGCCACGGATGTTCAGGAAGGTTTCCTGCTGGCCGGCGAAGGAGGCATCCGGCAAGTCTTCGGCGGTGGCCGAGGAACGCACGGCGACAGCAATGTCGGGGTTGCCTTCGGACAGCTTGGCGAAAGCGCTGCGGATTTCGCTGTTCAGTTGCTCCGGGAATTCGGCTTCCATGATCCATTGGCGGATCTGGGCACCGGTCTTGGCCAGGGCATTGACGTCATCGACGTCCAGGGCATCGAGCGCATCGTGGATCTGTTTGTTCAGGCCGCTCAGTTCCAGGAAATCACGATAAGCCTGAGCTGTCGTGGCAAAGCCACCCGGCACCGATACGCCGGCACCGGCGAGGTTACTGATCATCTCGCCCAGGGATGCGTTCTTGCCCCCCACATGCTCCACATCATGGACGCCGAGCTTATCGAGGGAAACTACGTACTCTACCAAGGTGATCTCTCCACTGACTGTGTTGGAAAAGCTCAAGGCACCGGCAACTCCTGGGGAGCGTTGGCCGGCGATATGGCCTGGACCTGGAAAATAAGTGAGAATGCTGGCCATTGGCGGCCGGCAAATCGCGCCTATCATATCCAAGAAACGCTATTAGCTTAAGGCCCAAGGTGCAAATGAAACGATCTGCTTTCTTTATCTCCGATGGTACCGGCATCACCGCCGAAACCCTGGGCCAAAGCCTGCTGGCGCAGTTCGAAAACATTACCTTCACCAAGCTGACACGTCCGTACATCGACAGCGTCGACAAGGCGCGGGCGATGGTACAGCAAATCAATAAAGCCGCCGAAACCGACGGTTTTCGCCCGATCATCTTCGATACCATCGTCAATCAGGACATCCGTGAGATTCTCGCAACGTCCAATGGTTTCATGATCGACATTTTTTCTACCTTCCTGGCGCCCCTGGAGCAGGAACTGAGCGAGCATTCGTCCTACTCGGTCGGCAAATCCCACTCCATCGGCCACAACTCCAATTACATGGAGCGGATCGAGGCGGTCAATTTCGCGCTGGACAACGATGACGGCGCCCGCACGCATTATTACGACAAGGCCGACCTGATCCTAGTGGGGGTGTCGCGTTGTGGTAAGACACCGACGTGTCTGTACATGGCGATGCAGTTCGGCATCCGTGCGGCCAACTATCCGCTGACAGAAGAAGACATGGAGCGCCTGCAACTGCCCAGCGCCCTGCGCGCCCACCAGCACAAGCTGTTCGGCCTGACCATTGACCCGGATCGCCTTACCGCGATCCGCAACGAGCGCAAGCCCAACAGCCGCTACTCAAGCTATGCCCAGTGTGAGTTCGAAGTGCGCGAGGTGGAAAACCTGTTCCGGCGGGAGAATATCCCCCACATCAACTCCACGCATTTTTCCGTGGAGGAGATTTCGGCGAAGATTCTGGTAGAGAAGGGCGTGGAGCGACGGTTCAAGTAGCCGCGGACACTTCACCTGTGGGGGCGGGCTTGCTCGCGAAAGCGGTGCACCAGACAACATCAATACTGACTGTGCCACCGCCTTCGCGAGCAAGCCCGCTCCCACAAGGGTTTTGTGGGTTTTTTGAATCAATCGCCCAGCGACTTGTGCATCGCAATGGCCGCAATACCGCCGATGGCACAGGCCTTGGCGCTTTGCTCAAACCCCAGGCGGCGATAGAACCCATGACTGGTACCCGTGCTGTTCAGGCGTACCTGGGCGAGCCCGCGGCCATGCAACCACGCCTCGATGTCCTGCACCAGCGCCCGCCCGGCCCCGCGCCGAAACCACTCCGGCTGCACATAGCAGAATGCGATCCGACCACTGACCGAAGCCATCGCAACGCCCACCGGCCGCCCATGCAGACGCGCCAGGGTCAGGCGCAACCGCGGGTCGAGCAACCAGAGACGGATACGCGCGGTGGCATTGGTACGGATCCAGGCGGCTACGACGCGCGGGTCGTTACGGTGCTCTGCGGCACAACCGACCCGGATGGAGCGCTCGGCGATCCGGCTGATGATGCCGGCATCGTCGGGCGCGGCCGTGCTGATTTCGATGAAGGTGTCCATTGTCGCTGTTTTCCTCAGTCCTTGAGTCGAGCTGAAAAAACATAGACCCGGATAAGCCGGGTGCGCCAATGGGAATGATTGCAGGAAGCTTCGAGCAGTCAGCTAGAGTGGTGGTTCAGAAATACCACACTAGCGAACCTGCGCCTGTACCGGCATCGTCAATTCCACCCGCAGCCCGTCCGGACGGCTGTCGAAATGCAGACTGCAACCGCATCGCTGGACAATGGCCTGGACGATCGCCAACCCCAGGCCGCAGCCGGTGCTCTGACCGTTGCGCCAGAAGCGCTGGGTCAGGTGCTGGATATCGTCGGCGGCAATGCCGGGGCCATGGTCGCGAACCTGGAAACGCACCCGCTGGCCAATCATCTCCAGGCTCAGTTCCACCACGGTATTCTCCGGAGTATGACGCAGCGCGTTATCCAGAAGGTTGCGCAACGCAGCAATGGAAAGCACCGCCGGCATCTGCACCGGCGCATCGCAAACCCCAGGAGAGACCTGCAGCCTGATTCGCCCGGGCTCGCCACTGGACGCATCCTGGATCGCCAGCCGTGCGACCTGCTCGGCATTGCACTGCACCCCATCGTCAAAAGACAGGCTACCCTCCACCCGGGCCAGCAGTAGCAACTGCTCGAGGGTGCGATGCAGCCGGTCGGCGCCCTCCTCGGCCCGAGCCAGGGACTGGTCGCGCGCGACGCCCTCGGTCATGCGCGCCACTTGCAGATGAGTCTTGATGGCCGTCAAGGGGCTGCGCAGTTCATGGGCCGCATCGCCGGTCAGCCTGCGCTCGCGCTCGATGGTCTTGCCGATACGCTGGAACAGCTGATTCTGGGTTTCCAGCAAAGGGCGCAGCTCACTGGGCAACGGATGGATCTGCAAGGGCTCCAGGGAGTCGGCATTGCGCCGCATCAGCGCATCGCGCATGCGATTGAGCGGCGCCAGGCCCTGGCCGATACCCAGCCACAGCAGGCACAGGCAGCCGAGCAACGCTACCCCCACCGGCACCGAGGCCGCCAGCAGAATCGACATATTGAGCGCTTCCCGCTCGATCTGGCGGTCGGCGGTGGTAATGCGCACATCGCCACGGGCCAGGGTGAAGCTACGCCAGGGCGCGCCGTCGATCATCTGATCGTGAAAACCCATCTTCTCGGCTTCCAGGACCTGTTCCGGGGTGCCGTGGCTACGGGCGAGGATTTCGCCCCGCAAGGAACTGACCTGGCAGGCCATGCCACCGGGAATGCTCAACTGCTCGGCGCTGAAATGCGTGCCCTCGCCCTTGCTGGGCAGCGCCGGCAACTGCTCCAGCAGGCCGGCGACCATCCGCGCCGACGCCACCAGGCGCTGGTCGAGGGAAAACATCATCTGGTTGCGCAGATCGCTGAGCATCCATGCCGCCGCCAGGGCCCAGATCAGGGTGAACGCCGCGCCAAGGGTCAGGCTCAGGCGCAATCGCAGGCTCATCACTTGGAAGGTTCTCCGCCATCGGCCGGCCCCAGGCGATAACCCAGCCCGCGCACCGTCTCGACAATCCCGTTGCCGAGCTTGCGCCGCAGGTGATGGATATGAACGTTCAGGGCGTTGCTTTCCAGTTCGTCATTGAAACCGTACACGCTGTCCTTGAGCTGCTCGGTGGACAGCACCCGGCCACGGCTGTGCAACAGTGCCTGCAACAGTGATTGCTCGCGCCGCGATAAATCCACTGGCTGGCCATCCAGGAGGGTTTCACGGCTGCTGGGGTCGTAAGTCAAGCGACCGTGCTCGATCAGATTGACGCTTCGACCGGCCACGCGTCGCAGCAGGGTGTGCAGGCGCGCCGCCAGTTCGCGCAGGTCGAAGGGCTTGAGCAGATAGTCATCGGCACCCGCTTGCAGACCGTCGACCCGATCGGTCACAGAATCCCGCGCGGTGAGGATCAGCACCGGAATCTCCAGCCCTTGCTGGCGCAATTGCTTGAGCAGTTTAAGGCCGTCCTCATCGGGCAACCCCAGGTCCAGCACCATGACATCGAACTCGGCCACGCCGATCATCGCACGCGCCGCCGAGGCCGACCCCACATGCTCGACAGTCAGGCCCTGGGCCGTAAGACCCGCGACGATCCCGCTGGCGATCAGTTCATCGTCTTCGCACACCAGTACGCGCATGGTAAGCCTCGTGGAAAAAGGTACATTAGGCCGCCGGCCGATTAAGCCGACATTATGCGACGAGTGCGGCAAACATGGGCGATCATTGCGCCATCGGCCCTCGCCGTTTAATCGACGGTTAATCGCCGGCCGCCATCGTGCTTTCCACTTGCTCCGTTCTAAGGCTTTATCCATGCGTCGATTGTTTTTGCTGTGGCTGCTGCTGATTTCGAGCCTGGCCCAGGCCGCCAATCCCTTCGAAACCAAACCCGATTTCCTGCCGGTGGAAAAGGCCTTCGTGTTTACTTCGGAACGCCTCGACTCCGGTGAGACCCAGCTCTTCTGGCAGATTGCCGATGGGTACTACCTGTATCAGCAGCGACTCAGATTCGACGGCCTGGCCGACGCGCAGAAACCGAAGCTCCCGGCGGGAGAAGCCCACAGCGATGAGTTTTTCGGCGACCAACAAGTCTATCGCCAGGCACTGGAGCTGAAGATTCCGGCAGGCGCCACCGGCAAGATCAAAGTGGGTTTCCAGGGCTGTGCCGATGCTGGGCTGTGCTATCCACCCCAGACCCAGGTGGTCGACCTGGGCGGCAGTAGCGCTGCGACGGCCAAGGGCGAAGCGCCGGACCAGGCCCTGGCCAGCGGTCTGCAGCGACGGGCCTTGGGTTGGAGCCTGCTGGTATTCTTCAGCCTGGGACTGTTGCTGGCGTTTACGCCGTGTTCCCTGCCGATGCTGCCGATCCTCGCCGGCCTGGTGGTGGGCAGCGGTGCCGGGCCTCGGCGCGGTCTGGCTTTGGCGGGCAGCTATGTGATCAGCATGGCCCTGGTGTACGCCGCCATGGGTGTGCTTGCCGCGTTGTTGGGCGCCAACCTCCAGGCCTTGCTGCAACAGCCGTGGTTACTCGGTACCTTCGCCGCGGTGTTCGTGGTGTTGGCGCTGCCCATGTTCGGTTTCTTCGAACTGCAACTGCCGGCCGCCTTGCGCGACCGCCTGGAGAATGCCGGGCGTCAGCGCCGCGGCGGCAGCCTGGTGGGCGCCGGGATTCTCGGCGCATTGTCCGGCCTGCTGGTAGGCCCATGCATGACCGCTCCGCTGGCCGGCGCGCTACTGTACATCGCCCAGAGTGGTAACGCGCTGCACGGTGGCCTGATCCTGTTTGCCATGGGCGTCGGCATCGGCTTGCCGCTATTGCTGCTGGTGACCGTGGGCAACCGTTTCCTGCCCAAGCCCGGCGCCTGGATGGATTTGGTCAAGGGCGTGTTCGGCTTCCTGTTCCTGGGTACCGCGCTGCTGATGATCCGTCCGGTCATCGACGGCTCGCTGTGGATCGGACTGTGGGGCGTGCTGTTGTTGATCGCCGCCTACAGCGCCTGGCGCCAGACCGAAGGGTTCGGCCGCATGGCCTATGCCTGCGGCAGCGCGTCATTACTGTTTGGCCTATGGGGCAGCGCGCTGCTGGTGGGTGCTGCCGGTGGTAGCGATGATTTCTTCCAACCCCTGAAGGTCTACACCGGCACCCAGAGCGGCGCGACCGTCAGCGCCCACGACGCCTTCGTCACGATCCGCGAGCCTGCTGCTCTGCAACGGGAGCTGGACGCGGCCAAATCCCAGGGCCAGTGGGTGCTCGTGGATTATTACGCCGACTGGTGCGTCTCCTGCAAAATCATGGAGAAACAGGTGTTCGGCCGCGCCGAAGTGCTGAACGCCTTGAAGGACGTCCGCCTGCTGCGCCTCGACGTGACCGCTGACAATGCCGCCAGCCGCGAACTGCTGAACCGTTACCAGGTACCCGGGCCGCCGAGCCTGCTGTGGATCGGCGCCGACGGTGAAGAGCGCCGCAGCCGGCGCATCACCGGGGAGGTCGATGCCAAGGGCTTCCTGGAGCGCTGGAACAGTACCCGGGAAGCAAACTGATGCTGACATTCACCCTCGGTACCTTTGCTATCGCCCTTAACCACCTGCTGCTGATCAGTGCCCTGGCGCTGGCGACCTTCGTAGGCTGGCGGGTAGCCAAGCGCGGTGGCGAGAACCCCGAGTCGGTGCTGTTCGTACTCTTTCTGGTGGGACTCCTGGCCGCACGGATCAGCTTTGTCATCGCCTATTGGAGCCATTACCAGGACGACCCGTGGCAGATCGTCGACTTGCGCGACGGCGGCTTCCTGGCCTGGCCTGGCATCGTGGCGCTGGTCATCGGGACCTTGCTGTGGGCTCGACGTCGACCGGCCCTGCGCCGGCCACTGGGGTTCGGCGTCGGCAGCGGCCTGCTGTTCTGGCTGATCGCGACGATGGCGCTGACGATTTATGAACAGGGCACCCGGTTGCCGGACATCGACCTGCGCGACGCCAGCGGACAGACCGTGAAACTCACCGATTACCAGGGCGGCCCCCTGGTGATCAATCTCTGGGCCACCTGGTGCCCGCCCTGCCGGCGTGAAATGCCGGTACTGGAAGAAGCCCAGCAGCAGCGTCCGGATCTGACGTTCCTGTTCGTCAACCAGGCCGAAAGCATGCAGAGCGTCAGCACTTACCTCGCCACCCAGGGCCTTAGCCTGGACAATGTCTTGTTCGACGGCAGTGGTCGCCTTGGCCAGGCCGTAGGCTCCATGGCGCTGCCGACGACGCTGTTCTACAGCGCCGACGGCCGCCTGCTGGGCAGTCACCTGGGGGAACTGTCGGAAGCAAGCCTGGCCCGCGCCCTGGAAAATTTCGAAACGCCGGGTTCAACCACGGCGCCCCACCCCGTCACAAGGAAACCGCCATGCCCCGCCTCCGCCACATGCTGACGCTGGCCGTCGCCACGGCGCTGTTGCAAGCGCCGCTGCTACAGGCCGAAGAACTGCCGGCAGCCATCAAGAAAATCGAAGCCAAGGGCGCGAAGATCGTCGGTACTTTCGAGGCACCGGACGGGCTACGCGGTTACGCGGCGCAATACCAGAACCGCGGCATGGCGCTGTACCTGACCCCGGACGGCCAGCACGTCCTGCTCGGCAACCTGTACGACGCCGACGGCAAGGACTTGAGCGCCGAGCCGCTGCAGAAACTGGTCTACGCACCGATGGCGAAGGAAATATGGGCAAAAATGGAGGCGAGCAACTGGATCGCCGACGGCAGCAAGGATGCACCGCGTACCGTGTACCTGTTCAGCGACCCCAATTGCCCCTACTGCAACATGTTCTGGGAACAGGCGCGGCCATGGGTCAAGGCCGGCAAGGTGCAGTTGCGCCACATCATGGTGGGCATCATCCGCGAAGACAGCCCCGGGAAATCCGCCGCGTTGCTGGCGGCCAAGGACCCGCAAAAAGCCCTGGAGGACCATGAAAAATCCGGCAAGGGCAGCACGCTCAAGCCCCTCAAGGACATACCGCCCGCCATCCAGGCCAAGCTCGATGCCAACCAGCAGTTGATGGACGAACTGGAGCTGTCCGCCACCCCGGCGATTTTCTACCTGGATGACAAAGGCGAGCTGCAACAGCAACAAGGCGCCCCTTCGCCGGACAAACTGGTGAAGATCCTCGGGCCGAAATAACCGCTCCCTGGATATCGTTGTGGGAGCGGGCTCGCTCGCGAAAGCAATGGATCAGTCGACAAGGATGTTGACTGTACCGCCGTCTTCGCGAGCAAGCCCGCTCCCGCAATGGCCCGGTGTTGACAGGTCAATGCAGGAGCGGGCCTGCTCGCGATTGCAGTGGGTCAGCTACGCAAGAACTCAAGCAATGCTTCGGTAACGAACCCAGGATTCTCCAGGTTGGAAATGTGCCCTGCCTCCGGGATCAGCATATGGGGACAACCGATCAACCTGGCCATCTCCAGAGACTCGGAAGGTGGTCGTGGCTTGTCCTGGTCACCGCACATCACCCAGGTGCTGCCAGCATCCAGCTCACCCAGGCGCGGCAGGATATCGTCGCGGCCGAAAATGATTCGCCCCAACGGCACGATGCTGTCACGCAGGCGATCAGCCGGCAGCGCGGCCAGTGTTGCGCGGAACTGCCGGTACAGCGGCGATTGCGGATCGATGCCTGGCCGGAAGAAGATCGGCACGACAATGTCCAGCAACGGCTCGGGAATGCTGCCGCCGGCTTCGATCTTGTCGAACAGCGAGAAATAATACAGGCGCGTCGGCTCTGGCTCGACGCCCACATAGGTGTCCATCAACACCAGCGCCTGGAGCCGTTTCGGGGCCATCAACGCCAGCCGTGTCCCCCACATCCCGCCTACCGAAAGCCCCACCAGACTGAAGCGATCGATGTCCAGGTGATCCATCAACCCCAGGACCTGGCGGGCCAGGTCGTCCAGAGAGGACATGCCCTCGGGCAAACGCCCGGATTGACCGTGGCCCCACAGGTCCGGGGCAATCACCCGGTAATGGCGTGACAATGCCTCGATCTGCGGCGCCCACATGCCGTGGTCCCACAAATAGCTGCTGCCCAGCACCACCACCGGGCCATGGCCCTGGTCCAGGTAATGAAGCGGTTGTCCGTCAAGGGTTGCAAAGGGCATCGATGACCTCCTTGTTTGCGTATGAAAAAACCCGGCCAGACTGACGTGCCCTATGGCAAGCCGTCAATCGCCGGGGCCATCCATGTGGGACAGGTACCTGTCAGGTCTGACAGTAGACCGAGCCGCTTGCCGGCGATAGCGTGAGATTTCACAACAGTCGGTGGAGTAACAGCCATGACCCAAGTCGAGCTTGAAGCTTTCGCTCAAGAACAGATTGACCTCCTGAAGCCGAAAGCCATCAACACAGACCGGGCATCCGGGCAAAGGGCCAAAGCAAAACTGCTCTTTTTTGAAGCGCTGCTGGCCGCGTGCAGTCACACGCAGACCCAGGAACAGTTCGGCTTGATGGATGCGGTCAATGACACTTTCCAGAAAATCGGCGCGTTTGGACCCGGTGAAGTCTTCTTCAACCAGCCTGAAAAATGCTGCTCGGCTTATCGCTCCGATTCGCCGGCCTGATGGGCTGTGCGGGAAGTGGACAAGGAAACCCTGGGCCTGCGGTCAATGAGCGTGCGGCGGCACCAGTTCAATCTGGTAAGGTTTGAAAATCGCCAGCAGTTGGCCGTTATCCCGTAGTTTCTGCAGCAATTGTCCAAACGTTTCACTGGTAATCGGCGCCTGCGGCCGGATCAGGGCATAGTGGTGGTAAACCTGGTCGATACGTTCGGACACCAGCAGCTGCGGCCCTACCTCAGGGTTGCGCAGTATGTAGTCGTTCAGGTATGAACGGGTCACCAGGGCGATGTCCGCCCGCCCGCGCAAGACCATCAGCAGATTACTGTCGTGGGAGTACGTCAGCGTAGCGTTGTACTGGCCCATCAGGAACTTGGGGTCGGCGTTGAACTCGGCAAAGGCATAGTGATAGCCGCTGAACAACGCCAGGCGCTTTCCCCTGAGGTCGCTGAAGTAACTCTGCTGGCGATCCGGCTGACGTTGGGTAACGAAAACTTCCGCATCTTCCAACCCCATGTCCACTGCGGTATGAGGCACATCTTTCCAGCCCCAGTCGGGGTTCTCGAAGATCGCCATATCGACCCGGCCTTGCTTGAAATCGTTGAAACGGCGTGGAATAGATGTCGGTACCAGCTCGAATTGATAGTCGGTCTGGGAGTGATTCAGGGCTTCGACCAACTGCGGCAACAGGCCGGTGTCGGCGCCGTTTTCAGGGCGCACGGTATAGGGAGGAAAATGCGCGGCCCCGATCCTGACCAGTTGCGCCGCCGAGGCTGGCACCACCAGGAAAACAGCCAGTGCAGCCAGCAAAGCACGCGGGATCATCCCCTTCGGCGAAAACGTCAAGGCACCACTCCCCAAAAGTCAATCCATATATTCAAGCTAGGCGGTTTCAGCCACTTAGCCAGCTCCGCGGCCACTTAACGGGCCGCTTCACTATTGTTTTTCTTCAAGCACCAGTATCAACGCTTGCTCGGCCAGTTGATCGAGGCTCAGGCAGCCTTCGGCGCGAAACCAGGTGGTGGTCCAGGACAACGCGCCCGTGAGAAAACGCCGGGTAATGAACACGTCCCCGCGAATATACCCGGCATCCTTGGCCTGACCCAATACCTCGAGCCACAAGTCTTCATAAATATCCCGCAAGGCCAGCACCTGCCGTTGCCCGTCCAGGGATAGCGAGCGCCACTCATAGACCAATACCGCCATCGCCTCGCCGGTGCCGCCCATGATCGACTGCAACTCGCAGCGGATCAGCGCGAGTACTCGCTCACGCACGCCGCGCGCCTCGGCCAGTGCCGCACGCATCAAGGCGGTGTTGTAGCGGATGGTTTCTTCCATCACTGCCCGCAGGATCTCGTCCTTGCTTTTGAAGTGGTGGAAAATACTGCCGGATTGAATGCCCACGGCGCTCGCCAGGTCGCGCACCGTAGTGCGTTCGAAGCCCTTGTTGCGAAACAGGTGGGCGGCGGTCTGGAGCAGTTTGCCGCGAGCACTGTCCGGGTCGGTCAATTGTCCTAGGCCAACCAGTTCATGCATCACCGCCAGGGCTTTTCGCTCGTCCACCCATTCTCTCCTGCAGTCGTCATTGGCGCCGGCAATTTAAGCTGGGCGGACCAGCCAGGCAAGCGCTCGGACAGAAGTTGAGTGCACGAATCAACCGTACAGGACACTAGTGTCCTGTATCACAAATACTGTTCTTTTTTGCGAAACAGGACACTAGGCGAATGTAGCGCATTTGACTACGCTCAAAACCATCTGCACGCCAATACCGGGAACCTCGTGATGCCTCAATGGCTGGTGATTGATCTGGAGGCCACCACCGATGAAGGTGGCTGGCCGGTAGCCGAAATGGAAATTATCGAGATTGGCGCCACGCTGGTGAACCGTGACGGGCGTGAGCTGGATCACTTCCAGCGTTTCGTGCGGCCCCTGCGACGACCGCTGCTCACGCCCTTCTGCCGCGAGCTGACGCACATTACCCAAGCCAATATCGACAGCGCAGCGACCATCTCCGAGGTCTGGCCAGCGTTCGAACGCTGGCTGGCGCCCTACCACGCGAACCTGGGAGGATGGGTCAGTTGGGGCGACTATGACCGCAAGCAGTTGCTCCAGGAATGGCATCAACATCAGTTAGACAGTGTTCTCGCCCGCGTGCCCCACATGAACCTCAAGCAACGCTTCGCCAAGACCCGTCGACTCGAACGGCCGCTGGGGCTTAACGGGGCGTTGCAACTGGCCGGCCTGCAATTTTCCGGTCAACAGCACCGCGCCCTGGAAGATGCGCGCAACACGGCAAGGTTATTGCCCCTGGTGCTGGCGGATTGAACTGCCCCCGCGCAGATGACGAGTGTTGAAGCCTTGTGCATACTGGCCGGCCTTTTTCAGCCCTTTTTTCGAGGAATCGCCCATGTTCAAAGTCAACGAGTACTTCGACGGCACCGTCAAGTCGATCGCTTTCGGTACGGCCGAAGGCCCTGCGACCATCGGCGTCATGGCTCCGGGTGAATACGAATTCGGCACGGCCCAGCGGGAAATCATGCACGTCGTATCCGGTGCCCTGACCGTGAAACTGCCCGGCAGCACCGAATGGGAAACCTTCGCGGCTGGCAGCCGCTTCAATGTACCTGCCGACAGCAAGTTCCAACTCAAGGTCGCGGTCGACACGGCCTACCTGTGTGAATACCGCAGCTGAGTCGCGAACAGCTGTGGCGAGGGGATTCATCTCTTCGCCACAGGCGCCGCGCAAGCTTTATTCGAGCACTTCAACCGGCATGCCGACTTCAAGCCGGCCATTACTGTCATTGACCAGATTCTGACCGAACATCGGGCCATCCGGTGTCGAACGATACTGCTGCAAGGTGGCGAAAGGCTCACGGCCCGGATCGCGTTCGCCGGTCTGTGGGTCTACCGTGGTCATGATGCAACGCGAGCAGGGTTTGACTATCCGCAATTCCACATCGCCGATGCGGATTCGCTTCCACCCATCCTCGGCAAACGCCTGGCTGCCTTCGATCACCAGGTTGGGTCGAAAACGCAACATCTCCAGCGGGCGACCGACCCGATTCGACAGATCCTGCAGCGAGGCCTGGCCGATCAGCAACAACGGGAATCCGTCAGCGAAGGCAACCTTGTCGTCATCCTTGCCATAACCAGCCGCCGTGGTGCGTGCCAACTCTACCGGCACATGCACCAGGCGGGTGGCGTTGCCGATGAATTCGCTGACCCAGGCCGCCGCCTCGTCACCGGCATCCGGAACACGCAGGGTATCGCGCCAAATGATCACCCCGCGGCGCTGTTCTTCCCGGGCCGATGGTAGCGGCACATCAATGCTGTCGTAGCCCGGCGCACTGAGGGTCAAGCCACCCGTTTCGTTCCACAATGCCGAGAGCTGGCTCATCTTCGCCACGGCCCGTTGAGTCAGGAATCGCCCGGTGCCCTCATCCACCAGCATCCAGCGCCGGTCACCGTCCAGGCCGAGCTTGTCCAGGCCAGTCCCTTGCAGAGACTGGCCCTTGCCGGATTTCAACGGATAACGATACAGCGCGCTCAGACGCAACATGGCCAGCTCCCGGTGCTGAAAAAACGCCACCATATACGAGCCGGCCATCGAAGCAAACCATGATCAGCTTCAGTCGAGCATCAGTCGCTGGCGCACCACATCGACCAGTTTGTCCGGCTGGAATTTGGAGAGGAAGTTGTCGCAGCCGACCTTCTTGACCATCGAGTCGTTGAAGCTGCCGGACAACGAGGTGTGCAGTACCACGTAGAGCCCACGCAACCGTGGGTCGTTGCGGATTTCAGTCGTGAGGCGGTAGCCGTCCATTTCCGGCATTTCCGCGTCAGTGAAGACCATCAACAATTTGTCGGTCATCACCTCGCCGCTATCGGCCCAGGCCTTGAGCATGTTCAGGGCCTTCAAGCCGTCGCCGGCAACGTGCATCTTTATGCCCAACTGCCCGAGGGTGTCGCGCAGTTGCGAGAGCGCGACTTTGGAGTCGTCCACCAACAGCACTTCGCGCCCACGGGCACGTTCCAGTACCGGGTCCTCGAGCTTGTCCCGGGAAACCTTGGCGTTGTAGGGCACGATTTCAGCCAGGACTTTTTCCACGTCGATGATTTCCACCAACTGATCGTCCACCTTGCTGATGGCGGTCAGGTAGTGCTCACGGCCGGCGCTGCCCGGTGGGGGCATGATCGCTTCCCAGTTCATGTTGACGATGCGGTCCACGCCTCCCACCAGGAACGCCTGAACCGAACGATTGTATTCGGTCACAATAATGGTGCTGTTGGCCCCCGGCACCAATGGACGCATGCCGATAGCCTGGGACAGGTCGATCACCGGCAACGTCTGGCCCCGCAGGTTGACCACGCCACAGACAAATGGATGGCGCTGCGGCATCAGGGTCAACTTGGGCAGTTGCAACACTTCCTGGACCTTAAACACGTTAATGGCGAACAATTGCCGGCCCGCCAGGCGAAACATGAGAATTTCCAGGCGATTCTCACCCACCAGCTGGGTTCGTTGATCTACTGTGTCGAGAATGCTGGCCATCGATGACTCCTGGGGATTATTCGGATGAATCCAATAGAACAGCTATCGGCCGCCCAACGCGGATCTTGACCCTGACCTGAAATAGCTGCGTAGAGGATTGATATCACCTTAACATCATGTTTTACTGCCCTCACCTTCTCATCCCGCTTTATTCACCCGCTGCGCGACTTCGTTTTGCGTAAAAGGTTCCCCTGCCTAAGGGATTCCCCTAGGCACAATCAGGTCTAACCTGATATTCCCGATATCCAATAGCCATTAATGTGACGCCATTCTCATTGCTGAACGGAGTCAGGCCTTTGTGCGCGACCGCAGGACCCCAGCCAAGGGTGCAACGACGCAAGTCCGCTCGTTGCCGACCGGTCCCGTCGCTCGCCACAAGCGGTTTCCTTTCGCCTGACATGATGTTGTGGAGATAAGCATGCCGAACGATCGTAAGAACTGGATCCAGCGCTTTCCAGAATTCCTGACCGAGGCCGAGACCCTTTTGGCCAAGTCGGAGGAATGCCTGAGCCACCTGCAATTGATCAGTAACGACAAGGATGCGATCGATTGCATGCTCAGCTCCCTGCTGAAATTGGCAAACAAGGCAAACGCCTTGGCACTGGAAGCCGTTTCGGAGTTTTCGCTGCATATCCATGGCTTGCTCAGCCACGCGCAAAACCACATGGAATTGCATGATCAGGCCCTGGAGGCGTTGAAGGACTGCTTCACGCTGATGGCATGGCAACTTGAACTCGTCGACCCCACTACCGGCCAGCTCAGCCTGGACAACAGCGAACAGGCCTCGTTGATCGAAGCCTTTGCGCTCCAGGTGGGCCAGAGCCCCTGCGAGGTATTGCCTGCGGCACGTCCCCTGAGCCTGCTTTCCTATTCCCAGAAACAAGCGTGATACCAATGATGCCGGCGCAGCTCGACGCGTCTGCTCCACGGCGCTTTCACACCGCCATGCCGAGCGCGACCAACCATGGATGAAGTGGTACTATGTCTCGCGTCGGGCGCTTCGAAACAGCAGCAGGAAATGCCATCAATCTGAAGCCAGCCTCGACCTGAACCATTTACCGACCCGGGCCGTCCCCTGTGCTGACCGGCTCGCCCGCAGCGAACATTCAGTGGCTCCATCCGTCATGCACGCCAGCCTCAATTCATTCATCACCTGGCCACCCTCCCAAGAAAACGCCCGCCGGTTCACACTATTTCTGTGCGTCTGCTCGACCCTTGGCTGCCTGCTGATCTATCTGTTTGCCCAGACATTGCCATTGGCCTTGCTGGTGTTGGATATCGCGGCCCTGGTCTGTGTCTTGATCCAGTACCAGTCGTCGCGAAAATCCATCAAGCTGCAACCTCAGGAGTTGGCCGAGCGGCTGCTCGAAGTCCAGGAAAACGAACGCCATCGGCTCAGTCGCGAATTGCATGACGACATCGGCCAGCTACTGACGGCAGCGAAACTGCAGAGCGAATGGCTCAAGCGCCGGCTGCCGGACGAATTGCAAGCGCAGTGCTCGATCCTCTGCGAAACCCTGGATGAGACCCTCGACAAAGTCCGCGACGTATCGGCCATTCTCAACCCCCGGCAGTTGACCAGCCTCGGACTTGAAGCCAGCCTGCGCGCGCACTTGCTCAAGACATTGGCCAACACCCCGGTTAAATGGAGCCTCGACTGCCAGCAGCGCATGACGGGTATCCCGGAGGAAATGACGGTCGCCGCCTTTCGAATCACCCAGGAAGCGGTCACCAACGTCCTGCGCCATGCTCAAGCGCACAATCTGCTGGTGCGCCTGCAACGCCTGCCCGAAGGCCTGTTGCTGCTGATCCACGATGACGGTCATGGGTTCGTCCCGGCGCCCCATCCCGCTCGCGAAGGTCAACGCGGCATGGCCGGCATGTCAGAGCGAGTCGAGCAGTTGGGCGGCACATTGAAAGTCATCAGTGAAGCTGGCAAGGGCACGCATATCGAAGCCCGTTTCCCCTGGGCTCCTCGCGCCCTGGCACGGGCCAACAAGAATAAGGTTCTCCATTGACTTGTAATTTGCTCCTGGTAGATGACCACTCACTGATCCGCGCCGGCGTGCGCGCACTGATAACGGATCTGCCCGGCTATGCCGTCATCGGTGAAGCCAGTGACGGTGCACAACTGCGGGCCTTGGTCGAACGACTGGACCCCGATATCGTGTTGCTGGACATCACCATGAAGAACACCAGCGGCCTGGACGCCCTGCGCGAACTCAAGCAGGTACGGCCACGCAGCAAGGTACTGATCCTGTCGATGCACACCGACCCGGCGCTGATCATGCAGGCGCTTGAGTCCGGTGCCCATGGGTATCTGCTCAAGGACACGACGGCCACCGAGCTGGAGCACGCCCTGAACGCACTACGTAACGATGAACACTACCTGAGCCCAGCCATCGCTCATACAGTGATCAACCAGGCCTTGACCCGCACCCAGCAGAAACATCAACCCTCCCCTGTCCAGACCCACAATCTGACGGCACGCCAGCTGGAAATACTGCGACTGATCGTGCGGGGCAAATCCACTCGCGAAATTGCCAATGGCCTGAGCCTGAGCATCAAGACCGTAGAAACCCACCGGGCCCAGATCATGAAGCGCCTGCAGATCCATGACGTGGCCGGGCTGGTACTTTTCGCCGTGCGCGAGCAAATCATCAGCCTGGACGATTGAGCGCCGGAGAGGCAACCAGCAAGGGCGAATCAGGTGGCAGGTGTACTCGCAGCGCTTTCGGACGCACCGTGAACCGCAGGCTGTCGACCTGCAAGGGCTCGCCATCCAGATTGATATCCAGACCCTGGGCCACCTTGATCTCCACCCATGGCAAGCGTGCACGCACGAACATGTTGTCGATACCCAGGCCACCGGCCAGCAAGTCTTTCAGCGTGCCGACCACTTCCTGGGGCGCCGGCAGGATACTGATGTCCAGCAATCCGTCATCGACCAATGCCTGCGGACACAACTCATGGCCTCCTCCGGCCTGCCGACCATTACCGATGCCCAACGCCAGCAGATCGCCCTGCCAGCTGAATCCCGGCCCCTGCAATTCACCATAGGCCGCGCTCAATTCACTGAAGCGCGTGAGTCCGGTAAACAGGTAAGCAGCGCCTCCCAACACCTTTTTAAGGTCTTCGGAAGTATTCGCCGTCACCTGGCTGCCGAAACCGCCCGTGGCCATGTTGAGGAAAATCCGTCCACCGACCTCCCCCAGATCGATGGGTTGCGGTTCAAGGTCCAGCAGATCCAGGGCTCGATCCGGTTCCAGCGGGACCCCGACCGCCCTGGCAAAATCATTGGCAGTCCCCAGGGGCAGCAGCACCAGGCTGGCATCGCTGGCGCTGAGGGCCATCGCTTCGGCGATATCTCGCAAGGTTCCGTCACCGCCGCCGGCGATCAGCCGCGTATAACCGGCCTCCAGCGCCTCTTCGACGCACCGCCGGGCATCGCCCGCCTCCCAGGTCACCCGTACCGCCAGGTCCCAGCCCTGCTTGCGCCTGAGCATCACAGCGGCGCGAACCTCTTCGTTGAGCGCTTGCTTGCCATGCAAAATCAATAGCGCCTTGCCCTTGCTCATCCCTTATCTCCGTCATTGGAAGGTTCCAGGAATGGGACCGCGCATTCGGCTGAAAAAGCCCTCGCCGCGTCAATTTTAATTGAGAAAGCCCCCCGGATGGATGGCCAGTCGGCCCACTGGAACGATGCCTCTGCACTCAAAGAGTTTTCTTACAAGACTTGGCGAATCAGCTCAATTGACCCTCCAACCGTATTGAGACACCTTGGCATTCTGTTGTGCTGGACCGATAAAAACACTCATTACACAAGGATGTGCTAACCCATGGATGGATACGTCACGGCCCGCAAGGGACGGATCAGTGGTTCGAACAGTTGTGGCCAAAGGGATGAAGCGTCCCATGCATAGCCATGAATACAAACTGTCGCCTCGTCAATTCGCACCTATCGGGGGCGAGCGGACCGATGCTCAGAACGAATGCAAAAGTTGCAGTAATCCCGTTGGAGGAATTGATTTGGAACCGCGCGTCGTTGAACTGGAAACCCACCTTAAATACATCCGTCGAGACATGGATGAAATCCGTACCGATGTGAAGGTGATCCGTCACAGACTGGCCTATTCGGCCGGTGCAGCGGCGGTGATCGTCGGCCTCCTGGGCTGGGTCGCGAACAGCCGCTTCGATCAACTGGTGATGCTGCTGTCGCGATAAAAGCGATGGAGGCAACCATCGATTTGAACAGGGAGTACACCGCCTGCAGAGGTGGTGTTCCGCCTCACAAATACCGTTTGTCTCTGATGACGTCGGTTACCACGAAAGCTGTCGTCAAAAAAAGGTATTTGCGAGACAGGCCACTAGTCCAGGAGCTCGCTCAAGGGGATGAAACTCACTTCGTCGCCCTCGACCAACGTCTGCCCCTCGAGCACTTCGACCAGACCTTCAGCCCAGGCCGCACTGCGCAGCACCCCAGAGCTCTGATTCCGGTAGATAATTGCCCGGCCGCTGTCCATGCGGCCTCGCAGATATTCTCGCCGACTGCCGGCTTTGGCCCAGACGAACCCAGCCGGCACCTTGAACCTGAGCGGCGCCACAGACTGAACGCCTTGGCGCCGCAGCAGGTAAGGCCTGGCCAGCAACGCAAACGTCACCAGTGTCGAGGCGGGGTTTCCAGGTAAGCCTATGACCGGCACGCCGCGCAAGTGCCCAACCGTTAGCGGCTTCCCGGGTTTGATGGCGAGCTTCCAGAGTGTCAGCTCACCTTCCTCGCGCAGCACGACGCCCAGGAAATCAGCCTCCCCGACCGATACACCACCAGTGGACAGGATCAGATCAACATCCGACAGCTGGCCCAAGCGGGTCCGGGTGGTGGGCAAGTCGTCCGGCAGGATACCTGCGTCGACCACTTCACAGCCCAGGCGCTGCAACCAGCCACAGAGCAGTACCCGGTTGCTGTTATAGATCTGGCCAGGGCCCAGTGGCTGGCCGGGCTCGACCAGTTCATCACCGGTGGACAGGACCGCAACCCGGACCTTGCGTATCACGTCCAGGGATGCACAACCCAGGGAAGCGGCCAGGCCCAGCTCGATCGGTCCCAAGCGAGTACCGGCAGCCAGCACCTGTTCGCCAGCAGTGGTTTCCTGCCCTTGAGGACGGATGTTCTGTCCACTGGCCAAGGGCTCGGTAAACCGTACTCGCTGGTCGCTTTCAACCAGGACGTTTTCCTGCATTTCCACGCAGTCGGCTCCAGCGGGAACAGGTGCCCCGGTAAAGATCCGCGCGCAGGTCCCAGCGGCCAGCGGTTGCGGAGCTTGCCCGGCGAAAATCCGCTGGCTGACCACCATCGGTTCACCTTTCCAGTCAGCCCGCCACAGCGCATAACCGTCCATGGCGCTGTTGGGCCACGGCGGCAGATCCAGGGTCGACACCAGATCCTGCGCCAACACCCGCCCTTGCGCCTCGGCCAGCGGCAGCCGCTCACGCTGGGTCACCGGTGTGGTCGCCGCCATTGCCAGCAGGCGCTCCAATGCAACCTCGACAGCCATCAAGGCGCCGGTCTTGCCAGGTTTACCCACGGGATTCACAAGGAGCCGCCTGTTTCAGATGGGCCACGAAGTTACACGGGCGATGCCGCGCATCCAGCTGTTCCGCGAGAATCCCGTCCCAGCCGGTGCGCACGGCGTTGGTAGATCCCGGCAAACAGCACACCAGCGTGCCGTTGGCCAGCCCCGCCAGCGCTCGGGACTGAACGGTGGAGGTACCGATGTCGGCCACGGAAATCTGCCGGAACAACTCACCAAAACCGTCGACCTGCTTATCCAGCAGGCACGCGACCGCTTCTGGCGTGCTGTCACGGCCGGTAAAGCCGGTGCCACCGGTGATCAGTACCACCTGGACCACCTCATCGGCAATCCAGGTCGCCACCTGGGCCCGAATCTTGTACAGATCATCTTTGAGCAGCACCCGCGCCGCCAGGTTATGCCCGGCCGCGCCGAGTCGATCGACGAAGACCTGCCCGGACGTATCGGTTTCCAGGGTACGGGTATCACTGACTGTCAGCACCGCGATATTGAGCGGCACGAAAGGTACATCAGCCTTGGCTTTCATAGGCTCGTCCAGTTGTAGGGAGAACAGCCCGGTGTTATATCACAGCGCTTGATTTTTTCGCCTGTGCGGAGACACACCCATGACCTCGAACACTGCGCTACCACCTTGCTCCATCCTGCTGCTGGCCGGTGGCCGCGGACAACGCATGGGTGGGCAGGACAAGGGTCTGGTGGAATGGCAGGGCGAACCGTTGATCGCCCACCTTCATCGCAAGACCCGCGCATTGAGCGATGACCTGATCATCTCCTGCAACCGCAACCCTGACCGCTATGCGCTGTATGCCGATCGTTTGGTGCATGACGATGAAGGTGATTACCCCGGCCCCCTGGCAGGTATCCGGGCCGGCCTCAAGGCCGCAAGGCACCCGTATTTGCTGGTGCTGCCGTGCGATGTACCGCAGATCGATTCCAATCTTCTCGACAGCATGCGCGCAATGGCCAGCCAGCATCCCCATGTGCCGCTGATGGTACGCCACGGCGAACATTGGGAACCGCTGTTGTGCGTCATCCCACTGGCCCTGACAGCGGCGTTCGATAAGGCCTGGAGCGAAGGCGAACGCAGCCCCGGCCGCATCATGCGCACGCTGCACGCCGTTGCGCTGCAATGCCCGGCCGACGATCCCCGGCTGGCGAACCTGAATACACCGGAACTGCTGACGCGACATAAAGGCACTAGTGGCCTGTGTGGCTAATTCGTTTACTCGAATTAACCGTACAGGCCCCTAGCCAGGAACTTGCGTGCAATGTATACGTCTGAAGGTCAGTAACCTGAAGAATTCATTTCGGAGAAACACCATGACACAACGGACCCTCGCCACTTTCATGCTCGCACTGGGCCTCGCCACTCTTGCCGGGTGCGCATCGCCTACAGTGATTACCTTGAATGACGGTCGCGAAATCCAGGCCGTCGACACCCCCCAGTATGATGAAGACACCGGCTTCTACGAGTTCGAACAACTGGACGGCAAGCATACCCGCGTGAACAAGGATCAGGTTCGCACCGTTAAAGATCTGTAAGCTCTGACGTCGCAACCCGATATAAAAAAGCCCGCAATGCAACAACATTGCGGGCTTTTTGATGCCTGCTCGAAAGCCGTAGCTACCACTGGAGCGCAATACCACTTTCGAATACGCGCTCCTCGCCCGTGACCGGATCGCTGAAACGTAGTCCCTGGGCCAGCAGTTTAAGAGGGTTGGCGTAATCATCCTCCACATCCCTGAGCACGTCAGGGTAGAACGGGTCGTTGCAGATGGCCGCCCCCAGGGCATTCATATGGACCCGCAACTGATGCTTCTTCCCGGTCACCGGAGACAGGCCATAGCGCCATAACTCGCCGTTCTTTTCCAGCACCTCGATGGCCGTTTCGGTATTCGGTTCGCCCGGTCCTTCTTGCATCCGGAAAAACGGTTCGCCATCGATCATCCGGCTTCTATGCACCCGTGGAAAGGTCAGCTGGGGCAACGCACGGGCAATGGCCTGGTAGCGTTTCTCGATCTTTCGCGTCGGGAACAATGACTGGTAAGCCGATCGGCTGTGGGGATTGGCCGAAAACAGCACCAGCCCGGCCGTATGCCGGTCGATCCGGTGCAAGGGCACCAGGTGAGGATTGTCCAACCGCCGGATCAAGCGTCGCAGCAAGGTTTGCTCGACATATTCCCCCGCCGGGGTGACCGGCAGGAAATGCGGTTTGTCCGCCACCACCAGATGCTCGTCCGCGTACAGGATCGACTCCACGACCGGAATCGGCTTCTCGTCGGGCACTTCGCGAAAGTAATGAATGCGCAGGCCTTCACGGTAGGGCAAATCGACAGGGATCGCCTTGCCCTCTGCGTTCAGCACCCTCCCCCGGGCAATCCGGTCCAGCCACTGTTCGCGACTGATGGCGCTGAAATGCTCGCACAGGCATTCCAGCACGGTCTGCCAGGAACCGGGGGGCAGGTACAAAGTGCTGGCCTGATGGTGTGCAGCAGAAAACGATGAACCGGACATCGAACACTCTTGAACATTTTGCGGGGGAACATTATCCGACAGTCGCACAGGCCAGCCCAGCAATGATTACCTCACGCCGGAAGCGAGGCGGGACTGGCTGCGGCCTCGGTGAACTCCTTCAACCAGCGCAACACTTCTACCGCCTCCCAGCGACCCGGGTCGTACAACGCATACAACAGGCCCTGGTAACCCACCACATCCAGTTGCTTGTGATAGCCGGCACGCTGGAACAGCGCTTCGATCTCAGCGAAACAGGTGTTGAAATGCAGTTTGTTGAAGGGTGTCTTGCCTTCGGTCACCAGTCCGTCCAGGCGCAGCTCCATGACGGCCTCGCGAACAACGTCCACGGACATTCTGTTCACGCTGTTCTTCAATTGTTCGACATTGACCAAGGGGTGCACTCCAGATAGCTGTATGGGCATACAGTAACCGAAGAACAGCATTTTCGCCAATGGCGACGTAAGGACACGATGGACGGAACGGTGTCAGCTGAGAAAGGCGGCAATCCGATCGGAATCATTGAACGGCCAATCAAGTTCTTCACCGGTGTCGACCCTGCGCAGCACCGGGATACGCAGCCCATAGGTTTCGAACAACTTCTCGTTCTCTGCGATATCCACCAGTTCCACCAGCAAGCCGTGTTCGACGAAAGGCATCAGTACGTCTTCGGCGACTTCGCAAAGATGACAACCGAGGGTACCGAACAGTTGGCATTCAGGAGGCATGGCAGGTAGACCCACAAAAGATAGACGGTCATTCTAGGCGCGCCCTCGAAAACCGTCGAGCCGGGCGTCCCGCGTCTGCAAAATGCTGATGCAAATCACTGAACACAAATGCCTTTTCGACAACCCTGATCAGCTTTCCCCTTCTACGCTGTGTACCAGACCTTGAAACGGAGTGTCCCTTGTTTGCCAACCTGCTGATCATTCTCGCCTCGTCATTGGTGGTCATCGCACTGTTCCGACGACTGCGCCTGCCGCCGGTGCTGGGCTACCTGTGCGTCGGGTTGGCCATAGGCCCCACCGCCCTGGATTGGGTGAATGACAGCGATGAATTACCGGACCTGGCCGAGCTCGGTGTGGTGTTCCTGTTGTTTTCGTTGGGGCTGGAATTCTCCCTGTCCAGGATGCTCGAGCTGCGCCGTGTGGTGTTCGGCCTCGGCAGCCTCCAGGTGCTGTGTTCGGGAGCGCTTCTGGGTGTGTTGCTGACGCTCTGCGGCGCGCCGGTATTGGCCGCGTTGCTGCTCGGCGCCGGGCTGGCGTTGTCGTCGACGGCCATCGTCAGCAAGGAGTTGACCAGCCTTGGGGAAATCTTCAGCAGCCATGGCCAGAACGCCATCGGCGTGCTGCTGTTCCAGGATGTTGTCGCGGTGCTGTTGCTGACCCTGGTGCCGGTGTTCGCTGGCAGCAGTTCACAGGCGTGGTATTGGGCCTTGCCCCTGACGTTGGGCAAGACCCTGGTCCTGTTCGGCGGCTTGCTGCTGGCCAGCCGCCTGCTGCTGCCACGCCTGTTCCATGAAGTCGCCGCGTCCCGCTCCGCTGAGCTGTTCGTGCTGCTGGCCTTGGTGATTGTGTTGCTGACGGCATGGCTGACCCACCTGCTTGGTCTCTCGCCGGCCCTGGGGGCCTTTCTGGCGGGCATGCTGCTGGGGGAAAGTCATTACCGGCACCAGATCGAAGCCGATATCCGTCCGTTCCGCGACATTCTGCTGGGGTTGTTCTTCGTCAGCATCGGCATGCTGATCGATCTGCGGCTGTTCGTCGATGACGGCTTGTTGATACTTGGGCTGACCCTGGGATTGATGCTCATCAAGGGCAGCGTGGTTGTCGTCCTGGTGAAATGGCGCGGCAGCGACGTTGAGACCGCCTGGCGCAGCGGCCTGGCCCTGGCCCAGGGCGGCGAGTTCTGTTTCGCCCTGATGGCGCTGATGCAACAGAACCGCCTCATGCCCGCCGACATCGGTGGCCTGCTGCTGGCAGCGACGTTCTGTTCGATGCTGCTCACACCACTCTTGCTACGAGCCGCGCCGAACATCGCCGCCCGCCTGCACCGCAAGCCCAACGAAGAGGCGCAACTGGACCAGATCAACGCGCTGAACGCAGGCCTCTCGGATCACGTCGTCATTTGTGGGTACGGACGCGTCGGCCAGTCCATCGGACGATTTCTGCGCCGGGAAGGCCAGGCTTTCGTTGCCCTGGATGATGACCCGGTCATCATCCAGGAAGCCACCGTCGGGGAAAGCAGCGTGCATTACGGAGATTCGAGACGAGGAGACCTGCTGGCTGCCGTGGGGCTGAGCCGCGCCCGATTGCTGGTGATCGCGGTCGACAAGACGGACATCGCCCTGACCGTGCTCAGGGCAGCCCGGCGGGTCAACCCGCAGGTACCGATCCTGGTACGCACTCGCGACGACAGCCAACTGGCCGAATTGCAGGCCGCCGGGGCCGACGAAGTGGTCCCGGAATTGCTGGAGTCGAGCCTGATGCTGGCCTCCCACGCCCTGATCATGCTTGGGCTGCCGGAACAGCGGGTCCGACAGCATGTGGATCAGGTCCGTCACGATCGCTACCGACTGCTGCACGGTTTTTATCCCGGCAATCAGGACAAGGAAACATGACGACTCAGTCCTGGCTGACCGCACCGATCTTGTGAATCGACAAGTCAGCGCCGTAATACTCTTGCTCCTGGGTCAGGCGCAGCCCAAGCAGCGCCTTGATCACGCCGTAGACCGCGAACCCGCCGGCCAGTGCGATAACGACGCCCAGTGCAGTACCGAGCAGTTGGCTGACCAGGCTGACGCCACCCAGACCACCCAGGAAGTCCTGGCCAAAAATGCCACAGGCAATGCCACCCCAGACGCCGCACAACCCATGCAAAGGCCAGACACCGAGTACATCGTCGATCTTCCACTTGCCCTGGGCCGCGGTGAAGCACCAGACAAACAAGGCGCCCGCAATGGCCCCGGTCGCCAGCGCGCCTACCGGATGCATCAGATCGGAACCGGCACAGACCGCCACCAGCCCGGCCAGCGGACCGTTGTGCAGGAAGCCGGGGTCGTTGCGCCCAACGATCAATGCCGCCACGGTACCACCGACCATGGCCATCAACGAATTGACCGCCACCAATCCGCTCACCCCTGGCAGGGTCTGGGCGCTCATCACGTTGAAACCGAACCAGCCGACAATCAGGATCCACGAACCCAAGGCCAGGAATGGAATGCTCGACGGCGCGAACGCCACCAGGCGCCCCTCCCGGTAACGGCCGTTACGAGGACCGAGCAGCAGCACCGCCGCCAGCGCCAGCCAGCCGCCCATGGCATGCACCACCACGGAACCGGCAAAGTCATGGAAACCGGCACCGAAGCGGCCCTGCAACCAGGCTTGCAGGCCGAAATTGCCATT
Source organism: Pseudomonas sp. SJZ074 (assembly GCF_007828215.1). Taxonomy (GTDB): domain Bacteria; phylum Pseudomonadota; class Gammaproteobacteria; order Pseudomonadales; family Pseudomonadaceae; genus Aquipseudomonas. Next base: position 58,924 of record NZ_VIUE01000011.1, on the reverse strand, counting down.
CCAGACCACACCTTCGAAGAAGGGATACACGAAGGCCACGATCAACACCGTGGCGCACAGCTGCGGTGCGAAGCGGGCACGTTCGGCGATACCGCCGGAGATGATTGCCGGAATGGCGGCGGCAAATGTCAGCAGGAAAAAGAACTTCACCAGGCTGTAGCCGTGATCGGTGCTCAACACGGCGGCCGGTTGCAGGAACGTCACGCCGTAGGAAATCCAGTAGCCTATGAAGAAATAGGCCAGGGTCGAGACGGCAAAATCGCTGAGGATTTTCGACAGTGCGTTGACCTGGTTTTTCAGCCGGACGGTTCCAACTTCCAGGAACGCAAAGCCGGCATGCATGGCCAGGACCATGACCGCACCTAGCAGGATGAACAGGGTGTTGGAGCTGTGGACCAGACTGTCCACGGCGCTTTGCATATTTTCCATGGTGTTGGCAGACCTGAAAAAAATTGAAAGAAGCACCAAAGCGGTTCGCTCGACTTGTCAGCGCACCAAGTTGAAACCGCTCGCCTGCCAGTCAGAGGCTGACGAACCGCTTTGGTGCGTTGAAAAATGGCGAGGCGATGTTCCGTTGCGAGGTGCTTCGCGGGTTTTGATTATTTGGGTTAAGGTTTTACGGGCTGCGCCCAGCTTCAGCGCAGCGGCGCGGGCAACGCACCAGTACATGGCAGAACCTTGGGCCAAAACCGAGCAAAAGTTGTACCAGGCACTTTCACTGAACCTTCCGACAAGGCTCATACTCGAACGCTTCAGACGTCATTTACGGAGATTCACCCATGGCCAGACCCCAGGCAAAGACTGCTCAAGAAATCCTGATGGAAGACTTTCAGACGCTGGTCAGCGACACCGAACGGCTGCTGGACCATACCGCGACGCTGGCGGGCGACCAGGCCGATGAGCTGCGCAGCCAGATCCACGAAACGCTGCTGCGCGCCCGCGACACCCTCAAACTGACCGAAGACTCCATGCGTGAACGTGGCCAGGCTGCGGTCATCGCCACCGAGCAATACGTACAAGCCAATCCCTGGCAGTCCGTTGGCATCGCTGCTGGCGTGGGCTTTCTGATCGGCCTGCTGGCGACACGGCGCTGATATGGATATCAACGACTCCGGCGCGTCCGAATCGGGCACAACTTCTTCAGCCCGCCGCCTGGGCGCGGCGTTTCTCGGGCTGTTGCACAGCCACGTCGAACTGTTCGGCATGGAACTGCAGGAGCAGAAAGCCCGGACTGTCAGCCTGCTGCTGTTCGCCGGCCTGGCCCTGGTCTTTGCCTTGCTGCTCCTGGTAGGCCTCTCGACCCTGGTGCTGATCCTGGTATGGGACACCTATCGACTCGCGGGCATCATCGGCCTGTGCCTGTTCTATCTGTTGGCGGCATTGTTCTGTGGCCTTCGACTCCGGGCCGCGATCTACGATGAATCGACCCCCTTCCATGCCACACTCGAAGAACTGACCAACGACCGGGAGCGTCTGTTGCCATGAGCCTGCCCGACATTCCTCAAGCCCGCACCCGGCAGGAAATGCGCAAAGCGCTGGTACGCCTGCGCATGGAAATGCATCGCCAGGAAATCCGCCAGGAAACGCGCCAGCTGCTGCACCCCCTGCAACGGGTGCGTGGCCTTGGGCAGAGCTGGCATGAAGGCTTCGGCATCAAGCATGCGCCACTCTGGGGCATGGCAGCCGTGTCCTTGCTCGGTTTCATCGGTGGCAAGCGGACCCGCAGCGGACGCAGCAGTGGCCTGGTTCGCCTGATCCGGCTGGCAACGACGCTGGTGCCGCTGATCAAACTTGCCCGCAACGTACGCAAACCCTGACGGGCTTGCGGGACGCTTCACGAACCGGGAAGCTAGTGTCCTGTTTCGCAAATACGTTCTTTTTTGACGAGTGGCTGTTGTCGTCAGGCAAGGCGCAGCGACGAGTCATAGCCCGCTATGGCGAGGAGCGGCAACGCAGCATGACGGCAACAGACACCGTCAAAAAACACAGTATTTGTGATACAGGACACTAGAGCACCTCTACCTCAACGGAGCAACCGGCCTTGGACTGGCATACCCTGCTGACTCGCGAACGCCTCGGAAAACCTGTGCACAGCCCGGAAGAGCTGGGCCGCAGCCCTTTTCACAAGGACCATGACCGCATTATCTTTTCCGGAGCCTTCCGCCGCCTCGGACGCAAGACGCAGGTACACCCGGTTTCCAGCAACGACCACATCCACACGCGCCTGACCCATTCGCTGGAAGTCAGTTGCGTCGGTCGCTCCCTGGGGATGCGCGTAGGGGAAACCATCCGCAGCGCCCTGCCCGACTGGTGTGAGCCGAGCGATCTGGGGATGGTGGTGCAATCGGCCTGCCTGGCCCATGATATCGGCAACCCCCCCTTCGGTCATTCCGGCGAAGACGCTATCCGCTATTGGTTCCAGCAGGCAGCAGGTCGCGGCTGGCTCGACGCCATGAGCGAGGCCGAGCGCAGCGACTTTCTCAATTTCGAAGGCAACGCCCAGGGGTTCCGGGTCCTCACCCAGCTTGAATACCATCAATTCGATGGAGGCACCCGACTGACCTACGCCACCCTTGGCACCTACCTGAAATATCCGTGGACCGCCCGCCATGCCGACTCCCTGGGCTACAAGAAGCACAAGTTCGGCTGCTACCAGAGCGAGTTGCCATTGCTGGAACAGATTGCCCACAAGCTCGGCCTGCCCCAACTTGAAGATCAGCGCTGGGCACGGCATCCACTGGTGTACCTGATGGAGGCTGCCGATGACATTTGCTACGCACTGATCGACCTGGAAGATGGCGTGGAAATGGAGCTACTGGACTACTCCCAGGTGGAGTCGCTGCTCCTGGACCTGGTGGGCGATGATATTCCGGACACCTACCGCCAGCTCGGACCGCTGGATTCCCGGCGACGCAAACTGGCGATCCTGCGGGGCAAGGCCATCGAACACCTGACCAACGCCGCCGCCCGGGCGTTCGTCGAGCAACAGGAAGCGTTACTGGCCGGCACGCTGGCAGGTGATCTGGTGGAGCATATGCATGGCCCGGCAAAGCGTTGCGTGTTGAATGCCAAGGACATGGCACGCAAGAAGATATTCCAGGACAAGCGCAAGACCCTGAATGAAATCGGTGCATACACCACACTCGAAATCCTGCTCAACGGCTTCTGCGGTGCAGCCCTGGAACAGCATGGGGGCCGCTCACCCTCGTTCAAGAATCGTCGCATTCTCGACCTGTTGGGGAACAATGCACCCGACCCCAATGGTCCTTTGCATGCTGCGTTCCTGCGGATGATCGATTTCATCGCCGGGATGACCGACAGCTACGCCAGCGAAATGGCACAGGAGATGACCGGTCGTACTCGCCAGTGACATTTCCCCGGTGGGGCGAGCCTGTTCTTGATGGCGTCCGATCCGTTTGCCCTCGTGGCGACGGACGCCTCGCTTCGGAAGCCGGCCCCCCCACAACGGATTTGCAACGTAAGTTGCACAGTATTGACAACATACTTTCAACCTACCCGTAAGAGCAGGCGCTCTAATACAACGTCCTAATGGGTGGTCCGCTCATAAAACGCGCCCGTCTCATGCCCATTACCTACTAAAAACCTAATTACCTCGTAGTACCCCACTTCTTTTTTTGTAGGAAACTTCTGAAATTGAATATGTACACCCGTCTCCTCGTACGACCACAGCTGTAACTGGGCTAAGGTGCGCGCTTTATTTAAGCTCGCAAGGGACTTTATTCATGAACTCCGTTTTCATTGTCGACGATCATCCGGTCATTCGCCTCGCCGTTCGCATGCTCCTGGAGCACGAAGGTTATAAAGTCGTAGGAGAAACCGACAATGGCGTCGACGCGATGCAAATGGTGCGCGAATGCATGCCGGATCTGGTTATCCTGGACATCAGCATTCCCAAGCTGGACGGGCTGGAAATCCTCTCGCGCTTCAATGCCATGACCACCCCGCTCAAAACGCTGGTGCTCACGGCACAGTCACCGACGCTGTTCGGCATCCGGTGCATGCAGTCCGGAGCCTCCGGTTACGTTTGTAAACAGGAAGACCTCAGCGAACTTGTCAGCGCAATCAAGGCCGTATTATCCGGCTACAACTATTTTCCCAGTCAGGCTCTCAATCCGATGCGCCCTGACGACCCGCGCAGTATAGAGTTGGATCTCTTCAAGAACGTCAATGATCGGGAATTGATGGTACTGCAACTTTTTGCCCAGGGTCGCACCAACAAGGAAATAGCCAAAGGTATGTTTCTAAGCAATAAGACTGTCAGCACCTATAAGAAGCGGTTGATGCAGAAACTCAAGGTCAAGTCTCTGGTAGAACTGATTGAAATGGCGAAACGAAACGCATTGGTGTGAGAATAAACAGGATGTTCAGATGCATGAAAGGATGCCTCCTGCTATTGATGGCAGGGTTATATGCAGGATTACTCGCTGCGGCGCCGGATGCGCCCGAGCACTACATGCTTCTGGGTCGCTCGACCACGGCTCATCCCGAGGTCAGCCTGGATGAGGCCCAGCGTGACTGGTTGCGTGGCCGCAAGGCGTTGGTCCTGGGAACTTCCGCACCGGATTACCCGCCTTTCGATCTCTCTACCAGCGGACGCGACTACGAAGGCATGACCGCCGATTACGCCGGGCTCATCGCCGCCGCAACCGGCCTGCCGATGAAAGTCCTGCGATTCGAGTCCCGTGAGGCAGCCGTTGCCGCGCTCAAGCATGGACAAATCGACCTGCTGGGTAGCGCGAACGGTTTCGAAGCCCGCGACCCCGAGCTTGTCCTGTCGGCTCCTTATGCCGTGGACCAGCCCGTTCTCGTCACCCGAACCAATGAAAACCGATCCCTGAACGAGGATCTCGAGGGATTGCGGCTGAGTATGGTCTATCACTACCTGCCATTGCAGGACATCGAAAAACTTTACCCGAAGGCGCGCATCACCACCTACCCGTCCTATCAGAACGCCATAAATGCCGTTGCCTTCGGCCAGGCCGATGTATTTCTCGGCGATACCATCTCCACTCATTACATGATCAGCAAGGGATACCTGAGCAACATTCGCATGGCCAGCTTCGGCAAACATGAATCCTACGGATTCGGTTTTGCGCTACGACGTCACGACACCCGACTGCTGGAGATCATCAACGCGACGCTCAACCAGATCCCGATCGCCGAGCAAGCCGCGATTTCCAAACGCTGGAGTGCAGGTGCCGACCTTTATCTCACAGAACACAGGATACAACTGACCGATCGGGAGCGACGCTGGCTGAGCGGGCATCCGGTGGTTCGGGTAGCCGTGAACGAAACGTTCGCCCCGTTCACTTTTTTTGATTCGGACGGCGATTTCCGCGGGATCAGCGCCGATCTGCTGGAACTGATCCGGCTGCGTACAGGCCTGCGCCTGGAAATTCAGCACAAGCGCAACGACAGCGACGCGATCAACGCGCTCCTGAACGGTCAAGCCGATCTGATTGCGGCACTCGTACCCAGCAGCGAACGGCAGCAACAAGTGAAATTCAGCCGCCCCTATCTCGACAGCTCATTAGTCCTGCTGACTCGAAAGCAGTCCGACACGCCCGCCACACTCGACCAGTTCGGGACCAGGACTCTGGCGATTACCAAGGGCAACCCGCTCATCGAGTGGTTGCACAAACAGTATCCAGACATCAGGATCATCGAAGCCAACGACCCTTCGCACGCCATTGAACTGCTCGCCCAAGGCCAAGCCGACGGCAGCGTGAATGCCCTGGTCATGGCCAATTATTTTCTCTCGTCGCACTCGTTCCGGGACACCCTGCAAATCAGCAGCACCGTCGGCACCCAGCAGGCCCTGTTTTCCCTGGCCACAGCCAGGGGCGCGCCCGAGTTGAACACCATTCTCGACAAAGCCCTGACCAGCATCGACCCCGAGGAACTGGGCGTGATCAACAACCGCTGGCGAGGCTATGTCTCGGCATCGGAACACACCTGGCGCACTTATAACCGCCTGTTCTTCCAGGTCGTTGCGGGCGTCGGCCTGCTATTGCTGATCTCATTGGCCTGGAACGCCTACATGCAGAGGCAGATCCGCCAACGGCAAAGGGCCGAACTGGCGTTGAACGACCAGCTCGAGTTCATGCGCTCGTTGGTCAACGGCACCCCTCACCCCATCTACGTAAGGGATCGCAACGGCGTTCTGCAAAGCTGCAACGACAGTTACCTGGAAGTGTTCGATGTAAAACGCGAAGACGTCATCGGCAAGGACGTGATGTCCGGACCGGTGAGCAATGCCTTCGAAGCACAGGAGTACCAGGCGGACTATCAGCGCGTCATGGCCGAAGGCACCGCGTTGATCGTGGACCGGCCGTTGCTCATCGGGGACAGGAAACTGACGATCTATCACTGGATCCTGCCTTACCGAAACTCCGCCGCGCAGGTACAGGGCATCATCGGTGGCTGGATCGACATCAGTGAACGACGCCAGCTCTTCGATGAGCTGCGCGCCGCCAAGGAGCGGGCCGATGACGCAAACCGGGCCAAGAGCACCTTCCTGGCAACCATGAGCCATGAAATCCGCACCCCCATGAACGCGGTGATCGGAATGCTTGAATTGGCGTTGATGCACGCCGACAAGGGCCACGTGGATCGCTCGACAATCGCAGTGGCCTACGAGTCGGCCTCCGGCATGCTGGAGTTGATAGGCGACATCCTGGACATCGCCCGCATCGAATCGGGCCACCTGAGCCTGGCACCCGAGCGGGTCAATCTCAGGGCGATGCTGCAATCGGTCATACGGGTATTCGAAGGCGTGGCGCGCCAGAAGAATCTCGCGTTGTCATTGCAGTTCGAACCATCTGACGACAATCCGGATGTGCTGGTCGACCCCCTGCGGTTCAAACAGGTGCTGTCGAACCTGATCAGCAATGCGCTCAAATTCACCGAACAGGGCTGGGTAAAGGTCGAGGTCAGGCTGACTCGATCCGCCCGGGACGATACCCTGCACATGCAACTGCTGGTCAGCGACAGCGGTATCGGTATCAGCCCCAGCGACCTGCAACGTCTGTTCGAACCCTTTGCCCAAGCCGACAATGCCGGCCGGATGGCTCGAAAGGGTGCCGGGCTGGGGTTGGTGATCAGTCGCAACCTGTGCCGGATGATGGGTGGCAGCCTGGATTTGCACAGCCAGCCGGGCACCGGCACCCAGGTCCGGGTCTGCCTGAAGCTGACCCTCCTGCCTCCGGTAACGGCTTCCACACCTCCTGAACCGGCGATAGAAACCGCCACGGCCGCCCTGAACGTTCTGGTGGTTGACGATCATTCGGCCAATCGCTTGCTGATGTCGCAACAACTGGAATATCTCGGCCATCGCTACCAAGTCGCCCACGAGGGTGCCGAAGGGCTCAAGACCTGGCTTGAAGGGGACTTCGATCTGGTCATTGCCGATTGCAACATGCCCGTCATGAGCGGTTACGAACTGGCCGGGGCGATTCGCAAGCACGAGTCCGAACACCGATTGACACCCTGCGCCATTCTTGGATTCACCGCCAATGCACAACCTGAGGAAAAACAGCGCTGCCAGGCAGCGGGCATGGACGACTGCCTGTTCAAACCGATCAGCCTGAGCGCCCTCAGCCAATGGATGAAGGCCATCAAGCCCATCAGTCGCTCCAATGTCTTCAATGTACAGAACCTGCACGCGCTGACCGGCGGCAATCCCCTGTACACCCAGCGCCTGTTGGAAGAATTGCTCAACAGCAACAGATCGGATCGCCAGGTACTGCTCGACATCGCCCGGAGCGGGAACCAGCAGGCACTTACCGAAGCAGCACACAAGATAAAAGGTGCCGCTCGAATCGTGCAGTCGCCCTTGTTGATCCAGCGATGCGAGGCGCTGGAGCAGGCCTGCCATAAGGCGCAGGCACGCGACCTGATTGACGAATGCACCAGTGCCCTCGAACACGCCATGACCGAGCTGGAGCGGGTCCTGGAAACAGAGATCGCCAAGGCAAAATAAGCTGGTGTTTACTATGCTGTTGGCTCAGCAGCGCGCACCAGGGGCGTTCTCAATGGTGTACCCCTCCGCGCCTTGCGGCCCGCTTCAATACACAACGCGGTGCAAAACCATTGAGAACGCCTGCCCCCTGGAGTGACTGCAATGCCCAGCGCGCCGCGCCCGGAACAACGCCGGTTTCCTCTGCACGTCCACATCAGCGTGATGTTTACACTGCTTTTGCTGCTGACCGGTGTGGTGCTGGGGGTCTTCAACTACCGGCAGACGACGCAGATCATCCTGTCCAGCAGTGAAAAGCTGTTCAACCGGATCGAACAGGACGTGCGCCTGGACTTGTACGGCACCTACGAACCGATCCGCCATGTGCTGAGCCTGCTGGCCGACTATCCGGCAACACAGGCATCCAATCCCGACCAGCGCCTGGCCCTGCTCGGGCCCTTCAGCCAGGCGCTGCGGGACAACCCGAACCTGGCATCGTTGTACCTGGGCGATAGCAAGGGCGACTTCCTGATGGTCCGGCCGCTGCGCACCGCCGCACTGAAGAGCGCCCTGAAAGCGCCCGCCAACGCGTTTTATCAGGTCTGGACCGTGGAACGCGCAAACCCTGTGGGCCCGATCCGCTCCCAGTCATTGTTCTACGACCAGGCACTGGTGCTCATCAGCCGCCAGGACAACCCCGACGACACCTTCGATCCGCGCCACCGAAGCTGGTTTCGCAGCGCATTGGAGACGGCTGGCCAGATCACCACCGAACCCTACGTGTTCTTCTCCACCCACGACATCGGCACCACCCTCGCCCGGCGCAGCGGCGATCAGGCGGTCATCGGTGCCGACCTGACCCTGGCGGCCCTTTCGCAGACCCTTGCCAAGCACAAGGTTACCCCCGGCACCGAAATCGTACTGCTCGACCCACTTGGCAACGCAGTGGGCTACCCCGATAGCAACCGATTGCTGACAGACACCCGCTCGGCACGCCTGATCAAGGCCCGCGACCTTAATCCGGCTATCGCCGCCGTGCTGGACGCAAGCGCTGGTGCCTCGCGCCTGGAGGCGGCTGGACGTCGGTGGATCGTTTCCCGCAGCCATATGCAGGAAGGCGGCCCCCTGGGCCTGGAACTGGCGTTGCTGGTTCCGGAAGATGAACTGCTGGCCGATGCCTATCGCATGCGCTGGCAAGGCGCGCTGATTACCCTTGCGACCCTGCTGCTGTGTCTGCCTCTGGGCTGGTTGACCTCCAGGATCCTGGTCAAGCCTTTGGACGCGCTGGTGCAAGAGGCCGACGCCATTCGCAGCTTCGACTTCAATTACCCGATGTCCCGTCGCTCCCTGGTGCTGGAGGTCGATCAGTTGAGCCTGTCGATGGCCCGAATGAAAGAGACCCTGGCGAGCTTCTTCGAAATCACCGCCAGCCTGCGCGCCGAGACCCGCTTCGCACCGCTGCTGGAGCGGGTACTGTTCGAGACCGCGAATATCGGCCAGGCCCAGGCCGGCCTGATCTACCTGCGCGAGAACGACAGCGACCGGGTAAACCCCTATGGACTGGTGATCGAGCAGACCCCGCAGGACCTGGCCGCCTTCGACTTGCAAGGTCACGCCCTGGCCGGCAACGACAGCCCTCCCTGGCTTAAGCAACTGGCGGCATCGGATAACCTTGTCACTGCCCTGGGTTTCGAGCAGGCGGCAGACCTGCAGGGCGTCCTGCGGGCGCTGGACTCTCCGCGGGTTCATCTGATCGGCATCCACCTGCGCAACCGTCACCAGGAAACCGTGGGGATCCTGGTACTGCTGATCACCGACAGCGGCACCGAAGCCGACCTGGAGAAATTGCAACCCGACCGCATCGCGTTCCTGCAGGCCGTGTCCGGTGCCGCCACCGTGAGCATCGAAAGCCAGCACCTGCAGGCCAGACAGAAACAATTGCTGGACGCCTTCATTCAACTGCTGGCCGGTGCAATCGATGCCAAGAGCCCCTACACCGGTGGCCATTGCCAACGAGTACCGGCCCTGACGCTGATGCTCGCCCAAGCTGCCGCCAACAGCCAGGCGCCAGCGTTCGCGGGCTACCAACCAACGGCAGATGAGTGGGAAGCCTTGCACATCGCCGCCTGGCTGCATGATTGCGGAAAAGTCACCACTCCCGAGTTCGTGGTGGACAAAGCCACCAAACTGGAAACCCTGAACGACCGCATCCACGAAATCCGTACCCGCTTCGAAGTGCTGAAACGCGACGCCTGGATCGATTACTGGCAGGCCATGGCGATGGGCGGCGAGCCGTCTTCACTGGCGCAGTCACGGGATGCGACACTCGCCGGCCTCGACGATGACTTCGCCTTCGTCGCCCGCTGCAACCTGGGCTCCGAAGCCATGGCCGATGCCGATCTGCAACGCTTGCAACGCATTGCCCAACGCCAGTGGACCCGGACCCTGGATGATCGACTGGGGGTTTCCTGGGAGGAAAACCAGCGCCAGGCGCGCACGCCCAAGCCAACGTTGCCGGTGACGGAACCGTTGCTGGCCGACAGGCCCGAGCATCTGTTCGAGCGCCACGAAGCCGAAGTGATTCCGACAGACAACCCGTGGGGCTTCCAGCTGGACGTCCCGCAATGGAAATACAACCGTGGCGAACTCTACAACCTCAGCGTCAGGCGGGGCACGCTGACCCGTGAAGAGCGTTACGTCATCAATCACCACATGGTGCAAACGATCATGATGCTCAGCCAGTTGCCCTTCCCCAGCCATTTGGACAACGTGGCGGAAATCGCCGGCGGTCATCACGAAAAAATGGATGGCACCGGCTATCCCAAGCGGCTCAAGCGCGAGCAGATGAGCCTGCCGGCGCGCATGATGGCAATTGCAGACATTTTCGAAGCACTGACAGCAGCCGACCGCCCGTACAAGAAAGCCAAGAAACTGAGCGAAGCCCTGGGCATCATGGCCACCATGTGCCGTGAGGCCCACATCGACCCCGAGCTGTTCGGGCTGTTCATCGATGAACAGATCTACCTGGGCTATGCCAACCAGTTCCTCGATCCGGACCAGATTGATGACGTCGACACAGACAGTCTGTTGGCCCAGGCGGGATTGCGGTCATGCTGATCGCGCCACAATTCCCTGTGGGGGCGAGCCTGCTCGCGAATCGGTGACTCAGTTGAAGGCAATGCCGACCCTACCGCCGTCATCGCGGGCAAGCCTTGCTCCCACGGTTCCTGCCCATTCAGCAATCGGTCAGACGCAGGAAAATCTCCGCCAATTGCTCGATGCCGGCCTGGTCATGTTCGCTGAAACGCGCCAGTTTCGGACTGTCCAGGTCGAGCACGCCGATCAGGCGCCCGTCCTTGAGCAGCGGAACCACCAATTCGCTGTTCGACGCGCTGTCGCAGGCAATGTGGCCGGGGAAGGCGTGGACATCCTCGACACGCTGGGTTTGGCCAGTCGCCGCCGCGGTGCCGCAGACACCTCGCCCGAAGGGAATTCGCACACAGGCGATCTGGCCCTGGAACGGCCCCAGCACCAGTTCTTCGTTGCGATTGAGGTAAAAACCGGCCCAGTTCAAGTCGTCCAGCTGGCTGAACAGGAAAGCCGAGAACTGCGCAGCGTTGGCGATGAAATCGCGCTCATCCGCCAACAGGGACTCCAGCTGTGCCGATAGCAAGCCGTAGCCGTCGAGGCCCATGCCTGTGCTCTTCAAATCGATCATGCCTTGTGCTCCAGGAGTTTCAGGCCTACCCAATAACGGGCAAACTGATAGGCGCAACGGCCGTTGCGGTTGCCGCGCCCGGTGGCCCAGCGTACCGCCAGCACGTCCAGCGCTTCGTCACGCTGCCAGGCCAGCCCGGCCTTCGCCGCCAGCTCGCCGATCCAGTGTTCCACCACGTCGAGGTAGTGCTCCTGGGTAAACGGATAGAACGACAGCCACAATCCGAAACGGTCGGACAACGCGATCTTGTCCTCCACGGCTTCGCTGGGGTGAAGCTCGCCATCGACCCGTTTCCAGTTCTCGTTGTCGCTTTCCTTCTCCGGCACCAGGTGACGACGGTTCGACGTGGCGTACAACAACACGTTGTCCGGCGCCTGTTCGAGAGAGCCGTCCAGCACACTTTTAAGCACGCGGTAATCGCCCTCGCCGGATTCGAACGACAGGTCATCGCAGAACAGCACGAAGCGCTGTGGCAGCCTGGCGATCTGCTCGACCACCCGCGGCAGGTCGGCCAGGTGATCGCGCTCGATCTCGATCAAGCGCAGGCCAGCGATCGCATGCTCGGCCAGCAAGGCACGCACCAGGGACGACTTGCCAGTCCCTCGCGACCCCCAGAGCAGCGCATGGTTGGCCGGCAGGCCGTCGATGAACTGCCGGGTGTTGCGACCCAATTGCTCGACCTGACGATCGACGCCGATCAGGTCCGACAGGCGCATGTCGAGGCTGACCTGCAGCGGCAGCAGATAGCCGCTGCGTCCGTCGCGTTGCCAGCGGGCGGCCAGGGTCACGGTCCAGTCGATGGCGGGACGGGGAGCGGGCAACAGGGGCTCGATGCGAGCCAGTACGGCATCGGCACGCTCAAGAAAAGCATTCAATCGGGCGTCCACGTCTTCTCCTCGGACAAATTCACAGTAATGATGGCGCTGCTGCGCCGAAACGCCGCTCTCAAGGATGGCGCCATCCCATCCAGCACACACCGGCCGCGCCGGTATCCGGAGATGATCAGCTATGCTTGACCGGCGAAGGGAAACGTAAGTGGTTCACCATTCCATGGACATCAGATTCACCCAACGGCTCTCTTACAAGCAGGCCCGACTGACCGTCCTGGTGGGCTTCGTGCTGGGCACCTTGCTCAGCCTGATGCAGATCGGCATCGATTATGCCAGCGAAGACGCGTCGATCAACCGCGAGATCCTGTCGTTGCTGGAAATCAGCCACAACCCGGCCTCGCGCATCGCCTACAACATCGATGCCGAACTGGCCCAGGAGTTGGCCCTGGGCCTGTTGCGCTCGCCCGCCATCATCGGCGCCGAGCTGGTCGACAACAACAATACCGTGCTGGCCAATGTCAAGCGACCCGAACTGCAGAACAGTTACCGTTTCATCAGCGATTTCCTGTTTGGCGCCCAGCGCCGCTTCGAAGACCGGCTCTACCTGGACCATCTGCCCAATGAATCTCTGGGCGTGCTGCGGCTGGACGTCGACACCTACGCTTTCGGCAGTCGCTTCCTGCGTCGGGCCGAGGTCACGTTGCTCAACGGCTTCGCTCGCAGCCTGATCCTGACCGGCCTGTTATTGGCCTTGTTCTACGTGATGCTGACCAAACCCCTGGTGCGGGTCATTCGCGAACTGAGCAGCCGCGACCCGGGCAGTAATGAGCAGAGCAGCCTGGAATGCCCCACCGGCCATCAATACGACGAAATCGGCGTACTGGTGTCGGTCGCCAACCAGCAGTTCGAAAATATCTCCACCGAAATCCAGCAGCGGCGCATGGCCGAAAATCGCCTGACCGAATACCTGGCGCAGCTGGAAAACATCGTCTCGGCTCGTACCGCCGAACTCAAGGCCATCAACGCCCGCCTCAGCCAGTCCAACGAAGAACTGGAAGTGGCCAGGCGTACTGCCCTGGACATGGCCGAAGCACGTTCCGCGTTCCTGGCCAGCATGAGCCATGAGATCCGCACACCGCTGAACGGCCTGCTGGGCATGATCGCCCTGTCCCTGGACGGCCCCCTGACCGCCGAACAACAGCAACAGCTATCGATAGCCCATGACTCTGGCAAGGTGTTGGTCGAGCTGCTCAACGACATCCTCGACCTGTCGAAATTCGATGCCGGCCAACTGGAACTCGAACGTATCCCGTTCGATCTCGGCTCCCTGATCGAAGACACGGCCAACCTGCTTTCGCAGAATGCCGCCCCCAGCGTCGAGCTGGCCTGCCTGATTGATCCGCAATTCCCGGCGCAAGTGCTCGGCGATCCAACCCGTGTGCGGCAGATCGTCAGCAACCTGTTGTCCAATGCCCTCAAATTCACCCGTTTCGGCCGGGTCGATGTGCGATTGAGCGCCTATGAAGGCGGGGTCCGGATTGAAGTCTGCGATACCGGCATAGGCATTCCCCAGGATGCTCAGGCAAGAATCTTCCAGCCCTTCACCCAGGCCGGCGCCGGCATCACCCGCCAGTTCGGTGGCACCGGGCTGGGCCTGGCGCTGACCAACAACCTCTGCGAAGCCATGCAGGGCCGCTTGACGATCAGCTCCGAAGCCGGTTTCGGCAGCCAGTTCTGCGCCGACCTGCCCCTGCCCTGTCATACACCGGCGGCGCCGGTCGACCCCTTGCGTGGCAATATCGTCGCGATTACCGCCAACAGCAGCGGCCTGGCCGAACTGCTGGACAGCCTGTTGCCGGGCTGGGGGGTGGACTATTTGAGACGCTCGGTGGATGACAACCTGCTGGGCCTCAAGCCTGATGTCCTGATTACCGACTGCCCTGAGTGCCTGTTCAACTTGCGGCCAACCTTCAACGCGCCGATCCTGCTCGTCACCGCCTACGGCAGCTTCATGCCCAGCGAACAGGCGGCCGCCCTGGCCCCGCTACTTCAACAGGCCCGACCACTGGCGCGCCACGCGCTGTATCAGATCCTGCGTCGGGCGCTGCAGAGCGAGACGACCACCATCACTGACACGCAGATCGAAGCTCTGCCACCGTCCAGGCGCGCAAGAGTGCTGCTGGTGGAGGACAATCCGGTCAACCAGTTGGTCGCCAAAGGCATGCTGGTCAAGCTCGGCTGCGAAGTCCTTGTCGCCGCCCATGGCGCAGAGGCCCTGGATCAACTCGAACGGAGCACTTTCGACCTGGTGCTGATGGACTGCAACATGCCGGTGATGGACGGCTACGAAGCCAGTCGGCAGATTCGTCGCAGCGGCCGCTGGCCGGACCTGCCGATTGTCGCGCTGACGGCCAACGCCATGCCAGAGGAGCGGGAACGCTGCCGGGGTGCCGGCATGACGGATTATCTGTCCAAGCCATTCCGACGCGAAGAACTGGCGGCGATACTGGATCAATGGGTGCCGACTACGTCAGCGCTTTGATCTGCCCAAGCAGATGATCGAGACCATTACGCAACGCCCCCAGGCGGTCGAGATCAATCCCGCTGTCGCACAGCAGACGAGCCTTGAGGGGCCCGACCTGTTCGCGCAACGCCAGACCCGCCGGCAACAGGCCCAGGTGTACCTCCCGCTCGTCCCGGGCCGAACGCCGGCGCTGGACCAGGCCCAGTTGCTCCAGGCGCTTGAGCAGCGGCGTCAATGTGCCGGAATCCAGCAGCAACCGTTCACCCAGGGCCTTGACCGTCGGTTGTTTCGGCGCGGTGTCCTGCCATTCCCACAACACCAGCATCACCAGGTATTGCGGATAAGTCAGGCCAAGCTGGTCGAGCATCGGCTTGTAACCACGGATCACCGCCCGCGAAGCGGCGTACAGCTTGAAACACAACTGGCTGTCGAGCTTCAGCGAATCGACGGGCAGCTCGTTCATTTGAGCAGGGCTTCGATCTCATGGGTCAGGTCCTGGGGTTTAGTGGTCGGGGCGAAACGCTTGACCACTTGACCGTCCTTGCCGACCAGGAACTTGGTGAAATTCCACTTGATGCCCTTGGACCCGAGCACACCGGGGGCACGCTGCTTGAGCTGGACAAACAGCGGATGGGCGTTGGCACCGTTGACCTCGATTTTCTTGAACAACGGAAAACTCACACCGAAGTTCAGCTCGCAGAACTCGGAAATCGCCCCTTCATTACCCGGCTCCTGCTTGCCGAATTGATTGCAGGGAAAGCCCAACACCACCAGGCCCCGATCCCTGTAGGTCTGCCACAACTGCTCAAGCCCCTTGTACTGCGGGGTGAAGCCGCACTGACTGGCGGTGTTGACCACCAGCACGGCCTTGCCAGCGAAATCGGCCAGGGTCTTTTGCTCACCCTTGATGGTGGTGCAGGGAATGCTCAGCAGGTTGTCGCTCATGGCAAGGCTCCAAAGGAATGGGACTGACGTGCAAGATAGCGAGCAATTCAATTGTATGCAATTTAATTATTCAGCCACCTCCGCGAATGATTTGATACAGATTTGTGGCGAGGGGACTTATCCCCGTTGGGTTGCGTAGCGACCCCAAAGGAGGGATACATCAGCCTCGCACTTCAAGGGGAGCCTAATGGGGCTGCCGTGCAACCCAGCGGGGATAAATCCCCTCGCCACAGATTTACGCGCGGGGAACGAGATCCAGGCACACCGAGTTGATGCAGTAACGCAAGCCCGTAGGCGGCGGGCCATCGGGAAATACATGACCCAGGTGGGCATCACATTTGGCGCAGACCACTTCGGTGCGGATCATGCCGTGGCTGACATCTCGCATCTCCATTACCGCGCTGTCCCCAATGGGCGCGTAAAAACTCGGCCAGCCGCAACCGGAATCGAATTTGGTCCGCGAATCGAACAGCGGCTCGTTGCAGCAGATGCAGTGATAGACACCGTCGGTCTTGGTGCCGTTGTATTTACCCGAAAACGGCCGTTCAGTGCCTTTCAACCGACAGACGTTGTACTGCTCCGGGTCGAGCATGGCGTGCCATTCCTCAAGGGTTTTCTTCAGCTTTTCCATCGTCCCACCTCGGCAATTGAAAAAGCCCGATCCGACGCTTTTCCGCGGGTCGGGCGGCACGTATGATTGCGCCTCGTCAGCGCCAGTCTGGCAGTCGCGTCATGGGTATTCAAACGGATTGTGACGCCATGCCGCGTCAGGCCCGCCACAGACGCAAGATCACCAGCACGGTCGTCCATACGCCGCCTGGATCGTTCATCTTCGGGAACACATCGCCATGCAGGTCAGCAAATCGAACAAGCTCGCCAACGTCTGCTACGACATTCGCGGCCCGGTGCTCAAGCACGCCAAACGCCTGGAAGAGGAAGGCCATCGCATCCTCAAGCTGAACATCGGCAACCCGGCGCCCTTTGGTTTCGAAGCGCCCGATGAAATCCTCCAGGACGTCATCCGCAACCTGCCGACCGCCCAAGGCTACAGCGACTCCAAGGGCCTGTTCAGCGCGCGCAAGGCCGTGATGCAGTACTACCAGCAGAAGCAGGTCGAAGGTGTCGGTATCGAAGACATCTACCTGGGCAACGGGGTGTCCGAGCTGATCGTGATGTCCATGCAGGCCCTGCTCAACAATGGCGACGAAGTACTGGTACCGGCGCCGGACTACCCGCTCTGGACCGCCGCCGTGAGCCTGTCCGGCGGTAACCCCGTGCATTACCTGTGCGACGAGCAGGCCAACTGGTTCCCGGACCTGGCGGATATCAAGGCCAAGATCACCCCGAACACCAAGGCGCTGGTCATCATCAATCCAAACAACCCGACCGGCGCGGTGTACTCCAGGGAAGTGCTGCTGGGCATGCTCGAACTGGCCCGTCAGCACAACCTCGTGGTGTTTTCCGACGAGATCTACGACAAGATCCTCTACGACGATGCCGTGCACATCTGCACCGCGTCCCTGGCGCCGGACCTGCTGTGCCTGACCTTCAACGGCTTGTCCAAATCCTACCGGGTGGCGGGTTTCCGCTCCGGCTGGATTGCCATCTCCGGTCCCAAGCATCATGCCCAGAGCTACATCGAAGGCATCGACATGCTGGCCAACATGCGCCTGTGCGCCAACGTACCGAGCCAGCACGCGATCCAGACGGCACTGGGGGGCTACCAGAGCATCAACGACCTGGTCCTGCCGCCTGGCCGGCTGCTGGAACAGCGCAATCGCACCTGGGAACTGCTCAACGACATTCCCGGCGTCAGCTGCGTCAAGCCGATGGGTGCGCTGTATGCCTTCCCGAGGATCGATCCGAAGGTCTGTCCGATCCACAACGATGAAAAGTTCGTGCTCGACCTGTTGTTGTCGGAAAAACTGCTGATCGTCCAGGGTACGGCGTTCAACTGGCCGTGGCCGGACCATTTCCGCGTCGTGACCCTGCCACGGGTCGACGATCTGGAGCAGGCCATTGGCCGGATCGGCAACTTCCTCAAGTCCTACCGACAATAAGCCGTAGCGCGCGAGGCACCTCGCCTCGCGCGCTGTTTGATTCAGCAACATATCCGCCCTGCCAGCCTCGGCAGGCCCTCTACACTGAATTCTCAACAGCGGGCGGGCGATGCGGCCCAACGTTCACGGGACAAGAATGGCATCCGGCTTTTCCTCAGTGACTTTCAGAAAAGTCTTTCATTCATTTAGGACGCCTGTAGGACACAGTTTGAAATAGTCGCTGAGTTGAATAGCCTGCGGCAGCACCTTATATACCCCGCATAACGCTACATCTTTAGCATGAGGAGATTGCTACCACCATGATGCGCATCCTGCTGTTCTTGGCCACTAACCTGGCGGTCGTGCTGATTGCCAGCATCACCCTGAGCCTTTTCGGCTTCAACGGGTTCATGGCGGCCAACGGGGTTGATCTCAACCTCAATCAGCTGCTGATCTTCTGTGCGGTGTTCGGCTTCGCCGGTTCCCTGTTCTCGCTGTTCATCTCCAAGTGGATGGCGAAGATGAGTACCAGCACGCAGATCATCAGCCAGCCGCGCACTCGCCACGAGCAATGGCTGCTGCAAACCGTCGAGCAGCTGTCCCGTGAGGCTGGCATCAAGATGCCGGAAGTCGGGATTTTCCCGGCCTATGAGGCCAATGCCTTCGCCACGGGCTGGAACAAGAACGACGCACTGGTCGCCGTCAGCCAGGGCCTGCTCGAACGGTTCTCCCCGGATGAAGTCAAGGCCGTGCTGGCCCACGAGATCGGCCACGTTGCCAACGGCGACATGGTGACCCTGGCCTTGATCCAGGGCGTGGTGAACACCTTCGTGATGTTCTTTGCCCGCATCATCGGCAACTTCGTCGACAAGGTGATCTTCAAGAACGAAGAAGGCCAGGGCATCGCCTACTACGTGGCAACCATCTTCGCTGAATTGGTATTGGGCATCCTCGCCAGCGCCATCGTCATGTGGTTCTCGCGCAAGCGCGAATTCCGCGCCGACGACGCCGGCGCACGCCTGGCCGGCACCAGCGCCATGATCGGCGCCCTGCAACGTCTGCGTGCCGAGCAAGGTTTGCCGGTGCACATGCCCGACACCTTGAATGCCTTTGGGATCAACGGTGGTATCAAGCAGGGCCTGGCTCGTCTGTTCATGAGCCACCCACCGCTGGAAGAGCGTATCGACGCACTGCGTCGCCGCGGTTGATCGTCCGGAGCTGAAGAGAAGCCCGCAGCGATTCGATGATCGTTCCCACGCTCTGCGTGGGAACGCCTCAACGGACGCTCCGCGTTCGGCCTTTAGGGACGCAGAGCATCCCAGGCTGCATTCCCACGCAGAGCATGGGAACGATCACCCGCTACTCAGCGATTGAAAATCCGATAAACCCGCTCGTCCAACCTGGTCACCCCAGCCTGCAGGAACTTCCAGCTTTCCCCCAGCACATCCTGCTCCTGCAAGACCTCCAGCTTCCAGTTGTACCCCAGCAACCGCTGCACTTCATCATCACTCACGGAAAATGGCGGACCGGGCATTTCAGCCTGGTTGTATTCAAGGGTGATCAGCAAACCGGCGCAGCTTGGCAGGATGCTTTGCAGGTGCGCCGTGTATTGCTCACGCATCTGCCCAGGCAAGGCAATCAACGCTGCCCGATCATAAAGCGCCACGCAATCGTCCAGGTCATCCCGACCCAAGGCAAAGAAATCACCGCAACGGATTTCGATGTCCCCGGCACGAAACACCTTGAAAGCCCCCTCTTCACTCACGCTCGGCCTCAACTGATGTTCATCGAAAAAATCAGTGATGGCTTTTTCCGACAGCTCCACCCCCAATACCGAATGCCTCTGCTGGGCGAGCCACAGCAGATCCAGGGTTTTGCCGCACAATGGCACCAGTACCCGACTGCCCTGCGCCAAGCCCATTTGCGGCCAGAATCGCTGCAGGTACGGATTGACTTCCGATGAATGAAAACCGATCTGATTGGTTGACCAGCGCTTATGCCAGAACTCGGGCTCCATGATTCGCTCCAAAAATTCGATCAAAACAGGTTAAAACTTATATTAGATTTAGATCATTGACCTGACAGAAGATGACCACATCTTAACGCTCAGGAGCTCGTTCATGCTGCCCAGCCTGTTTATCTCCCACGGCTCACCGATGCTCGCCCTCGAGCCCGGCGACAGCGGCCCGGCGCTGGCTCGCCTGGCCGCGCAATTGCCCAGGCCTACGGCCATCCTCATTGTGTCCGCCCATTGGGAAAGCAGCGAGCTGTTGGTCAGCGCCAATCCGCAACCGCGTACCTGGCATGACTTCGGCGGCTTCCCGCCAGCCCTGTACCAAGTGCAGTATTCCGCACCGGGACAGCCGGAACTGGCCGCCCGGGTGGCCGAACTGCTCAACGCCGCGCACCTGCCGGCACGGCTCGACGTCCAGCGGCCATCCGACCACGGCGTCTGGGTACCATTGTCCTTGATGTATCCCCAGGCCGACATCCCGGTGGTTCAGCTCTCCCTGCCCAGCGACCAGGGGCCCGCTTTGCAGACACGGGTCGGCCAGGCGCTCGCAAGCCTGCGCCAGCAGGGCATCCTGTTGATTGGTTCCGGCAGCATCACCCATAACCTGCGCGACCTCGACTGGAACGCCGGCCCCGAGAGCGTCGAGCCTTGGGCGAAGGATTTTCGCGACTGGATCGTGGAAAAACTGGCGGCCGACGATGAGGTCGCGCTGCATGATTACCGTCGCCAGGCACCCAATGCCGTGCGCAGCCACCCCAGCGACGAGCACCTGCTGCCGCTGTATTTTGCCCGCGGTGCCGGCGCCAGGTTCAGCGTGGCCCATGAGGGGTTCACGATGGGAACGCTGGGGATGGACATCTACCGGTTCGATTGACCGAGTCGCGCCCTTCGCGAGCAGGCTCGCGAAAGGGGCAACACCATCAACCGACCGAACACCAAACGACAGGCATAAAAAATCCCCGAACCAGTCGGGGATTTTTCATGCTCGATCAATCAACCCAAGGGTTGATCAGTCTTCGCGATAACGACGCAGCTTGAGTTGCTTGCCGGCTACGCGAGTATCCTTGAGCTTGGCCAGCAATTTCTCCAGACCATCTTCCGGCAGTTCCACCAGGCTGAAACTGTCACGCACCTGGATGCGACCGATGGCTTCACGGGCCAGGCCACCCTCATTGAGGATCGCGCCCAGCAGGTTCTTGGCGGCGATGCCGTCACGGGCGCCCAGCGCGGTGCGGCAACGGGCACGGCCTTCGGCCAGCGGGATCGGTGCACGACGCTCACGGTCGCCACGGTCCGGACGGTCACCGCTACGCTCGGGACGATCGCCACGTGGCGCGCTGTTCGGCACCAGGGGACGTTCCTTCTCGATGGCAGCCAGGTTCAACGCCTGACCATTGGTGGCTTTGCGCAGCAGGGCGGCGGCCAGGGCACGTGGACTGCAACCGATGTCGGCAGTCAGGCGATCGAGCAGATCACCGTGGGTCGATTCGGCGTCAGCCACCAGCGGCGACAGGCTGTTGGTCAGCTTCTTGATGCGGGCATCGAGAACGGCCTGAGCGTCCGGCAGGCGAACCTCCGCCACCTTCTGCCCGGTAACACGCTCGATCACCTGCAGCATGCGGCGCTCGCGCGGAGTCACCAGCAACAGTGCGCGACCTTCGCGACCGGCACGACCGGTACGACCGATACGGTGAACGTAGGATTCAGGATCGTACGGCATGTCCACGTTGAACACGTGGGTGATGCGTGGAACGTCCAGGCCACGGGCAGCCACGTCGGTCGCCACAACGATGTCCAGGCGGCCATCCTTGAGGGAGTCGATCACGCGCTCGCGCTGGTTCTGGGCAATGTCACCGTTCAGCGCAGCGGCCTTGTAGCCTTTGGCTTCCAGGGCGCTGGCCAGGTCCAGGGTCGCTTGCTTGGTGCGCACGAACATGATCAGGGCATCGAAGTCTTCCACTTCCAGCAAGCTGAGGACAGCGGAGGTCTTCTGGTCGGCGTGAACCAACAGGTGGGCCTGTTCGATCGCGGTGACGGTCTGGGTCTTGCTCTGGATCTTGACGTGTTTCGGATCCTTCAGGTGACGCTCGGCGATCGCACGGATCGACTGCGGCAAGGTAGCCGAGAACAGTACGGTCTGACGGGTTTCCGGCATGGCCTTGAAGATCACTTCCAGGTCATCCATGAAGCCCAGCTTGAGCATTTCATCGGCTTCGTCGAGAACCAGGTGGTTCACGGTGGCCAGGACTTTCTCGTCGCGACGCAGGTGGTCGCACAGACGGCCAGGGGTGGCGACAACGATTTGTGCGCCATTACGGATGGCTTTCAATTGTGGGCCCATCGGCGCGCCACCGTAGACAGCCACAACCGTTACGCCCGGCATTTGCTTGGCGTAGGTTTCGAAAGCAGTTGCAACTTGCAGCGCCAACTCACGGGTTGGGGCCAGGATCAGAGCTTGCGGCTCGCGCTTGGACGGATCAATGCGGTGCAGGATAGGCAAGGCGAACGCGGCGGTCTTACCCGTACCGGTTTGCGCCTGACCAATCATGTCGTGACCGGCGAGAATGATCGGGATCGACTGCTGCTGAATGGCCGAAGGCTCTTCATAGCCGGTAGCGACTACTGCAGCGACAATATTGGGATGAAGTTCAAGAGCGGCGAAGCCGCCGATTTCCTGGGTCATGGGTCTGCCTCTAAGTGCATCCGCAAAGACCCATGCTCCAAAGCTGCACATGCCGTGTTGAGACTCAAGAGTCGCCCTGGCAGCTTTGTCGGCGGGGATTTGCGAAAACGAATGAATGAAAAAGAACGTCGTGGGAGCATCCGTTGTGTGGACATGCAATCGAAGCTGACTTCGAAATTGCGCTACCTTGACGCGGCCCGGCTAAAGGCCGGCGCGCACTATACCGGAATTCGGCAAAAAAGGGAGCTTTTTTTACAGTGGCTAAACCGGTTCACCTTTGTGGCGAGGGGATTCTCGGCTGTATCAAGTCGCCGGCCGAATCGCCTTGATCAACGGCAGCAACGAATAGCCCAGCCGTGGCGCCAACGCTTCGGCACGGGCGATCAGTCCTTCCATGTCCATCGTCTGCTCCAGATCCGCCGGCACGATCAGGATCACGTTGCCCTCCTTCACCGGCAGCTCCCAGTAGTGCCGGTGGTACAAGCCACGCAACAGCGCAGCGCCCAGCGGCTTGCCGTCGTCGGTGGCCCACTGGTTGATCACCAGCCAGCCGCCGGGGTTCAGGCGCTTCTGGCAGTTTTCCAGGAAGCCCCAGGCCAGATGACCGACGCCGGGGCCGACATCGGTGTAGAGGTCGACGAAAATCAGGTCCGCGGGCTCTGCGGTTTCCAGTAACTCCAACGCATCGCCGACACGGATGTACAGCCGTGGATCGTCATCCAGGCCCAGGTATTCGATGGCCAGGCGCGGCACGTCGGGACGCAGTTCGATGGCCTCGACGTCTTCCAGCGGCAGAAACCGGAGGCAGGCCTGGGTCAACGTACCGGCACCCAAGCCCAGGAACAGCGCGCTTTCCGGTTGCTCGTGGCACAACGCACCGATCAGCATCGCGCGGGTGTAGTCATATTCGAGCCAGCTTGGATCGGCCGTGAACACGCAGCTCTGCTCGATGGCATCGCCGAATTCGAGAAACCGGTAATCGGCCACTTCGAAGACCCGGATCATGCCGAACTCGTCATGCACCTCGGCGAGCAGATGCTCGACGCGCTCCTCTGTCATTTCATCTCCTGATGCTTGCCGGGCGGGCTGCGGCAAAAGCGTAATTGTCGGCCAAGCGACGGGAGCAGGTCACGCACTAATTTGCTGATAACTTTGCTGATAACATGGCCGCCCGAGCGTCAACCACCTAGAGATCATGATGAGCCAACCCTGGAGCCCTGACAGCTGGCGCGCCCTGCCGATCCAGCAACAACCCCGCTACCCCGACGCGGCGCACCTGCTGCAAGTCGAGCAGACCCTCGCCAGCTATCCGCCGCTGGTGTTTGCCGGAGAAGCCCGGGAACTGCGTCGCCAGTTCGCCGAAGTCACCCAGGGCCGGGCTTTTTTGCTGCAAGGCGGCGATTGCGCCGAAAGCTTCGCGGAGTTCTCGGCGGCGAAGATCCGCGACACCTTCAAGGTCCTGCTGCAAATGGCGATCGTCATGACCTTTGCCGCCGGTTGCCCGGTGGTCAAGGTCGGGCGCATGGCCGGGCAGTTCGCCAAGCCACGTTCGGCCAACGATGAAACCATCGACGGCGTCACCCTGCCGGCCTACCGGGGCGACATCGTCAACGGCATCGGTTTCGACGAGCAGAGCCGCGTGCCGGATCCGGAACGCCTGCTGCAGTCCTACCACCAGTCCACCGCCACCTTGAACCTGCTGCGGGCGTTCGCCCAGGGCGGATTTGCAGACCTGCACCAGGTGCACAAGTGGAACCTGGATTTCATCGCCAACTCGGCCCTGGCGGAAAAATACAGCCACCTGGCCGACCGCATCGACGAAACCCTGGCATTCATGCGCGCCTGCGGCATGGACAGCTCGCCACAACTGCGTGAAACCAGCTTCTTCACCGCACACGAAGCGCTGCTGCTCAATTACGAAGAAGCCTTTGTGCGCCGGGACAGCCTGACCAACGATTATTACGACTGCTCGGCCCACATGCTGTGGATCGGCGACCGCACCCGTCAGTTGGACGGTGCCCATGTCGAATTCCTGCGCGGCGTGAACAACCCTATCGGGGTCAAGGTCGGCCCGAGCATGAACCCTGACGACCTGATCCGCCTGATCGACGTACTCAACCCGGACAACGATCCGGGTCGGCTGAACCTGATTGCGCGGATGGGCGCGAATAAGGTCGGCGATCATCTGCCGCAGCTATTGCGTGCCGTGCAACGCGAAGGCAAGCAGGTGCTGTGGAGCTCCGACCCCATGCACGGCAACACCATCAAGGCCAGCAGCGGCTACAAGACCCGGGACTTTGCGCAGATCCTCGGGGAAGTGAAGCAGTTCTTCCAGGTCCACGAAGCCGAAGGCACTTATGCCGGCGGTATTCACATCGAGATGACCGGGCAGAACGTCACCGAATGCATCGGCGGCGCACGGCCGATTACCGAGGATGGACTATCGGATCGTTATCACACCCATTGCGATCCGCGGATGAATGCCGACCAGTCGCTGGAACTGGCGTTCTTGATTGCCGAGACGTTGAAGCAGGTTCGGCGGTGAGTCAGGTGATTATGCAGCGCCTGTGAATCCCTCATCGCGAGCAGGCTCGCTCCCACATCGACCGTGCCGTTCACAGATTATGTGTTCGCCAGCATTCCACTGTGGGAGCGAGCCTGCTCGCGATAGCGCCGGATCAGTCACCCGAGATCCCGGCCAACACCTCCGCCAACCGAACCCCACCCACCCGCTGGCAATTAAGCTGAACCCGCTCCAACCCCAACCAGTCGGCCATGCGCCGCAGGTTCACCGCCAGCGCGTGCGCACCCTCCTCGTCCAACCCTGGCTGCTCCTCATGCACGGCGTGCACCGCCAACCGGCCATGGGCTCGCTCCGCCCGCAGGTCCACCCGAGCGGCAATGCGTTCGTTATGCAGGAACGGCAACACGTAATAGCCATACACCCGCTTGTGCGCCGGGGTGTAGATTTCCAGGCGATAACGGAAGTCGAACAGCCGTTCGGTACGATTGCGCTCCCAGACCAATGAATCGAACGGCGAGAGCAAGGCGCTGGTCGTCACGTTGCGGGGAATTTTCCCTTCCGGCAGACACCAGGCCGGCTGCCTCCAGCCTTGCACCTGGCAGCGCCACAGCTCACCGGCTTCCTCCAGCTCGGCCAGTCGCCCACGGCTATCGGCCGGATCGAGGCGGAAATAGTCGCGCAGGTCCTTTTCGGTGCCGACACCCAACGCCCCAGCGGCATGCAGCAGCAAGGCGCGCTGGGCCTGGGCCTCGTCCGGAACCGGTTGCTCCAGGATCGAAGCCGGAAACACCCGCTGCGGCAAGTCGTAGAGCCGCTCGAAGCCGCGTCGCCCGGCCACCGTGACTTCGCCCGCGGCGAACAGCCACTCCAGCGCATGCTTCTCGGCACTCCAGTCCCACCAGGGGCCGGCCTTTTCCGCCCGTGTGGACAGACTCCCGGCGCCCAGGGCGCCCTGCTCCCGGACCGCCGCCAGGACGCGATGAATGACATCCTGCCGCTCACGGCCGAACCGCGCCAATTGTTGGTAGATGCCTTCGCCACGGGCCGCACGGGCCATGCGCCAGCGCATCAGCGGATACATCGACAGGGGCAACAACGACGCTTCGTGCCCCCAGTATTCGAACAGCGTGCGCCGTCGCCCCCGGCTCCAGGCAGCTTGATCGAGCAGTTCGGGGTTGTAGTGACCGAGACGGGAAAACAGCGGGAGGTAATGCGAACGTACCAGGGCATTGACCGAATCGATCTGCAGCACGCCGAGGCGTTCGATCAGGCGATTGAGGCGAGAGGGTTGCACCGAAGCCGGCGGCAGCCGCCCATTGAATCCCTGGGCGGCCAACGCCAGACGCCGGGCCTGTTTGAGGGTAAAGGATACAGTCGCGGGCATGGAGATCTCCTTCTCTGCTCGCAACCTACCTCACCAGTTATCGATTTGTGTAGGGAGGGAAGGCTCATTTGTGCAGTGGATCATCCCAGAATGGCCGAACCACTTCCTGTTCTACATCTGCACGGCTGACGCCGATATCCTTGAGCGCCTCGTCGCTCAGACCGGCGAGCAATTCGCGCTCGTGGTGCAATTCATACCAGCGGCTAAACTTGTGCAGCAGATCGCTGAGGGAAAAATGGAATGAATGCCTATCTATCGATACGTATCCTTTCTGACCTTTCATCGTGATGTCCTCCGTTGGGGGTGGTTCAAGTCTCGCCCCAAGGCTAAGATCAATCCAACGAATGTTTCTTATGCAATACATCTCGGAGATTGATCAATTGTCGAGTTACCCGAGCATCGATACGGAAGTGCTGCGGACCTTCGTCGCCATCGCCGACCAGGGCGGTTTTACCCGCGCCGGTGAATTGGTCAATCGCACCCAATCCGCCGTCAGCATGCAGATGAAGCGCCTCGAGGAAGATGTGCTGCAGCGACGATTGTTCGAGCGTGACGGGCGCCAGGTCAAACTCACCGCCGAAGGCCAGGTGCTGTTGGGCTATGCCCGACGCATCCTCAAGCTGCACAGCGAAGTGTTCAATACCCTGCGTGAACCGCACATGGTCGGCACCGTGCGCATCGGCACGCCGGATGACTACGTCATGCGCTTCCTGCCCGGCATCCTGCAGCGCTTCGCCCAGTTTTATCCGTTGATCGAGATTGAAGTGCACTGCGAATCGTCCAAGCAGTTGCTGCTGCGCCAGGACCTGGACCTGTCGATCGTTACTCGCAAACCGGGGGATGAAATCGGTCAGCTATTGCGCAAGGAGCGCTTTGTCTGGGCCGAAGCGGCGTGCTTCAGCGCCCATGAGAAAACACCGCTGCCGCTGGCGATGTTCAATAGCGATTGCTTCTGTCGACAGTGGGCTTGCAATGCTCTGGATGCCATGGGCCGCGAGTATCGTGTGGCCTATAACAGTTCCAGCCTGTCGGCTCTCATGGCAGTGGTGGGCGCGGGACTGGCGATCACCGCGCAACTGGAAAGCCTGCTGACACCGGACATGCGCGTGCTCGGCGAAGCCGAAAACCTGCCGGAGCTGCCCGAGGCCAGCATCATGCTGATCCGCAACCTGCACAATCCGTCGCCCATCACCGAGTGCCTGGCCGAGCACATCGTCGAAGGCTTCAAACTTTAAAGGCGAGCAGCACCGCGCACAGCACCAGGAACCCGCAGAACAGCCCGCGCAACAGCCGCTCCGGCATGGCGTGGGCGACTTTCACGCCCCAACTGATGCTCAGCAGACCGCCGACGGCCAATGGCAAGCCGATCCACCAATCCACTTGATGGTGGAATGCATAGGTGGCCAGGGTAACGCCGGTACTGGGCAAGGCCAGCGACAACGACAATCCTTGAGCGACCACTTGGGTGGTGCCGAACACGCTGGTCAGGATTGGTGTCGCGACGACAGCACCGCCGACCCCGAACAGACCGCCCATGGTCCCGGATGCCGCCCCCAGCACCCCCAGCCATGGCCAGCCGTGGCGCATCTGCGCTGAAGCCGGTGCGGTGGCGGAAAACATTCGGATCAGGTTATAGGCCGCCAGCGCGACCAGGAACGCGACGAAGCCGATTCGCATGCTTTCGGCGTCGACACCGACGGCCCAGATCGAGCCGAGCCAGGCAAAGCAGAAACCCATGGAGGCCAGCGGCAGCACATGACGCAATTCGATGCGATTGCGCTGGTGATAACGCCACAACGCGAGCATCACATTGGGAACCACCATCACCAGGGCAGTGCCTTGGGCGATCTGCTGATCCAGACCGAACCATACGCCCAGCACCGGAATCGCGATCAGCCCACCACCGATACCGAACAATCCCCCCAAGGTGCCCAACGCAGCCCCCAGCACCAGATACAATGCAACTTCGATCACAGACGTTCCCCCTTCATCAGGGCGTCTATCCTACGCAGTTGACGTCGGCGGGGAAACGCAACATCCGATCAGAATGTCGGAATTATCTGGCGCCTTAAAGGTTCGCACGCTAGATTCATAGCATTATCGATTGAAGGTTTTGCCATGAGCCCCCAGCGCGACACCCCCGCCCCCTGCGAAGCCCTGTTGCTCGACAACCAGGTCTGCTTTGCCCTGCATTCCACGTCGCTGATGATGACCAAGGTCTACAAGCCGTTGTTGCAAGCCCTGGGCCTGACCTATCCGCAGTATCTGGCGATGATGGTGTTGTGGGAAAAAGACGGCTTGACCGTCGGTGAAATCAGCACGCGCTTGCTCACCGACCCCGGCTCGCTGACGCCGCTGCTCAAGCGCCTGGAGGTCGAAGGCCTGCTCAGCCGCACCCGCAGCCGTGAAGATGAGCGCGTGGTAATCGTCGAGCTCACCGAACAGGGCCGCGCACTCCATGAAAAAGCCCTCGATATCCCCCAGTGCATCCTCGCCGCCAGCGGCCAGACACTGGAACAGCTGAAAAAGCTACAACTGGACCTGCAGGCACTGCGCAGCCACTTGCAAGACAGTCTGTAACCCATCCCCAGGGGTAAGCTCGCTCGCGAAGACATCCCCCTTCTTCGACTGACCCACCGCCATCGCGAGCAGGCTCGCTCCCACCCTGGTTCTGAGTGTCCGCAGAAATCGCGTCCACCACGGATCCCTGTGGGAGCGAGCCTGCTCGCGATGGCGTCTTTCCAGCCTCCGCAAAAAAATCCATCACGACCGAACAGCTCTAACTCAAGGCTTTCATGGCTATTTAGCTTGAAAGACAGGAAGTCGATCCAAAATTTAACTTGCGCACTAAATATTAGCGATCTATATTTTCCTCGCATCTACTTAGCGCGCAAATATTTAGCGCAACAACACAACCCGGAAACGAGGCTCTCATCATGCAAACTCTCTACACCGCAATCGCAACCTCCACCGGCGGCCGTGACGGTCGTGCGATCTCCAGCGACAACATTCTCGACGTCAAACTCGCCACCCCGAAAGAACTTGGTGGCGCCGGCGGTGCGGCGACCAACCCGGAACAGCTGTTTGCCGCCGGCTATTCGGCCTGCTTCATCGGCGCCCTGAAATTCGTCGCCGGCCAAAGCAAACGCAAGATCCCGGACAACGCCTCGATTACCGCCCACGTCGGCATCGGTCAGATTCCCGGCGGTTTCGGCCTCGACATCGACCTGCACATCAGCTTGCCCGGCCTGGACCATTCCGACGCGCAAAGCCTGGTGGACGCGGCTCACCAGGTCTGCCCGTACTCCAACGCCACCCGTGGCAACGTTGATGTGCGCCTGCACGTGACCGTTTAACCCACCGATCCGGACCGAACCCAAGGAGATTCCCATGAACACGTTCACCCAGGCCCTGACCGGCACCCTACTCGCACTTGGCGTCAGCAGCGCCTTCGCCGACGGCATCGTCGAGCACAACACCCAGGCGTTTCTCGATGCATTGAATGCCGGCACCGGCAAGCCCCTGGAACAACTTTCGCCGAAGGATGCCCGGGCAGTACTGGTCGGTGCCCAGGCGGGGGTAAAACTGACCTTGCCCAAGGCGGATGTCAGCGAGAAGACCATCCAGGTCGATGGCCAGTCGATCAGCCTGACCATCGTTCGCCCGGCCGGGGTCAAGGGTGAGCTACCCGTGTTCATGTTCTTCCACGGCGGTGGCTGGGTCCTGGGAGATTTCCCAACCCATGAACGCCTGGTTCGGGATCTGGTGGCGGGATCGGGAGCCGTGGCGGTATTCGTCAACTACACGCCCTCCCCTGAGGCGCATTACCCAGT
The DNA here is from genome assembly GCF_007828215.1 of Pseudomonas sp. SJZ074. Taxonomy (GTDB): domain Bacteria; phylum Pseudomonadota; class Gammaproteobacteria; order Pseudomonadales; family Pseudomonadaceae; genus Aquipseudomonas. Next base: position 28,452 of record NZ_VIUE01000011.1, on the reverse strand, counting down.
AGCGATCAACCAGGCCTATGCCGCGACCAAATGGGTGGCCGAGCACGGTAAGCAGATCAATGTCGACGGCAAACGCCTGGCCGTGGCGGGTAACAGTGTCGGCGGCAACATGGCAGCCGTCGTGGCCTTGATGGCCAAGGACAAGGGCACGCCGGCAATTCGCTTCCAGGCGTTGTTATGGCCGGTGACCGATGCGAGTTTCGAGACCGCGTCCTACAACCAATTCGCCGAGGGACATTTCCTCAGCAAGAACATGATGAAATGGTTCTGGGACAACTACACCACCGATGCCGGACAACGTAACGAGATCTACGCTTCGCCGCTGCGGGCCAGCACCGCACAACTCAAGGGCCTGCCGCCCGCGTTGGTGCAGACCGCCGAAGCCGATGTGCTGCGCGATGAAGGTGAAGCCTACGCACGTAAACTGGATGCGGCCGGGGTGCCGGTCACGGCGGTGCGCTACAACGGCATGATTCACGACTATGGCCTGCTCAACGTGGTCAGCCAGGTGCCCGCGGTGCGTTCAGCGATGTTGCAGGTGTCGGAGGAGTTGAAACAGCATTTGAAATGAAAAATGGCGAGGGAACTGACTGACAGGACCCCACAGAATGAAAAAGCCCGACTCAATGGTCGGGCTTTTTCACACACTAGACTTCGCTTATTTAGCGCGGCCTTTGTAGGAACCGCCTTCGCGGGTATCGATCTCGATCATGTCGCCGATTTCGATGAAGTCAGCAACCGACAGCTCGGTACCGTTCTTCAGTTTGGCAGGCTTCATCACCTTGCCGGAAGTGTCGCCGCGGGCGGAACCTTCGGTATAGTCAACCTGACGCACGATGGTGGTCGGCAGTTCTACGGAAACCAGACGGCCTTCGAAGAATACGGCTTCGCAGACGTCGGTCATGCCTTCTTCCACGAATGGCAGAACGCTTTCGATGTCTTCAGCGTTCAGCTCGTACATGGTGTAGTCAGTGGTGTCCATGAACGTGTAGGAGTCGCCGCTGATGAAGGACAGGGTCGCTTCCTTGCGGTCGAGGATCACGTCGTCCAGTTTGTCGTCCGCACCGTAAACGGTTTCGGTCTTGTAACCGGTCAGCAGGTTCTTCAGCTTGGTCTTCATGATCGCGCTGTTACGACCCGACTTGGTGAATTCAGCTTTCTGAACCAGCCAAGGATCGTTGTCGATACGAATCACGGTACCGGGTTTGAGTTCTTTACCAGTTTTCATTGCGAATATCCGAATTTGGATGGGAGTGACAAAAATCTAGGCCGCGTATCATATCCAATTTCCATAAAACTTCACCAGCGCCGCGGCAAGATCGGGTCGCGAAGCCTGTTCCAGGCACCACGCACGGGCATGTTCAGCCAGCTTCGGCTGCTGCTCGCAGGTGGTTTTCCAGTGTTGGGACATGTCTTGGCCGGCATTCCACGCCCGCCAGAGACCGCTCATCGCTTTTTCGGCCGGCCCAGGAAGCCCCTGGGTGTAAAGCCTGAGGAATGCGTCGAGTTTTTCCAGATGAACGTCTTCTTCCTGCTGGTAGATATGCCAGAGGAAAGGTCGACCCGCCCATTGCGCGCGCACGAAAGAGTCTTCGCCCCGCACGGCATTGAAATCGCAGCACCAGAGCAACTGATCGTACTGATCCTGTCTGACGAACGGCAGCACCTGTACCGTCAGAGCTCCGCGTCGATGCAACGCACCGACCTTGAGGTCGGCAATCCCGAGCCAACGCTCGACATCCCCCAGCACCCGCCCTTCGGGAACCAGCACATGGGACGGCCGGGCATCGCCGGCCATCGCATCGAACCAGCTGGCCAGGCCGGCATTTTCGTAGGCAAACAGCGAAATCAGCTGCGCATCCGCTGCCCGCTCGACGCCCAATCCTTGCAGGAACGTCTGTTGCGCCGCGACGTCCTGTTGGAACTGCCGGCACCGCTCCAGCAATCCAGACTCACGCAGCAAGCCGCCGGTCCCCTCGCGAAAGCCGGGGAAAAAGAAATACTTCTGGACATGCCTGTATTTGACCGACGGCAACCCGTGGCAGCCGATGACCCAGTCCTCGGCGCTCAGGTAGTCCAGGTTCATCCACAGCGGCGTGGTCTGGCGCTCCGCCATTGCGTCCATATAGGCGCCCGGCAACTGGCAGGCAAACGCAGCGATCACCACATCGGCGGCGTCGGCGCCCGGCCAGTCCTTGGGCCAATGGCGTACATCTACGCCTTGTTGCCATTGCTCGGCCAGCGCAACGTCGATTTCCGGGCAGAGCCGTTCGAAGGCTCGCAGGTCATCGACCCATAGCCGAACCGCGCATTGGTGTTCGGCCACCAATTGCCGGGCCAGGCGCCAGGTGACGCCGATGTCGCCAAAGTTATCGACGACGGTGCAAAAAATATCCCAACGCACGGTCATTCCCGATTCCCTGTGGCAAAGCTTCGATTGTCCCGAATAAACCGATGATGCAGAAGAGCCGACGGCGATTAATCTTCATGCGACAATCACTGCCTACCCGTGTCCCTGCCAGGAAGCAGCCATGCCTGATCACCCACCCGCCCCGCGTCTCACCGCTTTGCAACTGACCATCAGCATCGCCCTGGGCCTGTGGCTGGGATTCCTCGCTATTGTGCTGACGGGGTGGCTGCTGTCTAAATTCTTCCTGGGCGAACAACTCGCCCCGGTGGCCGCCGCGGTGCACCAACTCGTGCGACCGCCGGCCGTGCAGCCACCTCCCGAACCGCAGAATCCCATGTTCGAACAGTACCAGCAGAACCTTCAGCGCAACGAACAACGGCAGGCCCTCGACCAGGCTCGCAGCAACCCGCGCAATCAATCCAACCCCAAATGCCAGTTCTGGCTGGAACAGGACCGGAACGCTCCGAGCGAGAAGACCCGCGCCAACGTTTTGCAATTCTGCGACTGATCATGAACAAACAAACCGTTCACCAATTGATCATCGACAAACTCAAGGTCGATCTGGACATCGCCGAACGCGCCGCGCAGACCGCCTACGAAACCGCGACCCACGAAGAAAACATCGCCGAGAACAAATACGACACCCTGGGCCTCGAAGCGTCCTACCTCGCCGCTGGACAAGCCAGGCGCGTGGAGGAAATCCGCCAGGCCCTCGCCCTCTGCCAGAACCTGCCCCTCAGGCCCTATGATGCGCAACGCGGCATCCAGGTCGGTACCCTGGTCGGCCTGGAGGATGAAGATGGTCGCCAGCAATGGCTGTTCCTGGGGCCCGATGCCGCGGGATTGAAAGTGTCGCTGGTGGGGCAACCGATCACGGTCATCACCCCTCGCTCGCCATTGGGCCGAGGCTTGCTGGGTAAGTTCGAAGGGGATGAAGTGGAGATCGTCGTAGCGGGCGCCCGGCAACAGTTCGCTGTCACCGAGGCGATATAGCGAAGATCAGTGCACAGGCAGCTCGACGCCCTCGAACAGCTCTTCGAGCTCCTGCTTGTTGTGGCACTGGATGGCCTTGGCCATGACCTCCCGGGTCAGGTGCGGCGCGAACTTCTCGATGAAATCGCACATGAACCCCCGCAGGAAGGTACCGCGGCGGAAGCCGATCTTGGTCACGCTGGATTCGAACAACTCGCTGGCATCCAGCACCACCAGGTCGCTGTCGAGCTTGGCATCGACAGCCATCTTCGCCACGATGCCCACGCCCAGGCCAAGGCGTACGTAGGTCTTGATCACGTCGGCGTCGGCGGCAGTGAACACCACTTTGGGCGTCAGCCCGCGATGGCTGAAGGCCTCGTCCAGTTTCGAACGGCCCGTGAAGCCGAACACGTAAGTCACGATGGGGTATTCGGCCAGGGCTTCCAGGGTCAATTTGGGCAATTTGGTCAACGGATGGCCCTGGGGCACCGCCACGCAGCGGTTCCAGCGATAGCAGGGCATCATCACCAGGTCGCCGAACAACTCGAGGGCTTCGGTGGCGATGGCAAAATCCACCGTGCCGTCGGCAGCCATCTCGGCGATTTGCATCGGCGAGCCCTGGTGCATGTGCAGTGCCACGTCCGGGTATTGCTTGATGAAGTTGCTGATCACCGGCGGCAGCGCATAACGCGCCTGGGTGTGGGTGGTGGCGATCGACAAGGTACCTTTCTTCTCGTTGGAGAATTCCTGGGCGATCTGCTTGATGCTTTCGACCTTGCGCAGGATCTCGCCGGCCGTGGTAATGATGCGCTCGCCCGCCGGCGTCACGCGGGTCAGATGCTTGCCGCTGCGGGCGAAGACTTCGACGCCCAGTTCGTCTTCCAACAGGCGAATCTGCTTGCTGATGCCGGGTTGTGATGTGTAGAGGCTTTGCGCAGTGGCGGAAACGTTGAGGTCGTGGTGCGCCACTTCCCAGATGTAGCGCAGTTGTTGAAGCTTCATATGTATCCCTCAAAGCAGTTGGACGCCACGGGCATCAGCGACGGTATATAACTATATGAATGGTCGTGGCAAGAAATCTAGAACTTTTTATAAAAGCCATCATTTGACCTTAAGCTTCTCCCTGGCGCCGACGCTGCACCAGCGGCACCAGATAGACCGGCACCCGAGCCAACTGCAAAACCCGGGCGGCGGTCCGGCCCAAGGGCGTTTCACCACTGGCCCCCTGACAGTGACTGCCTACGATCAGCAAATCGACGGAGAGTTTCGCAGCCTGTTCGAGAATGACCTGGGAAGGATCGCCCTGAAACACCCTGACCGACCTGATCAGCTTCAAATCCTGCTGCCCCTCCCCCAGCTCCTCCCGAAAACTGTCGAGTACCCGCTGTTCGATATTGGCCATCACCGTATTCAGACCCTGTCGATGAAATTCGTTCAGCGCCTGCTCGTCGAGATAGCTTTGTAACACCGATTCGGCGAACAGCCCCATCGGTTCTACCGCATGCACTACATACAACTCGGCTTTAAACGTCCGTGCCAACGCCAAGGCATGCTGCATCACATAAGGGGCGTAGAGCCCCAAGTCTGTGGCGTACAGCATCGAGCGAATCATGTGACCTCCTCGCGTGCCAGAATGGCGGAGATGGATTCAGCTTAGCAGTGCCTTGAAGAGTGCGACGGGCGCCGGAGAACGGGACAGTCAGGGCTTCACTTCGTTACTGATGCCGTGGGGCACGTGGCCGGTGGCGACCACCTCGCGAGCCAGTTCGCAGTGGCCCGTCTGATCGTCGAAAAACACGTCGGCAGCAAAGGCTTCGAGGAACGCAGACTTGGTCAGGCCACCGAGAAACAGCGATTCGTCCAGACGGATGTCCCACTCGCGCAAGGTCCGGATAACCCGCTCGTGGGCCGGAGCCGAACGGGCGGTGACCAGCGCCGTGCGGATCGGGCAGACATCCTCCGGGAACTCCCGTTGCAGGGCATTGAGCGCCGCCAGGAAGCCCTTGAACGGCCCGCCTCGCAACGGCTCGCGGGCCGACTGCCGTTCGCTGGCCTGGAACGCTTCGAGACCACCGGTCTGATAGATGCGCTCCGACTCATCGGAGAACAGCACCGCATCGCCGTCGAAGGCAATACGCAGTTCCTCACTGGCGGCGCGGCTGGCACCGCCCGAGAGGATGGTGGCCGCAGCAAAGCCGGCATCGAGGGCATTGCGTACATCCTCGGCATGGGTGGACAGGAAAAGATCACAGCCGAACGCCTTGAGGTAAGGATAAGGACTGCGCCCGCCGACGAACGCGGCGCGGGAGATCGCCAAGCCATAGTGGTGAATCGAGTTGAACACCCGCAGGCCCGTGTCGGCGCTGTTGCGTGACACCAGGATCACCTCGACCCGGGCACGCCCCAGGTACTGGTTGAGGCTCAACAACTTCTGCACGAGGGCGAACGCATCGCCAGGTTCGAGGACTTCGTCTTCATGTTCGATCTGGTATTGCCGATAGGCCTCGACGCCGCTCGACAGATAAACCTTGTGGCTTTCGCTCAGATCGAACAGCGCCCGCGACGAAATCGCCAGCACCAGTTTGTCATCGATGTTGCTTGCCATGTCGCTCCCCCTTCACCTGTTCAGCGGTTGCGCCGATCCATGAACGCCAACGCCTGGTACAAGGCCTCGATTTTCGGTAGTTCACACCCCGCCGCTTTCGCCGACGCCAATGGCCGGCCGTAGATTGCATCCAGTTCCAGCACGCGTTTGTGGGAATAGTCGTGATACATGCTCGGCCAGTAATCGGACATCTTTTCGGTCATCGCGAACAAATACCCGGCGTAGTCCGATGCAATATGATGACCGCAGGCCCGGGCGCCGCGCACCACTTCGGCCATCAGCGCCTGAATCAGCCCACGGCTGTGATCGTCGGCCATCAGCGGCGTGGTGCTGGCCCCCAACAGCACCGAAAGACCGTTATAGGGCACGTTCCACACCAATTTCTGCCAGCGTGCCTGTTGCAGGTCGGGCATTGCCTGAGCCTCGACACCGGCGGCCCGGAACAGCCCTGCCGCCGCCTCGACAACCGTCATGCGTTCAGCCTGGTCGTGAGATGGGCCGCTGTGATAGCCGATGTTGACCGAGCCAAGGGCCTGGTGGGCGATGATGCCCGGGCTGGCACGGTGTACGCAGATCAGGCACAAGCCACCCAGCAGATGCATCGACTCTGGCAGCAAGGGACGTAGCGCCTCTTCGACATCGAGGCCGTTCTGCAGCAACACGACCTTCGCACCGTCAGCCGCTGCCTGGACGATGGCCGGAGCGAGGTCGGCATTGCTGGTGGTCTTGGCACCGACCAGCAGCCAGTCGCAGCGCGGCATGTCCGCCGCGCTGCGATACGCCTGGACCGGATTCAGGTTCAAGGACCCGTGGACCGCGCTGTCGATACGCAAGCCGTGCTCGGCCACCGCAGCGAATTCGCTGCGCAATAAAAAGTGCACATCAAAGCCGGCACGCGCCAGCATGACCCCATAGAACCCACCGATGGCTCCGGTACCGATCATCCCGATCCGGGGTTTTACGCCTGCCTGCATCTTTGCGACTCCTCTTGTAAAGCTGTGGGAGCAAGGCTTGCCCGCGATAAAGTCTACGCGGTTTACCTTGGAACCGAGGCACCTTCATCGCGGGCAAGCCTTGCGCCCACAAAAGCTGGGATAAATCCCCTTGAAACCAGCCCCTGCCCATTGTCGAGCAGCCTCGTAACGCGCTAAGGTTCGGCTCCCCGACGCGCTTAAATCCGCTGTGCACCGCCGCGCGGGGATCGCTGGCGGCCGGCACCCGTGACCTGACGAGTAACACGATGGCTGATTTACCGATCAATGACCTTAACGTCGCCTCCAACGAGACCCTCATCACGCCTGACCAGCTCAAGCGCGATATCCCCCTGAGCGACGCTGCCCTGCGCACCGTGACCAAGGGGCGGGAAGTCATCCGCAACATTCTCGACGGCACCGACCACCGCCTGTTCGTGGTCATCGGGCCCTGCTCGATCCATGACATCAAGGCCGCCCACGAATACGCCGAGCGCCTGAAAGTGCTGGCGGCGGAAGTTTCCGACACGCTGTACCTGGTCATGCGGGTGTATTTCGAGAAACCCCGGACCACCGTCGGCTGGAAAGGCCTGATCAACGATCCGTACCTGGACGACTCGTTCAAGATCCAGGATGGCTTGCACATCGGTCGCCAACTGCTGCTGGACCTGGCCGAAATGGGCCTGCCCACCGCGACCGAAGCCCTGGACCCGATCTCCCCGCAATACCTGCAAGACCTGATCAGTTGGTCCGCCATCGGCGCGCGCACCACCGAATCCCAGACCCACCGTGAGATGGCCTCCGGCCTGTCTTCGGCCGTGGGCTTCAAGAACGGCACCGACGGCGGCCTCACCGTTGCCATCAACGCCCTGCAATCGGTTTCCAGCCCTCACCGCTTCCTTGGCATCAACCAGGAAGGCGGCGTTTCGATCGTCACTACCAAGGGCAATGCCTACGGTCACGTGGTGCTGCGCGGTGGCAACGGCAAGCCCAACTACGACTCGGTCAGTGTCGCCCTGTGCGAACAGGCGCTGAACAAGGCGAAGATCAAGCCGAACATCATGGTCGACTGCAGCCACGCCAACTCCAACAAGGACCCGGCACTGCAACCCCTGGTGATGGAGAACGTGGCCAACCAGATCCTGGAAGGCAACCAGTCGATTATCGGCCTGATGGTCGAGAGCCACCTGAACTGGGGCTGCCAGGCGATCCCGAAAGACCTCGCCGACTTGCAGTACGGCGTCTCCATCACCGATGCCTGCATCGACTGGAGCGCGACCGAGAACACCCTGCGCAGCATGCACGCCAAACTCAAGGACGTGCTGCCAAAGCGTCAGCGCAGCTGATCGATCATTTCGCCGCACAATAAAAAAACGCCGGGCTTTCAAACCCGGCGTTTTTTATTGTGGGATCCGTTGTCTCAGAGCTTCGCCGCGTGCCGCTGGTGACGCTCCATGTAGCGCTCCACGTAGGAACAGGACGGGATCACCGTGTAGCCCATGTCTTCGGCGTACTGCAGCGCCTTTTCAGTCAGTGCCGCCGCAATCCCCCTGCCACGCAGGGCGTTGGGCACGAACGTCCGATAGATATCCAGGGTCTGTTTTCCCAGGTCCATATAGGTCAGATAGGCACGATGACCGTCCACAGTGGTCTCGAACTGATGACCAGCCTGGTCATGGTGGATGGACAACGCCTCGCTCATCACTACTCCTCGCGGGTCTGAATGCTGACCCCTACCTTACCGATGTTTTTCCGGCGAAGGAACATCTACGCCACCCCGTGCCTGTCCGGTCACCGAGCGCAAAAAATCAATCACTCAAACCCGAGCACGTCGTGAATAGTAAGCACCAATGACGCAAATGCTCAAGGCACACCTGTCATTGGAGGTAGCCTCGTCGGATTTAGCGACTTGAACGCCAGCGTTGCGCTGAAGTCAGCGAAGGCGCAATAGCTGAACATCGCCAGTTGTTGAGTCTTGAGACGAGCGTGCGTAGTTAAAGTCACCGGCCCTGCCAATAAAGATGCCCGGGACACTGCGCAAAAAATGAACAAAAGTGTAGCCGAATCAATAAACAGCGACTTTAGCGCCCCCGCAAGAGTTCCTCTCGCCAGCGGAACTTTTGTGCACGGGCACGCTCCATTCAAGGGCTTGGCGCTGTATATTTTTTAAACAACAGCAAGAAAAGTTGCTCGAAAAAGAATCACCGCCTACAATTTTTTTGCTTCTTGCGCTACGTCAGTTTACTTACTACAAGTAATGGGTAGTATGTACGCCGGCTAACTCCTCACTCTGAGGAGACAGTCACTAAATAGAAAGTCCTTGAAGGGGAACACGATGAACAACGTTCTGAAATTCTCTGCTCTGGCCCTGGCCGCAGTTCTGGCTACCGGTTGCAGCAGCGCATCGAAAGAAACCGAAGCACGTCTGACTGCTACCGAAGACGCAGCAGCTCGCGCCCAGGCTCGTGCAGACGAAGCCTACCGTAAAGCTGATGAAGCTCTGGCTGCTGCTCAAAAAGCACAACAGACTGCTGACGAAGCTAACGAGCGTGCTCTGCGCATGCTGGAAAAAGCTAGCCGCAAGTAATAGTCCTCCGGGATTGTTATCGAGCCGATCCATTTCTTGGGTCGGCTTTTTTATTGCCCGGTGTTTTCCCCCAGGCAATAAAAAACCCGCCGGCATCGCAAGACGCCGGCGGGTCGAAACAGGACCTTACTGCTGCAGGTCGATCGGTGCGCTCGAGACCATCGGCGCCGAAGCATTCGGGACGGCGATCTCGACCGGCAGGCCATCTTCGGCGGCCACCACGTCACGCACTACGTTCCAGTCCATGCGCAGGTTGCTGGTGATGTCTTCACGCTTGAGCATCGCGTTGATCACCGCGGTGTGCTTGTCCACCACCGATGGGTTGCCCTTGTCATCCAACGGCGTATGGGCTTCCAGATAAACCTTGCCGCCGCTCAAGCCCAGCTTGTAAGGGTCGTTGATGATCCGTACCGACGTGCCCACTGGCACCATACCGGCCATTTCCAGGACATTGTTGTTGAACATCCGGAAGCAACCGTGGCTGGTGCGCATACCGATACCAAATTTCTTGTTCGAGCCATGGATCAGATAGCCCGGGGTGCCCAGGGTGAACTTGAATGGCCCCAGCGGATTATCGGGTCCCGCCGGCACCACGCTGGGCAACGGGTCCCCGTCGGCGGCGTGTTCGGCCCTGATCGACGCCGGCGGGGTCCAGGTCGGGTTCGGCGTCTTGGCAGTAATGCTCGTGTGGGCGATGGGCGAGCCCCAACCTTCACGACCGATTCCCAACGGGAAGGTATAGACCACGTTCTTGCCCTTGGGGAAGTAGTAGAGGCGGTATTCGGCAAGGTTGATCACGATGCCTTCGCGCGGACCTGGCGGCAGGATGAAACGCGTTGGCAGTACAATCTCCGTGCCAGCTCCGGGCAACCAGGGGTCGACGCCCGGGTTGGCGGCGACCATCTCGGTGTAACCCAGGTCATAGGTCGTGCCCAGGTCGGCGAAGGTGTCTTCGTATTTGGCCTTGATCACCTGCACCTGACCAACGATGTCCTCGCCCGGCGGCGGCAGAGGCAGCTCCAGTGCAGCAACGGGCCCCGCCGCACACAGGGCGGCAAGAGACAGGCAGCGGGCGACGGCAGGCAAGCGCAGCAACATCCGGGACATCCTTCGCAGATCGAACAGAGGGTATGAAAACGGCGATTGTACACCGCAGCCCGGTATTACGGGGAGAGCGGCGATGGTCCGTCCGATACACTGCCGTCCAGCTCACCTCACAGGGCAAGTTTCGAAGCTGAAAATTACAACTCGAACCGCAGTTCCGGCCAGATCGGGGAGGTACCGCGCTTCTGGGACTCGAGGATCGCCCGGCACAGCGAGCACAGGCGATGATCCTGGAATATCCGCCGATCGACGCCCGACCAGCGCGGCTGGGCCGGCAGCAGGCTGCCGCAGAGCGTGCGGTCCGCCGAACCACCGAGCTCCAGTTGCCGGGTCACCAGATGCACCCGCACTTCCTGGCAGGCGAACAGGTCCAGCTGTTCGTCAGGCTCGATCAGTTGGTAGGCAAACAGGGACCAGGCAGGACGCGGCATCGGGGGCTCCAAATCGGGGGCGCCACATTAGCCGAAAGACCGTCTCTAGAAAAGCGTCAAAGCAGCGGTTTCAGTGTCGGCCAGACATTTTCCAGCAACTTGCCCTGGGCCGCGACGGACGGGTGCAGTCCGTCACCCTGCATCATCCCTGGGACCCCACCGACGTCCTTGAGGAAAAACGGCACCAGCGGCACTTTTTTCTCATCGGCCAGGGTGCTGTAGACCTTGGCGAAGGCATCGGTGTAGCGCCGGCCATAATTGGGCGGCAGTTGCATGCCCAGCAGCAGCACCTTCGCACCGCTGGCGCGGGAGGCGTCGATCATCGCTGCAAGGTTTTGTTGCAATTGTGTTGGCGGCTGCCCGCGCAGGCCGTCGTTGCCACCCAACTCCAGAATCACCAGGGTCGGCTTATGGGCTGCAAGCAGCGTCGGCAGCCGTGCCTGGCCTCCTGCGCTGGTGTCGCCACTGATGGACGCATTGACTACTTTGTCGTCAAAACCCTCGGCCTTGAGCCGTTGCTCGAGCAACGACACCCAGCCTTGCCGGGTATCCAGGCCGAAAGCCGCGCTGATACTATCGCCAACGATCAGGACTGTACCCGCCGCTGCGTTCTGGACCATGCACATCAAGGCCAGGCCGGCACTCAAAAACCACACACGCATCGGATTCTCCATGGGCTCAAGCATTCTCACCGCGCAGGACCTTAGCAAAGTGGTTCCCAGCGCGGAAGGTGAACTGACCATCCTGCACGAACTCAGCCTGGAATTGAACAAGGGCGACAGCCTGGCCATTGTCGGCGCGTCCGGTTCCGGCAAATCCACCCTACTGGGCCTGCTGGCCGGCCTGGACCTGCCCAGCGGCGGTGAAGTGACCCTCGCCGGGCAGGCTCTCAGTGCATTGGATGAAGACCAACGGGCGCGGATCCGCGCCGAGCATGTCGGTTTCGTCTTCCAGTCGTTCCAACTGCTCGACAGCCTCAATGCGCTGGAAAACGTCATGCTGCCCCTGGAGCTGGACGGTCGCAAGGACGCCCGTGAACGCGCCACGGAACTGTTGCAACGGGTCGGCCTGGGCCAGCGCCTGACCCACTCGCCTCGCCAGCTCTCCGGTGGCGAGCAGCAGCGTGTGGCCATTGCCCGTGCCTTCGCCGCCGAGCCCGACGTGCTCTTCGCCGACGAACCCACCGGGAACCTCGACAGCCACACCGGCGAGCGCATCAGCGATCTCTTGTTCGAACTGAACAAGGAAAGCGGCACAACCCTGGTGCTGGTCACCCACGACGAACGCCTGGCCCATCGCTGCCGGCGCCTGATCCGACTTGAAGCCGGCCAGATGGTCGCGCCCCTGGAGCCTTGATGGCACGCTTGCCGCTGTTGCGCCTGTTCAGCCTCGCTGTCCGCCAATTGTTGCGCGACGCCCGCGCCGGCGAGTTGCGTGTGTTGTTTTTCGCTTTGCTGGTCGCCGTGGCGGCCAGCACCGCCATCGGCTACTTCGGCGCCCGACTCAACGGCGCGATGATGCTGCGCGCCACCGAATTCCTCGGCGCGGACCTGCTGCTCGAAGGCAGCTCGCCTGCCCGTCCCGAGCAGATCCGCAGCGGCACCGAGCTGGGCCTGGAGCATGCCCTTGTCGTGGAGTTCTCCAGTGTCGTCGCCACCGACAACGGCATCCAGCTTTCCAGCGTCAAGGCTGCCGACGACCTCTACCCGTTGCGCGGCGAACTGAAGAGCGCCCCTTCCCCCTTTGCCCCGGAAGAGCCCGGCGGACGACCGAACCCGGGCGAGGCATGGGTCGAAGCCCGGCTGCTGACGGCACTGGATCTGAAGATCGGCGACAGCATCGATGTCGGCAACACCACCTTGCGCCTGAGCCGGGTGCTGACTTACGAACCGGATCGCGCCGGCAATTTCTACAGCCTCACGCCCCGGGTCATGATCAACCTCAAGGATCTGGAAGCCACCGGCGTGGTGCAGCCCGGCAGCCGCGTCAGCTATCGCGACCTCTGGCGAGGCCCGGCGTCTGCCCTGCAAACCTATCGCGACCTGATCAAGCCAGGCCTGGAAGCCAACCAGCGCCTGCAGGATGCCCGTGACGGCAACCGGCAGATCGGTGGCGCCCTGGGCAAGGCCGAGCGCTACCTGAACATGGCCAGCCTGGTGGCGGTGCTCTTGTCCGGCGTCGCGGTTGCGCTCTCCGCCAACCGTTTCGCCACACGACGTTTCGATGCCAGTGCGCTGCTGCGCTGCCTGGGCTTGTCACGTCGGGAAACCATGCTGCTGTTCAGCCTGCAACTGACGGTACTGGGCCTGCTGGCGAGCCTCAGCGGCGCCCTGCTCGGCTGGATCGCCCAATTGGGACTGTTCGCCTTGCTGCATGACCTGCTACCCGCCACGGTACCGCCCGGCGGGCTGTTGCCGGCCATCGCCGGGATCGGCACAGGGCTGGTGGCGCTGGCGGGGTTCGCCCTGCCGCCCCTGGCCGCGTTGGGGCGGGTGCCGCCATTGCGCGTATTGCGCCGGGACATGCTGCCCATCCCTTCCAGTACCTGGGTGGTCTATGGTGCCGCGCTGGGTGCCCTTGGCCTGATCATGTGGCGCCTGAGCCTGGACCTGGTGCTGACCTTCGCCCTGCTCGGCGGCGGTGTCGTCGCCGCACTGGTGCTTGGCGGCCTGCTGTTGCTGCTGCTCCAGAGCCTGCGCCGGATGCTCGCCCGCGCTTCCTTGCCCTGGCGGCTGGGGCTCGGCCAGTTGCTGCGCCATCCCCTGGCCGCGGCCGGCCAGGCATTGGCATTCGGCCTGATCCTGTTGTCCATGGCATTGATCGCCCTGCTGCGCGGCGAGTTGCTGGACACTTGGCAAAACCAGTTGCCGAAAAACGCCCCCAACTACTTCGCGCTGAACATCCTGCCCAATGACAAGCAGGCCTTCATCGACAAGCTGTTGCAGCTGTCGGCGCAATCGGCCCCGCTCTATCCCGTGGTACCGGGGCGGCTCATCAGCATCAACGGCGAACCGGCCAGGGAGTTCGTCACCAAGGACTCGGCCGGGGATCGGGCACTGCAGCGCGACCTGAGCCTGACCTGGGCCGCGGACCTGCCGGAAGGAAACGTCGTCACCGCCGGGAACTGGTGGCCGCAGCAGCCGCCGGACGATATACCGGGGGTGTCGGTGGAAGGCAAAGTGGCCGAAAACCTGCAGATCAAGCTGGGCGACCGGCTGGTGTTCAGCGTGGGAGGCATCAACCGCGAGGCGAAGGTCACCAGCCTGCGGGAGATCAACTGGGACAACTTCCAACCCAACTTCTTCATGATCTTCCAACCCGGCACCCTGAAGGACCTGCCGGCCACCTACCTCACCAGCTTCTATCTGGCCGCCGGTCACGACCAGCAGATCGTCGACCTGGCCCGGGCCTTTCCGGCGGTGACGATTCTGCAGGTCGAAGCCCTGCTGCAACAACTGCGCAGCATCCTGGCCCAGGTGACCCTGGCCGTGGAGTACGTGCTGCTGTTTGTCCTGGCGGCGGGCATGGCGGTGCTGTTCTCCGGCCTGCAAGCCACCCTGGATGAACGGATTCGCCAAGGCGCGCTGCTGCGGGCCCTGGGGGCCGAGCGCCCCATGCTAGTCAAGGCCCGACGCATCGAATTCGGCCTGTTGGGTGCGGTCAGCGGGTTGCTGGCGGCCCTGGGCTCGGAACTGGTCAGCCTGGTGCTCTACCGCTTTGCTTTCGATCTGCCCTGGCATCCGCACCCATGGTTGCTGATGTTGCCGCTGGCGGGTGCGCTGCTGATCGGCGCTGCGGGGGTGTTTGGCACCCGACGGGCGCTCAACGCCAGCCCGCTGACAGTGTTGCGCGAGGGTTGATAGACTTTCGTCCTTACCACCACAAGAAGTTGCCATGAGTCGTTATCGCCCACCTCGCACCGCTGGCACCGCGCTGATCACCCCCGAGGGCGAGGCGCGGATGCGCGCCGAGTTCCACGAGCTTTGGCATGTGCGCCGCCCTCAAGTGACCCAAGCGGTCAGCGAGGCGGCGGCCCAAGGCGATCGCTCGGAAAATGCCGACAACAATCTATAACCCCACTTACCATACTATTTCCTCTGAAATCCTTTTAAACCGGGACATTCAAAATAGTATGCATACCCTCGAAAGCATACTATTTTGAGTATGCGCCCTCATTTCCCCACCCCCAAAATTTTTTTCATTTGGAGCAAAAAAGCGGCCTCACCCACCCCGCTTTTCCCAGAAACACATTCATGCACGGCGAGTTCGACAGAGACTTTGCCGCCCGTCATGCCTCATGACCGTCCCCCTCTCTGACACTGATACTCCGAGCCGAACCTCAAAAATCTGCATAACGCACACCTTTCCCCCCAAAAATACGATTGGCGCGCCACCAAGTATATGAGTTGAATTTCTGACAGCACCTATGTGCGGCCACGAGATTGAGGAGGCGACAAAACTCATTCGTCCCTCGCTCCTATCGAGCTGAATTACATACACGCGATCACGGGTTGACCACTAAGCCATCATTAGCGGCACGTCTTTTCCACCGCCTGCTCAAATGATCATCAGCACCAATCACGAAGAGGCCTGACCATATTGCCAGCCAAAACTACGCGATGGTCAACCAACGCATCCCCATAACCGAACCAACAACCTTAGCCATTGGTCGCCACCAGCCGCCTACAAAACGTGAAAATGTCGTAAGCCGAGAGGGCGTCGCGACTGGTGAATAGAGCCCAAGGTAGGAATACGTCCCGAGCCAGCGCCAGAAAATTTGCAGTTCTTGCTGAGCAGCCATCACAGAGTCGACGTTCCACCAAATGCCCCAGCACTCTTTCCAGTGCGAATTCACCGCCCAGGTCTGAATGAGCGATTGCCTCAATGGGCTTGAGATCCTCAATCAGTGAAGTCTGTGCAGAGACAATACGGGTCATCTACATGGCGTTGGAAGAGCTTGGCTTGGATATCCCTCCTTACTGGCTGCGAGACTAAAGCCATACCACGGCAATGGACGAAGCCCCACAAGCTTCCCATTGCCATTCCCTTACCCGTAGACGGCGCTACGCCAACTTCGATTTCGTCTAAACGCCAGGTGAACACCATCGGTACCCAAGGAGAGAGCGCTCATCCAAATGCTTCGCTGCGTTTAGCATAGAAATCCTTCACCTCTTCCCACGTCATTTTCATGGCAATGTTCCGTGCTGATGTTTCATCGAGAAGATAAACCTCCACGTCAGGATCCATGATGGGTGAGAGGAATTTGCCGATTCCCATAATCCGACCAGTCCCCACCGTACCGTCCTGGTTAAAAATAACTGCCGGGCGATGATCCCCCTCTTCGAACAACGCCCTCACGCCAGACTTCAACCACTCCCAATCGACAGTCACGGGAAAAGCTGGGCTAACGGTGTGAAGAACGACTGGAACGATTGAATCGATCCCTTTTACGAATGTGCCGGGAAACGCTCTGAGTAGTTCAAGATCTGGAATCTCATCAAGCACTGCATCCAACCGCACGCCGTCGACGTCCCCCTGCTCGTCCAGACAAGAAGATAAATGCGGGGCCACGTATTCTTCGAAATCGCGATATTCCGCAGACTGTAAAAGCTGACCTTGACTACCCTTCATCCGCAGAATCGCCCCTTTCAGGATGCGCCGAATTAACAAGGCTGCCTGGTGACGTCGATCAGGAGGAAAGCGATCAATGCTTCCTTCCTCAGACAATCTGAACAGCATTGCTTCCCGCAAACCCAGATCAAAACACGCCTGATGGAACGGATGCCGATCACTGATCAGATCCGTCCGCACCCATTTCGCAAGATCCTCCGTTGCCTGGAGTTTCCTGGACGGATCGTTGGACAGCATGGGTATAGGAGTGACGATTTCTTCCGTCACGTCATACATCTGCTTCATTTCGATCGCATAACGGAGCGCCTCCAACTGGGCCCACTCAACCATAGGCTCAATTCTCGCCGCATGCTCTTTATCAGGTGCTGCATTGAAAGCGGCCAAGGCGAGATCACCCAGCGCCCGGCCCACGAGGAAGGCATCACTGCACTTGATTGTCCCCCCCGGGAACGGCACTCCTGCCGACAAGTTCTCTATCAATGGCATAGCCACGACAGGGTCTGTCCAGTCGAGTTGGTTTTGGCTCATATAGGGCATGTACCAGTTCCGCACGGCCGGGTTACAGACGAACTCCCGCGCGTGTTGTCCGAGACTACCCCAGAACTCGAACCTGGTAGGCACCCCTCTTAGACGATATTGCCGAGCCTTCATTTGCCAACAAAAGTCTCCGCTGAACTCAGGCTCAAACTGCTCCTGCAGAATCGGGTAGGCTGCCTTGGCAAGGTCGTAGATTGTGGCAGGCGTCTGACCCGCAATATCGGCCTTGCGGCTGTCCAGAAACAAAGAAGCGTCAGAATCACGCTGCGACAACCCGTGCTCCTTGCACCAGGCGTACATGGAGTAGGGGTCGATGGCGCACAGCGTGATGCACCACCGCCCTCGCCCGTAGCCATTGACGTCCCGCCACAGCATCATGAAGCCGTGTGATCCTGCCCTGTCGCCTGCACGAGCAATGATGTCCATTGCGGTCATCACTAAACGTGGCGGCAGTCGTTCGTCAGCGCCATTCCCCTCTGCCTGTCCACCATCATTTTCATCGCCTTCGTCGTCGATGGCATCCGCTGATTTTTCGACCAGGTACAGATCGATCGAGGGCAATGCCTCCGGTGGCAGCTTCACGCTACCGGTGAGATGCCAAGCTTCGGGCAGATGGGCCTGCAGCGCGAATGAGGACTCAATAGACACCAGCTTGAGCGCCAAGCATTGCTTGCCCGACCATGCATTCATGCTACCGACTGCGTGTGTCAGAAGCGTCGACCAGTCTGCAGCCACCACGACAAAACAAATATCGAAATTGCCCAGGAATGGCAGCAGGTTCCGCAGTTCCTGTTCATAACCTGCAAGCTCGGTAACAGTCTGCCGCTCAGTCTCACTGGCTCGTTTAACCTCAAAAACCACGAGGGTCTTCGACTCGGGACTGAAACAGAGGATGTCGGGGCGTAGCACTTCCCCCTTGGTGAGCGAGATGCTGGTGTTGATTGAAATAATCTCCAGCAATCCTAGGCGGCCCAGTACGTGCCCAGCAGCCTCCGCCGAGGCACGTCGAGAGATGTAATCGATGCCGAAGGATGGAATGAAAAAATCCTGCCCAATTGCATCTGTTATGGAGGTGATGATTTCCTGACCTTTAATGTTTTCGAGCAACTGGTCGTTTTCGATAAGCCTTTGCAGCCAGGTCACTACCTCAGACTCAGGTGGCAATTTTGGTTTGGACATGATCCTTCCTTGAATTTCCGGGCCGCAGCTTTGAGCCATCAGAACACAATGGTGCGAGAGGTAATTTGTCAGCTCAAACGAAGCCGCCGACGAATTCATCCTAGCAGAGCCATACCCCAAAGCCGGCAAACAGCCAGATGACTCCTGGCAGATCGCCCACATTTCTGGTACGAGATAGAGGCCTTCTAAATATGAAGATCAAGGTTGCTCAGGATGGCAAAAAAGATTCGATTCTATGCAGTGATTCATGGACGCCATACAGGAATATTTGACAGATGGGACGGTGGAGCCCGAGCATCTGTCGACCATTTTCCTGAAGCCGAGCATCGTTCATTCAGATCGCTTGAACTTGCGGAGGAATGGTATCGGCAGAACACTCGCTCCCCGCGCTCAAATCACTCACCGGTGTACCATTTCAATACCGATACGATTGAAAGGCGACCCACGGCCAAGGCGCAGCCTGAGCTACACGATGATCTTTCCAAGCAATACCTCGTCTACATCATCATTGACCCGGAGACTGAGGAGCCTTTCTATGTTGGTGAGACCGGAAATTTCCCCCGCCGCCAGCAAGCCCACATTAGATCCGCGAACACAAGAACGAAACGAGCCGCTGCCAAGATCGCCCAGATTCTTGAAAAAGGGCAAATGCCTCTGTTCAAGGCCGTTGAGATTTGTGAATCGAAGGACGCTGCGCTAGCAGCAGAAACACAATGGATCAAACGCTGTGTCGAAAAGGGTCATACCGTTTGGAACCGAATAAGAGAACACCGAGAAATTCAGGAGCTTCACCACGCCCCCAAGATACAGATGGACAGCATAATCGGTGACGGCCCCATTCAACTGGGCCCCTACCCCTACACCTCTCGTTTTGAACTCAAAACCAAGCTGTATAGCTACATTTCAAATGCGCCCTCTGGCCGTGTAACCCATCCCGTAGCGTTGGAAAAACTCGAACTGATATGGGCCACCTCGAAACAGAAGAAATCCGCCCCCGAATTCTGGATAGTTCCTGAGGGAGTTGGAGCCAGCCTTTACGTAGTCCGAACAGATCGCACCGCTTCCAGCTTTGACTACATGGCAGTGATTGATCGCATTCCATAACCTGTGAAATGCTCGGATCTGTACGCATAATTCTTCAAAAGGAGGCCGCTTTGGCCACAAACATCATCACTCGCGGTGGCCACGACAGCCTCAAGGCGGAGCTCGATCACTTATGGCGCGTCTACCGACCTGAGATCACTCAAAAAGTCACCTGGGCTGCATCCCTGGGGGATCGGAGTGAAAACGCAGATTATCAGTACAACAAAAAGCTGCTGCGGGAGATCGATCGACGGATCAGGTATCTGCGCAAACGACTAGAGGACGTCAAGGTCGTTGACTATTCACCCGAGCAGGAGGGGAAGGTGTTTTTCGGAGCTTGGGTGGAGGTTGAAAATGACGATGGTGAGTTCAAGAAATTCCGGATTGTGGGTTACGACGAAATTTATGGGCGCAACGACTACATCTCGATCGATTCACCTATGGCACGGGCGCTGCTAAAGAAGGGACTAGGTGACGAGGCCGTGGTGCAGACCCCGACGGGCGAGGCCGTCTGGTATGTCAATAGTATTTCCTATGAGAGCCCTGCACATAGCGGGGGCCACCTATCAAGCGAATAGCGCTGTCGCCGCTCCCCAAAAACCGCCAATAGCCATCATTTGAAGAACAGGTATTTGCGATGAGGGTATAGGATTGGACAGATGCTTGGCGTCAGGATAAATGATCGCGTCCCCTCCCTCTCTGCTGCATGCTCACAAAGCGTGCTGGTCAAATCCGATTCAATCGACGGCTAGCACCAATAAATGACAGCTCAGTCGAATGCAAACGGGTGGTCACGTTGAGCGCCAATTCGCAGCCTTGCTATCCGCTGTAACGCCCGTAGTAGACACTCAACGCGGCCCGCCAAGATACTTGCACTCTTCACAACGGCTTGGTAGATTCTGGCTGCGCCGGGTAGGCGCACTTCACCCGTCAGTGTTAGCTGGAAACGGCACTACCCGCAGGAACTCAAAGCTCAAGGCCATGATTTTTCCAGGCCCCAAAGCGACGTAGGCGGGTGACGTTGCGGTAAGGGGCGGAGAAAAACATGAGCACCACCCCTGTTGTCCCCCCTTCTACACTCCGTGGTATCAAGCGCAAGGCAAAGTCCATTGCTCGCTTGCGTCAAATCTCCCACTCCGAAGCACTCGACATTGCCGCTCTGGAATCCGGTTACGAGAATTTTCGCCACGCCCAACGAGCCCTCATGCGCACTCAGGACAACGCGACTCCGCCATCATCTCCATCCATTGCGGCTGCGCAGGAAATGGTTGCACCCAATTCTAATGAACAAGGAATGCGCATGGGCATCAAGATGAGCTCCGCCTTTGATCAGAACAAGCAAGAGTGGGAAGCCGACACCTATCAAAAAGGCCTGGGCGCCGAGCCGTTGCAATGCAAGCATTGCGGCACACATGTCACCCATAATCCTCCGCACACCAGGGAGATGCACGACAAGTCGGTCTTCGTGCAGGGGTATTTCCGGTTGTTGCCCAAAGGCGCACACGCCGCAAACTGCCCTTTCGGTGTAGATGAAGAGATCAATAAGATCGCGAAGACATCTGAGGGGTTGATCGAGAGTATCCAGAAGGACAAATACCGGATGCGACTGGTAATGATTAAAGAGGCCCTGGAGGGGACAGGCGCGCCGAAAAATCCGGACGGAGGGGACAGAACAAAGACGGGCAGAACTTATACCTCCAATCCTGGGCTGTTGCCCGCGTATATCAACTCGGCCAATCGAGCCTTGAAACTCCGAACGCTCTGCGCAAGCAACCAGGATATCGAGCAGCATCTGGAACTGGTCTTTGAAGGCAATGTGAAGGTAGCCTGGAATCAGTTCTATTTCGAATCGGAACAGCACATGTCAGGCTTTCATGCCGTTTCGCAGAACACCGTGCAGCATCCCATTGCCATCCACGGCCAAGTCAGTAGCGTTCGTTGTGGACTCAAAGGCGACTCCAGCAAAAACGTGATAAACCTGCAGATGAGCAAATTCCGGCCGGATCCCGAAAACCCTGAGAATGGAATTGGCGTAGAGGTAAGTATCTGGTCGCCCCAATCCGAGTGGTTTAAGGGTATCCAGAATGGGGACGAGGTCGTGGTGCTCGGCATGTGGAAAACATCTACCACCCCTCCGGCGGCGGCGCAGCGAGAAGGTCGATACAAGACTTTTACCAAACGTCGGCTGAGTTTGAACATGATACTCAAAGCACAGATCACCAAGGTTCTATGATTGATTGCGAGTGCTCATCAGGCTTACGCGATCTCGTAAAGCTGGTGAACTGTTGTGAGACTCACTCCACCGTTTCCCATCACGGCAGCGTTGGAGTGATTGAGTTTCGTCAGGTAACACCGCCGCTGACTAAAAGCTGCTTTCCGCTTTTCCATACCCTTTCCCTTGCGGTCTTGGCAATTAGTTCTAGGGTATTGATGGTACGCCTAGAAACCATGGTGACTGGATAAACGCCGCTGATGTCGGTGACAAGATACCCCATTGAAATCAACCATTCGGATATCAAGTCAAGTATGTCAACGCACATTAAGCCAAGCCAGGCCCGAAACCGAAACGTGACGACCGAAAAGATGACAGAAGGCATCAAGTGAACCCCGAGACCAAGCCGAAGCACCCGACACGTCCCACCCACAGACCTGAAAAGTAACAAAGGTATTAAGGTGATATCAGCACTGCTCGCTGACCAGTCCCAACCTCAACATTTGTCCAGCCGGCCCGAACGGGCCGACTATGGCATTAATCGGTCAATCAGCTGAAATTTGACCGCCTAACCCACGCATGGAAGTCTGATTTCAAAGCAGACACCATCACCCAAGTTGCGGGCAGTCAGGCTACCACTCAGACGTGAAACAAAGGTCTTCGCCATATACAGCCCCTGTCCAAGATGTTCGCCCTCCTCTGCGCCGTCTCGCACAGAGACACCATATTCAAAAATTTCTTCGATAGGGTCATTCGCGATATGAGGCCCATTATTTTTTATAGTGATAACGGCGTCCCCTTGCTCTAAGTAGCCATCGACGATGATGTCAGTATCAAGCGCTCGAAAATCTTTGGCGTTATTGATGATCGCCGTCAGCACCGACTCCAGCATGTCAGCGTCAACCATCACATAAAGGGCAGAGTCCGTCTCGGAGGCTGGCCGGAAGATATAGTTCGAGGCTACAGCGTGCGGGGAACTTCCTTTCTGCAGTCTTGCACTGCTGGCACTGATAAGCGCGTATGCCTCTTTGACGCTCCCGAGCCGGAGTGACCAGACGACACTGTTCGCGAATGAAAGCCTTCGTCAGGGCCGGTTAGACTTACACCTTTGACTCCAAAGAGAACGCGATAATGACCGAATCTCCATACATCACTCACCGAGAAATCCTGCTCAACGGCATGTACGGCACGGCCTATTGCCTGCAGCAGTTCGTCCTTCATCAGCTAGACCCATATCGCTATGCATTTGACATCGATAATCATAGCGGTGGGCTCGATGGTCGGCATATCCAGATCTACAAGGATATGAAGCAGTGGTACTGGGACAATGGCCAGGCCTCAGCTGGCTTCAAGGAGGTGGCAGAGATCATTCAATCCCGTCGGGTTCAACAGGCTCAATCCAACCTTGAACAGCTTCGCTGCCTGCGAGAAATGCGGCCCGAGGATTACCCCCATGAGCCAGGGGAAAACCAGTTGGAGGCCTATCGCAACGACGTCGAACTCCATGAGTGGCACCACCGGGAACATGTGGCCAAGGGTGACCTTGACGAGTAGGCATCGAGTTCAAACCACCTCCGTAGACGGGTAGATAGCACTAGGCTATTGTCTGGCCTCAAGCACCGAGACCTTTCAGGACAATCAGCTACCCTGCGGCGGCAACTGATCAAGATTGAGGTGTAACGGCTTGCACCGCACCTCAGTCTTCAGCCCGGAATAGACGCCCATGATTTACCAATGCAATGGATGCAACAGAACTACTTTTGAGACAACCTGCCCTTGGTGCAACAGCTCGCAGGTATCACCATCTGCAGAGCTGCGCGCTCAACATCTGACGCCACTCGATCCTTCCTTTTACCCGGACTTTCAGTACCAGTCCAAGGGACTCCTCAAAGATTTTCTGGGCAAGAAGAAAGAGCAGGCACAGCTGAACGATCTGCTCAACAATGTGCTAAGAAAATACGCACAGCTCAAGCAGCCCTACTTCACGAACTTCATCCACACTACCCGTGAAACCTCTTCCACCAGCAACGATGCCGGCGTGCCAGGCCCAAGGCTCGATGGTGTGTACACCGAACGCGAGCTGTTTCGCGAGGTGCTGATCCGCAAGGGGTTCGATGAGCTTGAAGGTTTGCCCTCGCTACTGGACAAACTGCTTCTGACCACTGCATTCAACTCGACCTATCTTGGCTTCTCCAGAGAGCTCAGTCGCCACATCAAAGCCGACTTGGCCGAGACCCTTCGGTCATGGATCGATGAGGCTGGAACGACGTTCAGATCTGATCTCGCTCTGTTCTACTACTACCTCTGGGAGAACGATATTTCGTACCAGGGTGTCCAGTTCAATGCTCAAACGAACGCTACGACCAACACTCCTTTGATTTCCTTGCCGGCTTTCCGCTCCGGGCTCAGTCTTTGCGAAGGTATCTACTTCGACATCCTCGTCGAACGCTTGGGAAGCCAGCTTGAGCATTTCAACCCCAACCGGTTCATCACCATGTATTTGGTGGACGCGATGGACGGGTTCCAGTTCGAGGCGTTCCTGGTCGAGATTTTCCAGACCATCGGCTTCGACGTTAAGGAAACCAAGAAGACCGCCGATCAAGGGGCCGACTTGTTCGTGAGCCGGTTTGGCAAAAACATGGTGATCCAGGCAAAAAACTACACCGGCTCCGTTGGCAACGCTGCAGTTCAGCAAGCGATCTCAGCCAAGGCGTTCTACGGTTGTGACGAAGCCATGGTAGTCACCAATTCGTACTACACGAAGTCGGCCAAGGAACTCGCCACCACCGCCGGGGTACGCCTCGTTGATCGGGAGGGTTTGCAGACCTATTTGGACGATTACAACCAGAAACTCATTGAGGTCTTCCAGGCTGAAGCGGAAGAAGATCGGGAAGAACTGACCTTACGGTAGTCTGGACAACCGTTTCTGGAACAACCTGGCAGGCCTGGTGGCATACCTACGTGATTACATTCCTGTTCAGTCCCGTGGCACACCATCAAAGCTTCAGCTATCGAACTGCCTGCTATCGCTTGAGAAAGCCGGACATGGATCGCATGCAAGCGAGCACGGGCGGCATATGCGAGTGAGAAGTCCGGATCATGCAGAATGGCTCGGTCAAGCGCCTCGTTTTCCCAGGCCATAGAGAGAGCAGGAGATCTATACCTGTCCCTCACGCGCGAGAGGAAAGAACAAATTTGCGCACAACGTCCTCCCTCACCACCTGCGAGACTGCGCTCGCCCCAATACCATGATCGTAAAGACCTCGGAAAGAAACGCCTAGCGGGCGTGAAACAGCTATGCCTTAAATCTTCGTGACTTGAAGCTGATTGTCTCTTTGAATTCTTCCACTTTCCCAATACGACGAATACTCGCCCATGTCCCTTTGTAATAAGGCACTACGTTTCGATCAACCCATGGCGTGGTTAAATCACCCATAACGCCATTGAAATGGCCGAACTGCATGAACGTCTGATTCCGTTTGATATCCGGCTCTAGATAGGCCAGCGCATAGGACGAGCCGTAGTCGTTGAACACCTCGACCACATCCCCGGATGCAATAGCCAACGTTTGGGCATCATCAGGATTGATTTCCAGATAAGCCATCGGCACGCGCCTCTGCACAAAACTGTTGTACTGGTCGTGATAGAGCGTTTGCCATACCTCGTTAATACGTCCGTTGTTGACCCAGAACTGGTGCTTCTCCTTCTGTTCCTCCACCGGCTTTGGCAGGCCTGGCCACGTCGCTGGTTTGAACTCAGCTTCGCCGTCCGGCGTGTCGAATTTGTAATCGGAGTACAGCATTTCGGTGCCGATCAGTTTGCCGTCTCGGTACTCCTTGACGGGTAACTGGACTCCATTGTTGCCCATGGCTTGCAATCGCTCGTAGGTGACAATATTGCCCGTGGTTCCACCCTGACTATCAATAGGGCCAGCACCGGGTTGCCCGGCCATACGAAAGCCGTCATTGAACGCGTCCTCCTCAGTTTTCCAGTCGAACCCTGCGAAGCGCGCCGCCATGTCCTGCTTTCCTTCGGCGGTATACATTTGCCGGAGGGTGTTAGCGATAGCTGCCGCGATGAGGCAATCGGCTTTCGCCGAACCAGGAGGATCGGTGAATTTTTGCGACAGACGCATCCTGCGTTCCCCATTCATAGAGGTGAGATTTATCTCACCCGGATGGGCTGCTGGCAGCATCACGTGCGCGGCTTCTGCTAGCTTGGTGGGGTAGAGGTTGATATTGGCGAGGAAGAGCCCACCTTTGTTTTTCACCGCATCGTAGATCGCATCCACCATCTGCGTGGTTGAGCCGCCGCGAACATTGGCCATAGCCTCCCTGACAATATTGGCGCGCTTCAGAATGACCGTGCGATGTTGCTCGGCATTGAGCGTGGTCTGAAACGGATTAGCTCCCCAAGCGGTATACATCATGCCCTTGCCGTTGATGACCTCCTGATCCACGTAGATCTTGGTAGTGCCTGGATAAGGTGGGCGTGTATAACCCTCTTGATGCCCGCCCATTCGCACCACACCTGTACCCCGTCGTCCGACGTTATGGGTCGCAAGCACTAAATCGACCAAAGCAGACTGGATGAGGTAGTTGTCATTGCCCCAAATAATCCCTTTCTCGTAGGCATGCATGGTGTGGGGGCGGTGACCAGAAGCTTTAGGCTTGTAGGCCCATTCGGCAGCGAGCTTGAGCTTCTCCGCCGACACGCCGGTGATGTGGCTGGTTTCTTCGAGCGACAGCTTGTTGGCTTGAAGTGCCTGATCGAACCCCTTGGTATGGGCTGAGATAAATTCCTTGTCGTGCCACTCTTGTTCAACCACGTAGGTCAACAGGCCGTTGAACAGGGCGATATCCGTTCCCGGTTCGATATCCAGGTGAAGCACGTTGTCCTTGCCCGCCGCTTGCTCGGCAACAGCAATGGTCGGTGTCCTGCGCGGGTCAACAAAAATCACTTTCGCTGGTGCAACGGTTTCTCCAGGAAAACGCTGTTTACGTTTGTCGATCGTCTGTCCCTGTAAATTGGGTATCCAGTGGGCCAGGAAGTAGTTGGTTTGGGTTTCGTAGGAGTTGCAGCCGATGGCAACAATGACGTCGGCCAACTCGGCATCTTCATAGCTGTTGTTCAGTTCGCCAATGCCCATCTCGCGGGTGGCGTGGCACTCGGAGTTATAGGCCGGGCGATTGTGGATACGTACCAGCGGAGTTTTCAGCGCTGTGAACATCAACTTGCCGGTGCCCCAGGTATTCTCAAACCCGCCCCCGGCACCTCCGTGATCGAAGCAGTCAAAGGCGAGCGCGGCTGGCCCGTCATTATCTAGAATCTTCTTGGTCACGCCCGCATAAAGCGCCAGCGCATCATCCCAGCTGGTGTCCACCCACTGGTCAGCCACATAAACGCGTGGACTGCGTAACCGCTCCTTGCCTACGCCATCGGGGCTGTACATGACCTTGGCGAGCTGTCCGCCTCGTGTGGAAGACAACCCTTTATTCACTTCGCACTGTTTGTCCGGCACGATCATGATGTTGTAGCGCTTACCATCCTTGTCGGTGATCGTATTCTGCATCGCCGGGGTCATGATGACAGCCAAAGGAGGTAGCTGTTTGCGGAAGTCGAGCCCGAGTGCGTTTTCATCGGGTGCCCGTCCGCCTTCCTGATTTTCCGGCCATTTGTACACATGATAGCCACAACCCACGATGCAGAAGTGGCATGTCAGGTTGGTCTTTTGGGCCCCTGGAGGTGGGAGCGCTACACGATCTTTGTTGGTTGCCATTTGAATCTCCTTATCACAGGAGGTTGGACTGACGTCCGTAGATCAACCCTTCTACGGCAACTGCACGTACCGAATCGTCTTTGGGGTTGTATTCGAGCACTATGCTTGGCAGGTTCTCAGTAGCTTGGCCGGAAACCATTTGGCCAATATTCTCAGGATCGAAAATGCTGAAATGACAGGGGCATTTAAACAACTTCTGTCCTGCGTCATAGGCAACCGGACAACCCATGTGTGTACATAGCATGCTGTAGGCGACAATGTCGCGCTCCGGGCCGACGCCCCCCGGAACAGGTGCGCCCATTTTGATCAACGCGCAAGGTGAGGCCGCGTCAGGATAGAAAAATGAAAAGGGTGTGTTGACCTGCAATTTCTGCGCGTTGGTGATCGCTTTCATTTGGTAGGGGAGATTGACTCGCCCTTCTACCACTGGCAGTGATGTCGCCGCTTGTGTGAGTTCAGGTACCCCGATGGCCACGCTCGCTGCAACACCGCCTCCCACTTTCAGGAAGACTCTTCTGGATATCGATGTCATCTCTGCCTCTGCATTATGTTTGCGATACGGACGGCCCCCGCCTATGTACTAAGCAACCTTTACTTCAGCCGATTCAGCATAGGATAGAAAACCGTTCTTGCGACCAAATGACTCAAGTATCGAGAGATACCGTCCCTTGCATCGTCGACACTGACACCCTTCTTGGGGATCACTTGACTACTGACTGTGTACTTAAAGCAGGTAGTCGACGCCTCAACTGCCCCCTGCTTGATATCGTCAGCGGAGGCGAAGAACTCTGTATCCGTCCGGCCAAGTCACCTACCAAGCCCCGCAAAGCCAAGACATGGTGTGCACTTAAATTTAAGTGGACACCAGTTCTAGCCTTTTAAGCGGGTATTTCATGCAGCCAACACGCCGTTCCTATTCCAAGTCCTTCAAAGCCCAGGTCATTCAAGAGT
>NZ_VIUE01000010.1 GCF_007828215.1 Pseudomonas sp. SJZ074 | reverse complement strand
CAGAAAACATCTAACTCATTGAAACTCAAGGAGTTTTCCGTTTCGACTGCGCCGGAAGTGGGGCGAATTATAGAGACTCAGAATCTGCCGTCAACCCTTAATTACGCTTTTCTATCCATACGCGACATCCGCCAAAATGAAATCCACCTTATATATAGACGCTGCCATTGAAAGTGCGCAGTATATTGCTCAACACAATCACCTTCACTGCCCTTACTTTGGACAAGCCTCCGTAATGAATTCCCCACATCGCAGCCTGGCCTCCACTATGTACCCGGTTGCCCTGCTTCTAATTGCCATGGCATCCATCCAGTCCGGAGCGTCCCTGGCCAAAAGTATGTTTCCGGTAATAGGCGCCCAAGGCACAACGACGTTACGACTCATTTTTGCCAGCATCATCATGCTGTTGCTACTGCGTCCCTGGCGCGCCAAGCTGACAGCCCAGTCCCTGCGCACCGTGGTTGTCTACGGGATGGCACTGGGCGGCATGAACTTCCTCTTCTATATGTCAGTCCGCACGACGCCGCTGGGAATCGCTGTGGCGTTGGAGTTTACCGGCCCCTTGGCGGTGGCTATTTATAATTCACGCCGAGCAATCGACTTCCTTTGGATTGCCCTGGCGGTCACCGGCCTGCTCCTGCTGATACCGACGGGAGCCACCACCGCCAGCATCGACCCAGTCGGCGCCGGCTACGCATTGGGCGCGGGCGTCTGCTGGGCGCTCTACATCCTGTTTGGCCAGAAAGCCGGGGCGGACAATGGCGTGCAGACTGCCGCGCTCGGGGTAGTAATCGCAGCCCTGTTCGTAGCCCCTATCGGCATCGTCCATGCCGGGGCCGCGCTGCTGACACCGAGCCTGATTCCTGTCGCCATTGGCGTGGCCATTCTCTCCACGGCCCTGCCCTACACCCTCGAAATGATCGCCTTGACCCGCCTGCCTGCCCGCACCTTCGGCACGCTGATGAGCGTCGAACCCGCCGTCGCCGCCCTTTCAGGGTTCGTATTCCTCCAAGAGCACTTGTCCCTGGCCCAATGGATGGCGATTGGCTGCATCATTCTTGCGTCAATCGGTGCAACCCTGACCCTCAATAACGCCGTAAAGCCCGCCATTGCGGCTGATTGAAGGAGGATTTAAAGAAGCTCTGGTATTTGCCGCGCATTTAGGCCATGTTTAGGTCCGTAACCCAATGTCAAACATGGAATTTTTCATACAGGACGTCACGAACGCTTCAAGCGCAAGCGAATGTAGTCATACGTGGACAGAGATCCACGACGGCGTTAAGGACGGGAATGAAACGAATCTTGATATTGGTCGCCGTACTTGCAGTTGCGGGCTGCGCGGCGACAACGAAAACTGAAGTCAAACGCGGCAAGAAAGCTCTGCACATCAATTGCTCCGGCCTGACGTCGTCCTGGGACCAATGCGCCGCGAGTGCCGCCAACTCATGCGCCCCCAAGAACTACAAGGTCATCGCCAAGTCGGGGGACGCGGTCGAAGAGCCAGGGGATTACCCTTTCGGGCTCAATCCCGCCGGCTACACCAGCCGCAGCATGATCGTCATCTGCAAGTAGCGAACAGTCCTTAACCCACTCGCTGCTCGGCCATTCGACGGTTTATTTCCTCCTGGCAGGACTCGAGGACATTACGCTGGATTTGCGGCGTGACCAGCATCCGCGCAACAACCAGCGCCCCAACGCATTGCGCCAGAATGGCCCAGGCCAGGCTGTCGCTTTCCAGTATCCGCGCCCAGCTCTCATGCAGACGACAGATCCACGTTTGCGCAGCCTCTCGCACCTGCACATCCGAGCGTGCGATTTCAGCGCCGAGCACCGGCAGTGCGCAACCGGCCTCAGGTCGTTCGACATGACTCATGCTCAGGTACTGCTTGAGACAACGCTCCAACCTGGCCGAGTCCAGGACATGATCACCGCTCAGACGTTCCAGGCTTTGGGTCAGCTCCCGCTCGACAATGGCCTTGAAAAGCTCGTCCTTGGAGGAAAAATGACTATAGAACGCCCCGCCGCTCAATCCGATCGCCTTCATCAAGCCATCAACGCCCACTGTCGAAAAACCGGCTTTCTTGGCGGATACGGCGCTGCTGGCCAGCAGCTTTTCCCGGGTTTCCATTTTGTGATTGGCTGAATAACGCATGAATCCTGCCTCTGCTCGCTCAACTTGACGTACACCGGAGCGTAGCATAACGTTCGTTAAGTTAACGATCGTTTACCAATGAGGTGAATCATGGATAACAAGAAGGTCGTACTGGTTGTTGGCGCGGGGGATGCCACGGGCGGCGCAATTGCAAAACGTTTCGCGCGGGAAGGATTCATAGCGTGCGTGACCCGCCGTAGCGCCGACAAACTCGCCCCGTTGGTCGAAGCGATACGCGCCCAGGGTGGCGAAGCCCACGGCTATGCTTGTGACGCGCGCCAGGAAGACGACGTGATCGCGCTCATCGAGCAAATCGAGACCCAGATCGGCCCCATCGAGGCGTTTGTCTTCAACATCGGCGCCAACGTGCCCTGCAGCATTCTGGAAGAGACCGCGCGTAAATATTTCAAGATCTGGGAGATGGCCTGCTTCTCAGGTTTTCTCAACGCCCGGGAAGTGGCGAAACGCATGGTCAAGCGCCAACGCGGGACCATCCTGTTTACCGGCGCCACCGCGGGCTTGCGGGGCGCCTCGGGGTTCGCCGCGTTCGCCGGGGCCAAACACGGCGTCCGTGCATTGGCCCAAAGTATGGCTCGGGAACTGGGCCCCCTGAATGTCCATGTGGCACATGTGGTGGTGGACGGCGCCATCGACACCGATTTTATCCGCGATAATTTTCCAGAAAAATATGCGACCAGGGCTGAAGACGGCATCCTCGATCCCGAACACATCGCCGAAAACTATTGGTACCTGCATACCCAACCACGCGACGCCTGGACCTTCGAGCTGGACCTGCGCCCCTGGAACGAACGCTGGTAAGCCCCCCATAACAACAAGAGAGCTGTGACCATGAGCAAATCGGTGGAGTTTTTCTTTGATCTTGGCAGCCCGGCGACCTACCTGGCGTATACCCAACTCCCGCAGCTTTGCGCGCACGCCGACAGCGAACTGGTCTACCGCCCCATGTTGCTCGGGGGGGTCTTCAAGGCAACGGGCAATGCATCGCCGATTACCGTGCCGGCCAAAGGCGCGCATATGGCCAAAGACCTGGATCGCTTCGCCAAGCGTTACGGCGTGGCTTTCAGGCTCAATCCGTACTTTCCGATCAACACGCTGTCGTTGATGCGCGCCATTACCGGCATGCAACTGCGTCATCCTGAACGTTTCACGGCGTTCATCGATTGTCTGTTCCATGCCCTATGGGTCGACGCCCGCGACCTCAGCCATCCGCCGACCGTAGCTGCGGTGATGCAGGGAGGTGGTTTCGACCCAGGCCATGTGCTGGCGCTGACGACTGACGAGCAGGTCAAGGAAGCACTCAAGGCCACCACCGACGAAGCCATTGCCCGTGGCGTGTTCGGTGCCCCGAGCATGTTCGTCGGTGATGAACTGTTCTTTGGCCAGGATCGCCTGGACTTCGTCCGAGAAGCCCTCGGCTGATCCCCGGCGTCAGACTGCCGCCGTGCGCGTGTGCAGCCATTGCAGTGCGCTGCCTTCCAGCAACGGGCTCAGGCGACGCTGAACCTCGGCATGATAGGCATTGAGCCAGGCCTTTTCATCCTGGGTCAGCAACGACGGTTCCAGGCAACGCGTGTCGATCGGACACAGGGTCAGGGTTTCAAACTCAAGGAATTCACCGAACTCACTGCTCCCCGCCTCGCGGTTCAAGGCCAGGTTCTCGATGCGCACCCCCCAGCGTCCCGGACGATAAGTCCCCGGCTCGATGGAGGTAATCATGCCTGGCTGCATGGCCGTCTGCGGCGTGGGAGCCGCCTGGTAGGCGATGACCTGCGGTCCCTCGTGAACATTCAGGAAATAACCGACACCGTGACCGGTACCGTGACCGTAATCCACCTGTTCGGCCCAGATCGGCGCCCGTGCGATGGCATCCAGCAGCGGCGACAGAATGCCACGCGGGAATCGAGCCCTGGACAAGGCAATTACCCCTTTCAACACACGCGTGCAGTCACGTTTCTGCTCAGTGTTGGGCGTTCCGACCGGGACCATGCGGGTGATGTCGGTGGTGCCACCCAGGTATTGGCCACCCGAGTCGATCAACAACAACCCATCGCCCTCGATGACCGCATGGGCTTCTTCCGTGGCGTGGTAATGGGGCATCGCACCGTTGGCGTTGAAAGCGGCAATGGTGTTGAAGCTCAGGGAGACAAAATCCGGCCGGCGTTTGCGAGCCGCGGTCAGGTGTTCATCGATGGTCAGTTCAGTGATGCGCTCGCGACCCCAGGCACTTTCCAACCAGGCGAAAAACTCACAGAGCGCTGCGCCATCCTGCTCCATCGCGCGACGGATATGCTCGGCGTCGGCCAGGCTCTTGCAGGACTTGGCCAGCGTCGTGGGATTGAGCCCTTCCACCAGCTTCACGCCACTGCCCAGGTTATCCAGCAAACCGACTGTAACCCGGGCCGGATCGACCAGCAGGCTCGCGCCACCCGGCACGTCACGTAACGCGCTCGCTGCTTCGCTGTAATCACGCAGGGTTACGCCGTCCTGCTCCAGGACCGCACGCAACGGGCCATCGACCTTGTCCAGGGCCACGAACAAGGTTGCCTGCTGCTGGCTGATCAAGGCAAACGAGACAAACACGGGATTGAACGACACATCCGCACCGCGCAGGTTGAACAACCAGGCAATGTCGTCCAGCGTGGCGATGAAGTGCCAGTCGGCACCACGCGCCTTGAGGGTTTCACGCAGCTTGGCGAGTTTCTCGACCCGGCTGACGGTCGCCTGGGGTGGGAGGTGTGCGTATACCGGCTGGTCAGGCAGGCTTGGACGATCGGGCCAAGCCTCATCCAGCAGATCGATGTCGGTGCGCAAACGCGCGCCTCGCTCCGCGAGCTTGCTGCCC
Source organism: Pseudomonas sp. SJZ074 (assembly GCF_007828215.1). GTDB lineage: Bacteria > Pseudomonadota > Gammaproteobacteria > Pseudomonadales > Pseudomonadaceae > Aquipseudomonas. The sequence continues at coordinate 140,464 of NZ_VIUE01000010.1, read as the reverse complement.
AAGGTTCGGGCCGACGCCACAGCCATTACCGCGCCATCGACCGCGACCACCCCGCCTTCAGGCGTCTGTTCGGCCAGCCAGTCCAGGGGGCCGGGTTGGCCCGGAATGAGCTTGACCAGTTCAATACCACTGCCCTTCAGTTCCTGAGTGGCCTGTTCCCAATAACGACTGTCGGCCCAGACCCCGGCGAAGTCCTTCGTCACGATCAAGGTCCCGACCGAGCCATGGAAGCCCGACAACCACTGCCGGCCCTGCCAATAGCCCGGCAGGTATTCCGACAGATGCGGATCAGCCGACGGCACCAGCAGCGCGTGGATGCCCTCCCGGCTCATCAGTTGGCGGATTCGCACCAGACGCTGGGGAACCAGTCCATGGGTCAAAGGCTCGGTACTCATCGTTTCTCCTGTCTATCAATATTATTGTTCGAGGCCCAGGCAACCGGCTCAGGGGCTACTGACCCAGAATGCCGGTGCCGCGACGCAGGCGGCCTTGATCAGCCGCACGGCCTCGTCGATATCCTGTTCACGGGTAAAGCGCCCCAGGCTCAGGCGAATGGTCCGCCCAGCCGCGCAAGCATCGAGCCCCAAGGCCAGCAGCACATGGGACGGTGTGTTGTTCGCCGAGTTGCAGGCTGATGTGGCGGAAAAAGCGAGCGAAGCGCCCAACGCGGCCGGGTTGAACTCACCTTCATGGAACGTCAGGCTCAACGTATGGGGAATGCGCTGGGTCGCACTGCCGTTGATGCATACACCGGGCAGGGCCAGCAACGGCTCAAGCAAACGATTGCGCAAACGGGTGATTTTGTCGAGCTCGTCGTCGAACGACTGGGCCGCCAGCTCGAAAGCCGCGCCCATGGCCGCGATCTGGTGAGTCGCCAGGGTGCCCGAGCGAAAACCGCCTTCGTGCCCGCCCCCATGGATCTGCGCCGACAGGCGCGGTCGGGCACGGTCGCCGACGTAGAGCGCGCCGATGCCTTTGGGGCCATAGATCTTGTGCGCGGAAAAGGACATCAGGTCCACCGGCCAGCGGGCCAAGTCAATCCAGACCTTGCCCGCGCCCTGGGCAGCATCCACATGGAACAACGCGCCGTGGCCACGGACAAGCTCGCCGATGGCCGCAACGTCATTGACGGTGCCCAGCTCGTTGTTCACCAGCATCAGCGACACCAGGAAGGTGTCCTCGCGCAGGGCTTCGCGGACAGCGTGCGGACTGATCAGGCCATCGGCATCCGGAGCCAGCCAGGTCACCGCGACGCCGCTCTCTTCGAGCTGCCGGGCCGTATCGAGAATCGCCTTGTGTTCGATCAGGCTGGTGATGACATGACCGCCGGACGCCCCGCGCGCCTGGGCCACACCCTTGAGGGCCAGGTTGTTGGATTCGGTGGCGCCGGAAGTCCAGACGATCTGCTGCGCCTGTGCTCCCACCAACTGCGCCACCTGCTGACGCGCCCGTTCCACCGAGCGCCGGGCCTCCTGTCCGAAGGCATGGGAGCTGGAGGCCGGATTGCCGAAGTTGCCGTCGAAGCCCAGGCATTCGACCATGACCTGGATGACCCGCTCATCCACCGGTGTAGTGGCGGCGTAATCGAAATATAAAGGACGTTTATTCATGGAAAACTCGCAGAGCCTGTTCCGGGATCGAGCGCTCTCGTTGGGTTCGAGGTTACTACCCGATCAACCTTAAAGAAGTGAGACTTCATTTAAAAGTGCGTAGGAACGCTCCTGAACAGCGAGCTTAGCAGGCATCCAGTCGAAGCTCAGCCCCTCATCTCATGCTTTCGAGCAATAACGGATACAGCGAGGCCACCAGTAACAACGCCATTGCCCAGTTGAACAGACGCAGCCAGCGACGATCACGCAGCAGATTGCGCAACAGGCTGCCGCAGACCACCCACAGGCTGACACTGGGCAGATTGATCAGGGCGAAAACGGCCGCGATCACCACCACATTGAAAAAGTAGCCTTGCAGCGGCGTGTAGGTGCTGATGGCACCGATGGCCATGATCCAGGCCTTGGGATTGACCCATTGGAATGCCGCGGCGCCCCAATAGCTGATTGGCGTGCGTTTCCCTGACTCGCTCTCGGATACCGGACCGGAGTGGGCAATTTTCCACGCCAGGTACAACAGGTACGCCGCGCCAACGTAGCGCAGTACGGTGTACAGCAGCGGATACGCCTGGAACACCGCGCCCAGGCCAAAGCCCACCGCCAGCACCAGGACAAAGAAACCGCAGCTGATGCCCAGCATATGAGGGATGGTGCGGTTGAAGCCGAAATTCACGCCCGAAGCCAACAACATGGTGTTGTTGGGGCCCGGTGTGATCGAGGTGACAAGGGCAAACAGGGCGAAGCCCAGCAGCAGGTCCAGCGAAAGGGTCATGGCGGTCAGTCCGTCGTGTGGTCAGGTGATGACCCTACTCTTGGTCCTGTCGCAAACCCATGGACAGTTAGGTAAAACTTCCGGCGGTACAGTCTCTCAGCTTGGCTTTCCGGGCAGTTGCACGGGTTGGCCGGCGCTCATTTCACCGCGATCGTCAAAACCAGTGTTTTTCTGCGACGGCCCAAGCAGCTCGGCTTTTTTCGCGTGGTACTCGTCGAACGACAGGCCCCGGCGATTCAGGGCTTCAAGGGCCAGTTCGCGGGTTTCTTCGGCGGTGTAGGGACGCAGTTCAGGTGACGAGGCGGCGCAACCGCTCAATACGACGGCGACCAACAGCAGCGAAACGGCAAGGATACGATTCATGACAAGTGTCCGGTGTCGTGGGGCGATGAACAAAGGCTACCCGCCGGCCCTGTACGGCAGAAATCAACCCTCTTGATAGTGGGTATCGCCCCTCCGGATCCCTCATTACCCTCAACCAACCAGCTGACACTGCAGCGCATTATCCGGGCTGCGTTCGATGCTGCGGATTACCTGGAACGAGCCGAACGTCACGGCTTTGGCCCGGTGAGCCTGAATCAGCCGCCAGAAATCCTGCTCGCCGCTTTCAAACCGTCGAAACGCCGCCTCACCCGCTTCCCGGGTTTGCCATTGCAAATAGTTGAGCACGCGCCTGCCGTCCTCGCTGACCTGGATGCTGGCACTCAGGAAGCCCTGATGATCCTGCGCCAGGCGCTCGGTCTGTTCCGACAGGGCTGTAACCAGCGCCTGTTGCCAGTGAGGCTCGATGTCGAATTCGATCAGCTGGGTGAAACTGCGATTGTTCCTTGTCGATTGCATGAAAGGTCCTCGATACACGTCAGGTGAATCTTGCGATCCGAAGGCGTGCAGCGTAAAACCTCTACTTAAGTCAAGGTCAAGCAATGAATTCGCTATGACACAGATAGATGTCCATAAAGAACTCACCGTGGGCCAATTGGCTGCCCGCAGCGGCGTGGCCGTTACCGCCCTGCACTTCTATGAAGCCAAGGGGCTGATCAAAAGTACCCGCAATCAGGGTAACCAACGCCGCTATCCACGAGGAGTATTGCGGCGCGTGGCACTGATCAAGGTCGCCCAACGCCTGGGCATTCCCTTGGCGGAGATCGGCGAGGCGTTGAAGTCCTTGCCGGACAACCGCGCCCCAACGGCTGCCGATTGGCAGACCCTGTCGGCGCAGTGGAGCCAGAACCTGGATGAACGCATCAACCAATTGATCGCATTGCGTGATCGGCTGAACGGTTGTATCGGTTGTGGATGCCTGTCGATGGAGGCCTGCCCGCTGCGCAACCAGGGCGATGTGCTAGGTGAACGTGGGCCGGGCGCGCATCTGCTGGAGCCGTGAGGCGTTCGTCGGGACCTGGGGCGACTCGAAATCGCTGGCCTATAGTGAATGGGCGCAAATCGACGAAGCCTCTCTTCGCCCGATACAAAAAGGAGAAACGTCATGGGCGTCAAAGCCATTCCTGAAGGTTTCCACAGCATTACGCCCTACCTGGGCATTCATAAAGCCGCCGAAGCCATCGAGTTCTACAAAAAAGCCTTCAATGCCACTGAAGTGATGCGCCTGGCAATGCCTGACGGAGGTATCGGCCATGCCGAACTGCGGATCGGCGGCAGCCCGATCATGCTCGGCACACCCTGCGATCAAGGCCCGCTGCGCAATCCGGACCAATCGCCGTCAGTAGGCCTGCATTTATATGTCGAGGATGTGGACCGCATGTTTGCCCAGGCGATTGCCGCCGGCGGCACAGTGATTGCAGAGGTCAAGGATCAGTTCTATGGCGATCGCTCCGGCAGCTTGAAGGATCCCTATGGGCATGTGTGGTTCCTGGCCACGCACAAGGAAGATCTGACTCAGGAACAGATCGAGCAACGGGCCAGGGAGATGTTTCAACAGGGCTGAACCGGGCCCCTGCGAGTCACTCTGTGGGAGCGGGCTAGCGAATGCAGTGTGTCAGCCAATATCAAATACTGGTTGAACCATCGCATTCGCGAGCAAGCCCGCTCCCACAGGGGTAAAAAGGGTGTCAGAAGGTATTGGCCGGTACCCGCACGAACCCTTCCATCAACACCCGCGCGCTACGACTCATGATGGCTTTGGTCACCGTCCACTCGCCGTTGGCCTGGCGGGCTTCGGCGCCGACGCGCAAGGTGCCGGACGGGTGGCCGAAGCGCACGGAGTTGCGCTCGGTACCGCCGGCGGCCAGGTTTACCAAGGTGCCGGAAATGGCTGCCGCAGTGCCGATGGCGACGGCGGCGGTACCCATCATGGCGTGGTGGAGCTTGCCCATGGACAGCGCACGCACGAGCAAATCGACGTCCCCCGCCGCTACGGCTTTGCCACTCGAGGAAACGTAGTCCGCCGGCGGCGCGACAAACGCCACTTTCGGCGTGTGCTGGCGCTGGGCGGCTTCGTCCAGTTGCTTGATCAGCCCCATGCGCAGGGCACCGTGGGCGCGGATGGTCTCGAACATCGCCAGGGCCTTTGGATCACCGTTGATGGCGCCCTGCAACTCGGTGCCGGTATAGCCAATATCCTGCGCATTGATGAAAATCGTCGGGATCCCGGCGTTGATCAGGGTTGCCTTGAGCGTACCAACGCCGGGCACTTCCAGGTCGTCCACCAGGTTGCCGGTGGGAAACATCGAACCGCCCCCACCTTCCTCCTCGGCCGCCGGATCCATGAATTCCAGCTGCACTTCTGCCGCCGGGAAAGTGACCCCGTCGAGTTCGAAATCACCGGTTTCCTGCACCGCGCCATCGGTTATCGGCACATGGGCAATGATGGTCTTGCCGATGTTGGCCTGCCAGATCCGCACCACGGCCACGCCATTTTGTGGAATGCGGCCGGCCTCCACCAAGCCACTGTTGATAGCAAACGAACCCACCGCCGCCGACAGGTTGCCGCAGTTGCCGCTCCAGTCCACGAACGGCTTGTCGATGGACACCTGGCCGAACAGGTAATCGACATCGTGGTCGGCCCGGCTGCTCTTGGACAGAATCACCGTCTTGCTGGTGCTGGACGTCGCGCCGCCCATGCCGTCGATCTGTTTCTCGTACGGATCAGGGCTGCCGATGACCCGCAGCAGCAAGGCATCGCGCGCCGCGCCGGGGACACGGGCGGCTTCGGGCAGGTCCGTCAAATTGAAGAACACGCCCTTGCTGGTGCCCCCGCGCATGTAGGTGGCGGGGATTCGGATCTGTGGTGAAAAGCGCGGTGCGTGAGCCATGAAGCACCTACTCCTTATCGTGGGTTTAAACGGCAACCGCCGATTCAAGAAAGTCCTGGGCAAAGCGCTGCAACACGCCACCCGCTTCATAAATCGACACCTCTTCAGCCGTATCGAGACGGCAGGTCACCGGCACTTCAACGCGTTCGCCGTTCTTACGGGTGATGACCAGGGTCAGCATCGCGCGTGGGGTGCGCTCGCCAATCACGTCATAGATCTCGCTGCCATCGATGCCCAGGGTCTTGCGATCGGTGCCGGGCTTGAACTCCAACGGCAGCACGCCCATGCCCACCAGGTTGGTGCGATGGATGCGCTCGAAGCCTTCGGCGGCAATCGCCTCGACACCGGCCAGGCGTACGCCCTTGGCCGCCCAGTCCCGGGAGGAACCCTGGCCGTAGTCGGCACCGGCGATGATGATCAGCGGCTGCTTGCGTTCCATGTAGGTTTCGATGGCTTCCCACATGCGCATGACCTTACCTTCGGGCTCGACGCGCGCCAGGGAACCTTGCTTGACCTTGCCGTTTTCCTGGACCATTTCGTTGAACAGTTTCGGGTTGGCGAAGGTGGCACGCTGGGCGGTCAAGTGGTCGCCCCGGTGCGTGGCGTAGGAGTTGAAGTCCTCTTCCGGCAGGCCCATCTTCGCCAGGTATTCGCCGGCGGCGCTGTCCAGCATGATCGCATTGGACGGCGACAGGTGGTCGGTGGTGATGTTGTCCGGCAACACCGCAAGCGGGCGCATGCCCTTGAGCGGCCGCGCCCCCGCCAGCGCCCCTTCCCAATACGGCGGACGACGGATGTAGGTGCTTTGCGGACGCCAGTCGTACAGCGGCGTGACTTTCGGCCCGCTGTCTTCCTGAATGGCGAACATCGGGATGTACACCTGGCGGAACTGTTCCGGCTTCACCGCGGCCTTGACCACCGCTTCGATTTCCTCGTCACTCGGCCAGATGTCCTTGAGACGGATTTCCCGACCGTCCACCACGCCCAGCACGTCCTTCTCAATGTCGAAACGGATGGTCCCGGCGATGGCGTAGGCCACCACCAAGGGCGGCGAAGCGAGGAACGCCTGCTTGGCGTATGGATGGATACGTCCATCGAAGTTGCGGTTACCCGACAGCACGGCGGTGGCGTACAGGTCGCGGTCGATGATTTGCTGCTGGATCGCCGGGTCCAGCGCGCCAGACATGCCGTTGCAGGTAGTACAGGCGAAGGCCACCACGCCGAAGCCCAATTGTTCCAGCTCCTTGGTCAGGCCGGCTTCATCCAGGTACAGCGCCACGGTTTTCGAACCCGGTGCCAGGGACGACTTGACCCACGGTTTGCGGGCCAGGCCCAGGCGATTGGCATTGCGCGCCAGGAGGCCTGCGGCAATGACGTTGCGCGGGTTGCTGGTGTTGGTGCAGCTGGTGATGGCGGCGATGATCACCGCGCCGTCGGGCATCTGCCCCGGTACTTCGGTCCATTGCCCGGCGATGCCGTTGGCCGCCAGATCGGCAGTCGCGACGCGGGCATGGGGGTTGCTCGGCCCGGCCATGTTGCGCACCACCGAGGACAGATCGAAGGTCAGGCCACGCTCGTACTGCGCGCCCTTGAGGCTGTCGGCCCACAGGCCCACGTGCCTGGCATAGGTTTCCACCAACTGCACCTGGGCGTCTTCGCGGCCGGTGAGCTTCAGGTAGTCGATGGTCTGCTGGTCGATGTAGAACATCGCCGCCGTGGCGCCGTATTCCGGGGCCATGTTGGAAATGGTGGCGCGGTCGCCCAGGGTCAGCGCCTGGGCGCCTTCACCGAAAAACTCCAGCCAGGCGCCGACGACCTTCTGCTTGCGCAGGAACTCGGTCAGCGCCAGCACCATGTCGGTGGCCGTGATGCCCGGTTGCAACTTGCCGGTCAGCTCGACACCGACGATTTCCGGCAGGCGCATCCACGACGCGCGACCGAGCATGACGCTCTCGGCTTCCAGCCCACCAACGCCGATGGCGATCACGCCCAAGGCGTCGACATGGGGCGTATGGCTGTCGGTGCCCACGCAGGTGTCGGGGAAGGCGACGCCGTCCCGTTGCTGGATCACCGGGGACATTTTCTCCAGGTTGATCTGGTGCATGATCCCGTTGCCCGGTGGAATCACGTCGACGTTCTTGAAGGCCTTTTTGGTCCAGTTGATGAAGTGGAAGCGGTCTTCGTTGCGGCGGTCTTCAATGACGCGATTCTTGGCGAATGCCTGGGGGTCGAAGCCGGCGCTTTCCACTGCCAGGGAGTGGTCGACGATCAGTTGGGTCGGCACCACCGGGTTGACCTGGGCCGGGTCGCCGCCTTGCTGGGCGATGGCGTCGCGCAGACCGGCCAGGTCCACCAGGGCGGTCTGGCCGAGAATGTCATGACAGACCACCCGGGCCGGGAACCATGGGAAGTCCAGGTCGCGCTTGCGCTCGATCAGTTGCAGCAACGACTCGCCCAAGGTGGCCGGGTCGCAGCGACGTACCAGGTTTTCCGCCAGCACGCGCGAGGTGTACGGCAGGCCGTCGTAGGCACCGGGGCGGATCGCATCCACGGCACCGCGAACGTCGAAATAATCCAGCGAAGTGCCGGACAGCGGTTTGCGAAATTCTGTGTTCATCGTCAGGACTCGGTCACGGTGGGTTCAGAAGGGGCTGGCGCAGCCGTTGAAGTGAACTCGATCAGCTGTGGGAGCGGGCTTGCTCGCGAAGGCGGTGCATCAGTCGACATCGATGTTGAATGTCTGTCCGTCTTCGCGAGCAAGCCCGCTCCCACATGGAGGGTCGGTTCCTTCAGTCGCTACGTCAGCGCCCTCCAGCTCAGCGTTGTTCGATTGGCACGAACTTGCGCTGTTCGACGCCGGTGTATTCGGCGCTCGGTCGGATGATGCGGTTGTTGGCGCGTTGCTCGAACACGTGGGCGGCCCAGCCGGTCAGGCGCGAGCAGACAAAGATCGGCGTGAACAGCTTGGTCGGGATGCCCATGAAGTGGTACGCCGAGGCATGGTAGAAGTCGGCGTTGGGGAACAGTTTCTTTTGTTCCCACATAGTCTTGTCGATGGCTTCGGAGACCGGGAACAGCACAGTGTCGCCCACTTCATCGGCGAGTTTTTTCGACCAGCCCTTGATCACCTCGTTGCGCGGGTCGTTGTCCTTATAGATCGCGTGGCCGAAGCCCATGATCTTGTCCTTGCGCGCAAGCATCGCCAGGGTGCCCTTGATCGCCGCTTCCGGCGAGTCGAAGCGCTCGATCATTTCCATCGCCGCTTCGTTGGCACCGCCATGCAATGGGCCTCGCAGCGAACCGATGGCGGCAGTGATGCAGGAGAACAGGTCCGACAGCGTGGAGGCGCAGACCCGGGCGGTGAAGGTCGAGGCGTTGAACTCATGCTCGGCGTAGAGAATCAGCGATACGTTCATCACCTTGACGTGCAACTCGCTCGGTTTCTTGCCGTGCAGCAGGTGCAGGAAATGTCCGCCGATGGATGCTTCGTCGGTCACGCATTCGATGCGCTGGCCCTGGTGGCTGAAGCGATACCAGTAGCACATGATCGCCGGGAACGCAGCGAGCAGGCGGTCGGTCTTGTCGTGCTGTTCGGCAAAGCTTGCCTCGGGTTCCAGGTTGCCGAGAAACGAGCAACCGGTGCGCATCACGTCCATCGGATGGGCGTCGGCGGGAATGCGCTCCAGCACTTCCTTCAGAGCCTGGGGCAGATCGCGCAACTGACGCAGTTTGCGGACATAGCCATCCAGTTGTGCCTGGGTCGGCAGCTCGCCGTACAGCAACAGGTAGGCCACTTCTTCGAATTGCGCATCAGCCGCCAAATCGCGGACGTCGTAACCGCGATAGGTCAGGCCGGCACCGGACTGGCCCACGGTGGACAAGGCGGTTTGCCCGGCTACCTGGCCACGGAGCCCGGCGCCACTGAGTACTTTTGCTTCGGCCATTTGCTGTCTCCAATCTTGGATTTGTTAGGGATCGCGACTTACTTCTTCGCAGCGAACAACGCATCGAGCTTCTGCTCGAAGGTGTGGTAGTCGATGCGATCGTAGAGCTCCATGCGGGTCTGCATGGTGTCGATGACATTCTGTTGCGTGCCGTCGCGGCGGATCGCGGTGTAGACGTTTTCGGCGGCCTTGTTCATGGCGCGGAACGCCGACAGCGGGTACAGCACCAGGGACACGTCGGCACCGGCCAGTTGTTCGGTGGTGTACAGCGGCGTCGCGCCGAACTCGGTGATGTTGGCCAGGATCGGCGCCTTCACGCGGCTGGCGAACAGCTTGTACATCTCCAGTTCGGTAATCGCTTCGGGGAAAACCATGTCGGCACCGGCCTCGATGCAGGCGGCCGCACGGTCCAGCGCGGACTCCAGGCCTTCCACTGCCAAGGCATCGGTGCGGGCCATGATCACGAAGCTGTCGTCGGTGCGGGCATCGACGGCGGCCTTGATACGGTCGACCATTTCCTGCTGCGAGACGATTTCCTTGTTCGGCCGATGGCCGCAACGCTTGGCGCCGACCTGGTCTTCGATGTGGATCGCCGCCGCACCGAACTTGCTCATCGACTTGACGGTGCGGGCCACGTTGAACGCCGAGGAACCGAAACCGGTGTCCACGTCCACCAGCAACGGCAGGTCGCACACGTCGGTGATCCGGCGCACATCGGTCAGCACGTCATCCAGGCCGGTGATGCCCAGGTCCGGCACGCCGAGAGAACCGGCCGCCACGCCACCGCCCGACAGGTAGATCGCCTTGAAGCCGGCGCGCTTGGCCAGCAACGCATGGTTGGCGTTGATCGTGCCGACCACCTGCAACGGATGTTCGCTGGCGACCGCGTCGCGGAATCGCTGGCCTGGAGTGCTGTTGCTCATGACTCACCTCGTTCAGTGGCGGCGCTGTCCTGGAAATGGCGCGCGATGTTGCGTTTGGAAGCGCCGATGTGCCGGCGCATCAATAATTCAGCCAGTTCGCCATCACGGTCGGCGATGGCATCGAGAATCCGGTGGTGCTCGGCAAAGGCCTGGCGCGGACGGTTAGGCGTGGTGGAAAACTGGATGCGGTACATGCGCACCAGTTGATACAGCTCGCCGCAGAGCATTTGCGTCAGGGTGCGGTTGCCGCTGCCCTGGATGATCCGATAGTGAAAGTCGAAATCGCCTTCCTGTTGGTAATAGCCGACACCAGCCTGGAATGCCGCGTCGCGCTCGTGGGTTTCCAGTACCTGACGCAGCTCTTGGATTTCCGCCAGGGTCATGCGCTCTGCCGCCAAGCGGCAGGCCATGCCCTCCAGGGACTCGCGGATTTCGTAGAGTTCCAGCAGCTCGGCATGGCTCAAGGAAACCACCCGAGCCCCTACATGCGGCACCCGTACCAGCAGGCGCTGGCCTTCCAGGCGATGGATGGCTTCGCGCAGCGGGCCCCGGCTGATGCCGTAGGTGCGCGCCAGCTCGGGCTCGGAAATCTTGCTGCCAGGGGCGATCTCGCCTTTGACGATGGCGGCCTGGATACGCCGGAAGACGTTTTCGGAAAGGGTTTCCGAATCGTCCTGGGCCGGCACCGGCGCTTCGAGCTGATCGAGCATATTGTCGACACCTTTTTAATCAATATGGCAAAAAGTACCCAAACATAACGTAAACGTCAAAACAAAAAACAACATTGTCGACAATCTTCCAATAAACACCTTCTACACAACCGCCCCTTGGCCGGGTTTGCAACGTCCGGTCGGCGGTGGCGTCAGAAAACCACCGTGCTAGAATGCCGCGCTGTTTGCCGCTCTCCTGCTCTAATAGAGAGAAGGCTACCGAAGGAGCTTGTGCAGTAATGCCAGGGCCTGAACCGATAAACGGAACGCCGTGCACCAGGATCTATGACATTCAAGCCCTTATCCGCTGTCCTCTGCTTCATGTGCCTGCCGGGGCTCGCCGCGGCGGGTGAAAAGACCGTGTACGGCCTCAACGAATACGCAGCGCTGCAGGGCATCGACCTGGAGGTGGCCGCCAAGCTGGACACCGGTGCCAAGACCGCCTCCCTCAGTGCCCGCGATATCAAGCGCTTCAAGCGCAATGGCGAATCCTGGGTGCGTTTCTATCTCGCCATCGACGCGGCCCATTCGCACCCCATCGAACGTCCGCTGGCCCGGGTCAGCAAGATCAAACGCCGCGCCGGTGACTACGACCCGGAAGAAGGCAAGAAATACACGGCCCGGCCGGTCATCGAACTGGATATCTGCATGGGCTCGGCCCTGCGCAGCATCGAAGTGAACCTGACCGACCGCAGCGCCTTCCAATACCCGTTGCTGATCGGTTCCGAGGCGCTCAAGCGCTTCGACGCACTGGTCGACCCCAGCCTCAAATACGCTGCCGGCAAACCCGCCTGCACCACTGCCGCTCTTACCGCAGAGTAATTTCCAATGCGCTCCCTTACCCTCCATTTGAAAATGCTGATCGCCATCCTGGTGGTGCTGGGCCTGTCGGTGACGGCCTATCAGATTTTCGTGCTCGGCATCCCGGTGACCGAAGACGCCACGGACGACCTGTGGAACATCGACGCCAAGGTCGAGTTCGTGCCCAACGCCAAGGACCCGGTGAAGATCCAGATGTTCGTGCCGCCCCTGAGCCGCGACTATGTCAGCCTCAACGAGAGCTTCATTTCCAACAATTACGGCGTAGCGGTGAACCGGATCGACGGCAACCGCAAGGTGACGTGGTCGGCCCGCCGGGCCAAGGGCAACCAGACCCTCTATTACCGCCTGGTGCTGACCAAGCGCTACAGCGCCGACAAAACCAAGGTCAAGGGACCGACCTTCCGCGACAGCATCGCCATCGAAGGCCCGGAGAAGATCGCCGCCGAAGCCCTGCTCGCGCCGATCCGCCAGCACTCGGCCGACGTCGAGACCTTCATCAGCGAAGCCATCAAGCGGGTCAACAACCTCAACGACGACAATGTCAAACTGTTGCTGGCCGGCGACCCGTCTTCGAGCAACAAGGCCAGAATCGTCGAACTGGTGCTGTCCATCGCCCACGTGCCGGTGGAAAAGGTCCACACCATCCGCCTGGTGGCCGACCAGCCACAGACACCGGAACTGTGGCTGCGCAGCTTCAACGGCACCGACTGGCTGTATTTCAACCCGGACACCGGCGAACAGGGCCTGCCCACCGACCGTCTGCTGTGGTGGACCGGCGATGAGAACCTGATCACCGTCGATGGGGGCAAGAAAGCCACCGTCACCTTCAGCATGAACAACAGCGAGATGAACGCCATTCGCCTGGCCAAGCTGACGGACGAGAACACCGACGCCAACTTCCTCGAATATTCGCTCTACGGCCTGCCCCTGCAAACTCAGCAGACGTTCATGATCATGGTGATGATTCCCATCGGCGTGCTGGTGATCCTGGTCCTGCGCAACCTGATCGGCCTACAGACCCTGGGAACCTTTACCCCGGTGCTGATTGCCCTGGCTTTTCGCGAAACCCAGCTGGGCTTCGGGATCGTCCTGTTCACGGTGATCACGGCCCTGGGCCTGTCACTTCGCTCCTACCTGGAACACCTCAAGTTGCAGATGCTGCCGAGGCTTTCGGTGGTGCTGACGTTCGTGGTGGTGCTGATCGCCGCCATCAGCCTGTTCAGCCACAAGCTGGGCCTGGAGCGAGGCCTGTCGGTGGCGCTGTTCCCGATGGTGATCCTGACCATGACCATCGAACGCCTGTCCATCACCTGGGAAGAGCGCGGCGGCGGCCATGCCATGAAAGTCGCCATCGGCACCCTGTTCGCCGCATCCCTGGCGCACCTGATCATGAGCGTGCCGGAGCTGGTGTACTTCGTTTTCACTTTCCCGGCGATCCTGCTGATCCTGGTAGGCTTCATGCTTGCCATGGGTCGTTACCGCGGCTACCGCCTGACCGAGCTGGTACGGTTCAAGGCCTTCCTCAAGGCTGACTCGTAATGTTCGGTTTCTGGAAAACCTGGAAGGCCCTGGAAGCCCGGGGCATCATGGGCATCAACCGGCGCAATGCCGACTACGTGCTCAAATACAACAAGCGCAGCCTGTACCCCATCGTCGATGACAAGATCATCACCAAGGAACGGGCCATCGCCGCCGGCATCCACGTACCGGAACTGTACGGAATCATCTCCACCGAAAAGGAGATCGACAAACTGGACGGGATCATCGGCGGGCGCACCGACTTCGTGATCAAGCCCGCCCAGGGTGCCGGTGGCGACGGCATCATCGTGATTGCCGACCGCTTCGAAGGCCGCTATCGCACCGTGTCCGGCAAGATCATCAGCCATGAGGAAATCGAGCACCATATTTCCAGCATCCTCACCGGCCTGTATTCCTTGGGCGGACACCGTGACCGGGCGCTGATCGAATACCGCGTGGTGCCGGACCAGATCTTCAAGAGCATCAGCTACGAAGGCGTGCCGGACATCCGCATCATCGTGCTGATGGGCTATCCGGTGATGGCCATGCTGCGCCTGCCGACCCGCCAGTCGGGCGGCAAGGCCAACCTGCACCAAGGCGCTATCGGTGTAGGCGTGGACCTTGCCACCGGCCTGACGCTGCGCGGCACCTGGCTGAACAACATCATCGCCAAACACCCCGACACCACCAACGCGGTGGACGGCGTGCAACTGCCCTACTGGGACGGTTTCATGAAACTGGCTGCCGGCTGCTATGAGCTGTGCGGACTGGGCTACATCGGCGTGGACATGGTGCTGGACCAGGAAAAAGGGCCGTTGATCCTGGAACTGAACGCCCGGCCGGGGCTGAACATCCAGATCGCCAACGACTGCGGCCTGACCTTGCGCACCCATGCAGTAGAAGCACACCTGGAAGAGCTCAAGGCCCGGGGGGTGGTTGAGACCGTGGAGGAGCGGGTGGCGTTTGCCCAAAAGTTGTTTGGGCATATTCCGCCGGTTGAGGGCTGATCTCTCTAAACCTGCACACTGCAAATTATTTGGACCGGGGACATTGTGGACTTGTGGCGAGGGGATTTATCCCCTCGCCACAGAATGTTCTCATCACAAATACTTCCCCCAGTCATCATCGACAGCCACAGACGTGCCCATCTCCGACATCCCTCTAGGAGCAAATCCTACAGGGGATTACAATCGCTTCCCCGCCTGAATGGCTGACCCGCCCCGCCCATGCCAACCTGCTCCGTATACCCGCTGCCATACCGCACCAACCCCGCCGAGTATTTCGCGGCAATCCGTCATGCCCCGGGCAGCGTGCTGCTCGACAGTGGCCGGCCGAGTGCCGAGCGTGGGCGTTACGACCTGCTCAGCGCCTGGCCGCTGGCACAATTGGCGGTGTTGCCGAACGAGAGCGGCAGCGATTTCCTGCAACGCCTGCGCATTCAGCTGACGCAACTGGGCGACGCGGCGCTGCCGGCCACGGTGCAATTGCCCTTCGCCGGCGGCCTGATCGGCTACTTGAGTTACGACTTCGGTCGACGCCTAGAAACTTTACCGTCCCACGCCCAGGACGACCTGCAACTGCCCGACGCGCGTTTTGGCGTGTACGACTGGGCTTTGATCAGCGATCACCAGGCGGGCACCAGCCAACTGGTGTTCCATCCCCATTGCAGCGAAGACGAACGCCAACGCCTGATCGCCCTGTTCAGCCAGCCGACCACCGTCGCCGTTCCCCCGTTCAGCCTTGAAGGACCGATGACGCCGGACCTCAGCGCCGAAGCCTACCGACAATCGTTCGAACGCATCCAGGCGTATATCCAGGCCGGCGACTGCTATCAGGTCAACTTTGCCCAACGCTTCCGCACGCCCTGCCAGGGTGATGCCTGGGCCGCCTACCAGGCGCTGCGCACGGCATGCCCGACACCGTTTTCCGGTTTCCAGAGCCTGCCCGACGGCGGTGCGGTGCTGAGCCTGTCGCCGGAACGTTTCGTCAAAGTCAGCGAAGGCCAGGTGGAAACCCGGCCGATCAAGGGCACCCGCCCCCGCGGCACAACGCCCAAGGAAGACGCGGCCCACGCCGCCGAACTGCTGGCCAGCCCCAAGGACCGCGCGGAAAACCTGATGATCGTCGACCTGTTGCGCAACGACCTGGGCCGCACCTGCCGGACCGGCTCGGTGCGGGTGCCGGAACTGTTCAGCCTGGAAAGCTACCCGAACGTGCATCACCTGGTCAGCAGCGTGACCGGCGAACTGGCCGACGGCAAAGATGCCCTGGATCTGATCGCCGGCAGCTTCCCCGGCGGCTCCATCACCGGCGCCCCGAAGATCCGCGCCATGCAGATCATCGACGAACTCGAACCGACCCGGCGCGGACTTTATTGCGGTTCGTTGCTGTATCTGGACGTGCGCGGGGAAATGGACAGCTCCATCGCCATCCGCAGCTTGCTGGTCAAGGATGGACAGGTGTGTTGCTGGGGTGGCGGTGGGATTGTCGCGGATTCGGACTGGCAGGCGGAGTATCAGGAGTCGATTACCAAGGTCAAAGTGCTGCTCGATACTCTGCAGAGCCTTTGAGCATAGACACACAACCCTGTGGGAGCGGGCTTGCTCGCGAATACGGTGTGTCAGTCAACATCATCGTCACTGCCCCACCGCATTCGCGAGCAAGCCCGCTCCCACAGGGGATAGTGTTTACAGGCTCAGATTGCGGTTCGACGCCTTGATGAATTCCTGCTTCAACTCGGCAAAGCTGTGTACCGCCGGGAACTGCGGGAATTCCCTGATCACATTGTCCGGCGCATGGAACAGGATACCGGCGTCGGCTTCGCTGAGCATGGTGGTGTCGTTGTAGGAATCCCCCGCCGCAATCACCCGGTAATACAGGCTCTTGAAGGCCAGGACCGACTGCCTCTTGGGATCTTTCTGGCGCAGTTGATAGCCCGTCACCCGCCCACCTTCATCCGTGATCAGACGATGGCAGAGCAACGTCGGGAAACCCAATTGGCGCATCAAGGGTTGGGAAAATTCGTAGAACGTGTCGGAAAGAATCACCACCTGGAAGCGCTCGCGCAGCCAATCGACGAACTCGATGGCACCGTTCAGCGGCTGGAGCGTGGCAATGACCTCCTGTATGTCGGAGAGCTTGAGGCCATGTTCGTCGAGGATGCGCAACCGCTGCTTCATCAGCACGTCGTAGTCGGGAATGTCCCGAGTGGTTGCCCTGAGGGATTCAATCCCGGTTTTTTCGGCGAAGGCGATCCAGATTTCCGGGACCAGCACACCTTCCAGGTCAAGACAGGCAATTTCCACAAGACACTCCCATTTTCTGATGTTTATCGGTTGAGTGAACAAAAGGCCTGCCGACTCTAGCCGCAACGCACAGGAACGCGCCAGCCCCGGCCGGTTTTGTTACCATCAGCGTCCTATAGAGCGCGCAGCGCCACCGACCTGTAGGAAACCGCCTGATGAGCCCATCGTTTGATGTCGTGGAACTCGCCACGACCTATGCCAACAAGTCTCCACAAGACATCCTCAAGCTGGCTTTCGCCGAATTCGGCGATGACCTGTGGATATCTTTCAGCGGCGCCGAGGATGTGGTGCTGGTGGACATGGCCTGGAAGCTGAACAAGAACGTCAAGGTGTTCAGCCTCGACACCGGTCGCCTGCACCCGGAAACCTATCGGTTCATCGATCAGGTCCGAGAGCACTACAAGATCGATATCGAACTGATCTCACCGGACCATACGAAACTTGAGCCTTTCGTGAGGGAAAAGGGTCTGTTCAGTTTCTATAAGGACGGTCATGGCGAGTGCTGCGGCATCCGCAAGATCGAGCCGCTGCGCCGCAAGCTGTCCGACGTTCGTGCCTGGGCCACCGGCCAGCGCCGCGACCAGAGCCCGGGCACTCGCAGCCAGGTGGCCGTGCTGGAAATCGACACGGCGTTCTCCACGCCGGAGCGTACCCTGTACAAATTCAACCCGCTGTCGCAGATGACCAGCGAGGAAGTCTGGGGCTACATCCGCATGCTGGAGTTGCCCTACAACAGCTTGCATGAGCGCGGCTTCATCAGCATCGGCTGCGAGCCCTGCACCCGCCCGGTATTGCCGAACCAGCACGAACGCGAAGGCCGCTGGTGGTGGGAAGAAGCAACGCAGAAGGAGTGCGGCCTGCACGCCGGCAACATCATCAGCAAATCCAAGGCTTGATATCGTAGCCGGTCTTCCTGTACACAAAAATGTCACTTCAGGTGGCATTTTTGTGTGCACTTCTTCATGCAATGCACCGAAAAGTTACACCATTGCGTTTCGCTCGCTGCCCCTCCCGTCTCTGCTGCCAATCTTCAAAAAATAAATACCTGTTCAAACAGTCAATTTATAAGCGCCAAATTTCATAGAGTTATCTAAAAATTGATAACTAATCGAAATCAAGATAACTGCTGTTAGATCTTTGCTTGGCACAAATCTGGCTTGAGACGACAAGTGTTTTGTATACAAACCAAATAAAACATACACACACTTTAGATCCGCAAGCCTGAAGCGCCCTATCCCGTACAGGCTGCAGATGCCCCATCACCAATGATGCTTGCCGCGCCGCGACGAAGATTGCCGAGCCCACGCTCATGCACAGTCATCGCTGCGCCGAGAATCAGGAGCCTGCCGGAATGCGTACAAGTCTCTCCAACAACATCGCGCTGGATCTACCCTCACCCACCACTGCCTTCGATGATCAAAGCACCGCCACCCTGGCCTTGAGTCCGAGGCTGCACAACAAGGATCTGGCACCGACCAAGGCCGAAGGTCGACGCTGGGGGCGCTACAGCATCTTTGCCCTGTGGACCAACGACGTACACAACATCGCCAACTACTCCTTCGCCATCGGCCTGTATGCGCTGGGCCTGGGTGGCTGGCAGATCCTCCTGTCCCTGGGGATCGGCGCGGCCCTGGTGTACGGTTTCATGAACCTGTCCGGCTACATGGGCCAGAAGACCGGAGTGCCTTTCCCGGTGATCAGCCGGATCAGCTTCGGCATCCATGGCGCACAGATTCCCGCATTGATCAGGGCCGTCATCGCCATCGCTTGGTTTGGCATTCAGACCTATCTCGCGTCGGTGGTTTTCCGAGTGTTGCTGACGGCGATTCATCCAGGCTTCGCCGACTACGACCACAATTCGATCCTTGGCCTGTCGAGCCTGGGCTGGGTGTGTTTCGTGGCGATCTGGTTCGTGCAACTGTTGATCCTGGCCTACGGCATGGAAACGGTGCGCCGTTACGAAGGCTTCGCCGGGCCGGTAATCCTGGTGACCGTCGCGGCCCTGGCCGGATGGATGTACACCCAGGCCGATGCAACCATTGCCTGGTCGATCCGCGAACCGCTGACCGGCGGCGAGATGTGGCGCAATATCTTCGCCGGCGGCGCGCTGTGGCTGGCGATCTACGGCACGCTGGTGCTCAACTTCTGTGACTTCGCCCGCTCTTCCCCGTGCCGTCGGACCATCATCGTCGGCAACTTCTGGGGGCTGCCGGTGAATATCCTGGTGTTTGCCGCCATCACGGTCCTTTTGTGCGGTGCGCAGTTCCAGATCAACGGACAGATCATCGAGAGCCCGACCCAGGTCATCGCCTCGATCCCCAACACCTTTTTTCTGGTGCTCGGTTGCCTGGCGTTCCTGATCGTCACCGTGGCGGTGAACATCATGGCCAACTTCGTCGCCCCGGCCTTCGTGCTCAGCAACCTGGCGCCCAAGTACCTGAACTTCCGCCGCGCCGGCTTGATCAGCGCCGCCATCGCCGTGTTGATCCTGCCGTGGAACCTCTATAACAGCCCGCTGGTGATCGTGTACTTCCTGTCCGGGCTCGGTGCCCTGCTCGGCCCGCTGTACGGCGTGATCATGGTCGACTACTGGCTGTTGCGAAAAGGCCGCATCAACGTGCCGCAGTTGTACAGCGAGGACCCGAACGGTGCGTACTTCTACAGCAACGGGGTCAACCTGCGGGCCGTGGCGGCATTCATTCCAGCGGCCTTGATCGCGATCGTCCTCGCGCTCGTGCCCGGCTTCGCCAGCGTTTCACCGTTCTCCTGGCTGATCGGCGCTTCGATTGCCGGCCTGCTGTACCTGATCATCGCCAAGCGCCAAGCGTATTACGAAGACGTCAGCGGTGAATCCATCGCTGTGGATAACGTCAGCCATTGATCGTTCAAGGCGGCCCACCGATGCGGGCCGCCGTCTTTTCTGCGTTAAAGGAAACTGCTCATGCGAATTCTCGTGGTCAACGTCAACACCACCGAATCCATTACCAAAGCCATCGCCCGGCAAGCCCAGGCCGTGGCCGCACCCGGCACCGAAATCGTCGGGCTCACACCGCATTTCGGTGCCGACTCGATTGAAGGCAATTTCGAAAGTTACCTGGCCGCCATCGCCGTGATGGATCGGGTGATGTCCTACGACCAACCGTTCGACGCAGTGATCCAGGCCGGCTATGGCGAACACGGCCGAGAAGGTCTGCAGGAACTGCTCGACGTCCCGGTGGTGGACATCACCGACGCGGGCGCCAGCACCGCCATGTTCCTCGGCCATGCCTATTCGGTGGTCACCACCCTGGACCGCACCGTGCCACTGATCGAAGACCGTCTCAAGCTGTCCGGCCTGTACGACCGCTGTGCCTCGGTGCGGGCCAGTGGCCTGGCGGTATTGGAGTTAGAGGAAGACCCGCAGCGGGCAGTCGAAACCATCGTCCGCCAGGCCGAGCTGGCGGTCAGCCAAGACAAGGCCGAAGTCATCTGTCTGGGTTGTGGCGGCATGGCCGGGCTCGATGAGCAGATCCGCCAACGCACCGGGGTGCCGGTGGTCGATGGGGTGACAGCGGCGGTGACCATTGCCGAATCCCTGGTGCGGCTGGGGCTGTCGACATCGAAGGTGCGCACTTATGCGACGCCTCGGCCCAAGACCCTCACTGGTTGGCCGGGGCGGTTCGGGCGCTGAGTTTACAGCTCTGAACCGTGTTGTCCCCATCGCGAGCAGGCTCGCTCCCACAGGGTTGTGGTGTTAGAAAATCTTCTGATCACCGCAAATCCATTGTGGGAGCGAGCTTGCTCGCGATGGGGGCAACGCGGTCCCAAGCCAGACTCAAACCGCACTGAACCGCTCCCCCAACCCCTGCGCGGCGAACTGCTCGATGATGAAGTCCACAAATGCCCGGGTCTTGCCCGGCAGCAGTTTGTGCTCGGCGTAATAGATGGAAATGTTGCCGTCATCGACGTACCAATCGGGCAGGACCCGCTGCAACGCGCCGTTTTCCAGATAGGGCACGGCGAACGGCATGCTTACCAGGGCAATCCCCAGCCCTTGGCTTGCGGTGGCGCAGGCAGCTTCCGAATCACTCATGGTCATGCGAGCTTTCAGTATCAACGGGCTGTGTTGCCGGCTCCGGCTGGTCAGTTGCCAAGAACGGATGCGTCCGGTTTGCGGTGAACGGATCAAGATGCCCTGGTGCTGCGCCAGGTCTTCCGGTTCTACCACCGGAGCCTGTTGTTGCAAATAGGACGGCGCGGCGACCAACACTCTGTGAGCCACCGTCAGCTTGCGTGCCACCACTCCTGGGGGCAATTCAAACCCACCGCCAATGGCCGCATCGAAGCCTTGGCCGATCAAGTCGACCTGGCGGTTATCGAAATGCCAGTCCGGATTGATCGCCGGATACCGCCGCAGAAAATCCCCCAACAATGGCACCACATACAATCGACCGAACGCGGTGCCCATGCTCACCTTCAGGGTGCCTGCCGGTTGTCCACCGGCGCTGGCGAGGTTGGCGACAGCGTTCTGGATGGTATTGAGGCTGCTGCTCACTTCCCCCAGGAACAATTGGCCCGCTTCGGTCAATGTCAGGCTACGGGTGCTACGCTGGAACAGTCGTACCCCCAGACGCGCCTCAAGCTTGGCGACGCTTTTACCCACTGCCGCCGGGGTCACACTCAGGCGTCGTGCGGCTTCGGCAAAGCTGCCCACTTCGGCGCTGCGCACAAAGCATTCGATACTGCTGAAAGTCTCCATTAGCGCCACTCTAAACTTTTGGTTGATACAGACTGTAGCAAAGTCCGTCTACACAAGCTGGAGTCGCATCCGGATACTCACCCCATCGCCGCGGCATCTCGCCCCGGTACATTTTGGAGAACATCATGAGCACTCAAACACTGAACGGTAAAGTCGCCTTGATTCAGGGCGGTTCCCGCGGCATCGGCGCCGCCATCGTCAAGCGCCTGGCCGCGGAAGGCGCTGCCGTAGCCTTCACCTACGTCAGCTCGGCCGCCAAGGCTGAAGAACTGCAGAACAGCATCACGGCAGCGGGCGGCAAGGCCCTGGCGATCAAGGCCGACAGCGCTGACGCCGACGCCATCCGCAATGCCGTCGAAGCGACTGCCGAGGCCTTCGGCGGGCTGGACATCCTGGTCAACAATGCCGGCGTGCTGGCGATGGCACCGCTGGACGAGTTCAAGCTCGAAGACTTCGACCAGACGCTGGCCGTCAACGTGCGCAGCGTGTTCATCGCCACCCAGGCTGCCGCACGCCACATGAGCGAGGGCGGTCGGGTGATCAACATCGGCAGCACCAATGCCGACCGCGTGCCCTTTGCCGGCGCAGCTCCTTACGCCATGAGCAAAGCCGCACTGGTGGGCCTGACCAAAGGCCTGGCCCGCGACCTTGGCCCGCGGGGGATCACGGTCAACAACGTACAGCCAGGCCCGGTCGACACCGACATGAACCCGGCCGACAGCGACTTCGCCTCCAGCCTGATGCAACTGATGGCCATCGGGCGCTACGGCAAAGCGGACGAAATCGCCGCTTTCGTCGCCTACCTGGCGGGTCCGGAAGCGGCGTATATCACCGGGGCCAGCCTGACCATCGACGGTGGTTTCGGCGCCTGATCCGGACATGAAAAACGCCGGTCATGGCTTCAACCATGACCGGCGTTTCGTTGTGTCGCCGTGGGTTCAGGCCCGCTCCAGCTCCGGCAGGCCACAGAGCCCTGGCTGGAACATTTTCAGCGAACGGATGATTCCGTCGGCGTGGGTATATTTTTCATCAGCCATGGCCGGATCCGGGATAGCGATGGCCGTCATGCCCGCCGCCTTCGCGGCGGTGACGCCGAACGGTGAATCCTCGAACACCAGGCAATTACGAGGGTCGATGCCCAGACGACGGGCCGCCACAAGGAAGATATCCGGTGCCGGTTTGGCCGCGCCCACTTCCGGATCGTCCGCCGTGACGATGAAGTCGAACAACGCGAACCAATCCCGGTGCAGAGTGGTTTTCAAGGCGAAGGTGTGGCGCGATGAACTGGTGCCCACCGCGATGGGCACGCCGCTGGCCTTGAGATGACGCACCAATTCCTCGGCACCCGGCATCGCCAGGGCATGGGGAAAACGCTCGCGCATCAGCGGCTCGCGGATCACCAGGAACTCCTCCGGGGTGATTGGTAACTCCAGCGCCTGGACCACATAGCGGGCCAGATCCCCGGCCCCCCGGCCGATGATATTCTGCTTGACGCTCCAGTCGAACGTGCGCCCATAACGCTCGGCGATGATGGAGGTGACCTCGGTGTAGATGCCCTCGGTGTCCAGCAACAGCCCATCCATGTCGAAAATCACGGCTTTGATCGGGCCAAACTCTTTCAGCGGTGCATTCATCGCATCTGATCCGTTATCAACACAACATTCCAGGGATGGCTCAGGCACGACCGGAGCAACGTGTTTGCCTTAAAGGATTCAGCAGAATAGCGAGGGGGGCCAGGAGGAGGCAACGGGGAAAACTGCATTCTGTGGTAAGTCCCGGGGCGAGCGCTATGCACTCGAACGCGAGCAAGCTCGCTCGCCACGGGGAAACGCCTTCAGATCAGAAGAGAGGCGAGTCGTTACTGGGCGCTATTGACTCGAACCGCTGGAGCCGCCTGAGGTGCCACCGCTGTTGCTGCTACCAGCCCCGGTTCCGCTGCTGGAGGAATCGCCGCCCATAGTGCTGCCACCGCTGGTGGAACCACTGCCAGTGCCAGGGCTCGTACTGCTACCGTTGGCGTCGCCACCGTTACCGCCGCTCACGGAACCGGGAGGCAGCGCGTTGCCGTTGGCGTCGGAGGTGCGGCCGGCATCCATTTGAGTGGAAGGTGGCATACCGCCTTTATCCACCGGAGCATTGTCTCCCGAAGACTGGGCGACAGCCCCCAGTGAACTGGCTGCAAGAATTCCGGCAAGGGTCAGTGCCGTCATGTTTGACTTCATCATGGTGAGTCTCCTTTTCGAAGTACCTACCTGATGTGGCAACCGGGGCGTGCAGATGGTGCCGGGAAATCGACAGGCGGCCCGAACCGTCAGCTCGGCTTGCCGGAAGCATCATCACCGGCGATGTCCGGGTCATCCGGGCTCGCCTCGATATCATCGTCCTCGCTGGGCACCGGCTCTGCGCCGGTCTCATCATCCGGCGGTCGTTGGTCGCGGTCCAGGGAATTGGTTGGCGAGGGCAACGGGTATTCCGGGGTTTCGTCCTCGGCCTCGATCAAGGGAACCAGGGCATCATCCATCAGCGAACCGGGGTCTTCATTGCCCGGATCATTGACGAAAGGCAAACCCGACGGTCCTTTTTCTTCCTTGTCTTCGGTTTCCGGCGTCATGGCACACCTCGCATTTATAGATGGATGTATCAATTCGAGGCGGAGGGAGAATAAACGTTCCAGGCAAATGCTCTGGAAAGAAAAACCGGCACAAGAGCTCATGCCGGTCGTTGATGCATTGGGGCGCAGTACAGCACTCTGTGGCGAGGGGATTATCCCCCTCGCCACAGCTATGTACGGCTCTGTTTCTCGTGATGATTGGTTGTCTCAGTCAAACATCGACTCAACGATGCTTTCTTTTATGCTTGTGTTTCTTGCCGGAATGCCCATCGTTGTCGTTGGACAGGTTGCTGCCCAACGCACCACCCGCCGCGCCGCCAATGCCCGCGCCGATGGTCGAACCGGTAGAACCGCCCAGGCGATTACCGACAATCGAACCACCGGCCGAACCCAGGCCGCCGCCAATGGCGGCTTCGGTACGGCTGCCCTTGCGAGCCCCCACCGCACTGCCAGCCGCGCCGCCGACACCGGCACCAATCGCAGCGCCCGTGCTGCCGCCCATCTGCTGGCCGACCACATTACCCAATACACCGCCAAGGCCACCGCCGATTGCCGCGGTACCATCGCCAGCCGCCATCGCGCCTTGGGCAACCACCATCCCAAGCACCAGGGTGGACAAAGTCAAACGCATGATAAAAACCTCAAGAATGCCGCATCGGGAAAGATGGCCGGTGCGCGCGGGCGCGAGTTTACGCCAAACGGCATCAACCATGCTGCTTGGACAACCAACGTAAAGGGAGTTTTTGTGACAGGCAAAAAAAAGCCCGCTGGGGAAACGGGCAGGTACTGCTTTCTAACGGATGAGTTCAGCCTACGTTCCCGAGTGTGAAAGAAACGTGAAAGAAATCGCTCGTAGGAAAAAGAGTAGAAATATTGACATCGAAGGCAGGAATAGTCTGACGCGAGGGAGCTCGTATCCACCAGGCTGCCAGGCAATCCTCTTGCTTGGGATTGCCTGCATTCAATCGCGGGCAAGCTCCCTCACCACAGACTCATTCCAGTTTGAATGAACGGTATGTGCCTTCAGTGGCGAGGCTGTGCTTGAGTTATTTTCGGGCAGGTACCCGGGGCAGGAACTTGGCCTTTTCCCCTCGCTGCACTTTTGCAACCTTCGTCCGGATGGACTTGATCGGTTCGTCGCCAAAGTCCGACCGATAGGCCGATTGACCACATTGCAGCCCTTCATTGATCGGATATGCGGCTGCGTTTTCCTCGCTGTACAGTGCTCCCATCGCCATTCCCCTTTTCATCGAGATCGATACCGGTATCAACCGATTACCTGGACAATATCGATCTTCCCGGATTTGAGACTAGCCGGTCATCAACAGACCGCACGATCATGAGAGCACCGACCGACGAATGGAACCCACTGTTTCAAAAGGGAAACACTCAATCTGCGGCGCGCATCGTCCGGCTTAGAATGCGCGAAACCTGGTCAGCCGAGTAAGGCTTGGACAAGAACTCAAAGCCTTCATGACCGCTATGGACCAGCTCCTCGCTGTAGCCGGACGTAAGGACCACCGGCAAATCCTTGCGGCGCTGGCGCAGCTCCCGGGCCAGCGCGATGCCACCGATGCCCGGCATGACCACATCGGAAAATATCGCATCGAACGCAGCGGCATCCGGACCGGCCATTTCCAGCGCGTCCTCGGCGTTGGTCGCCCAGGCGGTCTCGTACCCCAGGTCCTGCAGGATCTGATTGGCGAAGCGCCCAACCTCCAGGTTGTCCTCCACGATCAACACTCGGCGCCTGCCCTTTTCTAGTATCAGGTGCGTGTTTTCTTCCCGGGTGGGTTCATGCAGTTTTTCGGCTTCGACTTCCGGGAGGTACAAGGTAAACACAGTGCCGTCCCCGACAACGGTCGAAACATCGACGTTGCCACCGGACTGCTTGGCAAAGCCGAACACCTGGGACAACCCCAATCCCGTTCCCTTGCCCACCTCCTTGGTGGTGAAGAAGGGCTCGAAAATGTGTTCGAGGTCTTCCGAGGCAATGCCCGTCCCTGTATCCGCCAGGGCCACGGCGACAAAGGGTTGTCCGGCCGCCCCATGGCCGCGAATCGGCGGCATGCCTTCGCCGCATTTGAGCCGAAGCCACAATGTGCCCTGGCCGCTCATGGCATCCCGGGCATTCAAGGCCATGTTGATCAAGGCTGTTTCAAACTGACTCAGGTCCGCGCGGATGTAACAGGGCCGGTCACACAACTCGACCTTGACCTGCATCCGCGCCCCGGTAATGGTCTCCAGCATGTCCCCCAGGTTCTGCACCTGCTTGCCGACATCGATGACTTCCGGTTTCAACGGCTGACGTCGGGCAAAGGCCAGTAGCTGGCTGGTCAGCTTGGCGGCACGGTCCACTGTTTCGGAAACCGCCGTCATGTAGCGCTGGCGACGTTCATTGGACAGATCGGTCATGCGCAGGAAGTCGACGGAAGAACGGATGATCGTCAGCAGGTTATTGAAATCATGGGCCACGCCACCGGTGAGCTGGCCAATGGCCTCGAGTTTTTGCGACTGACGCAACGCCGCTTCCGTCTGTTTCAGGCGCGCACTGCGTTCCTCGACCCGCTGCTCAAGCGTTGCATTCAACTCGGCCAGGGCCGCCAGCCCCTCACGCACGGCGGCGTCCGCACGGGCGCGCTCGATATGGGCCCAGGATCGCTCGGTGACTTCCTTGAGCAGCGCCAGATCGTAGGAAGACCAGCATCGGGGCGTTTTGTCATGGATCGCCATCAGCGCTGTCAGCCGTCCGCACTTGATCAGCGGAACGCAAATGGTCGCCGCAATGCCGAGGGATTGGAACGTCGCCGCCTCCTCTGGCGCCAGCTCCGACAGATTGTCGTTGACCACCAGTGCCTTGCCGGCCCTCAGGTGGGTGACCGCCAGTCGACCGAAATCGGCCAACCGGTAATGCCCGACAATACTGGGCGAGCCCGCCCTGGCCCAGTCGCCGCGAATCGTGAAGCCGTCTTCGTCCTCATCCATGTCGGCATATGCGCAATTGGACAGGTTCAGGTGCGCCGCCAGGATTCGCGTAGTGGCCGCCATGATGTCCTGCGGATCGGTGACATTCGCCACAGCGGTACCGATGGCATCCAACACCGCCAGGCGCTGGTTCATGAACACCGTCGAGGTGGTCTCGGTGACAGTATCCAGCATGCCCACGACCTTGCCGAACTGGTCACGGATGGGGCTGTAGCAGAACGTGAAATAGGCTTGCTCGGGACCGTCGCCACGCTCGATGACGAGGGGGAAATTCTCGATATAGGTCGCTTGTCCGTCGAAGGCCGCCTGCACGATCGGCCCGATCTCGCTCCAGGCTTCCCGCCAGACTTCATCGAACCGCCGCCCCAGTGCATCGGGTTTATTAGCGAGAATGGGCACGAAAGCATCGTTGTACAGCATGATCAGATCCGGCCCCCACACAATGGCCTGGGGGAAATGGGAGGCGAGACTGAGGGCCACGGTGGTCTTCAATACATCGGGCCACTGGGCCGGCAACCCAAGGGGCGTGCTCGCCCAATCATGGCGCCGCACCCGTTCGGCCATTTCCCCATAGCTTTGCAGCCAGTCTGTCATTGCGTTAGATCCTTCTGCCGCCCATTCAATCGAGGTACGAAGCGCTCCGGCTTCAGACCGGTGCGTATTATCCCGCTGAGTGTGGGAATGTGCGACGGATTCTGAAGGATGGAGCGTATTAAATCGTGGGAGGGTTGCAGAGATGGCTGATTAACCTACGGCGATGTCCTACATACCTTGGGAAAATCGGGTTGGCGCATCGTGAACAGCCGACAAAAAGCTTCGCACCAGCTATTGGCAACTTCCTACATAACATTGGGAATCGTCTGCCTAATCAAACCCTTGTGTCATTTTTGCCGCGGCGACTATAGTTTTGGCGTCGTCCAGATGGCGACCGGGTTTGGCGACCCGATTGACACAAGTGCAACGGTGCTTTCTGCTATGGCAGCAGCACCCTTGTGCTCACAGAACTGTCTTTATGGCAGCTGTGCGCGGGAGGCCTTAGGGTCTGCCGGCTCCTTGTGTCTCCGGTTCGCCAACCTGCGTACAGCTGTCACCCTTCGTTTGGCGACGAAGCGTGACAGTTCATTCATGACACAAGGAATTGATATGAACCGCTACATGAGCCTTACCAGCAACGCCGACGACCAACCCTTATACGTCGACACCACCGCCCCGCTCCACGTACTCCTTGACGCAGCAGGCTACCGAATCCGCGCCGTCACCCAGTTCCTGGAAAATATCGCGATGCGTGACGAACGCCCTATCGATCCCTCGACACTTCAGGACCTGGCGCAGCTTTGCTGCATCTCCCTGCGCGATGGCTGTGATGTGATGGACGTGATTGCACGACGCCTGGATGCAGCACCCGCCGGCTCCGCTCTGTAAGGCGTGGACATGCTGGAAACCGAAGCCCCCGACTCGGCTCGAATCAGGGGCTTTCACTTATAACCAGCCAAACCCCTTGGCCATCATCCCGGCCAGTCCCAGTGAGGCCACGATCAAGGCCGCGAACAGAACCCTGAAGTCCAGCCTGGTTTCAGTGCGATGTTCCCGCAGGTCCACGCCCATCCCGTTCAGTTCATGCCGGATATATTCGACATGGGTCTCAAGCTTCACGACACGCGACTCCATTCCCAACCTCCCAAGGATGCGACCTCATTTCAAGGCCTTAAACGTTGAGATTGCACGATAACTCTTCTTGGCTTTGGACGTTTCTGTATGGGAAGTAGGAGGTTTCTTGTTTTCTTGTATCCGCTGAGGCTGCAACGACAGGCGCTATGAATATGGCGTCTGCGTCTTGATGCCTCGCAAGCGTTTCCCCGGCAACTTGCCGGCAATGTCGACAAAGGGCGTGACGATCAGGCTGTACACCGTCAGGTATCGCTGGTGATCCTGTTCCCCAGTGCCAAAGCGCAGAGGTTCGGGCCGGGCGCTGGTGACATAGAGCGTGCCGAACATCCAGTCCCAGAGCGACAGGTTCGTGCCGAAGTTACGGTTGAAGTGACGTGGCGCATCGCTGTGGTGGATCTGGTGCTGGGCGGGGCTGTTCAGCACGTGTTCGAGCACCGGGCCGAATGACAGCCAGACGTGGGTATGGCGCAGATTGGCCGCCAGGCTATTGAAGATGAACACCACGTAGGTCACACCGAACAGCCTATAGTGGCTGATCTCACCGCCGCTCAGGTACCAGAAAGTACCGACGTAGAGGCCAAGGCAGGCGGTAATGCTCAGGGTTCCGACAATCCTCTCCACAAAATGAATCCGGCTCGCCGTCACCGGTACCAGCACCGGTGCTGAATGATGGACTTTGTGAAAAGCCCACAACCAGCGCGAGTGAAACGCCCGGTGCACCCAGTAGTGGGCGAAGTCTTTCACCAGGAACACCCCCAGCCCATAGAGCAAGGCCAGCGATAACCCGTCCCCCAGACGCGGCCGCGCGCCCCAGAGGTTGTTGAAGAATGCCAGGTAGTCTCCGGATCGCAGGATGTACGGATCGACCAGATGAACGATGGGCAATACCAGTGCGAGCTTGAGGATCTTGCGCAGTAGGTAGTACCGGCAATCCAGCCACGCAGAGCGATGAAAATACACCTGACTGCCACCGATGAACTGCCAGAACGAATGAGCGACGGTCAGCCCGTGGTGCTTCCTGAAGCGGAACAAGCCATAAGCCACGCCATAGGAGGCGCAGAGGAACAAAACCCCGAGACGGCCATTGAAGCTGAAAATGCTGTAGAACTGTTCGGTAATGGGTGTGATGACCCACTCGATCAGCCGTTTGTAGATCAGGGAAAACACATCCACGAGAGACCGGCCTCTGCTGAAGAGAGGCCATTGTAGATCAGTCGATTGGGGGATGGCGTTCCAGAACCGACAAGGCTGTTCGGGCCTCGAAGCGTCGACACACCGACTGATGAGGCGAAACGAACCCGCAAGCCACAAAACTCTGTAACGGGCTCCCGCAGCCATCCTCCCATGCCACCGCTACGCAGCCTTTCACTTCGATCGAACGCCTCCCACCTCGACGGGTCTTCTCCTTATCACATCTCCGGAATCAGACCATGTCCGCACAAAAGGGCCTTGTTGTACTCGCTCGGGGCGGTTACGCCGCCCGAGGCATTATCTACTTGATCATCGGCATTTTCGCTTTGCTGGCGGCTCAGGATTCGAGCAAACCCAAGGACAGCCACAAAAGCCTGGAGGCATTGCTGAGCCAGCCATTCGGGCACGTATTGGTCGGGCTGGTGGTGGCAGGCCTGCTCGCCTTCGCCGGCTGGCGCATCCTGCAAGCGACACGAGACGTGGACCATCATGGCAAAGACCTGAAAGGCCTGGTGATACGTGCAGGTCTGCTGGCGGGAGGTGCAGTCAACGGTGCGCTGGCCTTTTTTGCGTTGGGCCTGCTTATCAGCGGCCTTAGAAGCTCCAGCGGCTCAGGCGGTGGACAAACCCGGGACTTGCTGGCCCATCTGCTGTCCTGGGAACACTCCAATGTATTGATCTATCTGGTTGCACTGGTCCCGCTGGGCACCGGCCTCGCTCATATCATCAAGGGCTGGAAGGCTTCGTTCGAGAAGTACTTCGAAGCGGACGAAGACGTGATGCGCTACGTCCGTCCAGTGTCGCGATTCGGTCTCATCGCCCGTGGCGTGGTCTTCATAGAAATCGCCTTCCTGCTGATGATCAGTGGTTCGAGTTACCAGGCCATGGATCCACCGGGAATGAGGGAAGCGCTCGATGCCCTCCAGGACCTGCCCGCCGGCGGTATCGTTCTGATGCTGATGGCCCTGGGACTGATCGCCTTCTCGGTCTACAGCTTTGCCGAAGCGTTCTGGCGCCGGATAAACATGGAGGTGCCTGGCGTTGTCACTGTCCAGTAGATCTGTGCAGTCAAGAGCCGATGAACCTCATCCCCACAACGCCACCTTCCCGGCACTCTGCTGGACCTGACCAGCAGGATTGCGCGGTGTCGCAGAAACACCGTGGGAGCCGGGCTTGCCCGCGATGGCGTCGGCACGGCCAACATCACCGCAAGCTGACCCACCGCTATCGCGAGCAGGCTAGCTCCCACATTGGATTCGAGGTGTACGAGGCATTTGCGTACGCCACCGGGCCTGTGGGAGCGGGCTTGCCCGCGAAGGCGGTGGCACGTTCAAATCTGCGTGACAGCCTTACCCCGTCACACATCCGTGTGGCACTTTCCCGGCAAAACTGTCCACCAGGCTCGCCACCACCATTTCCCCCATTCGTGTGCGGGTCTGCAGGGTTGCGCTGGCGCGATGGGGTTGCAGTACCACCTGCTCGTTGCCAAACAAGGCCTCGGGAACATTCGGCTCATCGACGAACACATCCAGTCCCGCCCCTGCAATGTCGCCGGCGGCCAGCGCCGCCACCAGGTCGGCTTCGTTGACCAGTTTGCCCCGGGCCACGTTGATCAGGTAACCACCCTTGCCCAGGGCGTTCAGTACCTGGGCATCGATGATGGCTTCGGCCTGGTCGGCGGCGGCCGCCAGGATCAAGGCATCACTGGCGCTGGCCAGTTGCTTGAGATCGGCAATGAAAGTGTGAGCCACATCGCTCATGGGTTGCAGGTCTGTGTAGCTGATCGTGCAGCCGAACGCGGCGAGTCGCATTGCCACGGCCCGACCGACGCGCCCCATGCCGACGATGCCGACACGCATGGCGGACACCTGGCGTGCCAGCGGCAACGGCGCCAACGGTGTCGCGCTATGAGGCCATTGGCCCGAGCGCACGTAGCGATCGCCGGTGCACAGGCCACGGCACACCGCAATCAATAGGCCGACGGCCAGATCGGCAACGTCTTCGGTCAGCGCACCGATGGTGGCGGTCACGCGGATCCCGCGATCCCGCGCATAGGCCAGGTCCACCGCATCGGTGCCCACACCGTTGACCGCCACCACTTCGAGGTTGGGTAACTGAGCCATGAGCGCTTGGCTGATGCCGGTATGCCCGCCGGTGATCACACCACGAATATGGGCGCCGTGCTCTTGCAGAAAAGCCGGTTTGTCCGTCTGTTCAAAATAGCGCCTGACTGTAAACAACTCATTGAGCCGGGTGTTGATTTCAGGAATCAGGATCGGACTGAGTTGCAAGACTTCTGGTTTCATGAGGACCTCGTCAAACGAATAGAAAACCGGCTCAACCGCGACCGGCAAAAGGCATGGCCGTGGCCATGACCGTCATATTCAGGACATTGGCCGACAGCGGCAGGCCGGCCATGTAGCGCACGGCGTCGGCCACATGCTTGACGTCCACCATCGGCTCTACCGCGATGGTGCCATTGGCTTGACGCACGCCCTGGGTCATGCGCACCGACATTTCGGTCAGGGCATTGCCGATGTCAAGCTGGCTGCAGGCGATGTTGAATGCCCGACCGTCCAGGGCCAGGGATTTGGTTAGCCCCAACACCGCATGCTTGCTGGCGGTGTAGGCGCTGCTGAACGGCCGCGGGGTATGGGCGGAGATCGAACCGTTATTGATGATGCGCCCGCCCTGCGGCTGTTGCCGGCGCATCAATCCGAAAGCTCCGCGGGCACAAAGAAAAACCCCGTTGAGGTTGGTGTCGATCACGTTGCGCCATTGCTCGAACGTCAACTCATCCAACGGTACGGCCGCAGTGTTGACCCCGGCGTTGTTGAACACCACGTCCAGGCGTCCGAACGTCACGGTGATGGTTGCAAATAGCGCGTCGACACTCGCCTGATCGCGCACATCGGTAGGCACCGCCAGCGCTTCCCGCCCCTCGCTGGCGGCCAGCTCGACCAATGCCTGCAAAGGCTCGGGACGGCGTCCGGCCAAGACCAACGTGTACCCGTCTGCCATCAGGCCCAGGGCCACGGCGCGGCCGATGCCGCTGCCAGCGCCGGTGACCAGAGCCACTTTCAATGGGTTGGACATGCTGTCATTTCCTTTCTCGAATCAGTAGGACAAGTGTCGCGCTCAAGGCCGTTGGCCGACCCGCATTTCCAGTTGGCCGACACCGTCGATGCCGGCGTTGATGATGTCGCCGGGCCGCAGTTCGTCGACGCCTGCCGGGCTGCCAGTCATGATCAGGTCCCCCGCCCTGAGCGCCACCGATTGCGAGATCCGGCTGACCACTTCACTGACCGACCAGATCTGGCTGTCGAGGCTGTCGCGCTGGCGCTCCTGGCCGTTCACGTTCAACCACAAGTCACCTTCGGGATGACCCGCCTTGGAGACCGGTACGATGGCGGTCATCGGCGCGGCGCCGTCGAACACCTTGGCGCCCTCCCACGGCAAACCGTTGCGCTTGGCCAGGCGCTGGACATCACGGCGCGTCAGGTCAAGCCCCACGGCATAGCCCCATACATAAGCCAGCGCCTGCTCTTCGGGAATATTCGCGCCGCCCTCACCGATGGCCACGACCAATTCGATTTCATGGACGAACTCTTCAGTCACCGACGGGAACGGCACTTCACCGACCGCATCCATCACACAGCTGGCCGGTTTCATGAAGAACACCGGCGGCAGGCGGTTCTGCCCCTGGGCATCAGGCCATGGATAATTGCGGCCGACACAAAACACCCGGCCGACGGGAAAACGCTGTGGCATACCGACGACCGGCAGAGTCACTGGCAGGTCTGGAGTAAAGACATACTCGGTCATGTTCATCCTGATAAAAGTCCTGGTAGAGGCGTCAGCGTACGGCGGCAATCCTTGGCAAAGTTGGATAAAAGCCGCCTCGTCTTGGAGAAAAACAGGTTTCAGGCCCGGGTCTTGAGTTCTATGCGATACAGCCGCCCCAGCAGAAACGAATAGGACAACGTACCCACCAGCGCCACGCCGCCAATAAACCAGAAGGCCAAGGCAAACGAGCCGGTCTTGTGGACAATCGCGCCGATCACGATAGGGGTGACGATGCCACCGATGTTGGCGGCCAGGCTGGTAATCCCACCGGTGAGCCCGATGAGTTCCTTGGGTGCTACTTCCGACACCGCGGCCCAGGAGGACGAAGCAATGCCCTGGGCGAAGAAGGCGATGGTCAGGATGGCGATGCAGATGGCATTCGAGTCGGTAAAGTTCACCAGGACGATGGACATGCCCAGCATCGAGCCCACCACCAGCGGCAACTTGCGGGCGAAGGACAAGGAATAGCCACGGCGGATCAGCAGGTCGGAAATGATCCCGGCAAGCAGAATACCCACCGTCGCGCCCACGAACGGCAGCACGGCAAAGATCCCGGCCTTGATCATGGTCAGTTGACGCTCTTCGATCAGGTAGGTCGGGAACCAGGTGAGAAAGAAGTACAGCGCCGAGGTGCTGGCGAACTTGCCGATGCAGATCGCCCAGACCTGCCGATAGCTGAACAGCTCGGCGATCTGCCGCCAGTTGAAGCGGGTGCGCTCCTGACTGCTCTTGACCAGCCCTCCCCCGGCCTCGATGTATTTCAGCTCTTCCTTGCTGACTTTCTTGCAGTTCATCGGGTCGCGGTACAGGTACAGCCAGAGCACACCGAATACGATGCCCAATGCACCGGTACTGTAGAACACATGCCGCCAGTCGTAGGTGGTTGCCAGCCATAGCAGCGCACCGGTAAACAACGCCGTCCCCAGGTATTGGCCGCAGACGTAGATGCTGCTCGCCAGCCCCCGCTCCCGCGCCGGAAACCACACCGTGACCGCCCGGCTGTTGGCCGGAAATGCCGGCGCTTCCATCGCACCGACGGCAAGGCGCAGGCCAAACAGCGAAGCGAATCCCGTGGCAAGCCCCTGGCAGACGGTGACTGTCGACCAGCTGATCAACGACACCCCGTAAGTGAACCGCGAACCGAAGCGGTCGGCGATGAAGCCGGCGGGCACCAATGCGATGGCATAGGTCCAGGCAAAGGCGGAAAAGATCAGGCCCATTTCGATCTTGTCCAGGCCCAGGTCCTTGGCCAGGAAAGGCGCCGCAATCGAGATGTTCACCCGATCGATGTAGTTGATGATCGTCGCAATCAACAGCAACGACAGCATGAACCAACGCCGGCGGGACGGCAGCCGGGCAGACGCGGCGGCATCCACGACGCTGGGTGCCAGCGGCGGCGCGGTGGTCTGGGAGGTGTGGGAATTCGACATGGATGACCCTTCATTATTGTTAGACGAATCGAAATACGTGCCAGCAGCACGCCTTGATCGGCCTTGATAGGCAGCGGCTGCATGGCCGCCAATGTGGTCGTACAACCATGCAAAATCAATTGAGGCGTTAGATCATTTTTTTCCTGATGAGCAGCGGCCGATGAGGCTGTCCAAAAAAAACAGCGCTGTAATTTTTGCGAATGCTTTCTTTAAACTTAAATAACTACATGTTTTAAAAGAAAAATATCCATAACCCGTAGATAACGCTTTTTGGACAAGTCCCCCCTCCCTTTGCTCAGATAAAACTCAGCTCCAAGCAGACGTCATCGTATGACATGTTGAAATTCAGCTGGGTACACCCTCACAATCACGTCGCCCAAGCCGCTGTCGAGGATCCCCAGGCGATGTCATCACCGAGCCAAGTCCCCACCTACTTCATGCAGCAACGCAGCGAACTGACGGACTTCTACATCCGCGACAAGAAGGGTCGGCGCGCCGAAACCAGCCCCCATCGCCACGAGTACTTCCAGATCCAGATCAACCTGGGCGGCGACACCGTGCAGCACATCGGCCATGTCGAACGCCCGTTCCCACGCAACACCCTGGCGTTCATCCTGCCCCATCGCGTGCACGTCATTCCGCACCCGGCGGAGAGCAATTTCATAGTGATCAACTTCTCCCAGACGTTCCTGCTGCCCCATCTGCAGTGCGACCCGATGGACCTGGAAGAAGTCTCGATCCTGCTGGCACCCGAGTTATCGCCGTTCCGTTTCCAGGAGCACCTGGATTTCATTCTGGGACAGGAGGATTTCGCCAAAGTCTGTGGACTGATCGAGCAGATGCGTGTCCTGGACAGGAACCGCCAGTTCGGCACCCGGGAGATCCTCAAGGGGTTGTTGCTGCAACTGATCGGCAGCGTCTGTGCTTTGTATGCCGAGCCGCTCAAGCAGTTGGCCGAAGAGAACGCGGCCGAGATCAGCCGACGCGATGCATTGGGCAGAATGTCCGAATACCTGCGCAGGAACATTGCCGACCCCGACCTCAACCTGATCAAGGTCGCCGCCGCAACCTACCTGTCGCCGACCTACCTGACCCACTGGCTGCGCAAGGAAAT
The DNA here is from genome assembly GCF_007828215.1 of Pseudomonas sp. SJZ074. Lineage (GTDB taxonomy): Bacteria > Pseudomonadota > Gammaproteobacteria > Pseudomonadales > Pseudomonadaceae > Aquipseudomonas. The sequence goes on along the minus strand of NZ_VIUE01000010.1, from coordinate 104,008 downwards.
CGGCAAGACGTTCACCGAGCTGGTGCTCGAGCGCAGAATGCACGCGGCGCGCAACTACCTGCTCAATGGCACCCGCCCCGTGGGTGAAGTGGCGCGGTTGTGCGGATTCGCCGACGAGGCTTATTTTTCACGGCGCTTCCGCCAGATCCATGGGCTGCCGCCGGGGCAGTTCAGGCGGATGCAGCTGGATCCGGACAGACCGCAGTTGGCGTTGAATACGTGACCTTGCCGAGGGCATCGATTCAGCCCACGGCCCGCTGCTTCTGGGTCACGAGCCACTTGAGCATTTCATCCCAGAGAGGTTCTGCCGACGGCCGGAAATACCCCATGTGGCCGATTGGCTGCTTTTTCGTCTCGGGATGGAGGTCCCGTACCCGAAACGGAACGTTGCGATAACCCTTGATAAACGCGTCCCGCGAGACAGGCGGCGCCCAAGGATCATCCACCGCATTGGCGAATACGCAGGGCGTGCGTACCTGTGCGTAAAGCACGGCGACATCCGTCATGGAAGGATCATCGAAGAAGTAATGGGGATAGACACACCAGCGCCGCCAGTCCTTGTAGACCCGGTCCAACTGGCGCTTCGACAACGATGAAAGCCTTCGTGCTGATCGAAGGCCGCATCGCCATTACCCTAGACACCGGCGAACGCTTCGAGATGAAGGCCGGTGATGCCGTGTCTGTTCCAGCAGGTCACACCGGTGTGTGTGTGAAGTGTTGGAGTTCAGCCGCAAGTTTACGGTGGTGACCAGCGGCAGCGTTGAGTGATAACCCCATTTGGTCTTGCAACGGCTCGTTATTCAACGAGCCGTTTTCATGAGTGTCCCCAGACTGCATTCCACCTGCATCAGCGCAGAATCAACACCGCCGCCACTGCTATCACCAGCACCACACCGAACACCATGCGTGCTATCCACGGCGCAGTCAGCCAGACCCCAGTCACCCCGGCAATCTGCCCGACGTTTTTTTCCGTCAGGCGAAAACTCGGCTCACGAAAGGGGTTCCCGCATTGAGGGCAAGCGTATGCCTTGTCGGAAATACGGGAAGAGCATTCAGGACAATCGATCAGGCTCATTGCGCTACCTCAGGTGAGTTGGACTTCGGCCACTCAACAGACCATTCAGCAGTTACTTTGTTCTGAATCGAGCTTAGCCGATTGGAGCAATGCTAATGGGCAGGCTGCACACGCAACATGAGATCGTTCAGCGTATAGGTATCCAGGAACGCTTTGACCTCAATAACCTCCCCCTCCTTGAACGTCATGTGCCATAGGTAAGTATTGTTATAGGGTTTGCGATCTCGAGCGGTGGCCTCCCCTTTCCAGAGAACAACCACCACATCGCCCTCGGCAATAATGTTCTGGACACGGGGAGAAATGGGTGTCGCCAACCGAGCACTGATAGGGCGTACGGCCTGCTCCATCAACTCCGTCTTGCTGTTGTACACCGCTGAAACCGGACTGGATCCGGCGACGATCCATCTGGCATCAGGCGCCAGCAGATCGAACACCGTGCCTTTACCTTGCTGCCAGTTCGTGAATGCCTCGCGTACCAAATGCGTATTGGTGCGTTGGGTCGATGTTTGCGCAGCCGAAACTGTACCTATCGAAAGCAGCAGGCACAGTGCAACAGCCTGAAGACGCAGCGTCAAACTCATCCATGGGCCCATGATGTTCTCCTGCAGTGGACGGATCTCAGGAGAACCTTAACGGTACGCGCCCGGAAGCTTTTGCTCGAAGCTGCTGCTAACTTGCCTGATGCTGTCTGGCAAACTCGCAGAGATGGGCATGTCCGGGCCGAGTTTCGTTTCGCGACCTATTACTGAACATATTTGGACAAAGTTGCCTTGAGCGCATCAGAGACGAACGCAACCAGAATCGGCTGAGCATTGGCCTGCATGTAGCGACCTATTCCGGCTTGCCGTTTTTTCACTTCCGGCGCGTACTGTGAAGCGCGACCTTGCGAAACGAGCGATGCCAACTCTTCCTCGGAGAAAGATTTCTCATAGGCTCTGGCAAGGCTCTCATCCCACTTGGGCTGGTATCGCGGCAGCAGCGCATTGATTTCGTCGGATAACGCACTGTTCGCACTGGCATTACCGAGCTTATCGGCGATCGTCGCGTAGGTTGTCGTGCTCTTTGCTGTCAACAGTGCAAGGGAGGGGAGTTTCTTGCCCAGCCCAGTTTGGGCAACGAGTGTACGCGCCTCGTCAAGCGAAGCTGCATTAGCGTGCACAGTGGTCGAACACGCGAAGAGTAGTATCAATGCGACAACTGTCGGCGAAATCCTTTTCATGTTGCCATCTCCAATCGGCGAGCAATGGGTTTCAGAGTAGTTTCATCCCTCACGCCATGCCACCGCGGAATCGCCGTACGGTCGGTTTTCTTATCCCAGTAGATAGCAAAAGGCCCCTGATTTTATTGAAAAATCAGGGGCCTTGCCTGCATCGAATGAGGGCGTGGATGGGCACGTCTGGGTTCTGGCTCGCCGACTTGGAAGCGTTCGAACGGGAGGGATTTTTCCTGAAACGCAGATACGAAAAAGCCCTGAATAATCAGGGCTTTTTCGTATGAATGTGGCGGTGAAGGAGAGATTCGAACTCTCGATACAGTTTCCTGTATACACACTTTCCAGGCGTGCTCCTTAAGCCACTCGGACACTTCACCGTGTCTCGGCAAACTGTTCAGTCTGTCGAGGCGCGCTAATGTAGTCGAAAGCCTTTCCGATGGCAAAGCTTTTTTTCAGAATTTTCATGCGGTTAAGGTGTTTCGGGATTTCAAACGCGACGGAACAGGGCAAACCGGCCAATCTCCGGTCGACATCTATGCCGCCTGAAGGATGCAGACACGGCCGCCCGGGCAGGACAGACTGTTTATACGGCCCGGAGCTGACCGGTGAGTCAGTCACGGCGCTTTACCTGATCCGCAACGGTGGGTAACGTTTGCGGCAATTCTTCTACAAGGAATGCGTCATGAGCGACCTGATTGCCTACCATCTCGAAGACGGTATCGCGACCCTGACCTTGAACAACGGCAAGGTCAATGCCATCTCACCGGACGTCATTGCCGCGTTCAACGCTGCATTGGATCAGGCGACGGAGGATCGGGCGATCGTGATCATCACCGGGCAACCGGGGATCTTGTCGGGTGGTTATGATTTGAAAGTGATGACGGCCGGGCCCAAAGAGGCGGTAGGCCTGGTCACTGCCGGTTCGACCCTCGCCCGTCGCCTGTTGTCACACCCCTTCCCCGTCGTTGTCGCTTGCCCAGGCCACGCCGTGGCGAAAGGCGCATTCCTGCTGCTCTCGGCAGACTACCGAATCGGCGTGGACGGGCCATTCAGCATTGGCCTGAATGAAGTGCAGATCGGCATGACCATGCATCACGCCGGCATCGAGCTGGCCCGTGATCGCTTGCGCAAATCCGCGTTTCATCGCTCGGTCATCAATGGCGAGATGTTCAACCCACAGAGCGCCGTAGACGCGGGCTTCCTCGATAAGGTGGTGTCGGCGCAAGAGTTGCAGAATGCGGCGCTGGAAGCGGCGCGCCAACTGCAGAAAATCAACATGAAAGCGCATAAAAATACCAAGCTGAAAGTGCGCAAGGCACTGCTGGAAGCGCTGGACACGGCGATCCTGCTGGATCAGGAATACCAGGGCTAGCCCCTGTTTATCCTGCACTCTTGTGGGAGCGAATCTGCTCGCTCCCACAAAAGCTGAGGCCGCTCTAGCCTGCGGCTCTCCTCCGTTGAACACATGCGCTCGAAGATCGCCCATCTCCTCCCTCTATAGGGACAATTGCCGAAAACAGTGCACATTCGTACACTGCCCCACCTTTTGTTCCGGCGGGCCTGTGGATGTTGTTCGTACTGCGTATGTCGTTGATGGCTCTGCACTTTCTCGTAGCAGGGGTGCTGGGTATGATCCTCGGGGTGTGCCGCCCCTTCAACCCGGACAACAGCCGTTTATGCGCAAGGTTGTATGCGCGGCCCGCCATGTGGATTCTGGGTCTACGGGTCATGGCCGATGTCGATACGCTGCGGGATAAACCCCAGAGTTGCGTGATAATCGCCAACCACCAATCCAATTATGACCTGTTCGTGTTCGGCAACGTGGTGCCCCACCGCACCGTGTGCATCGGCAAGAAGAGCCTGAAGTGGGTACCGCTGTTCGGGCAGTTGTTCTGGCTGGCGGGTAACGTGTTGATCGACCGGAGCAATGCGATCAAGGCGCGCCGCGCCATACAGACCACGACCCATACTCTGCAGCATGAACAAACCTCCATCTGGGTATTCCCGGAAGGCACCCGGAATCTCGGTGGGGATTTGCTGCCGTTCAAGAAAGGCGCCTTTCAGATGGCGATCGACGCCGGGGTGCCGATTGTTCCGGTGTGCGTCAGCCGCTACATCAAGCACATGCACCTGAACCGTTGGCACAGCGGTGACATTCTCATACGGTCACTGCCGGCGATTCCTACGCAAGGGCTGACCCTGGACGACATGCCCCGCCTTATAGCCCAGTGCCGAGAGCAAATGCAGGCGAGCATCGCGGCGATGGACAGTCAAGTGCAGGCGGGCTGAGCACAGCCTCTCCCCACGACGAGCCCTTCTACGGGAGAACTCAGCGGATTTTGCTGACTCTCAAGCAACAAGGCGCGCTAAGCTGCACGGTGCCTGCCACTGCCATTTTCCAATAAGAAGTGAACCACCATCATGGGTAGAGTCGTTGCTGCTGCGGTCTACAGCGCCGGTAAGAAAATCACCAATATCACCCTCGACGAGGGCAGCGCCTGGGCTGCAAAACCAGGGCACTTTGTGTGGATCGGCCTGGAAGAGCCCAGTGTCCAGGAGCTGACCAATCTGCAGCGTCAGTTCAACCTGCACGAACTGGCGATAGAAGATGCCATGGAGAAGCATAGCCGCCCCAAGCTCGAGACCTTCGGCGATGCGCTGTTCATTGTCACGTATTCACCGATACGCAAGGACGGCAAGCTGCAGTTCATCGAAACCCATATTTTCGCCGGCAAGGGCTACATCATCACTGCCCGTAATGGACACTCGGCTTCCTACGCTTATGTCCGACAACGCTGTGAGGCTCGACCACTCCTGCTGGAGCATGGGGAAGATTTCGTACTCTATGCCATCCTCGATTTCGTGATTGAAAACTATCAGCCGATGGGTGAAGCCATTCATAACGAGATCGATGAGCTCGAGCACCACGTGCTGTGCAGTGCCTTGAACGAACGGGACATCCAGAAACTGCACAGCTTGCGTCGGGACGTGCTGCGCCTGCGCCGCTACGCAGCGCCGATGGTGGAAATCAGCGAGGAATTGCAGAAGCTGAACTTTCCTTTCATCGACAAGAACATGCGCCCGTACTTCCGCGATGTGCAGATCCACGTCACACGACAGATGGAAGACCTGACGACCTTGGCGGACATTGCCAGCCAGACCATCGAAGTCGGCGTGCTGCTCGAAGCATCACGCCAGAGCGTGGTGCAGCGCAAGTTCGCGGCATGGGCGGCGATCCTGGCGTTTCCGACGGCGGTAGCCGGGATCTACGGGATGAACTTCCAGGACATGCCGGAGCTGAGTTGGCACTACGGCTATTTCACGGTGCTGGGAGTAATTACCGTGGGATGCACCGCGCTGTGGGCCAGCTTCAAGCGGTCGGGGTGGTTGTAAGCAACTGCAAGCTGAGGATTGCACAACTTGCCGCTTGAAGCTTGCAACTTGCCGCTTACAGCGGCTTGTGAGCGACGAAACGCATCATCCACTCTGCCACGGTCGTGCCGTGATGCTCCTGTTCCAGGCTCGCCACGCCCTGGCTGTAGACCTGCTCGCCAAGGTGTTGCTGGCGCAGGTCAAGCAGCGCCCGGGAGTAATCGTGGATGAATTCGGGATGGCCCTGGAAGCACAGCACCTGATCATTGATGTGGTAGGCGGCATACGGGCAGAAGTCGCTGGAGGCGATGACCGTAGCGTTTTCGGGTAGCTGAGTGACCTGGTCCTGATGGCTGATCAGCAGAGTCAGTTCCTCCATTACCGGGCTCATCCATGGAGCCTTGGCTGCGAGCTTGTAGCGATGCGTGCCGACGCCCCAGCCCTGGGTCGCGCGTTCGGTCTTGCCGCCCAGCAACAGCGCCAGCAACTGGTGGCCGAAGCAAATACCCAACAGCTTGTCGCCACGTTGGTAGCGCTCCAGCAGATACTTCTTGAGGGTTTGAATCCAGGGATCGGTACCAAAGGAATCGGCCTTGCTACCGGTTACCAGGTAGGCGTCGAACACCTCATCATCGCTCGGGTACTGCCCTTCCACGACGTTGTACACGACGAAATCGGCCGCGACCGGCTGTTGTGAGAACAGCCGCTGGAACATCTGCCCGTAACCCTGATATTGATCGACCAGCTCCGGGCGCAGGATATCGGTTTCGAGGATGCAGATGCGTAGGGACATAAAAAATACCTGACACGGTGATGGGAATATTGCACACCCCAGAGCCTGCCTTGAAACACCCCGCAAGGCAAGCCCCCCCGCTGTCAGAACAATGACTGCCTGGCGGCTTTTTCCAGCAACAGGGCCGGGGGCGAGAAACGTTCGCCATATTGCTCGGCCAGGTACTGGGCCCGGGCGATAAAGTCCTGCAGGCCGTACTGGTTGATGAATTGCAACGCACCGCCGGTCCAGGTCGCGAAGCCGATCCCGAAGATCGAGCCAACGTTGGCATCGGCCGTCGACCTGAGCACGCCCTCCTCCACGCAACGCACGGTTTCCAGGGCCTGGATAAACAGCAAGCGATCACGGATGTCCTGGGGCGGAATCTGCCTGTCGACATCCTCGAAAAGGCGTTTGAGCTGCGGCCACAGATGTTTTTGTCCACCGACCGGGTATTCATAGAAACCGGCCCCGGCAGCTTTGCCCGGCCGCTGGTACTCCTTGAGCAACACGTCAATCACGGCGAACGCCGGATGCTCAATCGGCGTTCTCCCTTCTGCTTGAAGGTCCTTGGCGGTTTCGGCACGAATATGACTGATCAGGTTGAGGGAAACTTCGTCGGAAACCGCCAGAGGCCCGGCCGGCATCCCGGCCTTGCGGGCCTCGGTTTCGATCATCGGCGCACTCACCCCTTCACCGAGCATGGCGATGCCCTCATGGATAAAGGTGCCGAAGACACGCGACGTGAAGAAACCGCGGCCGTCATTGACCACAATCGGCGTCTTGTTGAGCTGCAGGACGAAATCGAAACCACGAGCCAAGGTTGCATCGCTGGTGTGAACGCCCCTGACAATTTCCACCAGGGGCATTTTTTCCACCGGACTGAAGAAATGCAGGCCGATGAACTTCGCCGGGTCGGCAATCGCAGCAGCCAGGCCGGTGATAGGCAACGTTGAGGTATTGGAGGCCATCACCGCATCCGGCCCCGCTACCGCATGGGCGGCCGCCGACACCCTGGCTTTCAGGTCACGATCCTCGAACACCGCCTCGATAATCAGATCGCAACCGGACAGCTGCGCATCGTTGTCAGTGGTATGAACCCGCGCCAGCGTGATTTCACGTTGCTGCACGGTGATCTGCCCGCGGGCGACTTGCTTGTCCAGCAGCGCGGCCAAACGGGCCTTGCCCTGCTCCGCGGCGGACAGATCGATATCCTTGAGGACCACCTCGATCTCGGCCAGGGCGCAGACACAGGCAATGCCGGCCCCCATCATGCCAGCCCCGAGCACAGCGACTTTTTTTGTCAGATAAGGCGCATACCCGTGCGGGCGCGAACCTCCGGCCTTGATCTCGTTGAGCTGGAACCAGAAGGTGCCGATCAGGTTCTTGGCGATCTGCCCCGTGGTCAATTCAGTGAAATAGCGGGTCTCGATCAGGTGCGCCGCGTCATAACCCACCTGGGCACCTTCCACCGCGGCACAGAGGATTTTCTCCGGCGCCGGCAAGCAGCCCTGGGTCCGGTTGCGCAGGATCGAAGGGGCAATCGCCAGCGTCTGCATGACACTCGGATCGGACGGCGTCCCCCCGGGAATCCGATAGCCCTTTACGTCCCAAGGCTGAACCGCGTCCGGGTTGGCGAGGATCCAGGCCCGCGCCTTGGCCAGCAGTTCATCACGATCAACCGCCAGCTCATCGATCAACCCGGCCTGCAGCGCTTGTCGAGGGCCAAACCGCTTGCCTTCGAGCAGATACGGCAAGGCCTTTTCCAGACCTAGCAGGCGCACCATCCGCACCACTGCGCCGCCGCCCGGCAACAGGCCCAGGGTGACTTCCGGCAGCCCGATCTGCACCGACGGATGATCCAGCGCCACTCGATGATGGCAAGCCAGGCAGATCTCCCAGCCGCCTCCGAGCGCCGCACCGTTGATGGCGGCGACCACTGGCTTGCCCAGTGTCTCAAGGACGCGCAACTGCGCCTTGAGCCCCAGGATCATCGCGTAGAAAGCCTTGGCCTCGGACTTGCCGACCGCGACCAGCTCATTGAGATCGCCGCCGGCGAAGAACGTCTTTTTGGCCGAGGTGATGATCACGCCAGCGATCGAGTCTCTTTCGGCAACCAGACGGGCAACACAGGCGGCCATGGCCTCACGGTACACAGCATTCATGGTATTGGCGCTCTGGCCAGGCAGGTCCATTGTCAGGACGACGATTCGGTCCTGGCCGGTTTCGTAACGAATGGCAGCGGTCATTGAGCAAGTCCTTCAGAGGCGTTCGATCACAGTGGCAATGCCCATCCCGCCACCCACACACAACGTCGCCAGGCCGTAGCGCAGGCGACGCACCTCCAGCTCATCGAGCAGGGTACCGAGAATGGCGCACCCCGTTGCCCCCAAGGGGTGCCCCATGGCGATGGAGCCACCGTTGACGTTGACCCTGGCAGGGTCGATGGCCATGTCCCTGATGAACTTGAGCACCACCGAGGCGAAGGCTTCGTTGACCTCGAACAGGTCGATGTCCTCCACCCGCAACCCGGCCTTGGCCAAGACTTTGCGGGTGGCCGGCGCCGGACCGGTGAGCATGATGGTCGGATCGGTGCTGGTGACGGCCGTGGCGATGATCCGCGCCCGAGGCTGCAGGCCCAAGGCGCGTCCCTTGGCTTCAGAGCCGATCAGCATCAGCGCCGCGCCATCGACGATCCCGGAACTGTTGCCGGGCGTATGCACATGGTAGATCCGCTCGACATGGCTATAGACCCGCAGCGCCGTGGCATCGAAGCCCATCTGGCCCATGGTTTCGAAACTCGGCTTGAGCCTGCCCAGGCCTTCGAGAGTGGTGTCGACACGGATGAACTCGTCGTGGTCCAGCAGCACGATGCCGTTCTGATCTCGAACCGCTACCAGAGACCTGTTGAAAGAGCCGTCGGCCCGAGCCCGCCCGGCTTTTTTCTGGGAGTTCAGTGCGTAAGTATCAACATCTTCGCGACTGAAGCCTTCCAGTGTGGCGATCAGGTCGGCACCGATGCCTTGGGGAACGAAGTGCCCTTGCAGGTTGGATTGCGGATCCAGCGCCCAGGCGCCGCCGTCGCTGCCCATCGGCACCCGAGACATCGACTCGACACCACCGGCCACCACCAGGTCCTCGAACCCGGAGCGCACTTTCATGGCGGCCAGGTTCACCGCTTCGAGGCCCGAAGCACAGAACCGATTGAGCTGGACACCTGGAACGCTGACATCCCAGCCGGCTATCAGGGCGGCGGTCTTGGCGATGTCGGCCCCCTGTTCGCCTACCGGCGTCACACAACCGAGCACGACGTCATCGACCTGACTGGTGTCCAGGTCCATGCGCTGCTGCAAGGCTTGAAGCAACCCTCCCACCAGGTTCACCGGCTTGACACTGTGCAGGGCGCCATCGGCCTTGCCCTTGCCACGGGGGGTGCGCAAGGCATCGAAAATCAAAGCTTGGGTCATGACATCCTCGAAACCACGACAGATAACGCGATGCTCCTACCATAAGCCCAGCGGCCCCGGATTCAATGACCCGAGCGCTCAAGGGCATTGACGACCACAGTCAGACGAACGGTAGCCTGCTATCGGGTTAACCGATTCAGGAACGCAAGCTGTCTAGCTAAAGGACCGGCAAGAAGGTGGCAATAGGCCTCATAGCTTTTTTATAACGACTTCTTCGAAACTGATACGAATTGGATCTAAGCCAACGCGGCTGCGGCCCCTAATGTAATCCTTGTACAAGAGAGTCGTCGGGTTTTGCCGAGGCGCTTGTCAGACAGGAAGTGCACTGCCAGCCGCCACGGAGTTATGAAGGCTGGCCTCAGGAAATAACAAAAAAGGCGGGTCAGCCATGTTCAAACACTCGAAAGTTCGTCAAGCCGGACTCATTCTCTTCGCCACCACGCTGCTATTGATTCTGCCGAATATTCCCAAGGTGATCGGCTGAGTATTGCGTGCGGGTGCCTGCATCAACCGTGAGCGGTATCGCTATCGATCGTGTCACTAAAAAATGTGACGGGCTCGTTGTTCGAGCGGCGTTGGCTGTGCCAACCTTGGCGCCACTCTCTCGACATGGAAAGCGATCCATTGAAAGCTCTCATCCTGCTCGGGGCGTTGTTGCTCAGCACGCCCCTGTATGCCGCCCAACTGGTACTGGAGCTGGGCGCGACTGCGCGTACCTGGCAAACCGAAGAACTGCTCAAGCATCCTGAAGCGCAAACGATCCAGATACCCGACGACGTTTCCTACAAGAAACCGATGAGCTATCGCGCCGTGCCACTGACGGCGCTGCTGACCGGTGTCCAGCCGGATGATCACCTGCAAGCCGTGGCCCTGGACGGTTTCGCCGCCGAGATGTCCGCGGCGCCATTACTCAACAAGAATGGCGCACGCGCCTGGCTGGCCATCGAAAATCCAGCCGCCCCTTGGCCATCCCTGGGAGAGGGCAAGCCCAGTGCAGGACCGTTCTACCTAGTCTGGACCGATCCTCAAGCGGGTCATATCAGCCCGGAACAATGGCCATATGCGGTAGCGAGCATCAAGCGCATGTCAGCCGTGGCCGAGCGCTTCCCCGCCCTGCTGCCGGCGCCCAGCCTGGCCAAGGATGATCCGATCAACAAGGGCTTCGCGGTGTTCCAGAAGAATTGCCTGGCATGCCATCGGCTCAATGGCGCAGGCGATGCACAGTTTGGCCCGGACCTGAATATTCCCTTCAACCCCACCGAATATTTCTCGGGGGATTTCCTCAAGCGCTATATCCGTGATCCCCAGGGGCTGCGTCACTGGCCCCAAGGCAAGATGCCGGCATTTTCAGCGGCCGTGCTGCCGGACTCAGAGCTGGATCTGTTGGTGGGGTATCTGAAGCATATGGCTGGGCGTAAACAGCCGTTGAGCCAATAAGACCATCCATGTGTGGCGAGGGAGCTTGCTCCCGCTGTACACGTTGCCCGATACATAGCGTGCCGGCACGCCCAGGCTGCGGGCGCAGGCCAGGAATACATGGGTATTACCTGCCTGTGCTCGGCTACAGGCTACATACATGAAAACGGCCAACCCTAAGGTCAGCCGTTGTGTTGTGGCAGGGTATGGACATCAGGCCTGGAGACGCCGGATTTCCTGCTTCACCCCCCAACCTTCGATGACGCCGCCCAAAGGCTCCACCACCGCTTCGAAGTCTTGCTCGAAATCTCCAATGTCATCGTAAGTGGCATACATCACCCGGCTCAGTTCCAATGACCAGGCACCGTCGTCCCGTGCGCTGATCTGTGCATTCAACGACTCACCCCGAAAATGACCCGCTGCCCTGCGCGCCCGCTCCTCGTCCGGGAAAATGGCATAGAACTCGATTGGATGGAATTGTGAGAAGTCGAACCCGCCTTCTTTCATGCGGCGCAGCACACGGGTGCTGATGTCTTCTTGATAGGCTGTGCTCATGAAACGTCCTCCTCAGATCGATGGATAGACTTTCCGTCTTCCCGTGCGGCAACCCGTGGATTGCAAGCGATACGGCATCAAATGACCGTCGGGACACAAGCATGTAGCTGACAAGACCGGACCTTGGCGATCCTTTCGCTGATCTCAATTGCAGAGTAGCTGCAAGTGATGGCCACTGCCAAGCGGGACCAGGCCATGAACTTCATGAAATCGGCTTAATGTTGATGATTTCGATGCTGTGCTGGGATTTGAGATTCTTGACCGTCGGCTCGGCCGTCCGCCCTTCCAGGTCGTTGAGGTCCAACTGGGCGGGCACCGGAAGCAACCTTTCGCGAATCAACTGTGCGGCCTGTTCCATAGTGGGCTCCTGGTCATAGTCGAACTGCTCGGCGATCGCTTCGCCGTGGTCATCAACGAACGTGATTTCCCACTTTTGCATTGCTGTCTCCTCGATCAAATCATGGCCGGGCTTACCTCTATCTCGACATTTCGGGGGGAATAATCGTTCCACCGAATACCTGAATGGCACCCGTGAAAAGACCGCCTCAAGGGCGGTCCCGGGATAGACATCCATCAGGCCTGCCGATTACTTCTCGGCACGCTCCCTCAAGGCTTTCAAGGTGTTGAACGGCGCATCCACCACGAATTTGTTGGCCAGCCAGGACGGTACATCACCACCGGGCTCAGTGTGGACCTGATAGGTCACTTCGATCTGGTCCGCGCCCTTCGGTGTGAATTTCCAGAAACCGTCGACCTGGATTACTCGCACAAACCCCTGCTCTTGCGGGAGGTAGGTCGGCACGCCCTTGAGGTTGCGGGTCAGGCTGCCATCGGCGCCTTCGACGGTGGTGACTTTCAGCACCGAATCCCGGGACGTGACCGGCCACGGTGTATTGAACTGGGTGTAGGTCCAGCTCTGGTTGCCTTCGTGCTTGAGCAGCTTCTGGGTCTTGCACTCATGGATCCAGGCGCAGGCACCCGAGACATCTTCCTGCAAGGCCCGCAACTTCGTCATGGTGGTCTTCATGACGGTCACGCCGCGATAGGCCTTGTACTTGGAGCCGGCCACTTCACTGAGGGAAACCTTGATACCGTCCTGCTCCTTGGCGACCTGCCAGTCTTGCGCCTGAGCAGTTGCGGTTGCCAGAAAAGCGGTCAAGCCACACAACACAGCCATACGATGCAGCGAACCCATAGTTTTTTTCCTTATTGTCGAAGTCCGGTCATTTGAATTTCGTCATTGGGCTTCGCATTCAGCCCTGTCCATTGACCCATTACACCGCCGTGGCCTGCTCCCACCACCCGATCAACCGGATGGCTTCCTCGCTGCTGTTGCCGCAGACCTCGATGTCGGCGGCGAACCCCGAGCACACCGCCGGACGTTCCGGCAGGCCGAAGATCCGGCACAAGTTATCGACCGACAATTGCACACAACGTTCTCCCGCCGGCTTGCCATGGGGCATACCCGGGATCGACGAGCTGATGGAGGGAGCAATGCAGCAGGCACCACAGCCTTCACGGCATTTCATGACGACAACATCCTCATGGGTAACGGCCCAATAACGGAACACAGAGTAACGGCTTAAACACTCGTTTGAAATTACCGTCTGCGTGTTTTTTCGCCCAATGGGAGATGACCGAACAGTCAGCGACGAATTGCCTTCACGCTCGAAGACTTATCGCTTGAATTCAAAATCCAGGGCCGCCCCCTCCACTTCCCGGCGCTCCGAATTACGCAGCGGCAGCTGCATTTCGTTATTCAGCAAACGGCCATTGAGCTGGAACGGGTCCGGCTTCTGCCCGAACATGGACGGTAACAACGGCTCACGCTTGGGTAGCGGTACCGTTCCGGGTGGTTGCAGTTTCTGAACCATGTCATGGGGCAGACTCAGATCCAGGTTGGCTGGCGGGAGTGGAGTCTTGGCAACTTCATGGGCAGATTTGCTCTTGGAAGCAATGGGCGCGCGTTTCTTCTGCGAGGAAGCCATTTTCCCGGCTGGCGCCTTCTTCGCTGCAGGTGGCTTCTGGGACACGCTATTCGATGGTTTTTTCGTGGCGCTGGCGGCCGGTTTTTCTTGCACCGAAGCCGCTACAACACCTGCGGCATGGAAGGCAGTCAGCAGGCCGATCAAAACCCAGGTGGCAGGAGCAATGGCTTTCATAGATACGACAGCACTTACGGCAGAGAAGTACATGCTGGCCTGATAATCCGATGCTGACAAGCCCGTCGATTCCTACAGAAAACCGCTGGCGGTCTCTTGGCACAATTGCGTGGCCAACAGCCCCAACGTCATCAAGGCCCGTTCCGCCTCGCGGTTCCAAGGGATTCCGCAGTTCAGGCGAATGCAGTGGTTGAACTGCTCGGTGTTACTGAAGATCAACCCTGGCGCGATACTGATTCCCTGTTGCAACGCCCGCACGTGCAACTCCTGGGTATTGACCCGCCCCGGCAGGCTGACCCACAGGATGAAGCCGCCGGTGGGGCGACTCATCTGCGTGCCTTCGGGAAAGTACTGCTGCACCGCCAACTGGAAAGCACTGAGATTCTTGCGGTATTCCTGACGGATATAGCGCAGATGGCGGTCGTAGCCGCCATTTTCCAGATAGGCCGCAATGCCCATCTGCGTGACGCTGCACGCTGAATGGGTACTGAACGTCTGCAGCCGCTGGATCTCCTGCTGAAACTTGCCGGCGATCATCCAGCCGATGCGTACACCTGGCGACAATGTCTTGGAAAAACTCGAACAATAAATGACCCGGTCCAGCCGATCATAAGCCTTGAGTGCTTTGGTGCGGCCCTGCTCGAACATCAGCTCGCCGTAGATGTCATCCTCGACAATCTGAATGTCGAAATCCGAAGCCAGGCGCAACAGTTGCTTCTGCCGCTCCTCGGGCATGGTGCCGCCCAGGGGGTTGCTCAGCCGCGTAGTCAGCACCAGCGCCTTGATCGACCATTGGTTGGCCGCCAGTTGCAGGGCCTCCAGGCTCATGCCGGTCACCGGGTCGCTGGGGATCTCGATGACTTTGAGACCCAACAGATCCGCCAGTTGCAGCAAACCGTAGTAAGTCGGCGATTCGGCGGCGATCAGATCCCCAGGCCGGGTCAGTACCCGCAGGGACATTTGCAGCGCATCCACGCAACCGTGGGTAATCACCACCTCGGAAGGGTCCACCACGACACCGGCATCACGCATGCGAATCGCCACCTGGCGACGCAACGGTTCGAAACCCGGGCTGAACATATAGCTGAACGCCCGCGGACTGTGGAAGCGCGTGACCTTGGCCAATTGCTGATGCAGTGCCCGTACAGGCAGGTAATCCACACTCGGCACCGCCGCGCCCAATGGAAATACCCCTTCGCGACGGGACTCGACCAGTACCTGCTGGATGATACTGCTGCGCGTGACCAACCCCGGACGCTCTACCCGGGCGATATCCGGTGTCGGCGCCGTCAGCGCCGGCGTCTGGTGCACGTAATACCCCGATTGCGGCCGGGCACGAATCAGCCCCTGATCCTCAAGGTTGGCGTAGGCCTGTAGCACCGTCGCATGGCTGACGTTGAGCTGCGAACTCATCTTGCGCACCGACGGCACACGTTCGCCGGGCTGATACACACCCCGACGGATGTCTTCGGCCAGTTGCTGAGCAATACGTTGGTAGAGCAAGAGGTTGGTCATGACGCAGCACTCGATTTCGCGGGCATGTTGTTCTTGTAGGAAACGATACCGGAACAGTTTAGAAGTGTACGGGGACAGTTGCCAGATTACTCGACCGTACAGTGCGGTGACAGCCCCAACTGTGCGCGAGTGTATGAGCCACGAGCACAAAAAAACCCGGCGCTCCTCAGAGGCCGGGTTTTCCAGTGACGCAGCCCTTAGCGAGCAGCGCCGAGCTGGCCCTTCTCATCGGAGAACACAATTTCAACCCGACGGTTCTGCGCCCTGCCACGCTCGGTGGCGTTGACGTCCACCGGGAACTCGTCGCCGTAGCCTTCGACCTGGATGCGCTTGTCATCGATCCCCAGATCTATCAGCACATCCGCCACCGCCTGCGCGCGGTCCCGGGACAGCTTGAGGTTCTCCTGCTTGCCGCCAGTGCTATCGGTATAGCCTTCGATGCGCACCACCCGCTTGGGGTTGAGTTGCAGGAACTGCACGATCTTGAGCACGACCCGGTTGGCCGAGTTCTTCAATTCAGCCTCGCCGGTGTCGAACAGCACATCACCGAGGGTCATTACCAGGCCGCGATCGGTCTGGGTGGTGGTCATCTCCATGATCTGCTCTTCCAGCCATTTGCCCTGTTGCTGAACACTGAGCAACTTGGATTCGCGCAACGCCAGTTGCAGGCGCTGGCGCTCCAGTTCGAGCTTCGCCGCACGCTCTTCGTTAAGCACCTGGTTACTGTGCTCCCGGGCGATTTCACTGTAGCGCTGGCTGAGGTAGGCGTAATGCAATACATCCTCGCCGCTGCCCCAGTAGCTGGACAGGCGATCGGCCCGGGCCAGCGACTCGCCAGCGCGAATCACATCCCTGGGCGCTGCGCGCAGGACGTTGGCGTCTTCCTTCACTTTCTGGAAATCGGTACTGGCTTTTTCCAGTGCCGCTTCACTGCGCTGACCCGCGCAGCCGTACAAGCTGGCCAGGCCCGCCAGGATCAAACCGCCAAACACATGGGAGGGCTTCATTGGGCATCCTCCCTCAGTTGTTTACGCAAGCGCTTGATGCGGGTGTCGAGCACGTTCAGTTGCTCCTGGCTCTTGAGGGTCAGCACCTTCGCCTCGGCCAGACGTGCGTCCAGCTCGGCCTGCTCGGCACGCATGCGTGCCTTTTTGTACGACTCATCGATCAGATTGGATTTTGCGCGGGCGAACTTTTCTTCCGCCAGCTTCAATTCAGGTACTTCGTCGGCGTTGGCGCCCACGGCCCGGGCTTGTTCCAAGGCCTGTTCAGTCAGGCGGATCTGTTCATTCGGCGCCGGATCGGCTGCGCAGCCCGCCAGAGCCAGAACGGCCAGGGCAGCGAAAAGAGGTCGAATAGTCACTAATATTCCCTACTGTTTTGGGGCGCCGACAGGTGGCTGCAACTGTGTGTTCCAACGCTCGAGATTGCGCTGCAACACAGCCTCCGTCAGGCCGGACGCGGCCAATTCTGTCATCTTTTGCGCCAGCTGTCCGCGCAACCATGGGTCGTTGCAGGCGGAGTCATGGGAAACCGCGACGTACAGCCCCGGTTTATCCACCGGTTGCGGAGCCGCTTGCAGGTCGTTCGCCATGCCCAGCGTCTGCGCCATTGCCAAGCCCGAGTAGCGCCCGGCGAGAACATATTCCACGTCCCCCAGCAGCAATTTCTGAAAGGCCTGGGTCAGGTTGGAGGTGCGGACCAGGGTCAATTTCTGCTCGGCAAAAAGACCGAATTCCTGGGTCATACGAGCCTTTTCCGACAAGGCACCGGGATGATCGTGCAGGTCCTCGGGCCGATTGATGACCAGTGGAGAATCCTTGCGGGTCCAGACCAGGTAATCGTTCTCCAGCACCGGAGGATGAACATAATCCAGGAAATCGAGCCAGGTGGGCGTCAGCGAAGCATCGGCGAGCAGGTCAATGCGCCCGCTGCGCACTTCCTCCAGCGCCTGGGCGCGCTTGCCGGCATAGAGCACGTCGACCTTGATGCCCAACTCTCCCGCCACTTGGACCAGCAGGTCGGCACTGGCACCGATCAAGTGCTTGGGATCCTGGGGGTCTTGCCAGAGGTAAGGCGGCGCATCAGGGCTGCCGGTGGCAATCAGCCGTTCACACTTGCCGGCGGCGACAGACAGGCCCGGGACACCCGCCAACGCCCACAGCAATGACCAGCCAGCCAAACGGCGAAGATCCATGGCGTTACGCTCCCCTTGAAAATGCAGACAATAAAAAGCCCGGCCTGAACCGTATTGCGGTCATTCAAGGATTCAGGGGCACCTTGAATGAACGGCACTACGGTCAAAGCCGGGCTCTTTATAAGTGAAGAGGCCGGATTAGACCAGCTTCTCCAACTCAGGGACTGCTTCGAACAGGTCCGCTACCAGGCCGTAATCGGCCACCTGGAAGATCGGTGCTTCTTCGTCCTTGTTGATCGCGACGATCACCTTGGAGTCCTTCATACCGGCCAGGTGCTGGATCGCCCCGGAGATACCGACGGCGATGTACAGCTGCGGCGCAACGATCTTGCCGGTCTGGCCGACCTGCATGTCGTTGGGTACGAAACCTGCGTCGACCGCAGCGCGAGAAGCGCCGACGGCAGCGCCCAGCTTGTCGGCCAGGGCGTACAGGTGCTTGAAGTTGTCGCCGTTCTGCATGCCGCGGCCACCGGAAACGACGATCTTGGCAGCGGTCAGCTCAGGACGATCGGACTTGGCCAGTTCTTCGTTGACGAAGCTGGAAATGCCGGCGTCGTGGGCCGCGCTGACGGCTTCGACAGCGGCGGAACCACCTTCGGCAGCAACCGGGTCGAAACCGGTGGCGCGGACGGTGATGACCTTGATCGCAGCGGTCGACTGCACGGTGGCAATGGCGTTACCGGCATAGATCGGACGCTGGAAGGTGTCGGCGCTTTCCACCGAGATGATCTCGGAGATTTGATCGACGTCCAGGGCCGCGGCAACGCGCGGCAGGATGTTCTTGCCGTTGGAAGTAGCGGCAGCCAGGATGTGGCTGTAGCCCTTGCCCAGCTCGGCTACCAATGGCGCAACGTTTTCCGGCAACTGGTGCGCATAGGCGGCGTTATCGGCCGACAGCACTTTTGCCACGCCGGCGATTTTCGCGGCGGCTTCGGCAACGGCGCCAGCGCCCTGCCCGGCTACCAGAACGTGGATATCGCCGCCGATTTTGGCAGCAGCAGCAACGGTGTTCAGCGTGGCCGGGGCCAGCGCATTGTTGTCGTGTTCAGCGATTACCAAGATAGTCATAGTTAGATTACCTTCGCTTCGTTTTTCAGTTTCTCGACCAGTTCAGCCACCGACTTGACCTTGATGCCCGCGCTGCGTGCAGCCGGCGCTTCGACTTTCAGGGTCTTGTTGGTGGAGGCGGTGGAAACGCCCAAAGCGTCAGGAGTCAGCACTTCAAGCGGCTTCTTCTTGGCTTTCATGATGTTTGGCAGGGACGCGTAGCGCGGCTCGTTCAAACGCAGGTCGGTGGTGACGATGGCCGGCAGTTTCAGGGAAACGGTCTGCGCGCCGCCGTCGATTTCGCGGGTCACGGCAACGCTGTCGCCGGACACTTCGACTTTCGACGCAAAGGTGCCCTGACCGTAGCCGCTCAATGCTGCGAGCATCTGGCCGGTCTGGTTGTTATCGCTGTCGATGGCTTGTTTGCCGAGGATCACCAGCTGTGGCTGTTCCTTGTCGACAACGGCCTTGAGCAGCTTGGCCACGGCCAGGGAAGTCAGCTCTTCGGCGGATTCGACGAGGATGGCGCGATCGGCACCCAGCGCCAGCGCCGTGCGCAGTTGCTCCTGGGCGGTGGTCGGGCCGATGGAGACGACGACGATTTCAGTCGCCACGCCTTTTTCTTTCAGGCGTACGGCTTCTTCCACGGCGATTTCGCAGAAAGGGTTCATCGACATCTTGACGTTGGCGAGGTCGACGCCGGAGTTGTCCGCCTTGACGCGAACCTTGACGTTATAGTCGACCACTCGTTTGACAGCTACAAGAACCTTCATGGATTCCTCGTTACTCTCCGGTGAAAAGAAAGTCGCCTAGGCGAACCTGGCGGTTGATGCTCATGGGCGCAAGGGCACCTCTAAAAACGCCGGCATGAACCACACATGACTCTTGCTCACGGAGTGAAGACCTTTCGTCGATGGGGACCGATGAGTCATTCATTATCGCGGCGTGTAAACTGCGCGTCCTAACACGCAGTACGTCACTTTGTGCTGCCTTCGCCCTGTCTTTAGAGGTGCTCTTGAAACCAACAGTCAGCCTACGGCGAGCGCAAAACCGCCCGTATCTTGACCGGAACGCCTATTCCGGTCAATACGGCAAAATGGCCAGTCATAAGCCGCACGTCGGTGATTTATCTGGGCTGCGGCTATTTCAAACAAACGTTTGTATTGGACCCTGAGAGTGGTGTAGATATAATGCGCCCCCAAGAGAGAAGCGTGGGTCATCCATTGTCGCTTTCGTCGTTTTCCCGAAGGAAACAATGGATGCAACGCCCAACCTCCAATTAGAAAAACCGTGAGCCTTGAGAGTAGGAGATAGCCTGTGGAACGCGAATACATGGAATTCGACGTGGTCATCGTCGGTGCCGGCCCCGCTGGCCTGTCTGCCGCCTGCCGCCTGAAGCAGAAGGCCGCCGAAGCCGGTAAGGAAATCAGCGTCTGCGTGGTGGAAAAAGGCTCCGAAGTCGGTGCACACATCCTTTCCGGCGCGGTGTTCGAACCCCGCGCCCTGAATGAACTGTTCCCGGACTGGAAAGAACTCGGCGCACCGTTGAACACGCCAGTCAAGCGCGATGACATTTATGTCCTGAGGAATGCCGACACTGCGAACAAAATCCCTGACTTCTTCGTGCCCAAGACCATGCACAACGAAGGCAACTATATTATTTCCCTCGGCAATCTTTGCCGTTGGCTGGCCCAGCAGGCCGAGAACCTGGGCGTGGAAATCTACCCGGGTTTCGCCGCCCAGGAAGCGCTGTTCGACGAAAACGGCGTGGTTCGCGGGATCATCACCGGCGACCTGGGTGTCGACCGTGAAGGCCACCCGAAGGAAGGCCTCTACACGCCTGGCATGGAACTGCGCGGCAAGTACACGCTGTTCGCCGAAGGCTGCCGTGGTCACATCGGCAAGCAGTTGATCAAGCGTTTCAACCTGGACAGCGATGCCGACGCCCAGCACTACGGCATCGGCCTGAAGGAAATCTGGGAAATCGACCCGGCCAAGCATCAACCTGGCCTGGTGGTGCACACCGCCGGTTGGCCGCTGGACATCATGGGTACCGAGAACACCGGCGGTTCCTTCCTCTATCACCTGGAAAACAACCAAGTGGTCGTAGGTCTGATCGTCGACCTGTCCTACAGCAACACCTACCTGTCGCCATTCGACGAATTCCAGCGCCTCAAGCATCACCCGGTGCTCAAGCAGTACCTGGAAGGTGGCAAGCGCGTCAGCTACGGCGCCCGCGCCATCTGCAAGGGCGGCCTGAACTCCCTGCCGAAAATGGTTTTCAAGGGCGGTGCGCTGATCGGTTGCGACCTCGGCACGCTGAACTTCGCCAAGATCAAAGGCAGTCACACCGCCATGAAATCCGGCATGCTCGCCGCCGATGCCGTGGCTGATCGCCTGTTCGCCGAGTCCGAAGGCGGTGATGAACTGACCGCTTATGTCGACAGCTTCAAGAACAGCTGGCTGTACGAAGAGCTGTTCGCCAGCCGCAACTTCGGCGCAGCGATCCACAAGTACGGCGCTATCGTCGGTGGCGGTTTCAACTGGCTCGACCAGAACATCTTCGGCGGCAAGCTGCCGTTCACCCTGCATGACAACAAGCCCGACTACGCTTGCCTGAAGCTGGCGGCCGATTGCAAGAAGATCGACTACCCGAAACCGGACGGCAAGATCAGCTTCGACAAACTCAGCTCGGTGTTCATCTCCGGTACCAACCATGAAGAAGAACAACCCTGCCACCTGAAGCTGACCGACCCGAGCATCCCCCTCGGCAAGAACCTGCCCTTGTACGACGAACCGGCCCAGCGCTACTGCCCGGCCGGCGTGTATGAGGTGGTGACCAAGGAAGACGGCGAGAAGCGCTTTCAGATCAACGCCCAGAACTGCGTCCACTGCAAGACCTGCGATATCAAGGACCCGGCCCAGAACATCACCTGGGTCTCGCCGGAGGGCGCCGGTGGGCCGACTTACCCGAACATGTAAGCCGATTCGCTGAACATCAAGGCTCCCGCAATGGGGGCCTTTTTGTTGCGTGCGGTTCTAACAACCACCTAAAACCGATGTGGGAGCCTGCTCGCGATAGCGTTTGATCATTCAACATCTACGTCGGCTGACATACCGCTATCGCGAGCAGGCTCGCTCCCACAGGGATTGGCGCTGGATCAGGCAGCGCGCTCCTCCCCTGGGTTGCGCTCGAAGTAGCGCTTGTACTCCCGGCTGAACTGCGACGAGCTCTGGTAACCCACCTGATGTGCGACCTGGGCCACACCCATGCCCTCGCTGAGCAACAGCCGCTGCGCCTTGAGCAGGCGCAATCGCTTGAGATATTGAACCGGCGATAGCAAGGTGCTGCGCTTGAAATGTTCATGAAAGGTCGAGGCACTCATGTTCGCGCAGTTGGCCAGCGTCTCGACGTTCAGCGGTTCGGTGAAGTGCGCGTGCAAATGACACAACGCGGCAGCGATCCGGGCGAACTGCCCATGCTGCTCCACCAACGCCCGCAACACATCGGCCTGGGGCCCGCGCAACGCCGCGAAGAGCAATTCCCGCAACCGCGCCTGGCCCATCACCTGGCATTCCAGTGGATCGTGCAGGCAGTGCAGTAACCGTTCGACACACCCTCGCATGGCGTCATCGAGCACCGCGCTGGTCATGGATTCCGGTGTCTGCGGCGGCAGGTTCCGTCCCGGCGTCAATCCCATGGCCAGCACCAACTCACCCAGCAGCGCCCGATCGATCGCCACGGAAATCCCGAGCAGCGGAGCATCGGGCATGGCGTAGGTTTCGCATTCGAACGGCACCGGCAGCGCCTGGATCAGGTAATGCCCGGCGCCGTACTCCAGCGTGCGCGGTCCCAGGTAAGCCAGTTTGCTGCCCTGGGCAATGATCACCAGGCTTGGCTCGTAGAGCTGCGGGCCACGGGCGATGTCCTGGCTGCATCGCAGCACTTGCACGCCAGGCAGCTGTGTAGGAATAAAGCCGTCACGGGTCGCCAGGGGTTCAATCAGCGAAACCAGCGCCGCGTTGGCATCGAGATAGCGGGTCAGCAACATGGGGAAAACTTCACGGAAAAAGGGATGGAAACATCATCGCAGGTCTGGCGTTCCATAGGATCAATCTACGGCCAAGGTCGGAGGATTAGGCATGACACCCGTAGGAATCGCCATCGCGGGATGCGGCCATGGCTCCCAGAATAGATCGCCTGACTGTTCATTGCTTAGCGAGGTTCTCTATGTACACTGCCATCGGATACGCTGCTCAATCGCCCACCGCGCCCCTCGCCCCCGTGAAGTTCGAGCGGCGCAGCCCACAGGCCGACGACGTGGCAATCGACATTCTTTACTGTGGCGTCTGCCACTCCGATATCCACCAGGCTCGCAACGAATGGGGCATCGCCGTCTACCCGCTGATGCCCGGCCACGAGATCGTAGGCAAGGTTACCGCCGTCGGTGCAAATGTCACCCGCTATAAGATCGGTGACCTGGTAGGCGTTGGCTGCATGGTCGACTCCTGCCGTGAGTGCGAAGCCTGCCATGCCGACCTGGAGCAATACTGCTACCAGGGCATGACCCAGACCTATGCCAGCCCCGATCGTATCAGCGGCGGCCATACCATGGGTGGCTACTCCGACAGCATCGTGGTCAACGAACATTTCGTGCTGCGCATCCCCGCCGCACTCGACCCGGCCAGCGCCGCACCGATTCTCTGCGCCGGCATCACCACCTACTCGCCCCTCAAGCATTATGGCGTGAAGGCCGGTGACAAGGTCGGCGTGCTCGGCATGGGCGGCCTCGGCCACATGGGCATCAAGTTCGCCAAGGCCATGGGCGCGGAAGTCACGCTGTTCACCCGTTCGGCCAGCAAGGCTGAAGAGGCCCGTCGCCAGGGCGCCGACCACGTGATCGTGTCCACCGACCCCGAGCAGATGGCCGCCGCGGCCGGACGCTTCCACTTCCTGCTGGACACCATTCCAGTGCAGCACGACCTGAACCCATACCTCAGCACCCTGCGGTTCGACGGTGTGCACATTCTGGTGGGCCTGGTCGAGCCGATCGATCCACCGGTCCACGCGGCCAATTTGATCATGGGCCGTCGGGTCCTGGCTGGCTCGTTGATTGGCGGGATCGCCGAAACCCAGGAGGTGCTGGATTTCTGCGCCGAGCACAACATCAACTGCGACATTGAAATGCTCGACATCCGCCAGATCAACGAGGCCTACAGCCGCATGATCGCCGGCGACGTCAAGTACCGCTTCGTCATCGACATGGCGACCCTCAAGGCCTGACGCCAGCCACACAGGCCACTAATCAGACCTTGGCGCCCAACTCCGCCGACAGCCGGGCTGTGACCCCTTTAACCAGGGGAATCAGCTCGGCCATTTTTTCCAGCGGCATGTACGGCACGGTGCTGGCGATGCTGATGCCGGCAACGATGCGTTTGCCCGCATCGCGGATCGGCGCCGCCACGCAACGGATCGACGGTTCGTTGTCCTCCAGGTCGAAGGCATAGCCTCCCGCCACATACTCCACCATCCGCTGCTGGAACTGTTCCCAGGATTGCTCCTGGTGCTGGGGCCAGAATTGATTCTTCCCAGCGGCCGGCAGACTGATTTCGTACAACCGCCGCCAATTTTCCTCGGGATCATCGAGCATCAGCGCCTTGCCGATACCGGTACGCGCCAATGGCATGCGATGGCCCACCCGCGAGCGCATTTCCGGGCCATTGCGCCCCGGATTCTTCAGCAGGTACAGAACCTCGTCGCCCTCACGAATCGCCAGGTGCACCGTGTCGCCGGTCAGTGCCGACAGCTCATCCAGATAGGGCCCCGCCAGGCTCACCAGTGGCAGTTCTTCCCGGGCCTGGAAACCCAGTTCGATCAACTTCGGCCCCAGCAGATAGCCCACCTGTGGCACCACGCGCAGATAACGCTCGTCCACCAGGCAACTGGCCAGGCGATGCGTGGTGCTACGGGTCGTGCCGATCAGCCGGGCGATTTCCTTCAGGTCACGGGCGCCGCTGGCAACCGCCTGCACTACACCCAGGCCGCGCAGCAACGTCTGGGTGCCTGTAGGCGCTGCGTCCTTGGTGTTTTTTGGATCGTCTTGCTGCATAGCCGGCCTTTAACAGTGAGCGGAGAACGGGCGGCATTATGGTCGCCCGCCCCGTCGGACTACAACTCGATGCGCTCGACCTTCCCGACCAGCAGGATGTAGGACAGCGCGCCCACCAGTGCCAGCACGGCGATATAGGTGATGGCCGGGGCAAACGAATCGCCGCTGGCGAGGAAACCAATGACAATCGGCGTGGCGATGGCCGCCAGATTGCCGATGAAGTTGAACACCCCACCCGTCAGCCCGAGCAACCGCGCCGGCGCCAGGGTCGACACCAGCGACCAGGTGATCGACGCCAGGCCATTGCCGAAGAACGCCAGCGCCAGGAACGCGATCACCAGTGGCGTCGATTCAACGAAGTTGGCGCCAATGATCGAGGTCGAGATCAGCAACCCGCCAATGATCGGCAGCTTTCGGGCGAACCCGACCGTGGCGCCGCGACGGATCAGCCAGTCGGAAAAGAAACCGGAACACAACACGCCGACGAACGCCGCGAGAAACGGCAACGACGCCAGCAGTCCGGACTTGATGAAGTCCATGCCGCGATATTTCACCAGATAGGTCGGGAACCAGGTCAGGAAAAACCACAGCGTGGAGTTCAGGCAGAACTGGCCCAGGTAGATGCCCCACAGCTTGCGCCGGGTCAGGACGATCCCCAGGTCGGTCCAGCTGAACTTTGCCTTGGCCTTGGCCGCCTCGGCCTGGATATCCACCAAACCGCCGCCCTCGCGAATCAGATCGATTTCAGCGGCGTTGGCGCCTTTGAAATCCCGCGGCTCGCGATACACCGCGTACCAGATCCCCGC
This sequence comes from Pseudomonas sp. SJZ074, assembly GCF_007828215.1. GTDB lineage: Bacteria > Pseudomonadota > Gammaproteobacteria > Pseudomonadales > Pseudomonadaceae > Aquipseudomonas. The sequence continues at coordinate 78,301 of NZ_VIUE01000010.1, read as the reverse complement.
CCAAATGATGCCAACCGCACCCGTCACTACGAACACCATGTGCCAGCCGAACCTGTGCTGCAACCAGGCCAGCACCGGCGTCAGGAAAGCCAGGCCAACGAACTGCCCGGAGGTGTAGAAACCAATGGCCGTGGCCCGCTCACGCTCGGGGAACCAAGTAGTGACCACGCGGCTGTTGATAGGATAGGCCGGCGCTTCCAGGGTCCCGACCGCCATGCGCAGCACGAACAAGGCGATGAAGCTGGCGGCGAAACCGAGCATCACCGTGGCCGCCGACCACAACAGCAACGCGACACTGTACAGAATCCGTGGCGGCACGCGGTCCACCAGCCAGCCGCCGGGAATCTGCATGGCCGCATAGGTCCAGCCGAACGCCGAGAAGATCAGCCCGACATGGATGGGGTCGATGCCCAATTCACTGGTCAGCGCGGGCGCGGCAATCGACAGGTTGCTACGGTCCAGGTAGTTGATCACCACGGTGATGAACAGCAGGATCATGATGAAAAAACGCTTGCGGCTGGGCGTCACCAACGACGCTTGCGCGCTCAGGGTGTGCGCTTGCATGTGCGGTGCCTCTTCTTATGTTTATGGAGGAAACTGACGCGTGATCAAGATCTCCTGACCTACGAAGATCAAGCTGTGGGAGCGGGCTTGCTCGCGAAGGCGGTGTGTCAGCCACACATTCATCAGCTGACACTCCCTCTTCGCGAGCAAGCCCGCTCCCACAGGGATTAGCGGAGTGTCAGGCAGTTACCACTCGGCAAAACTGCCATCGGCATGGCGCCAGATCGGATTGCGCCAGCGGTGGCCGACGGCGGCGCGTTCGATGACGTACTCCTCGTTGATCTCGATGCCCAGGCCCGGGCCGTTGGGGATCTTCACGAAGCCTTGGTCGTAGTCGAACACCCGCGCATCCTTGACGTAATCCAGCAGGTCGTTGCTCTCGTTGTAATGGATGCCCAGGCTCTGCTCCTGGATGAACGCGTTGTAGCAAGCCGCATCCAGTTGCAGGCACGCCGCCAGGGCGATCGGGCCCAGCGGGCAGTGCAGCGCCAGCGCCACATCATAGGCCTCGGCCATGTTCGCGATCTTGCGGGTTTCAGTGATGCCACCGGCGTGGGACGCATCCGGCTGGATGATGTCCACATAGCCTTCGCTGAGCACACGCTTGAAATCCCAGCGGGAAAACAGACGCTCGCCCAGGGCAATCGGCGTGCTGGTCAGCGGTGCCAACTCCTTGAGGGCTTCGTAGTTTTCGCTGAGCACCGGCTCTTCGATGAACATCAGTTTGTACGGGTCGAGTTCCTTCATCAGCACCTTGGCCATCGGTTTGTGAACCCGACCATGAAAGTCCACGCCGATGCCGACGTTCGGCCCTACCGCGTCCCGCACCGCTGCCACATTGGCGAGGGCCAGGTCGACTTTTTCGAAGGTGTCGAGAAATTGCAGCTCTTCAGTGCCGTTCATTTTCACTGCCGTGAAGCCCCGTCCTACGGCTTCTTTCGCTGCGCGAGCGGTGTCCGCCGGCCGGTCGCCGCCGATCCAGGAGTAGACACGAATCTTGTCGCGCACCTGGCCGCCTAGCAGGTCGCTGACCGACACGCCCAAGGCCTTGCCCTTGATGTCCCACAGCGCCTGGTCGATACCGGCCAGGGCGCTCATGTGCACGGCGCCACCGCGATAGAAGCCGCCGCGATACAGCACGGTCCAGATGTCTTCAATGTTGCGTGGGTCTTTGCCGATCAGGTAGTCGGACAACTCTTCGACCGCGGCCGCCACCGTATGGGCACGGCCCTCGACCACCGGCTCGCCCCAGCCGGTCACGCCCTCGTCGGTTTCGACCTTGAGGAAGCACCAGCGCGGTGGAACGATAAAGGTGGTCAGTTTGGTGATTTTCATCTTGTTGTCTCTCTTGTCAGATGCAGCGCACGGGCGCTGGAAAAGTCTTCAGTTCAAGGCATTCCATGCGGCCACGTAAGCCTTGGCGCGCACCGCGACTTCGTCAGCCGTCAGGCCCGGCTTGAACAAGCCGGAGCCCAGGCCGAATCCCTTGACGCCCGCCTCGAGGAACACCGCCATATTGTCCGGGGTGATCCCACCCACCGGCACCAGCACGGTCCCGGCCGGCAATACCGCAAGCCAGGCCTTGACCACCGCCGGGCCCATTTGCTCGGCAGGAAACAGCTTCAACACATGGGCGCCTTCGGCCAGCGCGGCAAATGCTTCGGTCGGCGTGGCGACGCCCGGCGAGAGGTAGAGCCCCGCCGCTTTTGCCGCCCGCAACACCTTCGGGTCGCTGTGGGGCATGACGATCACCTGGCCGCCGGCGGCTTTCACCTGCTCCACCTGCTCCGGCGTCAGCACGGTGCCGGCACCGATCAGGCAGTCGGCGGGCAAGGTATTGCGCAGGATGCGGATACTTTCGTACGGCTCGGGGGAATTGAGCGGTACTTCGATGACGCGAAATCCGGCGCTATACAGGACTTCGCCGATGGCTGCCGCCTCTTCGGGACGCAGACCGCGCAGGATCGCGATCAGCCCGTTGTGCGCCAGTGCTTGTGTGAGCATGTCAGACCTCCAGTCAGGTTTAACGCGATGCGCTGGATTCGAGCAGCCCGGCCGCCACGGCCAGTTGCCACAAACCTCGTTCGGTGGCCTGTTCGGCCAGGGTCACCCGGGCAAAGCCGCAGGCGTCGAGGGCCCGTTGATAACGGGCGCAGAGCTGGGAATTGCCAATCAACACCACCGTCGGCAAATGCACGCTGTTGCGCCGATGCCGTTGTGCGGCGGCCAGTGCCGTCAGCTCATGGCCGATCAACACACCAGAGAGATAGTCGGCTTGGGCGCTGGCGCCGAGCTCACCGGTCAACCCCAGGCTGCGAGCGCTGAACATGGTGGACAGTGGGCCAACCTGTCCGTCCGTCGACAGCGCCACCTGCACACCCCGTTCGAAGGCCACGCCGTCGAACGCGGCACCGCGCTGTTGGGTACGGCCGAGAATGCTGTGGTCGCTGAGCACGGCGAAGATTTCGCCGGTCATGAAGGTGTCGAAATGCACGATGCAGCCGTCGGCCACTTCCACCCACTTCGAGTGACTGCCGGGCAAGCCGATCAGCACCGCTTCGTTCGGCAAGCTGTGCAAGGCGCCGAGTACCTGGGTTTCTTCGCCGCGCATGACATTGGGTAACCGCGAGCGCTGGATCACCCCTGGCACGATATGCACATCGACACCGCGAAGGCTTCGAACGGTTTGTAGGGAATGTCCGAGATTGGCGACGTTCGCCGGTGTATCGCAGTAAGGCGCTTCGCACCAACCCTGGGCGCTGCCGACCATGCCGCAGGCAATGACGGGCAGGCCCGGCTGCGCGTCCAGCCAATCACCGCAGGCCTCGTCGAACGCCAGCTCGAAGCCGTCGGTACATTCCCGACCAGCCACGGTCCGCGGCCCAGAGGGCAATTGCATGATCCCCGACGACAGCGAGCGCTGTTCGAGCACCTCGCCTCCCGCGGCGAGTTTGTAAGCCCGTAGTGAGGTAGTCCCCCAATCGAGCGCGATCAATTGCGCCTGCATCCGCTTCACCTGTTCTGTTTTTTGGCAGTGAGTGGCACGGACTATAAACCTGAGCGCAGTTAAATCTCAATATATAAATATCACTCCCACATATTGGGACATTTACAAAGACTTCCGAAACCATCGCCATCCACCCACGACCCTGCTACGTTTCCTGTCCGGACGTCTTAACTCTCAAGGACAACGACATGGCACAACTGCTGAAAATCCTCGGCCGCACTTCCTCGATCAACGTCAGAAAAGTGCTGTGGACTTGCCGGGAACTGGACATTTCCTACGAACGCGAAGACTGGGGCATCGGCTTCCATTCAACCCGGGATCCAGCGTTCCTGGCGCTTAACCCCAATGCCCAGGTACCGGTGATCATCGATGAGAACGGTGTGCTCTGGGAGTCGAACACCATCTGCCGTTACCTGGTGGGCAAGCATGAACGCAGTGACCTGCTTGCCGTCGAACCTGCCGCACGGGCCCGGATCGAACAATGGATGGATTGGCAGGCGACAGAACTCAACCCGTCATGGGGCTATGCGTTTCACGCGCTGGTGCGCAAGAATCCGGATATGCAGGACCCCCAATCCATCGCCGCCGGCATCAAAGGCTGGAACGAAAAGATGGGGTTGCTGGAGCTGCAATTGAATCGCACCGGCGCCTACGTTGCGGGTGCGGATTTCTCTCTGGCGGACGTGCTCATCGGCCTGTCCGTGCACCGCTGGCGCCAGACGCCCATGGAACGGCCGGACTACCCAGCCGTGGCGGCGTACTGCAAGCGCCTGGAACAGCGGCCCGGATTTGCCGAATGGGCCTGCGCCGAACACGTCTGAGCCATCAGTTGCCTTGGGCGAAATCCCGTAGCACCTTGCCGTCCATCCGGTAGCGCACCCATTCTTCCTGGGGTTGCGCACCGAGGGATTTGTAGAACTCGATCGCCGGCGTGTTCCAGTCCAGGACGCTCCATTCGAAACGACCGCAATCGTTGTCGCAGGCGACCTTGGCCAGATGGCGCAACAACGTCTTGCCCGCTCCGCCGCCACGCTGTTCGGGCGTGATGTACAGGTCTTCGAGGTACAGGCAGTTGCTGCCCAACCAAGTGGAGTAGCTGAAGAAAAACACGGCGAAACCAATCGGTACGCCATCGCGAAGGCAGATCAGCCCATGGGCGGTCGCGCCTTCGCTGAACAGGCTGCGCTCGATGTCGGCCACACTGGCGATGACTTCGTGACGGGCCTTTTCGTAGTCGGCCAGCTCGGTGATGAAGGCAAGGATTTGAGGCGCATCGCTGGGTTGCGCAGGACGGATCTCGATCGACATGAACGGGCCTTGTAGCCAATTGAAAGCGCCATACTAAGCCGCTACGCGGCGCTCGTCACATTTCAATCCACATGATGACTGCTCCTGCGAAAGCACCATTCGTCGCAAACAAGGCACCAACCCCGATCCAGCGCGGCCCAAGATCAGGCAAGCATCTGAAAAATGGAGGCGACACCATGATCACTTCAAGGCTGACTGCGTTCACACTTGCTGCACTGCTGTCTTCCGTGGCCTTCGCGGCGTCCACCTCGGGTACCGGGCCGACCGACCCGGTGGAGGCACCCAATTCGCCGGCTACCCAGGGCATGCCCAAGTTGAACACCGACGGCACCGGCGGCGGCGCCTTGAACAATGGCCAGCCACCCGCCACTGGCACCGATCCCCGCGTGCAGGGTAATGATATGGGTCGTCAGGGTGGCATGAATACACCCGACTCCACAGCACCCGATAACGCCGGTACCGGCGTGGGCTCGAAAACCACCACCGGTGGTTCGGGCTCCGAAGGTGGCGCCAGCCAGTAGCCCCTGCTCACACACTTCAGGAGGAACTTCCCATGCCTCGTGGAAGCAAAGACAAATACACCGCCGAGCAAAAGCGCAAAGCCGAGCACATCGAAAAAAGCTACGAGAAGAAAGGCCTGTCCGAGGAGACGGCCGAAGCACGGGCTTGGGCGACGGTGAACAAACAGTCCGGCGGCGGCGAACGTTCCGGCGGTTCGGGGAAACATAAACCGGCCGCGGAAAAGAAAACCGACCGCAAGGAATCGGCCCGCCGTGCAGCCAAGACCCGGCAAGGTCATCCGCGCAGCAGCAAGGCTTCCCATGAAACCCAGACGGTCGACAGCCTGATGAAAGAAGCCCGGGCTAAAAACATTCCCGGGCGTTCGAAGATGCGCAAGCAGGAGTTGATCGAGGCGTTGCGCAAGGCAGCTTGATTGGCGGCGATCCGACGAAAGCGGTGGGTCAGCCAACAAAGATGTCGAATGTACCGCCGCTTTCGCGGGCAAGCCCGCTCCCACATTGATTCACGGCAGAACTCAGCGCTGTTTCATCCGGTCGATGACCACCGCCAGCAGCAGGATCGAACCGCGGATGACGTATTGGTAGAAGGTGTCGATGTTCTTCAGGTTCATCGCATTCTCGATGATCGCCAGAATCAGCACCCCGGCAATCACATGACGGATCATGCCGATCCCACCGCTCAACGAGACCCCACCCAGCACGCAGGCCGAGATCACTGTCAGTTCGAAGCCCTGGCCGATCATCGGTTGGCCGGAGGTCATGCGCGAGGCCAGGATCACCCCCGCCAACGCACCGATCACGCCATGCACGGCGAAGATGATGATCTTGGTGCGATCGACGTTCACCCCCGCCAGCAACGCGGCTTCCTGGTTACCACCGATGGCCATGGTGTTGCGCCCATAGGTGGTGTAGTTCAACAACCAACCAAAAAACAAAAAGCAGACGACAGTGATCAGGATCGGCACCGGCACACCGAACAACTGGCCGTTGCCGTACACGAAGAACGACTCCTGGGACACGCCCACCGCCTTGCCGTTGGCGAAGATGTAGGCCAGGCCGCGAACGATCTGCATGGTCGCCAGCGTGGTGATCAACGCATTGACCCGCAGCTTGGCAATCACGATGCCGTTGATCAGACCAACGATCAGCCCCATCACCAGCGCCGCGCTGACACCCAGGAACACGCTGTTGGTATCACGCATCACCACCGCCGCGACCACGCCGGCGCAGGCGATCACCGAGCCGACCGACAGGTCGAAATGCCCGGACGCCAGGCAATACAACATGGTGCAAGCCGCGATGCCGGTGGTTGAAATCGCCAGGCCCAGGCCTCGCATGTTCAATGGCGAGAGGAAGTTATCGATCAGCAGCGTGCAGAGCACGAAGATGCCGATGGCCGCCAGCAGCATGACCCAATCGTCGAGGAATCGACGCATGTCCAGGGGTTTGCGTGCCGTTGGCAGTGCATTGTTTTGAATGGTCATGATTTACCTCTCAGTTCGCCGCGTCGGCAACGCGTTGGCGTGGCAGCGCCAGTTGCAGCAGGTTGGATTCGTTGGCCTCGGCACGCGGCAGCTCGCCGCGCATGGCCCCTTCGCACAGCACCAGGATCCGGTCGGAAATGCCCATCACTTCCATCAGGTCGCTGGACACCACAATCACCGCGATGCCCTCGGCCGCCAGGTTGTGGATGATCTGGTAGATCTCAGCCTTGGCACCGATGTCGATGCCGCGGGTCGGCTCATCCAGCAACAGGACTTTCATCGGCATCGATAGCCAGCGACCGAGGATCGCCTTCTGCTGGTTGCCCCCGGACAGAAACATGATTTTCTGCCCAGCCGTCGGCGTCTTCACTTTCAACGCCTTGATCTGCTTGTCGGCGTTGCCTTTTTCCCAATCGCCGCGCAACAGGCAGCCGAGGGTGGAATGGGCACTGCGGGCACTGATGTTGATGTTCTCGCCGACGCTGCCCAGTGGGATGATGCCTTCTTTCTTGCGGTCTTCCGGGCAAAGCAGTACACCGGCGGCGATGGCATCCCGAGGCGAACGCAGTTTCAGCGCCTCACCATGCAGGACCATGCTGCCTTCGGTCTGGCGTTCCAGGCCGCTGAGCAATCGCAGCAACTCGGTACGTCCGGCCCCCACCAGCCCGAACAACCCGAGGATTTCACCTTTGTGCACCTGGAAACTCACCGGCTCACGCAGCCCCGGGCCGAGCAGGCGATCGACCTTAAGCGCCACTTCACCGCGCTCGCGGGCACGGTAATCGTAGATGTCCTGGATATCGCGACCGACCATGCAGGTGACCAACTGATCGTGGGTCAACTCGCTCATGTTTTCGAAGGTGCGCACGTAGCGGCCGTCCTTGAACACCGTCACCGCGTCGCAGATGCGGAACACCTCTTCCATACGGTGACTCACATACAGCACCACTTTGCCCTCGTCCCGCAGGCGGGCGATGATCGCCATCAAGCGATCGATTTCCCGTGCAGAAAGGCTGCTGGTGGGTTCATCGAAAGCGATCACATGGGCGCCTCGGGACAAGGCCTTGGCGATTTCCACCAGTTGACGCTGGCCGAGGGACAAGCGACCGACTTTTTCCTGGGGATCGATTTCGTCGGCCAGGCCCTTGAGCAGCGCCAGCGCCTGCTGGCGCAACACGCCACGATTGACCAGGCCGAAACGGGCCGGCAGGTGGCCCAGGAACAGATTTTCAGCCACCGTCATTTCCGGCACCAGGTGCAGCTCCTGGTGAATCACCGCCACGCCGCTGGCAATGCTGTCGGCCGTGCATTTGAAAGCCATCACCTGCTCGCCGATCTGCAGCTCGCCGCTGCTCGGAATGTAGGCCCCACCCAGAATCTTCAGCAACGTGGACTTGCCCGCGCCGTTTTCCCCCATCAAGGCATGAACCTGGCCTGGATGGGCAACAAAACTGATATTGGCCAACGCCTGTACGCCAGGAAAGACCTTGCCGATTCCGTTGAACCGCAAGCTGGTGCCGGTGTTGTGTTGTTGTGTCGCTGTTTGCGCTTGCATAACCACCTCGAACTCACAGAGATCAAGCGGCCCCAAGACACCAGGGCCGCTTTTGAATCAACCGGCCGTCAATTCCACAGGCCGATCTTTTCCAGCTCCTGCTTGAAGTTCTCCCGAGTGATCAGCGTCACTTCGTCCATCGCGGTGTACTTCGGTGGTTCCTTGCCGGTGGTGACCCACTCGAACATCATCTCGGCAGTCTTGTAACCTTCGATGTGCGGGCTAGGCAGCATCGAACCGAAGAAACCACTATGAGGTTTCTTCAGCTCGCCGATGGCGTCGGTGCCGTTGATGCCGATCCCGATCACATTGTCCGCCTTGAAGCCGGCGCTTTCAGTCGCACGCACGCCACCCAGCACGGTGTTGTCGTTCATGCCGCCGATGATCAGGTTCTTCGCGCCGCTGGGCAGTTTCACCAGGGCGGAGTTGGTGGAGTCCATGCTCCCCGGTACGTCGAGGGTCTTGAGCGCCGTGGTGAGAATGTGATCATCCGGCATACCGGCTTTCTTCAGGGCGTCCATCGAACCGTCGGTGCGTTTCTTGCCGGTGTCCAACTCGTTGAAGGTGTTGATCACAGCGTAGGTGTCTTTCCAGTCCCAGCCACGCTTCTTGGCTTCCGCGGCCATGGCGGCACCCTGCTTCTGGCCCACTTCGAACGCGGCCATGCCGAGGTACGGCACGTCTTCCATGAACTTGCCACTGGCATCGACGAAACGGTCATCGACAGCGATGACTTTCATGTCGTTGAGCTTGGCCTTGGCCATGATGGCAGGGCCCAGGGACACGTCCGGCGGGCAGATCACGAAGCCTTTGGCGCCGTTGGCCGCGAGGCTATCGATAGCCGAGAGGGTCTTCTCGCCATCGGGCACGGCGATCTTGATGACTTTGAAACCCTTGTCCTTGCCCGCTTTTTCAGCGAACGCCCATTCGGTCTGGAACCAGGGCTCCTCGGCCTGCTTGACCAGAAAACCGATCTTCACTTCTTCAGCCGCCAGCAAGGTACTGCTGAGACCAACCGCGGCAACTGCCAGGGCAACGCGGCACAGGGAACGGATCCCACGACGATGATTCATAGTTGACTCCTTGTTTTTTTTATTGAAAGCCAAACGTCCAGGGTCTGCTCCACCATCGGTGGCAAAGCGCAGGCTGGGCGGTCACAGCAAGTTGCTACAGCATAGATCCAAATAGTCATATCGTATGATGATTGAATTACAGGCAAAGTTTCAGACTGCAATCCCGGAATGTTCAGTCGTGGTACATGACCGAACGTCCACCATCAATGGTGATGCATGAAGCGTTGATGAAAGGTGCTTCATCACTGGCCAGGAACACGGCCGTCATTGCCACTTCGATCGGTTGCCCGATGCGCCGTGGCGGGTGCAGATCCAGCGCACGCTGGCGTTCGGCATGAGGATCGGCGAAGCCGTTCCAGTAGTCGACGTTCAGTTGGGTTTCGATATAGCCCGGTGCGATGGCGTTGACGCGTATGCCCTTGGGGGCGTATTCGATGCCCAGGGCACGAGTCAGGCCAAGCAAGCCATGCTTGGCCACCGGGTAAGGGAAACAGCCGGGAATGATGTGGGACGAATGGGTCGAAGCAATGTTGATGATGCTGCCCACGCCCTGCTCGATCATCTGCGGCAGCACAGCCTTGCAGCCGTACCAGGCACCGTCCAGATCAATGGCGAAGCAACGGCGCCAGTCTTCTTCGGTCATTTCCAAGGGATCGCGAAACACATTGACGCCGGCGCAGTTCACCAATACATCGATGCGGCCGTGCAATTCTACCGCACGGCGGGCCATGGCCTGCAGGTCCTGCGGGTTCGACACATCGGCTCGCAGCGCTTGCACGTCCACCCCGCGTTCACGCCAGGAAGCGGCAACCTGTTCGACCTTACTGGCCTGGATGTCGCTGATCACCAGTCGCGCCTGTTGTGCAGCGAACGCGGCGACGATGGCCTCGCCGATGCCTTGGGCGGCGCCAGTCAGCAGCACCACTTTGTTCTTCAGCCGCTCGCCCCTCGGTGGCTCGGGCACTGGCGGCAAGGAAAGCGCCTCAGCCATGGCTCAGGACTCCCCTGCCCAGAGCCACGACAAAAACCGGGCATCCAGGAATGACCGGCCGAAGGCACTGGGAGGACAGTGGGTCACGTACGTCGCCGGGGCGTACGGGAATGGATCGTTGCATCGCTTCACCTGTTTTGTTTTTTTAGTGTGAATGCATGTTGCTGATGGAGCCGACTATAAACCCGGCCCGCCAACAATCTCAATATATATATTTACATCCCATATTATGGGATTTAACCCGCAAACCGCGTACAGCTCACACCCGGCACATCGACCCGCATGGACAGCACCGCGCCATCCAGCGGATGCGCCAACGGACTGGCCGCGCTGGTGATGTACAGGGTCCTGAGATCCTCTCCCCCGAACACGCAACTGGTGGGGCGACTGACCGGCAACTCGATCACCCGGTCGACCTGGCCATCAGGACTGATTCGCAGCAGGCAACTGCCATCCCAACGGGCGTTCCAGACATAGCCGCGGGCGTCCATCGCCGATCCGTCCGGCCCGCCACGCGAATGAGGGCCGAACCAGACTTCGGCGGGCGCCAGGCTGCCGTCGGGATGAATGAAATGCCGGTACAACGTGCCATCGAGGCTTTCACCGAAATACACCGTGGTACCGTCAGGGCTCCACAACAACGTGTTGGGAATGCCCCGCCCGCGCAGCAACGGCATGACCCGGCCATCGGCGCCCACGCGAAACAGCCCCCCCGAGCGGTGTTCCAGGGGCAGGTCCTCACCGTTTTCACCGATGTTGTTCTGCATGGTCCCGAGCCAGAGCTGGCCCAGGCCATCGCAACGGGCTTCGTTGGCACGGTTGCCGGGTTGGGGATCGGCCATGCACAGCAGCGTCAGACGGGGCTCCAGGCCCGGCGAATCCAGATCCAGCCGGTAGACACCGCTGCTCAGTGTCACCAGCGCATCCCCCCTCTGCGTCGGGATGAAGGCGGACACATGCTCGGGCATCTGCCAGATCTGCACATTGGCACCGATCAACCGCAGGGCCTGTTTGCCGGCGATGTCGACCCAATACAGCGCTTGGGTCGGCGCGTCCCAGAAGGGCCCCTCACCCAGTTTCGCCCGGTGCTCCGTTACCGCCTTCCACATCATTGAAACCTCCCGTTTCCGGCTTGCCCGGCAGTGTCTGTACGACCGGCCATCATGTCAGGGTAGAAGCGCTTGATGGCCAGGTCAGCGTTGTCGATCAGGGTCATGCAGGCCCAGACGCCCCGTGTCGCGTCACGGGACGCGATGGCTTCAGCGATGTCCTTGTGGATGGGCAAGGTACGGCGCAGCTCATCCGGATCGGCGGCCGATACCTCGAACGACACCGCCAGCAACGCCCCCAGGGCCGGGACCATTTGTTCTATGAATTGATTGTGGCTGGCGGCGAGGATGCACTCGTGGAAAAACTGGTCAGCCCGGTTGTAGTCGGCGCCGCTGTCCACCGCCCGCTCCAGCGCATGGTAGGCCAGGCGGATCGCCTGTACCTGCTCGACCGTCGCCCGCTCGCAGGCCCAGCGCACCGCCATGGGCTCGATGGTACGACGCAGGTCCAACAGGTCATCGACAAAGTTCTCTGGCAAACCGCTGCGTGACAGCCAGCCGACCACTTGTGGGTCGAACAGATTCCAACGCCGTACCGGCAACACCCGCGTCCCCACCTTCGGTCCGACCTCAAGCATGCCTTTGGCCACCAGGGTCTTGATCGCCTCGCGAATCACCGTGCGACTGACCCCCAACTGCTCCCCCAGGTCTGCCTCGACCTTGATGGTCTGTCCAGGTTTGACCTGGCCGGCGGCGATCCAACCGCCGAGCCAATCGACGGTCGATGCGTGAAAACTGCTGGACATGAAAACCCCGCGGGCCACTCTTATTGGTGGCTCACGCTAATCATCATATGATTGGCTGTCAATTGGAATCTTGCACAAACAATGTGGGAGCGGGCTTGCTCGCGAAGACGGTGGGTCAGTCAAATCAATGTTTGCTGATCTACCGCCTTCGCGAGCAAGCCCTCTCCCACAGGATTTACGGTTCCAGGCCTATCGGAAAAAACTCGCCCCCACTCCACACCCCCAGCCACCGCTGCCCGTCAATCTCACGGCTCACCGCCAGCTCCACCAACTGGTAGAACACATTTCGGTGAATCAGGGCTTCGAGGTTGCTGCGCACATGCACGTAGGGCGCCGGCTCCTGGGTGTGGGGATCGATCACCACCCGTAGCGGATGGTCGGGGCCGGCCTCGGTGGTTTCATCGACGTGAGTGGTGAAGCGCAATAACTGCCCTTCGCCATGGCCCTCGACCTCCAGGGTCACGGCCACGAACGGCGCATCGTCGACCTGGATGCCGACTTTTTCCACGGGGGTAATCAGGAAATAATCATCGCCGTCGCGGCGGATGATGGTGGAGAACAGCTTGACCATCGGCTTGCGTCCGATGGGCGTGCCCAAGTAGTACCAGGTGCCATCGCGGGCGATGCGCATGTCGATGTTGCCGCAGAAGTCGGGGTTCCATAAGTGGACCGGCGGCAGGCCTTTGGTCTTGGGGATCTGCCCCAGCAGGTCATTGGCTTTTTGCGGTCCGCTCATGGTGACTCCTTGTATTTACTCGTCGCTCATCCCCAGCAGGCTGCGGGCATATTCACGCAACGGCGTGGCGATGAGGTCTTGTGGCTGCTTGTCGTGCAACGTCAGTAAACCGCCACGACTCTTGATACGTGCAGTATCAATCAAATACTGGGTGCTGGTCTCGATCAACATGATCTGGATGACGCTGGTATCGACCCCCAGGCGATCCACGGCTTCTTCGTCCAGCCATTCGTCAGAATTGCCGATGCGGTTGTCAGCCTTGGCGAACCGGGTGTACAGCAAGTAATGAGCCCCCGCGGCACGGGCTTCGCCCATGGCCTGGTCCAGCCCTTCGGGAACACGGGCACGACGGACCATCGGGAAATATTCGATGAATCCGTTGAAGGCTTCTTCGGCCACGACATTGGGACGCGGGTAGGCGCCGCCCGGCGGTGCGAACGCGCCCTGGGCAATGTAGATGAACGAATCGGGCTGAATACGCAGGTTGTTCACACGGCGACTGTCGCTGTGATCCAGCAGACCGGCGTCGCTCATGTGATAACGAACGCCTTCTCCCATGTCGCTGACATTCATACAACCAGCCAGCGCCAAAACGGCCAGCAGCAAAACCAGGCTACGCATCCTACCCTCCAGAAACCGGTGTCGGAAAACCGGCGAATGGCCGTTGAATGCAGCTTTTGCGCCAGCTCAATGAATGGGGGTTTATTAACAGCTGGTGGCGAGGGGATTTAACGAAACGTCGCACCGCCCCGTTGGGGTGCGAAGCAGCCCCTCGAAGATGGTGCAGGTATGACTATCTTGGGGCCGCTACGCGACCCAGCGGGGATAAATCCCCTCGCCACAGAGAGGATCAGCCGCCGATGATCTTCATGATGGTCGCGCCGCCGGAAAACGCTACCTCTTGCTTGTCCCCCAAGGCCTTGACCAACAACCGCTGAAGGGCCGGCAGCGCCTCGTGACGGGGCTTGTCCAGCAGGTCGCCGATGAAGTGACGGTTGCTCGAGGAAAGGCAACCATGCAACCAGCCTGTGGAAGACAACCGCAACCGCGAGCAAGTACGGCAGAAAGGCACGCTTTCGTTGGCGATCACACCGAAATAACCCATTCCAGGGATCTCATAGCGCACCGCCGTCGCATCCACCGGCGCGTCGGCTTGCAGGTATTCGTACTGGTCGCCGATCAGGCTCAACAGTTGTTGCAAACTGACAAACTGCTGCAAGAACGCATTGGAATCCCGGGCCAGGTGCCCCATGCGCATCAATTCGATGAAGCGCAACTCATAGCCACGTGCCAGGCAATATTCCAGCAATGGCATGACCTGATCCAGATTCTGTCCGCGCAACGGCACCATATTGACCTTGATCTTCATGCCCGCCGCGTGGGCCTGGTCCATACCGTCGAGCACGGTTGCCAGATCGCCGCCACGGGCGATGCTGCGAAACGCGGCAGGGTCCAGGGTGTCGAGGGAAACGTTGATGCGGCGGATGCCTGCGTCCACCAGCAAAGGCAGCTTCTTCGCCAGCAACTGGCCGTTGGTGGTCAGACTGATGTCCTCCAGGCCCATTTGCCCCACCGCCGCCATGAAGCGTTCGAGCTTGGGACTGACCAGCGGCTCACCGCCGGTGATGCGCAGTCGTTCGATGCCGGCCGCTTCGATCAGGTAGGCCACGCCTCGCGCCATCGCTTCGGCCGACAGCTCATCCTGCGCCGCCACCAGGCGCTTGCCGTCGGGCACGCAATAGGTGCAGGCGTAATTGCAGGCGGAAGTCAGGCTGATCCGCAGATTGCGGAAACGCCTGCCCTGACGGTCAACGATCATGGATGACTCCGGCGAAAGAAAAATCGGCCCACGAAACTTGACCTAGAATTCAGGTTTTCGCAAGACCCAAGCCTGAGTATATTACTGGGGCACTGCGCCATGTAAGCGGACATGGCGCAATCAGACAGGTGAATGTCAGTTGTTCGTAACGTCTGTATCACGCTTGCGCTTGTTGCCCATGCGCACACCGATGTCCATCAGGAACTGGAAGAAACCTTCCTGATCCTCCAGCACGTTGCTCCAGAACGGCGAGTGGTACAACGCCACCGCACCATGCACCAACGCCCAGGCAGCGCAATAGTGAAAGTAAGGCGGTACGTCTTCGAGCTTGCCTTCGCTGATCCGGCCCTTGATCAGCAACGTCAGGCGCTCGAAGTTCGAAGCGCGGATCTTGTGAAGCTCCTCGACCATCTCCGGTACCTGGTTGCCCTTGACCACCTTCTCTTCCAGGCGGTCGAACAAGCGGTAGCGCTGGGGATCGCGCATGCGGAATTCGAAGTAGGCCCGGGACAGCGCCTCCTTGTCCTTGTCCACATCCGCCGAATGCAGCAATTCGTTCAAATCGCGCTCGTAATCGAGCATCAGGCGCAGGTAGATCTCCGCCTTGGATTTGAAGTGCTTATAGATCGTGCCTTTGCCGATACCCACGGCATCCGCAATCATCTCGACGGTAACGCTGTCTTCGCCCTGGTCGAGGAACAACTTGAGAGCGGTGTCGAGAATTTCCTGCTCGCGGCGGCGAAACTCACGGACCTTACGAGGTTCTTTGTGCATAAGAAAAAGGTCTGAAGGTCAAAATTCGAAGCCGGGTATTATGCCTAACTTACGCAAAAATGCACGGATCATCCGTTCCCGGCGGTAGTTCTTCCCAAAATCGTACAACATTGGCTCACTGCGGCTTACGCCATCGCGTCGTCCCGGCAACCGGTGACGACAGTGAGAACCTATCCGAAGCGAGCGTATTCCAAATTTGTTTAAAAACCGCCCCGGGCAAACTGGACGCGCGGGTTTCCTGATCAATACTTGAACTGTCGGCGCGACATCTCCCCCAAGTGACGCGCCGATAAAGGTACCAAAGGACTGCGTGCCTTTGTTTTACTCCTAATGGTCTTAACCCGGATTCCCCCCCCAGAACCCGGGTTTTTTTTGTTCGGAATTCAAGCCTGTAGCGACCGGACATGAGCCAGGGGGAACAACCGCTTGAAGTTCTCGGTCGTCTGGTCAGCAAACCGCTCGTAGGATTCGCCCCGCAGCATAGCCAGGAACTCCGCCACTTCCCGTACATATTGCGGAAGATTCGGCTTGCCGCGATACGGGATCGGCGCCAGGTACGGCGAGTCGGTTTCCACCAGCAACCGGTCGGCCGGCACCCTGCTGGCAACGTCGCGCAGGGCATCGGCATTGCGGAACGTGACGATCCCGGACAGGGAAATGTAATAGCCCATGTCCAGCGCCGCCTTGGCCATGTCCCAGTCTTCGGTAAAACAGTGCAACACACCGGCCTGGGGCAGCGCGGCGTCGCGCAGCAAGGCCAGGGTGTCGGCTCGGGCGCCCCGGGTGTGGATGATCACCGGCTTGCCGGTCTGCTTCGCGGCTTCCATGTGCAGGCGGAATGAAGCCTGCTGCACCTCGGCGGCTTCCGGCTCGTAGTGATAATCCAGGCCGGTTTCACCGATGGCGACAACTCGCGGATGGTCGAGCTCGCGCAACAGCCAGTCCAGGGCCGGCGTGGCATCGGGTTGGACATCCAGTGGATGGACGCCGACCGAACAATCGACGTCTTCATAACGCTCGGCCAGGACCTTGACGTCGGCGGCGTTGTCGGCGCTGACACCGATGCACAGGAAGTGTCCGACGCCCCGCTGGCGGGCGGCATCCAGCGCTGCATCCAGGGAACCGCCATGGGCGGCCAGGTCGAGACGATCGAGGTGACAATGGGAATCTACAAGCATAAAGGCTCGGGCTACATCGTATGGGTGGGACGGTCGGACTTCAGGGTTCCGGCCAGGTGGGTTTCGATCTGATTGCGGGCCGAGCTGTCGCCGTCATTGAACTGCACGCCGACGCCAGCCGCGCGGTTGCCCTGAGCGCCTTTGGGGGTCATCCAGATCACCTTGCCGGCGACCGGGATCTTCTCCGGTTCCTCCATCAAGCTCAACAGCATGAACACCTCATCTCCCAGCCGATAATGTTTGTTGGTGGGGATGAACAGGCCGCCATTCTTGATAAAAGGCATATAGGCGGCATAAAGCACCGACTTGTCCTTGATGGCCAGGGACAGGATGCCGTTGCGCGGTCCGGGACTGACAGGTTCGTTCATGCTGATCTCCGCTGCGAATTGAACAGAGTCTAGGAGCCTTGGCGACGTCTGTCAGTTACGCCCGGGCAAGCTCGCCCACTGCACCAACAGCGCTTCGAGCAACAACACCCGGTTGAGGTTCGCCTTGCCCAGCACCTTCTGACGTTGGGCAAGCAACCAGTCCTGAATGTTCAAGATTTTGTCCTGGCTGCTTTTTTGCGCCAGGTACTGAATCACCTTGCGCATGTCCGCCAGCCCCAAGCCCGCCTCATCTTCGGTGAGCTGATAGCGCAGGATCAGGCTCGACCAGTCGCAGAACCAATCAAACAGCAACAGCAACGGGATGGCGTTCCAGCCCTCGGCCAATTGCGTGGGCGATTGCTGCTGCTTGAGCAGCTTCTTCACCCCGTCCACCACCAGCGCCCGCTGCTCGCGCACACCCTGGGCCTGAAGATTGACGGCCGCCAGGGGCGAACCGGCGGCGAGGGTCAGCAATTCGGCACGCTCGTCATCGGTGCTGTCGGGCAAGGCCTGGGCCAGCCATTGCAAACTCATCGCCTCGCTCGGCAACGGGCAGGCCTGTTGCACGCAACGGCTCTTGATGGTCGGCAGCAAGCGGCTCGGCTGATGACTGACCAGCAAGAGTACCGTATCGCCGGAAGGCTCCTCGAGGCTCTTGAGCAAGGCGTTGGCGGCATTGATGTTCATCGACTCGACCGGCTCGATCAGCACCACCTTGCGTCCGCCCAGTTGCGAGGTCTGGACGACGAAGCTGACCAGGTCACGGACCTGATCCACCTTGATCGCCTTGTCCGCCTCCTCCGGCTCCAGCACGTAATTATCCGGATGGCTGCCAGCCTTGAGCAGCAGGCAGGACTTGCACTCGCCACAGGCGTTCGAGGGCCCCGGACGCTGGCACAGCAAGCTGGCCATCAGGCGTTCGGCCAGCGCTCGCTTGCCGATCCCGACCGGGCCATGCAGCAGGTACGCGTGAGCATGCTGGGCACGGCCGGCCAGTTGTTGCCAGAGACCGTCCTGCCAGGGATAGGCTTCAGCCACGGACACGCTCCAGCAAACCTGGCAACAGGCCGTCCAGCGATTGCTGGACCTGCGTCAACGGCAGAGCAGCATCGATCAACAGGTAACGCGCCGGATCGGCCTTGGCACGGTTCAGGAAGGCGTTGCGCACCGCATTGAAGAATGTCTCGCCTTCAAGCTCAAAACGATCCAGCCGACCACGGGCGCTGGCACGGGCCAGACCGATTTCCACCGGCAGGTCGAACACCAGCGTCAGGTCCGGGCGCAGGTCACCCTGGACAAAGGTTTCCAGCGCCGCGATGCGTTCCAGGGACAAACCCCGGCCGCCGCCTTGATAGGCGTAGGTAGAATCGGTAAAGCGATCGCAAAGTACCACTGCGCCACGGGCCAAGGCCGGACGAATCACCTCCGCCAGGTGTTGTGCCCGGGCGGCGAACACCAGCAACAGTTCGGTGTCGGGGCTCATCACTTCTTCAGCCGGCGCCAGCAGCACCTCGCGGATCCGCTCCGCCAGCGGCGTACCGCCCGGCTCGCGAGTCAGCACCACTTCAATCCCCGATGCCCGAAGGCGTTCGGCCAGGAATTCGCGGTTGGTGCTCTTGCCGGCGCCCTCCGGGCCCTCCAGCGTTATAAACAAGCCAGTCACGGGCAGTCCTTAATCAGAGTCATTGCGGGCTCGGGAGCTCGTCAGCATTCGGTTCGGGAGCGGGCTTCTCGGGTTGCACCTGGGGCAGGGCTTCGGGAGCCGTATCGGGCGAGGCAGCGGGAATCGGCGCCGAGTCGTCCAGCGTAGCCGGAGCCGGGCTGGAGCGATAGTCGGCGCGACGCTTGAGCTGGTATTCGCGCACTGCGTTGTTGTGCTCATCCAGGTTGTCGGAAAACACGTGGCTGCCATCCCCGCGCGCAACAAAGTACAGGCTGTTGCCCGAAGCCGGGTTCAACGCGGCGTGAATCGCCTCGCGCCCCACCATCGCAATCGGCGTCGGCGGTAGCCCAGGGACCATGTAGGTGTTGTAGGGATTCTCTTCTTTCAAATGGGCGCGGGTGAGTTTGCCGGTGTAGCGTTCACCCAGGCCGTAGATCACCGTGGGGTCGGTCTGCAACAGCATGCCCATGCGCAGGCGACGCACGAACACACCGGCGATCTGACTGCGTTCCTGCGGTACACCGGTTTCCTTTTCCACCAGGGAGGCCATGATCAGCGCCTGGTAGGGCTGGGTGTAAGGCACATCGGCAGCACGCTCGGCCCATTCCTTGGCCAGCACGTCTTCAAGCCGACCATAGGCCTTGTTCAGCAGATCGACGTCAGACGTCCCGCGCACGAAGCGATAGGTATCCGGGAAAAACCGTCCTTCGGGGAATACACCGGAATGGCCCAGCCGATCCATCACCTCGCTGTCGCTGAGGCCAGTGAGGGTCTGCTGGAGTTTTTCATCCTTGGCCAGCGCCGCACGGACCTGGCGGAAATTCCAGCCTTCCACCAGCGTCACGCTGTACTGCACCACCTCGCCGCGTTTCCATACGCCGATCAGGTTTTCCATGGTCATGCCCGGCACCATCCGGTACTCACCGGAATGCAGGGGCTGGCCGGCGAGATTGAAGCGCCAATACACTCTCAGCCAGAACGCGTCCCTGATCAGGCCGTCGGCCTCGAGGCGATAGAGGGTCTTGGTCGGAGTGGTCCCGTTGGGAATCTCCAGCAGTTCTTCCTGGGTGATGTTCAACGGCTGTTGCAATGCCGAATGAATTTTCCAGGCCGAAGCGCCCCACAGCAGCCCTGCCAGAACCAGGCCGGTTTCCAGCAACAGCAAGAATTTACGTCTCACGAATCAAACATCCAATAACGCGCGGGCAAGGGTCTGCAGTTTACGGGTGAGCGGCCCGGCCGACCAGCGCATCGAACCGCATGCGCGTACCGGCCACACGCCATACACGCTGTTGCAGACAAAGACCTCATCGGCCTGCTGCAGCTGCTCGAGGCGGATATCGGTCACTTGCGTGGCGATGCCCTGTGACTCGGCCTGAAACAATAATTCGGCACGCATCACGCCAGCCACGCCGCACCGGCTCAGGTCAGCCGTTATCAACACGTCATCGCGCACGATAAACAGGTTGCTGAAGACCCCTTCGATCACCCGCCCGGACGTATCCAGCATCAGGCCTTCGGCGTGCTCCGAATCGCTCCACTCGGCGCGAGCCATGACCTGTTCAAGACGATTGAGGTGTTTGAGGCCCGCCAGCAACGGCTGCTCGGACAAGCGAGTGGCACAAGGAAACAGGGCAACGCCCTGCTCGGCATGGGCAGCAGGGTAGGCAGCCGGCGGATTCCCTTGCAGGATGCGCCGCACCCGAGCCGAGGGGGCGGCGGCGTAACCGCGCAAGCTGTCGCCACGGGTCACGATCAGCTTCAGCACGCCGTCACCCAGGCGTTGCGCGTAGGCGTTCAGTTCCGCGCGCAATGCGCCGTTGTCGAGATTGAGCGCCAACTGCTGGCAACCCAGCTCGAGCCGCCGCAGATGACGTTCCAGCAACACCGGTTCGCCATTGCGCACGGCGATGGTTTCGAACAACCCATCGCCATAGGCCAGGCCGCGATCCTTCAGTGACAGAACGTCAGCCGGCTGACCGTCGACCCAGCTTTCCATCAACCGGCAAACCGGCGGAACACCAGCGAGCCGTTGGTGCCGCCAAAGCCGAAGGAGTTGGACAGCACCACATCGATGTCCATGCCCCGGGCGGTGTGCGGAACGAAGTCCAGGTCGCAACCTTCGTCCGGCTCGTCGAGGTTGATGGTCGGCGGCGCAACCTGGCTGTTGATCGCCAGCACGCTGAAGATCGCTTCCACCGCGCCCGCGGCGCCCAGCAGGTGACCGGTCATCGACTTGGTCGAGCTGACAGCCAGTTTGTAGGCATGTTCGCCGAACACGGTCTTGATCGCCTGGGCTTCGGCGAGGTCGCCGGCCGGGGTCGAAGTGCCATGGGCGTTGATGTATTGCACTTGCTCGCTGTTGACCTTGGCGTCACGCAGGGCATTGGCGATGCAGCGGGCAGCACCGGCGCCATCGGCCGGCGGTGAAGTCATGTGATACGCATCACCGCTGGTACCAAAGCCAACCAGTTCGGCATAGATGGTCGCGCCACGTGCCTTGGCATGCTCCAGCTCCTCGAGTACCAGCGCACCGGCACCGTCGGACAGCACGAAGCCATCGCGCCCCTTGTCCCAAGGCCGGCTGGCACGGGTCGGCTCGTCGTTGCGGGTCGACAGGGCACGGGAAGCCCCAAAGCCGCCCATACCGAGGCCACACGCCGCCATCTCGGCGCCGCCGGCGATCATCACGTCGGCTTCGTCGTACATGATGTTGCGCGCCGCCATGCCGATGCAGTGGGTACCCGTGGTACATGCCGTGGCAATGGCGTAGTTGGGTCCCTGTGCCCCCAGGTGGATGGACAGGAAACCGGAAATCATATTGATGATCGAGCCCGGCACGAAGAATGGAGAAATCCGTCGCGGTCCCGAATCGTGCAGCGTGCGGCTGGTTTCTTCGATATTGGTCAAGCCGCCAATACCCGATCCCATGGCCACGCCGATGCGTTCACGGTTGGCATCGGTGACTTCCAGGCCGGCGTTACGCACCGCCTGAAAACCAGCAGCCAAGCCGTACTGGATGAACAGGTCGAGCTTGCGGGCTTCCTTGACCGACAGATATTCCTCGACATTGAAGCCCTTTACCGAGCCGCCAAAACGGGTGGAATAGGCAGAAAGGTCGGTGTGTTCGATCAGACCAATGCCACTACGGCCAGCCAGAATGCCCTGCCAACTGCTCGGCACATCCGTGCCCAGTGGCGACAACATACCCATACCGGTGACTACGACGCGTCTACGCGACACAGCACTCTCCTTTTTCTAATGACGACTTTTCATCAGACCTAAAGAAAAAACCGCACGCCGTGACGGCAGTGCGGTTTTTCCATGACAGCAAGCAACGACTGGAAACAATCAGCCTTGGTGCTTGTTTACGTAGTCGATAGCCAGCTGAACAGTAGTGATTTTTTCAGCTTCTTCGTCAGGGATTTCGGTCTCGAATTCCTCTTCCAGAGCCATCACCAGCTCAACGGTGTCAAGGGAGTCGGCACCCAGGTCTTCAACGAAAGATGCTTCATTCTTGACTTCATCTTCCTTAACGCCCAGTTGCTCGGCAACGATTTTCTTGACGCGCTCTTCGATGGTGCTCATACCTTGTTTTCACTCCTAATGGACAATTCAGGCAACTGGCCGGTGGGTAAGTGTATAGAAAGGCTTTTCGATTTTTCAACCGAAAGCTTTCCCTTCGAACCCTGACGGCCCGCTGTCTATAAATAAGTTGCAGCTTTATAACGGATTTTAGACAGCTCGTATGACATTTTTTTGAAGCAATCCGTCACATTTAACTCATGTACATCCCGCCGTTCACCGGGATTGTAGCCCCAGTCACGTATGCCGCAGCGTCGGATGCAAGAAAAGCGACCACGGACGCGATCTCTTCAGCCTGCCCCAGGCGCCCCAGCGGAATTTGTGTCAACAAGGCCTCACGCTGTGCTTCCGGCAATTCGCGGGTCATGTCGGTGTCGATGAAACCCGGTGCGACCGAGTTTACCGTAATCGAGCGCGAACCCACTTCACGCGCCAGTGCACGGCTGAAACCTTCCAGACCGGCCTTGGCCGCAGCATAGTTTACTTGGCCGGCGTTGCCCATGGCACCCACAACCGAACCGATGCTGATGATCCGGCCCCAACGGGCCTTGGTCATGCCGCGCAGGACGCCCTTGGACAGCCGGTACAGACTGTTCAGGTTGGTGTCGACCACGTCGAACCATTCATCATCTTTCATGCGCATCATGAGGTTATCACGAGTGATACCGGCATTATTGACCAGGATAGCCGGGACACCGAACTGCTCCTGGATGCTGGCCAATACCGCCGCAACGGACTCGTCGCTGGTGACGTTCAGCTCAAGACCCGTGCCTTGAATACCGTTTTCCTTCAGGGTCGCGGCGATACGCTCGGCGCCCGAAGCGGAAGTCGCGGTGCCGACAACGATGGCGCCTTGACGGCCCAGTTCCAGGGCAATGGCCTGGCCGATGCCGCGGCTTGCACCGGTCACCAGTGCAACTTTACCTTGCAGACTCATGCAAGCTTCTCCTGTTCAGGCCTGCGCTGCACGGGCGGCAGCGAAAGCGTCTGGGGTGTTGAGGTTGGAAGTCGACACGCCTTCGGCGCAGCGTTTGTTCAGACCGGCCAGCACCTTGCCAGGGCCACACTCGACCAGCTCGGTCGCGCCCTTGGCCGCCAGGGTCTGCACTGATTCGACCCAGCGAACCGGCTTGTAGAGCTGTTCCAGCAGGTCGCGCTTGAGGGTCCCGAGGTCCGGCGCCACATCGGCGCTGACGTTCTGCACTACGGGAATCTGCGGTGCCTGCCAGTCAATGGCGGCAATGGACTCGGCGAAGCGCTCGGCGGCAGGACGCATCAACTCACAGTGCGACGGTACGCTGACCGGCAACGGCATGGCGCGCTTGGCACCACGGGCCTTGCAGCCTTCGATGGCACGCTCGACTGCCGCCTTGGCGCCGGCGATCACGACCTGGCCCGGGGAGTTGAAGTTCACTGCACTGACCACTTCACCCTGGGCCGCCTCGGCACAGGCTGCCAGCACGTCGGCATCGTCCAGGCCAAGGATCGCGGCCATGCCGCCCTGCCCGGCCGGAACAGCCTCCTGCATTAACTGGCCACGACGCTCCACCAGTTTCACCGCGTCGCCCAGGCTCAGGCTGCCCGCAGCCACGAGGGCACTGTATTCCCCCAGGCTATGACCGGCAACGAAGGCCGGGCGCGCGCCACCTTCTGCCAGCCACAGGCGCCAGAGGGCGACCGAGGCGGTCAGGATGGCCGGTTGGGTTTTATCGGTTTGATTGAGCTGCTCTTCGGGCCCTTGCTGGGTCAATGCCCACAAGTCATAGCCGAGTGCATCGGACGCTTCTTTGAATGTTTCGAGGATCAGCGGGTATTGCGCGCCCAGTTCGGCCAGCATGCCGAGGGACTGCGAGCCCTGTCCTGGAAAGACGAATGCGAGGGAAGCAGACATGAAAACAAAGCCCCTAATGATCTTGTTGTCAAAAATTGACGCCCCTTGGGGACGCTAGGCTTTGTACGAAAAGTGCCTGCGCGACTTTTCGTACCAACCCTAGGAAACTGACAGTTGGATGGCGGGTTGAACCGACCGGTCACATTTAAGCATTGTCGGACGAAAACGCCTAAGTTAACAAATCTTCGAGGCGACCATGGAGGCGCTCGGGCAGGTTTTCCTGGATTTCGATCACGGCCCGGTTGATAGCGCTTTGAAAGCCCTGCACACCGGCCGAACCATGACTCTTGATCACAATACCCTGCAGCCCGAGAAAACTGGCCCCGTTATGCCGTGCCGGCGCCAGGTCCGCCTGCAGGCGACGCATCAAGGGTAACGCCAGGGCCCCCACCATCCTCGAAGCCAGGCTCTGCCGGAACAGGCGCTCGATCCGCTCGCCGATCATGGTTGCCAGGCCTTCGCTGGACTTGAGCAGGATGTTGCCGACGAAGCCGTCACACACCACCACGTCCGCCTCGCCCCGGTACACACCGTCGCCCTCGACAAAACCGATGTAGTTGATTCCCCTGGCGCCCTGCAACAACGTGGCAGCCAGCTTGACCTGCTGATTACCCTTGATATCTTCGGTTCCGATGTTCAGCAGCGCCACGCGAGGGCGCGCGATACCGAGGGTTTCAGCCGCCACCGAGCCCATCACCGCAAATTGCAGCAGGTGCTCGGCGCTGCAATCGACATTGGCCCCCAGGTCCAGCAACTGGCAAAAACCCGTTCGGGTCGGGATTGCCGCGACCATCGCAGGCCGGTCGATGCCCGGCAGGGTCTTGAGCACGTAGCGCGACAGCGCCATCAGCGCCCCGGTATTCCCGGCACTGACGCAGGCCTGGACCTTGTCGTCGCGCAGCAGCTCAAGGGCCACCCGCATCGACGCATCAGGCTTGCTGCGCAAGGCCTGGGCCGGCTTTTCATCCATGGTGATGACTTCGGACGCCGGGGTAATCGTCAGGCGCGCGCGATCCGCAGCCGTCTGGCCGCTGAGCATTTCTTCAAGAAGAGAGGGTTGACCGACGAGGGTCAGGTGCAGCGAGGGTGTTGCATTCAGGCAAGCAAGGCTGGCCTGAACAATGCTGCGGGGACCGAAGTCCCCGCCCATTGCGTCAATTGCAATGACTTGAGCGGACAAGGATTACTCGTCAGCGCCCTTGTCGATCACTTTACGACCACGGTATACGCCTTCTGGCGATACGTGGTGACGCAGGTGAACTTCACCGGTGGTTTTTTCTACAGACAGGGTGCTAGCCTCGAGAGCGTCGTGCGAACGGCGCATGTCACGGGCAGAGCGGGATTTTTTGTTCTGCTGAACAGCCATAATTGATTAACTCCTAAACGTTTGGGTCACGCTTTAACTGCGCCAATACACTGAACGGGTTGGACCGCGTTACCTCGTCCTCGCTCGGTTCGGGCTCATCTGCTCCCGCCGGCTGCTGGCATTCTTCCGGATGATGAGCAGGCACAATGGGCAAGGCGAGCAGAAGCTCCTCCTCGATCAGTGACTGCAGATCCAATGGATCTTCGCCCAGTTCCAGCACGTCATAACCTTTCGGCAACGACTGGGTATTCGCACCCTCCTTCACCACGGCGTAACTGCATTCGCTGTGGATCGGCAGGGTGACCAGCTCAAGACAACGCTGGCAAACCATTTTGACTTCAGTGTCGATAAAGCTGTGGATCACCACAGATTTACGTTCATCTCGTTCAAAAACGAATTTGGCCTGGACCGTACCGACATCATCGGAAAGCGGGTCGCAGAGTCTCTTCAAATCGGCCAGCAGCAGCTCACCTTGAAGGGTGGTGCCGCGATCAGCCAATTTGCGCGGGTCAACGTGAGGTGGAATCGGGTCATTCAACATAGGCGCAGCATTATAGGGATGCACCCGCCCATGTCAAAGGAAATTCAGCCCTGCCCGTCACTTGCACGCCTCGCTAGCGTCCTGTCTCGGAAATACGTTCTCTTTTGGCGAGTGGCTTGGGTGTTCGGCCAAGGCGCCGCGACGAGTCATGGCAGGGCTCTGGCGAGCAGTGGCAACGCCGCCGGGCACCCAAGACGCCGCCAAAAATGAACAGCTTATTTCCGAGACAGGACGCTAGAATTCGCCCCTGACTTTTGGAGATGCCCATGCTGCCTTTATTACTTGCCTCCAGCTCGGTCTACCGGCGGGAATTGCTCGCCCGCCTGGGGCTACCATTCGTCTGCCGCTCGCCGGCTATCGACGAAAGCCATCGACCCGGCGAGCCTGCCCGGACCCTGGTAGAACGCCTGGCCCGGGAAAAAGCCCTGGCCCTGGCCGACAGCCATCCGGCCCACCTGATCATCGGCTCGGACCAGGTGGCCGTGCTCGGCCAGCGCATCCTGGGCAAACCTCATACATTCGAAAATGCCCGGGAACAACTGCTGGCCGCCAGCGGAGCCCAGATCACGTTCCTGACCGGCCTGGCGCTGCTCAACAGCCAGACCGGCGCCTGCCAGGTCGATTGCGTACCTTTTACCGTCAACATGCGCACGCTCGACCCGGAACGGGTCGAGCGCTACCTGCGGATCGAACAGCCTTATGACTGCGCTGGCAGCTTCAAGGCCGAAGGCCTGGGGGTGAGCCTGTTCCAGAGCACCGAAGGCCCCGACGCCACCAGCCTGATCGGCCTGCCCTTGATCCGCCTCGTGGATATGTTGCTGGCGGAGGGCGTGCAAATACCCTGAGCGGGTTAGCGCAATGCCGGGCCCTGGAACCCCATCCACATCGCCAGGCGCTCAGCGATGCTCGCCCCCAGCTTCTTCGAGAACCGGTCGAGCGGCGACTCTTCGACGGTGAAGTCCACCAACTCCTTCTCGCCGATCACATCCCGCGCCACCGAACTGGCACTGCCCAAGCCATCGATCAAGCCCAGGGACAAGGCCTGCTCTCCGGACCAGACCAGACCGGAGAACAGTTCCGGATGGTCCTTGTCCTTGAGCCGGTCACCCCGGCCCTTCTTGACGCTGGCGATGAACTGCTTGTGGGTCGTATCGAGCACACCCTGCCAGAAAGCGATTTCTTCCGGCTTCTGCGGCTGGAAAGGATCGAGGAACGACTTATGCTCACCGGCGGTGTAGACCCGACGCTCGATACCGAGCTTGTCCAAGGTCTCGACGAAGCCATAACCGGCCGCGGTCACGCCAATGGACCCTACCAGGCTGGCCTTGTCGGCATAAATCTGATCCGCCGCGCTGGCAATATAATAGGCACCGGAGGCACCAAGGTCGGCAATCACCGCATAGACCTTGATATCCGGATGCGCCGCGCGCAGGCGAACGATCTCGTCATAGACGTAGCCCGCCTGCACCGGGCTGCCGCCCGGACTGTTGATGCGCAGCACCACCCCTTTGACTTTCGAATCCTCGAACGCGGCCCGCAGGCTACCGATAATATTGTCTGCGCTCGCCGCCTCCTTGTCCGCGATCATGCCCTCGATATCGATCACCGCCGTGTAGGCCGAACCGGTACCGGGATTCTTCTTCATATCAATCGCCTGGATGATGACCCCCAGCCCGACGAAAAGATAAATAAAGACCAGGCACTTGAAGAAGATTCCCCAGCGACGCGCACGACGCTGCTCCTCCACTCCGGCCATCAAGGTCTTTTCCAGCAACTTCCAGCTCTTGTCGTCACCGTTGTCAGCGCTTGCCTTGGCCGGTGCCTTCCATTCATCGGTCATACTTGCATCCTTCAACAAAATTAATCGGTGTGCCGGCTCAGCCAAGCGTGCAATTCAGGAAAATGGTCGATCGCCAGTCGCGGCTCGAATGCCTTCAGGGCCTCGATTGTCTGCGCGCCGTAGCTGACAGCTACCGAGCCCATGCCGGCATTACGGGCCATTTGCAGATCGAACGACGAGTCCCCCACCATCAGTGCCTGCTCCGGGCGCACCTCGCAATGCGCCAGGATCTGCTCGAGCATCAGCGGGTGCGGCTTGCTGGCGGTCTCATCGGCGGCGCGGGTGATATCGAAATAATCATCCCAACCATGAGCCTTCAGCACCCGATCCAGTCCGCGACGGGCCTTCCCGGTAGCAACAGCCAGGTGATAGCCCTCCGCCCGCAACGTCCCGAGCGTATCGGCCACGCCCTCGAACAACGGCGACGGCTCAGCCTCCAGCGCAATGTAGTGGTCGGCGTAATGCTGGCGAAAAACCACCAGCGCCTCGTCATCGATCTCTGGATACAGGCTGCGAATCGCCTCCGGCAATCCGAGACCGATGATGCCTTTTACCGCGAAGTCATCGCGCCTGGCAAAACCCGTACGATCGGACGCGACATGCATCGACTCCACGATCCGACCAATTGAATCGGCCAGGGTGCCGTCCCAATCGAAGATCAGGAGCTTATAGTCAGGGTGCACTCAATCGCTCCACAGTCTTGGCCCACATGGCGTCCACGGGTGCCTGCAACTTCAGTTCACCTCCATCGGGCAGCGGAACCGTGAGCATATAGGCATGCAGAAACAGGCGTTTTCCGCCCAGATCCCGGATCTCCCGAGTGAAATCGTCGTCCCCGTATTTGGGGTCACCGGCGATGCAATGGCCGGCATGCAAGGTATGGACACGAATCTGGTGGGTACGACCGGTCACCGGCTTGGCCTCGACCATGGTGGCGAAGTCGCCGAAGCGGCGCAGCACCTTGAACACGGTGAGCGCATCCTTGCCTTCGTCGTTGACTTCGACCATGCGCTCGCCGGAACGCAGGTTGCTCTTGAGCAACGGCGCGCGGACCTGCTTGATGGACGTTGCCCAATGCCCCCGCACCAGCGCCATATAGCGCTTGTCGACGCCATCACCGCGCAATTGCTCGTGCAGATGGCGCAACATGCTGCGCTTCTTGGCGATCATCAGCAGGCCGGAGGTGTCACGGTCCAGGCGGTGGACCAGTTCCAGCTCCTTGGCATCCGGACGCAACTGACGAAAGGCTTCGATCACGCCGAAATCCAGGCCGCTGCCGCCATGAACCGCAATGCCTGCGGGCTTGTTGATCACAATCAGCGCTTTGTCTTCGTAGATGATCGACTCTTCCAGGCGCTGCAGCAGCCCCTGGGCAACCGGCACCGGCTCATCGCGCTCGGGCACGCGAACCGGCGGCACACGCACGATATCGCCCGCCTGGAGCTTGTACTCCGGCTTGATCCGGCCTTTGTTCACCCGCACCTCGCCCTTGCGCAAAATGCGATAAATCAAGGTCTTGGGCACGCCCTTGAGCCGGGCGAGAAGGAAGTTATCGATTCGTTGGCCGGCATATTCCGGCGAGACCTCGAGCAGTTGAACGCTCGGGGTCGAAGGGGCAGTAGTCGTCATGGCGGCGATGATAACAATTTTTTATGGAATTGAAGCACTTAATCATTGCTGCTATAGTCGCGAACGCCGCCAAAAGTGGCTGGACAGCGGACCAGCGGTCAAAAACCGGCCCTGACCAACGCAATTCACGAGGACGAGAGGCCGTCCTACGGGGCTTTTGCCACGATTCGGTGAGTTAGCAGGTGTAACGAGCGCAGGTGACATGAGGCCTGAAATACGCCGCAAAGCAGAGTTTTCACTCGCCCTTGCGTGCCACATTCACGGCCAGTTCACAAAGTGCAGTCAGTTGCGAACGACCCCGGGCGAGAGCTTCGGAAACAACGCCTAATTTAGCCATGATGCGTGACCTCCCCTTTCCGGAGCTCACGGTAAATGCCAACCCGCTGCGGATTCTGCGCGCGGCAGCACCCGAATTATCAGGGATACGTGTAGGGTGGAGATGTACAACCGTCGGACTGTGTAGCACTAGGCTTGTTTCAGACGCTTCATCTCGTCCACAGACGCCGGTTGATTCCTCCTCCTGACTGAGTGCTTGAGTACCAGCAAGCAGGACGCGTCCGTCGCGACTTCGCCATCATTGGGCCGAACTCGCTGGACACTGGAGTGGTCAGCCACTTCCATGACGCACCTGACACCGACCGTGAGAAGTCGTGTGTGCCGAACGCCGTTTCCGGCAGCCCGGAAACCGACGGTACTACATGAAAAGAATGCTGATTAACGCAACTCAACCCGAAGAGTTGCGTGTTGCACTGGTAGACGGCCAGCGCCTCTACGACCTGGATATCGAATCCGGTGCACGCGAGCAGAAGAAGGCCAACATCTATAAAGGCCGGATTACTCGCATCGAACCAAGCCTTGAGGCTGCCTTTGTCGATTTCGGCTCCGAGCGCCACGGCTTCCTGCCCCTCAAAGAAATCTCCCGCGAATACTTCAAGAAAGCCCCTGAAGGCCGCGTCAACATCAAGGACGTCCTGAGCGAAGGCCAGGAAGTCATCGTCCAGGTCGAAAAGGAAGAACGTGGCAACAAGGGCGCCGCCCTGACCACCTTCATCAGCCTGGCCGGCCGTTACCTGGTCCTGATGCCGAACAACCCGCGTGCCGGCGGCATCTCCCGCCGCATCGAAGGCGAAGAGCGCAACGAACTGCGCGAAGCCCTCAACGGCCTGGTTGCCCCGGCCGACATGGGCCTGATCGTGCGCACTGCCGGCCTTGGCCGCAGCAGCGAAGAAATGCAGTGGGACCTCGACTACCTGCTGCAGCTCTGGACGGCCATCAAGGAAGCCTCGCTGGATCGTTCCGCGCCGTTCCTGATCTACCAGGAAAGCAACGTCATCATCCGCGCCATTCGCGATTACCTGCGCCAGGACATCGGCGAAGTGCTGATCGACAGCGTCGAAGCCCAGGACGAAGCCCTGACCTTCATTCGCCAGGTGATGCCGCAGTACGCCAGCAAGATCAAGCTCTACGAAGACAGCGTTCCGCTGTTCAACCGCTTCCAGATCGAAAGCCAGATCGAGACCGCCTTCCAGCGCGTCGTCGAACTGCCGTCCGGCGGCTCCATCGTCATCGACCCGACCGAAGCCCTGGTGTCCATCGACATCAACTCGGCGCGCGCCACCAAAGGCAGCGACATCGAAGAAACCGCTCTGCAGACCAACCTTGAAGCGGCCGAGGAAATCGCCCGTCAGTTGCGCCTGCGCGACATCGGCGGCCTGATCGTCATCGACTTCATCGACATGACCCCGGCCAAGAACCAGCGCGCCGTGGAAGAAAAGGTCCGTGAGTGCCTGGAAGCCGACCGCGCCCGCGTACAGGTCGGTCGCATCTCGCGCTTCGGCCTGCTGGAAATGTCCCGTCAGCGCCTGCGTCCATCCCTGGGCGAAAGCAGCGGCATCGTCTGCCCACGCTGCAACGGCACCGGCATCATCCGTGACGTCGAGTCGCTGTCCCTGGCGATCCTGCGCCTGATCGAAGAAGAAGCCCTGAAAGACCGCACCGCCGAAGTCCGCGCCCAGGTGCCGATCCCGGTGGCGGCGTTCCTGCTCAACGAGAAACGCAACTCGATCACCAAGATCGAACTGCGCACCCGCGCTCGCATCGTGATCCTGCCGAACGATCACCTCGAGACGCCGCACTTCGAAGTCCAGCGCCTGCGCGACGACAGCCCGGAAGCCCACAACAACCAGTCCAGCTACGAGATCGCCGCTGCCGCTGCCGAAGTGGAAGAAATCCAGCCGGCTGCCGCCACCCGTACCCTGGTTCGCCAGGAAGCCGCCGTGAAGACCGCCCCGGCCCGCGCCAATGCTCCGGTTCCGACCGAAGTCGTGGCACCGGCACCCGCTCCGGTCGCCGCGCCTGAGCCAAGCCTGTTCAAGGGCCTGGTGAAGTCGCTGGTCAGCCTGTTCGCGACCAAGGAAGAGCCTGCCGCACCGGCCGTGGTCGCCAAGCCTGCCACCACCGAGCGTCCTGCCCGCAACGAAGAACGCCGCAACGGTCGCCAGCAGACCCGCAACCGCAACGGTCGTCGTGACGAAGAGCGCAAGCCACGCGAAGAACGTGCGCCGCGTGAAGAGCGCGCACCACGTGAGCCGCGTGAAGAGCGCCAACCTCGCGAAGCCCGCGAGGAAGTGTCGACCGTAGCCCGCGAAGAGCGCGCACCACGTCCACCGCGTGAAGAGCGTCAACCGCGCGCCCCGCGTGAAGAACGCAAGCCTCGTGGCGAACGTGAAGAGCGTGTTCGCGAATTGCGTGAGCCCCTGGATGCCGCCCCGGCCGCTGCCGCCACCGCTGAAGAGCGTCCGGCCCGCCAGCCTCGCGAAGAGCGCGCCCCGCGCCCTCCGCGTGAAGAGCGTCAACCACGCGCCGAGCAGGCCGCCGCCACCAGCGAAGAAGAAGTGCTGAACGCCGAGGAGCAACTGCAGGAAGACGGCCAGGACAACGCCGAAGGCGATCGTCCACGCCGCCGCTCCCGTGGCCAGCGTCGTCGCAGCAACCGTCGTGAGCGCCAGCGTGATGCCAACGGTAATGTGATCGAAGGCTCGGAAGAGTCCGAATCCACCGAAGCTCCAAGCGCAGCAGACCTGGCCGCCGGCCTGGCCGTGACTGCGGCCGTTGCCAGCAGCACCATCAGCGCTCCAGCCGAAGCCCAGGCCAATGAACAGGCCGAACGCGCGACCGCTGCGGTGGAAGATGCGCCGGTTGAAAAGCCAGTGGTTGAAGCCACTACCCCGGTAGAAGCGACTGCTTCGCCAGAAGTGGAAGTTGCACCGACGCGTGAAGCCCAGCCTGAAGCCGAAGCTGCCGTCGAGCCTGCACCGGTCGTCGAACAGCCGGTGGCCGCAAAACCTGCCGTTGAAACGCCTGTTGAAACGGGCACCGAGGAAAAGGCACCGGCACCTGTGCGTGAAGAGCAGACCGCGTTCAACTGGAACCCGGAACCTGCCGCACCGGCACCGGTGGTCGAGCCAGAGCCGACGCCAGAGCCCGTCAAGGCAGCCGAACCTGCGATGATCGAGCCAGCGCCAGTGGTCGAAGCACCCGTGGTTGCCGAAGCACCAGCTCCCGTCGAGGAGCCTGCACCCGTCAGCGCCTTGACCGCGAATGGCCGCGCTCCAAACGATCCACGTGAAGTGCGCCGTCGCAAGCGTGAAGCCGAGCGCCTGCAGAAGGAAGCCGAAGAGGCTGCCGCCCAGGCGTCCGCTGCCGCACCGACCCCAGCAGTGGAAGTGGTCGAGGCAGCCCCTGCCCCGGTCGCTGAAACGGCTTCGGAGCCAACTCC
The DNA here is from genome assembly GCF_007828215.1 of Pseudomonas sp. SJZ074. Lineage (GTDB taxonomy): Bacteria > Pseudomonadota > Gammaproteobacteria > Pseudomonadales > Pseudomonadaceae > Aquipseudomonas. The sequence goes on along the minus strand of NZ_VIUE01000010.1, from coordinate 44,775 downwards.
GGTTGAATCGGCCCCGGTGATCGACGAACCTCAACCGTTCGCCGAAGAAATCACACCGCGTCACACTGAAGCCCTGGAAAAAGAGCACGAGCCTAAACCTCACGCCTGATTCCATCGCTCAATAAAAAGCCCCGCCTGGTGATGCCAGGCGGGGCTTTTTATTTTGGCTCAAATGTGAGATCACCATCGCGAGCAGGCTCGCTCCCACAAGGGATCTGCGTCGATATTCACCTTGGAACACTGTGGGAGCGGGCTTGCTCGCGAACGCGGTGATTCAGCTTGCACTGATGTTGAAAGTGCCTCCGTTTTCGCGAGCAAGCCCGCTCCCACAGGGGATTTTTCGGCAATCACAAATTCTCACCCACCGCAGAACCTGTGGGAGCGAGCCGGCTCCGGGCGGCGTTCCGACGATAGCGGTGGTCCAGTCACCATCAATGTTGTTGCTGGAAACTCAAAGCCTCAGGCACATCCACATCCCAAACCACCCCGGGATCGTCCACGGCGATCTCGACCACTCGTGCTCCGGCAAAAAGCACCTTGGCGCCTTGATCACCGCTAAGCGCCATCAATTTCGGGCCAAAGACACGGCCAAAGCCCACGGGATGGCCGTATTCACCCGCAAGGACTGGCACACAGATGCCGTTCTCACGAATCCCGGCGGCCACCTGTTCATAGCTCGACGGCAGGATGAACGGCATGTCGCCCAGCACGATCAACCATCCATAGAGGTCCGGACAGGCCTGGACACCGGCGGCAATGCTGTCACCCAGGCCCGGCGAATCCAACTCCACGACATCGCAGCCGTAGGCTTGGGCCATGCGTATGACCTGAGGCCGTTCGCTGCTCGTCACCAACACGCGCTTTTCCAGCGATGCAGGCAGATTCACCAGCACCTGCTCGATCACCGAACGAACAGCGCCGTCGCGTCCCGTGCAGTCGGCCAGCAACTTATCCTTGTCAGGACCTGCAACCTGCCGGAAACGACTGCCCGATCCAGCGGCGAGAATGATCACGCCAATCGATTCGCCCATGTGCCCTCCTCGTCCACGAGTTACAACGGCTTCTTCTGCCGCAGCTCAACGCCGTTCTTGATGGCCACGATCTCGGCCAGCAGCGACAAGGCGATCTCCGCTGGAGTGTGGCTGCCGATGTGCAGGCCGATAGGACCGTGCAGCCGCTCGATGGCCTCTGCTGACAAGCCTAGCTGAAGCAGATTGTCCCGGCGCTTCTGGCTGTTGACCCGCGATCCCAGGGCCCCCACATAAAAAGCCGGGGAATCCAGGGCGGTCAGCAAGGCCATGTCGTCCAGGCGCGGATCATGGGTCAGGGCAACGATTGCCGTGCGCTCGTCGGTCTGGATATTCAACACCGCCTCATCGGGCATCCCCGAGACGAAGCGGCCGTGCCGTTCTTCCCAACCGTAGACGAACTCCTTGCGCGGATCGCAGATCAGCACTTCGAAGTCCAGCAACCGGGCCATTTCCGCCACATAGCGTGACAACTGCCCGGCACCGATCAGCAGCAGTCGCCAGCGCGGCCCGTAGATGGCGCGCAGGGTCCGGCTGTCGAAAACCAACACGTCGCTCTTGCTGGCGGGCGTCAACGCCACATGGCCGGTGGCGATGTTCAACTCACGGGCGACAATCTGATGGGCTTCGCAACGCTCCAACAGGTCGGCCACCCATTGTGGGTCACCGACCCGCTCTTCCGTCAGGCGCAAGGTACCGCCACAGGGCAAGCCGAAGCGCGCTGCCTCCTCGCGGGTGACACCGTAGGTGATCATCCGCACCGGCGGCCCGTCCGCCGGAATCCGGCCATCATGCAGCCGGGCGATCAGGTCATCCTCGACACAACCGCCCGACACCGAACCGATCACCACGCCGTCTTCGCGCAAGGCGAGCATCGCCCCCGGAGGTCTCGGCGCGGTGCCCCACGTCTGGACCACCGTGAACAACACCACGCGCTGCCCGGCGCGGCGCCATTGCAGCACGCTACGCAGGACGTTCAGGTCAACGCTGTCCATCAGGCCTTGGCCTGCTGCCAGCCCTGCAACTGGTAGCGTACCGGCAGGTTGCGGATGCGTTGGCCGGTGGCTGCGAAAATGGCGTTGCACAGCGCCGGCGCAATCGGCGGCACCCCTGGCTCGCCGACACCGCCCAACGGCACCTCGCCCGGCGGCGTGACCAGGTGTACCGCCACTTCCTTGGGCGCCAGGGACATGCGTGCCACTTCGTACATGTGGAAGTTGTCCTGCTGGACCTTACCATCCTTGAAGCTGATCTCCCCCACCATCGCATTACCCAGGCCCATGACGCAGGCGCCTTCGAACTGAGAGCGGATGCGCTCGGGGTTGATCTGCGGACCGCAGTCGACGGCAATGTTGGCCTTGTGCACGATCACCGTACCGTCCTCCTTGACCTCCACCTCGATGGCGGCCGCCACGTAGGTAACGAAGCTGTAATGCACCGCCAGCCCGAGGCCACGGCCCTTCGGCAGCTTCTGCCCCCAGCCGGCCGCCTTGGCAGCGGTTTCCAGCACGGTACGGATCCGCGCCGTATCGATGGGATAGCGCTCGGGGGATTCACCGTAGTTCCACTCTTCATTCAAGGTACGCGGGTCGATCTTACGATCCGGGCCGAGCAACTTGAGGTGGTATTGCAGCGGATCCTGACCGGCCTTGTGGGCCAGTTCGTCGATAAAGCTCTGGATGGCAAAACCGTGGGGGATGTTCGACACCGAGCGGTACCAACCCACCCGAGTGTGGGCCACCGCTTCCGGGTTCTCCAGGCGCAGATTGGGAATGGCGTAGGCCATGTTGGTCACGCCCATGCCCACTTCGAACGGTGCTTCATGAACCATATTCGGCGCGAACAGCGCGGTGATACTCGGGGCCACGGTGCGATGCAGCCAGCCGGACGGCATCCCGTCCCGGTTCAAGCCGGCCTTGAGGTATTCGGCCGAAACGGTGTGGAAATACGAGTGATGAATGTCATCCTCGCGGGTCCATTGCACCCGGATTGCCTGGCCCGCAAACTCCTTGGCCAGCACCGCGGCCTCGACGACGAAGTCAGGCTTGGATTTGCGGCCAAAGCCGCCACCCAGCAGCGTAATATTGATCGTGACCTTTTCGAACGGGATGCCCAACCGTTCGGCGACGCGCTCACGGGTCACCTGTGGCGCCTGGCTCGGTGCCCAGGCTTCGCACTGGCCATCCTTGAACCGGGCAATGGCCACCATCGGTTCCATCGGCGACTGGGATAGGTGTGGCAGGTAATACGAGGCTTCCAGGGACGAATCGGCCTTCGCCAGGGCATCATCGAGGTCGCCAGTGCTGCGCAGGACTTTCCCGGGCTTGAGGGCCGCGGCCTCGAGCTCCTTGCGATAAGCGACCGAGTCATACCCCGCATTCGGGCCGTCGTCCCACTCGATTTTCAGCGCATCGCGCCCCTTGATTGCAGCCCAGGTGTTCTTCGCCACCACCGCCACGCCACCCAGGGGCTGGAACTCCGAAGGCAACGGACGCCCTTCTATCTGCACCACCTTGACCACGCCCGGTACTTTCAGCGCGGCGCTGTCGTCCACGCTCCTGACCTTGCCCCCGTAGACCGGCGGACGCGCCACGACGGCGTAGAGCATGCCGTCGAAATGTACATCGGCACCGAACACGGCACGACCGTTGACGACGTCGGCACCGTCGATGGCCCGGCTCGCTTCCTTGCCGATGTAGCGAAACTCGGCGGGTTGCTTGAGGCGCAAGCTGTCACGGGCCGGCACCGGCAAGGCGCTGGCAGCAGCAGCCAATGCACCGTAACCCAGTTTCCGACCGGAAGGCTGGTGCACCACGTTGTGCAACTGGGCATGGCACTCACCCACCGGGACGTTCCATTGGGCCGCGGCGGCCTGCTCCAACATGGTCCGCGCTGCGGCGCCGCAACGGCGCATCGGTTCGTACCAGTGGCGCATGCTGCGCGAACCGTCGGTGTCCTGGTTGCCGAAACGCGCCTCATCGGCAGGTGCCTGCTGCACCTTCACCAATGCCCAGTCGGCGTCGAGTTCATCGGCTACGACCATACTGAGGCTGGTGCGCACACCCTGGCCCATTTCCGAACGGTTGCAGATCACCGTCACGCTGCCGTCGGCGGCAATGCTCACGTACACCTTCGGGTCGTCGACCGCGCCATGGGGCATGCCCTCGGCACCGAATTTCTTTTCCTCGGCAAAAGCATCCGGCAGACCCCAGCTGGCGGCCAGCACCAGCACGCCGGTGGCGCTCGCGCCCTTGAGGAAGCCACGTCGACTGAGATTGCTCAGCACGAAATCATTGGGCAGACGGCTCATGCCTTGGCCTCCTTCAGGTGGGTGGACGCCTGGCGGATCGCAGTCTTGATCCGGTCATACGTGCCACAACGGCAGATATTGCCGACCATGGCTTCCTCGATCTGCTCATCGCTCGGGTTGGGGTTGTTCTTGAGCAATGCAGTGGCGGACATGATCTGCCCGCCCTGGCAGTAGCCGCATTGGGCTACGGCGGTATCGAGCCAGGCCTTTTGCACGACCTGACCCACCGGGTCGGCATGCAGCCCGTCGATGGTACTGACGTTCTGCCCCTGCACCGAGCCGATCGGCGTGATGCAACTGCGCGCCGGGGCGCCGTCGATGTGGATGGTGCACGCGCCGCACAGGCCCATGCCGCAGCCGAATTTGGTGCCGTTGTACCCAGCGACATCGCGGATAGCCCACAGCAGCGGCATGTCCTCGATCACATCCAGTTGATGGTCTTGTCCATTGAGTTTCAGGGTAATCATGGGCACGCCCGCATAGTTATCGAGTTATGGGGTCGAGCAATCTGCCGCTTGGAGAACGGTTCGGTGTCGCAGACTGGCTCAGGCTGATAGGGCTCTCTTATGTAGACACAGGCGTCTGCATCGGGCCTTGCGCGATGCGATGGTCGCATCGTCAGCAGATTAAATTAACCCAGGTTCAAGCAAAACGCCCTGCACAATCCTGCACAAATGATGCTTGTGCGAGGTTCGTGCAGGGCGTTCCCGGTTCATGATGAACCTTGGCTCAGTAGCGGTTGGGCTCCATTTCCAGATCAACCTGGAAACGTTCGGCAATATCTTTCTGGATGCGCTGGGCCAGGTCCAGCAGTTGCAGGCCAGTAGCCTCGCCATAGTTGACCAGCACCAGCGCCTGCAACTTATGCACCCCAGCATCGCCCTCACGAAAGCCCTTCCAGCCAGCACGCTCGATCAACCAGCCCGCGGCGATTTTCATCTGGCCCTCGGGTTGTGGATAAGCCACCAGGTCGGGGTATTGCAGCTTGAGTTGCGCGACATGCGTGGCCGGCACCAGCGGATTCTTGAAGAAGCTGCCGGCATTGCCCAGCACGGCCGGGTCCGGCAACTTTTCGCTGCGGATGCTGCAAATGGCCCGGCTGACATCGATGGGCGTCGGTTGGTCGATGCCCTGTTCGGTCAACCGTTGACGGACCGGGCCATATTCCAGATGCAGGTGGGCGGCGCGGCTGAGGGCGAAGCGCACCCGTAGGATCAACCAACGACCCGGCTGCTGCTTGAACAGACTATCACGGTAGGCAAAACGGCATTCTTCGAGGGTGAAATCCCGCAACTCGCCGGTATGGCGATCCAGGGCGGTGAGCCCGGCAAAGACGTCCTTTATTTCCACGCCATAGGCGCCGATGTTCTGCATCGGCGCGGCGCCTACCGTACCGGGGATCAGGCTGAGGTTCTCCAGCCCCGCCCAGCCTTGCGCCAACGTGTGCTGGACGAAAGGATGCCAAGGCTCTCCGGCCTCGGCCTCGATCACTACCCGTTCCCCCTCATCGCTCAGCAGGCGGACCCCGCGACTGACCATGCGCAGCACCAGGGCATCGATGTCGCCAGTGAGCAGCAGGTTGCTGCCACCACCGATCACCAGCAGCGGCACCCCATGCCCGGCGGCGTAGGCCAGCGCCTCGCGCACCTGTGCATCCTCGTGGGCCTCGGCGAACAACCTGGCCCTGACGTCCACGCCGAAACTGTTGAAAGGCTTGAGGCTGACGCCGGCCTGTACCTGCAAGCTCATAGCCGTCCCTTCAATTCGATCACCAGGCGATCCGTGGCGCATTCGATCAGGTCCAGGACCTGTTCGAAACCCTGCTCGCCGTCATAGTACGGGTCCGGCACGTCATCGACGCCGGCCTCGTAGCGGCGCAGGAACAAGTCCAGTTCAGCCCGGCCGTTGGCTGGCTGCAGAGCCTTGAGATTGCGCAGGTTGCTGCTGTCCATCGCCAGGATCAGGTCATAGGCGGCGAAATCGGCGCGGCTGACCTGCCGGGCACGCTGGGCCGACAAATCATAGCCGCGCCGCAAGGCAGCGGCCTGGCTGCGCTGATCCGGCGGCTTGCCCACGTGCCAGTCACCGGTACCGGCGGAGGCCACTTCTACCTGCCCGAACAGCCCGGCCTCGCGCAGTTTGTGCCGCAGGATGCCTTCGGCGGTGGGCGAGCGGCAGATGTTGCCGAGGCAGACGAACAGAACCCGCATCAGGCCTCCAGCAGGCGACGGACGCGCTCAAGGTCTTCGACCGTGTCGACACCGGTTGGCGGTGCAATCAACGCATCGGCCACATGGATCCGCACACCGTGCCAGAGCGCGCGCAGCTGCTCCAGGGCCTCGGTGTTTTCCAACCAGCACGGGCCCCAGGCGACGAAGTCCTGGAGAAACCCCGCGCGGTAGGCATAGATGCCGATGTGGCGACGGTACGGCACGCCTTCGGGCATGACGTCACGGGTTTGAGCGAACGCATCTCGCGCCCAGGGCAACGTAGCGCGACTGAAGGTCAGCGCCAGGCCATTCAGATCGCTGATCACCTTGACCACGTTCGGGTTGAACAGCGTCTGCACATCCTTGATCGGCTCGGCCAGCGTCGCCATGCGCGCTTCGGGATGGGCCGCCAGGTTGGCCGCCACCTGGTCGATCACGCTGGGCGGGATCAGTGGCTCGTCGCCCTGTACGTTGACCACGATGGCGTCGGGTTCCAGGCCCAGTTTCGCGGCGACTTCCGCCAGGCGATCAGTACCGGAATTGTGGTCTTCGCGGGTCATGACCACCTCGGCGCCAAAGCCCTCGCAGGCCTCGACGATGCGCAGGTCGTCCGTCGCCACCACCACACGCTGGGCGCTGCTCTTGCAGGCCTGTTCCCATACGTGCTGGATCATCGGCTTGCCGGCGATCGACAACAGCGGTTTACCGGGCAAGCGCGTCGAAGCGAAGCGCGACGGGATCACAACGGTGAAGGCGACGCTCATTTATCCAGGCGCTCATCGGTGGTCAGGGTCCGGGCTTCGCTTTCGAGCATCACCGGGATGCCATCACGGATCGGGTACGCCAGGCCGGCGCCCTTGCTGATCAGCTCGGTCTTGTCGGCGCTGAGCTTGAGCGGGCCTTTGCAAACCGGGCAGGCCAGGATGTCGAGCAGTTTGGTGTCCATGGAATTTCCCCTGGATAAGGTTCTTAAGGTAATAGCCGATCCGGCAACAGGCGCATCAACTGCGTATCGAACCAGGCCTCGAAGGCCGGTGAAGGCGCGGCGTCCACCGCCAGGTACCACCAGTCGGGCGCGGCGAAGGCACGGCATTTGACCGCGTCCTTTTCCGTCATGACCACCGGCAATGGCGGTGTGAAATTCAAGGCCTCGACGCTGTATTCGGCATGGTCGGCGAACCCGTGCGGTACAGGCCGCCAGTGTAGCGTTTCGAGGGCCTTGAAGAAACGTTGCGGATTGCCGATACCGGCCACGGCGTGCAAGGCCTGGCCGGGCGGGAAATGGTCGAGCGGGCGTCGTTCGCCACTGGCCAGATTCACCAGGGCGGTGGGCCGCAGCTCGAAGGCGAAGCCGTCTTCATGGTCGGCACTGGCGCCGTTGTACAGCACCGCATCCACCGACTGCAGGCGCTCGACCGGTTCGCGCAACGGACCGGCAGGCAGGCAACGCCGATTGCCCAGGCCGCGGGCATTGTCGATCAACACCAGCTCAAGGTCGCGCGCCAGCCGGTAATGCTGCATGCCATCATCGGACAGGATCAGGTCCAGCGGTTCCGATGCCAGCAGCGCCTGGACCGCGCGGCTGCGGTCCGGGTCGATCATCAGCGGCACGCCGGTGCGCTGCACGATCAGCAACGGCTCGTCGCCGGCGATCCCGGCGCCCTGGTCGGCCTCGACTCGCCACGGCAGCTGCGGCGGCTTGGCACCATAGCCGCGGCTGACCACGCCAACCCGCAGGCCAGAGCGCTGGCAGTGCTGGATCATCCACAGGATCATCGGCGTCTTGCCGGTGCCGCCCACGGTGATGTTACCCACCACCACCAGCGGCACGGGCGGCTGATAGATATCGCCCTCGCCTGCCAGGAAACGCTGGCGCTTGCCGACCACCACGCGTCGGTACAGCCACTCCAGTGGCCGCAACAACGCCAGGGCCGGATGACCGTCATACCACGCGGCGAGCAATCGATCGGACATGGCCATCAGGGTGCGGGCGCCGCCTCGACCGTGGTCATGCGCAGATGGCTGAAGCCGAGCTTGCCGGCGGCGTCCATGGCAGTGATGACCGATTGATGGGGGGTCTTGCCATCGGCGCTGATGGACAGCGGCAGGTTGGTGTCGCCGCCGGACTCTTTCTGCAACGCCTCGATCAGGGTCGCCAGGTCGCTCTTGGGTAAGAGCTGGTTGTTCACCGAAATCGACCCTTGCGCGTTGATGGTGATTTCCAGACTCTTCAACTGCTGGTCTTCGGCTGGCGAACCGCTGACCGCCTGTGGCAATTCCACCTTGAGCTGGGTTTCCCGGGTGAAAGTGGTGGTCACAACGAAAAACAGCAGCAGGATGAACACCACGTCGATCAACGATGCGAGGTTGATCTCGATGTTTTCCCGTGGTTTGCGGCGGAATTTCACTTCTTGCTCCCGGCCAGGTCCACGTCACGATCACCCTGCACCACCTCGACCAACTTGATCGCTTCCTGCTCCATGCCCACCACCAGCTCATCGACGCGGCGCTGCAGGAACCGGTGGAAGAACACCGACGGAATTCCGACCATCAGGCCAGCGGCGGTGGTGATCAGGGCCTTGGAGATACCACCGGCCAGCACCGAGGCATTGGTGCTCATGCCGGACCCGGTAAAGGCGCTGAAAATATCGATCATGCCCAGCACCGTACCCAGCAGGCCCAGCAGCGGGGCCATGGCGGCGATGGTGCCGAGGGCGTTGATGTAGCGCTCCAGCTCATGAATGACCCGTGCCGCGGCCTCTTCGATACACTCTTTCATGATTTCGCGACCATGTTTGGAGTTCGCCAGGCCAGCCGCCAGGATTTCACCCAACGGCGAACTGGCCCGAAGCTCCTTGAGCTTGTCCTTGTTCAGTTGCTTGTCCTTGATCCAGACCCAGACCTGCCCGAGCAAATGCTCCGGCGTCACGCGGCTGGCCCGCAGGGTCCACAGGCGTTCGGCAACGATACCCAGTGCCGCGATGGAACTCAGAATGATCGGCAACATCATCCAGCCGCCGGATTTGACCAATTCCCACACAGTGACTGCCCCCTCGAAAAAGTGCGCCACTTTATCATAGAGACTCGCCATGGAGGCCCCGCCCCGCCGATAACTGCGCCTGGAAGCGACCTGGGTCAATGTCCGGCTCATGGCCCCGCAGGCGGCGGATCGCGCCAGTATCGCCGGCGGCGGGCCTGGGAGTCCGGCACCTCGAAGGCCCCTAGTTGCAGACGAATGGCGCCTTGTTCGGCACTGTCGTAGATGGCCATGCCCAACCGTCGATACCGGGCCATCACCTGGGGATGGGGATGGCCGAACGTGTTGCCTTGACCTCGGGAAATCAAAATCGAATGCGGCTCGAGGCGCGACAGCAATGCCATGGACGATGAACTGCGACTGCCATGATGGGGCGCGGCCAGCCACTGGGTCGGCACTGCCAGCGGGCCATTGAGCAAGGCACGTTCGGCATGGACGTCGATATCGCCGGTCAACAGCAACCGCTCGCCGTTGGCTTCGACCAGCAGCACACAGGATTTCTGGTTGCTTTCAAGAGCCGATGACCATTGCCACACTTCGAAGCGGACGCCGTCCCACTCCCACTGTTCGCCGCTGTCGCAAGCCTCGGCTTCAAGGACGACAGGCAGCGCGGCCGGATCGCCGCTGATCACCCGCAGCGTTGCCAGCCCGTTGCGCACGGCCTGGGCGCCACCGGCGTGATCGGCATCGGCATGGCTGAGCAGCATCAGGTCCAGCTTCCGTACACCCAACTTGCGCAAGGTCGGCAGCACGACACGCTCGCCCACATCGGCATCGCCAAAACGAGGCCCTGCGTCATAGAGCAGGCTGTGACGACGGGTGCGCACCAGCACTGCCAGTCCCTGGCCCACATCCAGTTGCCAGACCTCCGCTCGCCCTGGCGGCACTTCTTCCTGTGGCGCAAACACCATCAGCAGCAACATCGGCCAACCCAGCACACGCAGCGGTACGCCCTTTGGCAGTAACAGCACGACAGCGCCAAGCGCGGCGATGCACCACGCCCACAGAGGGATCGGGACGGGGACCCAGGCCGGTATTCGCCCGGCCACCAGCGCAAGGCCCTTGAACAGCAGATCGAGCAAGCCCCCGGCAATCCATAGCAGCGCTTCGCCGATGAGCGGTACCGGCAGCAACACCGTGCCGAGCAATGCCGACGGCAATACCAGCAGGCTGATCCAGGGCACCGCCAACAGGTTCACCAGCGGCCCGCTGAGACTCACCGGCAGGCCCAATATCAGCAACAACGGGCATAGCCCGACCGCCACCAGCCACTGGGCGCGGGTCCAGGTTTGCCACCAGCGCCAGGGCCCCAGACGCCCGCCGAACGTGAACATCAGTACCGCGACCGCGGCAAATGACAACCAGAACCCCGGTCGCAGGCTGGCCAAGGGATCGAACAACAGCACCCCATCGAAGGCCAGCAACCACGCCCGCCAGGAGTCGGGATGCTTGAAGCGCAAGCGCCACAACAGCACCAGGCCGATCATCGCACAGGCCCGCCGCACCGGCACTTCGAACCCGGCGAGCAAACCGTAGCCCAGGGCCGCGATGAAGGCCAAGGCACAGGCCCAAGGTAACCACGGCAGACGTCTCGGCCACAGGCCATAACGCGCCGCACCGGCCACCAGCAGGTACATAAGGCCTGCAAGCAGGCCGATGTGCTGACCGGAAATCACCAGCAAATGGACAGTGCCGGTGTCCTGCAATACCTGCCAGTCTTCACGGCTCAACCCGCCACCATCGCCCAGGACCAATGCCATCAGCGCCCCGGAGCGGCCTTGGGCATCGACCTGTGCCAGCGCTTGGCGCACCCCGTCGCGCCAAGCGCCCCGGGCCGATTGCAAGCGCCGGCCATCCTTGACCGTACCGGTAGCGCCAGTGCCCCGGCTCAACAACCAGGCTTGATGGTCGAAACCGTGTGGGTTCAACAGCCCGGCAGGCCGCTTGAGCTTCACCGCCAGCCGCCACCGCTCGCCACTGCTCACCGGTGGCCCGCCGAACCAGGCCAGGCGCATTGACGTCGGCAGGCGGGTGCGTCGCGATCGGGCCTCGACCAGATCGAAGCGCACCACGCCTTCACTGTATTGCGGCAAACCGATGACCCGTCCTTCAACCCAGCGGGTTTCACCATCCAGTGCGGCCGGTAGGCGTTCGTCCAATGCTGTTTGCGCCGACAGGCAGGCCCAGGCCAACCCCAACAGGAAAAAACCCAGCGGATACGCTCGAAACGGCAGCACCATCAGCGCCAGGATCGGCATCGCCGCGACCAGCCACAACGGCGGCAACGCCGGAAAGAAAACCGGGGCCACCAGCCCCAGTGCAAGCGCGACCAACCCTGTGCGCATAACCCGTCCTTGAGAGTCCTTTCTCCAGGCTTAGCCGGTCTGCGGCACCGTGCGCGTTATCAATTGTCACAAACTCTGAATCTGCCGGTCTTAGAATCCGGACATACTTGCCGCTTCATTGCTTTGAACCGACCGAGAAGCCTTATGCCCCGGCGCCTATTCAAACGTTACATGCCTGACCCAGCTAGCATTCGGGAACACAAATCCTTACGCTTTCTCGGCACCCTGCTGCATGACCCCAACCTCTGGCACCTCAATCGTCACTCCGTGGCCAGGGCCATGGCGGTCGGCCTGTTCGCGGCTTTTCTCCCCATTCCCTTGCAGATGCTCCTGGCGGCAGCATTGGCCGTTGCAGTGCGGGGCAACATTCCGATTGCGGTAAGCCTGGTCTGGCTGACCAACCCCATCACCATGCCCGCGGTATTCTTCTGCACCTACCAGACCGGCGCCTGGCTGATGGACGTGCCTGCCCGGACGCTGCCGGACGAACTGACCTGGGCGTGGATCACCGAACAACTGTCCACCTTGTGGCAGCCGTTCCTGCTGGGGTCGGTGGTGACCGGCTTGGTGCTTGGCGCCCTGGCCTACTTCGTCACCATGAGTTATTGGCGCTGGTGGGTGGCCCGGCAATGGCACCGGCGCAAGAAAAGCCGGATGTGAGATACGAAAAGGCTCCATTTCAGGGGCCCGTTTTTTGGGTGCTTGTCCTGGCCCCTTCGCGGGCAAGCCCGCTCCCACAGGAACAGGAGTCGTGTACAAATTCTCTGTGGGAGCGGGCTTGCTCGCGAAGAAGGCGACGCGCTCTCGCTTATGTACGCATGCCACGCCCACTGACCAGCAACCGGGCGCAACCGATATACAGCACCACGGTCGCCACCAGCATGAAAGTGATCGCAACGCTGATGCGGATATCCGATACCCCGAGGATGCCGAAGCGGAAGGCGTTGACCATGTGCAACACCGGGTTGGCCAGGGACACGGTCTGCCAGAACGGTGGCAACAGGGAAATGGAATAGAACACCCCGCCCAGGTAAGTCAGCGGCGTGAGCACGAACGTGGGGATGATGGAAATGTCATCGAAGTTGCGCGCAAACACGGCGTTGATGAATCCCAGCAATGAAAAGATCGTCGCCGTGAGCACCACCACCAGTACCGTCACGCCCAGGTGATGCACCTGCAGATGGGTAAAGAACAGCGACAGCAAGGTCACGATCAGGCCCACCGCCAGGCCGCGCAACACGCCGCCCAGGGTGTAGCCGATCAGGATCGTATGGGGCGAAACCGGCGACACCATCAACTCTTCGATCGAGCGCTGGAACTTGCTGCCGAAGAAGCTCGACACCACGTTGCCGTAGGAGTTGGTGATCACCGACATCATGATCAGCCCCGGCACGATGTAGTCCATGTACGTGAAACCGCCCATGTCGCCGATCTGCCGACCGATCAGGTTGCCGAAGATCACGAAGTACAAAACCATGGTGATGGCCGGCGGCAGCAGGGTCTGCGGCCAGATCCGCGTGAAGCGCCGGACTTCACGGTAAACGATGGTATTGAGGGCGATGAGGTTGGGTCGTAGTTCGGAACTCATACCGCCACCTTTGCCAGGTTTTTTTCCACCAGGGACACGAACAGCTCCTCAAGGCGATTGGTTTTGTTGCGCAGGCTCTGCACTTCGATGTTCTGCAGGGCCAGTTGAGTGAACAACCCGGTGATGCCGACGCTTTTATCCACCTGGACTTCCAGGGTGCGATGATCCACCAGTCGGGCCGGATAGCCGATCAATTGGGGGGCGGCCTTCAGGTCGCCCTTCAGATCCAGCAGGAACGTCTCCACGTGCAGTTGGCTGAGCAATTGCCGCATGCTGGTGTTCTCGACGATGGTGCCGTGGTCGATGATGCCGATGTTGCGGCACAGCTGTTCGGCCTCTTCCAGGTAATGGGTGGTGAGGATGATGGTGATGCCTTTCTGGTTCAGCTCGGTCAGGAAGGTCCACATCGATCGACGCAACTCGATGTCCACGCCTGCGGTCGGTTCGTCGAGGATCAGCAGGCGCGGCTCATGCACCAGCGCACGGGCAATCATCAGTCGGCGCTTCATGCCGCCGGACAATGAACGGGACGGCACGTCACGCTTGTCCCACAACCCCAACTGGGTCAGGTACTGCTCGGCTCGCTCGTTGGCGATCTTCGGCGGGATGCCGTAGTAACCCGCCTGGGTCACGACGATGTCGAAAGTCTTTTCGAACTGGTTGAAATTGAACTCCTGGGGCACCACGCCGATGCAGCGCTTGAGCGCCGCGGGCTCGCGGTCCAGGTCATGGCCGAAGACATTCACCGTGCCACTGGTCTTGTTCACCAGGGTGGAAAGAATGCCGATGGTGGTGGATTTGCCGGCACCGTTGGGACCGAGCAAGGCGAAAAAATCACCTTCGGCGACGTCCAGATCGATACCACTCAGGGCCTGGAAACCGTTGCCGTAGGTTTTGGTTAGCTGCCGGATGGACAGAGCGGAACTCATATCGGATCTACGCACCAAGAAGAGAGGAAAGGAATACATGAGGGCGCGCGGCGAGCAATACAACCATGGCGCACGAAGGCCATGGTGCTTGGCGCCGCTGCACAAGTACAGTCACGCGTGTCGATAGTAAGTATTAAGTCAACGCGGTCATGACGGCCTTGCGGTAAGCCGGACGCTGCTGCAACCGCCGGTACCAGGCTTCGAGATGAGGCTGCGCCACCCGCTCGATGGGCATTTCGAGCCAGGCATAGATGAAACTGCCCAACGGAATGTCGCCCATGCCGATTTCCTCACCCGAGAGATAGGGCCGCTCACTCAAGGCCTCGTCTGCCATTGCCAGCAAGCCCTCGCATTCCTTGATCGCCGCCCGGATGGCGGGCCAGTCCTGTTGCTCGGCTGGCGTGCGCAGCACGCCCCAGAACACGGTGCGGAACGGCCCGGCAAAGGACGACGTGGTCCAGTCCATCCATTTGTCAGCCGTGGCCCGCGCCTGGAGATCGGTCGGGTACCAGGCTGAACCGGGTGCATGACGAGCCAGCAGATAACGCACGATAGCGTTGGATTCCCACAGCACGAAACCGTCGTCTTCGATCATTGGGACACGGCCGTTGGGGTTCTTCGCCCGATACTCCGGCGTGTCCACCACCCCGAATGCGCCGCCCGCATCGATGGCCTCGAAGGCCAGCCCCAGCTCTTCGGCGCACCACAGTGCCTTGCGGACATTCGATGAATTCTTCCGGCCCCAGATCTTCAGCATCACGGTTCCCCTCAGTGGATAAATGCCGCAGCAGCATACGCCGGATCAGTCGCGACTCAAATTGTCACCACGATCCAGAGCCTAACTTTTCCCTGTGGCGAGGGGATTTATCCCCTTGCCACAGTTTTTGCGTTTCGCCCTGGTCATCTCACGTCTCAAACCTATCTGCGGCTAATGCCATTTCAGCCAAACAATGGCGCTTTCTCACTTTTGCAACGAACCATTTCCCACGCTTGTTGCCAACCAGACTGGCGCAATGCATCCGGGGTTTCCCACGAAATCAATCACATCGCGCCGACCGCCGCTTTTACAGATGCCGTCTAAGCTCTGTGGGTCGGTTTTGCCCTGGTTCACGGAGGACTACCTATGCTGTTGTTGTGGATACTGGTTCTGGTCGTCGGGATAGCCTGGTTGGCGCATCGGCGCATCGCCCCGCTGCCCGCGCTGGGTATCATCGCGGTGTACCTGCTGGCGATGGGCATATTCAGCCATGCGCCGGGCGCGCTGATGCTGATCCTCTGGGTCGTGCTCGCCGCCATCGCGGCGCCTTTGCTGCTGCCGGACCTGCGCCGCCGATATTTCAGCGCGCCGATGTTCGACTGGTTCCAGAAGACCCTGCCGCCCATGTCGGAGACCGAACGCGATGCCATCGACGCCGGTACGGTGTGGTGGGATGGCGAGCTGTTCAGCGGCCGTCCGGATTGGGACCAATTGCTGGCCTATCCCAAGGTGCAACTGACCGAGGAAGAACAGGCATTCCTCGACGGTCCCACCGAAGCGCTCTGCGCCATGGTCAGCGATTGGCAGATCGGCCAGGCCATGGACCTGCCGCCCGAAGCCTGGGCACACATCAAGGAGCACGGCTTCTTCGCACTGATCATTCCAAAGGAATACGGAGGCAAGGGTTTCTCCGCCTACGCCCACTCCCAGGTAGCGATGAAACTGGCCACCCGCAGCGGCGACCTGGCCTCCACGGTGATGGTCCCCAACTCCCTCGGCCCGGCGGAGCTGCTGTTGCACTACGGTACGGAGGAACAGCGCGACCATTACCTGCCGCGGCTGGCCCGTGGCGACGATATTCCGTGCTTCGCCCTGACCGGTCCCCTGGCCGGCTCCGACGCCGGGGCCATGCCCGACACTGGCATCATCTGCAAAGGTGACTGGCAAGGCCAGGAAACCCTGGGCCTGCGCCTGAACTGGGAGAAGCGCTACATCACCCTGGGCCCCGTGGCCACCCTCCTCGGCCTGGCCTTCAAGGCCTATGATCCCGATCACCTGCTGGGGGACGAAGAAGACCTGGGCATCAGCCTCGCGTTGATTCCCACCGATACTCCCGGCGTTCATATAGGCCGGCGTCACCTGCCCCTCGGCGCGGCGTTCATGAACGGGCCGAACTGGGGCAAGGATGTGTTCATCCCGCTGGACTTCCTCATCGGCGGCCAGCCCATGCTTGGCAAGGGCTGGATGATGCTGATGAACTGCCTGTCGGTGGGCCGTTCGATTTCCCTGCCGGCCGTGGGCACCGGCGCGGCGAAGTTCACCAGCCTGGTGACCGGCCAGTACGCCCAGGTGCGCGAACAGTTCAACGTGCCGTTGTCCGCCTTCGAAGGCATCCAGGAAGCCATGGCGCGTATCGGTGGCAATGCCTGGATGATGGATGCCGCCCGCATGCTGACCGCCAACGCGGTGGACCTGGGGGAAAAGCCCTCGGTGCTGTCGGCAATCCTCAAGTACCACCTGACCGAACGCGGTCGCGAGTGCATAGGCCACGCCATGGATGTGCATGGCGGCAAAGGCATCATCATGGGCCCGAACAACTACCTGGGGCGCAGCTGGCAAGGCGCGCCGATCTTCATCACCGTGGAAGGCGCGAACATCCTGTCGCGCAACCTGATGATCTTCGGCCAGGGGGCGATCCGCTGCCATCCGTTCGTGCTCAAGGAAATGGCCTTGGCGAGCCGTGAAGACAAGGATCAGGCGCTGGTGGAGTTCGACGGCTTGTTGCTCAAGCACATCGGCTTCGCCATCAGCAACGCCGCCAGCACCCTGGTACTGAACCTGGGCCTGGGGCATTTCGACCGGGCTCCCGGCAACACCCTGAGCCAGGGGTATTTCCGCGCGCTCAATCGACAGGCAGCGGCCTTTGCCCTGTTGGCAGACCTGAGCATGATGCTGCTGGGCGGTGAGCTCAAGCGTCGAGAACGCCTGTCGGCGCGCCTGGGCGATGTGTTGAGCAACCTTTACCTGGCCTCGGCGGCGCTCAAGCGCTATCACGACCTGGATTCGCCGGACCACATGACGCCACTGTTCACTTGGGCGATGGAGGAGAGTCTCGGCCAGTCGGAGCGTGCACTGGACGAACTGCTGGCCAATTTCCCGAACCGGCTGCTCGGTGGCCTGCTGCGCTGTGTGGTGTTCCCCTTCGGCCGTCGCCACAAGGGGCCAAGCGACAGGCTGGACGCAGAAGTGGCGGCAGTGATCGGCCGGGCCAAGGGCGACCCGACCCTCGAGGAATTGCTGCAGGGCTGCTATCGCCCGCTCTCGGTCGACGATCCGGTCGGCGCCCTGCAACATGCCGCCAACCTGCTGACGGCCGCCCAGCCGTTGCAGAAGAAGTTGCACGCGGCGCTCAAGCATGGTCAGCTCAAGGCGGTTCCCGGCGAGCACCTTATCGACGCGGCCCTCGAAGCCGGTGTGCTGCAGGCCGGCGAAGCCCAGACCCTGCATGCCGCCGAAGCTGCGCGGCGCAAGGTGATCGACGTTGACGACTTCGACAAAGAGGCTCTGACGCTCGCCGAGGGCAAGGTTCGTTGATTTAAGGCGAGGAGATTTTTCCCCTCGCCACAAAGGACTGGCCCCACGCTGACCCACGGCGATGTAAAAACCGGCGCAGGGGCTTTATACTCCCGCGCCCGTTTTGCTCTTGAGGACTTATCTCGTGTCCAATGTCGTTGCCGATCACCTTGTCTTGCTCGACCACTTGCGCAGCATCCTGGTCGCCGTAGGTGAGGCCGAACAGGTTCCCGAAGAAAGCCATGCGCTGTTCCTGGAGCGCTTCGATGAATTGCGCGCGCAACTGCCCGTCGACCCCATCGAAAGCCAGTATTTGGGCCAGGACCTCCTCTGCCAGGTAATCGTCCGTTATCCACAGATCGCCCACCTGGTGCCGCGTGACCTGCTGTGGTATTTCGGGGGCGATTGCCTGCACTACATGCCCGACGAGGAAATCGACCTGTACCAGGCCCTCGAAGAACGTCGTTTCGAAGCCGAACAGAACGACGAACCTTTCGACTGGAACCAGGAAAAGCAATTGCTGGCGATGTCTGACCAGGACAGCAAGCACTGATTGCGATCAGTCATGCAAAGGCCCGCACGGTTAACCCTGCGGGCTTTTTTCTTGGTCGGAATCTGACGATCCTGGGCAAGCAAAATACTGTGGGAGCGAGCCTGCTCGCGATAGCGGAGCGTCTGTCACGCAAGTGTTGAATGTGCCAATGCCATCGCGAGCAAGCTCGCTTCGTGGTGGCGTAAAAAATCGTCCGAACGCAGCAACGCCTTCGGACGATCCTTTTGGTTTTCTGCTGGACTCATTTGCTGCTGCCGATTTCTCCTCCCGAATCCTGGTCAAAGAACTCCGGAATCGGATAGTTGAAACTATTGAGCCAGCGCTGCATGGCCATTTCACGCTCGGCGGCGGAGACGGTTTGCAGATTGGTGGATGCAACCACGCCGCGAATCTGCAACTGCATCCAGCTCTCGGTGCCTTGTTGCGCGGTCGAAGAGGGCCCCGGCTCGATTGCCCAGGCGAAGGTGGACAGGCATGCGATGCAGACGATCAACAGCTGTTTCGTTTTCATCTCTTGAACTCCTCGTAACGCTCTACTTGGCCGCGCCGGATGAAGCATCGACAACCTCATTCGAACGGTCTGCCTGTGTCGTTCCCGTCTTGGTGGCTGCCCCTCTGATCTTCTCTGCGCGGGCCTGGGCATCGGCCACTTGTGCGGGGCTCAGCCTGGCCATGTTCGCGAGTTCGGCAGCTTGCTTCCAGCTGTCCTGGTAGATCAGCAACGTCACCATGTTGAGGGCGGCCAGGGAGTCCGCTTGCCTGAGTTCCATGGCGGTCATGAACTCGAAACGCGCTTCAGGTATCCGGCGTTGATTGAGGTAGACGACGCCCAGGTCATTGCGGATTTTTCCTTCGGTCGGGGCCATTTTCGCTGCGCGCTCAAGGTGTTCGGTGGCGCTGTCATTATCATTCCTGGCAGCGGCCAACTGGCCGAGGCCATGCTCCCCATCGGCGGCCAGGCAGGTTCCGAGCAGGCTCTTATACAACGGTTCGGCTTCGTTACGGCCCATCAGGCGCAGTACCCGGGCCTTGCGCAGGCGGACCTGGACGAGGTCTTCCGGCAGACCTTCGAGGTTCGCCAGGCTGGCATACAGACGCCCGTCATTGGCCATGTCATCCGCCAGGTTCAGGGCCAGTTCCTGATCGGAACTGGGCCTGGCGCAACTGGACGGCCGGGAAGCGACTACGCCGTTACTGGCACAGCCGGCGAGTATCAACGTCGCCGTTATCGCGATCACTGCTTTCATGGAATGTCCTCCGATACCAGGCTGAACCCCCACCCCCTCGCACATCAGGCGCCGGCTCATTGAGAAAGCCCGCTGCGGTTGTCGAACTCACCGTGTTCGAGGAAGTACATGCGATAGAAATTCGGGTCATAGTTGCGCAGCTGTTCACCCGGCAAGGTCGGCAGTTGCGCGTCGGCGGCCAGCGGTTGGACCAGGTGCGGCGTGACGATCATTAACAGTTCCCGTTCTTCACGGTCGATGGAGTGGTTACGGAAGAAGGCGCCGAGAATCGGGATGTCGCCCAGGCCGGGAAATTTGTTCACCTGGGAGGCGTTGCGCGTGCTGATCAGGCCGCTGATGACGAAACTTTCGCCGTCGGCCAGGGCAATGCTGGTATCGGTACGGCGCACGGTGAGCGCCGGAACCAGCGTGCCGGCAATGTTCACGGCATTGGTGAAGTCCAGCTCGCTGACTTCCGGAGCGACCTTCAATGCGATTCGGCTTTTGCCGATGACCGTCGGTGTCAGGGTCAGGCGGATACCGAACTCCTTGTACTCGATAGACACGTTGTCGCTGCCGGCACTGGGCACCGGAATCGGTACCTCGCCGCCGGCCAGGAAGCTCGCGCTCTGCCCACTGAGGGCAACCAGGCTCGGCCGCGCCAGGGTATAGGCAAAGCCGCTGCCTTCCAGCGCGTTAATCATCAGCAAGGTTTGCCCGGTGGCGAAGGACAGGTTGAACATGTCGTTATTGACTGGCAACGAAGGCCGGACCACGCCCCCGATGGTGGGCAGGGTCCTCGGCGAGCCGAACTGGAAGTTGCCGCGGCTGCCGAAGATCGAAGTCGAGGCCTCCTTGAGTTTGGTCCGGCTGACTTCAACGAAACGGATGTCGGTCTGTACCTGGGCGAGCAGCATCGGATCTTCGGACGGCACGCTCGCAGCAGTGGTCAGCGCCTCGGTGGCCCGGCCCTTGACGAAGATCATGCTCTGGCGGGGCATCTTCGAACACGCCGTCCAGACCATCAGGCTGGTAGCGCCCGGTGCTATGCCGGTGAGAATGAAGGCGTCGCTGCCACTGGGCTGCACGTCGGCGATTTTCGGGTCGCCCACTGCCAGTTTTGTCACTGGGGCCAGGATGCGCAATTCGTTCTGGAGCCCCTGGCCAACCTCGAAGGTCGCCGGCAGACTGTCCAGTTGCGAACAATTGCTGGCTGCGGCGTGTGCCGCATCCAGGCCGAGGCCCATCAGGAACAGGCCATGGATAAAGTGTTTTAACGCGGGCGCGGTACGATAGCTCATAGAATGCTCCTCGACAGAACAGGCCGTCCTTGGACGTGACCAGTTGCCTCGGATCATTTATGGGGTCCGGGCTACCCCTGTCTTATCACCCGGAATCAACCCGGGTTATCGAACGGTGACTGATACAAACAGTTCGCGTGGGAGGCGATTTACTGGCCACCTTGCTCACTTCTGATTGACGGTAGTTCACCTATGGCAAAGCGCCACGCCGAAAATAAAAAAAACGTCTGAAAAGTGGCGGAGGTGAAAGCCATGTCAAAATCAGCGTCAATAAACTGTCTTTTACACGATTGAAGTCTTTGTAGGAGCGGGTTTGCTTGCGCAAGCGATCCGTCACGCGACTCTGCATTGGCCGATGGTCAGCTTTCGCGAGCAAGCCCGCACACAGAGGACTTGTGTACACCCAATGCAGTCAGGCCGGCTATAAAGGTCTCCCTCACACAGCTACATATTCCCAAACGCCCTGAACACCCCAATCATGGCCGGCCCAATCGCAACCAGGAAAAAACTCGGCCACAAACAGAAGATCAGCGGAAAAATCAGTTTGGTACCGATCTTCGCCCCCATTTCCTCGGCCGCCTGGGTACGCCTATCGCGGAATTCGTCGGCATAGATACGCAAGGTATCGGCCACGCTGGTGCCGAAGCGGATGCTCTGCGCCAACAGGCTGACCAGCCCCTGGATGTCCTCCAGGCCGGTGCGCATGGCCAGTTGCCGGAGCGCCTCGGTACTGGTGATGCCTGCACGGATCTGCGCATTCACCAGTGCCAATTCCTCGGCCAGTTCAACCTGGCTCACTGCCATTTCCTCGGCCACCCGTTCGATAGTCGTGGGCAGGGCCAGGCCCGACTCGACGCACACCACCATCAGGTCCAGCGCATCCGGGAATGCGGCGCGCAACCGGGTCTGGCGCGCCTGCTTGCGCTTGCCGACATACAGCGCCGGCAGCAGCCAGCCGATGCCCACCATCATGGTCACCCCCAGCAGACCGATGATCACGGACACCTTGATCAGCGGCAGCAGCAAGAGCGCCAGGCCGAGCATCAACAGCGGCAGCATCAGGCGCACGGCCCAGTACATCTGCACCGCCGACGCCGAGCGGTAACCGGCGTGGGTCAGCAGGGTCTGGGTAGCGGACGTCTGGGCCGGGTCTGCCGAAGCGAAGCGCTGGCCGATCCGTTCGAGCAGCAGCTGCAGGTTCCCGGGCGCTTCATGCCCCGCCGCGCTGCCCGAATAGCCGCGCTTGATCAGCGCCAGGCGCCGTTGGACCGGGTCCTGCAACCCCAACATCAGCAACAGCAACGCCACTACGGTCAGCACCGTACTGAGACCAATCGCCGTGACGAACAACAGACGAGCCAACTCTTCGTTCCCGGTAAACCGACTGAGTAACCCGAGCAGAAAATCCATGACTGATACCCCGCGGCAAGACAGCGTTCAAACCTGGATCCGGATGATCTTCCGTATCCAGAAAATCCCGATCAACATGGCGCAGAAGGCACCGATGATCAGTTTGTGGCCTATGGGATCGTTGATCAGCACAGGCATGTAACTGGGGCTCGTGAGCACGATGGCAATCGCCAGCACGAAAGGAATCGCCACCAGCACCCAGGCCGACATGCGCCCTTCCGCCGAGAGGGTCCTGATTTTGCGCTGGAACCGAAAGCGCCCGCGGATCAACCGACTCAAACGCTCCAGCACCTCGGTCAGGTTGCCGCCGGTTTCGCGGTGGATGAGGATCGAGGTCACCAGCATCATCACCGTCATGCTGGGCATGCGCTCCAGCAGGCCGAGCATGGCCCGACGCACATCGTTGCCATAGTTGATGTCGGCGAAGGTCAGGCCGAACTCCTGGGCCACCGGTCCCTTGTGCTCATCGGCTACCAACCGCAGGGTTTCGTTGAACGGGTGACCGGCGCGCAGGGCCCGGCACATGGCGTCCAGCGCATCCGGCAGACCTTCCTCGAACGCCGCGAAACGCTTGCTGCGGTCACGCAGGATTTTCAGCACCGGCAGCCAGAACAGCGCAAAGCCCGCCAGCAGTGCCAGCCACCAGAGCGGCGAAACCATCAGCACCAAGGCAGCGGCCGCCACGCCCAGGACCAGACCGAGCACCATCACCCGATAGGCGCGGTACTCATGGCCAGCCTGCTCAATCAGTTGCGTCAGGTTGGCCATGAACGGCAACTGCTCGAGCCGGGCCTCCAGGGGTGACAGGCGCGTCAGGTATTTCTGCCGCAGTACGGTTTGCATATTGGGCAGATGGTTGGCCCTCTCCAGTACATGCAGGCGCCCACGGATGCGCTTGCGCATCTTGCCGGCCTCGCCGAACACCGGCACCACCACGCCCTGGGACAGGAGGAACACCGCGATGAACACCATGCCCAGGAAAATCAGGATGAATTCGGCAGGAATATTGTTCATGACGTCCGGGCCTCCATCCACTCAGGGCGGAACAGGGTCAGCGGCAACTCGATGCCGCGCTTGGCCAGTACATCGCGAAAGGCCGGGATCATGCCGCTGGGTCGATACTCACCCAACACCTCGCCATGCTCGCCGATACCCTGGCGTGCAAAGCAGAAGATTTCGGTCATGGTGATGACCTCCCCTTCCATACCGTTGATCTCCTGGATGCTTACCACCCGTCGCTTGCCATCTTCTTGACGCTCCAGTTGGATCACTACATCGATGGCCGAGGCAATTTGTTGACGCATGGCCTTGATCGGAAACGTCGCGCCAGTCATCGACACCATGTTCTCGATTCGCCCCAATGCATCCCGTGCGGTGTTGGCATGGATGGTGGTCAAGGAACCATCGTGACCGGTGTTCATGGCTGTGAGCATGTCCAGCGCCTCGGCACCGCGCACCTCGCCAATGACAATCCGGTCCGGACGCATCCGCAGGCTGTTGCGCACCAGTTCCCGCTGGCTCACCTCGCCGCGCCCTTCAATGTTCGAAGGCCGGGTTTCCAGGCGCACCACGTGGGGTTGCTGCAGTTGCAGTTCGGCCGAATCCTCGATGGTGACGATGCGTTCGTTGTGCGGGATGAAACTGGACAGCACATTGAGCATGGTGGTCTTGCCGCTGCCGGTGCCGCCGGAAATCAGCACGTTCAGGCGCCCGCGCACGATGGCCTTGAGCAACAGGGCAATGGCCGGGGTCATGGTGCCCACCTGGATCAGGCTGTCGGTGTTGAGCAGGTCCACCGCGAAGCGCCGGATCGACATGCTCGGACCGTCAATGGCCAGCGGCGGGATGATCGCGTTGACCCGCGAACCATCCTTGAGCCGGGCGTCCACCAACGGTGAGGACTCATCGATGCGCCGCCCCAGGCTGGAGACGATGCGGTCGATGATGTTCAACAGGTGCTGGTCATCACGAAAGCGCACATCGGTGCGTTGCAGCTTGCCGAAGCGCTCGACATAGACCGAGGCGAACCCGTTGACCAGGATGTCGGACACGCTGTGGTCGGCCAGCAACGGCTCCAGCGGACCGAGGCCCAGCACCTCGTCGGTGATCTGCTTGATGATCAACTGACGACTGGCGGTGCTCACCGGTGCCGAATGCTCGTCGAGCAGGCGCTGGCAGATATCGCGAATCTGCCGCGAGGCCTCGACCTGTTCGAGGGCGTCGAGCAAGGACAGGTCCATGACCTTGAGCAACTGCTGGTAGATCCTTTCCCGCCACTCGGCCTCCACCGGCGTGACCTGGCTACGGGTTTCGTAGAGCACGTCCGGGACGGCCTGTTCCCAGGCCATCAGTGCCTCTGTCGAGTCCGGCTGGCCGTCGCCGTGCAGGGGGGCCACTGAGGCGCCGGGTTTACCGGACTGTTTGCGCAAGCGGTTGCGAAAATCGCTGATCATGGGTCATCCCCCGAAAAAACGGTTGAAGGCGCGTTTGAACAGGCCTTTGTCTGTGCTCATCTGGTGACCGACCAGGTCTTCGGTCAAATCGCGCAGGGCGACGGTGATGGCCGCCCTCGGCGCGTGCAGCCCCAACGGCACGCCAGTGTTCTGACTCTGGCTGACCAGGTTGAAGTCATTGGGTAATCTGGACAGGTTCGCGCAGCGCAAGGCCTCGCCGATGTCCTTGAGGCTGATTGCGGCCGCCTTGTCATAGCGGTTGACCACGATCTGCAACTGCTCGCCGCGCACACCCAGATCCTCGCGCAGGATCCGCACCAGGGCACTGGCATCGCGCAGGTGGCTGACGCTCTGTTGCACCACCACGTACACCCGGTCCACCTGCTCCAGCACGGAGCCGGTGAGATGATCGATCTGTCGTGGCAAGTCCACCACCACCCAGTCGTAGCTGGCGCGGGCCAGTTGCAGGAGCGTGTCGAGCTGTTCCGGTTGGGCGTCCTGGGGCAGGCACAATTCGCCAGCTCGACCGCCCAGCACGTGCAGGGTCGGGCTGAAGTGGCTACAAAAACCGCGCAGGGCGATGCTGTCCAGGTCGTCGATCTGCTGCAGCACTTCCAGATGGCTGTGGGACTGCGCCACGTCGAGGTAATGGGTCACGCTGCCGAACTGCAGATCCATGTCCAGCAACAGGGTATTCCCCGCCCGGGCACTCAGTTGTTGGGCCAGGTTGCAGGCCACCAGGGTCCCGCCGGAGCCGCCCTTGGCGCCGATCACGGCGACCAGCTTGCCCTCGGCGCCGCTGCCCAGGCGAACCTCGGCCACCAGGCGATTCAACGCTGCGACCAATTCGGGCTCGGCAATGGGCTCGGGCAGCACGTCACGGGCACCGGCCTGCATGGCCAGGCGCATGGCTTCCTGATCGCCCAACAGGCCGCACACCAGCATCGGTGGACGCTCATGGGCCGGACGCTGCAGCAACGCCGCCAGCTCTTCGCGCCATAAGTGGCTGACCCGCAACAGCAGCAGGTCGGGCATGCGCTCCAGGCCGTAAAGAGGATCGACATGCCCATTACTCACCAGCCGCGTACTGACTTCCAGGCAGGGCATGCGCTGGCAGACGCATTGCAAATCGCGCAGGGACGCCGCGTCGCGGCTGCTGATCAGCAGTCGCAACCCGGCTTTGCCGGTGGCGGTGGGGACTGGGGTTTCTCTGGTGTTCAGCATGGTGTGATCTCCCCGGAATCGGAATGACGCCCAAGGCTTTCGCGTGGCAAGGTTGCCCTGAAGGCGGGCAAGGTAATGGGTACGCCCAAGCCGGGAATGAACAGGTTGAACACATAGCCCTGCACACTCAGCTGAACATAACGGACGGCCCGGAAGCCGTTGACACTGACCGTGTCGGAGGGGTTCGCCACCACGGCGCCGTTGACGTCCAGGTAAGTCAGCGCCAGGTTCGTGGTGGCCAGGCTGCTGATCAGTTGGCTGGTGCCGGCGTCGGTCGCGGCGTTGAAGATGGCCCGGCGCAACACCACCGGATCGCTGATGTTGCACACCGCCGCCAGGCGCGCACCGCGCCGCGCGGCTTCATCCAGGGCGTTGGCGGTGAAGTACAACCGGCCCATCTCCACCACGCCGAACAGCAGGATGAACACCAACAGGCCGACGAAGGAAAACTCAACGATGTAGGTGCCGCGCATGGACTTCTGGTTCATCGGTTTCATCACAGCGCCCTCATCACAGTGGTTGCGACCAGCGGGATGCCCAACGGCATGGCGGCGCCGAAAAAGCCCGGCAGCGACCCGGTGCAATTACCCGCGCCGATCACCGGGCAGAACGTGTAGGTGATGGTGACGCGGACATGGGTGGTGCCCACCGCAGCGACTGCCACGTTGGCCGTGGTCAACCCGGACACTACGGCGCTGCCGACCTGGGCGGGCACGCCATACACCGCGACGTTTTTCGTCTGGGTCAACAAGGTGTTACTCAGGGCGATGCCGCCCAATGTAGAGTTCCAGGCCTGGCCGGCGACGAATCGATCGGCGTCACGGCTGGCCTGCAACAGCACGTTGTACTGGTAGAGCATGCGACCGAACTCACCGAAGGCCAGCAACAGCATCAGCACCAGGGGCAGCACCAGGGTGAACTCCACCAGCGCCACGCCTTGCTGGGCCTGCGGGTGTTTGAATTGAACAAGTCCCATGACGCCTCCTACGAGTCAGTGCTCGGATTGCCACTGCCGTTGAGGTAGGTTTTATAGAGCTGGATGATCTGCGGGCCGGCATCGCTGGACGGCGTGGGGCCCGGTACGCCATCGCCCTCACATTCCTGGACGAACTGGCCGAAGACCAGGGAATCCGTACCGCCACCATTCACCGGTTGCACGACGAAATAGCAGCCGAATCCCAACACGGGAATCGAGGTTGAACCGCCCTGCTTGCCGGTGCAGTTGCCGATCACGATTTTGAGCATCCGCCGTTCGAACACGCCATTGCTTTCACAACCGCTGCCGCTTCCGCCGACACAGGCGGCGACCTGGGTCCGCCAGTCGTTGTAATCCTTGATCGCCTCGCCGTCCGCCGAGAGATCGCCGTTGCTCGAGGTGACGACTTTTCCTTTGTACTTCGCCTTAGCGAGTGCATCGTCGTAAGTCATCGCCGGGGTACTCGACGAGGTCACCAGGTCCGGTGGGTAATCGGAGGAGCTGACCGGACCGTTGTAGATCCCGAAGCGGGTGTTCAAGCCCTGGGAAGTCGGGCCGGCCTTGTTGCCGGGTGCGGTCTGGACGTTATCACCAACATTGCGGCAGACTGACCCGCCGCCGGCCAGGTCTTCCCGAACCGCACTGCCGCCGGAGCCGAAATCGAGCAGTTGAAAGTTGCCAGGCCCGATGGGCGATGTATTGCCCGCCGCCGTCTTCAAGACCTGCAGGTCACCAAAGTGGTACCCCCAGAAATTGCCGGCCGCCGGGTTGTATTGGGCGGGGTCACCGCACACCATCAAGGGTGCCAGATCGCAAGGCGAGGTCGGGCTGGGACCGGCAGTGGCAATCGCCGCCACCCGTTTATTACCCAGACCGGCGCTGCCCATGGTCTGGACGAAACTCCAGAAAAACCCGTTCAGTTGATAACTCGATACCGACACCCGCACGTACTTGGCATCGGCAGGGCCGGGGTAAGAGAACGGGCCATAGACGCTGCTGGCCAGCTCGACCACGGCAAACGCCCCCGGATTGCCGGCGACGGCGGTGGCCAGTTCGGTGTTGCCCAAGGCCTGGGCGTTCTTGTTCAGCGTGTCCAGGGCTGCCACGCGGGTCGTGCTGGCCATGTTGAGGCCACCGGTGACCTGGCTCAGGGTCTTGGCCCCGCTCAAGGCTGCGGCATCCACCGCGTTCTGCAAACGCGTCTTGTTGAGCAGCATGTGGCCGCCATCCAGGGCCAACGCTGCCATCATGGAGATCGCCACCAAGGCAATCACCATCAATACACTCACTGCCCCTCCCTGGCGCCGTCCGATATCGGAATTCATCATCACGCCCTCGTCGACTGCATTGAGGATCGCCATCGCCTGGGAACCAGGCTGGTTCACGCCGCTCAGCGAAGGTTGATCACCTTGCTTTCAATGCCACGGATCACCGTCACCTCTGCGCTGTCCTGCGCCTTGACGACGCGTTGCACGATGGGCCGTGGTACCGGAGCGGCGGCTACCGCCATGACCGGTGGCGCTGGCGGTGCGACAGCCACGGCTTTCTTCTCCAGGTTCAGGGGGTTGCGCAAGGCCAGTTGCAGCTTGCCTTCGGTTTGCGCGGTGACCAGCGCCTCCGCTTCGACCGCCGTCATCTCCAGCGTCACGGCCCGCACCACCACCGGTTGGGTCTTGTCGGTGCCCGCGGTCTGGTCTACCGCCAGTACCCGCAGGTTTTCCAGGATCGTCCGGGACGTGGCGCTGTTACTGCCGGCACTGGTGGTCTTGGTCGCGAGCACATCGACCCGGTTACCCGGCAACAGGAACCCGCCGACGCCGACGACATCGTCGACCCGTACCGAGACGGCACGCTTGTCGGGCGCGATCAGCGAGGCCAGGGTGCTGCCCCCCAGGTGTTCGCTCAGACGCGCACCGCGCACGATATCGCCGCGCAGGATGTCGAACGTGGCGATCTTGCCCACGGCCTTTTCACTGGCGTCGAAGGCATCGTCCGGAATCGTATCCATCGGCATGCGTACGGTCGTGACCTGCTGGGCCTCGACCATTTGCCCGAAGGGGATTTCCACAGTGGCGACCACCACACTGCGCAGATGATCATCGGGGGTCGCATTGAGTCGCGCACTCAACCAGGAGTCGGCCATCCATGCAGCGCCAAGGCCCATTACCAGGGAAACGCCAATCAGCGGAAGCGTACGAGAGCTCATGTCGGTATCTCCGAATCAAAGAAAGTCGAGCTGAACGAAGTAGTTGTGCCAGGCCCATTCCAGCTCTTGCGGCATCAGGGGTCCGGAACCGCCCAGGTAGCGCTGGCGGTCGAGCGCCATGTTCAACAGGTCGCGGGGATGGCAAGGCACCAGGGGCATGCCCTCGCCGGCATACAACCGCTGCAATACATAACGCACCAACAGCGGGTCGTAAGGGACACCCAGGCGCTCGCATTCCTGGCGCCAGATGCGTTCGTATTCGTCGGGCTTGAGGTAACCGAACTGGACCTTGTAGCCAATGCGCCGCAGGAACGCCTCGTCGGCCAGCTCCAACGGATTGAGGTTGGTGGAGAACACCAGGACGAGGTCGAACGGCAGTTCGCAATGCCGGCCACCGCCCAGGTTGATGAAGTCGCGCTTCTCTTCCATGGGCACGATCCAGCGATTGAGCAACTCGGCCGGGGCCATGCGCTGGCGGCCCATGTCGTCAATGATGAACAGGCCATTGCTGGCCTTGAGTTGCAAGGCGGCCTGGTATTGACGGGTGAACGGATCGTAGCGGACGTCCAGCTGCTCCATGCTCAGCTCGCCACCGGTGATGACGATGGGGCGTTTGCAGCACAGCAGCCGGCGGTCGATGCCTTCGTTGAGCATCAGGTTGTTCGGTTGGCTGTTGTCATCCAGGCGCTGATGCACCTGTGGGTCGTAGATCTCGATCACCGACTCGTTGATGACAATGGCGTGGGGCACCCAGATGGCCTCGGCAAACAGGCGGATCAACCGGCTGCTGACGTAGGTCTTGCCGGTGCCCGCCGGGCCATAAATCATGATCGCCCGCCCGGAGTTCAGGGCCACGCCCAACTGGTCGAGCATGCCTTGGCTCAGCACCACGCCCGACAGGGCCCGCTGCATGTCGTTGGCGGTGATGCGGCCATGGTGGATGGTCTGGATCTTGATCAGGGAACGATAGGTGCTCACCGGGAACGGCGCCGCACCGATATAACCACTGCGGGCCAGGGCGTCCCGGGCAGAACTGCGGCCGCGTTCGGTCAGGCCATAACGCAGGGCCTGCACACTGGCCTGACCGATCTGGCCGAGCACCTCGACACGGCCATCCTTGCGCAAGAACGCCAGGACTTCCTCCAGCACCGCGCCGGTCAGCGCCAGCCGTTCGACCAGCCGCGGCATGTCCAGCACACCGGCGTCATGCAGGTGCTTGCACACCAGTTCGCCAAGGAAACTGTCGGTCAGGCCGGTGTCGCGAATCGTGCAAGGCTGGGGCGCCAGGCGTTGTACCGCCTCCCGCTCACTGGGATAGGCATCACTATCGTTGATGACGTGCATGACTAGACTCCCCAGCCGCCGGCAACCAGTTGCCAATAGACGCTGTTCAATGTGCCGATCAGGATCGCAATCGAATAAGGAAAGGGTTTGCCGGCCACTTCGTCCGAAGTAGGCGCCAGGTAGGACTGGGCCCGAACGATCAGCCAGTAACGCCCGAGGGTTTGCAGCAGTTGTCCGCGGGCCAGGACAATCAGAAATCCGCACACGCCGCCGGCGATCAGGCTGAACAGTGCGGCCCACAATGCGTAGTGGAACGGCAGGAAGCTGCCGACCATGGTCATCAGCTTGACGTCACCGGCCGCCATCCCACCCACCGCGTACATCGGCAGGAACAGCCCGAAGCAAATCAGCATGCCCAGCAGGCTGTCGCCCAAGCCACTGATCCCGCCCGTGTAGACCTGACCGGCCAGCCCCAGGGCGAGCCCCAGAAGGACCAGTGAGTTGGGGATACGGTGGCGGAGCAGATCGCTTACCACCGCCACACCCAACAGTCCCAGCAGTACTAATGTCGATACCAGCAATTCCATGGACATGGCGCGTCTCCCGGTTGCAGTTATCGTTAGCAGGCAACGTTGCTGTTGACGACCTGGCAGAGCGCCCGGATCTTGGTATCCACCGCACCGCCCAAGAGGACGAATGCCGCTGCCACCAACACCGTGATCAAGCCACCCGCCACCGCGTATTCCACGATGGTCAAGCCTTCTTCATCTTTGGCGAACCGGCGGATCGAAGTTCTGATTGTGTGCAGAGTCATTTTATTTACCTCACATTCGGAAGTAATACGGCCATGAACTTAGTTGTGGGGACAGCGCCAAGTCCATTTGAAATATTCGTTGTACTCACTGCAAAAGAGTCGCAAGCGTGATTCCGTGAAAGTTGCCGTGTCCCCTATCGCAAAGCGTTGAGATCAGCAGGCAACGTTGCCGTTGACGGCCTGGCACAGCGCACGGATCTTGGTATTCACGGCACCGCCCAGCAGAACAAAGGCAGCGGCCACCAATACGGTGATCAACCCACCGGCCACGGCGTATTCCACAATGGTCAGGCCATCTTCATCTTTGGCGAACTTCCGTACCGAAGCCTTGATAGTTTGAAGAGTCATTTCGCGCACCTCATCGGGGTTGTTTTTCAAGGGCAGGACATTGCGAACTGCCTGATGCAACCCTAGTCAGGAGGCCGGCGTAGCCGTTAGGAGGATTTTGCACATCGCTAGGATTATTTTGCGCAAGGTCGTCCGCTGGGGCCGTGGGAGCCGTTGCGATGGAATGGCGATAAAAATGTGATTTTTGATAAGAATTTATTCGGCGCGGTAATAGCACATTGACGATACTTCCGGCTAAAGGGCAGGAAGAACCACTGAGTAGGCACATGACGTCGAATCTGACCGGAAAGCCAAGGTTGTTGTGGTTCGATCTGACTCACGATCGGTCCACGAAGGAACTCGCCATCCAGTTCGAGCAAGCCTGCCATTGCACGCTGGCCAACAACACCATGCTGCCGGGTGGAGAGCAGGTCGACATGATCTGCATTCACTTCGACCGACCGGACACTCCGGGCCTGAGGCGTTTGCTGGAGATCAAACGGACCGTGCCGACCATCCCCATCACCATGTTCACCGTGCAGCACTCCGAAGAGCTGGCGGTCTGGGCCATGCGCTCCAATGTCTGGGAATACATGGTCCTGCCCCTTTCAGCCACCGAAAGAAAGCGCTACCTGACAGCGGTGGTGCAATTATGCGAGTTGCGACGCAATATCGGCGGCCGGGGCAAGACGTCGTTGATCGACCACTCCCCCTCCCTGCCGGACAGCATCCGCCTGACCTCCGGCCACCAGAAACACCAGGCCCTCAACCACATCCTGTTGTACATCGACCAGCACTTTCGCGAAAGCATCGATCAGCGTGACCTGGCCAAGCGTTGCGGCATGACCACGTTTCGCTTCAGCCGCCTGTTCAAGGAAGCCAACGGGCTGGGCTTTACCGACTACGTCCTGAACAAGCGCATGAGTTTTGCCAAGGAACTGCTCGATAACAGCGAAATGCCCATCACCAGCATCGGCTATGAAGCCGGCTTCAAGGATCCGTCCTACTTCGCTCGCGCTTTCAAACAATACGCCAGTTGCACGCCCAGCGAATACCGCCTGGCGCGGCACGTGCGCACAACGGTCGTCACGCCATCGGTGCCGGAGGAAGCGAGCACGGCAACGCTTGAGAGCCTGGTACACAGCTTGGAGGGGTGATGAGCATCTTGATACGGAGACTGGCGTTCAGGCTTTCAAGGGGCGAGCTTTCTTCTCTCGATAGGGACTGACAAGACAATGCTGGTGCGCGTCTCTCCGTACGCGTTGATATTGGCAATGATCGCCTCGATTTCAGCCATCGATTTGGCATAGATCCTGATCAGGTAGGAATCGTTACCTGTGATATGCAGGCACTCAACGACTTCGGGAATGTCCTGGAGCGTCGCTATCAATTTGGCTTTCGCCGGCTTGAGAGTGGTGATGCCGACGACAGCAGAGATGCCGTACCCCAACTTGGCGGGGTCTAACTGGGCGCTATAGCCCTTGATGACCCCAGAGTCTTCCAGTTTGCGTAACCTGTCAGTGGTGGCAGGAATAGAAAGACCCGCGTGCTTGGAAAGTTCCGTGATGGAAATGCGGCCACAGTCCTGTACCTTCCCCAGGATTTTTATGTCTATACGGTCCATGTTCGTTTCTCTTGGTAAGAACTGTAAAATTTAATGAAAAGCCCGCGTTTTTCATTAAAAAAATCATGCACCAAAATAAAGCAGAGTGCTAGCCTATTTCTTGCCTGAAAAGCCTGAAAAGAATCCGGGCATCAATAGCCCTCCTCGTTAACATGACGCACTGCATAATAAAATATTCTCTCCAGGGATGGTGTTCGTATGGAAGATGAGAAAATAAAGTGTGGAAAAAAGTCTCATCCGTTGGCCCAGCATGTTGGAACGCAAGTCCTAGATCTGGGTAATTTCAAAAGGGATCAGCTGCTGATGTACCTGATGGGCGTCTGCCTCTTTTCGGTGGGCGCCAAGTGCTTCATTATCAGCCAACTGGGAACCGATCCTTTAGATGTCCTGATCATTTCGATAGATAAGCTACTTGCCTTCGGAATGGGCGCATGCTCGGCCATTGTCTCCTTGTTCTTTCTAATATGGTGGATGCTCTGGAATAAAAAATACCCTCCGATCAGCCCATTCATCACCACCACGCTGACAGGCCTGCTGATTGACTTATGGTCGGTGCTGGGAATGGGCGAGTACTTGATTGCCAGACTCAATGAGTACACGTTACTGGCGCTGGGACTGATCCTGTGTGCCTACTCGTCTGCGTTGATCATTATGAGCGGTATCGGCATCAGAATCATGGATCTGGTGGTATTGACCATGGTTTCCAAATGGGGCTGGTCATTCACCAAGGCCAAAATGATCATTGAAATTGGCATCTTTTCAAGTGGCTGGTTGCTGGGAGGTCCTTTTGGCCTGGGAACAATTGCCTTCTTGTTGGTCATCGGCCCACTTATTCAACCGTTCATGAACATGAATACCCGGCGTTTCTCACTCAAGAACCACGGGTTGATACGCGCCTCGTCCGTTTACTGATTACAACAAAATGACTGCCACTTATGGCGGCTGGATCGTTTCGCCTCAATTTTTTGACCGATGATGTTGTTGGCAACTTTCGCAATGAGGAAATGAGAGATGGACACTACAAAAAATAAGAACTGGACCTTGGAAAGCACCCCGGCAAAACTGGAAGAACTACTTCCTGGGGGGGCTGTAAAGTGTCATCTTTCACCGCGCAACTGTGTCATCCAGGAGGGCAAGTTAGGTTTTTGCAAGGTTCGCGGAAATCGAGGCGGCCGACTGGTTACATTGAATTACGGAAAAGGCGTTCACAGCACTGAAGAGACGATCGAAACCGAGGCGGTCTTCCACTTTGCCCCCGGCGAGCGAATCCTTTCCCTGGGCAACATTGGTTGCATGCTCAACTGCGGTTACTGCCATAACTGGAAAACCTCGCAAGCCAAGTATGTCACCGACAAGGATGTGTATTACTACACCCCGGAGCAGGTCGTGGAAACCGCGCTCAAGCACGGGATACGCGTCCTCTCCTGGACGTATAACGATCCTGTGGTATGGCATGAATTCATCCTCGACACGGCAAAACTGGCCAAGGAAGCAGGCCTGATCAACCTGTATAAATCAGCCTTTTTCATCAGTGAAGAAGCCATTGATGAATTGTTGCCGGTCATTGATATTTTCTCGATTTCGCTCAAATCGATTTCCCCCGAATACTATCGGAAAGTCACCACGGGCTGGGTTGAGCCGGTCCTGGCAGGTATCAAGAAAGTCTACGACGCCGGAAAATATGTTGAAGTCAGCACCTTGATGGTGACCGACATCAGCGACGATGAAGACACGGCCAGAAAAATCAGCCAATGGGTATTGGATGAACTGGGTCCGAACGTGCCCCTGCACTTCGTGAGATTCCACCCCGATTACAAAATGAGCAATAGCGTTCGAACGCCGGTAGACAGGCTACTGAAGGCTCGGGATGTCGCCCGGAGCATGGGCGTCGAGCATGTCTACCTGGGGAATGTGAATGATGTCGAAGGTACCAATACCAGTTGCAATAACTGTAACGCCCTGCTCGTTACCCGCTACGGCCTGAACGCCGAAATCATCGGCCTGGACAGTAAAGGCTGCTGCTCCCGGTGCGGCCATGATGCGCATTTCAAATTGCTGGGCGAATGCAAAGCCAGTACGCCGGTCGGGATGCAAGAGGATGCGCTGTCTGCTTACGAGAAGCGAAAATTCGAGTGGCACGGAGATATCGTATCGCTGCACGCTCAGGTGCTGAATACCGAAGACTTCGAACAGACCGTCTACCTGCGCCGCAACTATACCGACGGGCGCAACAGCGATTGGAAATCACTGACATTGCGCCCGCATGAAAGCTATCGATTCATTATCGCCAAGGCCCGAATCGATGAGTCGGGGCCTGAGGTCTGGCTACCCGACGGAGTGAATTCAAACCTTCATGAAGTATTCGACAGGGCTCACTTCCCAACCGAGTCGATCGAAGAGATTGGTATTTCGCAAAACGACATTACGCCGACCATTGGCTATGAGGGCAAGCAGAACATGTACGAACAGGTCATCAGAATGGTGACCCAGGCATGAACGTATCCACCGAAATACTTCATATCAAAGTCGATGACCGAGAGGCTTACCCCTCGGTCACACCGATTTATCAATGCAGCGCCTTCAGTGCTGACTCGGCATTCTTCTATTCGAGAAAGGCCAACCCCAATGTGACTGAGTTGGAACAAGTGGTCGCGTCCCTGGAAGGGAGCGAATACGCATTGGCCTACAGCACCGGGATGAGCGCCATCTACATGGTGTTGGAACTGTTGAAACCGGGCGGGTCACTGGTTATCAACAAATACATCTATGGCTGCTCCTACAAGCTGTTCCAGCGATACGCTGCACGTATCGGCGCACAGTTGACGATCCTGGATCTCACTACAGAGACTGGGTTGAAGGCGCTGCCATCCAACGTCGACATGGTCATTTTTGAAACACCGACCAATCCTTTCCTGAAAGACATTGATATTCATGGGGTCAGCAAAGCAGTCAAACAAATCAATCCAGACGCCCTGGTGATTGTCGACAACACGTGGGCCACGCCGATCTACCAGAAGCCGCTGAACTTTGGCGCCGATATCTCACTGTACAGTGCGACGAAATACTTCTCCGGGCATAGCGATGTCATGGGGGGACTGGTGCTCGTCAACGACCAGGCGATCTATAACCGCCTGCTCGAAGGTCGCTTTTATTCAGGTTCGATATTGACCCCCAATAGCGCATGGTTGCTTCGTCGAAGCATGCAGACGTTCACCCTGCGCATGGAGAAACACAGCCATACGACCTTGAGCATGCTCAACTACCTGCGAGAACTGCCATTTATCGAGCATGTCTATTACCCACGCATCGATGGCACGCAGCTGACGGGTTATGGCGGCATTGTGTTTGTCGATATACGGCCCGACCTGGTGCCCTTTTACAAAACCTTCACCAGCGCCCTCAAATGGTTTGGCACCGGCACGGGAATGGCCTGCGTGACCTCGATGGTCGCGCAGCCGTTCAGTGGTAGCCATGCCTCGATGACGGAACAGGAAAAAGCGGACATGGGCATTGGAAAGGGCCTGGTTCGATTGTGCTTTGGCCTGGAAGACCTCGAGGATCTGAAAGAGGACTTGCTGCAAGCATTCGAAGCCATGGAAAACAAGGCTGACCAGGCAAGCTCACTCAATCCTGCGTAGCGGTAGTCATGAGCAACGGGCGCCCAAAACGCTCGTTGCTTTTTTATGGAGAAGCGAGCGTGCCCAACGCAGTCGAAAATACGCTATTCGAACACCCTGTCCTCAATGTTATCCATCTTCTGAATACGATTGCCCAGGAAAACCCAGCGGCTATATCACTGGCCTCCGGGCGACCTGACGACGAGTATTGCGATCCCGCGCTCATCGACAAGGGCTTGGCCCGCTATCGACAACATGTCGCCAGTACCGAACTCTCACTGGCAACCCTGCTTTGCCAATATGGAAAAACCTCCGGGATCATCAATGAAATAGTCGCCGACTACCTATACATAGATGAAGCGATAAAAATTTCCAGTCCCGAAAATATCGTGGTGTGCATGGGCTTCCAGGAAGCTTGCACCTTGACGCTCTTATCGCTCTTTGAGGGAGGCGGTATTTTACTGGTGCCAGATCCGGTGTTTTCCGGGATCACAGGTATCGCAAAACTGCTGGGCATAAAAATGCTCCCCGTTCCAATGGCGACCTTTCTCAATCCAGCCGCCCTGCGCAAGTTGGTTGAAGATCTTGAATCCAAAGGGGAAAAAATACGGGCACTGTATGCGATTCCAGACTTTAGCAATCCTACTGCCGACAGCCTGTCCTATCCCGCCAGACAGGCAATGCTCCGCTTAGCCAATGAACTGAATTTCTTCATCCTGGAAGACACTGCATACCGCTACTTCCGATACGAGGGAGATGAGATTGCGTCGATGAGATCGATGGACAGCCGCCGAGTATTCCTGCTCGGCTCGTTTTCCAAATCGATTTTCCCGGGCTTGCGCATGGGCTATGTAGTTGCTCCGGAAGGCGCAGGAGTCATGCCTTTCAGCACGAGGTTATGCAAGGCCAAAAGTTTGATCACGGTCAATACCCCAGCCCTGTGCCAGGCAATCGTTGGCGGTTTACTGATCGAAAACAATTACTCGCTGAAGGACCTGAACCAACCCAGAGTATTGTCTTATACGCAGAAGAGGAACCACATGCTTGAATGCCTTGAGCGCGCATTTCCATCCGAAGGCGATTCCCAACGAACCGTCAGCTGGAATCATCCCGTGGGTGGCTTCTTTATCAATGTGCACCTGCCTTTTGTCTTCGGACAGGCTGAAATGAACGAGTGTGCCAGGCACTTCAAGGTCATTGTATTCCCCACCTCCTTGTTCTCATTGACGAACGAAGGGGTCAATCAGGTCAGGTTGTCGTTCAGTAATGCGACAGCCACACAAACCACACAGGCGATAGGTCGTTTCAAAGCCTACGTTGAGTCCAAAGTGGGTAAAGTCCCCTTTTGACTTCGAAGGGGACCGATTCACCGAAGGGGAAACTTCTCAGGCTCCCGTGGCCAGCATGACGCCGGTTGCCACTTGGTACGCCCCTAGCAGACTGATGGTTGCCCCGGAGAAGTAATTGATCAATTTAATCTTCGACTGGGCGATCCTGGCCTTGAAAATGGAGGAGAAGCCGCTCAATCCCAGCCACCAGACGGCCGAGCCCAGAAATATGCCGGTCACCATGGGCAGCACTGAGTGCTGACTGCCCTGTTCGCTGGTCATGCCATCGCTCAGTGCGGCAAAAATCGCAATAAACGACAAAATGGTCATGGGGTTCGACAAAGTCAGGAACAGCGTGGTCGAGTAAGCCTTGAACATGTTGGCGCGCTCGCCCCCCATGGCGGTCGCATTGCTGTTAGATCGTATAGTCTGATAACCAATGTAGGCGAGGAACAGTCCTCCCAGAATACATAACCAGGGCTTGAAACTGATGAGCGTCGCGATGATCGCGGTGATACCCAACGCACCTATGAACCCATAGATCGAATCGGCGGTAGCCGCTCCCAACCCTGTCGCAAAACCGGCTCTCCAGCCAAGCATGAGACTCCTTTGTATGCACAACAACCCGATGGGCCCCACAGGGGCCGCAATGCAAAGCCCAATGACCATCGATTTAACGAAAATCAACATAGATACACCTCCAGAATGGCTACTGGAAGGTTAGGAGAACGGCATTTTTTAAGAAATTAATTATTAATTTTCACACATGCTTTTCCGTTAATTTTGCATGTATTTCGCCAAACCTTCCGTCATTATTAAGGCAATAAGGCCCACGCCCTAAAAAACATGCAAATAGTTCGTTTAAAGCACCTGGGGCGGTCCAGCGCTGATTGAAATGGTTTTTTTCACAGGCATAAAAAAACGCCGCTCGATGAGCGGCGTTTTTTTGAATTTGGAGCGGGAAACGAGACTCGAACTCGCGACCCCGACCTTGGCAAGGTCGTGCTCTACCAACTGAGCTATTCCCGCAAATGGCGTCCCCTAGGGGACTCGAACCCCTGTTACCGCCGTGAAAGGGCGGTGTCCTAGGCCACTAGACGAAGGGGACACGCTGCCCGGAACACATGGTGTGTGTCCCAGTGCCCAGCACCGAACCCGAAGGTATCGTTTCTGGTTTCACTCAATCCTGCCCGAAAGCAAGATTGTTTAAAATTGGAGCGGGAAACGAGACTCGAACTCGCGACCCCGACCTTGGCAAGGTCGTGCTCTACCAACTGAGCTATTCCCGCATTGGCGTCCCCTAGGGGACTCGAACCCCTGTTACCGCCGTGAAAGGGCGGTGTCCTAGGCCACTAGACGAAGGGGACACACGTACAACATTCACTGCTTATGGCGCTTGGCTGAGTGCTTTACGCTGTAAGTGGCGCGCATTCTATGGATGGATTGAGGGGTCGTCAACCCCCAGATATAAATTTATTTAAATCAATGACTTCGACCGGTTTGAGGAGCAATTCGCAGATTTTGCCCGTCCAGTCTCTGACGCCTATATTCTGTCGCCCGCCAAGACGTTATAGTCGCGCCGGGCAAATAGTGGCAATGTGCATCTACGCTACTGTGCCTCTGGCCAGCAACACGCCCGTCTAATCTCGTCGTTCGGGCCTATGCGCTTAAAAGCCTAGCCACTACACTGATGTATGCGAACCCTATTAAAGAGGTCTTACCGGTGACACCACTCATGATCACCCTGCTTGTCGTAGCCGGGATCGCACTGTTGATCGCCATTGGCTACATGAACCATGTGGCGGAAAACAGCAAGCTGGAAAAGGCCCGCACCAAGGTTGAACTCAATGACCGCCTGCGTCGTTGCGGCGAGCTCACCGAGACCTTCCCCGGCCAGTTCATGACCCCGGCCCTGAAGCTGCTGATCACCCGTCTTGAAATCAATGTCTGCCAGCGCTTGCTGGGCATGGAGAAGACCAATGCCGCGGTGAAGGCACGCCTGGATGAATTGAACACCCTGGCGGCCCAGGGCGAATCGATCCCGGTGAACAATCCCCCGGCACCGATCCAGACCGAAGCCAAGGCCAAGGACGTGCGGTTCCTGCTCGAGGCCTTGCACGGCCAGATCACCCGCGCCGCCCAGGACGGGTTTCTGCCGCCGAACGAAGCCAAGCGCTGGATCCGCGAAGTACGGCACATCCTGGTGCTGCTGCACATCGAGTTCTTCAACAACCTCGGCCAACAGGCCTTGCAGCAGGAACAACCGGGGCAAGCTCGCCTGGCATTCGAGCGCGGCGTGCAATACCTGCGCAAGCAGCAGGAACCACAGGTCTATGCCGAACAACTGGCTTACCTCGAAAAACTCCTGGCCCGCGTCAATGCCATGGTCCTGGCCAGTACCAAGGCGGCCGAAGGTGAAGTCAACCAGTTGACCGAAGGTTTGAAGGAAGACGAAATGAACGATGAATGGAAGAAGAAGAAAGTCTACGACTGAACCTTATTGTGGCGAGGGGATTTAGCGAAACGTCGCACCGCCCCGCTGGGCTGCGAAGCAGCCCTACGTTATTAACTGACACACCGAATGTTCAGGTTTTTGGGCCGCTTCGCAGCCCAGCACAGGGCGGTGCGAGGTTTCGATAAATCCCCTCGCCACAGGTTATGGTCTCAAGCTGCCTACGTTACAACCTGAAATGCCCAACCATCCCCTTCAGCTCTACGCCCAACTGCGCCAGTTCAACGCTGGACGCGGCGTTGCCTTGCATCGCCAGAGAGGATTGATCGGCACTGGCGCGAATATTGGTGACGCTGCGGTTGATTTCTTCGGCCACCGAGCTTTGCTGTTCGGCTGCCGCGGCGATCTGCTGGTTCATCTGCTGGATCAACGATACGGCTGCCGCGATGCTGCCCAAGGCACTTTCAGTCTGTAGGGCATCGCTGACCGCCATCTTCACCAGCTCTCCACTGCTCTGGATCTGCTGCACGGAAGTCTGGGCGGCGGAACGCAAGGCACTCACCAACCGCTCGATTTCCTCGGTGGATTGTTGTGTGCGCTTGGCCAGGGCCCGCACTTCATCGGCCACCACCGCAAAGCCCCTGCCCTGCTCACCGGCGCGAGCCGCCTCGATGGCAGCATTGAGCGCCAGCAGGTTGGTTTGCTCGGCGACACTCTTGATCACGCTCAATACCGTGCCGATGTTCTGGATCTCGGCGCTGAGGCTTTCGATACTGGAACTGGCCGACGTGGCCGAGTCCGCCAACTGCTCGATACGCGCCATACTCTGGCGCACCACCTGCTGGCCACTTTCGACTTTGTCGTCGGCGGTCTGCGCCGCCTGGGCCGCTTCCTCGGCATTGCGCGCCACATCGTGCACGGTAGCGGTCATCTGGTTCATGGCCGTGGCAACCTGTTCGGTTTCCTCTTTCTGGCTGCTGACTTCCAGATTGGTCTGTTCGGTCACGGCCGACAATGACTGAGCGGAACTGGCCAGCTGCTCGATACCGGACTGCAACCCACTGACGATATTGCTCAGCCCGGCCCCCATCTGCTGCATGGCCAGCATCAACTGCCCGATTTCATCCCGGCGCGTCACTTCGACCGTTGCACTCAAGTCCCCTCCGGCAATTTGCTGGGCGACACGGATGACGCTGCGCAATGGCGCCACGATCAGTCGGGTGATGACCCAGGCCGCAATCAACCCTACCAGCAACGCCAGGGCCGACGAACCGACGATCAACAACGAATTCTTTTTCAACTCGGCCTGCATGGCCTGATCTTCGGCCGCATAGGCCTGGTCAACCCGATCCACTACCTGGGCAGCCCGTTCACGCAACTGCCCGGAGATGACCTTCTCCTGGGCCAGCAGGCCGGTATATTCGGCAAGTTTCTCGTTGAACCCGGCGATGTGCCCAGCCACTTCGTTGATGACGGTCTGGTAGCCCGGGTCTTTGATCGCGGTCTTGAGCACTTCGGCCTGCTTCATCGCCTGCTCGGCCTGTTCGATCTGGCCCTGCCCGGCTTCTTCACTGCCTTTGCGGGTCTGATCGAGGCGCACCCGCGCCTCATTCATGGCCACCAGCATCAACCGCGACACCTCGCTGACCTGGTTGGCTTGTTCGACGAATTCGGCGCCCTCCTTGCCCTGGGTGTCTTTCAACGTGTAGGTGCCATCATCCGCCAACCCCGCCCGCAACACATCCAGGTTATTCGCGACGCTGGACACCGACCAACTGGCCATCTCCAGCGCCAGGTCCTTGCTCTGGCTCAATCCGACGAACTCGTCGAACGCCTTGCGATACGCCACCAGGGCCTGTTCCACATCGTTCATCACCGGCACATTGGCAGCCGACTGTGCCTTGAACTCGTTTGCCTTGGCGATCAAGCTGTCGACGCCCTGGTGCAGGGCATCGACCGTCTTGGGATCGGAGCGCAGTGCATAGTCCTGTTCGAGCAGCCGGATCTTGAGCAGCTCGCTACTGAACGATGACATCTGCTTCAAGCCATCGAAGCGTTGGCTAATGGTTTGCAAGGACCAGACGCCGATGGCTGCCACGACTGCCGTGAGCAGTAGCACCATGACAAACCCGATCCCCAGCTTCTTTGCCATACCCAGGTTGGCAAAACGTCTTTGCACGGCCGAAATCATTGCGCTCAGTCCTCTGCCAGTGTGTGTAATCGCAGATTCGCAACGAGACGCCCCATCGCACAAGATGCTGACGTCGGAATAATGGCAAAAAGCTACGGCTCCGTCGTTTTCAGAACACTTGAGGTCGATCCAGACCCGTGGCCCGGAAGAACGCCAACGCCCGGGAGTCCCGGGCATAGGCCACGTTGATCCGTAGCCAGTCACTGTCGACACCCGAAGGGCTGAACGCTGTACGCGAAGACAGCAGCACGCCGAACCGCTTGGCCAGGCGCTGTAATCCAGCGTAGTCGCACATGGGCGGACGTGCCCAGATGAACAGCCCACCGGCCGGTTTGCCGAAGACGGTCCAGTCGGCGTCCTCCAGTACCTGGAGCACCGCAGCCATTTCGGTAGCCAGGCGTTGCCGCTGGCGCTGGATCAGCTTGCGGTAGGCGCCGTTGGCCAACAGGCCGGCGACAACCGACTCGCAGAACCGCGAACCGCCCATGCTGGTGATCGCCTTGACCTTGCTCAAGCGCTCGATGATCGCAGCCCCGGCCACCACGAAACCGACCCGCAGGGAGCTGCTCAGGGTTTTCGAGAAACTGCCCACATAAAGCACATCGGCATCCAGCGCTGCCAAGCGGGTCCGTGTTGTGCTCTGGAAGTCGGCATAGACGTCGTCCTCAATCACCAGCACCGAATGCTTGCGGGTCAACTGCAGCAGCCGCTGGGCCACGGCCGGCGCCAGGCAGCTGCCGGTGGGGTTGTGACACGCGCTGTTAATGAACAAGGCGCTGGGCCGGTGGGTCGCCAACAACGTTTGCAACGCGTCGACATCCGGGCCCCGTGGGGTCCTGGGCAACTCGATCATGTCGATCCCATGGAGCCTGAGCAGCTCGAACAGCCCCGAATAACCGGGGCTTTCCACCACGACGCAACAGCCCGGCCGCAGCAGCGTCCGCACGATCAGGTCCAGGCCATGGGTCGCCCCTGTCGTGGTCAGGATGAGGTTTTCATCCACATTGATATTGAGCTGCTTCAAACGCCTGGACAGTTGCTCGCGCAAGGCGGGCAACCCCAGCGGCGTGCTGTAATTGAACAGCCCCGCCATGTCGGTGCGCGAGACCTGGCGGATCGCATAGGCCAGGTCATCGCTTTCGCGCCAACGTTCAGGCAATCCGCCACTGCCCAACTTCAATTCCCACTGTCCATTGTCGGTTGAATCGGCCCGGGGACATTGCACCTCATCCGACACGCCTCTGCCGGAAAGTCCGGGTCTGATCGAAGAAGGTGATGCGACGAAAAAACCCGAGCCATGGCGGGAGGCCAATATCCCTTGGGCAACCAGGCGTTCACACGCTTCATTGACGCTGGACTGGCTGAGCAGATTTTCCCGCGCCAATTGGCGAATGGAAGGTAGACGGGTCCCCGGTTGCACCCCAGCCTGTCGAATCCAGCCGGCCAGCGCATCGACAATTTGCTGCACGACAGGCACCAGGGCCTGCCGGTCGATTCTCAACTCCATGAGTAACCAAGCTCCTAAGCGATTGTTTTATTTCCAGAAACAGTCGGTTTTCCGATGGCAGTTAAGCACAGGGTGCCGCCGGACGATGTACGACAACGTCGTCAAAAGGGCCGATTCTCACGCCTTGAAACACATTGACGGGCCGATCCAGGGAATTTCCAGCAGCCCAAGAAAAAGCCCGCGACAGGCGCGTAATGCTGTTCACTTAAGCATTTGAGTCCAAGCCGGGCTTTCTAGAAAATCCGATACCAGTCCTCTGGTATCGGATTTTTTATGCCCATTCAG
>NZ_VIUE01000009.1 GCF_007828215.1 Pseudomonas sp. SJZ074 | reverse complement strand
CCGCGCTTGGGCATGCCGCAGAACCGTT
This sequence comes from Pseudomonas sp. SJZ074, assembly GCF_007828215.1. Classification (GTDB taxonomy): domain Bacteria; phylum Pseudomonadota; class Gammaproteobacteria; order Pseudomonadales; family Pseudomonadaceae; genus Aquipseudomonas. The sequence goes on along the minus strand of NZ_VIUE01000009.1, from coordinate 150,138 downwards.
CGCGGTTTTGCAGGGCAGCAGAAGGTTGGCGGGCCAGCAAGGCGTATTGGCGGTCGTCCATGATCAGATCTCGTTGCTACAACATTTAAAAGGGCAGAATTTAAAAAAGAGCTTCCACGCGGAAATAGATCGGCGCTTCGCGCTCCGTCAGGGCATCCGGGCGTTCCAAGGAGTGGGCAAAGGTGACGCTGGCGCTCAGGTGCTCGCCTCGGGCGAACAGCTCCACCGAGTTGCTCGACATGCGCCCGTGCTGATCGCCGTTGTAGCGGGTCCCGCTGATCACACCCTGGTCATAGCCCAGGCTGGTGCCGTATTCGGCAAATACCGGACGCAACCATTGCAGCGTGACCGGGCGGCTCCAGCGCAGGTCGTTGCGCCAGTAGCCACCGTTGTCACCCGCCAACGATTGGTCCTTGTAACCACGAATCGAAGACTCCCCGCCCAGGCTCATGCGCTGCGGGCTGAACAGCACGTCTTCGCTGCGCTGGCCGGTCATCAGGCTGCTGAAGCTGAAAGACTCGTCCCACAGTTTGAACGGTTGCAAATAGCTGACCGTGGCGGTGTATTTGCGATAGCGGGCATCAGCCTGGCCTCGGGCCGGGTTGTGGTTGGCCTGGGCATCGAAGGCGCCGATGCCTTGCTGCATGCCCAGGTCCAGGTTGACGAAGGCACTGCCGACCCGACGGCCGTGGTTGATACCGAACTGCGCTTCGCTCAGGCGATTGCTGCTCAGCGCCAGTTTGCTGTCTTCGATGAAGTTGTTGCTGCGCAGGTAGGCCAGACCGGTGTTGAGAGAAGTTTTGCTCATGGCGTCGCGGTAGATGACCCGCTCGACCCGCAACTGATGGTTCTGGCTGTCACCGCTCTGCTTGAAGTTGAAACCGTTGGCCGCGATCTGCGAGCGGTACTCGCTCTGGCTGTAGGTGTAGCTGACGTTCCACCAGCCAAACGGCAGGTTGTAATAGAGCATGGCGTTGCGCGAGGTGTGCTGGTGATCGGTCATCGCGTCATGACCGCCGCGCAACATTAACTGATCGGCCAGGCCCAGCGGGCTGTCCCATTCGAAACGGGTGCCCCACTGCTGCTCGCCGGTGCTGCGCTGGCCGTCGTTGCTCCGGGACAGCCCGGCGCGCCAGGGCTTCTGCGGGGTATTTTTGACCAGCACTTCACTGCCGCCGACGTTCTGGCCGGGGGTCAGCTCCATTTGCGCCTGATTCGACGGCAGGCGATTGAGCTGGTCCACCATCTGCTCGATTTCCCGCAGGTTGACCAGCTCGCCGGTCTTGCCGGGAAACGCCATCGCCAACTCACGCGCCGACAGCTGGCTGTTCTCGGCGCCTTTCAAGCCTTCGAGCCGGCCCTCGACCACCAGCACCTGCAAGTGACCGCTGGACAGGTCCTGCTGCGGCAAGTAGGCACGGCTGGTGACCAGGCCTTTTTCGATGTAGTGGTCGGTGATGACCTTGAGCAATTCATTGAGCTGGGGCACGCCCAGGCATTGGCCGATGTAGGGCTGGAGCAGACGCTCGCGCTCACCGGCCGAAAGACTGTCGGCGCCCTTGAGTTCGATGGTCTTGATGGGGAAGCAACGGGTATCGGCCGGAGCGGTTGGCTGGGTCGGTTTCGCCTCTTGGCCCGGCAGGTCCTTGAGCTCCTCCAGACGGCGGCGCTGCTCTTCGAGCAGACGGTTCTGGCGCTCGCGGATCAGGTCGGTTTCACCGGGGGTCGGGGCGGCGTGAGCCAGGGTAAGCGGAGACAGGCACAGCAAAGCCAGGCACAACCTCGCCCAATGGGCGGGTGTAAACATGTTCGATCCCTCGAGCGAAGTGATATCAAAATAGCGGCGCGATGTTAGATGGCCATCATTTTGACGTCAATTAAATAGTTGCGCTCAAGGCTATCGATGGTCCCGTTCGTCTGAAATCAGGCGCCTTCCGCAAAAATGGGAAAGGTCTTAGGAAGCTGGAAGACGCAAGGGCTGTCGAATCATGCAAGCCAGCTTCTGTGGCGAGAGTTCTATGTCTACCCCAACCAAACTATGCTCATCTCATAAAAAAACCGGACCCAACGTCCGGTTTTTTCTCGAAAAAGCTTGGTGCCTGCTTCAGGAGACGCGGTTATCCGCGCTTATGAGCTTCACCGTTCGAAGTGTGAGCTGTTACTGGCCCGCCTTCTCAACGGCTTCCTCATTCTGAGGACCGAAAGAATATTTCTGGGCCCTTTCCTTCATCGTGCGCGGGTCCGGTAAACCTACGGTCTCCGGGTTCGCGAAGCCGGTTTGTTTATTACCGAGCATAGGATTGATGGCATCGAACAGAAAACTGAAACCTTGTTTCAGCGAACTCTGGGCAATGCCGTGGCACCCCATGCAGCCGCCCATGGTCAGGCTTTGAGTGCTGTGAGCGTAATCCGGCACCATGATGTTCGCCTGGTTGCGCGCATTGGTCAGGGTGTTGTCATTCCGAATCGGGAATACGTTGCTGCCACGAAACAGCTGGATCCCCGGCTGGCTGCTTTCGACCATGATATTGGCCAGGTAGTAATCCGGATCGGTTTGAGTGCTCGACGGGATGGCTTGCACACCTTTAAGCCGATAGTGCTTCCAGACCGAATTGTTGAACTCACTGCTGCCGTCCATGAGCTGTTTGACCCGGTTATTCACCGCTTCGACTTCGGAATAAATGGTCAGCGGTTGCACCACACGGATCGGGCCGGCTTGTCCTTCGGGAATTCCGTTACTGTTGGAGTAGACGGGCGGAATCAGATTCGCATTGGCAACGGGACCCGCCTTCGGCAAAGGAACCGTATAGGTTTTGTTGCCGTCGGAGAAGCTGGCAGTCGGGGGATTTTCTGTCGTGTCGAGACCGGGATAGGCAATCTCGTTGTAGTTAGCGATGTAGTAAAGCCCGCTCGGAGACTTGCCATCGGACAAGGTCAGGGCATCCTCGTGTTCGAACGTGGCGAATATGAACGTCGGATAGTTGGGCGTCTTGTGGATGATATGCAGGGCGACCAGCGCGTAGTCTTCATTGTGCGCCACCGGCGCATCGTCCTTGCCCTGATAGGTCACCACCGTCGCCGTATGGTAGCGCGCACGATTCTGTACCGGAATGTCTGCCAGTTTGCGCCATGCCGCCTTGACCTCCACCGCACCGTCGGGCAACACAATAGGGTCCTGAAAACTGCTCAGGGTTCTCGCGTACTCATAAACGACAGGGTTGGCCTTGGCCTCGAACAGGATCTGGCTGTCGTTCGAAGGCGCATAGTCGTTTCCTGTCTTTGCCACATTCGGTGGGTTGACCGGGAAGAATATCGCGTTCTGCCCTATCTGGGTCGCCTCGTCCAGATTGTTGTAATGAGCATAAGTGGCGCCTGCCGCCAAGGGCGCCCCGTTGGGGAAATTGATGTAGCTGTATTGCGGGTCGGAACCATACGGACGAACGGGACCGCCTGCGGAGTTCTTTTGTTCTTTTGCCGCCGGAAACAGCTCGGTACGGTGAGCAAAGGTTTGCCACAACAAGGGATTGGGAGATTGTGAGGCCCTGCCCGAATCCGCAAAACTACTGTCGGGATTGCCAACGCCACGGTTAGCCGGCAACGGGGTTTTGGCCGTATTGTTCAGGGCGAAAAAGCTCCGCCAGGCGAAGGTTGCATAGTCGGTGTGGCTGAGCCCCGTTGCCAGGTCCGCAGGCAGTTGCGGGTTGTCCGCCGTCAGATCGCCTGTGGTAATGGCATAGGAAACACCCAGTCCCGGCGCGCCCGTCAAATCCCCGAGCGTTTTGGAAAAATAGGGACTCCAGTTGACCCCATCGGTTGAAGCGAACGTATTGGTGCCACTGCTGATAAAAATGCGCTTGCCGATCATTGTTGCGCGGCTTAACAGAAGCTCATTGGCTATACCCGACAGCGTTTGCTCATCGCCCCAATGAGCACTGCGGTCGTAAGCACGCACGGCCAGATGGCCAATATCATAAGAGTAGTAAAGCAGCAGCTCACCGTTATAGACCACCGGCACGATGCTCAGGATCCTGTAGGCGTTTGCCTTGAACCCGAGATTTGGCTGGCTCCACTGAAGACCGTCGTCCGAGGTCACGTAGTAAACAGTGCTGTCGTCCTCCTCGCAGTAGAAGACAAACAATTGCCCGTTGTACACCACAGGACTGTTATAGGCCGCATCATCGGAGGCCGTGACAGGAATGGCGTTGGACCAGGTCATGCCGTCTTCGGAACTGACGCTATTTATTTGAGCCTGGCCGGTAAAGGTCAGTATCAGTTTTTGTTTGAACACCGTGACGGAAACATTACCCACGAGATTGGGGACGGGGATGGGCTGTGGAGTAGACCAATTACTTCCCTCCGCCGAAGTGGAAAAATAGATATGAGCGGTGTCGCTCTCGCTGACCCAGAACATATACAACTTGCCTTTGAACGACTGCACCGCGGGTGTAAACAACCCAACCGAAGTGGCTGGCACACTGCTGGTTGCGGACGGTTTTCCATTGATAGCATCAGGACTGTCGAAGACATCCACTTCGATCCCCACACCTCGTTGCGGAGTGGCAATGATCACGCTTTCGGCATAGGTCGATGAGACTGCGAACACGCTGCACAGGCACAACATCAGGCGACTGAATATCGCTCTAAGGGTCATAGTTTTCATTCCTTTGATAATGCTGCTCAAGAAGCGACCCAGCGATGCAGGCGCAATGCTACCGGTCGTTTCTCCATGGTAGACGACTGTTTAATATCGGCCAGGGTCATTCCGAAAAGAAGTCACCAGGACGGCGGTCAATGAACTTTCCACCCGACATCGGCCTCAACCCATTACCTGCCCAACAAGGAATACGAGGCTCACACCATGAAACCCCTCCTGACATTCACCCTCGCCGCCACGCTCACCTGCGCCCTGCCCGCCTGGGCCACTTGCACCCCGGAAGAAGCCACCGCCAAACGCGAACAGCTCGCTCAGGAAGTCACCAAGCTCACCCAACAGAACCCGGCCAAGGCCAAGGAGATGAATGATGAGTTGCAGGCCATGGATCTGGAGACAGCCAGCAAGGACGTGCCGGACAAGTGCCAGTTGATTGATAAGCGTCTGGAGGAACTGAAGGATGCCGGGAAAAAAGCGGGCTGACCAACCAAAGCCAGACCACCCGCTCTTGTGGCGAGGGGGCGGCGCCAAGCTTAAGTGTTGATTTCGCTCATAAAAAAACCGGACGCAGGTCCGGTTTTTTGTGGAGCCGCGCCGCAGGCTTACTCAGTCGCGGGCGCCTCTGGCTTGCGGCGCTTGAGGGGCGCCATGCCATCCTTGCTGACCAGCGAAGGCGCATCGCTCTTCGGGCGGTTGGCGGTCTTGCGCTTGGTCGGGGCCTTGGCGGCGGTTTTCTTCTTGTCGCCCTTGGCGTCGACCTTTTTCTTCTTCGCGCCGACGGCCTTGCCCGAAGCCTTGACCTTTTTCGGTCCGCCGTAGGTACCTTTGACTTCCTTGATGGTGCGGCGCTCGAAGCTCTGCTTGAGGTAGCGCTCGATGCTCGACATCAGGTTCCAGTCGCCGTGGCAGATCAGCGAGATCGCCAGGCCATCGTTGCCGGCGCGACCGGTACGGCCGATGCGGTGCACGTATTCGTCGCCGCTACGGGGCATGTCGAAGTTGATGACCAGGTCCAGGCCTTCCACGTCCAGGCCGCGCGCGGCGACGTCGGTGGCCACGAGGATCTTCACGCCGCCCTGCTTGAGGCGATCGATCGCCAGCTTGCGATCCTTCTGGTCCTTCTCGCCGTGCAGCACGAACGCCTTGTATTCCTGTGCCACCAGGCGGCCGTAGATGCGGTCGGCCATGGCACGGGTGTTGGTGAACACGATGGCTTTTTCGTAAGTCTCGTTGGCCAGCAACCAGTTGACGATCTGCTCTTTGTGCTGGTTGTGATCCGCCGTGATGATCTGCTGGCGGGTGGTGGAGTTCAGTTGGCTGACCGCGTTGAGCTGCAAGTGCTCCGGGTTGTTCAGCACCTTGGCGACCATCTCCCGCAGGCCCGAACCGCCGGTGGTGGCGGAGAACAGCATGGTCTGCTGGCGGTTGGCGCATTCGTCCACCAGCCGCTGCACGTCTTCGGCGAAGCCCATGTCGAGCATGCGGTCGGCCTCATCCAGCACCAGCACTTCGACTTCCTTGAGGTCGAGGTTACCGGCGTTCAATTGTTCGATCATCCGTCCCGGCGTACCGATCAGGATGTCCGGCACCTTGCGCAGCATGGCGGCTTGGACCTTGAAGTCTTCGCCGCCGGTGATCAGGCCGGACTTGATGAAAGTGAACTGCGAGAAACGCTCCACTTCCTTCAAGGTCTGCTGGGCCAGTTCACGGGTCGGCAGCAGGATCAGGGTCTTGATGCTGACACGGACCTTGGCCGGACCGATCAGGCGATTGAGGATCGGCAACACGAACGCGGCGGTCTTGCCGCTGCCGGTCTGCGCCGTCACCCGCAAGTCACGCCCCTGGAGCGCGAGCGGAATGGCCGCTGCCTGCACCGGCGTTGGCTCGACAAATTTAAGCTCGGCCACGGCTTTGAGCAGGCGTTCGTGCAGGGCGAATTCGGAAAACACGGGTGCTACCTCGAAGAAATGCAAAAAAACAGCTGCATAGGGTAACGGTTTCGAGCGCGAAGGCCGAGTTTCTTTATGCAAACGGCGACAATCAGTGGCTTTTTTTTACGGCCGACTCGCCATCAACAGTCACTTCGGCAGGCTTAAATGCTCTAATCCCACGTCGCATTTCAATAGAAGATCCGTTTCGCCCATGGACATCAAACAGCTCTGGCTCAACATCCAAGACTTCTGGGGTGCCCTCGACCAGCATCCGCTCCTGCATACCGGCCTCGCCCTGGTGCTGCTGCTGACCATCGCCCTGGTGCTCGGACGCGTGGCGCGCTACCTGATCCTGCACGGCGCCAAGCTGCTCGGCCGCCAGCCGGCCCTGCATTGGGTCAGCGACCTGCGCCACAACAAGGTCTTCCATCGTCTGGCGCAGATGACACCTTCGCTGCTCATCCAGTTCGGCCTGCCCCTGGTACCCGGCCTCAGCAAGACCAGCCTGGTGTTCCTCGGCAATGTCGCCACGGCCTTCACCGTTCTGTTCCTGATGCTGACCCTCAGCGCCCTGCTCAACGCCCTGCTGGATGTCTACGCTCGCACCGAACATGCCCGGACCCGCTCGATCAAGGGCTATGTGCAACTGACGAAAATGGTGCTGTATGTATTCAGCGCGATCATCATCGTCGCCACCCTGATCGACCGTTCGCCATTGTTGTTGCTGTCGGGCCTGGGTGCGATGTCGGCGGTGATCCTGTTGGTATACAAGGACACCCTGCTGTCGTTCGTCGCCAGCGTGCAACTGACCAGCAATGACATGCTGCGAGTCGGCGACTGGATCGAAATGCCCCAGGTCGGCGCCGACGGTGATGTGGTGGATATCACGCTGCATACGGTCAAGGTGCAGAACTTCGACAAGACCATCGTTTCGATCCCGACCTGGCGGCTGATGTCCGAATCGTTCAAGAACTGGCGCGGCATGCAACAATCCGGCGGGCGACGGATCAAGCGCAGCCTGTTCATCGATGCCAGCGGCGTGCGCTTCTTGCATGACGAGGAGGAACAGCGCCTGACCCATGTGCGCCTGCTGACCGACTACATCAGCCGCAAACAGGCCGAGCTCAAGGCCTGGAACGAAGCCCAGGGCAACGTTGCGGCGATGTCGGCCAACCGCCGGCGCATGACCAACCTCGGCACCTTCCGCGCCTATGCCCTGGCGTACTTGAAGAGCCACCCCGAAATCCAGCCGAACATGACCTGCATGGTGCGCCAGTTGCAAACCACGGCCCAGGGCATCCCGCTGGAAATCTACTGCTTTACCCGCACCACCGCATGGGCCGACTACGAGCGTATCCAGGGGGATATCTTCGATTACCTGCTGGCGGTGATGCCGGAGTTCGGCTTGAACCTGTATCAGCAGCCGAGTGGCATGGACTTGCGTTCGGGGTTGGGGCCGGCGGTGCTGGGGGCGAGTCATATTCCCGAGCCACAGAAAAAGGTCATCTGAAACCACATTCCCCTTGTGGGAGCGGGCTTGCTCGCGAAGGCGGTGGGTCAGTCAATCAGATATCAACTGATACTCCGCTTTCGCGAGCAAGCCCGCTCCCACAGGGATTCGGTTCGTATACAGATACCGGGCACACTCCCACAGGGTTTTCAGCTATCCAGGGGTTACTTGGCCTGACGTTGCGGAGCCTTGTGCACCATGGTGTAGGCGTAGTCCACGCCCATGCCATAAGCGCCGCTGTGTTCCAGTACCAGCCCCATCACCGCCTCGTAAGTCTCTTTGTGTGCCCAGTCACGTTGGTACTCCAGCAGCACTTGTTGCCAGGTCACCGGCACCGCACCGGCCTGAATCATCCGCTGTACCGACATGTCATGCGCTTCTTTGCTGGTGCCGCCCGAGGCGTCGGTGACGATGTAGACCTCGTAGCCTTCAGCCAGCGCTTCCAGTGCCGGGAAGGTCAGGCATACCTCGGTCCACAGCGCCGCGATGATCAGTTTCTTGCGGCCGGTGGCTTTCACCGCGTCAACCAGCGCCTTGTCTTCCCAGGAGTTCATCGAAGTACGCTCGATTGGCTTCTGATCCGGGTGGACTGCCAACAGTTCAGGCCAGATGTAACCGCTGAAGCTTTCGGTTTCGACCGAGGTGTAGATCGTCGGTACGTTGAAGATCTTCGCCGCTTTGGCCAGGCCGACGGTGTTGTTCTTCAAGGTCTGACGGTCGATCGACTGTACGCCGAAGGCCATTTGTGGCTGGTGGTCGATCAGGATCAGAGCGGAGTTGGTTGGGTTCAGCAGTTCGCGGATAGACATGGTGTGTTCCTTTTTAATGTAGAGATTTCAATCGATTAGGGTGTGTCGATGTTCGCTTCAGCGGTGATGTCGTCGGCATGGGTGTACTTTAGGGGCTAGCCATAAAAGGGACAATTACCTAAAATCGAGAATCATTGATTCTAAAAAAGGAACAATCATGGATCGCATCGAATGCATGCGCGCGTTCGTCGTCACCGTGGGCGAGAACGGCTTCGCGGCAGCCGCCCGGGCCATGGACGTGCCCAGGTCGAAGGTCAGCAAGCAGATTCAGGCGCTGGAAGAAGCCATCGGCGTGCAATTGCTGCAACGCACCACGCGCAGCCTGCATCTCACCGAAGCAGGCGCCGAGTATTTCGAGGCGGCTCGGGAAGTCCTGGCGGCACTGGATGAGGCCGAGCAGCGGGCGCGGGACGGGATTGGTGAGTTACGCGGGGTGTTGCGGGTCAACGCGCCGATGTCGTTCGGCCTGCGCCGGCTGGGCAAGCTGATTCCGCTGTTCCATGAACGGCATCCGAACATCGAGCTGCAAGTGGTGCTCAGCGACCAGCAGGTCGATCCGGTGCGCGGCGGTTTCGACGTGACCATCCGTATCGCCAGCATGCCCGACTCCACCATGATCGCCCGGCAACTGGCGCCGGCGCCACGCATCATGGTCGCCGCCCCGGCCTACCTGGAGCGTGCGGGTGTCCCGCAGACGCCCCAGGACCTGCGCACCCATCAGTGCCTCAACTACGGCTACCTGCAAAGTGGCGTGAGCCTGCAACTGTGTAATGGCAAGGAGACGCAACGGGTCAATGTCACCGGCCCCCTGCACGTCAACAACGGCGACTTGCTCGCCCAGGCCGCCGAGGCCGGCATGGGTATTGCGCTGCTGCCGGATTTCATCGTGGAAGACGCTCTGGCTGCCGGGCGGCTGGTGCCGGTACTGTGCGAATGGCAAGCCCCGGCGATCAGCATCAACGCGGTGTATTCGTCAGCCCGGCGCCTGCCACAGAAAACCCGGGCCTTCATCGACTTCCTGGTCGAACAATTGGCGCTCAGGCAACCTGCGGCTTGCGCAGGCTCAACCGACTGATCCACACCGCAAGCAGAATGACACCGCCGCCCAGGAACAACCGGCCCAATGCCTCGTGCTGGTTCCAGATCAGCAGGTTCAGCAACAGCCCTACAGGCACGTGCAGGTTGTTCATCACCGCCAACGTCCCGCCTTGGACCAGGCATGCGCCTTTGTTCCACCAGTACAGCCCCAGGGCTGTGGAGACGAGGCCGAGGAACACCAGCACGCCCCATTGCAGTGGCGCTTCAGGCCAGAAATTCGTCTTGCCGAACAGCAGGAAAGCCGGCAACGCCACCGCCAGCGCGCCGAGGTAGAAGTAGCCGAAACGCCGGTAGTGCGGCAGGTCGCTCGGGTGGCGGGCCACCAGATGCTTGTACAACACCTGCCCAGCCGCGTAGGTGAAGTTGGCCAGTTGCAACAACAGGAAACCCATGAAGAAATCCGGATTGATCCGGTCATAGCGAATCACTGCCGCGCCGGCCACGGCCACCAACGCAGCGACCAGCGCCCAGGGGTTGAAACGACGGTTCAGCGCGTCTTCGATCAAGGTCACGTGCAGTGGCGTGAGTATGGTGAAAAGCAGCACCTCGGGCACCGTCAGCACCCGGAAGCTCAGGTACAGGCAGACGTAGGTCACGCCGAACTGCAAGGCGCCGATCAACAGCATGCCGCGCATGAACGATGCTTCAACCTGGCGCCAACGGGTCAATGGAATGAACACCAACCCGGCCAGCAGCACCCGGACCAGCACCGCGAAATAACTGTCCACATGCCCGGCCAGGTATTCGCCGATCAGGCTGAAGGAAAATGCCTGGATCAATGTCACAAAAAGTAGATAGCCCATACGCCCCTCGTTTCGGAAGGCGGCGAAGATAGCCGTTTTTGCTGGATCAGTGAACGGCGTTCATTCCCTAGCCACTTAACTGGAAACTTCATCCACCGCTGGCGTGCGAACCTGACGTTGTTGCCGATCGTTGGCTGCCCGCTGAAGCACCCGGGTCACGGCCTGGAAATTTGCCGGCTTGGTTAGAATGTCATCGGCTCCGGCGGCTCTGAAACGTTCGACCTCGTGGGAAAAAACACTCGCGGTAAAAGCAACGATGTAACAAGCATTGCCCTGCGGCAGCCCACGGATCTTGCGGATCGCTTCCACCCCATCCATCACCGGCATGTTGATGTCCATGAGAATGACCTCTGGCATCGAAGTCGCACAGCGCCTGATCGCCTCCAGGCCATCGGATGCAAGATCAGCGATGTACCCCAGCGCTTCCAGCATTGCCATGGCCACTTTCTGATTCACCGGATGGTTCTCTACCAGCAGGATATCGAGCGGGTAGCGCGTGGCGAAATATGCGTCGAAATCCACGGCGTCATGTTCGTCACCCAAGGGAATTTCCGAGCCTCGGAACGATTCCATGGGGAGCGAGAAGGAGAACGTCGAACCGATCCCTAATCGGCTGGTAAAAGATAAAGTCCCCTGCTGTGCTTCGACCAGTTTCTTGCAGATTGAAAGACCGAGGCCACTCCCGGTAAAACGTTGACTGGCTTGTCCTTTAAGCTGGACAAAGGGCTCGAACAGGCTGTCTTGCCGCTCTTCGGGAATGCCTATGCCGGTATCGTGTATGGAAAAGTCGAGCTGGGCTCCAGCGTCGTGTCCACTCGTCGTGACCGTGAGCGATACTTTTCCGCTTTCGGTGAACTTGATCGCGTTGCCCAGCAAATTGATCAATACCTGACGCAGACAATCGATATCGGTTTTAACCCAACGGGGTACGCTCGAGGACACTTGAGTTTCAATGATGATCGGCTTGTCCTTGATGCTCTGCCGGATGATTTCAACAGTGGATGAAACCAGCGCTCGCAATTCAAATACACAAGGCTTCAACTCAAGTTTGCCCGCTTCGATTTTCGCCAGATCGAGAACGTTGTCGATCAGCGACAGCAAGCTCCGCCCGCTGGTCTGAATCGTCTTCAAGAGGGTGTTCTGCTCGACGGTCAAAGACGAACGTGACAGCAACTCGGTGGCCCCGATGACCCCGTGCATGGGGGTACGGATCTCATGACTCATGGTGGCTAAAAATCTGGTTTTTGAACGATCTGCTTCCTCGGCGGCGTTCTTTGCCTCGTTCAATAGCCGTTCGTTCGTTTGCAACTGCTGGAGGTGGGCACGGGTGCGGAAAAGGCTGAACGCGAGGAAGACCAGAATGGCAAGAATGATATGGTGCAGCGAATCCTGATTGAGTTGGTGATAGTAATCCTCCAACGTCATCTCCGCCCCCGCCACATAAACCGTACCGTCCTTGGACTTCATAGGGACGAAGACGGCGCGAAAATCCCCCCAATGGTCCGAGTAATCGATCCAAGTGGGCTCGCTGCGCTCGAAGCTATCGAGTAACGCCTGGCTGGCATCAGGATAAGGATCGAAGAAACGCACGAAGTTCTTTTCCTCGATTTCTTTCTTCGATGCGCTGGAACTGATCAGGTATGCCTTTCCATCACGCTTGATCACGCTGTAGACAAAGGCGGTGCCCATTGACTCGTTGAAACTGGAAAGCCGCTGAATGGCGTCCCAGTCTTGCGCCGGCGATTTGGACTGTTTGTCGATCAGGTTGTCATGATAGCCATCACCGAGGATGGCCGAAGCGCCTAACGCGGCATGCAGCAGTTTGCTATTGATGTTGTCGGTCAGGATCCCCTGGGTCTCGACGTAGAGGTAATAGATATAGCCACTGACCCCTACGATGTAGACCAGAAGAAATGCCCATGTTTTGCGCCTGAGTTTGAACATCGTTCACAGCCTCCATTCTGTCCGCCCAGCATAGAGCGAAGGCTGGTTAAAAACCATTCTCAAAAAAAAAGCCCGATCTCGCCAATGCGTTCAATCGGGCTACTGCACTCAGGAGCAACAAGTGCAAAGGGAGGTTCGATGCGCGAAACGGATTGAAGGGAATCGCCAGGTCAACAGTGGCCTGTGTGGCCACTAGACCACCCGACGATTAGCCGAGGATTAACAAATCAAGCGACCTGGGACAGTTTGGCGTTGGCCTGATTCAAGCCCTTCTCCTGGAAGTCACCGCCCAGGTTCATGCCTTCGGCATGGATGAAGGTCACGTCGTGAATCCCGATGAAGGCCATGACCTGCCGCAGGTAGGGCTCCTGATGATCGGAGCTGCCACCGGCGTGGATGCCGCCGCGAGCGGTCAGCACGAAGGCCCGCTTGCCGGTCAGCAGGCCTTGGGGCCCGGTGGGGGTGTACTTGAAGGTCACCCCGGCACGTAGCACATGGTCGAGCCAGGCTTTCAAGGTGCTGGGAATGGCGAAGTTGTACATCGGCGCAGCCATCACCAGTACATCGGCGGCCAACAACTCATCGGTCAGTTGGTTGGAGCGCTCCAGCGAGGCGTTCTCGATGTCATTGCGCTGCTCGGCGGGCTTCATCCAGCCACCCAGCAGGTTGGCGTCCAAATGAGGCACGGCATTGACTGCAAGGTCGCGGACGTTGATTTCATCGGCCGGATGAGCAGCTTTCCATTGCTTGATGAAGGTCTGGGTGAGTTGACGGGAAACCGAGTCTTGCTGGCGGGCACTGCTTTCGATAATCAGAACGCGGGACATGGGATGTAGGCTCCATCTGAATGTGTTGTCAGTCGATGGAACAGAGACTAATAGGGACTATATCGATAAAAAAGCGCAAATACTTGCTGCAAAGCATCGATAAATTCGTTTATAAGCTGAACCAGCGTCCCAGTTTCGATTTACTTCGGCCTACAGGTCAGCTCGATGCGCAGTTTGATGATGTTGCGGTTGAACTTGGCGGTGGCGTTCTTGAACTTGCCGGCGGCCACTTCGATCTTGCGGGTACGAGGCGCTTCCGGCCCGTTGCGGAACACCACGGTGCAGGCCGCGTCGGTGCTGCCGTAGTTGTTGACCTGGATGGAGCCGATGTCGGCGTCGGTGTCGTAGGCGGTGTAGTCGATCTTCAGGCCGTCGAGGTGTTTTTCCACATCGATCGGATACGCGAACGCAGTCAGCGGCAACAGGGCCAGCACTGCACAACAGATTTTCTTCATTCGGCTGTCTCCACCAAGGGACCGCCAGCTTAGGACAAGAGGAGCTCAATATGAAAGCGCCCCGCGTGACCCTTGATCAATGGCGAACCCTGCAGGCCGTGGTAGACCACGGCGGTTTCGCCCAGGCCGCCGACGTGTTGCACCGCTCCCAATCGTCGGTAAGCTATACCGTGGCCCGCATGCAGGATCAGCTCGGCGTGCCCTTGTTGCGCATCGATGGACGCAAAGCGGTGCTGACCGAGGCTGGCGGCGTGCTGTTGCGGCGCTCCCGGCAGCTGGTAAAACAGGCCAGCCAACTGGAAGACCTGGCCCATCACATGGAACAGGGTTGGGAAGCCGAAGTACGGCTGGTGGTCGACGCCGCCTACCCCACCGCCCGCCTCGTCCGGGCCCTGGCGGCGTTCATGCCGCAGAGCCGCGGCTGCCGGGTACGCCTGCGGGAAGAAGTGCTGTCGGGTGTGGAGGAGGTGCTGCTCGAAGGCGTCGCCGACCTGGCCATCATTGGCTTCAGCATCCCCGGCTATCTCGGTGCTGAGCTGAGCGACGTGGAGTTCGTCGCCGTGGCCCACCCCGAACATGCGTTGCACCGGCTCAATCGCGAGCTGACGTTCCAGGACCTGGAAAGTCAGTTGCAAGTGGTGATCCGCGATTCCGGTCGCCAGCAACCCCGGGACGTGGGCTGGCTCGGTGCCGAGCAACGCTGGACCGTCGGCAGCCTCGCCACCGCCGCGACCTTCGTCGGCAGCGGCCTGGGCTTTGCCTGGCTGCCCCGGCACATGATCGAACGGGAACTGCGGGAGGGCACGCTCAAGCGGCTACCCTTGGATCAGGGGGGCAGCCGCAACCCGAGCTTCTACCTGTATTCGAACAAGGAAAAACCCCTGGGCCCGGCCACGCAAATCCTCATCGAACTGCTGCGCACCTTCGATACCGCGCCTCTGGATGCGCCGTTCGCCGCCCCTGAACAAGCCTGACAAGGAGTTCGCCGATGGCCTATTTCGTACACGAAGACTGCAATCTGCACTACGAGGAATACGGCCACGGCGCACCGCTGCTGCTGGTCCATGGGCTGGGTTCCAGCACCCTGGATTGGGAAAAACAGATCCCGGTATTGTCCGCCCATTACCACCTGATCGTGGTGGACGTGCGCGGCCACGGACGCTCCGACAAACCCCGCGGCCCCTACAGCATCGAAGGTTTCAGCGCCGACCTGAGCGCCCTGATCGATCACCTGGACCTGGGCCCGGTACATCTGGTGGGCTGGTCGATGGGCGGCATGATCGCCTTTCAGTTGGCAGTGGACGAGCCCGGGCGGGTCAAGAGCCTGTGCATTGTCAACAGCGCGCCGCAAGTCAAGATCCGCACGCTGGACGATTGCTGGCAATGGTTCAAGCGCTGGAGCCTGATGCGTATCCTCAGCCTGGAGACCATCGGCAAGGCCCTGGGAGCCAAGCTGTTCCCCAAGCCCGAACAGGCGGATTTACGCCTTGAAATGGCCCGGCGCTGGGCAAAAAACGACAAACATGCTTATCTCGCCAGCTTCGATGCCGTCGTGGGCTGGGGTGTCCAGGAACGACTCTCGCAGGTTGCCTGTCCAACCCTCGTTATCTGCGCCGACCACGACTACACCCCGGTGGCCCTGAAGGAAGCCTATGTAAAACAGTTGCCCGATGCCCGACTGGTGGTCTTCACCGATTCAAGGCACGCTACGCCGCTGGACCAACCCGAACGCTTCAACCAAACCCTGCTCGACTTTTTGATCGCAATCGATTCCACCACTCAGGATCAATGAACCCATGCTGAAAAAGATCGCCCTCGCCGCCGGCTCCGTTCTGTTTGCCGCCAACCTGATGGCCGCACCAGCGCCCCACGTGTTGCTGGAAACCACCAACGGCCAGATCGAAATCGAACTGGACCCGGTCAAGGCCCCCATCAGTACCGAAAACTTCCTCAAGTACGTGGACAGCGGTTTCTACAACAACACGATTTTCCACCGAGTGATCCCGGGCTTCATGGCCCAGGGCGGCGGCTTCACCCAGCAGATGGAACAAAAAGACACCAAGGCGCCGATCAAGAACGAAGCCAGCAATGGCTTGCATAACGTTCGCGGCACCTTGTCGATGGCCCGCACTTCCGATCCGAACTCGGCCACCAGCCAGTTTTTCATCAATGTGGCCGACAACGCGTTCCTCGACCCGGGCCGTGATGCCGGTTACGCCGTATTCGCCAAAGTGGTCAAGGGCATGGACGTGGTGGACATCATCGTCAACTCCCAGACCACCACCAAGCAAGGCATGCAAAACGTGCCGATCGACCCTGTGATCATCAAGTCGGCCAAGCGCATCGTTGACTGACGGTACAGGGCAAGCCTGAGCGGCGACGGCGATCCCGTGCCGCTCACAGCAAAAAAAGGAGAGCCCTGCCCGGGCTGTTTACCATGGTTTATCGCCGTTTCGAAAAGCTGATCGACATCTTCCGCGACGCCCCGAGTTCGGCCCCACCGAACCGCGTCCTGCCCTTCTACACGTATTACCTGAGACAAGTCTGGCCGAGCTTCGCCGTCCTGCTGGTGGTGGGCCTGATCGGCGCACTGATCGAGGTGGCGCTGTTCAGTTACCTGAGTCGCATCATCGACCTCGCCCAAGGCACGCCCAACGTCGACTTCTTCAAGATCCATGGCCTGGAACTGGCCTGGATGGCCGTGGTGGCGCTGATCCTGCGGCCCATTTTCGTGGCCTTGCATGACCTGCTGGTGCACCAGACCCTGAGCCCCGGCATGACCAGCCTGATCCGCTGGCAGAACCACAGCTATGTGCTCAAGCAGAGCCTGAATTTTTTCCAGAACGACTTCGCCGGGCGCATCGCCCAGCGCATCATGCAGACCGGCAATTCCCTGCGGGACTCGGCGGTGCAGGCCGTGGACGCGTTGTGGCATGTATTGATCTACTCCATCGGCTCGCTGGTGCTGTTCGCCGAAGCCGACTGGCGCCTGATGATCCCTCTTTTGCTGTGGATCGCTGCCTATATCGGCTCGCTCTATTACTTCGTGCCACGGGTTAAGGAACGCTCGGTGGTGTCGTCCGATGCCCGCTCCAAGCTCATGGGTCGGATCGTCGACGGCTATACCAACATCACCACCCTGAAGCTGTTCGCTCACACCCATTTCGAACAGCAGTACGCTCGCGAAGCCATCCAGGAGCAGACCGAAAAAGCCCAACTGGCCGGCCGCGTGGTGACCAGCATGGATGTGGTCATCACCAGCATGAACGGGCTGCTGATCGTCGGCACCACCGGCCTGGCGCTATGGTTGTGGACCCAGTCGCTGATCAGCGTCGGTGCCATTGCCCTGGCGACCGGGCTGGTGATCCGTATCGTCAACATGTCTGGCTGGATCATGTGGGTGGTCAACGGCATCTTCGAAAACATCGGCATGGTCCAGGACGGCCTGCAGACCATTGCCCAGCCGGTCAGCGTCACTGACCGCGAGCACGCCAAGCCATTGGCCGTGGGTCGGGGCGAAGTGCGCTTCGAGCATGTGGATTTCCACTATGGCAAGAAGAGCGGTGTGATCGGCGACCTGAACCTGCTGATCAAGCCTGGGGAAAAGATCGGTCTCATCGGCCCGTCCGGCGCGGGGAAATCCACCCTGGTCAACCTGCTGCTGCGTCTTTATGACGTCGAGGGCGGACGGATCCTCATCGACGGCCAGGACATTGCCGAAGTGAGCCAGGAAAGCCTGCGTGAACGGATCGGCATGATCACCCAGGACACGTCGCTGCTGCACCGCTCGATTCGCGACAATTTGCTTTACGGCAAGCCCGACGCCACCGACGCGCAGCTCTGGGAAGCCGTACACAAGGCCCGTGCCGATGAGTTCATCCCGCTGCTGTCGGACGCCCAGGGCCGCACCGGTTTCGACGCCCATGTGGGTGAACGCGGTGTGAAACTCTCCGGCGGTCAGCGCCAGCGCATCGCCATTGCCCGGGTGCTGCTCAAGGATGCGCCGATCCTGATCATGGACGAGGCGACCTCCGCACTCGACTCGGAAGTGGAAGCGGCGATCCAGGAAAGCCTCGAGACGCTGATGCAAGGCAAGACCGTGATCGCCATCGCCCACCGTCTCTCGACCATCGCCCGGATGGACCGGCTGGTGGTGCTGGAAAACGGCCGCATCGCCGAAACCGGCAGCCACGCCGAACTGCTGGCCCATGGCGGGTTGTATGCGCGGTTGTGGCAGCACCAGACGGGAGGGTTTGTGGGGATTGACTGAATTCTGACTCAACCCCCTGTGGCAAGGGGATTTATCTGTGGCGAGGGGATTTATCCCCTCGCCACAGGACCCCATTTCAGCCAGAAACATCAACACTGCCGATACGGCAACGCCCCTCTCGCCTCCTCGGCATACGCCAACACCCCCTCCTGTTCCCGGTTGAGGAAATCCGCCACCGCGGCCTTCAACCCGGGATGGCGTACGTAATGCCACGACCGGGTAATCACCGGTTCGAAACCGCGAATGAGCTTGTGCTCGCCCTGGGCGCCGGCATCGAATCGCTGAAAACCTTGGGCAATCGCATAATCCATTCCCTGGTAGAAACAGGTCTCAAAGTGCAGGCGGTCGAACTCTGCCAGGCAGCCCCAGTAACGCCCGTAGAAACTGTCGCCGCCTACCAGGCTGAACGCCATCGCCACCGGTCGCGATCCTTGCCTGGCCAGCACCACGCGGATGGCCTTGGGCATGCGTTCGGCCAGCAGGCTGAAAAACTCCCGGGTCAGGTACGGTGCCTGTCGGCGTACGGCGTAGGTATTGGCGTAGCAGGCATAGACGAAATCCCACTGCGCCTCGTCCAGTTGATGCCCCTCGAACCATTCGAAGTCGATACCCTGCCCCGCCACTTGCTCGCGCTCCTTGCGCATCTGCTTGCGCTTGCGGGAACTGAGTGCGTCGAGAAAATCCTGGAAGTCTCGATAGTCGCGGTTGTGCCAGTGGTACTGGCAGCCGATCCGCTGCAGCCACCCCTCTTGCGCGGCAAGTGCCGTGTCGGTAAAGGGATCTGTGAAGTTGATATGGGCACTGGAAAGCCCTTCGATTTCCAGGTAGCCCGGCAAACTCTTGAGCAACTCGAAACCGTCTTCGACCGTGGCCGCCAGTAGACGTGGCCCGCTGACCGGACTGAACGGCACAGCGGTCAGCAGTTTCGGGTAGTAGTCGATGCCGGCATGCGCGCAGGCGTCTGCCCAGCCATGATCGAACACGTATTCGCCATAGGAATGCCACTTGCGATAGCTGGGCAACGCGGCGATCAGTCGGTCACCGTCCGTGTGCAACAGATGCTCGGGCTGCCATCCGGAATGCGGACCGACACTGCCGCTGTCCTCCAATGTGCTGAGGAAGGCGTGGCGCAGAAACGGCTGGCGTTCCGGCACCAGGGCATCCCAGGTGCGAGGCACTATTTCAGACAGTCTGTGCAGGCGCTGCAACGGCATCGATTCCTCTCCACTTGGCGATTCAGAGCGTAGCCAGTATCGCTTATCGCCATGAGTTCCACACCCCGCGGGGTCGACAAGACCTGTTCAGCGGCGTTCGTAAAAGCACCGAATCGTCACCGACGTGCCACCACATTGCCATCGCATTGCAATAAACCATCGCGATACTGGCGCCTGTTTTTAGAGCGCTGGGTTCTAACCCGGTCATTTGTTCCGTCCTTCAACGGTCGGTTGTGCCCTGGATGATCCGGTCATCCTCTCTCATCCTTCGGAGATTGATATGCGTCTTGCTTCCACGAAAACTGCGGCGGCCCTGTGTAGCGGTCTGCTGCTGGCCATGAGTGTACCGGCCAGCGCCGCAGTCGACGCCAAATTGCTCGACATGCTCAAAGCCAACGGTTCGATTACCACCGCGCAGTACACCGAATTGCAAGCCGAACTGGCCCGGGATCAAAAGGAGCAGCAAATCGCTCGCCAGGCTCAGCAGGAAACCAATGAACAGATCGTCGCGACTGCGAAGAAAACCAACGAGCTGAGCTCCTTCGACCAGAAGCTGGCATGGGCGGCCAAGACCCAGTTCAAAGGTGACGTGCGCTTCCGTCAGGAAACCGTGAAGAACGATGGCGTCTCCAACACCGGTGACCAGGACCGCCAACGTATCCGCGTTCGCCTGGGTGCCTACAGCGAAATCAACCCGCAGGTGGACACCGGCATCCGCATCGCCACCGGCAGCGACAACGACTCGCGCTCTACCAACCAGAGCCTGGACAACAACTTCACCAAGAAAGACCTGTGGCTGGACCAGGGCTATGTCGACTACCACCCGGACGCCATCAAGAACCTGCACCTCGTGGGCGGCAAGATGCCACAGCAATGGGTGAGCATGGGCGACATCATCTGGGACAGCGACATCAGCCCGGAAGGTTTGTCGGCGTCCTACAAATACCCGCTGGGCGCCAGCACCGAGCTGTTCGGCAGCGCCGGTCACTACACTCTCAAAGACAACGTGGACGGCGAAGGCAAACAGTTCCGTCACGACCTGCGCCTGTACGCAGGTCAGTTGGGCGCCCGCTTCGCGATCACCGACAATCTGAAAATGACCCTGGGCGGCAGCATCTACGCCTACGACAACGACAATGACATCAGCAATACCTGCTCGGCCAACACCTGCCGCCTGGCCATCAACGGCAACAGCGCGAACGAACAGTTCAAGCTGTACGAAGGCTTTGGTCAACTCGACATCGGCGGCCTGCCCATGCCTCTGTCGCTGTACGGCCAGGTGGTCAACAACAAGGACGCCAGCAACGACCAGGACATGGGCTGGCTGGTGGGTGCCAAGACCAAGGTTTTCGGCTTCGGCCTGGACTACAACTATCGCGACGTACAGCGTAACGCCGTGGTCGGTGCCTTTACCGACTCCGACTTCGCCAACGGCTTCACCGGTTCCCGTGGCAGCAAGCTGAAAGCGAGCTACGAACTGGACAAGAACTTCTCGCTCGGCGCGACGTACTTCATGGCCGACTCCGACTACACCAACGCCACGCTGAAGGACTCGAAGATCAACACCCTGCAACTGGATGCTGAAGCGAAGTTCTGATCACCCGCCTCACGACTCGGGCAAGGACGCCCGACGCGCATTTTATAGCCTGACGTTGTTGCATCGGTCCCACCGGTTCAGCAACGCCAGGTTTTTTTATATCTAACCGCCCCTTGTGGGAGCGAGCCTGCTCGCGATGAGGCCATGTCAGTCGACATCCCGGTCAACTGCCAGACCGCTATCGCGAGCAGGCTCGCTCCCACAGGGTGACGTCGTGAACTCAAGGTTCAGCGAGAATGCCTGCGGCGCTCGGCGGCAAGCTTTTCGGCAAGGTGATCCAGGTCGGGGACGGGCGGTTCGGGGAGCTTTCTGAGGGTGGCCTGCATCAGCTTCATCTGGCGGATGAAACGTCGGCAGTTGGGGCAGAACATCAGGTGATGACGCACCATCAGGCGTTCGCGAAAGCTCAGCTGGCCGTCGAGATAATCGCTGGAGCGTGCCACTTGTTCCTTGCAGGTCAGCATTCGCCGGTCTCCTCGAAATGTTCCACGGTCGCGAAGACCTTCAGCCGGGCGCGATGCAACAGCACGCGTACGTTAGAGAGCGAGATGTCCAGAAGATTACAGATTTCTTCCAGCTCCAGCCCCTGGCGTTCGCGCAAGGTCAGCACGCTGCCTTGCAGTTCCGACAGGCTGAGCAGCGTGTGCTCGAGGCAATCGCGCAATTCGCTCTCCGTCAGCAATGCTTCCGGCGTGTCCTGGTGCCAGGCGAACGGCGCCAGCAGCCAGTGGCCATCGGCGGCGAAACGATCATCGCCGAGCGTGCCATGGGGCGCCGGCAGATCGTCGAGCAGCACCTCGCGACGGTTCTGCTTGTAGCGCCCCTTGGCAGCGTTGGCCGTGATGGTCAACAGCCAGGTCTTGAGGCTGGAACGGCCCTGGAAACCACTGAGGTTGCGTACCACCGACAGCCAGGCGTCCTGCACCACTTCGTCGGCATGGCGGCTGCCGACAATGGCATAGGCGACCGCACGCATCGGGCTCTGGTACGTGCTGACCAGTTCCTTGTAGGCGCGTTGCTCCCCCGCCAGCAAGCGTTGGAGCAGTTGAGTGTCATCGTTGGCTATCATTCAAACGCCTATGCTTGGTGATGCTACCGTGGCGAGGGGGTTTATCTCCTCGCCACAACAAAGCGCCCTCGTCCAAGCAAGCTCAGTGATCAACGCTTGCGCAGAATCACGCTGCCAATCGAATACCCCGCTCCAAACGAACTGAGTACCGCGACCGAGCCACTGGGCAGATCATCCTGGTTCAGGTGGAACGCAATCACCGACCCCGCCGAGCTGGTGTTGGCGTAGCGGTCGAGGATCACCGGGGCTTCCTCTTCGGTGGCTTCGCGTCCCAGCAGCTTGCGCACGATCAGGTGGTTCATGCTCAGGTTGGCCTGGTGCAGCCAGAAACGCTTTACCTGCTCGACGTTCAGCTGGTTTTCTTGCAGATGAGCGCCGATCAGCTCGGCCACCATCGGGCACACGTCACGGAACACCTTGCGGCCTTCCTGGACGAACAGCTTGTCGCGGGTACCTATGCCCTCCTCCGCGGCGCGGTTGAGGAAGCCGAAGTTGTTGCGGATGTTGTTGGAGAACTTGGTGAGCAGCTTGGTGCTGACCACGTCGAACTGGTGCGGCGAGGTCGCCAGGTCCGCCCGCTCGATGATCACGGCGGTGGCCGCGTCGCCGAAGATGAAGTGGCTGTCGCGGTCACGGAAGTTCAGGTGGCCGGTGCACACTTCGGGATTGACCATCAGGATCGCCCGGGCCTGGCCCAGTTGCACGCTGTTGGCGGCGGCCTGGATGCCGAACGTCGCCGAGGAGCAGGCCACGTTCATGTCGAAACCGAAACCTTCGATACCCAGGGCTTCCTGGACTTCAATGGCGATGGCCGGGTAGGCGCGCTGTAGGTTGGAGCAGGCGACGATCACCCCGTCGATGTCGGCGGCGGTGCGGCCGGCACGCTCCAGCGCTTGTTTTGCGGCACCGACAGCCATCTCGCAGAGTACCGACCATTGTTCATTGGAGCGCTCGGGCAGGCGTGGGGTCATGCGTTGCGGGTCGAGGATACCGTCCTTGTCCATGACGAAGCGGCTCTTGATGCCGGAAGCCTTTTCGATGAACGCCGCGCTGGATTCGGTCAATGCCTCGACTTCACCGCGCTCGATGGCTTCGGCGTTGTCGGCATTGAACTGCGCGACGTAGGTGTTGAAGGATTGCACCAGCTCTTCATTGGAAATGCTGTTGGCCGGGGTATACAGGCCGGTGCCACTGATGACGACGTTATGCATGGTCGTGTCTCTGATCTGTTCAGGCAGAAAGCATTGGTACCGACGTACCAATACGCAAAGGGTCTTTTCCCATCCTGGGGAAGCAGACCTGGCATCGCTTTATTCCGATCCGCCCGGGGAATTGAAACTCAAAACCACGGGACCGGCATTTATAGGCGCGAAGTTTGCCATAAACGCTGGCTTTTGGCCCATGCTCCCTTCTTCACCACATAAAACCCTGTGGGAGCGGGCTTGCTCGCGAAAGCGGTGGATCAGCTTGCATCAATGTCGAATGTGCAATTGCATTCGCGAGCAAGCCCGCTCCCACAGGGGTACTTCTGCGATCACCCCTCCACCTGCCCCCACTGCTTACCCAAGCGCTTGTCCGAAATCGGCACCTTGGTCCCCAGTTGCTGGGCGAACAGCGACACCCGGTATTCCTCCAGCCACCAGCGGTAAAGCTCCAGTTGCGGATCGCGCTTGCCTTCCTGGGCGTGTTTGCCGGCGCGGGTCTGGTATTGAGCCCAGAGGTTCGACAGTTCGCCGCTCCAGACCCGGTCTTTCTGCACCTGACTGCCCAGCTTCTCGAAACGCTGCTCGATGGCCTTGAGATAGCGCGGCAGTTCCTTGAGCCATTGATGCGGGGTTTCGCGCACGAAGCCCGGGTACACCAGATGGCTGAGCTGTTGCTTGATGTCGTTCAGCGCCACGGCCTGGGCCAGATCGATCTTGCCTTTGAAGCGCTTTTGCAGGCCATGCCAGAGCTTGAGGATATCCAGGGTCAGCTTCGCCAGCCGTTCGGCGTGTTCGGTCCAGCCGCCACGCTTGCGCTCGGCCAGGGACGCCAGCGCGGCGCCGTCACGGGGCAGGCTCGCTTCGCCTTCCAGCACGCAACTGTCGAGACTGGCCAGCAGGATGTCTTCCACCAGAGCGTCGATGCGGCCCAAGTCGCGGTACAGCAGACCCAGCTCCGTCAGCCCCGGCAGCTTGCCACGCAGGAACTTGGCCGACTCCGCCAGTTGCTGCATCAACAACCGCTGCAAGGCGCGGCGATGCTGGAATTCGGCTTCGGCCGGGGTCGGGAAACGTCCTTCCTTGACCACGCCGCCCTCTTCCACCAGCGCCGGATAGACCGTCATCGACAGCCCGGCGATCTTCTGCTGGGTTTTCTCGGCCACCGGCGCGAAGACCTTCGCCTCCACCGGTGCCTGGCTTTTTGCCGTTTGCGGCACGGCCAAGGCCGCCTGGCTGGCCTCGGCAAAGCGTGCTGTCAGCTCGGCCAGGTCGCGGCCCTCGCCGAGGAACTTGCCCTGGCCGTCGACGATTTCCAGGTTCATGCGCAGATGGCTTTCCACCTGCTGGGCCGCTTCCGCCCAGGCTTCGTCGCTGACCCGTGCGCCGGTCATGCGCAGCAACTCACGGCCCAGAGACTGCGGCAACGAACCTTCGGCGAAGGTGATGCGCTGCAGCGCAGCCTTGACGAAGTCAGGCACCGGCACGAAGTTCTTGCGCAGCGCCTTGGGCAGGTTGCGCACCAGGGCGATGCACTTGGCCTCGATCATCCCCGGCACCAGCCATTCCAGGCGCTCCGGCGGCAGCATCGGCAACAACGGTGCCGGCACGCGCAAGGTCACGCCGTCGCGGGGATGGTTGGGCTCGAAGTGGTAGCTCAGCGGCAAGGTCAGGTCGCCGACACGCAAGGTATCGGGGTATTGCGTGGCGGTGACCTCGCTGGCCTCGCGGGCCAACACGTCTTCCTCGCGCATGATCAGCAATTGCGGGTCTTTCTGGCTGTTGATCCGATACCAGCTATCGAACGTCGCGGTCTGGTGGATCTCGGCCGGCAAACGGGCATCGTAGAACGCGAACAGGGTTTCCTCGTCCGCCAGGATGTCGCGGCGGCGGGCCTTGGCTTCCAGTTCGTCGAGTTGCTCCAGCAAGCGGGTATTGGCGCCCAGGCACTTGGCCTTGGACTGGATCTCGCCGCGCACCAGCGCCTCGCGGATGAACAGCTCACGGGACACCACCGGGTCCACCGGCCCGTAATGCACCGGCCGCCGGCCGACGACGATGAGCCCGAACAGGGTAATCTGCTCATAGGCCACCACTTGCCCGCGCTTCTTCTCCCAATGGGGTTCGAAGTGGTTTTTCTTGATCAGGTGCCCGGCCAGCGGCTCGATCCAGTCCGGCTCGATCTTGGCCACCATGCGTGCGTACAGCTTGGTGGTTTCCACCAGTTCGGCGGTCATCAGCCACTGCGGACGCTTCTTGCCCAGGCCTGACGAGGGGTGGACCCAGAACCGCCGCTGGCGAGCACCGAGGTAATCGCCGTCTTCGGTTTTCTGGCCGATCTGACTGAGCAAACCCGAGAGCACCGCTTTGTGCAGTTTCGGATAGTCGGCAGGGTCCTTGTTGAGGCCCAACTGCATGTCGCGGCAAATCAGGCTCAACTGGCGATGGGCGTCGCGCCACTCGCGCAGGCGCAGGTAGTTGAGGAAGTTCTTGCGGCACCAGTTGCGCAGCGGGCTGGCGGTCAGGGCCTGGCGCTGCTCCTCGAAACCGCGCCACAGGTTGACCAACCCGGCGAAGTCCGAGTCCGGGTCCTTCCACTGGGCGTGGGCCTGGTCGGCCGCCTGCTGACGCTCCGGCGGACGTTCGCGCGGGTCCTGGATCGACATGGCGCTGGCGACGATCAACACTTCCTGCAGGCTGCCCAGCTTCGCCGCTTCCAGCAGCATGCGGCCCATGCGCGGGTCCACCGGCAGGCGCGCCAATTGCCGACCGAGCGGGGTCAGCTGACTGTTGCGGTCCACCGCCGAGAGTTCTTGCAGCAGGTTGAAACCGTCGCTGATGGCTTTGCCATCCGGCGGTTCGATAAACGGGAATTCGGTGATCTCACCCAGGCGCAGGTGCAGCATCTGCAGGATCACCGCCGCCAGGTTGGTGCGCAGGATCTCGGGATCGGTAAATTCCGGCCGCCCAAGAAAATCCTCCTCGCTGTACAACCGCACGCAAATCCCCGGCTCGACCCGCCCGCAACGCCCCTTGCGCTGGTTAGCGCTGGCCTGGGAAATGGCCTCGATGGGCAAGCGCTGGACCTTGGCTCGGTAGCTGTAGCGACTGATGCGCGCGGTGCCGCTGTCGATCACGTAGCGGATACCCGGCACGGTCAGCGAGGTTTCAGCGACGTTGGTCGCCAGCACCACGCGACGGCCCGGGTGGGACTGGAAGATCCGCTGCTGCTCAGCCGGTGACAGCCGCGCATACAGCGGCAGGATCTCGGTGTGCTTGAGCTGGGCCTTGCGCAGCATCTCCGCCGCATCGCGAATCTCCCGCTCACCCGGCAGGAACACCAGCACATCCCCAGGGCTGCGGCGTTCGCTGCGCTCATAGGCGGCGATCTCATCGAGGGTGGCGAGGATCGCCTGGTCAACGGTCAAGTCGTCCTCGACCCGGTTGCCCTCCTCGTCCTGCTCCAGAGTCAGCGGGCGATACCAGGTTTCCACCGGGAAGGTGCGACCCGAGACCTCAACGATCGGTGCGTCGTCGAAATGCTTGGAAAAGCGCTCCAGGTCGATGGTCGCCGAGGTGATGATCACCTTGAGGTCCGGGCGGCGCGGCAGCAGGGTCTTGAGGTAGCCCAGCAGGAAATCGATGTTCAGGCTGCGTTCGTGGGCTTCGTCGACGATGATCGTGTCGTAGCGCTCGAGGTAGCGGTCGTTCTGGGTCTCGGCCAGCAGGATGCCGTCGGTCATCAATTTGATCAGGGTGTTGGTGTCGCTCTGGTCCTCGAAGCGCACCTGATACCCCACCAACGCGCCCAACGGCGTGGCCAGTTCCTCGGCCACCCGGCTCGCCACGCTGCGGGCGGCGATCCGACGGGGCTGGGTGTGACCGATCAAGCCATACTGGCCGCGGCCGATTTCCAGGCAGATCTTCGGCAACTGCGTGGTTTTTCCCGAGCCGGTTTCACCGGCGATGATCAGCACCTGATGCTTGAGCAACGCCTCTTTGATTTCGTCGCGCTTGGCGGCGATCGGCAAATTGTCGTCATAGCGAATCAGCGGCAGGCTGGCCTTGCGCGCCAGCACCTGGTCACACGACGCTTGCATGCGCGCCACCCATTGGGCCAGCTTGGCCTCATCGGGCTTCTTGCGCAGTTCGAGCAACTGCCGCCGCAACCGGTGACGATCGGCGAGCATGGCGTGGTCGAGGTTTTTCAGCAGTTTGTCGATAGCGGGGGCTTGGTCAGTCATCGGGTACGCAAGGGGAGAAAGAGCAGCGGCAAGTTTCAAGCTGCAAGCTGCAAGTTGCAAGTTGCAAGTTGCAAGCGGCGTTGGCTGGAAACTCAAAACTTGCCGCTTGAAGCTTGAAGCTTGAAGCTGCTCCTATCCCTTGCGCCGATACGGGAACACATCAATCACCTTCCCCGCCCGAATGGCCTCTTGCAGACCTTTCCAGTAATCGGCGTTGTACAACTCGCCGTGCAGTTGGTCGAACAGCTTGCGCTGCCCGGCGTCGGCGAACAGGAACGGCGGAAACTCTTCGGGAAACACGTCCAGCGGACCGATGGAGTACCACGGTTCGGAGGCCATTTCGTCTTCCGGGGTGCGGGGTTGGGGGATGTGTCGGAAGTTGGCTTCGGTGAGAAAGCAGATCTCATCGTAGTCGTAGAACACCACGCGACCATGGCGGGTCACGCCGAAGTTCTTGAGCAGCATGTCGCCGGGGAAGATATTGGCCGCCGCCAGTTGCTTGATGGCCAGGCCATAGTCCTCCAGCGCCTCTCGCACCTGGGCCTCGCTGGCGTTTTCCAGATAGAGGTTCAGCGGTGTCATGCGCCGTTCGGTCCAGCAGTGACGGATCAGCACCGTATCGCCTTCCACCGACACCGTGGAGGGGGCCACTTCCAGCAGTTCTTCCAGGCACGCCGGTTCGAATTTGCCCAGGGGGAAACGGAAGTCGGCGAACTCCTGGGTATCGGCCATGCGGCCGACCCGGTCGACACTTTTCACCAACCGGTACTTCTCGATCACCGTGGCCCGGTCGACGTTTTTCGACGGCGAGAAACGGTCCTTGATGATCTTGAACACCGTGTTGAAACCCGGCAGCGTGAACACGCTCATGACCATGCCACGCACCCCCGGCGCCATGATGAAACGGTCGTCGGTGTTCGCCAGGTGGTTGATCAAGGCCCGGTAGAATTCGGACTTGCCGTGCTTGTAAAAACCGATGGAGGTGTACAGCTCGGCGACATGTTTGCCCGGCAGGATACGCTTGAGGAAGCCAATGAATTCCGCCGGCACCGGCACGTCCACCATGAAATACGAACGGGTGAACGAGAAGATGATCGAGACCTGGGCCTCGTCGGTGATCAGCGCGTCGATCTGGATGCCCCGGCCCTCGCGGTGCAGCAGCGGAATCACTAGCGGCCACTGGTCGTCGCGGGTGAAAATCCGGCCAACCAGGTAGGCGCCCTTGTTGCGATAGAGCACCGATGAGAACAGCTCCACGGTCAACTCCGGGTCCTTGCAGACCCAATCCGGCAGGTTTTCCCGCAGCTGGGCTTCGAGGCGCCGCAGGTCGCCCGCCAAGTCAGCGTAGTCCTCACTGAACCGGTAATCGGCGAAAATGTCCGCGAGCATCCGGTCCAGTTGCCCCAGGGGCTTGTAGGTACGGGTCTGTGCGGAACGGGCCCGGCGCAGGCTCGGCCGGGTGGTGTGGATGAACATGGTGCCGTCGCTGATCAGGTCATGGCTGAACAGGCCGCAGAAAATCGAGTTGTACCAGGTTTCGGACA
This sequence comes from Pseudomonas sp. SJZ074, assembly GCF_007828215.1. Classification (GTDB taxonomy): domain Bacteria; phylum Pseudomonadota; class Gammaproteobacteria; order Pseudomonadales; family Pseudomonadaceae; genus Aquipseudomonas. The sequence goes on along the minus strand of NZ_VIUE01000009.1, from coordinate 120,970 downwards.
GCTCATCGTCGAAACGCAGGTCGATCAGGCTGATATAGGCACTTTTCACCAGCGGCCAGCAGTCCACATCCATCAGCGCCTCGGCGTCGAAGGCCTTGCGCAGTCGGGCCACGGTTTCGAAGACTTTTTCTTCGTACAGATTGATCCGCGCCGCGGAAGCTGCTTGCGCCTCCTGCCATCGGGCCTGCTCGAACCGGGCACGGGCACCGTCGGTAATCTGCCGGAAATGCTCGCGATAATCGTCGAAGCCGTCGAGAATCGAACGGGCGATATCGCTGGCGGGCCATGGCTGCGGCATAGGGAAAACCTCGGCGGGGCGTCTTGTTGTGAGCGGCTGAGCTTAGAGGCCAATCACGCGGCAACGCAACCATTGCCATCGGTCCACAGGAGGGCGACACTTGCGAGCCAACCATGGAAGGAATCCCTCGTGAACCTCGTCGATCTCCTGCGTCTGCTGTCATTGGCCGCCATCTGGGGGGCGAGCTTCCTGTTCATGCGCATTATCGCCCCCGTCATCGGCACGATCCCCACGGCCTTTTTTCGGGTTTCCATCGCCTTCGTCGGGTTGGTGGTGATCCTGGCACTGATGCGGGTCGACTGGAATTTCCGCGGCAAGCTGAAAGTCGTGATGGGGCTGGGCCTGATCAATTCGGGCATTCCGGCGACCTTCTATTCCCTGGCGGCCCAGACCCTTCCGGCCGGTTACTCGGCGATCTTCAACGCCACGACGCCGCTGATGGGGGTGTTGATCGGTGGGCTGTTCTTCAGCGAGCAGCTCACGGTGGCCAAGGTCAGCGGAGTGTTCCTCGGACTGCTTGGCGTCGGCATCCTGACCCGCGCCGGCCCGGTGGCCTTCGACCTGCAACTGTTGATGGGCGCCCTCGCCTGCCTGATGGCCACCACCTGTTATGGTTTCGCCGGATTCTTCACCCGTCGCTGGCTCGACCATCAGGGTGGGCTGGACAGCCGCCTCTCGACCCTGGGCAGCATGTTCGGCGCCACGATGTTCCTCCTGCCGCTGTTCGGTTACAGCGTCATCAGCCACCCTCCGGCCAGCTGGGGCGGCTGGAACGTCTGGCTGTCATTGCTGGGGTTGGGCCTGGTGTGCACCGCGCTGGCGTACATCCTGTATTTCCGGCTGATCAGCTCCATCGGGCCGGTCAAGTCGATGACCGTCACGTTCCTGATTCCGCCTTTCGGCGTGCTGTGGGGGGCGTTGTTGCTGGGTGAGCCGCTGGGGATGGCCCATCTGTATGGCGGGGTGCTGATTGCGGCAGCGCTGTGGCTGGTGTTGAAGCCTTCAGTAGCGAAACCGGTTGAAGCGCCTGCCCGGTAAGGTGTCGGCGTGGCGAAAAATGCATTCGCGAGCAAGCCCGCTCCCACAGGTATTGTGTAGTACTTGTGGGAGCGGGCTTGCTCGCGAAAGCAATGGGACAGTCAGCAAAAATCTAACGATCAGCCACTCTTACGAAACACAAACACCAGCCCGACGATGATCAGTACCATCCCCAGCAAGCTCAACAGCGCCAGCCGGTTGCCGAACACCAGGTAATCCATGACCGCCGTCACCGCCGGCACCAGGTAGAACAGGCTGGTGACATTTACCAGGTTGCCCCGCGCAATCAGCCGGTACAGCAGCAAGGTTGCCAGCACCGAGACCACCAACCCCATCCACAACACCGGCACGATGAAGCCCGCGTTGCTTTCGAAATGGAACGGCTGGAACGGTACGAACACCGCACACAATAAAAGCCCGGCCAGGTACTGCACCGGCAGTGTGCCGAGGGGATTATCGGTGATGCGCTTCTGCATGATCGAGCCCGCGGTCATGGACACCAGCGCCAGCAAGCCGCACAGCATCCCGGTCAACGACATCCCGGCCAACCCGATGCCTTGGTACACCACCATGACCAGTCCGACCAACCCGAGTGCCAGGCCGAACAGACGCTGCCAGGAACGCTGCCGTTCCACGAGTACGACGGTAAGAATGGGTTGTACGCCCATCAGGGTCGCCATCATGCCGGGGGTCACGTTCATTTGCAGGGCCAGCAGATAAAAAATCTGATAGGCCCCCAGCAGCACCAATCCGGTGGTCGCGGCAAAAATCATCGGCTTACCGGCCTTGGGTAGCTTGAACTTGAACACCGGGATCAACAGCACCAATGCACACAGTGCGATGGCAAATCGGATTAGCAGGAAAGCAAAAGGTGAAGCGTGGGCCAGGCCCAGTTTGGAAAAGATTGCCCCGCTGCTCCACAGCAGGACGAACAGGCTCGTGGAAGCCGCCGCCAATAAGGCGTTCTTGGATAGGGAAAACATGGATACCACCTGTAGTCAGGCAAAAGCCAACTCAGCCGAGGCTGAAGTCCAGTAGTTTTTTCAGGCAGGCACAGGGGATGGCAACCGTTGCCGATCAGCCCTGCACGCCAACACCCGGCGGTGATACGACGGCGTATACCGATGGGCTACTGGCAGGTGGGGGGTATTGACCGATCTGCACAGGCTGCTGATCCCCGCACGGCACGACGCCAGCGTTGGACGCTGGAACCACAACCGCGATGACAGGGGATACAGGCATGAGCCGATCTCTTTGAGGAGTGGGTTCGAAAACCCGACGAGCGCCGACTATAACCAGCGCCCGAGGTATTGCGCAACCGTTAACCGAACAACCAATAGCCAAGCGCCGTGAGCACCAGCACTGCCAGTACCGGCCGCATCACCCGATACACTTTGGGATACTTGCGTTTCCATTGCTTGACCCGACCGCTGATACCGTCGCTGAACGACTTGCTCCAGGCATAGGCCTGGTTGATGCCGCCGACGCGTTCGTCATCCAGATTCTGCGGCGCGGTAGCGCGACCAAGCATGCCGCTGACAGCGCGATTGAGACGGGTCATCAACCGGTTGCTCAAGGGGCGCTCGACGTCGCAGAACAGGATCACGCGAGTCTGGGGTGTTTCATTCTTGACCCAATGCACGTAGGTCTCATCGAACATCACGTCTTCGCCGTCACGCCACGCATAGATCTGGCCATCGACGAAGATCCGACAATCGTCGGAGTTGGGTGTGGAAAGCCCCAGGTGATAGCGCAACGAGCCGGCGAACGGATCGCGGTGCGGGTTCAAATGGCTGTCCCCCGGCAGCAACGCAAACATCGCGCCGCGGACATTGGGAATCCGGTTGACCAGCTCGACGGTCCTTGGGCACAGCACTTCGGCCGACGGCAGCGGTTTGTCGTACCACTTGAGGTAGAAACGCTTCCAGCCCTTTTTGAAGAACGAACCGAAGCCGGCGTCGTTGTTCTTCTCGGCAGCCCGGATGTAACCCTCGTCGAACAGGTGCATCGCCTCGTCACGGATGACCTGCCAGTTGTCCTTGAGCACATCCAGTTCGGGGAACTTGCTGCGGTCCAGGTACGGCCGGGAAGGTACGCCGGAGAACAGGTACATCAGGGTGTTATAGGGGGCGAACAGCGCCGAGTGATTGACGAACTGGCGCAACACCGGCAAACGCGCCTTGCCGCGCAGGTGCACATAAAGAGTACTGCCCAGAAACAGCAGCAATACCGACGCCTTGGCGACAAACGAAACGGTCATTCATAACTCCTTGTCAAAAAACAACGGAGGCCACGTCAACTGCCCGACGTGGCCGTGGGCCTTTCGTACAGAGCCTAAATGCTCATGGCCCGGGTAAAAATCGTCTGACGCAATATTCACTGTTGTGCAGGACGCAATAAACCTAACAGGCGTCACCTGAACCCTGGCTGACGCCAGTCAAGACACCTTCAATCCTGCTGAAGGCCTCTGTGGCGAGGGGATTTATCCCCTCGCCACAGAGGCTTTCCTGCCACCGTATTACTGCTGGTTTTCCTGCTCGCTAAACAGATCACTGAACAGCATGCTCGACAAGTACCGCTCGCCCGAATCCGGCAGGATCACCACGATGGTCTTGCCCTGCATCTCCGGTTTTTCCGCCAGGCGTGCGGCCACGGCCATCGCCGCGCCACAGGAGATGCCACACAGAATGCCCTCCTCCTGCATCAAGCGCAGGGCCATGGCCTTGGATTCGTCGTCCGTTACCCGCTCAACCTGATCGACCATCGACAGATCCAGGTTCTTCGGCACGAATCCAGCGCCAATCCCCTGGATCTTGTGGGGGCTGGGCTTGATTTCCTGGCCCGCCAGCGCCTGGGTGATCACCGGCGAACTTTCCGGCTCCACCGCCACCGACAGGATCGGCTTGCCGCAGGTGTTCTTGATATAGCGGGAGACCCCGGTAATGGTGCCACCGGTGCCCACGCCTGCCACCAGCACGTCCACCGCGCCGTCGGTGTCGCTCCAGATTTCCGGACCGGTGGTTTTTTCGTGGATCGCCGGGTTCGCCGGGTTATCGAACTGCTGTGGCATGAAGTAGCTGGACGGGTCGCTGGCAGCTATCTCGGCGGCTTTGTCGATGGCCCCCTTCATGCCCTTGGCCGGTTCGGTCAGCACCAGCTCGGCACCCAGGGCCTTGAGCACCTTGCGCCGTTCGATGCTCATGGAGGCCGGCATGGTCAGCATCAGCTTGTAGCCACGAGCGGCGGCAACGAACGCCAGGCCGATTCCGGTATTGCCCGAGGTCGGCTCGACAATGGTCATGCCCGGCTTGAGCCTGCCGGTGCTTTCAGCGTCCCAGATCATGTTCGCGCCGATCCGGCACTTGACCGAATACCCCGGGTTGCGCCCTTCGATCTTGGCCAGGATGGTCACGCCCCGCGGGGCAATGCGGTTGATCTGTACCAGTGGCGTATTGCCGATGGAATGGGCGTTGTCAGCGTAGATACGGCTCATGACGAGGTCCTTAGTGAGGCGTGAATACCAGCGACTAAAGGTATGCCTGTTGCCCAAGGGCGTCCAGTTGCAGCGAACGTTCGCGATGCCGCAACGGTCAATGGTTTTAATATTGCCGGAGACTCAATGACATGAAGCGTCGATACAGCTGGCCACTGTGGACCCTTGCGGCCATCGTTGCGGTGCTGGTGGCCCTGCATTTCACGTTGCCTTACCTCGTGCGCAATTACCTGAACGACAAACTGGCCGACATGGGCGACTACCGCGGCCAGGTCATTGACGTGGACCTGGCGCTCTGGCGCGGGGCCTATCGGATCAACGGTCTGAAAATCGTCAAGGTCGACGGCAAGGTCCCGGTGCCGTTCGTCGACGCGCCACTGGTCGACCTCTCGGTCAGCTGGCACTCGCTGTGGTACGACCACGCGGTGGTGGCCGAGGCGGAGTTCGCCCGCCCCGAAGTGAATTTCGTCGATGGCGGCGGCAACCGGCAAGCTTCCCAGACCGGCCAGGGTACCAATTGGCGCGAGCAACTGAGCAAACTGCTGCCTATTACCTTCAACGAAGTGCGGATCAGGGAGGGCAAGGTGACCTTTCGCAACTTCAACTCCAAGCCACCGGTCAACCTGCGGGCTACCGAGGTCAATGCCAGCTTCTATAACCTGACCAACGTGGTCGACACCGAAGGCAAGCGCGACGCCCGCTTCGAGGGCAAGGCCCTGGTGGCCGAACACGCGCCGCTGGAGATGCAAGCCACCTTTGACCCGCTGAGCAAGTTCGAGGATTTCGATTTCCGTCTGCGGGCCAGGAACATCGAACTCAAGCGCCTGAACGATTTCGCCGCGGCCTATGGCAAGTTCGACTTCAACGCCGGCCATGGCGACCTGGTGATCGAAGCTGAAGCAAACAACGCCAAACTCAGCGGCTACATCAAACCTTTGCTGCGAGATGTGGATGTATTCGATTGGCAACAGGATGTGGAAAACGAGAAAAAGAACATTTTCCGCTCGGTCTGGGAAGCGCTGGTCGGCGCAGGCGAAACGGCCCTGAAGAACCAGCGCAAGAACCAGTTCGCCACCCGGGTTGAACTCAGTGGCAATGTCCATCAACAGGACATCAGCGCCTTCGAAGCCTTCCTGCAGATCCTGCGCAACGGGTTCATCGAAGCGTTCAATGCGCGCTACGAGCAGCCACCGCCTTCCAAGGATTAGGGCGTGCGTCTTTTTTGTGGCGAGGGGGAGTCCCCATAGAAATACGCCAAGACCGAGTCAACATGTGACGCCTCATTCAGAGACTGAATACAGCGTCTGCGTTCACAGTCGGCGGGACGTCGCGTTATAGTCGGGCACGCCATTTATTTCGCGCGCCCCGCCTCGCCGGGCCAGCGACACGTTCGAGGAAACTGCAGATGAAGTTCGAAGGCACCAGCGCCTACGTGGCCACCGATGACCTGAAGCTGGCCGTGAACGCCGCCATTACCCTGGAGCGGCCATTGCTGGTCAAGGGCGAACCGGGCACCGGCAAGACCATGCTGGCCGAACAACTGGCGCAGTCCTTCGGCGCGCGTCTGATCACCTGGCACATCAAGTCCACCACCAAGGCCCACCAGGGCCTGTACGAGTACGACGCAGTCAGCCGCCTGCGGGACTCGCAACTGGGGGTGGATAAAGTCCACGACGTGCGCAACTACCTGAAGAAGGGCAAGCTCTGGGAGGCTTTCGAGTCCGAAGAACGGGTCATCCTGCTGATCGACGAGATCGACAAGGCCGACATCGAGTTTCCCAACGACCTGTTGCAGGAACTCGACAAGATGGAGTTCTACGTCTACGAGACCAATGAAACCATCAAGGCCAAGCAGCGTCCGATCATCATCATTACCTCCAACAACGAAAAAGAGCTGCCGGATGCCTTCCTGCGCCGCTGTTTCTTCCACTACATCGCCTTCCCGGACCGCGTCACCCTGCAGAAAATCGTCGATGTGCACTACCCGGACATCAAGAAAGACCTGGTCAGCGAAGCGCTGGACGTGTTCTTCGACGTGCGCAAAGTGCCGGGCCTGAAGAAGAAACCCTCCACGTCCGAGCTGGTGGACTGGCTCAAGCTGCTGATGGCCGACAACATCGGCGAAGCGGTGCTGCGCGAGCGCGATCCGACCAAGGCCATCCCGCCGCTGGCCGGTGCACTGGTCAAGAACGAACAGGACGTGCAGTTGCTTGAGCGCCTGGCGTTCATGAGCCGTCGCGGCACGCGTTGAGCCCTCTTCGTCAACAAGCACGAGGGCAACTGCCATGCTGCTGAATCTGTTCAATGAGATGCGCGCCGCCAAGGTGCCCGTGTCGGTGCGTGAGCTGCTGGACCTGATCAACGCGCTGAAACAGCGGGTGATCTTCGCCGACATGGACGAGTTCTATTACCTGTCCCGGGCGATCCTGGTGAAAGATGAACGGCATTTCGACAAATTCGACCGGGCGTTCGCCGCCTATTTCAACGGTCTGGAGAAACTCGACGATCACCTCCAGGCGCTGATTCCCGAGGACTGGCTGCGCAAGGAGTTCGAGCGTTCGCTGACCGATGAGGAGCGGGCGCAGATCCAGTCCCTGGGCGGCCTGGACAAGCTGATCGAAGAATTCAAGAAGCGCCTGGAAGAACAGAAGGAGCGCCATGCCGGCGGCAACAAGTGGATCGGCACCGGCGGCACCAGCCCGTTCGGCTCCGGTGGTTTCAACCCCGAAGGCATCCGCGTCGGCGACGCCGGCAAGCGCCAGGGCAAGGCCGTGAAGGTCTGGGACCAACGCGAGTACAAGAACCTCGACGACCAGGTGGAACTGGGCACCCGCAACATCAAGATCGCCCTGCGTCGCCTGCGCAAGTTCGCTCGCCAAGGGGCAGCCGAAGAACTGGACATCGATGGCACCATCGACCACACCGCCCGGGACGCCGGCCTGCTGAACATCCAGATGCGCCCCGAACGACGCAACACCGTCAAGCTGTTGCTGCTGTTCGACATCGGCGGCTCGATGGATGCCCACGTGAAAATCTGCGAAGAACTGTTCTCGGCCTGCAAGACCGAGTTCAAACACCTGGAGTATTTCTACTTCCACAACTTCGTGTACGAGTCGGTATGGAAAAACAACCTGCGCCGCACCTCGGAACGCACCTCGACCCAGGACCTGCTGCACAAGTACGGCGCCGACTACAAAGTGATCTTCATCGGCGACGCCGCCATGGCGCCCTATGAAATCACCCAGGCCGGCGGCAGCGTCGAACACTGGAACGAGGAAGCAGGCTACGTGTGGATGCAGCGCTTCATGGAGAAATACAAAAAGCTCATCTGGATCAACCCTTATCCGAAGGACACCTGGGGCTACACCGCCTCGACCAACATCGTGCGGGAGTTGGTGGAGGACCGGATGTACCCGCTGACCCTGCGGGGGTTGGAGGAAGGAATGCGGTTTCTTTCCAAGTAAAGATTCTTGTCGACCATTCGGACCTCATCGCGAGCAGGGCTCGCTCCCACACCGGATCTTTGTCATCCATAAGATCCCTGTGGGAGCGAGCCTGCTCGCGATGCTTTCAGCGGTCCATGAATCCGCGCAAACACTCCGCCTGCTGCCGATGCGCAACCTCCTGCACCACCGGCCGCAACCGCACCTGCGTGCCTGGCAGGCATTGCGCCAGCCGGGCCAGGGCCAACGGCGTCAAGGCGCCCAGGCGGGGGTAGCCGCCAATGGTCTGCCGGTCGTTGAGCAGCACGATCGGCTGGCCGTCCGGCGGTACCTGCACGGCCCCCAGGGGAATGCCCTCGGAAATCATCGCAGGTCCCTGGTATTCCAGCCCGGCGCCCAGCAAGCGGATGCCCATGCGGTCGGCGCGGCTGTCCAGTGTCCAAGGCGTGTTGAACGCATCGAACAGGCTCCGTCCGCTGAACGCGCCATTCTGCGCCCCCAGGATCAGGTCCAGCGGCCGGGCCTGCTGGAAATCCGGAATCAACCTGCCCGGCATCGGCCGAGGCGTGGCCGGGCCCGAATAGCTCAAGTGCTCGCCACGGCCCAGCGCTCGCCCCAGCCCATCCAGGCCGCCGAGCTCTTCACGCACCACCGTCGCCCGGCTGCCCAGCACCGCCGGTGCATCGAACCCACCGGGGGCCGCGAGGTACGCCCGAGCACCCAGCACAGGTTGGGTCAACGACAGGGTCTGGCCCTTGCGCAAACTGAAATAGCGCCACGCTGCCACGGCCTGGCCGTCCAGCCGTGCCCCGAGGTCTGCCCCGGCCAGCGCCAATACACAATCCTCTTCAGCCACCACCGTGAAGCCACCGAGGGTGATCTCCACTACCGTCGCGTCCAGGGCATTGCCCAGCATCCAGTTGGCCCAGGCCATCGACAGCCAATCCGCCGCGCCGCCCTGGGTCACGCCCAGATGCCTGACGCCGAAACGGCCACCGTCCTGCAACAGGCACAGCGGTGTGCTGGCCTCGATCAACAAACGGCTCATGCCAGGGCCTCCTGCGGTGTGTCGTCCCCACCCAATGCGATGAATTCAGCGTGATCCACGGCGACAAAACGCACCGTGTCGCCGGGCTGCATCAGGCTGTAGCCGTCACGTTCGCGATCGAACAATTTGGCCGGAGTACGACCGATCAGGTTCCAGCCGCCGGGCGACACCAATGGGTACGCCGCGGTCTGGCGCTCGGCAATGCCGACGCTGCCCGCGGCCACCCGCTTGCGCGGCGTGTCGAGGCGCGGCGCGGCCAGTACTTCGTCCACCAGCCCCATGAAGGCAAATCCGGGGGCAAAGCCCAGGGCAAACACCTGGTATTCGTGCTCGCTGTGGCGACGGATCACCTGTTCCACCGTCAACCCGCTGCGGCTCGACAACAGGCTCAGTTCAGGCCCGACGCTGGGGTCGTACCACACAGGCAGCACATGGCGCTGGCCGACCGAGCAGGCATCGGGGGACAGATTGTTCAGCGCCTCGTTGACCAGATCCCGAGCCTGTGCCGGGTTCAGCGCCAGCATGTCGTAATGCACCATGAGCGTGGTGTAGGACGGCACCAGGTCGATCAGGTATTCGGCGAACACCTCGCGCAGGCGCTCGCTGGCAGCGAGCATCCACGGCATGTGGGTCTCGGCGATCTCATCGAACAGGCGCACCATCAGGCAGTCCACCGCCACCACTTCCACCCGTGGTTTCATGATGCACGCTGCCCGTCCAGTGCCTCACGGATGCGTTGCACCGCCGCCACGGAGCTGGTGTTGTCGCCGTGCACGCACAAGGTATTGGCATGCAGGAGCAACGCGCTGCCATCGGTGGCGGTCAACGAGTCGCCGCGGGCGATGGTCAGGGCCTGCCCGATGATGACCTCGGCGTCGTGATGCACCGCGCCCGGCAACTGCCGTGAAACCAGGTGGCCGGCGCTGTCGTAGGCACGGTCGGCGAAAGCTTCGAACCACAACGTCAGGCCATATTCGTCGCCCAGGGCCTGGGCGGCGCTGTTGTCCCGGGTCGCCATCAGCATCAGCGGCAACTGCGGGTCGTAGGCCGCGACAGCCTGGATCACAGCACGCAACTGTGCCGGGTTGGCCATCATGTCGTTGTACATCGCGCCATGGGGTTTGACGTAGCTGACCCGCCCACCCTGGGCCCGGCAAATGCCGTCGAGGGCGCCGATCTGGTAATGCAGCAGGTCCTGCAGTTCCTGGGCGGTGTAGGCCATGGAGCGACGGCCGAAACCCGCCAGATCCTGATAGGCCGGGTGTGCGCCGATTTTTACGCCATGGCTCAGGGCCAGGCTGACGGTCTTGCGCATGATGCTCGGGTCACCGGCATGAAAACCGCAGGCGATGTTGGCGCAATCGATGAAGGGCATCACCTCGGCGTCCAGACCCATGGTCCAGTTGCCGAAGCTTTCGCCGATGTCGCAGTTCAATAGCAGGCGGTTCACTGTGAACGCTCCTGTAGGTTGTTTCTGGCCATGGGGCATGTGCCCCACAGGTTATCAGTTAGTCGGCATCCAATTGTTTGCCCTGGGTTTCCGGCAGACTGAGGGCCGCCAGGATCACCACGCCGTAGGACACGGCTGCGAACGCACCGATACCGACACTCAAGGGCACCTTCTGGCTCAGCAGGCCGATCAGCAACGGGAACAGCGCCGCCAGTGCCCGACCGATGTTGTAGCAGAAACCCTGGCCCGAACCGCGGATACGGGTCGGAAACAGCTCGGTCAGGAACGAGCCCATGCCGCTGAACATCCCCGACGCGAAGAAGCCCAGGGGGAAGCCGAGCCAGAGCATCACGTTATTGCTTACCGGCATCTGGGTGTACAGCAACACGATGACGAACGAACCGATGGCGAACAGGACAAAGTTCTTCTTGCGGCCCAGGATGTCAGTCAAGTAGGCGCTGATGACATAACCCACGTAGGACCCGACAATCACCATCGCCAGGTAGCCACCGGTACTCAGGACGCTCAAGCCACGTTCATTTTTCAGGAAGGTCGGCAGCCACGAGGTGATGGCGTAGTAGCCACCCAGCGCACCGGTGGTCAGCAACGAAGCGCGAATCGTGGTGAAGAGGATGCCAGGTGCGAAAATCTCGTAGAACCTCGCCGGATTGCTCGGTTCCTCGCGCGCTTTGGTCTGGTTATAGATCTCTGGATCCTTGACCAGTCGCCGGACGAAAATCACGAATATCGCCGGGACCAGGCCAAGCATGAACAGGGCGCGCCAGGCGTCTTCCGGCGCCAGCACCGAGAACAGCAGCGCATACAGAATCGCTGTCATGCCCCACCCCAGCGCCCACCCCGCCTGCACCATGCCAACCGCCTTGCCGCGGTCCTTGGCGCGGATCACCTCGCCCATCAGCACGGCGCCGGCGGTCCATTCGCCACCGAAGCCGAAGCCCATCAGGGTACGGGCGATCAGCAGTTGTTCGTAACTCTGGGCCAGGCCACACAGGAAGGTGAAGAAGGCGAACCACAACACGGTCAGTTGCAGGGTGCGGACCCGACCGATGCGGTCCGAAAGAATACCGGCTACCCAGCCGCCGATAGCCGAGGCGATCAGGGTGCTGGTGTGGATCAGCCCCGCTTGCCCGGTGGTGATACCCCACATCGCGATCAGGGTCGGCACCACGAAACTGAGCATCTGCGTATCCATGCCGTCCAGGGCATAACCGATCTTGCAGCTCCAGAAGGTGCGGCGTTCCTGCTGATTGATGTTGCGATACCAGTCGAACGGACCGGAACGGGCCTGGGATTGGGGGACGCCGAGTGTGTCAGGGGCACTCATGGTGGTTCTCCACGGTTTTATTGTTATAAGTCTCGACGCTGCGAACGTAGAGACCGGTTGCGCCGATTCTTGGGCCCACGGCGCGGCGCGTCCAACGAATAAAATTGCGGACGGGTCATAAGAAAAAGTTGATTGGGTGGGAAACGGTGGAGTGTCTGGTTGGAATGCTGTTGTGGCGAGGGGATTCATCCCCTCGCCACAACAAAGCTGTTTTGATCTCGGTGTTACAGCCCGCGCAAATCCCGCTCTTCAATCGGTCGGCTCTGGCGCAGGCGCTTGCCACCCAGCACCACCCAGTCGATCAGGCGGAACAGGCATTCCAGGCCGAACGACAGCAGCATGGCGCCGCCGATGCCCCAGATCATCGCTTCGGGGGTCAGCAGGATCTGGTAGCTGTAGCCGTTCCAGGTTTCCTTGCGGATGTCCGGATCGGCGGCCAGCACCACTTGCAACAAGCGGATATACCACGGGCCTTTCATCGCCTGGTATTGCTTGTCCAGCGCCTGCTGGCGCACCAGCAGGGTGTTCAGGCTGTCGGCATCGCTGCGAAAGATCGGGTCCTCACTGGCACGGTAATGGGCCACCAGGGCCTGCATGTCACCCTTGAAAAACTGGTTGGCGGTGCCCTGAAACCCTTGCAGGCCGTTCTGGGCCTCGATCAGGTGTGCTTCGACCCGCTTGGCGTAATCGCTGATGAAACCCGGTACCTGGACCCCGACCAGAAGGCCCACTGCAAACAACACCAGCCGTAGATAACTGAGCAACATAACGTGACGTCCTTATTCGGTGCGGCCATGGCTGACGCATTCGCCGCGTCGCCACAGGCTCCATTGGCCCGGTTCGTAGCGGGTCCAGGTTTCGTTTTCGGTCAAGGGTTCGGTGGCGATCACCGTGACCACGTCGTTGGGCGTGGTTTCGGCCTGGAAATCCACAATCACATCCACGTCCTTGAGCCGCGCCGGGCCAAACGGCGCGCGACGGGTGATCTGGGCCAGTTTGGTCGAGCAATAGCAGAACAGCCAGTCGCCGTCGCTGAGCAGGCAATTGAACACACCCTTGCTGCGGTACTCGGAACAGGCCTGGATCAGCGAGGGCAGCAATTGCTCAACCTCCACCGGCTCCGGAAAAGCCTGGCGCACGCGGTTGAGCAGGTCGCAGAACGCCGCTTCGCTGTCGGTATCGCCCACCGGGCGGTAAAAACTTACCGCCGGCTGGAAACCCGCGAGCTGGCCGTTATGGGCAAAACACCAGTTCCGTCCCCACAGCTCGCGCACGAACGGGTGGGTGTTGGAGAGGCAAACCTTGCCGACATTGGCCTGGCGGATATGCCCGATCACCACTTCGCTCTTGATCGGATAGCGCTGTACCAGGTTCGCCACTTCCGACTCACTGCTGGCCGCGGGGTCCTGAAACAGGCGCAGGCCACGGCCTTCATAGAACGCGATACCCCACCCGTCCCGGTGCGGCCCGGTCTTGCCGCCGCGCTGCATCAGGCCGGTGAAGCTGAACACGATGTCGGTCGGCACATTGGCACTCATGCCCAGTAACTCACACATGCTCGGACTCTCGCTTGAAGGGGCAGGCCGGGTTACAGACGCGGCTCGATACGTGAACGCTGGGGATTGCTCGGTACCGGCGGGCGACCGTAACGGTCATCGCCGGCTACACCGAACGGCGGCTCGTCATCCTCCGCATCAGCGGCGGCGGCCCGCTCCTTGCGGGCGTTGGATGCACGCTCGATGGGGAAGCGGATCAATGCGAAGATCAAATAGACGCCGAAGGCGATCATGCCGTACATGAGCAGATCGGACGCCGCGCGCCAGACGTTGTTGCCCACCTTGAACAGAATGTCCAGGGCAACAATGGCCAGAGCCGGGGCGAATTTGTCCTTCACCGGGTCGACAATGGTGGGGCAGAACAGCAACACCGCCACCAGCAACCGCAGCGGCTCGCGCAACCAGCGCCACATCCAGCGGGTGAGGCGCATCCATACCAGCAGGCAGCCCAGTGCGGCGAAGGCGTAGAGGCCCCAGGCGATCAGATAGTCGTTCTCGGTCATGGTGTCCATGGCAAGGCAGGCAAAGAGGCGCTTATAGTAACGGCTTTTCGCCCGTCAGGCTGCCCAGACGTGCGCCATGAATATGTTCGAGAGCCTTTCATGTCCTTATCCGCCCATGTTTCCAACGCCCCGGTAGCCCGCAAGGACCCCGGTGTCGACCCGTATGCCTGGCTGCAGGAACGCGACACCGACGCGGTGCTCGACTACCTCAAGGCCGAAAATCGCTTCCAGGAAGACCAACTCGCCGACCAGGCCGAACTGCGCGAAACCCTGTTCCAGGAAATCAAGGGACGGATCCTCGAGACTGATCTGTCCCTGCCCTCGCCCTGGGGTCCCTATCTGTACTACACCCGCACCACGGCCGGCGACGAATACCCGCGCCACTATCGCTGCCCGCGTCCGGCGGACGATAGCCTGACCGTGGACGAACACTACGAGCAGTTGCTGCTGGACCCGAACGCTCTGGCAGGTGGCGGTTTCTTTTCCCTCGGTGCGTTCAGCATCAGCCCCGACCACCAGCGCCTGGCCTATAGCCTGGACACCACGGGCGACGAAATCTATACGCTGTTCGTGAAGGAGCTGTCCAACGACAAGGTCAGCGAACTGTCCTTCGAAAACTGCGACGGCAGCATGACCTGGGCCAACGACAGCCTGACGCTGTTTTTCGGCGAACTGGACGAAACCCACCGGCCCCACAAACTTTGGCGCTATCGCCTTGATGGCACTGCCGCCGAAGAAGTGTTTCATGAGCCGGACGGACGCTTCTTTCTGCATTGCTACCGTTCGAGCTCCGAGCGGCAGTTGATCCTGTCCCTGGGCAGCAAGACCACCAGCGAAGTCTGGGTACTGGATGCCGCCCAACCTCAACTGCCCTTCACCTGCCTGGCGCCCCGGGTGGAGCATCACGAATACGACGTCGACCACGGCCTGCTCGACGGCCAATGGACCTGGCTGATCCGCACCAATCGCGACGGGATCAATTTCGCGCTGTACCAGGCCCCCGACACGGGCATGGCGCCAACCGAGGCCGACTGGCGGAACCTGATTCCCCACAGCGACACGGTGATGATCGATGGGCTGAGCCTGAACGCCGGCGCCATGACCTTGAGCCTGCGGGAGGGTGGCCTGCCGATCATCGAGGTGCATCCACAGGATTTGCCGGCTTATCGCGTGCAACTGCCGGATGCAGCCTATAGCCTGCATGTGCAGAACAGCCTGGAGTTCGCCAGTGAGCGCATCCGCCTGCGCTATGAGGCCCTGAACCGCCCGGCGCAGATCCGTCAGTTGGACCTTGCCAGTGGCGCGCAGGTGGTCCTCAAGCAAACCCCCGTGTTGGGCCCGTTCGACGCCGATGCCTATGTCAGCCAGCGTCTGTGGGCGACAGCACCGGACGGCACCCAGGTGCCCATCAGCCTGGTGGTCAAGCGCGAAGCCCTCGGCCAACCGGTGCCGCTGTATCTGTATGGCTACGGCGCCTATGGTGAAAGCCTCGATCCGTGGTTCTCCCATGCACGACTGAGCCTGCTCGACCGCGGCATCGCCTTTGCCATCGCCCATGTGCGTGGTGGCGGCGAACTCGGCGAAGCCTGGTACCGCGCCGGCAAGCAGGAACACAAACACAACACCTTCAGCGACTTCATCGCGTGCGCCGAGCACCTGATCGCCAATGGCTTTACCACTGCCGAACAACTGGCGATCAGCGGCGGCAGCGCCGGTGGCCTGCTGATCGGCGCGGTCCTCAATCAACGCCCGGAGCTGTTCAAGGTCGCGATTGCCGAAGTGCCGTTCGTCGATGTGCTCAACACCATGCTCGACCCGGACCTGCCACTGACCGTCACCGAATACGACGAATGGGGCAATCCGGAGGAGCCGGACGTCTATGATCGGATCAGGGCCTATGCGCCCTACGAAAACGTCCGCGCCCAGGCGTACCCGGCGCTGCTGGTCATCGCCGGTTACAACGACAGCCGCGTGCAGTATTGGGAAGCGGCCAAATGGGTCGCGAAATTGCGCGCCACCAAGACCGATGACAACCCATTGCTGCTCAAGACCGAACTGGGCGCAGGCCACGGTGGAATGAGCGGACGCTACCAGGGATTGCGTGACGTAGCGCTCGAATATGCATTTGTGTTGAAGATTTGGGGCAAGGCTTGAGGAACTCTGGTTGAGGACCGGGTCTTAGGGAACGACGCGGTCTCAAATTGTGGGAGCGGGCTTGCTCGCGAATTCGGTATGTCAGTCGACGCATCCGTTGAATGTCAGTCCGTGTTCGCGGGCAAGCCCGCTCCCACAGGGCTCTGTTGAAACCCAGCCAATCCGAAACCGCAATAGACACAAGAAAAAAGACCGTAAAGCCATGCCAGAACCGACCTTACTGAACAACGAAATCCGCCACTGGCTGATGGACTGCGGCCTGTTCGATCAGTTGCTGCCCGTCGACTTCGCCGCCGCGTCGGGTTACTTCAGCATCAGCGCCATCGCCCAGGGCGAAGCGATTTTCCGCGAGGGCGATGCCGGCAGCTTCATGTGCATCATCCACACTGGCCAGGTGGCCGTGCAGAAGACCGGTCCCGACGGGCAAGCGGTGACCATCGCCACCCTGCGCAGCGGCCGGGCGTTCGGTGAGATGGCGGTGCTCGATGGCGAACGGCGTTCGGCCAGTTGCATCGCCGCCAGTGATTGCCAGCTGCTGAACCTGGGCAAGGATTCCCTGGAAAAAATGCTCAACGACGCTCCCAAGGTCGCCGCAAAAATCATCCGCGCCCTCGCCGTCTCCCTGTCCAAGCGCCTGCGCATGGCTGATGGGCAGTTGCTGTCGCAGCAGGTCTAGGCGTACATCCCCTTGTAGGAGCGGGCTTGCTCGCGAAAGCGGTGTCTCAATCAACATCAATGCTGCTGATTCGACGCCTTCGCGAGCAAGCCCGCTCCCACAGGAGGAGTCGTCTTCAAGCAGAAATGAAGTTCAGCCCCCCGGGGACTTGGCCTTGGGCGGCTTCACCTCCATTCCCGGCAGCGGCTGATCCTTCGGCGGCCTGGGCATCTCGATCGGTGGCAACAAGGGCGGCCCGCCATTTTCGGGACCGGCCTTGGGCACACTGCTGGGCGCAACCGGTGGGTAGGGCATCGGTGTGGCGGTACCGGGCGAACCAGGCACACTGGGCGGGGTTACCGGAATCGTCGGCTGCTGGGCCTGTGCATAACTTAATGGAAGCGCCGCCAGGGCAATGGCCGTTAGAATGATGCACTTCATCACTGGCTCCGTGGCTACTGTCATCTTCAGGCTAGACCGTAGCCCCTCCCCCATGAGATTTCCATGAAACGTTTCGTTCTGCTCGACACCACCCCCATCCCCGACAATGGCGGTGCCCTGTGCCTGTTCGAGTACGGCGAAGACTTCGTCATCAAGATCCAGGGCGGTGACGGCGGGCAGTTGATGAACACCCGCATGCACGGCTCCGAAGACGCCCTGGCGGAGATTCCCTGCCGCAAGGTCGCCGGACGCCCGGGTTCACGGGTGCTGATCGGCGGCCTCGGCATGGGATTCACCCTCGCCTCGGCCCTCAAGCACCTGGGCAAGAGCGCCGAGGTAGTGGTGGCCGAGCTGGTGCCCGGCGTGGTGGAGTGGAACCGTGGCCCCCTCGGAGAAAAGGCCGGACGGCCACTGGAGGATCCGCGCACGGTGATCCGCCTGGAAGATGTCGCCAAGGTGCTGCAAGCCGAGCCCCTGGGTTTCGACGCGATCATGCTCGATGTGGACAACGGCCCCGAAGGCCTGACCCAGAAAGCCAACAGCTGGCTGTATTCGGCCGGCGGCCTGGCCGCCTGCGCGAAGGCCCTGCGGCCCAAAGGGGTGCTGGCGGTCTGGTCGGCCAGCGCCGACCGGCAGTTTTCCGACAAACTGAAAAAGGCCGGCTTCAAGGCTGAAGAGGTGCAAGTGTTCGCCCATGGCAACAAAGGCACCCGCCACACCATCTGGATTGCCGAGAAGCTCAAAGGCTGAGCTAAACTTCGTTCAACCGTCATCAGTCTTATCTACAAAGGTGAACCCATGAGTTCGTCAACGCCTCCTTCCAATACCGCGAAGCTGGACCGCATCCTCGCTGACGCCCAGCGCGACCGGGAAATGGGTTACCGCGACAAAGCCCTGAAAATGTACCCCCATGTCTGTGGCCGCTGCGCCCGTGAGTTCTCCGGCAAACGCCTGAGCGAACTGACCGTTCACCACCGCGACCACAACCACGACAACAACCCCCAGGACGGTTCCAACTGGGAACTGCTGTGCCTGTACTGCCACGACAACGAACACTCGCGCTACACCGACCAGCAATACTTCGGTGACGGCTCCCTGAGCACCCCGAAAATCGCCAAGGCGACTCACAACCCGTTTGCCGCGCTGGCTGGGTTGATGAAGAAAGACGAGTAGTCGGCAAGGCACTGAGCGCCTGTCATCAGGCCCTCATCGCGAGCAGGCTCGCTCCCACATTGGAATGCGGTCTTCTGTGGGAGTGAGCCTGCTCGCGATGGCGATGCTACCTTCACCGCCAATCTTGAAACTGACCACCCTCCCCCATTCCCCGTATAATCGCGCCTTTTCCCAAAGGCACCCCGCCCGTGGCCAACAAACGCTACAGCTGCATCGGTCTGTTCAACCCCAAATCACCGGAAAACGTCGGTTCGGTCATGCGCGCCGCCGGTTGCTACGGCGTGGCGTCGGTGTTCTACACCGGCAAGCGCTATGAACGGGCCGCCGACTTCGTCACCGACACCAAGAAAGTCCACTACGACATTCCGTTGATCGGCATCGACGACCTGAAGAAGATCCTGCCCCTGGGCTGTATACCAGTGGCCGTGGAGCTGGTAGAGGGTGCTCGCCCCCTGCCCGAATACACCCACCCGGACCGGGCGCTGTACATCTTCGGCCCTGAAGACGGCTCGCTGGATAAAGATATCCGGGATTGGTGCGAAGACGTGGTGTACATCCCCACCACCGGTTGCATGAACCTGGCGGCCACGGTCAACGTCGTGCTGTACGACCGCATGGCCAAAGGCAACAACACCCGCTCGGGGCCGCAATTCCGCTGACCGGTGGGAAATTCCATGGAACGACGGATTCGCTCCGGCAGTCAGTTTTATACCAATCCCCACACTGGAGACAGACCATGAGCGATAACAATCCGTTCGAGCCGATCGAGAGCACCCCGTTTCAATCCCGCCCTGCGCAAAATGTGCACGGCTGGGAACGCGCGGGCTCCCTGGCTGGCGGCGTGCTGATGATGGGCAAGGGCTTGCGTCGTGGCGGCATCATTGGTCTGGCTCAACTGGCCATCGGTGGTATGGCCCTGGCGCGGGGCATCACCGGGCATTGCTCGGCCAAGACGCTGCTGGAGAAGAGCCGCCAGAACCTGAGCAGCGCCCGTGCCCGTATCGAGCAGGCCGGCGATGAACTGGTCCGCATGAAGGCCAACGCCGAGGCGGCTACCGGTACAGCTACGGTGACGGGAAATGATTCGTTGGATTCGCCGAAGGCCGGGCTTTGAGCTGGACAATGTGCCGGGGCTGATGGCCCCATCGCGAGCAGGCTCGCTTCCAGAGCCTGCTCGCGATGGCGATTCTACTGAAGCAACCGATTATCCAGCACTGTAGAAGCCCCACCCAGGATGCTCTCGCTGAGTTGCACGAACTCCCGGGTGTCGACCGTTTCCAGGCGCATCGCCGCCTGCAGCACATCGTCGAGAGAGCGCTTGTTACGGGTTTTCAAACGAATTTCCCGATCCAGCTCCTGCAGCAACAGCACCGCCTTGGCCACCATCGCGGGGCTGGCCTGTTCGCCGCGCAGGGTCGTCACGCCCTTGCTGTCTCGTACAAGGCGCTCGTTCAGGGTCTGGTAACGCTCGTCGCTCATGCCGCCGGCGCGGCGCAGCAGTTCGACGGCGTAGTACTCGGCCAGGCCTTCGCTGATCCAGTCACTGCGCTCACGGTCGTGGATACGGGCGAGGGTCTGCACCAGTTCTCGCAACAACGGGCTGGAGCCCCGCTCGCTGACCAGCGGCGGGCGGCTGTGCAGGTAAATCGACTCACGGCCGGCCTGGGCACCGCGCCACATCGGGTCCTGGGCACCGACAATCAGCAATTTGGTGGGGTGCCGTGGTATCAGCACCTGCACCTGCGGCCAGACGAAGGTCAGCAGTGTCAGCACGTCCATCCGGCGCATGCCCTGGCCTTGGGGCGAGGCCACGGTAACGTCGGTTTCACCCAGGCGCGTGCGGCGGCTGCCCAGTTTGCCGGCCAGCATCCAACCCGTGGGACGGTCGAACAGCCGCGAGGGGTTGTCGATGCGAAAGCGCTGCTTGCCGATACGTGGCCAGGACGTTTCGATGCTTTTCCAGCCGGCGGGCAATTCAACATCCAGGCGCGCCACCAATTCGACGCCGTCTTGCTGGTCGAGCCGGGCCGACGGCACCAGGTCATCGCCGCGCAGCAGGGCCCAGGCGGGCGTCATGCGGGTTTCGAAGGTGCCGTTCTTGTGCTCATGGCTGATGCGCACCCGGTAGGTCAGGCTGGCCTTGTCGGCGCTCGGGCGCCAGAGGCCTCGCGCGGTTTTACCGGGTGTCAGCTGCCATTGACCGTCCGCCTTGAAATCACTGTAGCGGCTGCCGTCGCCAAGGTCGAAATCCAGACTGCGCACCGCCGAGCCACGGGCCAGGGTCAAGCGCACTTCGGCCTGATCGCTCTGTGGCAACAGGTGCACATGGTAATCCAGATCGACTTTCTGCGCCGCCCATAGCGGACCGCACACCGCCAGCAGCCCGCCGCTCACCAGCAGCCGTTTCAATCCTGCGCCCATGGACTCTCCCCCGGTGATGCAACGCCTGACGATTCAGCCGGCGCGAAAAATCAGATGATCTTCCCAATCGTCTTCCGGCACGCTGCCTTCGGCCAGCATGCGCCCGGACTGGGAAATGCGCTCGTGGTGCACGGCATCGCGGTCGCCACATACCAGATGGTGCCACAGCGGCAGGTCCTTGCCCTCGCTGACCAATCGGTAAGCACAGGTCGGCGGCAACCACTTGAACTCATCGGCCTTGCCCGGCGTGAGCTGGATGCAATCGGGAACGGACTCACGGCGGCGTGGGTAATCGGTGCACTGGCAGGTTTTCAGGTCCAGCAGTTTGCAGGCGATGCGGGTGTAGTAGACGCTGTTGTCATCTTCGTCTTCGAGCTTTTGCAGACAGCACAGGCCGCAGCCGTCGCACAGCGATTCCCACTCCTGCGCATCTAGCTGATCGAGGGTCTTGCGTATCCAGAAGGGTTCGACTTTGGCGGCCATGGCTCGGAGCATCAACATCAGATGGTGAAAAGGCCGACAGTCTAGTGCCGGGACCTCTTCAGGCCAAGCGTTGGCGACTGTCGGTAAAGCAATTGGCCGGAGGCAAACTCCACCCTGTAATCCTGCACAGGTCGAAGGTGTGGGAGCGGGCTTGCCCGCGAAGAAGTCATTACATTCGACGTTTATGTCGATTGACACTCCGCTTTCGCGAGCAAGCCCGCTCCCACAATGGAGTTTGTGGAGTCAATAGCCCCGGGTGAAATCCACTTCCCCGCGCAGGGCTTCGCCGGCCTGATAGGCGCGCAGGTTTTCCAGGAACAGTTGCGCCATCAGCGGCGGCGACGTCGGTGCCGAACTGTGACCGGTCAACAGCAGGCCCCAGGCCGTCCAGAACGGGTGACGCTGAGGCAGCGGTTCCTGGCGGCAGACGTCGATCACCGCACCGGCCAGATGCCCGTCTTTCAAGGCTTGCACCAGGTCCGCGTCCACCACGGCGACGCCGCGTCCGGCATTGATGAACAATCCGGTGGGCTTGAATTGCTTGAACAGCGCCGCGTCGTATACGTCATGGGTGTGGGGCGTATTGGGCAGCAGGTTGATGACGTAATCCACTTCGCCGACCAGACGCGGCAGATCCTTCATCGCTCCGACCTCGACGAAAGGGGCCTGCTCCCGCGCTTCGCTGGCAATGCCATAGAGTTGCACGCCAAACGGCACGAGGAACTGCGCCACCCGTTGACCGATATCACCGGTCCCGACGATCAGCGCCTTGCGCCCCGCCAGCCCCTGCCCCTGGCGGTTGTCCCACTTGCGCTCGACCTGGCTGACCAGCCGCGCCAGCACCTCGCGCTCATGACCAAGCATGTAGGTGAGCACGTACTCAGCCATCAACTGACCGAAAATGCCTACCGCACGGGTCAGCCGGTAGTTGCGTGTCAGCCCCTCGGCCAACAGCGGCGTGATGCCCGCCCAGGTCGATTGCAGCCACTGGGGACGATGGCCCTGGCGCAGCAGGGTAGCCAGCAGGTCGGGCTGGCCAAGCCAGACCGGGCAATCGGCGGCCAGCCGGGACAACTCGGCGGAGTCACCGCTGGTGAGCACTTCGATATCGGGTGCAGCCTGGCGCAACAGTTGGGCATATACCGCGTGGTCGTGTTCGGCAATCAGAACGCGCATGAATCAAACCTTTCAAAACAGTGCAGACGAACGCCGACAGAGTGTCGCTCCATCCATGCGGCGATCGTCAAAAAAATTCCAGTGTGTTCCCAGAGGCCCCAGGACGGGCACCTCGGTATCGCATCAGACCGGATCGTTGCGTCGCAGCAACTCTTCGGGCAGATGCTCGATGTACTCGTCCTCGGCCGGCGGCATCTGCAGGTGATAACCCTGGGTGTCGAGGTTTTCCAGCACCTTGTTGATGTCCTCCCGGGACAACTGCCGCTCGGGGCTCAGGACCAGATCGAAGGCATGGGTCGCCTTGCCGAAGGCCGCCATCAAGGGCTCAGGCACACGCGTCAAGGCATCGCTCTTGAGCACATACAGGTACATCTCGTTTTTCTTCGAGCTGCGGTAAATGGAGCAAATACGTTTCAAGGCTGTTCTCCAGCAGTGGCCAGGCTGTCGAGCAGCGCCTGGCCCATCAGTTCGCGACGCCAGCCACGCAGCGAATCAGGCAATTGGTAAGGACCCTCGGGGAAGCCGCTCTTGATCAACGCCTCGAGGGTTTTCTTGCGCAGCATCAGTTCCGGAGCAATGCCCAGGCGTTCGGCCTCAGCCTGCCCCAGAGCGCGCAGACGCTTGACCAGGGCCGCGGCCTCGATGGGCAACGGCTCGGCCACGGCTGGCGGCCATTGTTCGGGCGGCACGCTGGCAGCGCGCTTGATCAGGTCCAGCAGAAACTCGCCGTCCTGGCGCACGGTGCGCGGGTGCATGTCTTCGATTTTCGCCAATGCGCCGAGGTTATCCGGCTGAGTACGGGCCAGGGGCCACAGCGAATGCTCGCGAATGATGCGGTTACGCGGCAAGTCACGGGCCCGCGCCTCGCGCTCGCGCCAGGCGCAGAGCTCACGCAGCACGGCCAGTTGAGCGCGGGACAGTTTCCAGGCCAGCTTGGCTTCGCGGTACACCTCATCGGGGTCGATTTCGCGACGCAGGTTGGCGACCAGCTCAGCGCCGTCCTCCAGGACCCAGGCGTACTTCTCGTCGGAAAGCTTGGGACGCAGTTGTACGAAAACCTCAGCCAGGTGCACCGCATCTTCCGCGGCATAGCTGATCTGCGTTTCGGACAGCGGCCGTTGCAACCAGTCGGAGCGGGTCTCGCCCTTGGGCAGCTCGATGCCCAGAACGTCCTGCACCAGCCGCGAGTAGCCCATGGAGAAGCCCAGGTTCAGGTAGGCGGCAGCCAACTGGGTATCGAACAGCGGCGCAGGCAGGCTGCGGGTCAGGCGCAACAGGACTTCCAGGTCTTCGCTGCAGGCGTGCAGCACCTTGAGTACGGCCGGGTTCTCCAGCAATGCCGCCAGGGGCTGCCAGTTGTCGATGGTCAAGGGGTCGATCAGGTAGGCACGCTTGCCATCGCCGATCTGCAGCAAACCGGCGATAGGGTAAAAGGTGTCGACCCGCATGAATTCAGTGTCGAGGGCGACGAAGGGCAACTGCTGCCATTCGGCGCAAAACCGCCCGAGGCTATCGTTGTCGCGAATCCAGTGAATATCGATGGCCACACGGCTCTCCCTTGAATAATGGCGCGCAGTATATATCGCCGTCAGCGATTGCGAGCATCCATAGAGCAAGAGCCTGAGAGAAATCGCCTGCGCAATCTCAAGAATAGTCCTACATTCGAAGCTAACTGGTCTTACGCAACACATAAACCCGCGTCAGCGCAAAACCGGGCAGGAAGTCCTGGTGCCACAGCACGTTGAAACCAGCCTGGAGGAACTCGGCCTCGACATCGGCCTTGTCTGCCAGGTTACGTTGTGGTGGGTGGCCGAGCTTGAAACGCCCGTCGATTTGAACCGACACGATGACCGTGTCGCGACTGACCCGACGAAACTCGCGTAGCAGCGCCAGGCGATGCTCACTGGCACTCACGTGACGAAACAATTGCAGACAACAAATACAATCCACCGCGTTTTCCGAAAGCCCGATGGTAAACGCCGAACTCGGAAAGGTCTTGACCCGTTTGAGCAACGCGCCGCCGTGGTGGGTAAGCGCGTGTTCGAGCATGTCCGGCGATGGATCCGCCGCCAGAATCACCCGGTTGGTGTGTTCGGCCAGCACCGGCCAGAACCGCCCAGCCCCACACGCCACGTCCAGCACCAACCCCGGTTCACCGGCTACTTTCAGGGCATTGCGCACCATGTGCTCATCACGCCAGAACGCCAGGCGCAGCCGTCGAGGGGCCGGCCGGGAACAGACTTGCGCATGCTCCTGCTCGTGATGCCTGGCGAACTCAAGCTCGACGGTGGATGGGGGTAGCCCGGACATACAAACAGCTCTTGGAAAGTGGACAGATGACAGGTTAAACGGCGCGGCGTGAAAAAAAGGTGTAGGCGATCACTCTCGCGCCAACACGCCGTCAATCACCGCGCTGCGACAACCGGCAAACAGATCCAGGTCCCGGTTATAGACATTGCTGTTGACCTCCAGCAAGCCGAGCATCGAGTGAAACAGGTTGTCCTGGCTCAAGGGCTTTTCCCGACTCAACTGCAGGCAATGGGTGTCCACCGCAAAAGACTTCTGATAACTGTCGGAAAACCAGGCGAGCATCGCCACATGCTTCTGCTGCTCTGGAGCAAGCATGTAGGGCGTGCCATGGAGAAACAGGTTGTATTCGCCCAGGGACTCACCGTGGTCCGACAGGTAGAGCATGGCGGTATCGACCTTGTCCTGGTTGGCCCGTAGCAGATCGATCAGGGTCGAAAGAACGTGGTCGGTGTACACCAGCGTATTGTCATAGCCGTTGACGATGCTTTCGCGACTGCAATTGTTCAACGCGTTGCTTTCGCACACCGGTGTGAAGTGTTCGTACTCCTTGGGATAACGCTTGAAGTACTCAGGCCCGTGGCTGCCCATCTGGTGCAGGACCAGCACCGTGTCTTTGTCCAGGGTGTCGATGAAATGCTGCAGCCCCTGAAGCAGGATCTCATCCCGGCATTCGCTGTTGGCGCACAGGGCCGGATCCTTGAGATTGCTCACATCCTGCAGGGTGACCCGGTCGCAGGTGCCTTTGCAGCCGGACTGGTTGTCCCGCCAGATCACGTCCAGGCCGGCACGCTGGAGTACATCCAGCAGGCCTTCTTCATGCCTGGCCTTGCTGGCGTCGTAGTTCTTGCGGCCCATGTTGGAGAACATGCACGGCACCGACACGGCGGTTTCGGTGCCGCAGGAATGCACATCGGTGAAAGCGATCAGGCCGGCCTCGTGACTCAACTTCGGTGTGGTGTCGCGGTTATAGCCAAGAATGCCGAAGTTTTCCGCGCGAGCACTCTCCCCGACCACCAGTACGGTCAGGGACTTGCGGGCGTGGGTCTGCCAAGCCGGATTGCGACTGGCATCCTCGCCCAGCTTGATGAACGGTTGCTTGGCCGACACGACCTGCTCACGCAGGTAGCCAACCGAAGCACCAATGTAATTGCTTGGCACAATCATCAGGCGCAATTCATGATGATTGCGAAACAGAGAAGACAGCCCCTGATAATTCGCCAGGGCAACCACGCCAATCAGCGCCGCCGAGGCGACACCGACCAACAGCTTGCTTAACAACTCTTTAGACCAGCTACGGTATTTGATCGGTGTCTTGAACAATAACCAGGAAGGTAAGACGCCAAGTAAGCCGAGATAGGCGAACAACTTCAGAGACAACAGGTCACGGACTTCAGTGGCATTGGTTTCGGCAAAGTTGCGCAACATGCCGACGTCGATCAATACACCGTACTGGGCCATGAAGTAGGCGACACCGGCACTGATCAGGAACAACAGCATCAGCACGGGCTTGAGCAGCGGGCGGAACGCCACGAGGGTCAGCACCAGGTTGAATGCACAGAAAATCATCACGCCAAAGGCCGCGCACATCAGCAGGCCTCGCCCGTCAGCCGCCGTGATCGTCAGCAAGTGTTGCCAGAGAATGACGTTGAAGCCAACTAATAAAAAGGCACTGGCGAGCAGCGTCACCCACTCGGGGCGCACGGCTTTAATGGTCAGCATGATGGTGGGCATTTTCCTGAAAGTTGCTCTTTGGAGAAGAAGTGCCTAAGGAAAGCGTGGAAAATTCGTTCCCTACGGCAACACAAACTTTAGGCAGCCCACCATCAATTTTTCGTGAAAAAGTTGCTATTAAATTATTATTTAAGTGACAAACCTGGCGCAGTCGTCAGGCCTGATTCAGATACCAGCGCCAGTCCTGCTCCCCCACCTCGCCCATGAACTGACGGTATTCGGCGCGTTTGACCGCCAGGTAAACGCCAAGAAATTCGCCACCGAAGGCTTCTTGCGCCCAAGTCGAAGCCTCGAGCGCCTGCAGGGCAGTGAGCCAGTCGGTGGGCAACAAACGGCTCGCTTGTGCATAACCATTGCCTTCAACGGGCGCAGCGGGATCGCACTGCTCCCGTATGCCACGATGGATGCCGGCCAGCATCGCCGCAGCCGCGAGGTACGGGTTGGCGTCGGCACCGCAGATGCGATGCTCGATGTGTCGGGAAAAGGCCGGCCCTCCCGGCACCCTCAGGCTCACGGTGCGGTTGTCCACGCCCCAGGTCGCCGTCAGGGGCGCGTAACTGTTGCTCTGGAAGCGCCGGTAGGAGTTGGCGTTCGGGCAGAACATCAGCAATGAATCGAGCAGCGTATCGAGCATCCCGCTTATCGCCCAGCGCAGCAATGGCGTGCCGTCGGCGGCTTCGCTGGCGAACAGGTTATTGCCCTCGCGGTCCGCCAGGCTGACGTGCATGTGCATGCCGGAACCCGCCAGATGCTCGAATGGCTTGGCCATGAAACACGCCACCATGCCATGTTTATGCGCCACGCCCTTGACCAGGCGTTTGTAGCGCACCGCCTCGTCCATGGCTTGCAACGCATCGTTGCGGTGCTCGAGGGTAATTTCCACCTGGCCTGGAGCGTATTCGGAAATGGCCGTGCGCGCCGGAATGCCCTGGAGCTTGCACGCGGCATAAAGGTCCGCCAGGAACGGCTCGATCTGCTCCAGCTCGCGCAAACCATAGACCTGGGTAGCGCGCGGCCGGCCACCATCGGCCTCCCGCGCCGGTTGTGGCCGGCCCTGGCTATCGCGTTGCGCGTCCAGCAGATAGAACTCCAGCTCTGCCGCCATCACTGGGTAATAGCCGTCGGCCTGCAACCGCTCGATTACCCGGCCGAGCAGATAACGTGGATCGGCGATGGCGGCCGGCATGCCCTCCCGAGGGTGCATGGCGACCTGCACGGCAGCCGTGGGGATCAACCGCCACGGCATACGCTGCAAACTGCCGCTGATGGGATAGGCCCGGCAGTCGATGTCACCGACCTCCCACACCAGCCCCGAGTTTTCCACGTCGTCACCATTGACGGTCAGCCCGAGGATCGTGCTCGGCAGCGGACGGCCGCCTTCATAGACCGCCAGCAATTCGTCCCGGTGCAGCAATTTGCCCCGGGGTACGCCGTTATTGTCGAGGATAAACAGTTCGAACAGTTCGATGTCCGGGTGCAGGGCCAGGAATGCCCGGGCGTGTTCAACGGGCGCGAACGCAGGATTGGCAATGCTCATGGGAATGCTCGTATGTCATGTCGGACGGGCATCAGGGCGCCGTCGGTCTGTGCCCGCAATGAGCGGACACCGTGAAGTGTTCAACAGGAAATACGGGCATCCGGAGGCCGGGCATGGCGACAATGCCAGAGGGCCCAGAAAGCCAATTCAGAGGGCAGCGCAGAAAGTGACGGGGCGAAGACAGGCGTGAGTCGACCGACCGGACCGACCGCGGCGGATGATAATGGGTACGGGAATGCTGCGGGCCGACCGTCCATAAGCGCATCACAGTAAACAGACCCCGCGAGCGTCCCACGCCGACCTGCGTCGTTAAATCCGGATTTGCTGAAGCGTGGATGGGAATACGCTAAACAATCATCCTCGCAACGAATGACCGATCTATTCGTCGTATTCCCTACATTATCTGTCCCGTTCCCGACAGCGAAACAGCCTGCACGGCATTCACTTGGGACCATCGTTCCGTTAGGATCACGGATCTTGTTTGCGCAAGATTCGCGCAAGGAGCACAGCGAGAAGCAACGGATGCTAAACAGTAACTCCCTCAGAAAGCTCGATATGCAAGACCTCATGGTGTTTAACGCCGTGTACGAACAAAGCAGTGTCAGCGGCGTGTCCGAGGCATTGTGTGTCAGCCAGTCAACGGTGAGTTACTGCCTGAAGAAACTGCGGACCTGCTTCAAGGACGAACTGTTCATCAACACCCGCACCGGCATGCGCCCCACATTCAAGGCCGAGGGCATGTACGATCATGTGCGTAGCATCTTGCAAAGCATCAACCTGTGTCACGCCGGTGCCGGCTCACCCATGCCACGACCGGGCGATCGGAGCCTGCACCCGGCTGACGCCTGAGCTTTCAGTTGTCGAGAATGGCCTTCGCGTAGCAGCCGCGATCCATATCGACGGTCTCCACACTGAGCTGCACGCTGAGACCGGTCGGCCATGGGCCCAGCTCCTGGATCACGGTCAACAGGCTCTCCCCCAGTTGCTTCTTGATTTCCGGCGAGCGACCGCTCAACAACGCCAACTGCACGTGCACGAAAGCACGCTCGCCCAAACCGGTGCCCACTCGGAAATGTTCGACTTTCACGGCCCGGCTCTTGATGTCCGTCTCCGCGAACTGACCGGACGCCACCAGCGCATTATTCAAGCGCAGCAACGCGACGTCGGCGTTCAGCTCGGGCAGGTTGGCGGTGTACTCGAGGTGCAGGTGAGGCATGTGTTCGACTCCGGTTCGAAATGTGAAGACGTGAATTCAGCCGACGCACGATACCCCTACTTGGCACTCAAGCACAGAACCTGTGGCGAGTGGATTTAGCCAACCGGTATCGCAGCCGCCCCCGAGACTCCACGCTCACTCATGAACGCCTCCAGCCGGGACCGCAACCAGCGTTCCGCCGGGTCAGTGTCGACATGGCTCAGCCAGACCATGGACAGGTCCAGGGTCGGGGTCTTGAACGGAAAGGGTTCGCTGAACAGCTGGCCCGAAGCGGCCATGGCGACGGCGGTATAGTCTGGCAGGCTGGCGATCATATCGGTGCCGGCCAGCAGCGCCGGCAACGCGCTGTACTGCGGCACGGACAACACCACCTGACGCTTGCGACCGATCTCGGCCAGCCATTCGTCGGCGAATCCGGCCACGTTCGCGGTATGGGACACCAGTACGTGGGGCCGCGAACAATAGTCGTCCAGGGTCAGCGGCGTCTGCGAGGCATCAGCCCGCAACACGCAAGGTTGGATGTGCCGCAACAGTTTACGCTTGGCATTGGCCGGCAGGCCGCGGGTCTGGCTGATTCCCACGGTGATGTCGCCGGACGCCAGCAAATCGGGAATCCGCCAGTAATCGACGTGCTGGACCACGAACACCACTTGCGGCGCCTCCTGGCGCAGGCTGCGCAACAGTGGCGGCAGCAGGCCGAACTCGACATCGTCCGATAGACCGATACGAAACGTCATGTTACTGCTGGCCGGGTCGAAATCATGGGTCAGGCTCAGGGCCGCCGACAGCGAGTCCAATGCCGGCGACAAGTGCTGGATGATCTCCTCCGCCCGTGCCGTGGGTTCCATGCGATGGCCTACGCGGATGAACAGCGGATCGTTGAACCGGGCACGCAATCGGTTGAGGGCCGAACTGATGGCCGGCTGGCCCAGGAACAGTTTTTCTGCCGCCCGTGTCACATTGCGCTCAAGCATCAGCGTTTCGAAAACCACCATCAGGTTGATGTCTGCCTTGCGCAATTCGTTGCGGTTCATCCTTTGCTCCCGGGTCGAGTCAGTTCGAGCGAACGCTGTCATTATCGGCAATATTTCATAACCATTGGAAACGTATTTGCGATAGCGAAAACTTTCAGCTTGGCTAGGCTTTCGACGACATGTTCAAAAACATGTCTTGAATGAGTCAATCGCAGGGAGCGAACCGATGTATTTTGAAATCTACAGACAGACCCGTGGCACCCACAGCAGCGGCAAAGGCCAATGGCGCTGGCGCCTGCGCGCAGGCAACCACGAAACGATCGCCAGCGGCGAATCCTATGTGAACAAGGCTGACTGCCTGCACGTCATCGGGCTGATCAAGAACGTCCAGGGCGAGACGCCAGTGAAGGAAATCTGACACAACGTCGTGCCATTACCGCCCATCAGCTGCTTCGCCGGGCCCTGCCTGTCGAGCAGCTTGTTGTGGCCTCACCCAAGTCCCACAGCGAGTATTGCGCAATGGCTACCCATGATGCCCCTGTCAACTTTGCCCAGAAATACGCCCTGTTTCAGGATCGGTGGGCTCCCAAGGTCGTGGCTGAAATGAACGACTACCAATTCAAGGTCGCCCGGCTCGAAGGCGATTTCGTCTGGCACTCCCACGCCGACACCGATGAAACCTTCATCGTGCTGGAAGGCGAGCTTCGTATCGACTTTCGCGACGGTGCGGTGACCATCGGCCCTGGCGAGATGTACGTCGTCAAGAAAGGCATCGAGCACAAGCCCTGGGCCGCACAGGAAGTGAAGGTGTTGTTGATCGAACCTCGAGGGGTCATCAACACGGGGGAAACCCATGAGCGAACGGCAGACAACGATGTCTGGATCTGAGGTCGACCGCCGTACGCTCATTGGATGGCAAATCAGCCTTTCGCTGCGCGCTCCGTTGGAGACGATGCTTGAACATCCCGATCACCCGCCCACACTGGCGGCCGCCGGCCGCGCCAGGGCATCGCACGTTCCAGCTGTGCCGCCAGTTGCAACAGCAAGTCTTCACGACCGTAACCCGCTCCGAACTGCAACCCGATGGGCAGGCCGCTCTGTGCATCATGAACCAGGGGCACGGACATGGCCGGACAACCGCTGACGTTGAATACCGCGGTGAACGGCGAGTAATTGAATACCCGTGCCATCCACTCGCGCCCGCTGAGCAGCTCCTGGCCGGCGTTGTACTCCCCGACCAACGGGGCGACGTCTGGCAACGTGGGCGTCAGCAGCACGTCGTAATCGGTGAGCACCTGCCCCACATGCCGGGTCACCAGGTTGCGATTGTGCATCGCGCCCAGCAACTGCATGGCGCTCAACCCTTGGCCCATGCGATACAAGGCCAGGGTGGCCGGCTCCAGGGTGCTGGCATCGATCGGGCGTCCGGTCGCGCCCGCGATGGCGTCGATCCAGGCGGCGGTATTGCTGGACCAGAAGCAGGCGTTAAGGTCGACGAATGCTTCCCAACTCAGTCCGATGTCGGTTGGTACGGGGATGACCTTATGCCCGAGAGTTTCAAGCATCTTGGACACCCGGTCGAGGGCTTCATCCACTGCGGGTGCGTTCAACTGGCCGTTCAAGGCCCGGTGTTGCACGGCAATGCGCAAGGGTTTGGGATCGCGATCCAATAAAGAGGCATAGCGTTCGGCAGGGGAGGCCACGTGGAACGGGTCGCCCACGGCGGGGCCGTGCAGGCAGTCCAGCAAAGCCGCGGTGTCCCGCACCGTCCGGCTCAACACACCGTGCACCGCCAACCCGGACCACACTTCATCGACATCCGGCCCCATGGGCAGGCGACCACGACTTGGCTTGAGACCGAACAGGCCAGTGGACGCGGCGGGCACGCGAATGGAGCCACCACCATCGGTGGCATGGGCGACGGGCACCGCTCCGGCAGCCACCGCGGCAGCCGAGCCGCCACTTGAACCACCCGCGCTGCGGGCCAGATCCCAGGGGTTACGAGTGGGTCCATCCACACGATTCTCGGTGGTGGTACTGGCCGCGAGTTCCGGTGTGGTGGTACGGCCCACCGGCAACAGGCCTGCCCGACGCAACCGCAGCATCAATTCGGAATCCGCCTGGGCAATGCCCCCCGCAGCCAGACGGCTGCCCAATTCATTACGACGATTGCGTACGGTCAATCCCAGGTCCTTGACCAGCAACGGTACGCCAAGAAAAGGCCCCGACTGAGGTTCCGGCTCATCCTCCCAAACCTCGATGACCGCGTTGATGCGGGGATTGACTGTATCGATGGCCGCTAACGCGGCACTGCGCACCTGCTCCTGGCTGACCTGGCGATCCCGGATCAACTGCGCCAGACCTACAGCGTCCTGTTCGGCATATTCAAAGCGATTCATACGACCTTCTCCCAGCAGAATACCACATAGTATCGAACGATACTGTTTAGTATCATGCAATACCCTGTAGTATTCTTGTCAAGCAGAAATCTCAATCCTCGGAGAACACTTTGAAGCTCATACACCCTGAACGCGTCGCGCAGTTGCCGCCGCGTGAACGCATCATCGATGCCGCGCATGCCTTGTTCATCGAACAGGGCATTACCCGGGTGACCGTGGATGCCATCGCTGCCCTCGCCGGCTCGACCAAAATGACCCTATACCGTCATTTCGAAACCAAGGATGTGTTGGTGCTGGAATGGCTGCGCTTGCTCACCGCCCAGTACAGCCGGGTGCTCGACGACCTCGCGGCGCAATGGCCAGGCCAGCCGATCCAGCAGTTGTTGGGTTTTAGCCAATTTATCGCACAGGATCTGGCTCGTGCCGGCTACCGCGGCTGCTCCTTCACCAATTGCCTGGCCGAACTGGCCGACCCGCAACATCCGGCGCGGCAACTGATCGAGGCACACAAGCAACGTCAGTTCCAGCGACTGGTGACCCTGTGCCAGGAGGCGAAGTTGCCCGACGCCCGAGCCATCGCCCGCGAGCTGACGTTCTTGCTTGAAGGGGCGCAGGTTGTCGCCCAGAACAAGGGAGTCAGCAACGTGGCGGAACACCTGTTGCAAATGGTCGAGAAACGCCTTGGGGTTGAGGCGCCGGACAGTCAGTCGTACTCGGCTTCTTGATGCTCGCCCAACAGACGCCGCTGGCGAGGTGACGCGGCCGCCAGAACGGCAGGGTTGAATTGCCAGTGCAGGTAAGGCGAAAACTTCTGCGCCACCATGCGTCGGCCATAGTGCACTTGCAGCAGGTAACGGGTGCGGTCGGCGGTCCGGTTGTCGCTGCCGGCATGCCATAGCTCGCTGCGCAGCACCAGCACATCGCCAGCCCGACACAACACCGGCTGCGCAACCCGCCCCGACCACTGGGTTTCACCTGCCACAGGCGCTCGCCCCGCCCGGTGACTGCCAGGGATGACACGGGTTGGACTCAAGTCAGCATCGATGTCATCGAGATAGAACTGCGCGGTACAGATTTGCATCGGTAACTCGAAAGCGGGGTCGGCCAACAGGCTCGGCGGCAGTGCCATCGGCAAGTAATCCAGGTGCAGCGGCGCCCCGATAAAACCAGGATGGCAACGCCAGGCCGTCTGGCCGATAACGTGACAGTCATCCCCCAGGGCGGCCTCGGCCAGTTCGATCACGCCGTCCACGTCCAGGAACGGCAGCCAGAACGGGTCGCGGTTGAAAACGCATTTGTAATGATCGATGACACCGCTGTAGTCCCAGTGCTGGGGTTTGAGCTGGTCGATTGCCTGGCGCAGCGCCACGACTTGCGCGGCGCCTAACACTGCCGGCAGCAGCACGAAGCCGTCCCGATGCAGGGCCCGCAGGCGGTCGCGGGTAAGCGTCGCCAGGGACTTGCGGGTAGACACGGCCGCGGCCGACTCAGGTGCGGAAGCGGCCGGTGAGTTCCGCCAGGCTCTTCGACAGCGTGGACAGTTGCCGGCTGGCCTGCATGCTCTGGGCGGAATTTTCTGCCGCTTCGTTGGAAAGGTCACGGATGTCGGAGATGTTGCGGGCAATCTCCTCAGTGACGCTGCTCTGCTCTTCACAGGCGTTGGCAATCTGCGCGGCCATGTCGTTGATCCGTTGTATCGAGCCACTGGTGCCGCTGAGCACCTGATCGACGCCCGCGGCGCGCTCGACACTGTCGCGGGCCTTGTCGCTGCCGGCCTGCATGGCCTGCACCGCCTTGGCCACCCCGCTCTGCAACCGCTCGATACGCACCTGGATGTCCTTGGTCGAATCCTGGGTACGTGCCGCCAGGGCCCGGACCTCGTCGGCCACGACGGCAAAACCGCGCCCCTGCTCGCCAGCTCGCGCGGCCTCGATGGCAGCGTTCAGTGCCAGCAGGTTGGTCTGTTCGGCAATGCCTCGAATCACCTCGAGGACGGCGCCGATGCTGGATGTTTCCTGGGCCAATGCGCCGATGGTACCCGAGGCGCTTTCCACCTCCTGAGCCAGTTGGCGGATCGATTCAACAGTGCTGCTGACCACTTCGGCGCCGTCGCGGGACTGGCTGCTGGCTTGTTTGGCGGCGTCCGAGGCGTTCACGGCGCTGTGCGCCACCTCATGCACCGCCGCGCTCATCTGGGTGGCGGCGGTACTGACCTGATCCAGCGCCGCATGTTCGCTGCTGATCAATTGATCATTGGTCGCGGCCATACTGGCCATGGTGCGGGCCGCGGCATCAACCTCGCCGGTCACCCGGCCTACCTCGGCAATCAAGGGCTGGAGCTTGTCGAGGAAACGGTTGAAAGCACTGCCAAGCTGCCCCAACTCGTCAGCCGAACGCACCTCGAGGCGCCCCTTCAAATCACCGCCGCCCTCGGCAATCTGCTCGACACGGTGAAGCAACCGACGCATCGGATGCAACACCACCATCGGCAGGACAAAAACCAGCAGGATGCACCCGAGCAGGCCGATCAGCAAAATACCGCCCTGTTGCCGCCCCACCGCTTCGCCATGGTCGATCGCCGCCTGCCCCTCGTTAAGCGACGCCTGGTCTTCCAGCTCGCCCAGCTTGTCGATGGCATCGCGCATGGTGTCGAACCGCTTTTCGCCGTCGCCGAAACTCAGGGCGCTGGCCGCTTGAGGATTGGTCGCGGCCTGCTCGCCCACTTGCCGCGACAGCTGTGCCCATTGGGCAAAACTGTCATCGAACTGTTTGACCAGCGCCAGCGCCTCGGCCCCCGGCTGCATCGCCGCGTACTTGTGCACGCGATCATAGGCCTGCTTCATATTCTCGGCATGGCTGGCGCGCAGTGCTTGCACATGATCGCCCGCATTGCCGACCAGCAGGCTGCGTTCGGCCACGAATGCCTGGTAGAGATCGCGGTCAGCATTGAGCAGCAGGCTGATGGCCGGCAGATAACGCCTGGTCAATTCCGTACTGGAGTCAGTCACCTGATCGATACCACGCACGCCCGACCAGCCCATCAACACCAACAGCAACGCCAGGAAAGCGATGGGCAGGGTGATTTTCCAGCGAAAGCCCAGGTCGGCAAAAAACCGCAGCATGGGTACTACTCCTTTACGGGGTTTGATTTGCCTATCGGCAGCCATGCTTTGAGCTATAGACCATTAGTCCAATTGTCACAAAGAAGTGACATGCCCGTTGCGGATTAAACGCAAGCGTCTACTGCCCATGCTCCTCGAACCAGGCCTTCGTGGATTCGGCGCTCATGAGCGACACCGGTGGGGGACAACTGTCATCCAGGCACTGGTCATCAGGTACATAGGTAAATACCTGACCGTCGGTGGCGTCCAGTCGCAGGTGCACGATCGGCCAGAAACGCCCCGTTGTCTTGAAATAGTCATCCTGGATATAACGGGCTCCCGCGCGCCCATCCCCCGGGTTGTATGCCACCCCATAGAACAAGGCATCGATCGGCAGGCGCTCGGGAATACGCTGGGGCCAAGGCGTCAGGACGAACTCGTTCCAATGGTAAGGCGGATGGGCATATGTATTGCGAAGGTCGAGCAGCACCTGAACCATATGCACCGAAGGGGCGAAACTGCAGGAGTTATAGGGCGTCGTGGAATACCAGTACAGCCAGCTTTCCACGCTGTCGACTTCCAGGGTCGTGCATTCCATGCGCCCGGTACAGGCCTCGGTCAGCGCGCCCGTGTAACCATCGAATGGATAGAGGCAGCGCACCGTCAGTGGATTAGACGTCGGCGCGTCCAGCGCCTTGAACAATAAACCTTGAGGCCAGGCCGGCAACGACATCGCGGCATCGGCACGGACATAACTGGCGGAAACACCATTGATATCTTCCGACCGGGGACTAGGGTTCCATGATTGAAAGGCGGAGGTCGACTCAGTCCCTCTCAATACCACCCCATTGCAATAAAACGGCGCGCGCCCATCCGGACAGGTGGTGGCCGTATCGAAATAACGCGCATTCAACCGCTGGGCCACTTCGTAACCGACATACAACTGATCCTGCAAATTGAAACCGAACACGATCCCCTCGGCGCCCGCCAGATCCAATCGCAGAATCGGCAGCCATTGACCCGTAGCCGCGTGATAGTCGCGCTGGTTGCGTTGGGCCACCCGCAGTCCGCCGGACCGGGATGTGTCGTAGAACAACGCTTGCACGGGCACCT
The DNA here is from genome assembly GCF_007828215.1 of Pseudomonas sp. SJZ074. GTDB lineage: Bacteria > Pseudomonadota > Gammaproteobacteria > Pseudomonadales > Pseudomonadaceae > Aquipseudomonas. The sequence continues at coordinate 83,912 of NZ_VIUE01000009.1, read as the reverse complement.
GCCCCGGCACCTCGGCGTTCCAGTTACGGACCTGCAACTGGTTGGGCTGGGTCACCCAACTGCCGCCCAATTGCTCATGGGCCAACAGGCTGGCACGAAACTGCGCTGCGATCCGGCTGCTCAGCGAGCATTGCAAAGCCGGTTGCTGGCCTTGTTGCTGGAAGTGCGTCAACCAGCCCGCCGCATCAATCACGCCCAATGCCGCGCAGGACCCCGGATCATCCGCCGTACCTCCGGTTCCGCATCCATAATTGCCTTGAATCGACGCCACCAGCGGATAGGCGCAGAGCACGTCCACCGATTTGCCCTGGCTGATGGCCGTGAACGGATCACTGAAGACCATGCCGCTGTCCTGGGTCAGGCTACGGATGCCCTGGTCGCTGCGAAGATAGGAGAAACTGCGGGCGCCCAGGGCGATGGCGCTGTCCGTATGTTCCCAGAACCGGATCGGCAATCCACTCATCAGGCCACTGACCAGCACGCCGCTACAGAAATACGCGGCCTGGTTGCCGGGGCACGCCTGAGGGGTGTTGCTATAGCGGGTATTGAGCAACTGAGCGACTTCCGGTCCGGTTGCTGCGTGGGCCGTTACTCCCAACAGGATCAAGACCAGATACAGGAACTTGCCAAACAGAAGACGCCGTTTCATGAAACCTCCTTGGCACGGGATTCATAAAGTCATGCAAAGCCCTGAACAGGGACAGGTGGGATCGCGACTGAATGAAGCGACGTTGTTATGGGTCTAGATACCGTTCCAGTTTCGGACCAAAGCGCTGTCTACCCATGACCGCTACCCGAGGTGCCGGGCAACTGCTCTCCAGGCATTGATCTTCGGGAGTGAACCTGAATACCTGGCCATCCGGTGCGTCCAGGCGCAATTCGACGATGGGTAAGAATCGCCCCGTTGCCTTGAAATAATCATCCTGCAGGTAACGAGAACCCACGGGACCGTCGCCAGGAAAAAGCGCCTCGCCATAGAACACGGCATCGATCGGTAATTGCTCGGGAATGTCTTGCGGCCAGGTCCTGACCATGAATTCGTTCCAATCCCAGTCTCCCAGACGTACACGAATGTCGAGCGTCAGCTGGATCTGCTCCGGGGTCGTTGAAAAACTGCAGGATACGTAGGGATTGCCGGCATAACGGGCCATCCAGATATCTACATTGTCGATACCCATTTGCAGACAGACGCCATGGGATGAACACGCCTCCGCCAGGTTGGAGGTTCCGGCATCGACAGGGTAAGCGCAGCCCATGGTCAATGGATAAGCGGCGGGGGCCGACCATTCCTTGAAGATAAATCCCTGACGCCAGACCGGTTTCAGGACTTGTGAATCGACCCTGATAAAGGTTGTGGATACCCCATTGTTGCCCTGGGAGATGGGACTGGGATTCCAGGATCGGTAGGCCTCGGTTGCATCAGTCCCTCTCAATACCACTCCATTGCAATAAAACGAAGCTCTATTCCCCGGACAGACAGTTGCCGTATCGAAATAACGCGCATTCAACCGCTGGGCCACTTCGTAACCGACATACAACTGATCCTGCAAATTGAAACCGAACACGGTCCCGTCGGCGCCCGCCAGATCCAATCGCAGAATCGGCAGCCATTGACCCGTAGCCGCGTGATAGTCGCGCTGGTTGCGTTGGGCCACCCGCAGTCCGCCGGACCGGGATGTGTCGTAGAACAATGCTTGCACGGGCACCTGCCCCGGCACCTCGGCGTTCCAGTTACGGATCTGCAACTGGTTGGGCTGGGTCACCCAACTGCCGCCCAATTGCTCATGGGCCAACAGGCTGGCACGAAACTGCGCCGCGATCCGGCTGCTCAGCGAGCATTGCAAAGCCGGTTGCTGGCCTTGCTGCTGGAAGTGCGTCAACCAGCCCGCCGCATCACTCACGCCCAATGCCGCGCAGGACCCCGGATCATCCGCCGTACCTCCGGTTCCGCATCCATAATTGCCTTGAATCGACGCCACCAGCGGATAGGCGCAGAGCACGTCCACCGATTTGCCCTGGCTGATGGCCGTGAACGGATCACTGAAGACCATGCCGCTGTCCTGGGTCAGGCTACGGATGCCCTGGTCGCTGCGAAGATAGGAGAAACTGCGGGCGCCCAGGGCGATGGCGCTGTCCGTATGTTCCCAGAACCGGATCGGCAATCCACTCATCAGGCCACTGACCAGCACGCCGCTACAGAAATACGCGGCCTGGTTGCCGGGGCACGCCTGCGGGGTGCTGCTATAGCGGGTATTGAGCAGTTGAGCGACTTCCGGTCCCGTGACGGCCTGGGCCGTCAATACAAACAGGAACGCTATCAGAGTCAGGATCTTGCCAGGCCAGAATGAAGGCGTTTGCATCGCGGCCGTCCGTGTAGTCATTGTCCGTGCTCGCGAAACCAGGACTCCATACTCTGGACTCCCGCAGCTTGTGGGGGAGGTGGACAACTGTCAGCCAGGCACTGGTCATCCGGTGTAAAACTGAATACCAGGTCATCCGTTGCCCTCAGGTCCAATTGCACAATGGGCCAGAAGCGCCCCGTCATCTTGAAATAGTCATCCTGGAGATACCGCGCACCGGCCAAACTATCATTGGGGTAATAGGCCTCGTGGCTGTAAAAAACCGCATCGATCGGTAACTGCTCGGGAATATCCTGCGGCCAGGTCAACAAGATGAATTCGTTCCAATCGTAAGGTGGCATCGTGGCTGTCTTGCGCACCTCCATCAGCAATTGAAGGCCATCGGCCGTGGGGGCAAAACTGCAGGATTCGTAGGGTCGCGTTTGATATAGCTGCATCCAGGTTTCTAGGCTGTTGACCCCCAAGTCGGCACAGCGGCCATAACCCGCGCAGGGATCAGGCATCAGCCCTGTGTGGCCATCGTACGGATAACCACAACGCAAGGTCGTAGGATGGATCGCCGGAGCGGCGACTTCCTTGAAGAGAAAACCTTGGGGCCAGACAGGCCGTGGCACCCGGGAATCCGCGCGTAAGAACGTGGTGGAAACACCACCGTTGGCGATGGAGTAATGGCTGGGGTTCCATGAGTGATAAAGCGCGGTGGCATCGGTTCCTCTCAATAGGACGCCATTGCAATAGAATGAGGGCCGGCCATCCGCACACGTGATCGCCGTATCGAAGTAACGGGCGCTGAGTCGCCGGGCGACTTCATAACCGAGATACAACTGATCCTGCAAATTGAAGCCGAACACGGCGCCATCGACGCCCGCCAGGTCCAGTCGCAGAATCGGCAGCCATTGGCCTGTAGCCGCGTGATAGTCGCGCTGGTTATGCTGGGCCACGCGCAATCCACCAGGCCGGGTCGTGTCGTAGAACAACGCCTGCACAGGTACCTGTGCCGGAGCCTGGGCATCCCAGTTGCGGATCTGCACCTGATTGGGCTGGGTCACCCAACTGCCGCCCAATTGCTCATGGGCCAACAGGCTGGCACGAAACTGCGTCGCGATCCGGCTGCTCAGCGAGCATTGCAAAGCCGGTTGCTGGCCTTGCTGCTGGAAGTGCGTCAACCAGCCCGCCGCATCGCTCACGCCCAACGCCGCGCAAGAACCGGGGTCGTCCAGAGAGCCTCCAGTTCCACATCCATAATTGCCGTGAATCGAAGTCATCAGCGGATAGGCACACAACACATCCAGCGATTTTCCCTGGCTGATGGCCGTGAACGGATCGCTGAACACCATGCCGCCGTCCTGCGTCAGGCTGCGAATGCCCTGGTCGCGGCGCAGGTAGGAAAAACTGCGGGCACCCAGGGCAATGGCGTTGTCGGTATGCTCCCAGAACCTGATCGGCAATCCACCCATCAGGCCACTGACCAGCACTCCGCTGCAGAAATAGGCCGCATGGTTGCCGGGGCACGCCTGCGGGGTGCTGCTATAGCGGGTATTGAGCAACTGAGCGACTTCCGGCCCGGTTACGGCCTGGACCATCGAGCACTGCAGTAGCAATAACAACAGCAGGGGCTTGACCACCCGACGGACTATTCCAAAGCGCAAGCAAGCGTTCATGATCGGACCTCCTGTCACACGGATTCCGACCTGGACCGATAGTAGGAAACCCGACCCTGGAGCAAGGACTGAACGGCTTCACTGTCACCGCCACCCGCGGCATGCCCCCACGTCACCATTCGGCCATCGGCGGTCAAGGCAGTAAACCCATGGGAGTTGCCATAGATTGCCCGGACATTGATCAGCACTCCGGCCACCGGTCCCACATCCCCACCGACGGTGACGTCCCCCCAAGCCACGACGCTGCCATCGTTACGTAGAGCGGCGAAAGCTTTGGAGGATCCTGTGACCTGGACGATGTCATTCATCCGGGCAATCTCATCGCTGACCTCTCCTCCGGTCTCCACGGTTCCCCAGGCCACCACATGACCATTTTTCCGACGTGCGACAAAAGACTGCCAATTGGAGGTCACTTCGACGATATCGTCCAGATCCTGAATCAGCTCCGGCAGCACGCCACCGTGTGTCGCGGCCCCCCAGGCGATGACATGTCCGCTGGCACACCGAGCGACGAAGGCTTGTGCAGTGGCGCAACTGAGTTCAATGACATCATCGCGATAGGCAATTTCTTGCGGTAGCGTTCCGCCTTGCTCAGCGCCACCCCAGGCAACCAGCCGATGATTGCCACGCAAGGCAGCGAACGCCGCATAATTTCCGATCACCTCTTCGACGTCGTCCAGTTGCCCGATGTCTTCGCCCAGCTCGCCGCCATTGGCCACGGCTCCCCAGGCCAGCACTTGCCCCGTGCTGCGCAGGGCCGCAAAAGCCAACGAGCCGCCACACACCTTGACGATATCGCTGCATTCCTCGACAGGCTCTGGCAGCAGACCACCGCTGGCCGCATCGCCCCAGGCCGCCAACTGCCCGCCGTCTCTTATGCCGGCAAAGGCTGCGCCATTACCCACTACCTGGGTGAATCCGGTTCTCGGCACACCGCCCATAGTCGCCCCATGGGTCGTCATCCCCCAGGTCACTACATTGCCATTGACACGGCGCGCGGCGTAAGCGCCCATCGTGGCACTCACCTCGGCGATATCATCCATGCTGATAATGGTCGCCGGGATCTTCGCACCCTCGGCGTCATTGCCCCAGCCCACCAGATCGCCGATGTCCCGACGGGCAATAAAGGCCGCATCGCCGGTGAGCACGCCATCGAGGCCACTACCGAAGATATTTCCCGGGTTCAAAGTGACCTGATAATCGGTGGAACGTACATGCAAGGGCCTGGAAGAGTCGCGGTCCTGAAAAGTCGTGCCGGCCACCCAACCATCGTCGCCCTCGTATTGCCACTGCACCAGGACGGGCCGTCCGGTCGACGTCTGGAACGCACTCAACCGCCGCGAACATCCCGAACATCGATACAGGCCACGGTTATAACGTGCCCCCATGACCCGTATCTCACCGGAGCCGATATCGCGCTTGACCTCGTACCGGGCCTCGGGGCCCGGCTCGCCTCCGTTGACGGTATAGGTCAGCACGATGGAGCGGCCTTCGTTGGCACTGATCACCGTGTAGGGAATATCGATGTACAGTGCGCCTCCCGCCTCGCTCGGCAACACTGAATGCGTTAATACAGTGCTGCCCGTGCCCGCCGCTCCCGCCAGGGTTACCTGAACCACATCAGCGGATTTCAACCAGGCTTCGGGAGCGATCCGCAGCGTCGCACCGCTGGACAGATCCTCCGGATTCAACTGATCGCCCTTGGCCTGAACGATGATGGGCATCGGCAACGGCAGTTTGGCGATTCGCAAGCCGAAGTCCTCGGAGTGCTCATTATCGCCTCCGGCGAGGTGTTCCACTTCGTAAGTCAGGGTCACGGCCAGTTCCAGAAACCGCCGGACCTGCGCCTGGGGCACGATGAAAAACAAAGGTTTGCCTATATCGTTACGCGAATAAGGCTTCTCATCGGTGTATGCCGTCACCCCCCCCGCCGTATCTGCCCAGGTAAGCCACACAATGTCGCCTTCGATCAGGCCATCCCGGGGTACAGTCACCTGGGCGCCCTGCGGAACCGACTCGGGATCGAGCACAGCGTTCTGCTCCATCCCCATCACAGAAGGGGGCGGCAGCAAAGCGCCTTGCCTGGCGTCGGCATGGATATCGTTCATGGCAAAAAACTCCTCTGAGGCGAGTCTTCAAGACGTACCGCGCGAAGCGCCCAGAACGGGCAGGAAGGTATCGGTGGTCAATGCCGTGGCATTGGCGTTGACATCCCCGCCATTCAGGTCATAGGCCCAGGCAGTACCGGCGCCCAATGTGTCGCCGGTCCAGAATGGATAATTCAGCCAGCCCAGGTACTGCGCCACGGGGCCGTTACCGGCGGAATACAAGGACCACAGTCGCTTGATGTCCACCAGGGTGACCGGGTCCAGGCTGGCGCTGGCGCAGACCCGGACCATCCCCTGCCAGTCAGCACCAGAACTCAAGTAATACAGTTGCCGGATACCCGAGATCGTCAGCGAATAGGCACGCGGTTGATTCAGGCTGTCGGTGGCCGTGATCGTGCATTGGCCATTGCCCCTGGCGGTCACTTCACCTGTCTGGGGATCGACATCGGCCACATAGTCGTCGCTGCTGGCATAGCGATAAGGCGGGCTGCCCCAGGTTGCTTCCCGTGTCATCCGGGCATAGGCCGGTACCGTCAATGGGGCTTTGTCGGCGACGGCGACATAGTGATGCTCGCTGAGATCGAGTTCCGCCGCGTCCCCGAACCCCACCGCGATTTGCAGCGGCAACTCATCCGAGGGCTGCGTGCTGCCATCGAGCATCAACACCTCATAACGGATGGGCACGACCCCCTCGGCGTCGGCAACGAAATATTCAGCGTCGACGTAGAACACCACGTCCTTGATGTTCGTTCCGACCGGCAGCTCGTTCTCATAGTCGGGCCCGACAAACACGAACACTCTCTGCCAGTTGACGTCGGCGGCATCACGCCTGATCCGGACACGAGCCCCGTCCGGTGGGATATCGACAGGATCCAGGACGCCGTCGGGCGCTTCATCCACGGAGGGAGGCGGTAGGTTTACCACACGCTGGCCAGGGGTATCGGACATGGTGACACCTCGCAAAGATAGGAAGCCAGGCGCCCAGAGACGCCTGCTCGGATAAGCACGGAATATTCGGTTTACGAACCTACAGACGCATGCTCGGCCTGCGCCGCCAGCACCCTCGGTGCCGGTGGCGAGCGATAGTAGGACACGTTGCCCCGCAACTGTCCGTACACCGAATCGTTGTTGCCACCGCCAGTCGCATGTCCCCAGGCAACCACATCGCCACTGGCCGTCAACGCGACAAAGCCATGGGAATTGGCATAAAGGGCCTGAACATTGACCAGTCGTTGGGACGTGGCGCCGGGAATCGTTCCACCCACCACCGGATTACCCCAGGCAACGACGGTGCCGTCACTGCGCAACGCCGCAAACGCCTCGGAACTGCCGGCGATCTGTACGACCCCCGTCAACCCCGCCGGAGCGACGCCCCCCTCGTTGGGTCGTCCCCATGCGTCTACGGAACCATCACCACGACGCGCGGCAAACGCCCGCCATGTGCTGACCACTTCGACAACACCGCTATTGGGCTGCGGCGCGCCGCCTCCGCCATATTCCACCGAGCCCCAGCTCACCACCTGCTGGTTGGTATTCAGAACACAGAACGCCTGGGCATTGGCGCAAGCAAGCTGGGCGACTCCGGACAGCCCGCCAGGTAAGCTACCGCCGTAGGCGGGATTGCCCCAGGCCTCCACTCTGCCGCCGGTACGCAGGGCTGCGAAGGCCGCGAAAGAGCCTATGATGTCCACCACGTCATTAAGCCCTGGAGGAGCCGTTTCACCGTAACCGGCAATCCCCCAGGCCGCGACCGGATTGTTCAGACGACGGACCGCGAAAGCCTGGGAAGTGGCATAGACATTAGAGATATCGAGGTAGCTATTGATCGGTGCCGGCACCAGATCGTTGTCCCGGTTCGCCCCCCAGGCCACGACGCTGCCGTTGGTCTTGCGACCGCCGAAGGCGTTGCCATTGCCGACGATCTCGGCAAAGCCTGCAGCCGATACGCTTCCCATCCGACCACCTGCGGTCGGATCGCCCCAGACCCGCACCGTGCCCGAGCGGTCAACGGCCGCATAGGCGCTCTGGGTACAGCTCACATCGACGATATTGTTCAAAAGCGGAGCCGCGCCACCAAACGCCGGGTTTCCCCAACTCACCACATCGCCCCGATCGAGCAGGGCAGCAAAAGCCGCGCCGCCCTCGGTCAAGGTATCGACCCCATTGCCGAAGATATTCGCTGGGTTCAGCATCGCTTCCTGACTGCTCGAACGGACCTGCAACACCTTGGACGGCTGGATGTCGCGCCAAGTGGTAGCCGGCGCGCTCCAGGTGGGCTCATCCGCATACTTCCATTCAACCGCCAGCGGCTGCTGGGTATTGGCATGCAAGGCACTCAACAACTTGGAGCATCCTGAAGCCCGGTAGGTTGTGCGGTTGAAACGGGCACCCATGATCTTGAAGGGCTCCAGGACCACCGGTACGCCAACATGCATATTGAACGGCAGGGACGGCCCGGTGAGGGTTCCATTGCGATTGCGGGTATAGGTGACGGTCACGTCCGTGTTGATAAATCGCTGGACGTCAGTCGATGGAATCAAGAAGCGCAGGTAATTATTAGGCAGGTCATTCGCTGTGTAGGGTTTTTCTACAGAATCATACCGGGCGACCACACCGTTTTTATCCGTCCAGGTCACCACGATCCCATCGCCGACCAGCAATGCATTCCCCGGGACACGGGTCCAGACTTGCGTAATCAGCGAAGGATCCAACGTACCGCCTTCAGCCACCCCCTCCACGAGGGGAGCTGGCAGGTCCTGATCGGGTAGGCCGAGATGAATGTCCAGGCGCTTGACCGACGACCGGCTGAAGTTACCCAATTGATCGAACACCAGGAACTCCACCAGCGTGTTGGGATTGTCGCCCGCCTGTTGGAATGTGTCGGTGAACAGGGTGTTCACTTCCGGTATCGAGGCGTCGGCAATCTCCCACTCAACGGTGGCATTGCCCAGCAGGAAACGAATACGGTCGTAGTCACGGCGGTTGCTGTAGTTGAAACCGAATGCCACCCCTTGGGCCGCTCGCTCGGCGTTGACGCCATTGCTGACGACGTCGGGAGGAATCACCAGGTCCAGTCCATCGGGCGCCGGCTCACCGGGAGCCCGCAGGTGATAAAGCACGTTCAAATCCCTGGAGTTATCGAAGTCCCCACTCGGGCGGGTCGCTATGTAGTACAGCCGGTTGACGCCATTGAGCAACCGTCCCTGGGGCACATACAAACGCATGCGCAGTTGTTCCTCTCCCGGATTGACGGTGCCGCCAGCCACCGGAGTGGGATCGGCATTGACATACAAGTCGACACGATCGCCTTCCGCCATTGTCCAGCCACGACGCTGAAGCTCGTTCCACGGATCGATCAGGCATTCAAGGCCCCGGGGTTGGTCGTCGTAGAGACTTTTCGGAATGCCGCCATGAGCGAGATCGGGCGGTTTGATTGGAGACACCCAACCCGGAACGATCACAGGGTATAGTTCGAACAAATCGTTCAATGTGCTGGATTGGATATCCATCATGATCTCCTGGGGAGTGGCAGGCCGTTATCCTCTCGGGACGCCGTTATCACACTCCAGACCGGGGAGACTGGCTACTGTCAGAACTAACAGGTGTGGGGATATTCAGGACAAATGGTCGGTTGAATGGCTCATGGCTGTCATCGAGTTGAGCAAATCGTTGGCGAATCGGGCGCTGGATAACGTTGATCCGCGCTAGGGTTCGCTCCCTCACCACGGACCCACTCCAACTTTAGGCACACTGACCGCAAGATGCTAAGCTGCTGCCCGGCTGGCCTGGCTTGCGAGAGGTACCTCATGGAATTGGTGGTTCATAGCTATTGCCTGAAAGGCGCACGTCAGGAGCCTCTGCTTCCCCCCGTCACCCTGACACCGACTTCGTCGACCCTGACGGTCGCCGAGCTCATTCGCCTCACCGTTGCCGAACAGATCGCCGCGCTGTCGGTCCAGCACTGGCTGGAACAGGCGGCCGTGCGCGAGGTGCTTGATCGCCAGTACCTGAGCGAGCGGGACATCCGCCGGCAAGCCGGTGAAGGCGCAATCGTCATGCCGCAAGCCAAGGCATCCCCCCAACTGGACCTCGACGTCGAGATCGAGCGCGCCTTGAAGGGCTTTGAAAGCCTCGCATTCCGCGTCCTGCACAATGGCGTCATGCTGCAGAACCTGGATGACCTCATCGATGTGAGCCCTCCTTCCACGATTGCGTTTATCCGTCTGATGCCGCTGGTTGGCGGTTGATTCCTGTCGTTCATTTCTTCGGAACCCCTCATGCAATCACGTCGTCCTGTGCCCGACCAAGCCATACGCCTCGCTGCACTGGGAGCCTTCTGTGACAGCGCATTGGATACCTATCCCGAACTCAGTCGCCATGACGAATGCGAGCTCGATTTCTGGGATGGCATCGACTTCCTGCGCATTGCCAACGACTGGGTCAGGCAGCAGCCAGAGGAAGGCGCCAGGGCACTGGCCGACGGTTTTGTGTTCCCGACCGTCTGGGACGACTTGAAAGACCGTCGCGACCAACAGCGCTATGGCCTGCAATATCGCATCTGCGATGCGTGGATCACTGCTCACCCCGATGCTTACGCACTGGAGCAGATCGGTGCACGGCTGCAACACATGCTGCAATTTGCTTTCGAGGACAGCGACTATCCACTGCCCACCGGTGACGACGATCCTGCCTATTACCAAAGACGTCCGGAACACGCCTGGGCCTTTCCCGATGTGTCGGACTGCATCAACCGCCTGAGCAACTACCCGCCCACTCCGGCCTGGCAGACGTTCGCCGAATGGTTGCTGGACGGCAGTTGGAACCGTGTGCAGCCACCTTCCCCGCCTGATGAAGAGCAAAGGAGAGTCGCCGACGCGTATACCTACGTACACAAGGACATCGAGCGCATTGCTTTGGGCCTGATGGAAGCTGGCCAGTTCGATTACCCTCGCTTCGTCCGGGCAGCCAACACCTGGGGGCGCGCCATGATGTTCTATACAGACGACACGGGGCTCGACAGCGATGACCTGGAACTGAATCGGTACGCTGGTGAAACGTTCGACGAGGACGCCCCAGATGACGGGGCCCCTGAGGACGAGGGATTCAAGGCGGAACAACCTCAAAGTGAACATCCCCTGATTGAAGGGTCGGCCGACGTGCCACCCGAACTGGCGAATTTCACCGTTCGTTATGTCGAGGACGCCCTGGCCGGATTACCCGATAATGCCGAGAAGCTGGCCGACACCTTCCGTTCGGTGGAGGTCTATCAGACCCGCTGGGTGCTGCTGGCCCTGGCGGTCATCGAACGGCTGGGCATGACACCTGACACCTTTCATGAAAGCTTCGGCAATACGGCCGCGGTGCTCGAACGTTTCCTGTCGCTCCAGGCATTGCCCAAGGAGCAATCGTCGGAGCTGCTCGCCTCGCTGACCGGTTTTGCAAGAAATACCCTGCTGACCGCCCTGCCCTACGCCGGACACGCCAGCCGAGTGGTCCTCAACGCGCTCGGCTGGAGTGATCTGCAAGCCTTCCAGCGTGAATACCTGAACATCGCCCTCGCACCTCAATCCGGCTGGGGCAGCGACCTGCCCAATACGCTGGATGAAACCGTGGGTGTGGTGGACCGCTATCTGCTGGACAAAGCGCTGTCCGAGGCCGACCCGCAGCACCTGCACGACTACCTCGCCGCCCTCGCCCCCTCGCACTGGGCGTTTCCCGAAACCCGCGTGCTGCTCGACGCCTATCAGGGCATCGGCCGTCCCGCACTGGAAAAGAAGTTGACCCGCCACGCTCAGTCGGCAATGCGCATCTATGGGGTCTTCCCCATCACGCATCCGGATGACGTACGCCAGCGCTACCTGACGCTGAAGAAATTGCATAAGGAGGTACGCAAGTACGGCGCTCAACGACAGGCCAACTCCCACGCAGCGATTCAGGCGGGGCTGGAAAACCTGGCGCGTGTCGCCGGTTATCCCTCGGCGATTCGCCTGGAATGGGCCATGGAATCGGAAATCGCCGAATCCGCCCTGATAGCCGCCACCGTCGACGGTTATGACGTCACGCTGATGATCGACGGCTTGTCGCCCACGTTACGTATCTGCAAAGCCGGAAAGACGCTCAAGACCGCACCTTCGGCGATTCGCAAAAAACCTGACTTCATCGCCATCAAAGCCCAGCAGACCCAACTCCAGGAACAGATCGCACGCTTCTGCCGCACCCTGGAAACAATGATGAGCAGCGGCGAAGCCCTGGCTCTGGATGTCTTGAAAACCCTGTTGAAAATGCCCGCGGTTCGCCTACTGCTGGAACAACTGATCGTGCAAGCCGACAACACGGTGTTGGGCTGGCTCGACGGCACAACACTGACGGTCACCGACCTTGAAGGCCGTCAATATGCCATTGAACAGAACCTGCGCATTGCCCACCCTTTCCATCTGTTCGCGGCAGGACAACTGTCGGCCTGGCAGAAAGAAGTCGTTAATCATCGCCGTGTACAGCCGTTCAAGCAGGCTTTTCGCGAGCTGTACCTGCTAACACCCGCCGAGCGAGATACACGCTTGTGGTCCAATCGATTTGCGGGCCACCGCCTTAAAGGCAAAGTAGCCGCCCGGTTGCTGCAGGTCCGCAACTGGTCGACCTCAAGCGTCGAAGACATTTATTACGAGAGCAAAGAACACGGCATTTACGCCACCTTCAACTTTCTGGATACCGGCCACTACCTGTCAGAAACAGAACATTTCACCTTCGACACGATTGCGTTCTACCGCGACCGCAAAGCCCTGCCTCTTGAACAGGTACCGCCACTGCTGTTTTCGGAAGTCATGCGTGATGCCGACCTGCTGGTCTCCGTGGCCCACGCCGCAGACGGCTACAGCACCAGTCACGAAACCCTGCAGCGACGCGCCGAACTGGTCAGCGAGCTGATTCAGGGGCTGGGACTGCAAAACGTCAAATGTGAGGGGCATTTCCTACACATAACCGGCCAGCGTGCGAACTACCGCATTCACCTGGGCAGCGCAGCCATCCATATCGAACCCGGCAACTACCTGTGCATCGTGCCTGCTGGCGGCAGCGCCCCCGAGCTCTACCTGCCGTTCGCCGACACCGACAGGAAAATGACCGAAGTGCTGAGCAAGATGTTTTTGCTGCAAGACGACATGAACATCACTGACAGCCAGATATTGGAGCAGATACAGCGGGGGAGCTGATGGGCAGGGATATCGCATTCTGTACTAAGAATGCTCGCAAATAATTTTCTTACATCCCCAACCTACACAACTCCAAGACTCTTCTTACACATCATTCAATTGATGGTTTCTGTAGAACAACCCTATAGTTCATGCGTCGTCTTTAAGGACGATTTGGGTTTGGCGACCCGATGACAAATGTGCAGAAGCCTCCGTTAATTTGCGGAACGCCTCTGTGCGCAATATGCTGCTCTTCGGTGGCTGTGCGTGGGAGATCTTCGGATCTGCCGGTTTTACCATTTGTCCCGGTTCGCCAACCCACGTACGGCTACCACCTTTTTCGTTTGGCGACGATAAGAAGGTCTTCAATCAAATGGAGTTTGAAATGAATCGATACATGGCTCTTACCAGTAACGCCGACGATCAACCGCTGTTCGTCGACACGACCGCTCCCTTGCACGTTTTGTTGGATACGGCAGGTTATAGAATTCGCGCTGTCACCCAATTTTTAGAAAACCTCGCGATGCGAGGTGATATCCCCAGCGACTCGGTCATCCTTCAGGATTTTGCGCAGTTATGCTGCATTCCATTGAGAGACGGCTGCGATGTGCTGGATGTTGTCGCCCGACGATTGGATGCAGAGCCTGCTTAGTGTCATAGGGCCCTTTGCGGGCCCAACTTCGGCGGCGGGGCGGAAGAATCGATTGACGTGCCTTTCAATCTCTCTAGGTTTATTTCTTCTAAGCGACTGACCAGATGAGATAGAGCGCTTCCCAGCGGCGAAAGCCGTAACCGCGCAAGGCGGTTCGCAAGGGGTGTCTGGATCTGCTTTACCAAACACGAAAAAAAGCGCCTATGGCGTACTGCCGGTTAAAACTAAAGAATAAGGGAGATGCCCAATAAAGTTAGCCCGCCATGAAGCGTTCAGGCCATGCCTTGCTAAAAATGCAGGAAAACTTGCGATGGAGAGAAGTCATGTTTAAAGGCAATGTCGTCTCGTTTACCGAAAGAAAGGCGGGCATTCAAGCAGGTATCGAGTTCATTGATCTGCTTGATAGGGATATCAATGAAAATCCTGAAGGTATCCAGCCCATCCCTCGCGGCCTGTTGCAGCGAATTCAAGCAATTCGCAATCAGGCAGACAACAATCGTCGCCGCGAGCTTCAAGAAGGCTAGAGTGTTGGGGGACAGACCACGATTAGAAGCAGGCTGATTACAGATGAACTCACATCGTGGCCTGCTCCCAGTCTCCGCTGTCTGATCCACTCTTCAGACAGGTGAATGACTAGCCGCATGCCCAGGCTGCGCATGAAGATCAATGCCTAGCGCATGAATGACCTTGAGTACGGTATCGAATCTCGGTTTTGATCCGGGGGCGAATGCCTTGTATAAGCTTTCTCGTCCCATGCCGGAGTCTTTAGCGATCTGCGCCATGCCTCGGGCCTTGGCTACATAGCCGATCGCTCGGAGAAACTCCTCGCTATCACCATCAGCCAACACCTGAGAAAGGTATTCACTGATCGCTTCGTCGCTATCGAGTAGTGCCGCCATGTCGAATGTCGTCAGATGTTGGCTCATGCTCAAATCTCCTTTGCCAATTTCTTCGCTCGCCGGATATCAGCACTTTGTGAGGACTTATCGCCCCCGGCCAGTAGCACGATGACTACTCCACCGCGCATGGTGAAATAGACCCGGTAGCCAGCGCCTACATCCACACGCAACTCTGAAACACCATCACCCACAGGTTTCACATCGCCCAAGTTACCTGATGCGGCGCGATCAATGCGGCGGGCGATAGCGATTTTCGCTCGCAGATCACGAACCGATGAATGCCAGGCAGTAAACATCTGTGTTTGCTGGATGAGATAATTCATGGGCGAACCGTATCCAGTTGGATACTGAAAGTCAAGATGATGATGCTGATCATCCCTCCGTATTCTCAATCCGGGGTGGAGGGACCTGATGTAGAACTGGCGCAGCTGGCTGCTGACACAGTAGAAGCGCAAAGAGTGCCTGTAACGACAGTTATTTTACGTAGAATCTCTATGTAGAATTTCTTCCACAAAAAAGCCCCGTGACCTGAGTCTACGGGGCTTTACGTATAGTGGCGGAGAGATAGGGATTTGAACCCTAGGTACTGTCGCCAGTACAACGGATTTCGAATCCGTCCCGTTCGGCCACTCCGGCATCTCTCCAGTGGCGCGCATCATACCAGCACATTCGCCGGAAGCGAACCCCCGAGCGAATTTTTTTCCGTGCTATCAGATGCTTGCGTCGATTACAGCGGCACACCCAGACGTTGGGCAACTTCTTCGTAGGCTTCGATGACGTCACCGAGGCCCTGGCGGAAGCGGTCCTTGTCCATCTTTTTCTTGGTGGCCTTGTCCCAGAGGCGGCAACCATCCGGGCTGAATTCGTCGCCCAGGACGATGGAGCCATCGCTGAACACGCCGAACTCAAGCTTGAAGTCCACCAGCAGCAGGCCGGCGTCGTCGAACAGCTTGCTCAGCACTTCGTTGACCTTGAGGGACAGCTCTTTCATACGCGCCAGTTGCTCGGCGGTGCCCCAACCGAATGCCACGACGTGGGATTCGTTGATGAACGGGTCGCCCTTGGCGTCGTCCTTCAGGAACAGTTCGAAGGTGTAAGGGTTGAGCTTCATGCCCTCTTCCACACCCAGGCGCTTGACCAGGCTGCCGGCGGCGTAGTTACGCACGACGCATTCCACCGGGATCATGTCCAGTTTCTTGACCAGGCACTCGTTGTCGCCCAGCAGCTTGTCGAACTGGGTCGGCACGCCGGCGGCTTCGAGTTTCTGCATGATGAAGGCGTTGAACTTGTTGTTCACCATGCCCTTGCGGTCCAGTTGTTCGATGCGCTTGCCGTCGAACGCCGAGGTGTCGTTGCGAAACAGCAGGATCAAGCGGTCGGCGTCGTCGGTCTTGTAAACCGATTTGGCTTTGCCGCGGTAGAGTTCTTCACGTTTTTCCATGATGGGCTCCGCTTGCTAAGTAGATGGGCTAGGCGATATGTCGCCAGTCGAGCCCTGAATCTTGATCGGCCAGTTGCAGCCAGTCCGGGTCGCACCCGAGGGTGTCGACAAAACATTGCCGGGCCAGCTGCGGCAGGTTGTTCTTGCTGCTCAGATGGGCCAGGACCAGGTGTTGCAGGCCTTGCCAGCCCAACTCGGCCACCAGGTACGCCGCCTGGTGGTTGTTCAAATGTCCATGTTCCCCGCCCACCCGCTGCTTGAGGAAGTACGGGTAGTACCCACTTGCCAGCATGTCACGGCAATGGTTGGACTCGATCATCAAAGCATCGAGGTCCCGATAACTGTCCATGACCCTGTCGCAATACGATCCCAGGTCGGTCAACAAACCGAAACGCCGCTCGCCATCGCTGAACACATACTGCGTCGGTTCCCGGGCATCGTGGGCCACGCTGACCACGTCGATGTCCAGGGCGCCAATGCGCAATTGCTCGCCACCGGCCACGAAACCGGCTGGCTCGATGGGTTTGCGCAAGCCCTCCAGCGTTCCGCGGCTGAGGTAGACCGGCAGATTGTAGCGCCGGGACAGCAAACCCACGCCATGCACGTGGTCGGCATGTTCGTGGGTCACGAGTATCGCGTTCAGTTGCGCCGGATGCACACCCAGGCGCAGCAGGCGTTTCTCGGTTTCCCGCAGGGAGAAGCCGCAGTCGACCAGCACATACGTACCGGCGCTGGCTACCAGCGTGCCGTTCCCCTGGCTACCGCTGCCGAGAACGGCAAAACGCATCGGATCAGCCCAGGTTGTCCTGAATCATACCCAACACCTTGCGGGCCACTTCGGCCGGCGCCACGGTGTTGATGTTTTTCTCGACGGTCACCTGGACGTTGTCGCCCACCTTGCTCAGGCGAACCTGATAGCGCTCGGCGCGAGCCTCGATTTCTTCCTTGTTCGGCTTGCCGCCAAACAGACCACTGAAGAAGCCGGGCTTCTCGTCTTTCTTCTCGGCTTTTTCGGCGAGGTTGATGTAGTACAGGCCCAAGCTGCGGTTGATGTCTTCAACCCGCCATTCGCCCTGCTCCAGCGCGCGGCCAACACTCGACCACGCACGGTCCAGGTCGGAGCCGACGTTGAGCACCGGGTTGCCGCTGCCGTCTTCGGTCAGGCTGACACGATTCGGCGTGTCGAAATCACGGGAAGCCAGCATCGAAACCGAACCGCCCTGCTCGGCGGAACGGGTCATGCTCGCAAGCATGTCGTCCACCAGCGCAGCGTCGAGACCGGTATTGACCGAACGGTTGGTGAAGGCCACGTCGGCGGTGCTGCCGGCAGGTCGCTCGGCGCTGACCACATAGACTTCACTGGTGTTGCGCTGCACGCCCGGCTCGATACGCACCCGCACGCGGGACTCGCTGTCGCTGGCGACGCCGGCGGCACTCAGGCGCTTGCCCATGGCGGCGGACAACTCATCGGCGTGTTGCCAGGTGGTGGTGAACTCGCCAGTCTGCGGGCGCTGTTCATCAATGCGGAAACCGTTGTCCTGAAAGAACTGGATCGCCACGGGCCAGACTTCGGCCGGAGGGTGCTGGGCCATGACCCAACGTGAATCACCGCTCTTCTGCAGGGTGTAGTCGCTGGCATCGGCGATGGCCGACAGCGGCTGTGGACGAGGAACCTCGTATTCGCCTTTGACGGTGTCGTCGGCCACGTTACGCGGGATCGGCAGCAGCGGATCCAGGCGCTTGGCGACATGGACATCCGGCGGCAGTTGCATCGGTGCAGTCTGTTGCGCGTTCAGGTAATCGCTACCACGATCGCGGAAATAACCTTCCGGCCCCCAGATCCACCCACAGCCACTGGTGCTGGAGATAATCAAGGCAAGTGCGGAAAGTCCGGCAATTCGCTTCATGCGGTGTACTTCCTCAATTAAACCAGGACGCCGGACTGGCGCATGGCCTGCCGCAGCGGTTCGTGACAGGCGTTGCTCAGCCAGGTGAGTGGCAGGCGGATGCCTTCGTGCATCAGGCCCATTTCCACCAGCGCCCACTTCACCGGGATCGGGTTGGCCTCGATGAACAGGTCCTTGTGCAGCGGCATCAGTTTTTCGTTGATGGCCCGTGCGGTCTCGGCGTCGCCCTTGAGCGCGGCCTCGCACAGGTCGGCCATTTCCCGCGGCGCGACGTTGGCGGTGACGGAGATGTTGCCCTTGCCGCCCATCAGGATCAGCTCAACCGCAGTCGGATCGTCACCGGACAGCACGATGAAGTCCTTGTCCACGCCATCGAGGATGGCCTTGGCACGCTTCAGGTCGCCGGTGGCTTCCTTGATGCCGATGATGTTCGGGACGGTAGACAGGCGGATCACGGTCTCGGCCTGCATGTCGCAGGAGGTGCGGCCAGGGACGTTATAGAGGATCTGCGGGATGTCGACCGCTTCGGCAATGTGCTTGAAGTGCTGGTACAGGCCTTCCTGGGTCGGCCGGTTGTAGTATGGAACGACGAGCAGGCAGGCGTCGGCACCGGCTTCCTTGGCGTTGCGGGTCAGCTCGACGGCTTCGCGGGTCGAATTGGCGCCAGTACCGGCGATTACGGGAATGCGACCGTTGACCTGCTTGACCACGGCACAGATGACTTCGATGTGCTCGTTGACATCGAGGGTCGCCGACTCGCCGGTGGTGCCGACGGCAACGATGGCATGGGTGCCGTTTTCAAGGTGGAAGTCCACGAGTTTGCTGAGGCTGGCCCAGTCAAGACGCCCTTGTGCATCCATGGGTGTGACCAGTGCCACCATACTGCCCGCAATCATGAAACCGCTCCTGCCGGAAAAAGAGAGCCGTAATGGTACTGGCGCCAAGATGCTTGTACAAGCGAACTCCCATTCCCCTTGGCGATGGTTTTCGCTACCCTTCAGACTTTGATCGGTACCGACACGCTCACAGGCCGGTTCCCAGCCTCCGTTTTCGTCGCCACAAGCCCCGATCCTGCGTTTGTTCTGGCGTATTCCCCGCTGTTGCGGAATGCCGCGCAATCCCAGACGCAGGGCTTGAGTCGTTCGTTTTCACAGGCCGGCGCCCGCAGGGAAGCTCAGGTATCGACCGCTCATCGCTTTAGGAATGCTGCATGTCCACCCCCACAGTCCGCGAACAATTCCTTGTCATCAGTGCCCTCGGCGCCAACCCCATGGAGCTGACCAACGTCCTGTGCCGCGCCAGCCATGAAAACCGCTGCGCCGTCGTGACCTCACGCTTGACCCGCCACGGCGAATGCAGTGCGCTCGTGCTTGAGGTTTCCGGCAGCTGGGATGCCCTGGCCCGCCTGGAAGGCAGCCTGCCGGTACTGGCCAAGAAGCACACCTTCACCGTCAACGTGGTGCGCAGCGCCGCGCTGGAAAACCGTCCGCAGGCCCTGCCATACGTGGCCTATGTGAGCTCGGCCTACCGGCCGGACATCATCAACGAGCTGTGCCAGTTCTTCATGGACCACCATGTCGAGCTGGAGAACCTCACCTGCGACACCTACCAGGCGCCGCAGACCGGTGGCACCATGCTCAACGCCACGTTTACCGTGACCCTGCCGGCCGGCACCCAGATCAGTTGGCTGCGCGATCAGTTCCTGGACTTCGCCGACGCGATGAACCTGGACGCGCTGATCGAACCGTGGCGCCCACAAAACCCAATGTAAGGAAGCGCCCATGGCCGTTGCCATCGACCAGCCGGTTACCGATTTCCAGGCGCCCGCCACCAGCGGGCAGACCATCAACCTCGCCGCCCTGAAAGGCCAGCAGGTGGTGATCTACTTCTACCCGAAGGACAGCACCCCGGGTTGCACCACCGAAGGCCAAGGCTTTCGTGACCAGTACGCACAGTTCAAGGCAGCCAACACCGAAGTGTTCGGCGTCTCCCGGGACAGCCTCAAGTCCCACGAGAACTTCAAGTGCAAGCAGGAATTTCCGTTCGAGCTGATCAGCGACAAGGACGAAGCCATCTGCCAGTTGTTCGATGTGATCAAGCTGAAAAAGCTTTATGGCAAGGAATACCTGGGCGTGGATCGCAGCACGTTCCTGATCGACAAGAACGGCGTGCTGCGCCAGGAATGGCGCGGGGTGAAAGTGCCCGGGCATGTGGATGCCGTACTGGCGGCGGCGCAGGCGCTCGATAAGGCCTGAGGCTTTTTATTGCCTGTCGGGCCCCATCGCGAGCAGGCTCGCTCCAGGGTCCTACACAATCCATGTGGGAGCGAGCCTGCTCGCAATGGGGCCATCAGCCTCACCTGATAAGTCAGCTAGAGCAACGGCGCCACCACCGGCTCCTTGCTCGGCCACGCATCCAGCACCGCCTTGAACAGCGTCGCCAGGGGAATCGCAAAGAACACCCCCCAGAATCCCCACAACCCACCAAACAACAGCACCGCGCAAATGATCGCCACCGGGTGCAGGTTCACCGCTTCGGAGAACAACAATGGCACCAGCACATTGCCGTCCAGCGTCTGGATGATTCCGTAGACTGCCATCAGGTAGATGAACTGGTCGCTCCAACCCCACTGGAACAGCGCAATCAACGCGACCGGGACGGTCACCACCACCGTGCCGACGTAAGGCACCACCACCGATACTCCCACCAGCAGCGCCAGCAACGCGGCGTAGTTGAGCCCGAGGGCCACGAAGCCGATGTAGGTCACGCCACCGCAGATGAACACCTCGATGACCTTTCCGCGAATGTAGTTGGCGATCTGGCGATTCATCTCCTGGGCCACCCGGGTGATCAGCGCCCGCTCACGGGGCAGGTAACCACGAACCCAGCGGCCGATCATTTCCCGGTCCTTGAGAAAGAAAAACACCAGGATCGGCACCAGCACCAGGTAAATCATGATGTTCACCAACAGCGGCAGGCTGGACAATGAAAATGTCAGAGCCCACTGACCGAACTTGCCGATCTGGCCGCGCACCACTTCGATGGTCTGGAGCACCTGCTCGTCCGATACCAGATGCGGATAACGCTCGGGCAGCAGCAACAGCAGGGACTGCCATTTGGCGAGCATGCCTGGCAATTCGTTGAACAATGTCACCAACTGATGCCAGAGCAGTGGCACGATCAATACGACGAACACCACCAACAGCCCCATGAACAGGGCAAACACCAGGCCCACCGCCACGGTGCCGGGCAACCGCAGGCGCTCCAGCGTCGTCACCAGTCCTTGCATCAGGTACGCCAGCACCATCCCCGCCAGCACCGGTGCCAGCATGCCACCCAAGGTAAGGACAGCGGTGAACCCCAGGAATAGCAGCACTGCCAGCACCACCGCTTCCTCGTCGGAGAAGTAGCGCTGAATCCAGTCGCGTAGCACTTTGAACATTAAAAATCCTTAAGCAACATCATCGGTTATTCAGGCTTTCTTCAGCCAGTAACGGTAGACACCGTTATCGTCTTCTTCATGCAGCAGCGTATGACCGGCCAACCGGGCGAAGGTGCGGAAATCACGCTGGGAGCCCGCATCCGTGGCGATGACCTTGAGCACATCGCCACTGGCCAGGCGGTTGAGCTCCAGCTTGGCCTTGAGCAATGGCAACGGACAATTCAGGCCGCTGGCGTCCAGTTCGGCATCGTGGGCTACAGCATCGGTCATGGATTCACTCCGCAGCAGGTCGTAGAGCCGCCTAGAATATCTGGTCCCGGGCCCGGTGTCCGGCTACAGTAGGGTCTTTGTCGACTAAGGCCCCGTGCATGACATTTCTGCGCCCCACCCTGCTGACGCTCGCTTGCCTGCTCGCCTCACCAGGCTTCGCTGACGACCTGCCGTCACTTGGCGATGCCAGTTCTGCCGTTGTCTCGCCAGAGCAGGAACACCAGCTGGGTCGTGCCTGGCTGGCCCTGCTGCGCAGCCAGGTCCAACAACTCAACGATCCACAGCTCAAGGATTACGTCGAGACCAGTGTGTACAAACTGGTGGAAACCAGCCAGGTCAATGACCGCCGTCTGGAATTCATTTTGATCAACAGCCCGCAGCTCAACGCCTTCGCCGCACCTGGCGGGATCGTCGGGGTCAACGGCGGCCTGTTTCTCAACGCCCAGACCGAAGGCGAATACGCCTCGGTGATGGCCCACGAACTGGCTCACCTGTCGCAACGCCACTTCGCCCGCGGCGTCGAAGCCCAGCAGCGCATGCAAGTACCCATGATGGCTGCGCTGTTGACCGGTATCGTGATTGCCGCCGCCGGCGGTGGTGATGCGGGGATCGCCGCAATCGCCGGGACCCAGGCAGCCGCCATCCAGGAACAACGGCGCTTCTCACGCCAGAATGAGCAGGAAGCCGACCGCATCGGTATCCAGAACCTGGAAAAGGCCGGCTACGATCCACGTTCCATGCCGACCATGTTCGAGCGTCTGATGCGCCAGTACCGCTTCGACGCCAGGCCGCCGGAATTCCTGCTGACGCACCCGGTCACCGAGTCCCGGATCGCCGACACCCGCAACCGGGCTGAACAGGCCAAGCCGGGCGGCATAGAAGACAGCATGCGCTACCAGCTGATTCGCGCACGGGTCCAGTTGACCTACGAGGAAACCCCAGGCCTGGGCGCCAAGCGCTTCCGAGCGCAACTGGATGAAAACCCCAAGAACGACGTGGCCCGCTATGGCCTGGCGATTGCGCAAATCAAGGGCGGCCAGTTGAACGAAGCCCGGCAGAACCTCGCGCCCCTGCTGGCCAAGTCCCCCAACGAAATCATCTACAACCTGGCCCAGGTCGACCTGGACATCACCAGCAACAAGCTTGCAGACGCTCAATCCCGCGTCGATCGGATGCTGACCCAATACCCAGACAATTACCCACTCAATCAGGTGCGTGTCGACCTGCTGCTCAAGCAGAACCGCCCCGCCGACGCCGAGAAAGCCCTGGAAACCCTGCTCAAGAACCGTCCGGACGATCCGGATGTCTGGTACATGGTGGCCGAGACTCGCGGGCTGTCGGGTAACATCATCGGCTTGCACCAGGCCCGCGCCGAGTACTTCGCCCTGGTGGGCGACTACCGCCAGGCCATCCAGCAACTGGACTTCGCCAAACGGCGCGCCGGTACCAACTTCCCACTGTCGTCACGTATCGATGCCCGGCAGCGGGAGCTCATGGAGCAGGAGCGTATGGTCAAGGACATGATGGGCTGAGGGTGACCGACTTGTGGGAGCGGGCTTGCTCGCGAATGCGGTGGATCAGCTTGAACTGATGTTGGATTTGATGCCCCCTTCGCGAGCAAGCCCGCTCCCACATCAGCCATGTGTCCGCCAATGGATGCCCCATTCACCGGGCACAAAAAAACCGCCTCTCTCGAGGCGGTTTTTCATTGCATTACCAACCGATCATTCGGCCAGCTTGAAGGTGATGAAGCTCGCACGTCCCTGACGCAGGACCCGCATCGAGACCGAGCGATTCTTCGGCAGGGCCTTGGCGATCTCGGTGAACTCCTTGGTGGAGCCAATCGCCTGGTTGTTCAGATGCGTGATGATGTCACCGGGTTGCAGACCGATGAGGGCGGCAGGACCATCCTGCACTTCCTTGATCACCACCCCACCCTGCAATTCCAGGGCTTTTTTCTGCTCGGCCGTCAGCTCGACCACTGCCACACCCAGGCGATTGCTGCTGCGCTCGACGCCGGACTTGGGTTGCGATTCCAGCTCCGCACCTTCTTCAGGGATGGCACCGACCGTCAGCTCGATGTTCTTGCGCTTGCCCTCGCGGATCACCTCCAGGTTGGCCTTGGCACCGGCCTTGAGGGCACCCACCAGGTGTGGCAGGTCGGCGGACATGATGATCGGCTGGTCATTGAGCTTCAGGATCACATCACCAACCTGCAGGCCGCCCTTGGCAGCCGGACCACCTTCCTGGATCTGTGCCACCAGCGCACCCGCCGGTTTCTCCAGCCCGAACGACTCGGCCAGGTCCTTGTTCACTTCCTGAATGACCACGCCCAGCCAGCCGCGACTGACCTTGCCTTCGCTTTTCAACTGGTTGGACACGTCCATCGCCACATCGATCGGAATCGCGAAGGATACGCCCATGAAACCGCCCGAACGGGTATAGATCTGGGAGTTGATGCCCACTACCTCACCGGACAGATTGAACAACGGGCCACCGGAGTTGCCCGGGTTGATCGGCACGTCGGTCTGGATGAACGGAACGTAGTTTTCGTTCGGCAGGCTGCGACCGATCGCACTGACGATGCCCTGGGTCACGGTGTGGTCGAAGCCGAATGGCGAGCCAATGGCCACAACCCACTGGCCGGCCTTCAGGTCCTGGGACTTGCCGAGCTTGAGCACCGGCAGGTCCTTGCCGTCGATTTTCAACAGCGCCACGTCGGAGCGCGGGTCGGTACCGATCAGCTTGGCCTTGAGCTCGCTGCGATCGGCCAGGCGCACCAGAATTTCGTCGGCATCGGCGATCACATGGTTATTGGTCAGGATGTAGCCGTCGGGCGAAATGATGAAACCCGAGCCCAGGGACTGCGCTTCGCGCTGGCGACCACCGCCCGGCGAACGCGGTTGCTGCGGCATTCCGCGCTCGAAGAACTCGCGCAGCATGGGCGGCAACCCTTCCAGATCCGGCATCTGCTGCTCCGAGACGCGGCGATCCGGCAGCTTCTGGGTGGTACTGATGTTCACCACCGCAGGCGAGGCGTTTTCGACCAGCTGGGTGAAGTCAGGCAAGCTGTCCGCCACGGCGGGAACGGCCTGGCCGAGCACCAGCACGGTGGCAAGGATGGAGAAATAGGTTTTCAAGCTTGGTATCGACATACGGCTCCCGTTACGACGAGCAGGGTTAAGCGATATGGAACAAGAAATACCGGTGGGAAGACACTCCGGTTTCATCGCTCCGGAAAAACAGGCAAGGACAGAGCCGAGCGGCTCTGACCTAATAGAAAAAAAACTGAAGTTTTGCAAATGAAAATGCTGACAGGAAGTTTCGGCATTTCGATCAGGACCGAACCACCGAGGCAGCACGTTACTGAGTCGCCGTGGCATCGGAACGCATCGAAAGCGCGATCCGTTCTGCCGTACCAATCGGGATTTCACCGACCACGGTCACCATCATCTCGCCCTGAGGTGTGGTGAGGCGACGAGAGACGGCCGCCGTCGGGCCAAGCTGGGTACGCGTGTCGGTGACGTTCGCGCCATTCAGCGGCTCCAGGAACACCGAGAAACGAGCCAGACCATCGTCGTACATCAGGCTGCTGACCTGTACGCTGGTCTCCGGGTCCTTACGCACGGCACTGTTGGTCAACTCGAAGCCAGGGGGAAGCCAATCCGAATGCCAGGTAGCTTTCGCCACGGCAGCCTTACTGGCGTCCTGGACGATTGCCTTGCACTCAGCGCTGGCTTGCAGGTCGCTGTCCGTCGGCTCGGCAATGTTCAGGCGCGTGAACTGGAAACGTTCGAGCAACTGCCCCTTGTCGTTAAGCAACAGGGACTTGAGCGGCAGGCCGGTCTCTTTGTCCAGATGCAGCTCAAAGCCGTAGCGATGCTGGTCCTTGGGCGTCAGGGAAACGATGACAGCCGGTCGCCCGGCCACGCGCGACTTGCCGATGACGGCAAGGTCGTACCAATTCTTGAGTTTTTGCGGATCAAGCGCACGGGCTGCGCCCTCGGTATTCCCAATCCCTGGGATAAAGGCACCACTGACGCATTGAGTATGTCCATCGATGCGCAGGACTTCCTGCGCCGAGCCGTCCTGCTGGAGCAACCGCTCCCGCACCTTCCCATCCTGGACACGATGCCAGATGTTATGGGTAGAAAAACTACCGTTGCGCTCGTAAACGAAGGTGCCTTGGAAGCTTTGCTGTTGCTCGGCCTGGCCCAAACGATTCAACCAGTCCTGAGCCTCATCGGCGTACGCTGGGACGGCACACCAGCCACCCAGCAGCAGCGTGAAAAGAGGTATGGCGCGCAAGGGTTGTCCTTAACGGTTTTCCAGACTGGCCGCACGGGCGTAAGGCAATGCGCTTTCAGTCCCTTTCAGGGCAGCCTGTTGGGCATGCTGACGCAGGTAGTTGGGCAGACGCTGGTCGTGCCAGCCTGGCTGACCCTGCAGAACGCCGTTGACCATGGGACCGGCGGCTTCCGAGCTTTCGTTGTAACCGGCCAATACCGCTGGGCCCTTGACCTGTGGAGCGACCAGGCCTGGCTGGTTGGACTGCTGTGCCATCTGCACACCGGCGATTTCATCCTGGTTGTACAGACGTACACCGGCCAGAACGGCAACGGTTACCGAAGCGGCCACTGCCAGACGACCCAGGCTGCGCCATGGGCTACGGGAAGCTTTTGCCGGTACGGCTTCGTCAGCCAATGCAGCAGAAACGGCCGCAGCGATGTCCAGGCGCGGAAGCAGCAGGTCCTTGTGCATGACAGCCCGGGCGATCTGGTAGCGAGCCCAGGTCTCACGGGTTTCAACATCGTCAAAGGCATTCAATACCCGACGTAATTCCAGTTCGTCCGCTTCGTTATCCATCACTGCGGACAGCGATTCCTGCAGGGCTTCACGACTCATGGCGTTCCTCTCTTGGCTATCGCCGCTGTCTTTAGTTTTCCTGCAACAACGGTTGCAGGGCTTTATCGATGGCCTCCCGGGCGCGGAAGATCCGGGAGCGCACGGTGCCTACCGGACACTGCATGACGCTCGCAATGTCCTCGTAACTCAGACCGTCGAATTCACGTAAAGTTAACGCCGTACGCAAATCTTCAGGCAGTTGCTGGATGGTCCGATGGACGGTGCCCTCGATCTCATCCCGCAGCAACGCTCGCTCCGGGGATTCGAGATCCTTGAGGCCATGATCGCCATCGTAGAACTCTGCGTCTTCGGAACTGACATCGCTATCCGGCGGCCGGCGGCCGCGTGAAACCAGATAGTTTTTCGCCGTGTTGATGGCGATGCGGTAAAGCCACGTATAAAACGCGCTGTCCCCGCGAAAATTACCAAGTGCGCGATAGGCCTTGATGAAGGCTTCCTGAGCGACATCCTGGGCTTCATGGGTGTCGTGCACAAACCGCACGATCAACCCGAGAATTTTGTGCTGATATTTCAGCACCAACAGATCGAAAGCTCGCTTGTCGCCGCGCTGAACACGTTCGACCAGCTGCTGATCCTCTTCCTGGGTTAGCATGAACACTCCTCGATAAGCTCGAAGGAGGCTTGCATGACTAATTGACCGGACTTGCAAACATAGACTCGGGCTTTTCGCAAAAGTTCTCCCCCTTCAAGCAAGTTTCCGGCGTGCTCTGATCCGGCACGCACGAAAAACGCAGCACGAGATTCCCCGGCTGCGCGAATAATCTGTCACCGGGCCTGCTGGCAAAGACTCTCAATCGAGGTCTTGCACCAACCCGATGCTGTTCCCTTTTGCAGACAACCGTCTATTGAACGTGGGCGATCAGCAAAAGTTCCCGCCATTTACAGCCATTAAAAGCAGACATCGGGCAACCGTGACGAGATCAGCCGCGTTTATCCTCGAAAAGGCGGCCTCGTCACCCATCGGCGAAAAAACCGATCCGACGAAGCGCATCGCCTTTCTGTCACGTTGGTTTCACATTGCCATGAATGCCCGGCTATTGTGCCGTTCCACCCCTCTATATACTAGTGGGCTGCGTGGCTGCCTGACGCCGCTGAAGCGGATGCCTTGCGCCAACCCCGACCCGGGTCGCCTTGAGCGGAAACCTATCGAATGAGCCAACAGTTTCAACATGATGTTCTGGTAATCGGCAGCGGTGCCGCCGGATTGAGCCTTGCATTGACGTTGCCGGAGCACCTGCGTATTGCAGTGCTGAGCAAAGGCGACCTGGCCAACGGCTCGACGTTCTGGGCACAGGGCGGCGTCGCAGCCGTGCTGGACGATACCGACACCATCGAGTCCCATGTCGACGACACCCTCAATGCCGGTGGCGGCCTGTGCAATCCTGAAGCAGTGCGCTTCACCGTCGAGCATAGCCGCGAGGCCATCCAGTGGCTGATCGACCAGGGCGTGCCTTTTACCCGCGACGAGCAATCCGGCACGGAAGACGGTGGGTTCGAATTCCACCTGACCCGTGAGGGCGGCCATAGCCATCGGCGTATCATTCATGCCGCCGATGCCACCGGTGCGGCGATTTTCAAGACGCTGCTGGCCCAGGCCCAGCGGCGACCGAATATCGAGCTGCTGGAGCAGCGAGTCGCCGTCGACCTGATCACCGAAAAACGCCTGGGCCTGGCCGGCGACCGCTGCCTCGGCGCCTACGTCCTCAACCGTGGCACCGGCGAAGTCGACACCTATGGCGCACGCTTCGTGATTCTGGCGTCCGGTGGTGCAGCCAAAGTCTATCTGTATACCAGCAACCCCGACGGTGCCTGCGGAGACGGCATCGCCATGGCGTGGCGCTCGGGTTGCCGGGTGGCGAACCTGGAATTCAATCAATTCCACCCCACCTGCCTCTATCACCCGCTGGCGAAGAGCTTCCTGGTCACCGAGGCCCTGCGTGGCGAAGGCGCCCACTTGAAACTGCCCAATGGCGAGCGTTTCATGCAGCGCTTCGATGCGCGCGCCGAACTGGCACCGCGGGACATCGTCGCCCGGGCCATCGACCATGAAATGAAGCGCCTGGGTATCGACTGCGTTTACCTGGACATCAGCCACAAGCCCGAAGCGTTCATCAAGAGCCATTTCCCGACGGTGTACGAGCGCTGCCTGGAATTTTCCATCGACATCACCAAACAACCGATCCCGGTGGTGCCGGCTGCGCATTACACCTGCGGCGGCGTAATGGTCGACCAGCACGGCCGTACCGACGTACCGGGCCTGTACGCCATTGGCGAAACCAGCTTCACGGGCCTGCATGGCGCCAACCGCATGGCCAGCAACTCGCTGCTGGAGTGCTTTGTCTATGCCCGCTCGGCCGCTGTGGACATCCTCGAACAGTTGCCACAGATTGCCATCCCGGCCGCCCTGCCCTCATGGGATGCCAGCCAGGTCACCGATTCGGACGAAGACGTGATCATTGCGCACAACTGGGATGAACTGCGGCGGTTCATGTGGGACTACGTGGGTATCGTGCGCACCAACAAGCGCCTGCAAAGGGCCCAGCATCGGGTGCGGTTGCTGCTGGATGAGATCGACGAGTTCTACAGTAACTACAAGGTCAGCCGCGACCTGATCGAACTGCGCAACCTGGCCCAGGTGGCCGAGCTGATGATTCGCTCAGCCATGGAGCGCAAGGAAAGCCGAGGCCTGCATTACACCCTCGATTATCCGAACCTGCTGCCCGAGGCATTGGACACTATCCTGGTGCCGCCCACCTACGCCGACTGAACCTGAGCCGCACCCGCAGGCGCCGATGGAGATCGGGCGCCAGCGCGTCGCGGGGCACACACAGCGAGCGGATCCGCCGCTCGCCCTTCAAGCGAAAGCGCAGTATCACGATCAATGGCAGCGCCAGGCTGTCGGGGCGTAGCTGCACCGCCTGCCAGCCATGGGCCTTGCTCCAGAGCTGCCAGCCATCAACGTCCCAACGCAAGCCGCAGAATGCCTGGCGGTGAGTCAATAACAACTGTCGCGGTACCGTCCAGATACCGTGAGCCAGGCACAGCACAACGCCAAGCAGTGCAAACCCCGACGGGACAGACATCAGGAACAACGAGCCCAGCGCGAAGAGCTGGGCCAGCATGTAGGCCGCCAGCAGTTGCCCGGAGGCCTGCCAGCGGCATTCGAAGCGATTACTTCGGTTGGACACGGTCCAGGATCATCCGGACCATGCGCTGCAGCTCCGGATCTTCGGATTCGCTGCGCTCCATGAACCAGCCGAACATGTCCTGGTCTTCACATTCGAGGAGGCGGACATAGCAGGCGCGGTCCACGTCATTAAGGTGGGGATAGACCTCTTTTACGAATGGCACCAGCAGGACATCCAGTTCAAGCATGCCGCGGCGGCTGTGCCAGTAAAGGCGATTCAGTTCTACATCTTCGACCATGGAGCGCTCCTCAAATAGAGCGCAAGTATACAGGCCCCGCCGCGGTGAAACAGGCAGCTTTGGTCAGTCGCCATCGATCCTTTGTGAACTACCCATTTCAAGGGCACGCCCTTATGATGTCTACCAGACTTTTTATCCTGCGATGACTCATGGCTGATTCCGCTTTTTTCTGCACCCTGTCCCACGAAGGCGTTCTTGCGGTCCGCGGCGTGGACGCCGGCAAATTCCTGCAGGGCCAATTGACCTGCAACCTCAACTACCTGAGCGACAACCGGGCCAGCCTCGGCGCCCGTTGCACCCAAAAGGGCCGGATGCAATCGAGCTTTCGGATCCTGCTCGAAGGCGACGGCGTGCTGATGGCAATGGCCACCGAATTGCTCGAGCCGCAATTGGCGGACCTGAAGAAATACGCCGTGTTCTCGAAATCCAAGCTCACCGACGAAAGCGCAGCCTGGGTTCGCTTCGGCCTGGAGAACGCCGACGCGGTGCTGGCTCAACTGGGCCTCGCCCCGCCGGCCGACGTCGACAACGTGGCGCGCCACGAATCCTTGATCGCCATCCGCGTGTCTCCCGGCCGCGTCGAGCTGTGGGCGCCTGCCGAACAGGCCGACGTGCTGAAAACCCAGCTGCGCGCAACCTTGACCGAGGCAGACCTGAACTCGTGGTTGCTGGGCCAGATCCGCGCCGGCATCGGCCAGGTCATGCCTGCCACCCGCGAGCTGTTCATTCCGCAGATGCTCAACCTGCAGGCCGTCGGCGGCGTAAGCTTCAAGAAAGGCTGCTACACCGGCCAGGAAATCGTTGCCCGCATGCAGTACCTGGGCAAGCTCAAGCGACGCCTGTATCGCCTGCAGTTGGACGCTGGCGAACTGCCGGAACCTGGCACCGCCTTGTTCTCTCCCGCTCACGGCAGCGCCATCGGCGAGGTCGTGATCGCAGCGCAAGCCGAGCGAAACATTGAACTGCTGGCGGTGTTGCAGGCCGAAGCAGCAGAAGAGGGCAATATGCACCTCGGCAGCCTGGAAGGCCCGATACTGAATTTGCTGGACCTGCCTTACGAACTGGACCGCGACCGCGAAATCCAGCGCTGATCGCAGCATTTGTCGCAATACCTAGAGAATCGAAATGAGCGATTTGGCGGATAAGGTCCAACGGGACTTGGTAGAGGCCATCGATAACGATGACCTGGTTCTGCCGACATTACCGGAAGTGGCCCTGCAGATTCGCCGGGCCGCCGAAGACCCGGAAATCAGCGTCAGTGACCTGAGCAAGGTGATCGGTCGCGATACGGCACTTTCGGCACGCCTGATAAAAGTGGTCAACAGCCCATTACTGCGCGCCACCCAGGAAGTCACCGACCTGCACACGGCCATTACCCGGCTGGGCGTGAATTACAGCAGCAACCTGGCCATCGGCCTGGTCATGGAGCAGATCTTCCATGCCCGCTCCGAGGTGGTGGAACGGAAGATGCGCGATGTCTGGCGTAGAAGCCTGGAGATCGCCGGCGTCAGCTATGCGTTGTGCCGCACTTATACACAGCTCAAGCCCGATCAGGCCGCGCTGGGAGGGTTGGTGCACCAGATCGGCGTATTGCCGATCCTGACTTACGCTGAAGACCATAATGAACTGCTGTCAGACCCGGTCAGCCTCAACCATGTCATCGAAACGATTCATCCCGTGCTGGGAGACAAGCTACTCAGCGTCTGGGAGTTTCCGGAGAGGCTGGTGAAGCTGCCGGGCCTTTACCTGGATTTCGCCCGGGAATCCCGACAACTCGACTACGTCGACCTGGTGCAGGTCGCTGCGCTGTACTGTTACAAGGACACCGATCATCCCCTCGGCCGGATCGACGCGTTCAAGGTGCCGTCATTCCAGAAGCTGGGCATCGACCCGAGCGACAAGGAACGATGCGCGCATCTCGAAGAAGCGCGGTCGATGTTTTATTAGAGATAGGCGCCCCCTTGTGGCGAGGGGCACAGCCTGGATTAGCCTGGGATAAAACTCACCCGCACCTTCAACCCACCCTCCAGCCCGTCATGCAGGCTGATCTGGGCCAAGTGGGCGCGGCAGATTTCTCCGACGATAGCCAGGCCCAGACCAGAGCCGGCGACCTGCTGGTTGCGCCGGTAGAAGCGCTCGAACACACGGTCGCGCTCGTGCAATGGAATGCCAGGGCCATCGTCCTCGACCTCCAGCACCGCCGGCGCGGCGACCCGCAGAATCACGTTGCCGCCCGAGGGCGTATGGGCCAGGGCATTGTCCACCAGATTGCTCAACAACTCGTTCAACAAGGTCGGTTCACCGCGCAGCCACACCGGCTCATCGGCTTCCAGGGCCAATGCCACGCCCCGTGCATGCGCCAGCGGCGCCATGGCCATGCCCAGCTCACGGGCCAACTGACTGAGATCCAGTAACTGCGCCCCCCCTTCGGCAATGGCCCGCGCACCGTTTTCCACCCGTGCCATGGACAACAACTGGTTGGCCAGATGCGTCAGCCGATCGGTGCCCTGGGCCGCGGTTTCCAGGGTTTCCCGCCAGGTCGCCGGCTCACTGGCCCGCAGCCCCAGTTCAAGTCGTGCCTTGAGCGCAGCCAGGGGCGTGCGCAGTTCATGGGCGGCGTCGGCGATGAACTGCGCCTGACGCTCGAACTGCCCGCGCAAACGCTCGGTAAAGTGGTTGAGGGCCCGTACCAGTGGCCATAACTCGTGCTGCACCTCCACCAGCGGCAACGGCCGCAGATCGTCCGACTGGCGCTCTTCCACCGCCGTACGCAAGCGCTCCAACGGGCGCAACGCCGCGCTGACCGCGAACCACACCAACAACAGGGCGCCCACGGCCAGCATGCCCAGGCGCAACAGCGTGTCGGCCATCAGGCCGCGGGCCATGCTGACGCGGGCCTCTTCGGTTTCCGCCACACGGATTTCCGCCATGCCGTTCATGTTCGGCTCGCTGACGGCCTTGAGCAGGCTCACCACCCGCACGTTCTGGCCTTGATAACGGGCGTTGTAGAAGCGCGCCAGGGCCGGGTAGTCGTCCGTGCGTGGCGTGCCGGGTGGCGGACCTGGGAGGTTTTCATAGCCGGAGATCAACTTCTTGTTGATATCGTTGACCTGGTAATAGATGCGCCCGGCGCTGTCGTAGGCGAAGGTGTCCAGGGCCACGTAGGGCACATCCGCGCTGAGGCTGCCGTCGCGTTGCGAAAGGCCCGCGGCAATGGTCCGGGCCGAGGCCAGCAAGGTCCGGTCATAGGCCGTGTCCGCGGCTTCACGACCGTTCCAGTAGGCGCTCAGACCGCTGGCCAGCATCAACACCACCAGCAACAGCGCCAGGTTGCGCAGCAGTCGCCAACGCAGGCTGTCGGGTTTATGCATCGCGGTTTTCCAACAGATAACCCAAGCCCCTGAACGTCACGATCGCCACGGCATGCCCATCGAGTTTCTTACGCAGGCGGTGGACGTAGATTTCAATCGCGTCGGGACTGGCTTCTTCGTCCAGGCCAAACACCTGGGCGGCGAGTTGTTCCTTGCTCATCACACGCCCCGGCCGCGCGATCAATGCCTCCAGCACGGCTTGCTCGCGGGACGTCAGGGTCAACAGTTCGTCATCGAGGGTAAAACGCCGGGTGTCCAGGTCATAGACCAGTCCGCCACAGCGTTGCTGGCGTTCTCCGCCCAATACGCTACGCCGCAACAGCGCCTTGACCCGCGCCTCGAGTTCGGTGAGTTCGAAGGGTTTGGCCAGGTAATCGTCGGCGCCGAGGTTGAGGCCATGCACCCGGTCCTTGACGTCGCTGCGAGCCGTCAGCATCAGCACCGGCAACGTCTTGCCCCGGGCCCGCAGGCGTGCCAGTACTTCAAAGCCGTCCATGCGCGGCAGCCCGACATCGAGTACCGCCACAGCGTATTCCTCGCTGCTCAGCGCCAGGTCGGCAGCCACCCCGTCGTGCAACACATCCACAGTCAAACCGGTGCTTTTGAGCGCCTGGGCGACGCTTTCGGCAAGCTGCAGATGATCTTCGACGAGCAGAACACGCATGTTTTTTCCTCGATTCAGGAACGGTCGACGCCATTCACTGGCGCGGAGTTTACAGCCGCGTCCGCTGCTGTGAAGCCAAAAAACATCCTGAAAGCTTTTGAAAGGTTAGCGAAAGGTTGGGCGATTAGAGTCCTCCCACGGACAGTTTCGACTGCCGATCGCCAAACACAATCGCGAACGAGAAACGCCCCGATGCGTTTTCACATAAGAACAATAAAGCGGAGTATCCCCATGCTGTCCATGCAGCCCCAGGCGCCGATGCCTGCTCGCTTTTCCCGCCCCAACCAGCCTCCTCGTGGCCTGTGCCGCCAGCGAATACCCGGACATGTGCCGGTGGGTCAGCTATAGATTCAAGTTCCTGCGATGAACCTGTTGCCCGATCCAGAGGGTTCGGCAGCGCAAAGACCGCAACACACAATAACAACTCCTGTGGAGAAGAGAATGAACCTATCACTGCGTAAAGTAGCCCTGGCCGTCGGATGCCTGATGTTCACCGGACAGTTGCTCGCCGAGCCGAAGCGCCCGGAGTGCATCGCCCCCGCAGCGCCCGGCGGTGGTTTTGACCTGACCTGCAAGCTGGCACAAAGCGCGCTGGTAAACCAAAAGCTATTGACCAAACCGATGCGTGTCACCTACATGCCGGGCGGTGTCGGTGCAGTGGCCTACAACGCCGTGGTCGCGCAACGCCCGGCAGACGCCGGCACGTTGGTGGCTTGGTCCAGCGGTTCATTGCTGAACCTGGCACAAGGCAAATTCGGTCGTTTCGACGAAACCAATGTGCGCTGGCTGGCAGCCGTGGGTACCAGCTATGGTGCCATCGCTGTGAAAAGTGATTCCCCCTACAAGAACCTCGACGATCTGGTACAAGCCCTGAAGAAAGATCCGGGATCCGTCGTCATCGGTTCCGGCGGCACCGTCGGCAGCCAGGACTGGATGCAAACCGCCCTGATCGCCAAGGCCGCGGGTATCGATCCGCGCAAATTGCGCTACGTGGCACTCGAAGGCGGCGGTGAGATCGCCACTGCCCTGCTGGGCGGTCACATCCAGGTGGGCAGTACGGACATTTCCGACTCCATGCCTCACATCCTGAGCGGTGACATGCGCCTGTTGGCGGTGTTCGCAGAGAAGCGCCTGGACGAGCCGGAAATGAAGGACATTCCCACCGCTCGCGAGCAAGGCTACGACATCCTGTGGCCAGTGGTGCGCGGCTTCTACCTCGGGCCGAAGGTGAGCGATGAAGACTATGCCTGGTGGAAAGACGCGTTCGACAAGCTGCTGGCTTCCGAAGAGTTCGCCAAGTTGCGTGACCAGCGCGAACTGTTCCCGTTCGCCATGACCGGCCCGGAACTGGACACCTACGTGAAGAAACAAGTAGCTGATTACAAGGTGCTGGCCAAAGAGTTCGGCCTGATCCAGTAACCGTCTCTGTTCTCGCGGCGGCGTCGGTTCCCCCGGCGCTGCCCAGGAGTTAGTCATGCTCACCCTCCAGCGTATTTTTGCCGCGGTGCTGTTACTGGTCTGTATCGGCCTGGCATTGATGGCTTGGCCGTACCAGGCCGCTTTTTCCTACGAACCGGTCGGCCCACGTGCCTTCCCCTTGCTCATGCTGGGACTGATGGGCCTGGCGCTGCTGTACATGGTGTTCCGCCCTGCCCCCATCGTGCACAGCGAAGACGACCCGCAACTGGACCGTGAAACCCTGCAGAAAATCGGCATCTGCGTCGTGCTGTTGCTGGTATTTGCCGGAACCTTCGAGCCTCTGGGCTTCATCCTCTCCAGCATCCTGATCGGGGTGCCGATGGCCCGCCTGTATGGCGGCCGCTGGGTACCGAGCGTGGTGATCATCAGCCTGATGGCCATCGGTCTTTATCTGTTGTTCGACAAGCTGATGGACGTGCCGCTGCCCCTGGGCCTGCTCGACGTCCTGGAGAATTGATATGGATACCCTGAATTATCTCGGCCAGGGTTTCGGTGTCGCGCTGACGCCTTATAACCTCGTCACTGCGCTGACCGGCACCCTGATCGGCACCGTGGTCGGCCTGCTGCCCGGCCTGGGCCCGATCAACGGCGTGGCCCTGCTGATCCCGATTGCGTTTGCCCTCGGCCTGCCACCGGAGTCGGCGCTGATCCTGCTGGCGGCGGTGTACCTGGGTTGTGAATATGGCGGGCGCATCAGCTCGATCCTGCTCAACATCCCGGGGGAAGCCTCCACCGTGATGACCACCCTCGACGGCTACCCGATGGCCCGCCAGGGCCTGGCCGGCGTGGCGTTGTCGCTGTCGGCGTGGAGTTCGTTCATCGGAGCGTTCATTGCCACCTGCGGCATGGTGCTGTTCGCCCCACTACTGGCCAAATGGGCGATTGCCTTCGGGCCGGCGGAATATTTCGTCCTGATGGTGTTCGCCATTGTCTGCCTCGGCGGCATGGCTGGCGACCGCCCGCTCAAGACGTTTATCGCGGCGTTGATCGGTCTGTTCCTGTCCTCTGTCGGGATCGACGCCAACAGCGGCGTGTACCGCTTCACCGGTGACAGCGTTCACCTGGCCGACGGTATCCAGTTCGTCGTGCTGGTACTGGGTCTGTTCTCCGTCAGCGAAATCCTGTTGATGCTGGAAAAAACCCATCGCGGCCAGGAAGCGGTGACCGCCACCGGGCGGATGATGTTCAACTTCAAGGAAGCCGCGTCGGTATTCATCGTGAACCTGCGTTGCGGCGTGCTTGGTTTCATCATGGGCGTGTTGCCTGGTGCCGGTGCAACACTGGCCAGTGCCGTGGCCTACATGACCGAAAAACGCATCGCCGGTGCCAGCGGCACTTTCGGCCAAGGCGACAAGCGCGGCCTCGCAGCCCCGGAAACCGCCATCGGCGGCGCGGCCTGCGGTGCGCTGGTACCGATGCTGACCCTCGGCGTTCCCGGCTCGGGCACCACGGCGGTCATGATCGGCGCGCTGTCGCTGTACAACATCACCCCCGGCCCACTGTTGTTCCAACAACAACCGGACATCGTCTGGGGCCTGATCGCGTCGTTGTTCGTTGCCAACATCATGCTGGTGATCCTCAACATCCCGATGATCCGCGTGTTTACCCGTATCCTGGCGGTACCGAACTGGGCACTGGTGCCGGTCATCGCCATCATCACCGGCATCGGTGTCTACGCGGTGCACGCCACCACGTTCGACCTGTTCCTGATGACTGGCATCGGCATCTTCGGCTACATCCTGCGCAAGCTGGACTTCCCGCTGTCGCCGGTCCTGCTGGGGTTCATCCTTGGCGGTCTGATGGAACAGAACCTGCGGCGCGCGCTGTCGATTTCCAACGGTGCATTGGAAATCCTCTGGTCGAGCCCGATCACCTTCGGCTGCTGGATCCTGACAGCGATCATGCTGTTCATGCCACTGCTGCGGATCTGGCGTCGTCGCAGCGCCCAACGACGTGCCGTGGCCAATGTCTGAAACGACCTTCAGACAATGGTGGGGAACACCGCTGGTCGGCCTGGCCGGCGGTTATCTGGCCAGCCTGATCGGCTGGCCTTTGCCCTGGATGGTCGGCTCGTTGCTGGCGATCATCCTGGTGCGCTGCCTGACGCCATGGCAGTTGATGGAAATCCCCGGTGGCCGTAAATGCGGCCAATGGGTGGTGGGCATCGGCATCGGCCTGCATTTCACCCCACAGGTGATGGAACAGGTGTTGGGCCACTTCGGCCTGATCTTCTTCGGCGCGCTGATCACCAGCGTGTCCAGCGTGGTGAGTGTGTGGCTGATGCGCCGCACCGGCGAAGACCGCGCCACCGCGTTTTTCTCCAGCATGCCGGGCGGTTCCGGTGAAATGGTCAACCTTGGCTCGCGCAATGGCGCGGACCTGAGCCGCGTCGCCGCGGGCCAGAGCTTGCGAGTCTTGGTGGTGGTGTTGTGCGTGCCTGCTGCCTTCAAATACCTGTTGGGCGAAGGCGCACCAGTGCAGCACGCCACCACCGTGGACTGGCTGTGGCTGGCGCTGTTGTTCCCGGCGGGCGCCCTGCTCGCCTGGATCTGGGAACGCCTGCGTCAACCCAACCCGTGGCTGTTCGGGCCGCTGCTGGTGAGTGCGGCGGTCAGCATCGGCTGGGACCTGCACATCGGCCTGCCCAACGGCGGCAGCCAGATTGGCCAGTGGCTGATCGGCAGCGGGTTGGGTTGTCACTTCAACCGGCAGTTCTTTCGCCGGGCGCCCTCATTCATGGGGCGCACCTTGATCGGCACCGTGTTGACGATGCTGATCGCCACTCTTGCGGCCCTGGGCCTGAGCACGCTGACCCATCTGGACCTGCGTTCACTGACCCTCGGCATGATGCCCGGCGGCATCGCGGAAATGAGCCTGACAGCGGAGACGCTGCAACTGTCGGTGCCATTGGTGACAGCGTTGCAGGTGATGCGGCTGTTGTTCGTGTTGTTTCTGGCGGAGCCATTGTTCAGGTATTGGATGCGCAGGCCCGGTTCGGCCTGATAACCCTGTGGGAGTGGGCTTGCTCGCGATGAGGCCCGCATTGCCGAACACTTAAACCGGCGGCAACCGCCAATCGATCGGCGCCTCGCCATGTTGTTGGAGAAACTTGTTGGTCCGGCTGAAATGGCCGCAGCCGATGAAACCTCGGTGGGCCGACAGCGGTGACGGATGGACCGAAGTCAGCACCAAATGCTTGGTGGCATCGATCAGCGTCTGCTTGCTCTGGGCATGGGCGCCCCACAACAGGAACACCAAGTGCGGCTGGTGTTCGCTGACGACTTCAATGATCCTGTCGGTAAAGTGTTGCCAGCCTTTTTTGGCGTGGGCGTTGGCATTGGCGCGCTCCACGGTCAGGGTCGTGTTGAGCAGCAACACGCCCTGGTCGGCCCAGCTTTGCAGGTAGCCGTGATTCGGAATGTCGATGTTCAGGTCGCGCTTCAGTTCCTTGTAGATGTTCACCAGGGACGGCGGTGTCGGCACACCCGGCTGTACCGAGAAGCACAAGCCATGGGCCTGGCCTGGACCGTGGTAAGGGTCCTGGCCGAGAATCACCACCTTGACCTTATCCAGCGGCGTGGAATTGAGGGCATTGAAAATCAGTGGAGCCGGCGGATAGATCTCCTTGCCAGCAGCGTATTCACTGCGTAGGAACTCACGCAACTCCGCCATGTAGGGTTGGTCGAACTCGGCACGCAGTGCCTGCTTCCAGCTCGGTTCGAGTTTGATACGGTCGTCAGCAGTCATGGTTGCATCCGGTAAAAAACAATGGGCGCACCCTAGGAAAGCCTACATGGCTTGTCAATTGATCTGACGCAGAACCGGCACTTTCCCACGCAGCGTTCATACTGAACATTCAATTTCTGATCGAGGTCACG
This sequence comes from Pseudomonas sp. SJZ074, assembly GCF_007828215.1. Lineage (GTDB taxonomy): Bacteria > Pseudomonadota > Gammaproteobacteria > Pseudomonadales > Pseudomonadaceae > Aquipseudomonas. The sequence goes on along the minus strand of NZ_VIUE01000009.1, from coordinate 44,241 downwards.
ATGAATCTGCACTTCGAAGAGCTCACGGGCATCACGGGGGCCCGTATCGGCATCGCTACCCTGGACGCCGAAAAATCCTTGAACGCCCTGTCCTTGCCGATGATCAACGCCTTGCGCGATCGTCTCGATGTCTGGGCCCGGGAACCACAGATCGTTTGTGTATTACTGCGCGGCAACGGCGCCAAGGCCTTCTGCGCAGGGGGCGAAGTACGCAGCCTGGTGGAAGCCTGTCGTGCCCATCCCGGCGAAGTGCCGCCGATGGCGGCGCAATTCTTCGCGGCGGAATATCGCCTGGACTTCAACTTGCACACCTATCCCAAGCCCTTGGTGTGCTGGGGCCACGGCTACGTGCTCGGCGGCGGCATGGGCCTGTTGCAGGGCGCCAGCACCCGGATCGTCACACCAAGCAGTCGCCTGGCGATGCCGGAAATCAGCATCGGCCTGTACCCGGATGTCGGCGCCAGTTGGTTCCTGTCGCGCCTGCCGGGCAAGCTCGGGCTGTTTCTCGGCCTGACCGGCGCCCACATGAACGCCCGGGACGCCATCGACCTGGGCCTGGCCGACCGATTCTTACTGGACGAACAACAGGACGATCTGATCGAAGGCCTGCTGCAGCTCAACTGGCAGGAACAGACCGACATGCAACTCAACAGCCTGCTCAAGGCCTTGGCGCGCGAAGCGTCCGAGCAGTTACCCGAAGCCCAGTGGTTGCCACGTCGGCAACAAATCGACGAATGGTTGGATGTCAGCGACGTGCGCTGCGCCTGGAAGGCCCTCAGCTTGCTGGTGGAGCATCCGGACCCGCTGATTGCCAAGGCTGCCAGGACCATGACCGAAGGCTCCCCGTTGACCGCCCATCTGGTCTGGGAACAGATCGCCCGGGCTCGGCATTTGTCCTTGGCCAGCGTGTTTCGCATGGAATACACATTGAGTCTCAACTGCTGCCGGCATCCTGAATTCAGCGAAGGGGTGCGGGCCCGGTTGATCGACAAGGACCAGAAACCCCGCTGGCACTGGCCGGACATCAACCATGTGCCGGAAGCGGCAGTGGAGGCGCACTTTCACAAAGCCTGGGAAGGACGGCATCCGCTGGCGGATCTGGCTAATGAGTGAATGAAACCGTGTGGGACCGAGCCTGCTCGCGATAGCGGTGTGTCAGCCAACCTTGACGGCACTGACCCGACGCTTTCGCAAGCAGGCTCGCTCACACAGGTTTTGCTACAGGCGAAAAAAAGCGGCGCTCGATGCGCCGCTTTCAATAATCTGGAGATCAGCGGTGATTGCCCCGTCCATCATGATCGCCCCGACCACGCCGATCATGCCCGCCACGCCGATTATCATCCCAACCACCCCGGTAACGGCCGTCCCAGCCGCCCCGACTCGGATAAGACCGATAGGCCGCTCGCGGTGGTGAATAATAATAGCGAGGGCCGGGTTGATAGTAGCGCGGCGAATAATAGCGCGGCGCCGATTGGTAATACCTGGGTGCCGAATAGTAGCGCGGCCCCGAGTAGTAACTCCCACCGCCGTAATAGACCGGCGCCGGTGAGGTATAGACCTCCGAACGGTAATAGCTCGAGTCTCCGTCGTAGTAAGGCACGCATGCCGAAAGAGTCAAACCGAGAAACGCAATGAGCAGCAATCGTCGATACATGGCGGCCTCCTGGACCGCGAATGAGCCACATCAGCGACGCTGATGGGCGGCAGCCACCTTTCGGTAACTGTCGACTAATCTGACAACGAAAACGGAATCTGGTGCGATTTGGCAATAAGTTGAAACATGTAGCTTTTTGCCTGTTTTCCAGACCTTGCCCCCTTCCTCGCCACAGACCGCCCCTCTACAAATCCCATTGCCATTTCCTACAAGCCACTAAACTGAATCCATCCGATCGCCGCTCAGGGAATCGCCATGTCGCCTCGTTCGCCGTTGTATTCCCAACGCAAACCGCTCCTGACACTGGCGGTACTGTTGGGTACGAGTTTTCTGGTGATTTCGCTGCTGGGCTATTACGTCGCCCACACCTCGATCCGTGACCACCAGATCAAGGTCCTGTACCTGAACCTCGTGATCGGCCTGCTGGTCACGCTGGTGGTGTTGGCGGTGCTGTGCCGGATCATCGGGGGTTATCAACGCCGCATCGACGCCCAGGCAACGCTCGACAGCCTGACCGAATTGCCGAACCGTCGTGGCTTCGACCTGCTGGCCGTGCAAGCCCTGCACGAAGCCCAGCGCGAGCCCAAACCCTTGACGGCGCTGCTGGTGGAGCTGGACGATTTCAAGCGACTGGACACCACCCATGGTCACATCGTCAGCGACCAGCTGCTGAGCGGATTTGCCCGCGACCTGAGCGATAGCCTGCGGCATTCGGACATCGTGTGTCGCTGGAGCACCGACGCCTTTGTCGTCCTGCTCAAGGACACCGACGGACAGACAGGTCTGAAAATCGCCGAGAAAATTCGTCAGCACATCGAGAAGCAGCGCTATTTCTGCAGTGGCAAACAACTGTTGGCAACCGTCAGCATCGGCCTCACCACCTTGCAAGACAACGACGCCTTGCACAGCCTGCTGTCGCGGACCGATCATGCACTGCAACGTGCCCGACAGACCGGAAGCAACCGAACCTGCGTTGAGATGCCCCACTCCAGTTATGAATAAACCCGACCTGTGCCCTGCCTGCGGCAGCGCCAACGACTGCACCCTGGCCAACCCGAAAACAGCCGACCGAACCTGCTGGTGCTACGGCGTGAGTATCGACCCGGCTGTGCTCGAGGCATTGCCGGTCGAGCTGCGCGAACAATCCTGCCTGTGCCCGCGCTGCGCCCAGGTCGAAAGCCAATTGCGCGCCAGACAGCCACCGATCGCGTAAGATCCCCACCTCCGCTCCTATGCCTGAATACCCATGCGTGTCGACCGTTTCCTCAGCAATCTGCCGCGCTTCAATCGCCAACAGGTCCGGTTGTTGTTGGTGACGCGCCGGGTGCGAATCGACGGCCTGGTGATCAGCGACCCGCACGCCCAGGTCCGTGAGTTCAGCCGTGTCGAAGTCGACGACGAACTGTTGCAGGCAGGCCGACCGGCGCGGTATTTCATGTTGCATAAACCTGCCGGCTGCGTCAGTGCCACGCGCGATCCGCAGCACCCCACCGTACTCGATTGGCTGGACGAACCGGACAAGGACGACCTGCACATCGCCGGACGTCTGGATTTCAACACCACCGGGCTGATGCTGATCACCAATGACGGCAACTGGTCGCGACGCCTGACCCAGCCGCAAACGAAGCTGCCAAAGGTCTACTACGTCGAGACCGAGCAGACCATCACTGCCGAGTACGCCATCACCTTCGCCCGAGGCCTGTACTTTGCCTTCGAAGACCTCACCACCCAGCCTGCGGAGTTGACACTGCTGGGCCCGAAGTCGGCGCGGCTGAGCATCGTTGAAGGACGCTATCACCAGGTCAAACGCATGTTCGGCCACTTCGACAACAAAGTGCTGCGCCTGCATCGCGAACGCATGGGGCCGCTTTCGCTGGACGCCGATCTCGAGCCGGGCCATTACCGCGCCTTGACCCCGGCAGAGGTCTGCCTGATCTGATCAGACGACCGTCGGGCAGAAGCGTCGAACAATTTTCAAAAGGACACTTGCGCAACGGCCGTCCCCCTGCTTGAATCAAACCGTCGGCCGAAATGTGACCGATGAGTCACCCCATACCTCTAAGAAACTTTTTGTCGGCCGCAACCCTCTGGTTGCGCCTTGCCCGCCGACAGACTGCCCGCCAAATAACAACACCCGTCGACCGCTTCCTTGGGATCGACTTGGGCCTTATCTTCCAGGCGAATGCCTACCTGTCACATTGCCCGTGCAATCTCATTGCGCGCATACCCGCTTGCCAGGAGTCTATGACATGAGGCCAGAAATCGCTGTGCTGGATATACAGGGTCAGTATCGGGTTTACACGGAGTTCTATCGCGCAGACGCCGCACAAAAGACCATCATTCTGGTCAACGGCTCGCTGGCCACTACCGCGTCGTTTGCACAGACCGTCAAGAACCTTCATCCGCAATTCAACGTCGTACTGTACGACCAACCGTACGCAGGCAAGTCCAAGCCCCACAACCGGCACGAGAAGATGCTGACGAAGGAGGTCGAGGGCCAGATCCTGCTGGAACTGATCGATCATTTCGCCGCCGAACACGTGTTGTCATTCTCATGGGGCGGCGCCGCCACGTTGACCGCATTGTCCCATCGCCCACGGCGCATCGAAAAAGCAGTGATCAGCTCATTTTCACCGGTTCTCAATGCCCCCATGCGCGACTACCTCGAACGTGGCGTCGATTACCTGAGCAGCCTGGACGGCGACCGGGTGGGGCATCTGGTCAACAGCACCATCGGCAAACACCTGCCACCGCTGTTCAAGCGCTTCAACCATCGCCATGTCAGCAATCTGGCCGAGCATGAATATGGACAGATGCATTTCCACATCAGCGAAGTGCTCCAGAGCGACCTGCGCTGCTATGCAACGGCCGCAAAAAAAATCAACGTACCGGTGCTGTTCCTCAACGGTGAATGGGACGAATACACCTCGGCCGCCGACGCCAGGCTGTTCGCCGACTATGTGCAACACAGTACGTTCAGCACGCTGCAAGCCACCGGGCACTTCCTGGACATGGAACACAAGGCCGCCTTCCGGGACAGCCGTAACGCGTTGCTCGGCTTCCTCAAGCCGGGCCACCACGAAAGTCGACCGCGTTACAGCCAGATGCAGGGCTACCATGCACTGGCAATCTGAAACCGCGTCCTCGCGAGCAAGCTCCGTCCCCTCGACAACGGGGCTTGCCCGCGAATGACCGCTCTGGTTTGAGGCTTGGGTTGCCCGGGAACCTCGCCGCAGGCAAAGAAAAACTTCAAATCCGCGCCCACATCTGGTACAAAGTCAGCCGCTCTGAGCGGGTGTCGTATAATGGCATTACTCCAGCTTCCCAAGCTGATAACGAGGGTTCGATTCCCTTCACCCGCTCCAATCGAATTCTGGTCTCGCGTCATGGTGGTTTTGACGAGGGATATAAAAAACCGGCACTGAGTGGCCGGTTTTTTTGGTCTTGAATTTACGATTACGCCATGGCTGAGCGCGATGAGTCAGGACTGATGCCGTAGCCTGTCTCAGGCGTGCGCCTCACGATCAAGCACATCAGCCACCCACTGGTTGATGCTCTTGTGAGCAAGCTGAGCTTTTACGGCGACTGTTGCATGGAGCGCGGGGGCGAGGCGTAGGCTGAGATTGCCAGAATAGGGCTTTTGCGGTGCCCGTCCCAGTTTGGCACACGTCTCCAAATAATCAGTCACCGCCTCTTCAAACGCTGCCCGAAGCTCGCTGACAGATTCGCCGTGAAAGCCTACGATATCCTTGATACCAGCGATGTGGCCTACAAAGAGACCGTCTTCATCGCTGTAGTCAATCCGAGCGGCATAGCCTTGATAATTCATAACGTTCACGGGATAACTCCTGCTTGTTCAAGGAAAGCCCGAGCATCACGTACCTGGTAGGGCTTTGCTTCTTTGTCTGGGTGGGGGCGGTGGAATGTTGCGACCACACCGTTCAATTCGAAACGTACACGCGATCCACTGCCTTCGATGGTCTTGGCACCCGTTGCGCTGAGCAACGACTCAATACGAGCCCACTCCAGCGTTGAAGGTGTCGGCCTAGAGAATATGGCTCTGAGCGTGCCGAGCTGCTTGTTGTTCATGGTATTACACCGTGATACCAAAAAAAAGATACATCATCTGCGCTTGACGTCGCTGATGCATGAGCTGCACCGATCAACAACGTAAAAACTCAGTTGACTAAGAGATTCAGCGGTCCTGTTGAACCGCCATGAAATATCGGGGGGATTATTATTAGAACGCTCTGCGAAGCTGACGAATCTGTTCTACGGAGCACTATTTCTCATCTACTCAGTCATGGGTAGCGGGCTGTTCCCGCTTAGCTCGTAGGCCCAATCAGAGAGTTACGTATGAAAAAGGATCGTCTTTTTCACGCTCGGCCTTTGTTCTCGGAAAGGCAGTTGCCCCCATCCACCACCAGAACCTCGCCCGTAATGTAGCTGGACTCCGGGGAAGCCAGAAAAGCGACCGCCGCAGCCACCTCATCCGGTCTACCGGCACGCCCGACAGGAACATACTGCGCTGCGCTCATTTCCTCCGCCGTGCTGGACTGCGTCGCGATCCACCCAGGAGCAACTGAGTTCACAGTGATACCGTACGGCGCGACTTCCAGCGCCAGGCTCATGTTCATGCCCACCATCCCTGCTTTCGCCGCCGCATACGCGGCCTCGCCGGGGTTGCTGACGCGGGTGCCAGTGGTAGAACTGATCTGGACGATGCGTCCGTAACGACGATTCTGCATTCCCGGCAACACCGCGCGGGTCAGCAGGAATGCAGTGGTCAGATTACGGGCAATCGAAGTGTTCCACAGCTCGACGCTCATAGTGGCCACTTCAGCGAACGTTTCAGGTTCCCCCTGAACCGCCATGCCGGCGTTGTTCACGAGTATATCGATCCGCCCCCATAGCGATTCAGCCCAGGTCACCAGTTCGTCGACCTGGGCCGGTTGAGTAAGATCCGCAGCACGTCCTTGCACCTCATGACCTTCCGCACTCAGTTGCGCGACGCGATCATGGATACGGGCACTGCTGCCGGTGATGATCAGTTTTGCACCCGCCTCCCCGAGCCGTCGCGCGATAGCCAGGCCAATCCCATGTTCGCTGCCAGCGCCACTGACCAATGCGACCTGACCATTCCAGCTTTTGACCATTGCACGGCTCCACAAAGAGACACACGAAGACAGTTTGACTGTCCAGAGTAGACGCCAGGCGCCCGCTTCGATGCAATGAAGATTCTGAACGGCAGGGAATGGCAGAAGCGGGTGGCCTGTCTTGGGCAATAAAACCGGCTTGTTAATCCTATTTTTCGTAAATAAAGAGGCCACAGGCCACTAGCACGGTACGGATACCGGACTAGACTTTCAACGCTTCGCAGCCACGAAGCATCACTCAAAAGCTGCTTTTATCCGCGGATAGGGAGATCTCTCATGTTCAGCCTCGACGCCTCTGGATATACGAAAAGCGCCACCGCCCCTGCATTTGCCACAGTTCCGCCCGTCAATGCCGGCATCGAAAGCACCAGCGTGACCGTTGTCTGGCAGAATATTCTGCAAAGTGACGTGCTTCAGATGCTCTCGGAAATCAATCCTCCTTTGACCGGTTCCTTCATTGATTACCGCTACTGGGCAAACGGCATTCTCCGTTGGGCACTGAGCCAGCAGGACGGCAATGGCAACCCGCTTTATGCTTTCGCTATCCCGTCATGGGAAACGGGCTTCGATGACAACGGCAATCCCGTCGTCGGGGCATTTCTGTTCCCTGTGGGGACCCAGGTCACCGTGCTCCAACCCAGCGACGACGAACTCAACGCCGCGTTGGCGAGTGTCTATGGCAACCAGCCGCCCCTCACATTGACCACGAACCAGACCGGCGATCCTGACGAGCGCCGCTGGGCCGCTGCCGCCCATGCCTATGCCCTGTCGCAAAACGACGCCAACGGTAACGCCTACGTGGCCGGCATCCCGAGCTGGGAAATGGCGGTCGAAGGTGACCAGACCATCCGCGGTGTTTTCGCTTTCAGCAACACCCCTGGTATCCAAGTGTTCGAGGCTGGTCGAGCCGCCCTCATGGATCAGATCCTCGCGGGCATTCTCGAACCCTTGAACAGCCCGAACCTGATGGATACGAACATGAGTGTCCTCGCCGTGGCCGCCAACCGTTGGGCCATGCGCTACGGTGCTGTATGCGGCGCCGCTACCTTTGGCTATTGCTCGGCCCAATACCCCGAGGGAGGCGAGTGGTACACCCTCTTCACCCACGACATTGTCATCTGTTTTGCGCCACAGCAGCCGACCATGGACCTGCTGCAATCCATCGTCGATCAGCCCGCAGTCGCCTGGCCTGATTTCAACGGTGCCTACTCGGCGCTGTGCATCGTGCTTGGCAATATCATCAATGGCGCGAACTCCAATGACCCACTCGATCCGCGTGAGCTGGCTGTGGCTTCTCCCGCCTGGTCCCCGAACACCGTCGCCAACCAGCTCGACAACTGGTTGCAATTCGACACGGACGGCAACTACAGCCTGTCTCCAACCGCACCGGCGGCGCCGACCGGCGTGGCCGCTGACGACTGGCTCCAAATCATCTATACCGTCTGGCAGGAGATGAGCGCCGTCGAACAACTCCAATCCCTCTACACCTACACCCAAGGAACCCTGAACACAGCCCAAGGCACGGCAAATAGCCTGATAAGCGGCGCTATCGCCAACATGCAAGCCAAGACCGACGACAGTACGCTGCTGGACTTCGGCCAGTTGCTCAAGGACCTCGGTTATTCGCTGGTATGGTTCTTCTCCGGAACCACTGCTGCCTGGGCCAACCTGGCGGCGGTTGCCGTGACCGATGTCATTCGTGTGATCACCAACACCCTCGGCGGGACGTCCAGTTCGATCACCATCAGCCAGTACTGGGATCAGGTCGCTGACTCCTTCGAAGCGAGCAACAAGAGCCTCAGTCACTTCTACACGACCATCGCCGGCGACCATGGACGCCTGGTGAACTTCTACAGGTATGCCGACAACGGTAACCTCCCGATACCCACCGGCAACAACGGCGGTTCCTCGACGGACTACGACAGTTCCACTGCCACCGCCATGGCCAACGGGCTGATGCTGCAGGCCTACCAGAACCTGATGCCGCTCTACTGGGCAATCGCCTGGGCCTACCCCAATCCATACGTCGGCCCGGGATACAGTGCTTATATTCCACTCACCATTCCAGAAGCTCCGGAAGGCACCTATGTCGAGGGGACGTATTACGAGTTTGCGATCGTCTGGAGCAGCAGTGGCGTCATCAAAAGCTATCCGACGCCGGCGATGATGACGGACCTCACTGACACACTGAACGTCAATCTGATGGATGTCCTGGCGCGGACCCAGCCCTGGCTCGGTATCACCGCTTGGTTTGGCTGGTTCGCCGGCACCCAGGTCAACTTGCAAGGCCCTTATACCCGCTGATCCGTAAACACTAGCCCCAACGGCGCGGCGCCCGCGCCGTTGGGGTTAGCCACGCGTCCGAATTGCAATTTGCACCGTAGCCGGTAAAGGCTGACTCATGCCCCAGGCAAATGCCCCAACGGCAACGGTCCCGGGGTCTTCACGGTATGAATCGCAAAGTTACTGCGAATATCACTGACCCCCGGCAGCTTGAGCAGTCGCCCCGTAAGAAAGCGGTCGTACGCCCGTAAGTCCGGCACTACCACCTGCAGCAGGAAGTCCGACTCTCCCGATACCAGAAACGCTGAAATCACCTCCGGCAACGCCGTGACAGCCTGGCGAAATGCGTCAGCCTGTTCGTCGTTATGCCGTTCAACCTTGATACCGACGAATATCGTCAACCCAAGGCCCACTTCATCCCGGTCGAGGACAGCCTGGTAGCCGCGAATCACACCGGCCTCTTCGAGCATCCGCACGCGGCGCAGACACGGCGAGGGTGACAGGCCGATCTCCTCGGCCAGTTGCACATTGCTCAGGCGGCCATCGCGTTGCAACGCGGCGAGGATCTTGCGATCGAAGGCATCGAGTTTCATAGCTTGGCATTATCCAGATTCTTTTATTTGATTGTTGGCAGGTTATGCCAACTTTTGCCAATTTAGAAGCTGACTTCGCAACCACCTGCCCTGCCCTTCCACCTTAGACTGGCATTCTCAAACGTTACGGAGGGGGCGTCGCATGACAGAGTTCTGGTTGTTCTTGATGGCTTTGACGGTGGTATATCTGTTACCGGGACCCGACATGATTCTGTTGCTGCAAACCGGTGCACGTCAGGGTAAAGGTCCGGCACTGGCGACGGCGGTGGGCTTGGGAGTCGCTCGGGGATGTCATGTCGCATTGGCTGCGTTGGGGCTCTCGGCATTATTCAAGACCGCGCCCTGGACCTTCGACGCAGTGCGCCTGGCCGGTGCGGCCTACCTGCTGTGGATCGGCTTTCAATGCCTGCGGAGCACATTGTTGCCAAGCTTTGAAGCGGCCGGTATCGAACCTGGAAAACAGCGCGGGAGGCAGGCGATTCGGCGCGGGTTGTTGACCAATCTGCTCAACCCCAAGGCATTACTGTTCTGTTCGATATTGCTGCCACAGTTCATCGATCCACGGAGCGGTTCGGTACTTGGGCAATTTGCGACCCTCGGTGTGATTCTTGTCGGCGTTGGCTTGCTGTTCGATTGCGCCTACGCACTAGTGGGGGTGGCGCTTGGCCGCTGGTTGCAACGCTCCCCTTCAGCCCAGCGTATGCAGCAGTGGTTGTTTGGGAGCCTGTTGATCGGGTTTGCGGTGCGGCTGACATTTGTGCGGCAGGCGTAGAGTACCGGAGTCTCGAAACGGCTCGACAAATACGAGTCCAAATCCGGGGGCTGCTTCGCAGCCCCTCCCTTACACCTGGGCGCTGGTGGACATTGATGTGACCAAGTACCTGGGCAAGGCGCAGAAACTCAATATCACCCTGCCCGGCTACCTGCTGAACCGTATCGATGAATATGTACTGCATCATCCGGAAGAAAAGAGCCGCTCCGGTTTCCTGGCTTCGGCAGCGCTCAAGGTGTTGCAGCAGGGGCGGTAAACCGCTGGAAACAAAACCTGTGGGAGCGAGGTCGAGGTCTATTTTTTCTGGGCGTCGGATTCTTTCATCTGCACCGAAGATTGGGTGCCGTCAGTGTTGTCCTTGGTTTCATTGTCCGAATTGTCGAAACAGCCTTGCAGGACGAGCAGGCTACAGGCGAGGCAGAACGTGCGCGTGAGGTTCATGGTGTACTCCGGCTGTGGGCTTTAAGGAGTGACCGATGAAGGCAGCAAATGGTTGCGACAGACTTCAGCCAGGACGACAGACGTTCGCCCCAGGGCCGCACCTAAATGTAAGTAGAATTTTCAGCGAGGCGTTGCTGTCACACCAGACAGGTGCAATCCCATAAGGAACACAGCAATGACCTTCGCAAAAATCGCGCAAAAACTGTCCCTGTGGGCGGGGAGCCCCAAGACATTCCTTGGGGCAATCGTGCTGCTCGTGCTTTGGGCGTGCAGCGGGCCACTGTTCAAGTTCAACGATACGTGGCAACTGATCATCAACACATCCACGACGATCATTACCTTCCTGATGGTGTTCCTGATCCAGAATACGCAGAACCGCGACACCGATATCCTGCACCTGAAGATCGACGAATTGTTGCGCGCGACCAGCGAAGCGCAAAACGCAATGCTCGGGCTCGAGGCGCTGGATCTCAAGCAATTGGAAGCATTGAGGAAGCATTACCAAGCCATGGGACAAGGCGAGGCTAAAAGCCTGGAAGGGTTGGAAAAGAAAAGCAAGATCGATCTGAATCAGTGCTGATCGCGCTGGCGCGAGTGGCGTGGTGCCACTCGCGCATGCTGAACGTGCCTCAAGGCAGCGGGTTACCCCCGGTCACGCCGAAGACTTCGCCAGTGATGTAGCTCGACTCCTGGGATGCCAACAGTACATACAGCGGCGCACATTCGGCCGGCTGCCCGGGACGCTTCATCGGCACCTGGGAGCCAAAGGTAGGAATCTTCTCCTGGGGTTGTCCGCCGCTGGGTTGCAGTACCGTCCAGATCGGTCCGGGCGCAACCGCGTTGACGCGGATACCCTTACCGATCACCTGCCCCGCCAATGCCTTGGTGAAGGCCACGATGGCCGCCTTGGTGGTGGCGTAATCCAGCAGCGTCGCGGACGGATCGTAGGATTGGATCGAGGCGGTGTTGATGATCGTCGCCCCTGCCGGCATCAGTGGCACCGCAGCCTTGCAGATCCAGAACATCGCGTAGATGTTGGTTTTCATGGTGTCATCGAATTGCGCGGTAGTGATGTCGGCGATGTCCTTTTGCGCCTCCTGCTTGCCGGCAACGTTTACCAGGATATCCAGGCCCCCCAATTGCTCGTGGGCGCTCCTCACCAGTTGGACGCAGAAGGCTTCGTCCTTGAGATCACCGGGAATCGCAATGGCTTTACGGCCTTCGGCTTCGATCAGTTCGATGACTTGCCGAGCGTCGCGCTCTTCGCTGGGCAGGTAATTGATCGCGACATCGGCCCCCTCCCGGGCGTAGGCAATGGCGGCTGCGCGGCCAATACCCGAGTCGGCGCCGGTCACCAGCGCCTTGCGACCTTCCAGGCGGCCGAAGCCTTGATAGCTTTTTTCACCATGGTCGGGCTTGGGCACCATGTCCTGGTCGATACCGGGTGGCGATTGCGGCTGGTCTGGAAACGGTGGACGGGGATACTGAGTCAGCGGGTTCTGCATCGCGTATTGGTTGGGTTCTCGGCGTGTAGACATCGAGGTTCTCCTTTCGGCGGGCAAGAAAAGCCGGGCGCGAAAGCCCCGGCCCTGAATATAAGACATGCCGCGATCAGCGACTGGCCTGCAGTGCCCTGGCCATTTCCAGATGGGTCTGCAATTTCGGCAAGGTTTCATCGGCAAACGCTTTGATTTCCGGCACTTCGGTGGTCTTGGCTTCCTGTTCGATCTGCGCGATGGCTTCCTCGGTAGCCTTGACCTGGCTGGCGGCATAAGCGGCCTCGAACGACTCGCCTTCCTGCATCTGCGGGATCATGGTCTTGGCCTTGTCAGCGACCTCCTCCCGTGGTGCGACAGGCAGGTCGAGTTTTTTCGCAATCTTGGCCAGGTGCTGGTTGGCGGTGGTGCGGTCGTTGATCACCATGATGGTGTAATCCTTCACCTCCCTGGACTCGGCTTTGCCGTGGGCCATGCGACTGGCCTCGATGTCGGCCATGCCTTTGGCGGAGGCATCGTTGATGAATTCGGCTGGCGATTGGGCCCAGGCACTGTTGGCACCCAGGCCCATCAGCACGACGAGACTGGTGGTGCGAAAAAAGGTAGCCATCCGGCTCATGGTCGCGCCCTCCTCGTAGTTGAACGTTCGGGCAGGTCTCCTGCCTCTGAATCAGAACCACTGATGACCGCTCAGCGACCGCCTTTCGGCTGTCGACGGTCATGATGGTGGTTCTCCCACTTTTGCGACCCGCTTAAGCCACCTTGGTTCGATTGCGGGCGATGTTCTCGGGATGAATGCTGCGTGAACCCGGCATGCCCCGGCCCTCAAGAACCATGGATATCGGCGAGCAAGGCCCACCTGACATTCGAAAGGACCAGGAGCGCAAAGGTTTGAATAAACCAGCGACGCCACGACGAACGGTGACGTGCTTTCAGATGCCGAAGGCTCTGTGGTTCTGGCGTTTGGCGGCGTACATCGCTTCGTCGGCATGGCGGAAAAGTGCCACGTCTTCGATACCGTGGTCCGGGAAACAGGCCACGCCGATGCTCGGCTCGATGCTCAGGCAGTGTTCGCCCAGTCGCAGCGGCTGGGTCAACGCCTGACGGATTTTTTCTTGCACACCATGGGCATCTTCCAGTGCCTGGATGCTATGGAGCAGCACCACGAACTCATCGCCACCAATGCGCGCAACCGTGTCGGAATCACGTACACAGCCTTGGAGCCGACTGGCCACCGCTTGCAACAGCAGGTCACCGACACCGTGGCCGTAGGTGTCGTTGACCTGTTTGAAGCGGTCCAGGTCGATATACAGCAATGCCATGCGCCCTGACGCCAGGCGGGCACTCGCCAGAGCGGCCTTGAACCGTTCACGCAGCAGTTCGCGATTCGGCACCTGGGTCAGCTGGTCGTACTGCGCCATGCGCTGCAAGCGGGCGTGCAGTTGCTGGCGCTCGATGGCCAGGGTGATCTGCGAGCAGACGTACTGCAGCAATTCCATGTCCTGCTCGGTGTAGCGCTCCTTGTCCTGGGCACTCTTGAGGATCATTGCGCCAATCGTGCCATTTTGCGAGTTCAGCGGCACACCCAGCCAGCACGGCGCGTCCGGCTGCTCCACGAGGTCAAAAAAAGCGGGTGGCAGTGGATTGCAATCAGGCGTCAGCAGGATCGGCTGACCACTGCGGATCACCTCGGTGGACAAGCGCCTGGTAATCGTCCCCGGCAGTTCGGGTTGCCGTTCCTGATCGTCGACGTGATAGGCAAAATTCAATTGGGCGCATTGTTCATCGTACAGCGCCACCGAGAAGTTCAGGGCCGGCAGCCACTCACCGATGATCAGGTGGATACGCTTGAAGAGCGCGAGCAGGTCTGCCGCGGCATGGGCCGCTTCGGAAATGGCGTACAGCGCCGCCTGTCGGGACTCGGCCAGTTTACGTTCGGTAATGTCCCGGGCCACGGCGATGCGCAATTGATCAATTTCTGACCAGCGCGCTGACCACAGGATATGCACCACCCGACCGTCCTTGCGCAGGTAGCGATTCTCGAAGTTGAGCTTGGGCTCGCCGTCCATGATCTCCCGCGCCGCCTCGAGAGTACGCTGGCGGTCGCCGGGGTGAACCAGTTCGATCATCGGCCGACCGATCAGCTCCTGAGGGGTGTAACCGAAAATGCGTTCGCAGGCGGCACTGACAAACACGAAACGCCCCTGTCCGTCGACGGCACACACGGCGTCCAGCAAAAGGTCGATGTAACTGGCCAGCGGCGCGGAATCTCGAGTACCCATTGGCTGAAAGCCATCCGGAGAATGCAGCAGTGGGCGAATCGGGTGATCGGACATACACCCCACGATACAAAGAGGATAGCGCAGCCAATCAAGCCACCCGAGAAAATTGATTGCAATAAGCCATCTATGGCTGATCGGTATGACCGAGCGGCCCATCCCGGGAACTCCGCAAAGGAAATGGATGTTACGCCCTTTTACCAATACCTTGACAGCGCTTCAGGCCAGGGAAAACGCAGCGGATCCGGGGCCATCCGACTAAACCCACCGAGCTCCGACTCACCGTAGGGAATCCCCGTCCACGTTCATAGGCAAGGTCCTACACGGAAGACTCCGGCAGCCCTCAAACACGCCAGAAACAGCCGATTCAAAGCCTTGCGCGGTGGTCTGTAAAGTCCAGAAACACACAGATATTGAAACAACCCACGGACTGCAGCTCTCAACCAAGGAATGTCATCGCACCATGAACCAGATCGCGCAACCCACCCATCGCTTCACCAACTATCGCAAGGTCATTTCCCTCGCGGATCAGGACTGGCAATGTGCCGAGGCCGGAAAGATCTCGGGGCTCAACGTCGAGGTCAAGACGCCCAACGTCCTGGTCGACCAGCACGGTCGCACCCTCCACCACTTCTGTACGACATCCTACCTGGGCCTGGACTATCATCCCGCCTTGCTGGACGGCGCCATGACCGCGCTCTGGGAAACCGGGACCCTGCGTGTCGCCACCCCTAAGAATCGCTGCAAGCTGGCGATCCTGGCCCAATACGAAACCCAACTGTCGGAACTGTTCGGCGCCAGTTGTCTGAGTGCCTTGTCCTGCAGCGCGGCAAGCGCCGGGATCCTGCCGCTGCTGGCCAGCGGTGCCCTCACGGGCAATCGACCACCCGTCATGGTCTTCGACAAGCATGCCCACTATTCGATGACCCACTTCAAGACCGCTTGCGCCGATGAAACCCAGGTCATCACCTGCCCACATAACGACATGGACTTCATCGAGGACCTGTGCAAGCGCGAACGCAACGTCGCCTACGTGACTGACAGCGCCTACAGCATGGGCGGCATGGCGGACCTGGACAGCCTGCTGTTTCTCAAGCAGCGGTACGGCCTGTTCCTGTACCTGGACGACTCCCACGCGTTGTCCTCCGTCGGTAAGTGCGGTGCGGGGCTGGTCCGCTCGCGCCTGCCTGCCGTGGACGAACGCACGCTGATCGTCGCCTCGCTGGCCAAATCGTTCGGCGCCAGTGGCGGGTTGGCCATGTTCGGCAGTGAGCGGCATAAAGCACTGGTACAGCGTTACGGTGGGCCGAGCAACTGGTCCCAAAGCCTGAACGCAGCGGCCATCGGTGCCGGCATGGCCTCGATCCGCCTGCATCGCAGCCGGGAGCTGGTGTCGTTGCAGGAGCGTTTGCAGGTTAATATCCGCCTCTTCGACAAACTTGTCCGTACCGAGCAGCGCGGCAACCCGATGGCGATACGTCTGGTGCCCTGTGGTGAAGCCGCCCTGGCGAACCGCCTGGCGGTTGAACTGGCCGAGCTGGGGTACCTCACGTCGGCGGTCTTTTTCCCCGTGGTGCCACAAGACCAGGCGGCCATACGCATTACCCTGCGCGCCGACATGGAAGCGAATGTGATCCAGTCCTTTTGCGAACAGATCACCAGCCTGCTGCAGGCCCACGGGCGTGATATCCGCCCCTGACACGAGTCATCGATGAAAAGCGGTACAACCCTGATCGTCACTTGCACCACCGTTTCCCTGGCACACTGGGCGGCCAGCGACGGATGATGGGTTGGGGCATCGCGCCGGTGCCCGGCGCTACGCCATGGCACTGAGCGGCTTCCTGCACCAACTGCTGGCCGCTAGCGACCATGGCCTGCATGCAGGCCATGCCGCCTCGGGATCGCTAGTGTGGTGTTTCAAAAATGCCACACTAGAACGCGTTGCGGAAAATTTCCTCGATCTGCCGTTGATCCGCTGCCCGCGGGTTGGTCAAGCCGCAGGCGTCTTTCAGGGCGTTGGCGGCCAGCACCGGCACGTCATCGAGGCGCATGCCCAACTCACGCAGGCCGGCCGGGATCTCCACGTCCCGGGCCAGGCTGACGATCGCGGCGATGGCGGCCTGGGCGCCTTCCTCCGGGCTGGATCGGAACGTATCGCCCCCCATGGCATGGCCCACATCGGTCAGGCGCGTAGCGCACACCGAGGCATTGAAACTCTGCACGTGGGGCAACAGTACAGCGTTGCAAACGCCATGGGGCAAGTCGTAGAAACCGCCCAACTGGTGAGCCATGGCGTGTACGAAACCCAGCGAAGCATTGTTGAATGCCATCCCGGCGAGAAACTGCGCGTAAGCCATGTTCTCCCGTGCCGCCAGATCGTGGCCGTCACGCACCGCCAGGCGCAGGTTGTTGCTGATCAGGGTGATGGCTTTCAGGGCACAGGCATCGGTGATCGGGCTGGCGGCGGTGGACACGTAGGCTTCGACCGCGTGGGTCAGCGCATCCATGCCCGTCGCAGCCGTCAGTCCCTTGGGCATTGCCACCATCAGCGCCGGATCGTTGACTGACATGAGCGGCGTCACGTTACGGTCGACAATCGCCATTTTCACGTGGCGCGATTCGTCGGTGATGATGCAGAAGCGAGTCATCTCGCTGGCGGTGCCAGCCGTGGTGTTGATGGCGATCAGCGGCAATTGCGGCTTGGCCGACCGGTCGACACCCTCGTAGTCGCGGATCTGCCCGCCATTGGTGGCGCACAGGGCAATGCCCTTGGCGCAGTCATGGGGCGAACCGCCGCCCAGCGACACCACGAAATCGCATTGGCTTTCCTTCAACAATCCCAAGCCACTCTCGACGTTCGCGGTGCTCGGGTTGGGCTTGGCACCGTCGAAAATCACCGAGGCGATGTCCTGCAGCGCCAGCAGGTCGGCCACCCTGCCCGCAACGCCGGCCCTGGCCAGCCCCACGTCGGTCACGATGAGCGCCTTGCGAAAACCGTAGTTGCGAATGGCGGTCATGGCCTCGTCGAGGCAACCCAGCCCCATGACGTTCACGGCGGGAATGAAAAAAGTGCTACTCATGGGGACACGCTCCTGGAAGAGGCCGGATCGGCACGGGCCTACAGGATTGACCAGTCAGTCACGCGGTTCCTTGATCTGGCTCAAGAGTCGGTCGTGATAAAGTCGCGCCCTGCCCTTGCCACGTTTTGAGATGACTTTCCAATGACCGACTTCCAGGAATACGACGCCCGGCTTGAAGATTGGGAGACCTTGCGCGCCCATACCGCTTTCAGCGGGCTGCTGGTGGGCAATGGCGCCAGCCGTGCCGTATGGGATGATTTCGGCTATGACTCGC
The DNA here is from genome assembly GCF_007828215.1 of Pseudomonas sp. SJZ074. GTDB lineage: Bacteria > Pseudomonadota > Gammaproteobacteria > Pseudomonadales > Pseudomonadaceae > Aquipseudomonas. Next base: position 26,213 of record NZ_VIUE01000009.1, on the reverse strand, counting down.
TGTTCGAGAACGCCCGCACCGTCGAGGAAAAGCCCCTGAGCCCGTCGGAGTTGAGCGTGTTCGACGCGCTGCAGACCCGCAGCTTCGAACAGGTGCTCGGTGCGCTGAAAACCACCAGCCGGGTCAACAAGGCCCTCGCCGTCAGCTCCGCCGCCCCGCGCAATCGCTACTACGCGATCAAGGAAGCGCTGATCAACAGCGTGCACGCGGTGCATATCCCATGGCGATTGGTACAGCCATCGACCTTGGCGGCGCTCGGCCAGGAGTTGAGCCGTTATGCCACGGTGTTCACCACCAATTACGACCTGCTCAACCACTGGGCGATCCAGCAGGCGCCGCACGCCATTACCGATCTGTTCACCGGCGCCGACCACAGTTTCGATCTGCGCCAGGCGACCACGGAAAAACCACGGCTGTTGTACCTGCACGGCGGCCTGCACCTGGTGCGCAACCAGGACGGCACGGCGCGCAAGCTCACGTCCACCGAAGGCTCGCTGCTGGGCAATTTCGCCATCAACAACACCCTCAAGACCCTCGACGACGTGCCGCTGTTCGTCAATGAAGGCCCGAGCGAGGACAAGCTCAAGACCATCCGCAGTTCCGACTACCTGTCGTTCTGCTACGACCAACTGCTGCACCACGGCGACAACCTGTGCCTGTTCGGCCACGCACTGGGCGAGCAGGACCGGCATATCGTCCACGCCTTGCGTCAGGCAAAACCACGAACCATGGCGGTCTCGATCTACCCCCGCAGCCAGGCGTTCATCCAGCACCAGAAGCGCCATTACGCCAAGCTGTTCCAAGGATTGGACATGGAACTGCGCTTCTTCGACGCCAAGAGCCATCCGTTGGGCGATCCGAAGCTGTCGGTGCCGGTGGAGGTGTAGGAACAGTAAGGGCTGAGGGGAAGCATTAACTTATGGCATTGATTGCTTTCAAAGCGCCAGCAGGGTCTTGTCCTTGATCATCGTGGTCGGTCCATTCGCCTTGACACTGGCAATGCCCTTGTCCCGGGCGGCGTCCGATGAATAGGTTTCGCTGCTGCCGATCACTTCGTGGTTGGCAGCCTTGAGATTGAAATAGGGATGGCCATCCCTGGTGTTCTTGAGCTCATAGCGCTCGGTCAAGGGGCTGTTCTTCTGCACCGCGGCGATACCTCCATCGGCACCGCTGCGGGTGGCGTACAACTCGCTGGTCAGGATCGTTTCGGCGTTGGCTGCCTTGAGCACGAACCGAAACTGGCCGCTGCTGTGCTTGCTGATTTCGTACCATCCGGACATGATCATTTCCTCGAGAGGTCAAGAGCTTCAAGAGTAAAGACCTGCCCCGCCGGCTCTGCCAGTCGGCGCCACTACAGGGTGATGGCCGTGCCCAACAGCGTCAGGAACCCCGCCAGCCAGTTCGGATGAGCCGGCCAGGCCGGTGCAGTCGCCAGGTTGCCCTGGACATGACCTTCGGTCACCGGAATGTCGATGAAGGTCCCGCCCGCCAGGCGCACTTCCGGGGCGCAGGCCGGGTAAGCACTGCATTCACGCCCTTCCAGAATGCCCGCCGCCGCCAACAACTGTGCACCATGGCACACCGCGGCGATCGGCTTGCCCGCCACATCGAAATCGCGCACCAGTTGCAGGACCTTTTCATTCAGCCGCAAATATTCCGGCGCCCGTCCGCCGGGGATCAGCAGCGCGTCGTAGGCAGCCGCTGCGACATTGGCAAAATCATGGTTAAGGGCGAACAGGTGGCCCGGTTTCTCGCTGTAGGTCTGGTCGCCTTCGAAGTCGTGGATCGCCGTGCGCACGGTCTGCCCGGCGGTCTTGTCAGGGCACACCGCGTGCACGGTATGGCCGACCATCTGCAAGGCCTGGAACGGCACCATCACCTCATAGTCTTCGACATAATCGCCGACCAGCATCAGGATTTTCTTTGCGGCCATGGGTTGGGCTCCTTTGGGAATGCGTGAGGGGTGAACGCATTAAAGGTAGTCCGGCGGGGAAGGCTTCACTTGTCATCTGACGGGCTGCACATAGCCCCTGTGGGAGCGGGCTTGCTCGCGAAAGCGATATGTCAGTCACAGCTCAGTCGCCAGATCCACCGCATTCGCGAGCAAGCCCGCTCCCACAAGGGCCAAGCTCTATCAATTCAGGCGAGATAACCGTCAGCCCGCAGCAGGGTTTCGAGGCAGTGTTCGGTGATGTGGTAGAACGCCTTCAGTTCCTGGATCTTCGCCAGCAGCTCGGCCGGATCGATCGGCGTGGCGCGTTTGACCGCCAGGATCATCTTGTTCTTGTTGGTGTGTTCCAGGGAAATGAACTCGAACACCTTGGTTTCGTAGCCACAGGCCTCCAGGAACAGCGCTCGCAGGCTGTCGGTGACCATTTCCGCCTGCTGGCCCAGGTGCAGGCCATATTGCAGCATCGGCTTGAGCAGCGCCGGGCTCTGGATCTGCAAGCGGATCTGCTTGTGGCAGCACGGCGAGCACATGATGATCGAGGCGCCCGAGCGGATACCCATGTGGATCGCGTAGTCGGTGGCGATGTCGCAGGCATGCAAGGCGATCATCACGTCCACCGCACTCGGCGCCACGCTACGCACGTCACCGTGCTGGAAGCTCAGGCCCGGGTGTTGCAGGCGTGCGGCGGCCTCGTTGCATAGCCGCACCATGTCCTCGCGCAACTCGACGCCGGTCACCACGCCTTCGGCCTGCAAGGTGTTGCGCAGGTAGTCGTGAATGGCGAAAGTCAGGTAGCCCTTGCCCGAACCGAAGTCCGACACCCGTACCGGTTTGTCCAGGTCCAGCGGCGAGGAGGTCAGCGCATGGCTGAAGACTTCGATGAACTTGTTGATCTGCTTCCACTTGCGCGACATGGCCGGGATCAGCTCGTGCTTGTGGTTGGTCACGCCCAGGTCGGCCAGGAACGGCCGACTCAGGTCGAGAAAGCGGTTTTTCTCACGGTTGTGTTCCACCGAGGGCACTTCGCGCAATTGCTGGGGCTTGCTCTTGAACAGTGAAGACTTGCCTTTCTTGCTGTACTCCAACTGTGCCTCGTCGGTGACCGCCAGCAAATGGGCATTCTTGAACGAAGCCGGCAACAACGCCGCGATGGTCGCCACGCCTTCGACCAGCGGGAAATTCTTGGTGATGTCGCGGGTTTTGTAGCGGTAGACGAAAGACAGGCAAGGCTGCTCCTTGACCGTCAGTTGCTTGATGATCAGCCGTTGGAGATCCGCTTCATCACCGACATGCTTGGCCAGCACCAGCTTGATGAACGCGTTCTGGTCGAGGCTGGCCTGCAGCAGCTCGATGAACTGGGCATGGTGATCCGGCGCGGGACGGGCAGGAGTTGCAGTAACGGACATGGAAAAGCGGCCTCGGGGCGGGCGGATCGGGAATGGCGGGTATTTTAGGAGGAATGGGGTGTCAGGGCACGAGGAATTCTTGTGGTGAGGGGGATTTATCCCCTCGCCACAACGGAACTCCGATAGGTAGCGTCAGCCCAGTACCACCAACCGGTTCGGCAGCTCATTGCGTTCGTGAGTCACCGGAACATGGGTTTTGAGCAACTCGCCGCAGGCTTCGATGCAGGTCACAAAGCCTTGCAAGGTCTGCCCCTGGCGGACCTGCTCGGTGAAGGCCGCGACAATGGCCTCCCAGTTCCGGTTATCGAGGCGTCTGGAAATACCCTCGTCCACCAGGATCTCCACGTAGCGCTCGGCCTCGCAGACGAAGATCAGCATTCCGGTACCGCCCACGGTGTGATGCAGGTTCTGTTCGAGAAACTGCCGACGAGCCAGGTTGGACGCCCGCCAGTGGCGCACCGAGCGGGGAATCAAGTGGGTGGTGACCTTCGGAATGCGAAACACCAGGCACAGCACGATGAAACTGATCCACTGCACCAGCAACAGGCTGTGCATGCTCAACCAACCCGTCAGGTAATGCAGCACTCCTGGTACCACCAGGGCCAGCAGGCTGGCCCATAGCAGCGGGATGTAGGCATAGTCGTCGGCGCGCGCAGCGAGCACCGTGACCAGTTCGGCGTCGGTATCCCGCTCGACCCTGGCGATGGCTTCGGCCACCTTGCGTTGTTCGTGTTCAGTCAGTAATGCCATGGTTAAAAGTGCCCGCTCATTATTATTCTCACCAGCCGCCCGACGAACCGCCGCCCCCGAAACTGCCACCGCCGCCGCTGAAACCACCGCCTCCACCACCGCCGAAACCGCCGCCGCCAAAGCCTCCCCCGCTTGAGCCGCTGGAGCCGCCTCCCCCGGCCGGTAGAATCCCCAACACCTGGCAGACCATGATCGTGACGATGAACAACATCACCAGCATCACGAATGTCCACGGATGCCGCGAGACGAAGTCGCCCTCCTCCTGCTCGCCCGCATTGTATGCGGCAGCCGGCTCATCCAGAGGGCTGCCCCCCAACACCACCAGCATTGCCGCGACGCCGTCGCTGATGCCCTTGTCGAAGTTGCCGGTCTTGAACGCCGGGGTGATCACCTGGTTGATGATCACCGAACTCTGGGCGTCGGTCAGACGGTCTTCCAGGCCGTAGCCCACCTCGATGCGCAGTTTACGGTCATCCCGGGCGACGATCAGCAGGGCACCGTTGTTCTTGTCTTTCTGCCCGATGCCCCAGTGGCGCCCCAGCTGGTAGCCGAAGTCTTCGATGCTGGTGCCTTGCAGGTCCGCCAGCGTGACCACCACTACCTGTTCCCCAGTGGCCTGCTCGTGGGCCTTGAGCTGCGCATCCAATTGCTCGCGCACCGACGGCTGAAGCAACTGGGCGGTATCCACCACCCGCCCGGTCAGCGCCGGAAACTTCAGCTCGGCCTGGGCCATGACTGCAAACACCCAGAGCAACAGCACCAGGCCAAATTTCAACACACGCATTGGAACCTCTGTGGGAGCGGGCTTGCTCGCGAAAGCGTTGGGTCAGCGGGCAACATTATTGGATGTGCTGTCGCCTTCGCGAGCAAGCCCGCTCCCACAACGCTTCAAGCTGCCGGGTATCGGTCAGAATTTCACCTGCGGCGCTTTTTCGGCGTCGGGGCTGGTGGCCTCGAAGGTCTGACGGATCGGCAGGTCGCTGTACATCACGCTGTGCCACAACCGCCCCGGGAAGGTCCGGATCTCAGTGTTGTACTTCTGCACCGCCAGGATGAAATCGCGACGGGCCACGGCGATACGGTTCTCGGTGCCTTCGAGTTGCGATTGCAGCGCCAGGAAGTTCTGGTTGGCCTTAAGGTCCGGGTAGCGCTCGGACACCACCATCAGGCGGCTCAGCGCACCGGTCAATTGATCCTGGGCCTGCTGGAACTGCTTGAGTTTTTCCGGGTTGTCCAGGGTGTTGGCATCGACCTGGATCGAGGTGGCCTTGGCGCGCGCCTCGATGACGGCGGTCAGGGTTTCCTGCTCGTGCTGGGCATAGCCCTTGACGGTTTCCACCAGGTTCGGGATCAGGTCGGCGCGCCGCTGGTACTGGTTCTGCACCTGGCCCCAGGCTGCCTTGGCCTGTTCGTCGAGGGTCGGAATCGTGTTGATGCCGCAGCCGGCCAGCAACGCTGTGAACAGCATCAGGGCCAGCATTCGCAAGCCGCTTCGGTGGTTCAGTCGTAGATTCATCGGGTGAAGCTCTCCCTTGCCTTTACATTGGAAAACACGGCCACCTATCCCGCCGGTGTCTGGGGCATAATCTGCCGCCGCACTGGATTGAAACGGATCGATGGGCTAAAAGATGCGCGGTGCGAAACTAAGTTCAGCCCCATGGGTTCGAAAGTGTGCTGCATTTGACCGAACAACAATAGCCACTCCTCACATTTCGGCTGACGGCGTGTCCTGATTACCGCCTTTGGGCCTGCGAGAAAACTATTCATGAAGAAGCTGTGTTTGCTGGGCCTGTTTGTCAGTCTGGCCAGTCAATCCGTATTAGCCGACACCCTGCCAGCCCCCATAGAGAACAAGGACGCTTTCATCGGTAACCTGATGAAGCAGATGACCCTCGAGGAAAAGATCGGCCAGTTGCGCCTGATCAGCATCGGCCCGGAAATGCCCCGGGAGATGATCCGCAAGGAAATCGCCGCCGGCAACATCGGTGGTACGTTCAACTCCATCACCCGTGATGAAAACCGTCCGATGCAGGACGCGGCCATGCGCAGCCGGCTGAAGATCCCGATGTTCTTCGCCTATGACGTGATCCACGGCCACCGCACCATTTTCCCGATTCCCCTGGCCCTGGCTTCGAGCTGGGACATGGACGCCATCTACCGCTCCGGCCGCATCGCCGCCCAGGAGGCCGCGGCCGACAGCCTGGACATCACGTTCGCGCCGATGGTCGACATTTCCCGCGACCCACGCTGGGGTCGGACCTCCGAGGGCTTTGGCGAAGACACCTACCTGGTGTCGCGCATTGCCGGGGTGATGGTCAAGGCGTTCCAGGGCAACGGTGCCAACGCGGCCGACAGCATCATGGCCAGCGTCAAGCACTTTGCCCTGTATGGCGCCGTTGAAGGCGGCCGGGACTACAACACCGTGGACATGAGCCCGGTGAAAATGTACCAGGACTACCTGCCGCCCTACCGCGCCGCCATCGATGCCGGTGCCGGCGGGGTGATGGTGGCGTTGAACTCCATCAACGGCGTGCCGGCCACGGCCAACACTTGGCTGATGAACGATCTGCTGCGCAAGGAATGGGGCTTCAAGGGCCTGGCCGTCAGTGACCACGGTGCCATCTTCGAACTGATCAAGCACGGCGTCGCCAAGGACGGTCGCGAAGCGGCGAAGCTGGCGATCAAGGCCGGTATCGACATGAGCATGAACGACTCGCTGTATGGCAAGGAATTGCCGGGGCTGCTCAAGGCCGGCGAGATCGAACAGAGCGACATCGACAACGCCGTGCGTGAAGTGCTCGTCGCCAAGTACGACATGGGCCTGTTCAAGGACCCGTACCTGCGTATCGGCAAGGCCGAGGATGACCCGGCCGATACCTACGCCGAAAGCCGCCTGCACCGCGCCGATGCCCGTGACGTGGCACGCCGCAGCCTGGTCCTGCTGGAAAACCGCAACCAGACCCTGCCGCTGAAGAAGAACGCGAAAATTGCCTTGGTCGGCCCGCTGGCCAAGGCACCGATCGACATGATGGGCAGTTGGGCCGCCGCCGGTCGCCCCGCGCAGTCGGTCACCCTGTTCGACGGTATGAGCCGCGCCCTCGGTGGTGACGCCAAGTTCATCTATGCCCGTGGCGCCAACATCACCAGCGACAAGAAGGTGCTCGACTACCTGAACTTCCTCAACTTCGACGCCCCGGAAGTGGTGGACGATCCACGTCCGGCCCAGGTGCTGATCGACGAAGCGGTGAAAGCCGCCAGGCAAGCCGATGTGGTGGTGGCCGCCGTGGGTGAATCCCGTGGCATGTCCCACGAGTCTTCGAGCCGCACCGAGCTGAACATCCCCGCCAGCCAGCGCGAGCTGATCAAGGCCCTGAAAGCCACCGGCAAGCCACTGGTGCTGGTACTGATGAACGGCCGTCCGCTGTCGTTGCTGGAAGAAAAACAGCAGGCCGATGCCATCCTGGAAACCTGGTTCAGCGGCACCGAAGGCGGCAACGCTATCGCCGACGTGCTGTTCGGTGACTACAACCCGTCGGGCAAACTGCCGATCACCTTCCCACGCTCGGTGGGTCAGATTCCGACCTACTACAACCACCTGAGCATTGGCCGTCCGTTCACCCCGGGCAAGCCAGGCAACTACACCTCACAGTACTTCGATGACACTACCGGTCCGCTGTACCCGTTCGGCTACGGCCTGAGCTACACCGAGTTCAGCCTGTCGGACATGGCCCTGTCCTCCACCACGCTGAACAAAACCGGCAAGCTCGACGCCAGCGTGACCGTGGAGAACACCGGCAAGCGCGACGGCGAAACCGTGGTGCAGCTTTACATCCAGGACGTGACCGGATCGATCATCCGTCCGGTGAAGGAACTGAAGAACTTCCAGAAGGTGATGCTCAAGGCCGGCGAGAAGAAGGTCATTCATTTCTCCATCAGCGAAGACGACCTGAAGTTCTACAACGCCCAGCTCAAGTACGCGGCTGAGCCAGGCAAATTCAACGTGCAGATCGGCCTGGACTCCCAGGATGTGAAGCAGCAGAGTTTTGAGTTGCTCTGACTCCAGGGCAACACACTTTCCCCTGTGGGAGCGGGCTTGCTCGCGAATGCGGTGTATCAGTCAACCATTCAGTTGGCTGATACACCGCATTCGCGAGCAAGCCCGCTCCCACATTGGGATTCTCGGTGTATCGTCAGCCCCGCCGATCCAGCAGATTCACCACCACCCGATCCACCAGCCCCCACACCCGCTGCTTGAAACGCTTCCACAACGGCCGGCGCTGCCAGGCATCGAGGCTGACTTGCAGGCTTTGGCTGAAGTCCTGCTCGAAGCTTGCCGCCACTGCGCGGCTGAGTCTGGAATCCAGGGCTTCGAGGTTCGCTTCCAGGTTGAAGCGCAGGTTCCAGTGGTCGAAATTGCACGAACCGATACTGACCCAGTCGTCCACCAGCACCATTTTCAAGTGCAGGAAACACGGCTGGTACTCGAAGATTTTCACCCCGGCCTTGAGCAGGCGCGGGTAGTAGCGGTGCCCGGCGTAGCGCACGGACGGATGATCGGTGCGCGGGCCGGTGAGCAGCAGGCGCACGTCGATGCCCCGGGTGGCGGCCTTACGCAAGGAACGGCGCACGTTCCAGGTCGGCAGGAAGTACGGCGTCGCCATCCAGATGCGTTTCTGGCCGCTGTTCAAGGCCCGGGACAGCGATTGCAGGATATCGCGGTGCTGGCGGGCGTCCGCATACGCCACCCGGCCCATGCCCTCGCCCGCCGGTGGCACCCGCGGCAGACGCGGCAGGCCGAAGTTGGAAGCGGGCTTCCAGGCCCGGCGATGGCGGTTGGCGAGCCACTGGCGATCGAACAGCAACTGCCAGTCCAGCACCAGCGGGCCGACGATTTCCACCATCACTTCGTGCCACTCGCTGCGACCGTCCAGGGGGTTCCAGAATTCATCGGTCACCCCGGTACCGCCGACCACCGCCAGACGCTGATCCACCAACAACAGTTTGCGGTGGTCGCGATAGAAATTACGCACCCAGCGGCGCCAGCTCAGGCGGTTGTAGAAACGCAACTCCACACCGGCCTCGATCAGCCGATTGCGCAAGCTCAGGGTAAACGCCAGGCTGCCATAGTCATCGAACAGGCAACGCACCCGGACACCGCGCTCGGCCGCCTGGACAAGCGCCTGGACCATCGCTTCGGCACAGGCGCCCGCCTCCACCAGGTACAGCTCCAGTTCGACTTGCTCCTGGGCGCGGGCGATCTCCACGAGCATGCGCGGAAAGAATTGCGGGCCGTCGATCAACAGCTCGAACCGATTGCCTTCACGCCAGGGAAAGACCGGGCCGCTCATGTCAGCGCGCCGTAAAGATCAGCACCGCACTCACCGGTACCGAAAGGCTGATGGCCGACAGCCCGGCCATTTTTCGCAACGTCTCCAGGCCCGGCGCCAAGTCGAAGTCCGCCGCGTTGAGCACCACCGGTTCCAGGGTCACCACCTGGAACCGGTGTTCATCCAACCGCGTCGCCAGGAGTTCGACGTTGTACTCGTGCTGTTTGCCATGCAAGTCCACGATCAGCGGCAGGCGCAGTTCCAACTGGGCGCCGTTGGCCAGGTCCTGGATCGGCAACAGATCGATCTGCGCAGTGACGGTGGCTTCACCGAACTGCTTGATGTTGAACAGTTCGGTGCGCATGCGCTCGTCCCGCAGGGGGATGCCGCTGTTGATCGACTCCAGTTCCACTTCCAAACGCGCCAGCCCCTTGGGCTGGACCTGGCCATGCAGCACCAGGAAGCGCTGGACCTCGGAAACATTGCCGTTCTTGCTGCTGACGAACGACAACCGTGACGACTCACCGTCCAGGTACCAATCGGCCCGGGCAGGCAGCACAACGCCGGCCAGCAGCAAGGTCGCGACAGCGAAGGAAAGACACTGCTTGAACATACACACTCGGAGGGCAGATAAACCTGTGGCGAACCTTAACCGGGCCGAGGGCGCTTGCAAACTGTCTGTTTAATCCATCGTCCGGCCCACGGCCCCCGTGGCGAGGGGATTTATCCCCTCGCCACAAGGTTCGTGTCGCTCCAAGCTCACGGCTCCAACCGGCACCCCTGCCGCTCCCCCAACCACCGCGCACTGTTGCCGCGTCCCAGCCCGGCGACCGTCACGCGTTTCGCTTCAGGGGTTTCGAGAAAGTCGCTGATGGGTACCGACTGTCTCACGTAGCCACGGCAGTAGTCGGCCGGTTGCAGCATCACGTAGCGGCACGAGCAATACTCCTTGGCGGTGTAGGCGCTGATGATGTCGGGGAACGCTCGCAGGGCCACCCGATCGATCCAGATCCAGCTGAACAGCGTAATAAGCAGCGCCACCATCAGCGTCAACATTGACCTGCGTCTCATGGCTGCACCGCCCCGGCGAACGCCGCCATGACACGCTTGAGCAATTCGTTATGGCGATAGCTGCCGTCGCGGTCGTCACCGTATCGCACAATAACCAACCTGGCGCTGGGAATGACATACAACGCCTGCCCCCAATGCCCAAGTGCGGCATAGGTGTCCGCCGGCGCATCGGGCCAGGGGTGGAGGCTGGGGTCGGTGGCGCGGTTGAGCCACCAGTGTCCGCCGGGCACGGCCTCGTCCTGGCCGGCCTGGAACCGGGTGAAAGGTTCGCGATTGAACGCCACCCACTCCTTGGGAATCAGCTGCCGCTCGCCCCAGCGGCCATCGCGCTGCATCAGCAAGCCGACACGGGCCAGGTCGCGGGCGGTGAGGTAGGCGTAGGACGAACCGACAAAGGTGCCGCTGGCATCGGTTTCCCAAACAGCATGGCGGATGCCCAGCGGTTCGAACAATGCCGTCCAGGGATAGTCGGGATATCGCGCCGGGCCGACGATATTTTTCAAGGCCGCCGCCAGCAGATTGCTGTCGCCGCTGGAATAACGGAACGACTGCCCCGGTGGACTGTAGCGCTCATGTTGCGTGGTGAACGCCGCCATGTCGCGGCGCCCCCGGGTATAGAGCATCGCCACCACCGAGGAGTGGAGCGGTGCGTACTCATAGTCCTCCTGCCAGTCCAGGCCCGAGGCCCAATGGAAAAGGTCGGCCAGGGTCAAGTCCGGCGAGTGGCTCAACGCGGGGTAATACCGGGCCACCGGGTCCTGCAGGGCAAACCGCCGTTCACCGTAGGCCACGCCAAACACCGTCGCCATCAGGCTTTTGCTGATGGACCAGGTCAGGTGCAGAGCGTCGGCGCTGGTGGGGCCGGCGTAGCGCTCATAGACCAGACGCCCATCCTGGATCACCAGCAGCGCGTCGGTGCGAATGCCTTGGCGGGTGGCATCGTCGCGCGGTGCAAAAGCGTATTGCTCGAGGGCTTCGATGCTCGACCCGACGGGTGTCGGGCCGATTGGCCATTGCTCGCCAGGCCAGTCTTCGGCATGGACGCTCTGGTTGAACAGCAGGAGCGGAATCAGGAACCAGCCTTTGCGCATACGGTGGGGCTCGGAGGATTGAACCTGTCGAGCTTAGCCGGCGTTGATGACAGTTTTGCTGGCTGCGGCATTCCCTTGTGGGAGCGAGCCTGCTCGCGATGCAGGGTCTCAGCCAACATCGATGCAACTGATCCACCGCTATCGCGAGCAGGCTCGCACACAGGGGATTCTTGCGGGCTGTCACATAAGCATCACCAAAGCTTCATGGCGATGACACCGGGGCTACATAGCCTGACTTTGCGCAACATGGCTGCATAAAGAAAGTCGATTGGCTCAACCCCAAGACGGGTACACAGCCCGCACGGAGATTCGCTATGACTCAGATCGCCCGCATCAGCGACACCGGCAATGAACGCCGCCTGCAAGCCGAACGCCTGATCGGCGCCCAGGCACTGCAAGAAGCCCAAGCCCTGCGCTTCAACGTCTTCAGCGGCGAATTCAACGCCAAGCTCAAGGGCGCGGAAATGGGTCTGGACATGGATGACTACGATGTTCACTGCGCCCACATCGGCGTACGCGACCTGAACACCGGGCGCCTCGTGGCGACCACCCGCCTGCTCGACCACCAGGCCGCCAGCAGTCTGGGCCGTTTCTACAGTGAAGAAGAATTCAATCTCCACGGCCTGATCCACCTCAAGGGGCCGATCCTGGAAATCGGCCGTACCTGCGTCGACCCGGCCTACCGCAACGGCGGCACTATCGCGGTGCTCTGGGGTGAGCTGGCGGAAGTCCTGAACGAGGGCGGCTACAGCTACCTGATGGGTTGCGCGAGCATTCCGATGCAGGACGGCGGCATCCAGGCCCAGGCGATCATGCAACGCCTGCGCGAGCGCTACTTGTGCACCGAGCACTTGCAAGCCGAGCCGAAAAAACCGTTGCCGACCCTCGACGTACCGTCCAACGTCATCGCCGAAATGCCGCCGCTGCTCAAGGCCTACATGCGCCTGGGCGCGAAGATCTGCGGCGAGCCGTGCTGGGACGAAGACTTTCAGGTGGCCGACGTGTTTATCCTGCTCAAGCGCGACGACCTCTGCCCACGCTACGCCCGCCACTTCAAGGCAGCGGTGTGATGAGCCGGTTACGGGTGTACGCGCGTATCGCGCGAGTGCTGCTGGTGGTGGCGCTGGGCTTGACGATGGCCAGCGTGTTCGGCCTGTTCGAACGCCTGGGCCTTGCCAATTCCATGCTGCGTCGTCAGCGCTGGTCAAGATTTTTCATGGCGCGCTTGAGCAATGCCCTGCCCTTTTCCGTGACGGTCCACGGTCAGTTGCCGCAACGGCCGATGCTGTGGGTCAGCAATCACGTGTCCTGGACCGATATCCCGCTGCTGGGCATGCTCGCGCCATTGTCGTTTCTGTCCAAGGCCGAGGTGCGTACCTGGCCGGTGGCCGGTTGGTTGGCGGCCAAGGCCGGCAGCCTGTTTATCCGACGCGGTTCGGGTGACAGCCAGTTGATTCGCAAGCAGATGAGTCGTCATCTGGAGCAGGCGCATCCGCTGCTGATGTTCCCGGAAGGCACCACCACCGATGGCCGCTCGTTGCGCACCTTCCATGGCCGCCTGCTGTCGGCGGCCATCGATGCCGACGTCGCGTTGCAGCCCGTGGCGATCCGTTACTTGCGCAACGGCGAGCCTGATTCGCTGGCCCCCTTCATTGGCGATGACGACTTGCTGTCGCACCTGATGCGTTTGTTCGCCAATGATCGGGGCGACGTGCACATCCACCTGCTGCAACCCATCGCCTGCCACGGCCAGGAACGTGCAGCGCTGGCGTTCCAGGCGCAGCAGGCGGTGCACAAGGCCTTGTTCGGGACGATTCCCGAGAAACAACAAACGCCGATGCGGCCTGCGGCGATTGCGGCCTGATCCGGATTTTTGCGCGGCCCCCCTGTGGGAGCGGGCTTGCTCGTGAAGACGGCAGTACATTCAACACAGATGTTGACTGATCCACCGCCTTCGCGAGCAAGCCCGCTCCCACATTTAGTTATTTAGCGTGACCTGACTCAGCACAAAATCCTGCAACTGCGGGTAAAACAACCGAAAGTCTTCGGTCAACGGCTCATAGAGCCTGATCAACTCTTCCATCGCCCCGGTCAGTTCCTCGGGTCGGGACAGGCGGCGGGAAATGCCGCGCAGTACCTGCCCCAGCACTTCGAATTCCTGATAAGACCCCAGCCAGTCATCCGCCGCCATATACGGCGCGATCTGTGCCAGGCGCCCGGGCAATTGCGGTTCGGTGCGCAGTACCTGGTAGACGCGGGAGGTGAAATCCACCAGCGCCCCTTCGCCGTACAACGCCCAGTCCCGAGCCAGGCAGTGGTCGAAAAACACGTCCAGCACGATCCCGGCATAGCGCCGTCGCACCGTGGAAAAACGCGACAGGGCAATGTCCACCAAGGGATGGCGGTCGGTGTACATGTCGATACGCCGGTGCAGGGCAATCGCCGCTTCGATCTGCGGATCGTACTGTCCTTGCAACGGCCCTTTGACGAAGTCGCCGTAGAGGCTGCCGAGCAGTTGTTCCCGGCCGGAGCCGCCAAGGTGCAGGTGCGCGAGGTAGTTCATGACCCGCAGCTTAGCACCACCGCGCCCATATCGTTATAACCCGATATAGCGATTTGTTCGGTATTCAGATCAAATCCATATTGGTATATCGCGAAATAACGATCTAAGGTTCGCTTCATCGCGATATAGCGTTTTACTCACCTGAACTCACTACGAACCGCCCACATGACCCTTGACCTCGACGAAATAATAAAAGCACTGGCGCACCCGGTACGGCGAGACATTCTCAACTGGCTCAAAGACCCCAAGGTCCAGTTCCCTGAACAATTGCACAACCATGAGTTCGGCATCTGCGCCGGACAGATCGACCAGCGTTGCGGCCTGTCACAGTCCACGGTGTCGGCCCATCTGGCGGTGTTGCAACGGGCGGGGCTGATCACCAGCCAGAAGGTCGGTCAATGGCACTTCTTCAAACGCAACGAGGAAGTGATCCAGCAATTCCTCAAGCAAATGAGCCAAGAGCTCTGACAAGGATTCGCCATGCCCCTCTCACTCCTCATCCTGGCCCTCAGCGCCTTCGCCATCGGTACCACCGAGTTCGTCATCATGGGCCTGTTGCCCGATGTGGCGACTGACCTGGGTGTATCGATCCCCGGCGCCGGCTGGCTGGTGACCGGCTACGCCCTGGGCGTGGCCATCGGTGCTCCCTTCATGGCCCTGGCCACCGCCCGGCTGCCACGCAAGGCCGCGCTGGTGGCGCTGATGGGAATTTTCATCATCGGCAACCTGCTGTGCGCCATTGCCAGCGACTATAACGTGCTGATGTTCGCCCGGGTCGTGACCGCCTTGTGCCACGGCGCCTTCTTCGGAATCGGTTCGGTGGTGGCCGCCGGCCTGGTGGCGCCCAACAAGCGTGCCTCGGCCGTGGCGTTGATGTTCACCGGCCTGACCCTGGCCAACGTGCTCGGCGTCCCGCTGGGTACGGCACTGGGCCAGGAAGCTGGCTGGCGCTCGACCT
This sequence comes from Pseudomonas sp. SJZ074, assembly GCF_007828215.1. Lineage (GTDB taxonomy): Bacteria > Pseudomonadota > Gammaproteobacteria > Pseudomonadales > Pseudomonadaceae > Aquipseudomonas. The sequence goes on along the minus strand of NZ_VIUE01000009.1, from coordinate 11,096 downwards.
TCTGGGCCGTGACCCTCATCGGTGTGGTAGCGCTGATCGGTCTGATCCGCTTCCTGCCAGCCAAGCGTGATGAAGAAAAACTCGACATGCGCTCGGAACTGGTAGCGCTCAAGGGAACGGGCCTATGGCTCTCCCTGGGCATGACGGCACTGTTTTCCGCCTCGGTGTTCACCCTGTTCACCTACGTCGCGCCGTTGCTGGGTGAAGTCACCGGCGTGTCGCCCCGTGGCGTGACCTGGACCCTGGTGCTGATCGGCCTGGGCCTGACCCTGGGCAATATCATCGGCGGCAAGCTGGCGGACAAGAGCCTGGCGAACACGCTGATCGGTGTGTTCGTCACCATGGCCGTAGTCTCCACCGTGTTGAGCTGGACCAGCGTGGCGCTGATCCCAACCGAAATCACCCTGTTCCTCTGGGCCACCGCCTGCTTCGCGGCCGTGCCGGCCCTGCAAGTCAACGTGGTGACCTTCGGCAAAGAGGCACCGAACCTGGTGTCCACCCTGAACATCGGCGCTTTCAACATCGGCAATGCCTTGGGCGCCTGGGTCGGCGGCAGCGTCATCGACCAGGGCCTGGGCCTGACGAGCGTCCCGCTGGCCGCCGGTGCGCTAGCGGTACTGGCACTGTTGATCACCCTGATTACTTTCCGCCAGGGCGCCAACCCCGACCTGGCTCCGGCAACTCGTTGACTTTTACCTTCCACTTTCGAGGCTTGTGATTCATGACGACTATTTTCGACCCGATCAAACTCGGCGACATCGAGCTGAAGAACCGCATCATCATGGCGCCACTGACCCGCTGCCGCGCCGACGCGGGCCGCGTGCCCAACGCGTTGATGGCCGAGTACTACGTGCAACGCGCCTCCGCCGGCCTGATCCTCAGTGAAGCCACTTCCGTCACGCCGATGGGCGTGGGCTACCCGGACACCCCAGGTATCTGGTCCAACGACCAGGTGCGCGGCTGGGCCAACGTGACCAAGGCGATCCACGGCGCCGGCGGCAAGATCTTCCTGCAACTGTGGCACGTCGGCCGGATCTCCCATCCGTCGTACCTGAATGGCGAAACCCCGGTGGCACCCAGCGCCATCCAGCCTAAGGGCCACGTGAGCCTGGTGCGTCCATTGGCCGACTACCCGACGCCACGGGCCCTGGAAACCGCTGAAATTGCCGACATCGTCGACGCCTACCGCGTAGGCGCCGAGAACGCCAAGGCCGCCGGTTTCGACGGCGTGGAAATCCACGGCGCCAACGGCTACCTGCTCGACCAGTTCCTGCAAAGCAGCACCAACCAGCGTACCGACCACTACGGCGGCTCCCTGGAAAACCGCGCCCGCCTGTTGCTGGAAGTGACCGACGCCGTTATCGAAGTCTGGGGTGCCGGCCGGGTTGGCGTGCACCTGGCGCCACGTGCCGACTCCCATGACATGGGCGACGAGAACCGCCTGGAAACCTTCAGCTACGTGGCCCGCGAACTGGGCAAGCGTGGCATCGCCTTCATCTGCTCCCGCGAGAAAGAAGGCGACGACAGCATCGGCCCACAACTCAAGCAAGCTTTCGGCGGCCCGTACATTGCCAATGAGCGCTTCACCAAGGACAGCGCCAACGCCTGGCTGGCCGAAGGCAAGGCTGATGCCGTGGCATTTGGTGTGCCTTTCATTGCCAACCCGGACTTGCCGGCACGCTTGAAAGCCGATGCGCCGCTGAATGAGCCGCACCCGGAAACGTTCTATGGAAAGGGTCCGGTGGGTTATATCGATTATCCCGTGATGTAAGCATGTAACTCAGGTCAACTGAAAAGCCCTGACTCGAAAGAGCCGGGGCTTTTTCATGCCTGCAAACTTTAAATCCGCGTCAATTATCCAGAGCAGAAATATCGAATAACAAGACGAAACTTATCCACGGTGGATTCATACATTGAACAACGCTAATAATAAAACCGGAACGACACTTCACCCACTCAAAGGATTGACGCTTATACATTCATTTCCAACAATGATTCAACACACTGACAAGTAAAGCTCGGCAAAACAACACCATCCAATCAAACACAGCAACATACCCACAATGTATGCAAGCTTCAGCGAGCCTTGCATTTATGAGAGACGCATAACCATGAATATTCTGAAAAGTTTCATCCTTGCCCTGGTACTGGGGCCCGCTATGGTTGCCAACAGCATGGCCAACACCGGCATCACCGTAGAGATTACAAACAATACCAACGGTACGTTGAGCATGACCAACCTGCTGACCGATCCGCCACAGCCTGCGGACTTTTCCTCGAACGCTTATGACGTATCGCCCAAGTCCATTCGCAATATTCATTTCGTCCATCAAAGGAGTTACACCTATCCCACAGCGGGTTGGCAGCCCACACTGAAGAAAGTCAAACCTATTGAACTCGTTATTTCTTATGCGCTGAACAATTACGACTTCGAATGCCAGATGCAAACCCGATTCCAAGCCCCAATCGTCTTTGGCGCCCTGGAACCCCGTTACCAGCCGGCCTGGAACAGTCGATCAAACTACACTGGCGATGGCAAATACACGTGCAGGACTGAAATCTCGCAAAAGATGCTCGAGCCGCCCTTCAACTACACTGTTCGCCTGATTGTCGAATAGGCCGTAGACACACGAAAGCGACGCGCGCGTTGTCAATGTGCCAACGGTTCATCTATAAAGTACCCCGCCGGGCTTGAAGTCCGTCGGGGTATTGGTCGTCAGCTATTGACACATATCGACGCAATTACGCATTTTGTTTCATTTGCGCAGGTTGGGGCTCAGGCGCAGCATATCCAGCCCGATGTCCACCCAGCGCTCGGCTTCACCAGCCAGGGCGAAGCTGTCGGGGACCAACAACCATTGGTAGAGGATGCCATCGATGTAGGCATGGAGGGCAACCGCCGCCCTTTCCGGGTCCATATCATCCGGCAACTGTCCACGCTTCATTGCATTGCGCAACGACAACGCGATGCGCACATTGCAGTCGAGGCTGACTTCGCGCCGCTGCTGGCGCAAATCGCACATCTCATCGGTGAACTCGCACTTATGGAAAAGAATCTCATTGATGCGTCGGGTTTTCGGGTCCAGGGCCACCTGTTGGAACAACCGCACCAACAGCTTCCGGACGCAGCCCAACGGGTCCGGCTCCTCTTCGTTTTCACTGGCGCGGGCCAGTTCATCGAGCGGCTCGTGCAAGGTGTCGAGCATGGCCTGGAGCAGATCCGCCTTGTTGCTGAAATGCCAATAGATCGCTCCGCGCGTCACACCGGCCAGGGTCGCAATGTCGGCCAGCGTCGTGCGCGCCACGCCACGCTCGAAAAAGGCTTTTTCGGCCGCTTCGAGTATCTGGCTGCGAGTCTCCAGAGCTTCCTCTTTGGTACGACGAACCATGGCAGTAAACACCTCAATCAGGATGCATGAGCAATGCGTAAGGTCAGTTGAGCGAATCGAGCGCCCTCTCATAGAGCGAACCTTCGGTCAACAGGGCCTTTGTCAGGCTTTTGTAAAGTTGGATGGTACGCAATCTGGCTGTTTACAAACAACCATGTACGTAAGTATATTTCTTAGCAACCTACTAATTGAAAATGACACCTTTCTAACTTTCCACCTTTCGAGTGCGCCTATTGCGCGCCTGACCCGAGGATTTCCATGCAATTCAAGCTAGCTGTTACCGCTCTGGTTACCGCCATCGCCCTGGCATCACTGCTCAGCGGATGCAAAAAGGAAGAGGCGGCCCCCGCCGCACCACCCCCTCAGGTCGGCGTCGTAACCCTCAAAACCCAGCCTTTCACCTTGACGTCCGAATTGCCCGGCCGAACCAGCGCGTTCCGTGTCGCGGAAGTCCGTCCACAGGTCAACGGCATCATCCTCAAGCGTCTGTTCAAGGAAGGCGCCGACGTCAAGGCCGGCCAGCAGCTGTATCAGATCGACCCGGCCGTGTACGAAGCGACCCTCAAGAGTGCCGAAGCGAACCTGCGGTCAACCAAATCCATCGCCGATCGCTACAAGCAGTTGGTGGATGAACAGGCCGTCAGCCGCCAGGAATACGACACCGCCGTGGCCAATCGCCTCGAATCGGAAGCCAACCTGCAAACCGCCCAGATCAACGTGCGCTACACCAAGGTCTATGCGCCGATTTCCGGTCGCATCGGCCGTTCTTCGGTCACCGAGGGCGCGCTGGTCAGCAACGGTCAGGCCGACGCCCTGGCGACTATCCAGCAGTTGGACCCGATCTATGTCGACGTGACGCAGAGCTCGGTCGAACTGCTGCAATTGCGCCGTGAGCTGGAAAGTGGACGGTTGCAGAAGGCTGGCGACAATGCCGCCATGGTCAAGCTGACCCTGGAAGACGGCAGCCAGTATGCCCATGACGGCAAGCTGGAGTTTTCCGAAGTGTCGGTCGATCAGACCACTGGCTCCGTCACCCTGCGGGCCGTGTTCCCCAACCCGGACCACACCCTCCTGCCGGGCATGTTCGTTCACGCGCAATTGCAAGCCGGTGTGAACAGCGCGGCGATTCTCGCGCCGCAGCAGGGCGTGACCCGTGACCTCAAGGGCTTGCCGACCGCTTTGGTGGTAGGCCCGGACAACAAGGTCGAACTGCGTCAGCTCAAGGCCAGTCGCACCGTCGGCAGCCAATGGCTGATCGAAGACGGGCTCAAGGCTGGCGACCGCCTGATTACCGAAGGCCTGCAGTACGTGCGGCCTGGGGTTGAAGTCAAGGCCACCGAAGCCACCAACGTGAACAGCAATGCGGGCACCAACGCAGCCACCAAGAACCCGGCCCCCGCTCAGGCAGCTGACAAAGCAGCCGGCGGCAAAGGGGAGTAAACCATGTCGAAATTCTTTATCGACCGTCCGATCTTCGCCTGGGTGATCGCCCTGGTGATCATGCTGGTCGGGGCTCTATCGATCCTCAAGTTGCCGATCAACCAGTACCCAAGCATTGCACCGCCGGCCATCGCGATCCAGGTCACCTACCCGGGTGCGTCCGCGCAAACCGTGCAGGACACCGTGGTCCAGGTGATCGAGCAGCAGCTCAACGGTATCGACAACCTGCGTTATGTGTCCTCGGAAAGTAACTCCGACGGCAGCATGACCATCACCGCGACCTTCGAGCAGGGTACCAACTCCGATACCGCGCAGGTCCAGGTCCAGAACAAGCTGAACCTGGCCACCCCGTTGCTGCCGCAAGAAGTGCAGCAGCAGGGCATCCGCGTGACCAAGTCAGTGAAGAACTTCCTGATGGTGATCGGCGTTGTATCGCGCGATGGCAGCATGACCAAGGACGACCTGTCCAACTACATCGTGTCCAACATGCAGGACCCGATTTCGCGCACGGCCGGTGTCGGTGACTTCCAGGTCTTCGGCGCCCAGTACGCGATGCGGATCTGGCTCGACCCGGCCAAGCTGAACAACTATGCCCTGACCCCGGTGGACGTCAAAACCGCCATCGCCGCGCAGAACGTCCAGGTGTCCTCCGGCCAGCTCGGCGGCCTGCCTGCCCTGCCCGGCCAGCAACTGAACGCCACCATCATCGGCAAGACCCGCCTGCAGACCGCTGAACAGTTCAAGGCGATTCTGCTCAAGGTCAACCCGGATGGCTCGCAAGTGCGCGTCGGTGACGTCGCCGATGTCGGCCTGGGTGGCGAGAACTACAGCATCAGTGCCCAGTTCAACGGCGCCCCGGCTTCGGGCCTGGCCGTCAAACTGGCCAACGGTGCCAACGCCCTCGACACGGCCAAGGCCCTGCGCAAGACCATCAACGACCTCAAGCCGTTCTTCCCGCAAGGCATGGAAGTCGTGTTCCCCTACGACACTACGCCAGTGGTGAGCGAGTCGATCAAGGGCGTGGTGGAAACCCTGGTGGAAGCTGTCGCGCTGGTATTCCTGGTGATGTTCCTGTTCCTGCAGAACTTCCGCGCCACCATCATCACCACGATGACCGTGCCGGTTGTGCTGTTGGGTACGTTCGGGATCCTCGCGGCGTTCGGTTTCAGCATCAACACCCTGACCATGTTCGGCATGGTGCTCGCCATCGGCTTGCTGGTGGACGACGCTATCGTCGTGGTGGAAAACGTCGAACGGGTAATGAGCGAGGAAGGCCTGTCGCCCAAAGAGGCAACGAAAAAGTCCATGGGCCAGATCCAGGGCGCGCTGGTGGGTATTGCCCTGGTGCTTTCGGCGGTACTGCTGCCGATGGCGTTTTTCGGCGGTTCCACCGGTGTGATCTATAAACAGTTCTCCATCACCATCGTCTCAGCCATGGCCCTGTCGGTACTGGTGGCGCTGATCTTCACCCCGGCGCTCTGCGCGACCATGCTCAAACCCATTGCCAAGGGTGACCATGGCGTGGAGAAGCGTGGGTTCTTCGGCTGGTTCAACCGCAACTTCGACCGCAGCGTGCAGAGCTACGAGCGGGGTGTCGGCAATATCCTGCGCCATAAAGCGCCGTACTTGCTGGTCTATCTGATTATCGTCGTCGGTATGATCTGGCTGTTCATGCGCATTCCGGCGTCTTTCCTCCCCGAGGAAGACCAGGGGGTACTGTTTGCCCAGGTCCAGACGCCAGCCGGGTCCAGCGCCCAGCGCACCCAGGTGGTGGTGGACAAGATGCGTGAGTACCTGCTGCGTCCAGGCAAGGATGGCGGTGAAGGCGATGGCGTGGCCTCGGTGTTCACCGTGACCGGCTTCAACTTCGCCGGCCGCGGCCAGAGCTCGGGCATGGCCTTCATCATGCTCAAGCCGTGGGAAGAGCGTAACGCCGATAACAGCGTGTTCAAGATCTCCGCCCGCGCCCAGCAACACTTCTTCACCTTCCGCGACGCCATGGTGTTCGCCTTTGCCCCTCCGGCGGTGTTGGAGCTGGGTAACGCCACAGGTTTCGACGTGTTCCTGCAGGACCGTGCCGGCGTCGGCCATCAGAAGTTGATGGAAGCGCGTAACCAGTTCCTGGGCATGGCGTCCCAAAGCAAGGTACTGGCCCAGGTGCGTCCGAACGGCCTGAACGACGAGCCGCAATACCAACTGGAAATCGATGACGAGAAGGCCAGCGCCCTGGGCGTGACCATTTCGGATATTAACAACACCCTGTCGATTGCCCTGGGCAGTAGCTACGTCAACGACTTCATCGACCGTGGTCGGGTGAAGAAGGTGTATGTCCAAGGACAGGCAGGCGCTCGCATGAGCCCTGAAGACCTGCAGAAATGGTACGTGCGCAACAGCGCGGGAACCATGGTGCCGTTCACCGCGTTTGCCAAGGGCGAGTGGATATACGGCTCGCCGAAGCTGTCCCGTTACAACGGCGTGGAAGCGATGGAAGTGCTCGGCACCCCGGCCCCGGGCTACTCCACCGGTGAAGCCATGGCTGAAGTCGAGGCCATCGCCAAGAAGCTGCCGGCCGGTGTCGGTATTTCCTGGACCGGCCTGTCGTATGAAGAACGACTGGCGGGCTCCCAGATGCCGGCGCTGTTCGCGCTGTCGATCCTGATGGTGTTCCTCTGCCTGGCGGCGTTGTATGAGAGCTGGTCGATCCCGATTGCGATCGTGCTCGTGGTGCCGCTGGGGATCATCGGTGCGTTGATGGCGACCAGCTTGCGCGGTCTTTCCAATGACGTGTACTTTCTGGTCGGTCTGTTGACCACCATCGGCCTGGTCGCGAAAAACGCCATCCTGATCGTCGAGTTCGCCAAGGAACTGCACGAGCAAGGCAAGAGCCTGCAGGAGGCGGCCATCGAGGCTTGCCGGATGCGACTGCGGCCGATCATCATGACTTCGCTCGCGTTTATCCTCGGCGTGGTGCCCTTGGCAATTTCCACAGGCGCCGGCTCGGGTAGCCAACATGCCATCGGTACCGTGGTGATCGGCGGGATGATCACCGCCACCGTCCTGGCGATCTTCTGGGTGCCGCTGTTCTTCGTGGCCGTTTCGTCGATAGGTCGTCGCAAAAAGGACGACACCCCTGAAACCATTAAAGAGGCTGGGCAATGAGCAAGTCGTTACTCTCTCTGACCATCGCCGCCGTCGTGCTCAGCGGCTGCTCGCTGATCCCCGATTATCAGCGGCCCGAAGCACCGGTCGCGGCGCAATACCCGCAAGGTCCTGCCTACGAGCCGGCCAAGGCGGCCGGCCAGGCGGCCGCAGAACAAGGCTGGAAGCAGTTCTTCCATGACCCGGCCCTGCAACAGTTGATCCAGGTTGCCCTGGAAAACAACCGCGACCTGCGCGTCGCGGCACTGAACATCGATGCCTACGCCGCGCAGTACAACATCCAGCGCGCGGACCTGTTCCCGGCGGTCTCGGCCACGGGTTCCGGCAGCCGCCAGCGGGTACCGGCACGGGCCTCGCAGACCGGACAAGCAGCCATCAGCAGCTCCTACTCGGCCACCCTGGGCATCAGTGCCTATGAACTGGACCTGTTCGGTCGGGTTCGCAGCCTGAGCGAGCAAGCGCTGCAAAGCTACTTCGCCACTGAGGAAGCTCGCCGCAGTACCCAGATCAGCCTGGTGGCCAGCGTCGCCAACGCCTATCTGACCTGGCAGGCCGACAAGGAACTGCTCAAGCTGACCCAGGAAACCCTGGGGACCTACGAGCAGAGCCTCAAGCTGACCACCCGCAGCGCCGATGTCGGCGTCGCCTCGGCGCTTGACCTGAGCCAGGCGCGCACGGCGGTGGAAAACGCCCGTGTGCAACTGGCCCGCTACACCCGCCAGGTAGCCCAGGACGAAAACAACCTGACCCTGCTGCTGGGCACCGGCCTGCCGGCCAACCTGAACACGCAACCGCTGAGCAACGACCTGCTCAGTGAAGTGCCGGCCGGGTTGCCGTCGGACTTGCTGCAACGTCGTCCGGACATTCTCCAGGCCGAACACAACTTGCTGGCCGCCAACGCCAACATCGGCGCCGCGCGGGCCGCGTTCTTCCCGAGCATCAGCCTGACGGCCAACGCCGGCACGCTGAGCCCGGACCTGTCCGGCCTGTTCAAGGGCGGCTCGGGCACCTGGACCTTCGCCCCGCAGATCAACCTGCCGATCTTCAACGCCGGCAGCCTGCGGGCGAGCCTGGACTACGCCAAGATTCAGAAAGACATCAACGTCGCTCAGTACGAGAAGTCGATCCAGACGGCATTCCAGGAAGTCTCCGACGGCCTGGCCGCGCGCCAGACCTACAACGAGCAGTTGCAGGCCCAGACCGATTTCGTCGCCGCCAACCAGGATTACTACCGCCTGGCCGAGCGTCGCTATCGCATTGGTGTCGACAGCAACCTGACCTTCCTCGACGCCCAACGCCAGCTGTTCAGCGCTCAACAGTCGCTGATCACCGACCGCCTCGCGCAATTGACCAGCGAGGTCAACCTGTACAAGGCGCTGGGTGGTGGCTGGAATGCCGAGACGGGCAAGAACGAGCCGGTGAAGGAAGAAGCGCCGAAGATGAAATTGTTCTGACTTGATGCTTGAACGCTGAAACACGAAGCCCACCGAGAGGTGGGCTTTTTGTTTGGGTTCTACAGAGTTGTGTGGGAGCAAGGCTTGCCCGCGAAGAAGGCGACATGGTCATTCTCCTGTGGGAGCGAGCTTGCTCGCGATGGTGGCCTGACAGGCGGCCGGGGGGGTTGTTTACTGAGTACATATCCATTACTGCGGTAACGGCCACTTAGGGTTTCGCCCTGACGGCGACTTACTTTCTTTCAAACGCCAAAGAAAGTAAGCAAAGAACGCTGGCCCCACCACTCGGCACCTCGCCTACGCTCGGTGTGCCCTCACTCCGGCATTGCTCCGTGGGCCCGCCGCGAAGGGCCATCCATGGCCCAGCGCGGCTATCCCGGCATCCATGCCGGGATGCCCACTGCGCAATGCCTGCGTTCGGCCAGCGTGGTTAATGGGGCATTCAAGATCAAAAGCAAAAGCAAAAGCGCGTGATCAACTGAAGTACTGTCATCGCGAGCAAGCTTTGCTCCCACAGCCCAGCTGGGGGATAGCCCCACTTGGCTAACGCGGGTCGACGATATCCAACGCACGATTAGCCAATAGCTCACTCAATTCAACCATCTGCGCCACGCCCAATGCGACATGCCGCCGCGAGCCTTCCAGATCGAACGCCAGATCATTGACATGGCATTGGCCGAGGCCAGGGTTTCGCTGAGATTCGCCAGCAGAGACTCGGTGTCGAGGGTATCGATGACGGTGAAAACTTGAGTTGAGGTTTTGGGCTTGGGATCAGGGTGGGTGCCAAGATGGAAATCGAGTGCTCGGTCTGCTGCCTCTTGGAGTTTGTCTGGATCGGGGTCGTTGTAGGGGAAAGCGCCTCCATCTGGCGAAGAGGTTTGATGTTTGTTCATAACGGAGCTCCTGTTTCAATTGGAGCCGAGACGTATAGTCCGGCACTGGCGCCTAACAAATTCGGCGGGCTTGCAGTCCCGGTCGCTGAATGGGCAGCGACACAAAAAGGCTAGAGGCACGGCTTCCGAGCGACAACCTTAAAAGCTTGTCGGAAAAATCGACGCGTCTGTCAGACCGTCCACGAGCCCTGTGGGAGCGAGCCTGCTCGCGATAGCGGAGGACCAGGCACAGCTGTGTTGTCTGACACGCCGCTATCGCGAGCAGGCTCGCTCCCACAGTTTTTTTGGGTTGAGCTCAGGTGTTTTTGCCGTTCGATAATCGCCCAAAACCGATAATCGCCAATTGAAGCGATCCCGGCCTGCCCTTCACCATCCCTCGCACACAACAAGAACGACAGGTTCCTCGCCATGACCACACGCCCCGCCTCGCCCGGCTGATCCTCAGCCATCTACCCGTTGGTTCCACCGTTTCGTCTGCAACCCAGGTTTGCGGCAGCGGTTCTTCTCGTCCATAAAAAAAACAGAGACACGCCCATGAAGTCCACACAGCATTTGTTCCCTAGCCTCATCGCCGTTGCCCTGGCCGGTTCCGCCCTGCCTGTCTTGGCCGCAGAGTCGGGGTTTGTCGAAGATGCGAAGGTCAATCTCAACCTGCGTAACTTCTACTTCAACCGCAACTTCACCAACCCGAACAACGCCCAGGGCAAGGCCGAGGAATGGACCCAGAGTTTCATCCTCGACGCCAAGTCCGGTTTCACCCA
>NZ_VIUE01000008.1 GCF_007828215.1 Pseudomonas sp. SJZ074 | reverse complement strand
CCCGTTGAGTATCGTGAGAGCCTGGGCTTCGCGGCATAACCAGTCCAAGTTTTTGTCCGCATCCCCACTGGGTCAGTTTTCGGTCAGCGGCAACAACACTATATGGCTGCGAGACGGCTTATCAAACGCAAAGGGTGCCTTAGGGTGGAGCTACACCCTGAACTGTTCCATCAATTTCATCTGTTGAGTGGTCAGGCTATGTAGCTCGCTGGCAACCTGCGCCGATTCGGTGGCTTGCTCGGTCAGGGTTTCGGTCACACTGCGAATTGCCGAGATATTGCGATTGACCTCTTCGGCGACTGCACTCTGCTCTTCCGCCGCGCTGGCGATCTGCAGATTCATGTCGCTGATGACCGTGACCGCGTCACTGATCTTGCCCAGCGCCTGAAGTGCCTTTTGGACTTGTCCTACATTACTGTGAGCCTTGGTTTGGCTCACGTGCATCGCCACCACGACACCGCGAGTACCGTTCTGGATGCGCTCGATGACCTGGCGGATTTCCTCAACGGAATCCTGGGTTCGTCTCGCCAAGTTGCGCACTTCGTCGGCGACCACCGCGAAACCACGCCCGCTTTCGCCCGCACGGGCGGCTTCGATAGCCGCGTTGAGGGCAAGCAGATTGGTCTGTTCAGCAATGCTGCGGATGACTTCCAGGACCGTGCCGATCTGTTCGCTATCGACCGCCAGCGCTTCGACTTCGGCCACTGCCTTGCTGACGTCCTCGGCTAGGATGCCAATGTCACGGGTACTGCGCTCAATTATGCCGACTCCGTCCCTGGCCGATTGGTCGGCCGCGCGGGCAGCCTGAGCGGCATTTGACGCGCTGTTGGCAACATCATGGGCGGTCGCGCTCATTTCGTTTGAAGCCGTGGCCACCTGATCGATCTCACGAAACTGAACCTGCATGCTTTCGCTGGTCTGCCTAGCAATTAACGAAGACTGATCGGCGGTGCCGCGGGCATCGAGGGTGTTTTGCTTTATCCGGGTGATGGTTGGTTGCAACTTGTCGAGAAAGCGGTTGAACCAGTTGACCAGTTCGCCCAACTCGTCTTTCTTGCTGTATTGCAAACGTTGGGTCAGGTCGCCATCGCCGCTGGCAATTGCCTTGAGCATACCTGCTACGCAAGTGATCGGCTGGGTCACGCTTGAGGCGGACATCCAGATCAGTAAGCACCCCAGCAGGCAAGCCCCAGTGGCCATCAACAGGGCTTGGAGGGTGCCGCTGGATTGGGCTTTATCGAACACCCTTTGAAGTTTATCCGCATCGGCCAGCAATACTTGGTGCGGTACGTCGATGGCCACGCCCCAGGCTTTTGCATCAGCAATCGGTTTGACCGGATAGACCGCCCGGATCAGCCCCCCTTGGTGAAGGATCTTCGGCGTATCACCGTCCAGCGACGCAATGATTTGTTTACCCTCCGCGCCAAGCGCTTTCCCCATATTTGCGCCAACCTGGGTGGCGTCGAAGCTGAAGGCGGCGAGTATGCCCGTGTCGGAGAGAATCAGCATACGACCCGAGCCATTAAACAAGCTGCTCTGCGCGGCACTGGCAGCTGCCTGCAGTGAGTCCAGCGCGATGTCCAGGCCCACTACACCTATGACCTTGTCGCCGACGATCAAAGGCAGGGAGATGGTCGTCATCAATATTCGCTTACCGTCGACGATGTCTGCGAAAGGAGCCATAAGACAAGGTCGCTTGCTGTCCCGAGGGCATGTGTACCAGCTGTTATAGGGAGCACCACTGATGCTGAGCGCCGTGCTGCCAAGGTCGCTCTCGTTGATCTGCAGACTCATCACCTGACCGGTGCCACGGTTCCAGGCACTGGCGAAGCGCCCCGACTCATTCGACGCACGGGCCGTATCATGGGCGAACTCGGCGTCCTTTCCATCTAAGGCATTACGTTCATAGACCAGCCATACACCCAGCACTCCGGGATTGCGCTCGAATGTGGTCTTGATGCTTTGATTGAGTTCTTCCCGCAGTGCTGCGGCTGTTAGTCCACGATGGTTTGCCATATTGCGCAAATCGTTCGCCTCGTCGGCCAGAGCAGTGATGACGGTCAGGCCGGTACCGAAGGTCTTCTGTAAATTCGCAGCCTGCTCAGCAGCTTTTGCCAGTAGCAGGTTCTCGCCACTGCCGGTCAGCATCTGGCTGCTGGATTGACTGATCATCTGCTTGTTCAGATTGCTTTGATAAAGATTCATGCCGACGATCAGGCCCATTACCCCGAGCAGGCAGAGCCCGGATAAAAGCACGATCTTCAAGCGAATAGACATGGGACTGCCTCATGGATGAACAATATGTTTTGTCAGTCAGATAAGTGCTTCCACCTACTCGGCGTTGGCACTACGCGCAGCCTGCAAAAGCAAGACTGCGCGCTTGTGCGTTTCAGCATTCGTGTGGCCGCAGAGTCGGCGCCACTGTTCGGTCAGTGCTTGACCATCACGTGGCGAATCACGGTGTAATCCTCCAATCCGTACATCGACATGTCTTTGCCGTAGCCGGATTGCTTTACACCACCGTGTGGCATCTCGCTCATCAGCATGAAATGGGTATTGACCCAAGTGCAGCCGTACTGCAGGCGCGCCGCAAGACGGTGAGCTCGCCCTACGTCTGAGGTCCACACCGATGATGCCAGGCCATAATCAGAGTCGTTTGCCCAAGACAGTGCCTGCCCCTCGTCTTCAAATTCGGTCACGGAAACCACCGGGCCGAAAATCTCCCGGCGCACCACTTCGTCGTCTTGTCGCGCGCCGGCAAGTACCGTGGGTTCGAAGAAGTAACCGGGACCTTCCACGCGTTTCCCGCCCGTCACGACTTCTATGTGTGGCAGTAACCGTGCTCGATCCACGAAGCCGACAACACGGTCCAAGTGCTGTTGGGTGATCAGAGGCCCCAGCTCAGTCTCAGGATCATCCTGAAGACCAAACTTGATACTGGATACGGCGATGCCGAGCTTTTCAACGAGGCGAGCGTAAATGCCTTTTTGCGCATAGATCCGGCAGGCTGCGGTGCAATCCTGGCCGGCGTTATAGAAACCGAAACTACGTATGCCCTCTACAGCCGCATCGATGTCTGCGTCGTCGAAAATGATGACGGGGGCTTTGCCTCCCAATTCCATATGCATACGCTTAACGGTGTCAGCGGTGCCGGCGATGATATGACTGCCGGTGGCCACTGACCCCGTCAGTGAGACCATCCGCACTTTCTCGTGGGTAGTGAGCGGCTTGCCTACATTGGGCCCTCGTCCGAACACAACATTGACCACGCCAGCAGGGAAAACCGTGACCATTAACGAGGCTAACTTAAGCGCCGTCAGCGGTGTCTGTTCGGAAGGTTTGAGGACAACGGTATTGCCGGCCGCCAAGGCGGGAGCCAGCTTCCACGCGGCCATCATCAGTGGATAGTTCCAAGGCGCGATCGAGGCGATGACACCCACGGGATCGCGCCGAATCATCGAAGTATGGCCTAGCAAATACTCGCCCGCCGCAGAGCCTTGCAAACACCTACTCGCACCCGCGAAGAAACGAAACACATCGGACACTCCAGGCAGTTCGTCGCCCAAGACGGCCGCGTAAGGCTTGCCACAATTATTCGATTCCAGCCGGGCCAGTTCTACGGCATGGCTATCGATGAGGTCAGCCAGTTTGAGCAACAACAGCGAGCGATCCTTTGGCGTGGTCTGGGACCAGCTTTCGAAGGCGGCGTCAGCGGCTTGCACTGCGCAATCAACCTGCGCGGGCGTAGCCTCAGCAATGTCCACTAGTGCGGTCCCCAGAGAAGGGTTCATTACCGCGAGTCGCTCGCCTTCGCCTGCGACCAATTCGCCGTTGATGAGCATTTTAATGTGCATAGGCGTCTCCAATGAGTGCAGGCGCCAGATGCCTGCACTCAGAAAGAATTTAGATTTAACGGACAATAAGTTGCTGACTAAGTCAGCCGTCCAGTTGGGGAGTCACGACAGGTTTGCGTATCGGCCACATGGTTTTTCATGCAGCCTTAAAGTCACAGAGGGGCTCTATACGGGTATGTCCAACGAGTTCTTGCCTTTCAGAATCCACGCGACGATGCCACCGAGTACGAGCCATGCGACACCGACGAGTTGGGCGTTCGAGTTCGCGCTGAACAGTGCGTAGCAGAGGACGGCCGCACCCAGTACAGGGGAAACGAGATGTCTGAAGAAAGAGCGATCAGTCTTACCCCTGAAAAAAGCGATGACAGAAGCATGCAACATCACATAGGCACACAATGCGCCGAACGTGACCATCGTTACGATGGTTTCAATCTGGTCTTTGCCGACAATGGCAATCACCAGCGAGAGCGCAGCGACCAGGTATAACGCGGTCGTTGGTGCTTCATTTTTATTAAGTTTGGCGAGCACACGAGGCAGCTTTTTATCGCGTGCCATGCAGTAGATGACTTTTGTCGTGGTGGCCTGGGAGATAAGTGCATTAGCCAGCAAAGCTATCAGTGCATTCGTCAACGTGATGACCGGCAGGAACCACGTCCCCACCACTTGGGTGCTGACCGTGTAAAAGGCAACATCAACGGCGCCGTCCTGATATTTCGACCCCAGGGGAACGAACACAGACGCCAGGTAGACTTGCGCAACGAACAGCACGGTCACGATCACCAGCAACAACATCGTCGCCCGCGATACGGTTTTACCGCCCCCCTCGGCCTCCTCGTTCAGCGTCGAAACAGCATCAAAACCGATAAAGCTCAGAGCGGCGATTGGTACGGCGCCAAACACGGCGGACATACTGAATTGCGACGGGTTATAGAAAGGCGCTAACAGTTGCTCCTTGGAAACCGTTCCTCCGGCGATAAGGCCAACCGCAAACACGACGAAAATCGAGAGGACAACCAGCTGGATGACCAGCAGCACCTTTCCCACATTCACATTAACGGTGATACCGAACAGATTAACGATCATGGGCACAGCGACGAAAATCCCTAACCAAACCACCTTGTCGATGCCGGGAAACAAAGGTTGCAAGGCCGCTGCACCTAGAACCGCCAGCAACGCGGGAAGCAACAGATAGTCCAGCAAGATGGCCCATCCCGCCATAAAGCCGAATGTGGCATTGGTGCCCTTTGTCACATAGGAATAGACCGATCCCGAAAGAGGAATTCGTTTCGCCATTTCACTGTAGCTGATCGCACTGAACACCATCGCGATGGCGGCCAGCGTATAGGTCAGCGCGGTCAGTCCATTGGACGTGTTATGAATCGCTCCAAAGACAGAGACAGGAGCAATCGGAACGAAGTAAAGCAACCCGTAGACAAGGACGTCCGTCAGCGAAAGTTTCTTGCTGAGTTGACCATTATCACTGGGTACGACCAAGGTATCGCTCATTTTTGTTGCCCCTTGACGATTGGCCCGGATTTTCACCCGGACATTATTTAGGTACGGTTGCCGCGTGTCGCCAGCATTTGCTGTGGAACCGCGTACCGCTTTTGTTATTTGCACATCGGGACTGGAAAGGACCTATTCACTCAAACACCAAGATGGGTCTTTTGACGTTCGATGAATTCAGTTTAGGAGCCCCTCTTACTGTCGACTATCGAACCAGCGAACCGCGCTTTTCGTGTGAGTGCACGGCGCCTTTATTGCCATGAACTTGTCGCGCCCAAAGAGCAGCCGGGCGTGGCTGCCCCTTGGGTCCGATCAATGTATGCACCGCAGCATGGTCCGCTCCCCGAAGCCAAGCATCGGCCGGGCTCCGCACTCATGCATCTGAATGGACGGTCAATTGCAATCGATGATGACGTCCAGCGCTTCAGGGTGCAGGAACCGCTTGAGCACATTGCCGGTGAGTCGCGCGACATTGTTGTCGTAACGGTTGTGGGAAAGTGAACCGGTGTAGGCAATTGATCCCACTGAGAACACGCCGCCCCCTCCTGGCAATGGACACAGAACGATGTCCGCGCGAACGCGAGACTGCTCGGTCCCGCCAATGCCAGGGATTGATTCGTAGACGTCCTCGGCGGCGAGAAGATAGGCATCCGACAATGGCCCGGAAGTCGCCAGGACAAGCGCACCCGGTGGGGCCCCTAATGACGGATCGTACCGGTCGATCTCCGCGCCGGCGGCACCACCGCCCATGATTCCAAAGTCGCCAATGCGCTCGTCACTGCCAATCCCTTCAAACGCAAATGCGGCGAGTGGGTCGTAGCTGTCGGTGAGGCGTTCGTAATACGTGCAGCGGTCGAAGCCTTGCGCGGCGAACCCCACGCCTAGCAGTCGCTGCGGCGCCTTACCCTTGTTGCGCCATAAGCCGGCCATTTCACCGGAGGTCTGGTGGCGGCGATCGCCAAACGGCGACTCGTGGGGGCGTGTACCCGCATCTGACCTGCGCAACTCCATGACATGCCGCTCTTCCGGATCAAATGAAACAGTTGCGAAAAAACCGTTTCCGCCCAAGTACATCAAGCGTCCGCCGTTCCCGGTGAAAGCCTCGATCGCGTTGAGTTCGTTGCGTGTCACATATTCTGGATGACTGCCCGTGATTAGAACCTTGTAGTCCTTGAGCAGGTCGACGCCTTCGCGATCGAGGTCTTCATCCGTCAGCGCGTCGAATTCACAACCGATTGTGTCGAGCCAATGAGCGATGCAGAGATCAGCAGGAAGCCCCCATACGCCCTCTGCCTGGAACCAGGCGCGGTGTTTGGGGTTGAGCGTCAGGATGGGGCGCCGAGTGCTGCCGAAGACGACGCCAGAGCCATCGTTATGGATTTCATAACAGGAACGACCGAATTCAGGATGGTCTTGAAGCGTCAGATCTTGACGATCAATGATCGGTGTCCGACTGACGATGATTTCCGCGCCATTGGCTTCAAAGGCTATTCGGTCGTTGGCGTACGCCAGATAAGTCGCCGTAGAGAAAAGCACCGCCACTTCGCGTTTCTGACGTCCCGGCCTGACGAAAAACGGGATGTATTGTTCAACGCCTGCACTGCTCAGTTTCGCGGCGTATACACCACTCGCGAGATCGTCCGGGACCTGAATCTTGAACGCCGTTGGCCACTGGGCGTCGGTGATGTCATCGTCGTGAAAATGGATCGCATCAAACTCGTCAGGTGCCCGCCGAAAGTCGTCGCTCAACCCCTTAAACCTATGGCCCGCCACTCCCCGTGTCGGCGCGTTGAAGCAGCGTCCATGCAAACCGTTTCCGGACACGTCTACAACATCGCTGAGTAACAGGCCATCGTCACGAAGGCTCTTGCCAAAGTGCCAGGCGGCCAGCTCGGAAACAGCCGCATCGCCGAGAGAGGGACGCAGAATGCGGACTCCACCGATTTTTCCGTTGTAGGCGGCATTCGCCAGCCATCGACCGTCTTGCTGACAGGCCAGCGCCCCGATCCTGAAGGGGGGTTGGCTTTCAGTCAGTCTCGTGCCGAACCTGAAGGGGGCTTGGCTTTCAGTCAGTCTCGCGCCGAACGGGACAGTACGTGATTCTGCGCGCAAGGCACTGGCACTCGCTGAGAGACGGTTCATGATGTTGTCGATTGGTGTCTGCTCCAGGCAGACCGTCCCGGCATCCGATTTGACACTGACTATGACGCGATACCACTGGTGTGCAATAAGTGGCGTTGCCAATGAAACTTTCTTTGTCTCACCATCTGCCACCCATATAAACGTTGGCCGCCCTTCCTCCAGTACAAGGGCGTAGCCAGAACAACTTGCCACGGACCAGTTTCCCAAAATGGCCTGTAGACTCGAATCACTCTCAAATGAGTTCTGCGTTACGTGGTAGGCCCCGAAGTTGCCCGAGCGTGTGCCTTGCGGCAGTGTCGGATAGACATGGGCTTCAATAACCAAACCGTTAGGGGATCGCAGAAGTCCTTGCGTGTCAGTGATTTCCACATAAGAGCCCGGCTGGCACACATGCTGGATACCCTCGTAGCTTCCTTCGAACGACGACTCAACAGGCGTCTCAAGGAAACCGGGGCCCGACTCCCCCGTAAACCCGTGTCGAAGCTTCACAAGCGAGGCGTCATATCGCGCGACCCCTTCGCAACTTACCTTGAAAGAAAGACTTTCACCCGGCGACACAGAGAATCCGTCGCTATAGCCGAAAATTTGCTGACTGACCTGGTTCATTCTCATTTCATCCGTTATGCGACTGAGAATCCGTTTCGCGCGACTCGGCAGCGAAAAGGGCTCGGCATCGAAGCGAAAAAACGTGACGCAATGCGTCGTCGTAAGTCAGGAAAATGCCTGGACTTCGAACGAAGTTGCCTGGCTCTCCAATCACAATGTTCCCGACGCCCCATGGCCCGTCGATACCCAGCGAAATGACAATCGCCTTGCCGGCTATAGACGCCCCGCCTAGCCCACGCACGACCCTTCGAGTCTTGTCATCATGTGGCCCGAGCGGAGACCGTTCGTAGGCGCCGATCACGCCAGAGTCGCAGTCGTCACGCAGGCGTTCAAAAAACCGAGCCTGGAACAAAGCGGCCAATTCAGCTTCGCGATCTGAGGAGGTACGCATGGTCATTCCCTCAGTGCGGTAGTTATTGTTGTGTTCATACTTTTCTCTTGCTTGTCAGTCGATTGCGCAGATATCCAAAAATGCGCCTGGCCGCGTTGCGGAGCGCTGGTCCGGAGGAGATACGCTGACCCCCCTGTACCGGTAGCGATATCGTCCGATGGACCGCGCCCCGCGATCTATCGCATGAGAGAACCAAGATTTTCGTCAGCGTGCACGGTGCGCAGAGTGGGTGCACGAGTCTGGTCTTTGCTCGCAACCGGCTCACCTACAGAGCAACGGCTCATGGCATACCTTTGCTTCCGCACCATTGGTCCGCTTTAACTGGACTTATGCATCCACCGGTTATTATCGAAATATGACACGGCGCTTCCGATGGCTGACTAGGCTGACTAGGCTTGCCTGGAAGTCATGGCATAGGGCTTGCTTGAGCTTCTAAGGCAGTGATTTTTTCAGGAGGGCGTGTGGATTCGTTACATTTGATAACCCGGTTCTCGACGGGCGAGGTTCATCCACAAAGACGTCTTGCTGCCTGGCAGGATTTCATGAGCGATGTCTACTACCCGATAGATGTGGCGGCCTACAACCCGGCATCGTTCTGCGGAGTCATTGAATCCACCCAGATCGGCGCGGTCGGAATTACTCGCTTTGCCGCTGATGCGCAACGGGCTGTGCGCCGCAAAGTACATGCCGGACGCGATGATTCGGATTTTTTCGCGCTAGTCATGCCGACCATGCAAACTGAGCAGTTCACTCACCTGGGTCGATTTGGAGACGTTGCGCCAGGCCAGGTCTCTGTCTTCAATTCCGCAGAAACCTATCAGCTGGATATCCCCAACGGCACGAGAAACGTCACAGTAAAAATACCGGCCGACCAATTCAGGGCGATGTGTCCGAAAATTGATGCGCGTTGTGGCCGCGTCGACGTCGCCAATTCGCGTTTCGTGCCACTGCTAACGCAATTCGCGTTGCAAGCATTGGAAAACGCCTCCTGCCTTTCCCCCGAGCATGTCAGAAGCTTGGAGAGAGGATTGCTGGAATTGGCTTTCTTGATGATGGATGTACCGGAGACCGATGCAGCGGGGGATTCACGAACGGTCATCGATCACTTCTTTCACCGTGTCATGGCGTATATCGCGGCAAACTTTCACGACCCGGATCTTGCACCTGAGCGAGCAGCTCAAGCTCACCGCGTTTCCATCCGCTATGTCCACAAGGTTTTCCAGGCTCACGATACGACGTTCGGGCGAGAACTTCGTCTTGCTCGGCTCAGGCACGCTCAAAAGCTTCTGCGCGAGAATGCGCTGCACAAGGCTCGGCCCACGACCATTGCGGAAGTGGCCTACAACTGTGGTTTTTCCAGCCAGGCGCTTTTTTCCGTCCGGTTCAAGGAAGCTTTTGGGTACTCACCTCGAGACGAAAAAAGCCATTAGTTCCACGCTATCTCCCATCAAATGGATGGCACTCATCGTAAAGTGTCTTTTTTGGCGCCTTCTGCGCCATGCCCTCTATGTTTCGTCGCATTAGGGTGAGGCAATGAACTGCGTCAGCACATGTGCGCGGCTTCCAGCGCCAAGCTCATGTTCATCCCCACGAGCCCGGCTTTTGGCGCCGCATAGGCTGCCTCACCCAGGTTGCTGACGCGGGTGCCGGTCGTAGAGCTGATATGGACGATGCGTCCATAACGACGATTCTGCATCCCCGGCAACACTGCTCGGGTCAGCAAAAATGCAGTGGTCAGATTACAAGCAATAGAGTTGTTCCAGACATCGACGCTCGTATTGGCTACGTCGGAGAACACCTCGGCCTCACCCCTTAATCGCCATACCCGCGTTGTTCACGAGCACATCGATTTGCCCCCATAGCGATTCAGACCATTTCACCAGTTCGACGCCTTTACCAGTATCGTTGAAGGTGGGACGGACTATCTATAGTGGGTCGTTTTCTGCCTCTCGCGACGGGCAGAAAACGTACAGAAGCCTTCATTCACTTTCCATGTAAAGCCTCGCATGGCCTAGCCGATGATCATCACAATGCAGTTCATTCATGTCGCAGTGATCTGGGGATTCAACATAGGCGGCAAGTAGATAAATGTTCTTTCCTATTATGTCTAGAATTCCTGACGTAAAATGCATTTTGGCCAGTTAATGTCTAGGAAATTAGATGCTATGCGACTCAACATTCAATCGGATCAAGTGCTCGCCGCCACAGTAGGAGCACATCTTCAAACGCTGCGGTTGAAGAGGAACATCAGCCTTGAGACCGTAGCGGAGAACGCGGCGATCAGCCGGCAGACCCTGCACCTGATGCTAAATCAAGGCAAAGGCACCTTGATCAATCTGATCGCCGTTTTGCGCGCCCTCGGCGAGTTGGAGCGCCTGAGTTCGTTGTTGGAGGAGGTGCGGCCCAGTCCGCTTCAAATCATGCGCATGGAAGGCAAAAAGCGACAGCGCGCCTCCGGCTCTCGTTTTACCTCCGAGGAAGCCAGGGCGGAAGTTGTTCACTCCAGCAAGCACAAAAACCGCGATTGGTGATGAAAAAGCGTGCAGTCCATCTCTGACTTTTTGATGATAGTGAGTCGTGCATCTTGCCAAAATCAACGTGGCTGATCTCGTAAACCTATTGCCGCCTGTAGATACCCGGCGGTGCATTCTTAACGCGTTGAGGTTGGGGTTGAGGACCTTTTTTCTTTGGTCGCTCAAAATTACAGCAGGGATAATACACCGGCCGCCAATCCCACATCCCCCAAACTTCTTTAGCGGGGAAAGGGCAACTCCAATATCCCACACCAAATTCATAGTTCTCTTCAACGAAATGTGTTGATTCCTGTTGGCCTGCGATATAAGTCGACCACAGAGACTCGATCGGCCGAATTTCGTCCCCGTAAGCTTTCACATCAGAGACGAAGTCAGCAAAACTTTCATAGGTTTCGACTATCGCTTTAATTATAAAATCAGTGGGTTCATCAAGAGGGAGCCTGTTTTTAGACCTAGATTTTTTGACAACTCCAAGCCGCCTTTCAATATTATCTCCAATATTCCTGTCGGATAAAAAATTCCAGATTTTTTGCTCAAATACTCCGTCTTGATGGATTTTTTCATTTAAGACCGCGAGAACCGCCTCCTCCGAAAGGTGATGGGTGAATGACAGAATCTCCTGAAAAATCTGCGCTTTCTTCAACTCAAATGGGTCTGTGTTCAGCGTCACAGGGCTATCTTTTAGATGTCGTCCCTCACAGGTCTTCCACATCACCCCCAGACTATGACCTCCATGGGAGAACTGTTTGTCACAAGCCGGGCAGCGTTTGACTAGCTCTACATTGTGCTCCGCACAGACTTTAAGCTCACAACAGTGAGCACGCCGCCAGAAAGAAAATCCTAAGCGTTCAATATCTTCTGCAACACAAACCGGACAAAAACCTGAAGGTTTTCTAATTGACTCATAGCAACGTGAATAGCTTATATATTCGTTCCTTGAGTAAGAGACATCTTGAGTATTTTTAAAAACTGCCGTGAAAGGATAGTTAGTATGCGTGTGCAGAATTTTGTTCAAGCCGTAACAGCCAGACCATCCCAGCAATTCGGCAAGTGTCAAAATATCTGCCCGTGAGGGACTATTTGGAAACGTCCGAAATACGTCCTCGGAAGAACGTTTTCCTTTAATAAAAAGAGTCCGCTCCACAAAGGAACGCACAGTCTCCTCTGGCTGAATCGCTAGGATCATTTTGGGCTTTCAAACGTTGAGCTTCGCCCAGAGTAGGGAGGAGCGGAGGAAAGCGTCGCTAGCTACCGAACCCGTGGGGCACAGGCGCTAGCGACAGACTTTATTTAATTCCGACAGACTTTATTTCGTAGGATCAGGTCCTGTTCGACAGCTGCACTCTTTACTCCACCGTCACAGACTTCGCCAGGTTCCGCGGCTGGTCCACGTCAGTACCCTTGAGCACAGCCACGTAGTACGACAGCAACTGCAGTGGAATGGTGTAGAGAATCGGCGCCAGGCTGTCATGGATGTGCGGCATGTGCACCACGTGATTCCCTTCGCCATTGGTCATGCCGGCCTTTTCGTCGGCGAAGACGATCAACTGGCCGCCACGGGCGCGCACTTCCTGGAGGTTGGACTTGAGCTTTTCCAACAGCTCGTTGTTCGGCGCCACGGTGACCACCGGCATGTCGTTGTCCACCAGGGCCAGCGGGCCGTGCTTGAGTTCGCCGGCCGGGTAGGCTTCGGCGTGGATGTAGGAGATTTCCTTAAGCTTCAGGGCGCCTTCCATCGCCACCGGGAATTGCGCGCCACGGCCCAAGAACAGCGTGTGGTTCTTCTCGGCGAACAGTTCGGCGATTTTTTCCACAGTGCTATCCATCGCCAGGGCTTCACCCAAACGAGCCGGCAGACGACGCAGTTCTTCCACCAGTTTCGCCTCTACGCCCTCGGCCAAAGTCCCACGCACCTGGCCCAACGACAAGGTCAACAACAACAGGGCGACCAACTGGGTGGTGAAGGCCTTGGTCGAAGCCACGCCGATTTCACGGCCGGCCTGGGTCAACAGGGTCAGGTCGGATTCGCGCACCAGCGAGCTGATGCCGACGTTGCAGATCGCCAGGCTGGCAAGGAAACCCAGGGCCTTGGCATTGCGCAGGGCCGCCAGGGTGTCGGCGGTTTCACCGGACTGGGAGATCGTGACGAACAGCGTATCCGGTTGCACCACCACCTTGCGGTAACGGAACTCACTGGCAACTTCCACCTGGCACGGGATACCAGCCAATTCCTCCAGCCAGTAACGGGCGACCATGCCGGCGTGATAACTGGTGCCGCAGGCGACGATCTGCACATTGCGCACCTTGGCAAACAATTCGGCGGCCTGTGGGCCGAAGGCCTGGACCAATACCTGGTTCTGGCTCATGCGGCCTTCCAGGGTACGTTGCACCACAGCCGGTTGTTCGTGGATTTCTTTGAGCATGAAGTGACGGAACTCGCCTTTGTCGGCGGCTTCGGCACCGTCCTGGTACTGCACCGTCTCGCGCTCTACCGCTTTGCCATCAAGATCCCAGATCTGCACGCTGTCGCGGCGAATTTCAGCGATGTCGCCTTCTTCCAGGTACATGAAACGGTCGGTGACCTGACGTAGCGCCAACTGGTCCGACGCGAGGAAGTTCTCCCCAAGACCCAGGCCGATCACCAGCGGGCTGCCACTGCGGGCCGCCACCAGGCGATCCGGTTGTTTCGCACTGATCACCGCCAGGCCATAGGCACCGTGGAGCTCCTTGACGGTCGCTTTGAGGGCCAGCGTCAGGTCTATCAGCTCCTTGAGCTTGTGATTGAGCAGATGGGCGATGACCTCAGTGTCGGTGTCCGAGGTGAAGACGTAGCCCGAGGCCTTGAGCTGCTCGCGCAGGGCTTCGTGATTCTCGATGATGCCGTTGTGCACCACCGCCAGGTCGCCGGAGAAATGCGGGTGGGCATTGCGCTCGCACGGCGCACCGTGGGTGGCCCAACGGGTGTGGGCAATGCCCAGGCGACCGATCAGCGGCTCGGCTTCCAGTGCCTGTTCCAACTCACTGACCTTGCCCGGCCGACGCATGCGTGCAAGCTGCCCGTCGTGGGTGAGCACCGCCACACCCGCGCTGTCATAGCCACGGTATTCCAGGCGCTTGAGGCCTTCGAGCAGGATGGCTGTGATGTTGCGTTCAGCAACGGCGCCGACAATTCCACACATGTTATTTCTCCTGGCTGACAGATGCGCAGATCACCTGGATGCCACGCGCCTGAATCTGATCGCGGGCCTCCACGGGCAGGCGATCATCGGTAATGAGGGTATGGACGCTGCTCCACGGCAGTTCCAGGTTGGGGATCTTGCGGCCGACCTTGTCGGCCTCCACCATCACGATCACTTCGCGGGCAACTTCAGCCATGACACGGCTCAGCCCCAGCAGTTCGTTGAAGGTGGTCGTGCCACGAACCAGATCGATGCCGTCGGCACCGATGAACAACTGGTCGAAGTCATAGGAACGCAGGACCTGTTCGGCGACCTGACCCTGGAAGGATTCGGAATGCGGGTCCCAGGTACCGCCAGTCATCAACAATACCGGTTCGTGTTCCAGTTCGTTCAAGGCACTGGCAACGTGCAGCGAATTGGTCATGACCACCAATCCCGGTTGCAGGCCGAGTTCGGGAATCATGGCGGCGGTGGTGCTGCCGCTGTCGATGATGATCCGTGCGTGTTCGCGAATCCGCTTCACTGCAGCCCGGGCAATGGCTTGCTTGTACTTCGAGACGGTCAGTGCGTTATCGGCGACCAACTCCTGCGGCATTGGTATCGCGCCACCGTAGCGACGTAATAGCAGGCCATTGGTTTCCAGGGCGGCCAGGTCCTTGCGAATCGTAACTTCCGAGGTTTCGAAGCGCTTGGCCAGCTCGTCCACACTCACTTCACCCTGGTCCTGGAGCAAGGCTAGGATGTTGTGGCGGCGTTGGGGAGTGTTGCGCTTCGACATGACGGTTTAAGTTTCGATTCGAAAGATAACGTAAGCAATCAAAACCTATTGTGCTGCGATCGTCAAGGCCGAGGGAGAAAAATTCAGAAATGATCGAGTACATGTGGGAGCGGGCTTGCTCGCGAAAGCGGTGGGTCAGCTTGCATCTAATTCGAATGTGCCGACGCCTTCGCGAGCAAGCCCGCTCCCACAGGGTGACTGTGGATAACTTTAAGGTTTCTTGATTTTTTCCGGACGTTTCCAGCCGTCGATATTCTTCTGGCGCGCACGCCCCACAGCCAGTTGTTGGTTATCCACATTCTGCGTAATGGTCGAACCAGCCGCCGTGGTCGCACCGCTGGAAATATCCACAGGCGCCACCAGGGAGTTGTTGGAGCCGATGAACACGTCCTCGCCCAGCACCGTCCTCCACTTGTTCGCGCCATCGTAGTTGCAGGTGATGGTGCCGGCACCAATGTTGGTGCGGGCGCCGATTTCAGCGTCACCCAGGTAGGTCAGGTGACCGGCCTTGGCGCCTTCACCCAGATGGGCGTTCTTCAGTTCGACAAAGTTCCCCACATGGGCGCGGGCTTCCAGCACGGAGCCAGGACGCAAACGGGCAAACGGGCCAGCATCGCTGCCCTCACCCATCACCGCACCGTCCAGGTGACTGTTGGCCTTGATCACCACGCCTTTGCGCAGGGTGCTGTCCTTGATCACGCAGTTCGGACCGATGACCACGTCGTCTTCGATAACCACCTTGCCCTCGAGGATCACGTTGATGTCGATGACCACGTCGCGGCCGACGCTGACATCACCTCGAACATCGAAACGGGCCGGGTCACGCAGGGTTACGCCCTGGGCCATCAGGCGGCGAGCGGCGCGCAACTGATAGTGGCGTTCCAGCTCGGCCAGCTGCCGACGGTCATTGGCACCCTGCACTTCCATCGCATCCAGCGGTTGCTCAGTGGCAACCACCAGGCCGTCTGCCACCGCCATGGCGATGACGTCGGTCAGGTAGTACTCGCCTTGGGCGTTGTTGTTCGACAGGCGACTCATCCAGTCACCCAGGTGCCCGGCCGGCAGCGTCAGGATCCCGGTATTGCACTCGGTAATGGCGCGTTGGGCTTCGTTGGCATCCTTCTGCTCGACGATGGCAGTGACCTGGCCGTCGGCGTCGCGCACGATGCGACCGTAGCCGGTAGGGTCGTCCAGCTCGACGGTCAACAGGCCCAGTTGCTGCGGGCCTACATGCTTGAGCAGGCGCAGCAAGGAGTCGACTTCGATCAGCGGCACATCACCGTAAAGAACCAGCACCGTGTCAGCGGTAATGAACGGCACCGCCTGGGCCACCGCGTGACCTGTCCCGAGTTGTTTATCCTGCAGGACAAAATTCAAGTCATCGGCGGCCAGCCGTTCACGCACGGCATCGGCACCGTGGCCGATCACCACGTGAATGCGCTGTGGATCGAGTTGGCGAGCGCTGTGGATAACATGACCGAGCATGGAGTTGCCAGCGATCGGATGCAGTACCTTGGGCAGCGCCGAACGCATGCGAGTGCCTTGGCCGGCCGCGAGGATAACGATTTCGAGAGACATGACTGGTACCAATCCTGGGTGGTCAACGACTGCGACCAGATGATGAGAGTCGTGAAAAGAAAAAAGGGTAGCCGAGGCTACCCTTTTTAATCAATCGCACAGAAAGCAGACGGCTTAGCCGCCGAACTTCTTGCGGATCTGCTGGACGGTGCGCAGCTGGGCTGCGGCCTCGGCCAGACGTGCAGCAGCAGAACCGTAGTCGAAGTCTGCGCCTTTTTCATGCAGGGCCTTCTCGGCAGCCTTGACGGCTTCCTGAGCGGAGGCTTCGTCCAGGTCGGCAGCACGTTGCACGGTGTCGGCAAGGACCTTGACCATGTTCGGCTGAACCTCGAGGAAACCACCAGAGATGTAGAACACCTCTTTTTCCCCGCCCTGCTTGGTCAGACTAATCGGACCTGGCTTCAAGCTGGTGATCAGCGGTGCGTGCCCCAGAGCGATACCAAGATCCCCCAGCTCACCATGCGCAACCACAAACTCGACCAGACCGGAGAAAATTTCCCCTTCCGCACTGACGATATCGCAATGGACTGTCATAGCCATCTGATTGCCTCAACCTAAATTAGCGCCCGTTGCCGGGCGCCGGGATTACAGTTTCTTGGCTTTCTCGATCGCTTCTTCGATGCCGCCGACCATGTAGAACGCTTGTTCTGGCAGGTGGTCGTAGTCACCGTTGAGGATGCCTTTGAAGCCAGCAATGGTGTCTTTCAGGGAAACGTATTTACCCGAAGCACCGGTGAAGACTTCAGCCACGAAGAACGGCTGCGACAAGAAGCGCTGGATCTTACGAGCACGGGCTACCAACTGCTTGTCGGTTTCCGACAGCTCG
This sequence comes from Pseudomonas sp. SJZ074, assembly GCF_007828215.1. Classification (GTDB taxonomy): domain Bacteria; phylum Pseudomonadota; class Gammaproteobacteria; order Pseudomonadales; family Pseudomonadaceae; genus Aquipseudomonas. Next base: position 151,076 of record NZ_VIUE01000008.1, on the reverse strand, counting down.
TCCATGCCCAGGATCGCGATGATGTCCTTCAGCTCTTTGTAGCGCTGCAGCACGTACTGAACGCCACGAGCGGTCTCGTAGTGCTCGGTGCCGATCACGTTCGGATCCAGCTGACGGGAAGTCGAGTCCAGTGGGTCTACCGCTGGGTAGATACCCAGGGAAGCGATGTCACGGGACAGTACGACGGTGGCGTCCAAGTGGGCGAAGGTGGTCGCTGGCGACGGGTCGGTCAAGTCGTCCGCTGGTACGTATACCGCCTGGATCGAGGTGATCGAGCCTTGCTTGGTCGAAGTGATGCGCTCTTGCAGCACGCCCATCTCTTCAGCCAGGGTCGGCTGGTAACCTACTGCCGAAGGCATACGGCCCAGCAGTGCGGATACTTCGGTACCGGCCAGGGTGTAACGGTAGATGTTGTCGACGAACAGCAGAACGTCGTTACCTTCGTCACGGAACTTCTCGGCCATGGTCAGGCCGGTCAGGGCTACGCGCAGACGGTTTCCCGGCGGCTCGTTCATCTGGCCATAGACCAGTGCCACTTTGTCCAGAACGTTGGAATCCTTCATCTCGTGGTAGAAGTCGTTACCCTCACGAGTACGCTCACCCACACCGGCGAACACGGAATAACCGCTGTGCTCGATGGCGATGTTACGGATCAGTTCCATCATGTTTACGGTCTTGCCTACACCGGCACCACCGAACAGACCGACTTTACCGCCCTTGGCAAACGGGCAAACCAGGTCGATAACCTTGATGCCGGTTTCCAGCAGGTCGTTGCCGCCCGCTTGCTCAGCGAAGGACGGCGCAGGACGGTGAATGCCCCAACGCTCTTCTTCGCCGATCGGACCCGCTTCGTCGATCGGGTTGCCCAGTACGTCCATGATCCGGCCCAGGGTCGCTTTACCGACCGGTACGGAGATGGCTGCGCCAGTGTTGTTGACGTCCAGACCGCGCTTCAAGCCCTCGGTGGAGCCCATCGCAATGGTACGAACCACGCCGTCGCCCAGCTGCTGCTGAACTTCGAGGGTGGTTTCGGCGCCTTGAACCTTCAAGGCGTCGTAGATGCTCGGTACGCTGTCGCGTGGGAATTCCACGTCGATAACGGCGCCGATGATTTGAACGATACGTCCGCTACTCATAGCTGGATCCTCTGAATATTTGAACCGTTAAACCGCGGCAGCGCCGCCGACGATTTCCGAGATCTCTTGGGTGATCGCAGCCTGACGCGCCTTGTTGTAGATCAGCTGCAAATCGCTGATCAAATCACCGGCGTTGTCGGTAGCGTTCTTCATCGCGATCATCCGCGCGGCTTGTTCAGCTGCGTTGTTCTCGACCACCGCCTGGTACACCTGCGACTCCACGTAGCGGACCATCAAGCCGTCGAGCAGCTCCTTGGCATCCGGTTCGTAGAGGTAGTCCCAGTGGTGCTTGAGTTCCTGTTCCGGGGTTGCAACCAATGGAATCAACTGCTCCACGGTCGGCTGTTGCGTCATGGTATTGATGAATTTGTTGGATACCACGGACAGGCGGTCGATCCGGCCTTCCAGGTAAGCATCCAGCATCACCTTGACGCTGCCGATCAGGTCATTGATCGACGGTTCTTCACCCAGGTGGCTGATAGCGGCGACGACGTTACCGCCGAAGTTACGGAAAAAAGCCGCACCCTTGCTACCTACCACGCACAGATCGATCTCGACGCCTTGTTCGCGGTTTACCGCCATGTCCTTGACCAGGGCCTTGAACAGGTTGGTGTTCAAGCCACCGCACAGACCACGGTCACTGCTCACCACAACGTAACCGACGCGCTTGACGGCGCGGTCGATCATGAAGGGGTGGCGATATTCCGGGTTGGCGTTGGCCAGATGACCAATCACCTGGCGGATGCGCTCCGCATAAGGACGGCTAGCAGCCATGCGCATTTGTGCCTTGCGCATTTTGCTGACCGCCACTTTTTCCATGGCGCTGGTAATCTTTTGCGTGCTTTTGATGCTCGCAATCTTACTGCGAATCTCTTTTGCGCCTGCCATGTAACACCTATCAGGTTAGCAAGCGGGAGCCTTGCGGCTCCCGCTGCGGCTTACCAGGTTTGGGTGGCCTTGAACTTCTCGATACCGGCTTTGAGGCCAGCGTCGATTTCGTCATTGAAGTCACCCTTCACGTTGATCTTGGCCATCAAATCGGCGTGATCGCGGTTGAAGAAAGCAATCAGCGCTTGTTCGAAGCTGCCGATCTTGGCGATTTCAATGTCAGTCAGGAACCCACGCTCAGCGGCATACAGCGACAGCGCCATGTCAGCGATCGACATCGGTGCGTATTGCTTCTGCTTCATCAGCTCGGTAACGCGCTGACCATGCTCAAGTTGCTTACGGGTCGCTTCGTCCAGGTCAGAAGCGAACTGGGCGAATGCCGCCAGTTCACGGTACTGGGCCAGGGCGGTACGGATACCACCGGACAGCTTCTTGATGATCTTGGTCTGAGCGGCACCACCTACACGGGATACCGAAACACCGGCGTTCACAGCAGGACGGATGCCCGAGTTGAACATGGCCGATTCCAGGAAGATCTGACCGTCGGTGATGGAAATCACGTTGGTCGGAACGAACGCGGAAACGTCGCCAGCCTGGGTTTCGATGATTGGCAGAGCGGTCAGGGAACCGGTCTTGCCAGTCACGGCGCCGTTGGTGAACTTCTCGACGTACTCTTCCGAAACGCGGGATGCGCGCTCCAGCAGACGGGAGTGGAGATAGAACACGTCGCCTGGGTAGGCTTCACGTCCTGGCGGACGGCGCAGCAGCAGGGAAATCTGGCGGTAAGCCACTGCTTGCTTGGACAGATCGTCATAAACGATCAGCGCGTCTTCACCGCGGTCGCGGAAGTATTCGCCCATGGTGCAACCGGAGTACGGTGCCAGGAACTGCAGCGCGGCCGATTCGGACGCACTGGCAGCAACGATAATGGTGTTAGCCAGTGCACCGTTCTCTTCCAGCTTGCGAACCACGTTGGCGATGGTCGATTGCTTCTGACCGATTGCCACGTATACGCAGAAGATGCCGCTGTTTTTCTGGTTGATGATCGCGTCGATCGCCAGAGCGGTCTTACCGATCTGACGGTCACCGATGATCAGCTCACGCTGGCCACGGCCGACAGGGATCATGGCATCGACAGCCTTGTAGCCAGTCTGTACAGGCTGGTCTACCGACTTACGCCAGATCACGCCTGGAGCAACTTTCTCGACCGCGTCGGTCTCGGTGTTGTTCAGCGGACCTTTGCCGTCAACAGGGTTACCCAGTGCATCGACTACGCGACCCAGCAGTTCCTTACCAACCGGAACTTCGAGGATGCGGCCGGTGCACTTGGCGCTCATGCCTTCAGCCAGAGTCGTGTAAGCGCCCAGTACAACGGCACCTACGGAGTCTTGCTCCAGGTTGAGGGCCATACCGTAGACGCCGCCCGGAAACTCGATCATCTCGCCGTACATGACGTCGGCCAGACCGTGAATCCGCACGATACCGTCAGATACGCTGACGACAGTGCCTTCGTTACGGGCTTGGGAGGTCACATCGAGCTTTTCGATGCGGCCCTTGATGATTTCACTTATTTCGGAAGGATTGAGTTGCTGCATTGCTCTGCTGCCCCTTCAAACTCAAGATTTCAATGCTTCGGCAAGTTTCGCGATTTTGCCGCGAATCGAGCCATCGATAACCAGGTCGCCGGCGCGGATGACAACGCCCCCAATAAGGGATTTGTCTTCCTCGACTTGCAGGCGCACTTCCCGGTTGAGTCGTGCACTGAGAACCTTGGCGAGTTTGTCTTGCTGTTCTTGGTTCAATGCAAAAGCACTGGTCACTTCCACGTCTACCGACTTCTCTTGCTCGGCCTTGTACAGGTCGAACAGGGCGGCGATCTCCGGCAGAAGCGGGAGACGGTCGTTTTCAGCAACGACATGGATGAAATTCTGTGCCTTGGCATCGAACTTGTCGCCGCACACGTCAATGAACGTGGCGGCCTTTTGTGCGCTCGTCAGTCGCGGGGCCTTGAGCACGCGCTGCATGGTGTCGTCTTGCGACACCGCTGCTGCCAGGCCGAGCATGGCTGACCAATTGGCCAGTTGCTGGTGGGCCTGAGCGTGCTCGAAGGCCGCCTTAGCGTAAGGTCGGGCCAACGTGGTCAGTTCTGCCATGATCGCCCTCGCTTAGATTTCAGCAGCCAGTTGGTTAACCAGCTCTGCGTGCGCGCTTGGATCGATTGTGGCACCCAGGATCTTCGAAGCACCGCCAACGGCCAGGCTACCCACTTGGGCGCGCAGGGCGTCTTTGACACTGTTCAGTTCCTGTTCGATCTCGGCTTGAGCCTGAGCCTTCACACGGTCAGCTTCGACGCGAGCCTGTTCACGGGCTTCGTCGACAATCTGGGTACCGCGTTTCTTGGCTTGCTCGATGATTTCAGCTGCCTGGGCTTTCGCTTCGCGCAGTTGCTGACCCACTTTTTCATGGGCCAACTCCAGGTCGCGAGCTGCACGGCTGGCAGCGTCCAGACCATCTGCGATCTTCTTTTGACGTTCGTGCAGAGCCGCGATGACCGGAGGCCATACGAACTTCATGCAGAACAATACAAAAATCAGGAACGCAACGGACTGGCCAATCAGGGTCGCATTAATGTTCACGCCAACACCTCGCAGTTACGTTGTCCATCACATCAAACTACTCGAGAAATCCGAGTAATTAGCCAGCGATCTGACCAACGAACGGGTTCGCAAAGGTGAAGAACAGAGCGATACCAACACCGATCATGGTTACGGCGTCGAGCAGACCGGCAACGATGAACATTTTGACTTGCAGCATTGGAACCATTTCTGGCTGACGCGCAGCGCCTTCCAGGAACTTGCCGCCCAGCAGGCCGAAACCAATTGCGGTACCCAGTGCGCCCAGGCCGATCAACAGTGCAACAGCGATAGCGGTTAGACCAACTACAGTTTCCATCTTTCCTCCCGACTTTTACGTCGTATGGTTTAGGTTTTTTTAATTTAAAGCGGTAAAACAAATCGTTTCATCATGGCCTGTTCGGCCCCCTTCCCGTTTGACCGGGAAGGACATCAGACTAGTCGAGACTGGCCTTAATGGTTTTCTTCGTGCGCCATCGACAGGTAGACGATGGTCAGCATCATGAAGATGAACGCCTGCAGGGTGATGATCAGGATGTGGAACACAGCCCACGCCCATTGCAGTGCGACGCCCAGGCCGCTGAGCCAGAGCAGGCCGCTGCCGAACATCACGGCGATCAGGATGAACACCAGCTCGCCGGCATACATGTTGCCGAACAGACGCAGAGCCAGAGAGATCGGCTTGGCGATCAGAGTCACGAATTCCAGCAGGAAGTTCACCGGGATCAGCAGGGCCTGAACGAGGATGTTCTTGCTGCCGAACGGGTGCAGGGTCAGTTCGCCGATGAAGCCGCCGATGCCCTTGACCTTGATGCTATAGAAAATGATCAGTGCGAAAACCGAGAACGCCATACCCAGGGTCGCATTCGGGTCGGTGGTCGACACGGCGCGGAACGGGATGTGGTGGTCACCGGAGATCAGGATGGCCAGTTGAGGAATCCAGTCGACCGGTACCAGGTCGACGGCGTTCATCAGGAACACCCAGACGAAGATGGTCAGGGCCAGCGGTGCGATCACCGGGCTGCGACCATGGAAGCTGTCCTTCACACTACCGTCGACGAACTCGACCAGGACTTCAACGAAGTTCTGCAAGGCACCTGGCTGGCCCGAAGTCGCCTTCTTGGCTGCCATGCGGAAAAGGAAAACGAAGATCAGACCCAGCGCGACCGACCAGCCGAGGGTATCGACGTGGAAAGCCCAGAAACCCATTTCCTTGGCTTCTGCTGCGGAGTGGGCAAAGCCCCAGCCGCCGTTGGGTAGCTGACCGAAGGTCAGGTTCTGCAAGTGGTGCTGGATATAGCCCGAAGCGGTTGTCTCTGCCATGGTTGCCTCAAACGCCCTAAGGTCTCGAAAGTCTTGTTCTCATTAGCAGGGGAGCGAACCAGCTGACCATCTGGGTCAACAGGAAGACACCGAATACAGCCAGTGGTGCCAACGGCTTCACACCTGCGAACGTCAATGCAAACAGCACTGCCGTCAAAATCAGTTTCCCCGCCTCACCGGCATAAAAAGACCGGACGATGGCTTGGGCTGCTCGGGCGCCGGAAAACCGAAATGCCCTGTGAGCGAAATAAATATTGGGAAGCAAGGCTATCAGGCCTCCGCAAAGACCCGAGTATCCGGCGACGACTCCTTTCCATTGCCAGAGCGCCAATGAGGCGATCAGTACAACGACCAACTGAGTCATCAACACCGGGAAAACAGCCAGACGATGGAATGGCAGGCGGTTTGGCGTGCGGGTTTCCATCGCTTTTGCTCTCCAATGGTCGGCTGCCTGAAATCAATAACTTGGCATAATTTGTGCCGACAAAATGCGCGCAGAGTATAGGGGCGGTTCTGCCCCTATTCAACTGCCGGGTAGTGATTTCCGATCGCGCGCTACAAGAGCAATTGTTTCAGCGAATGTGCGCAAGGACGCCTTGCAGCTCATCGAGGGAGTTGTAACCGATTACCAATTGCCCCTTGCCCTTCTTGCCGTGGCGAATCTGCACCGTAGAGCCCAGCCGCTCGGCCAGGCGCTGTTCCAGGCGGGCGATATCCGGGTCCGGTTTGGGGGCTTCGACGGGGGCCGGTTTACCGCTCAGCCACTGACGAACCAGTGCCTCGGTCTGGCGCACGGTCAGGCCTCGTGCGACAACATGTCGCGCCCCTTCAACCTGTTGATTTTCCGGCAATCCGAGCAAGGCCCGGGCATGACCCATTTCCAGGTCGCCATGGGACAGCATGGTCTTGATGACTTCCGGCAACGCAATCAAGCGCAACAGGTTGGCCACGGTGACGCGGGACTTGCCCACCGCTTCGGCGACTTGTTGCTGGGTCAGCTGGAATTCCTGCTGCAGACGTTGCAGCGCGACCGCTTCCTCGATCGGGTTGAGGTCTTCGCGCTGGATGTTCTCGATCAGCGCCATGGCGATGGCGGTTTCATCCGATACGTCACGCACCATCGCCGGAATGGTTTCCTGGCCGGCCTGCTGGCTGGCGCGCCAGCGGCGTTCTCCGGCAATGATCTCGAAGCGCCCATTACCGATCGAACGAACCACGATCGGCTGCATCACGCCCTGGGCCCTGATCGACTGAGCCAGTTCTTCCAACGCCTGCGGGTCCATGTCCCGGCGTGGCTGGTACTTGCCGCGCTGGATCAGATCCAGCGGCAAGTGTTGCAGCTCGCGCTGGTCGGCCTGTACGGCCTGCTCTTCCAGCGCACTGACGGTGGGACCGCTGAGCAGCGCGTCCAGTCCACGTCCGAGACCACGTTTCTTGATGGCCATGGGGTTTCCTTAAGTTGGCTGGGCGGCAGCGGTGCGTGGGTTGCGGCGCTGGCGGCGAACCATTTCGCCCGCCAGGGCCAGGTAAGCCAGCGCACCACGGGATTGTTTGTCGTAGGCCAGGGCGGGCATGCCATAGCTCGGTGCTTCGGCCAAGCGGATGTTACGTGGAATGACCGTGTCGTAGAGTTGCTCGCCGAAGTGCTCCTTGAGCTGCACCGATACGTCGTTCATCAGGCTCAGGCGCGGGTCGTACATGGTTCGCAACAGACCTTCGACCTTCAGGTCCGGATTCAGCAATTCGGAGATGCGTTTGATGTTATCCACAAGGTCGCTCAAGCCTTCCAGGGCAAAGTACTCACACTGCATGGGGATAATGACCCCATCGGCGGCCACCAGGGCGTTAAGGGTCAGCATCGACAGCGACGGCGGGCAGTCGATCAGGATGTAATCGTAGTTTTCCCGGATCGGCGCCAATGCGCTGCGCAGACGGCTTTCCTTCATCTGCATTTCCAGCAGCACCACTTCGGCCGCCGTCAGGTCACGGTTGGCCGGCAGCAGTTGATAACCGCCGTGTTCGGAGAAATGCATGGCCTGGCCCAGATCGCATTCACCGATCAGGACGTCATAGATGGAGTTTTCCAGGCCATGTTTATCCACACCACTGCCCATGGTGGCGTTGCCCTGTGGATCAAGGTCGATCAACAGCACCCGTCGCTTGGTCGCGACCAGGGATGCTGCGAGGTTGATGCAGGTGGTGGTCTTGCCCACACCACCCTTCTGGTTCGCTATCGCGAATACCTTAGCCATTCTTGCTTGTGTTCCCAATCATGCCGTGCGGCGCAGTATCAGCAGATGGCGTTGGCCTTGGCAACCGGGTACGGCCAGGGCGTGTTCGCTATCGAGGTGGAAATCCGACGGCAATGCTACCAGCTCATCGGCCGGATGGACGCCCTTCATTGCCAGCCAGCGTGTTTCGACATCGCCCAGGTGGCGAGTCCAGTTGCTGAAGTTCTCCATGCTGCTGAAGGCCCGGGAGATGATCCCGTTGAACGGCTGTGCAGGTTGGAACGCTTCGACCCGGCTGTGGATAACTTGCAGGTTGTCCAGCTTGAGCTCGAGTTTGACTTGGGTCAGGAAGCGGGTTTTCTTGCCGTTGCTGTCCAGGCAGGTCACTTGCGAAGCCGGAAACAGGATCGCCAGCGGTATTCCTGGCATGCCACCGCCGCTGCCGACATCGAGCCAGCGACCGTTTTCGATGAAAGACATCACGCTGAGACTGTCAAGCAGATGTCTCGAGACCATTTCATCCGGATCCCGCACGGCGGTCAGGTTGTAGGCCTTGTTCCATTTGATCAACAACGCCAGGTAACCCAGCAGTTGCGCATGCTGGGCTTCGCTCAGGCTGACCCCGAGTTGACGGGCACCTGTGGATAATTCTTCGGCGTGTTGTGAGGTGACCATCGAACTCAAGCGCTTTGCTCCAACTGACGGCCCGCGCCGCGTTTTTTCAAATGAATCATCAACAGGGAAATCGCCGCTGGGGTTACGCCGGGGATGCGCGATGCCTGGCCCAGGGTCTCTGGACGGGTCGCACCGAGCTTGCTCTGGATTTCTTTCGACAACCCGGAAATACCGGTGTAATCGATATCCACAGGCAGTTTCGTGTCTTCGCTGGCGCGCAGCCGGGCGATCTCGTCCTGCTGGCGGTCGATGTAGCCTGCGTACTTGGTCTTGATCTCGACCTGTTCGGCGACCTGCGGATCTTCCGCGCCCTGGCCCGTTACTTCCACCAGCCCGGCGTAGTCGATTTCCGGCCGGCTCAACAGGTTGAGCAGATTGTATTCGTGCGTCAGCGGCGTGCCGAATTTCGCCGCGATGGCGTCGCCCTGTTCGGTACCGGGACGTACCCAGGTGCTTTTCAGCCGCTGTTCTTCCAGTTCGATCCCTTCGCGTTTCTTGCAGAACGCAGCCCAACGCACATCATCTACCAGCCCCAACTCGCGACCTTTCTCGGTCAGGCGCAGATCGGCGTTGTCTTCACGCAGGATCAGGCGATATTCGGCACGGGACGTGAACATCCGATACGGTTCCTGGGTACCCAGGGTAATCAGGTCGTCCACCAGCACACCGATGTATGCCTCATCGCGGCGCGGGCACCAGCTGTCTTTGCCCTGGGCGCGCAGTGCCGCGTTGGCACCGGCCAACAACCCTTGGGCGCCAGCCTCTTCGTAACCGGTAGTGCCGTTGATCTGCCCGGCGAAGAACAGGCCGCCGATGACCTTGGTTTCCAGGCTGTACTTCAGATCACACGGGTCGAAATAGTCGTATTCGATGGCGTAGCCGGGGCGAACGATGTGGGCGTTTTCCATGCCGCGAATCGATTGCACGATCTGCAATTGCACATCGAACGGCAGGGAGGTGGAGATCCCGTTCGGGTACAGCTCGTGTGTGGTCAGGCCTTCCGGCTCGATGAAGACCTGGTGGCTTTCCTTGTCGGCAAAGCGATGGATCTTGTCTTCGATCGACGGGCAATAACGCGGGCCAATGCCTTCAATTTCACCGGCAGCGGAATACATCGGTGAACGATCGAGGTTCGCCGCAATGATTTCATGGGTGCGGGCATTGGTGTGGGTGATCCAGCAACTGACTTGCCGTGGATGCTGTTCCTTGTTGCCCATGAACGACATTACCGGGATCGGCGTATCACCAGGCTGCTCGGTCATCACCGAGAAATCCACAGACCGGCCGTCGATACGCGGTGGCGTACCGGTTTTCAAGCGCCCGACACGCAATGGCAACTCGCGCAAACGGTGAGCCAGCGCGATTGACGGCGGATCACCCGCGCGACCGCCGGAAAAGTTCTGCAAACCAATGTGGATAAGTCCGCCAAGGAATGTCCCAGTGGTCAGCACTACGGAATCGGCGAAGAAACGCAGGCCCATCTGCGTCACGACACCGCGTACCTGATCCTGTTCGACGATCAGGTCATCAGCCGCTTGTTGAAATATCCACAGGTTCGGCTGGTTTTCCAGGATTTCGCGGACAGCGGCCTTGTACAGGACCCGGTCGGCCTGGGCACGAGTGGCCCGTACCGCGGGGCCCTTGCGGCTGTTCAATACGCGAAACTGGATACCGCCCTTATCGGTAGCCATCGCCATCGCGCCGCCGAGGGCATCGATTTCCTTGACCAGATGGCTTTTGCCAATACCACCGATGGCTGGGTTACAGCTCATGGCGCCGAGGGTTTCCACGTTATGCGTCAACAGCAGGGTTTTTACACCCATGCGCGCTGATGCAAGTGCTGCCTCGGTACCGGCATGACCGCCGCCGATGACGATCACTTCAAAACGGGAAGGGAAATCCACCACGCACCTCGTGCCTGCTTAATTCAGGTAATTCGGAAATAGGTTATGAGCCTGGTCCGAATGTTTTATGGACCAGGTCGGCAAGTATAGGGACTTCCCCTTTCCTAAAGAACCCTTTGCACAAAATTTAACCAGCTGTGGAGAACTCGCGGTTAAAAAAATAAAAAAGAAAGAAATTTATAAAACCTTTGTTTTTATGTTTATTCTTACAGCCCAAGCATTCTGTGGATAAAACCCTACAGGCCTTTAAATTCAATATGTACAGAGATCCTGAACCCTGTGATCATCTGGCGCTGAGGGGCTTGGATAAGCGGTGTAAGCCTGTGGATTAAGTGAATGGTTATCCACAGGGCAGGTTATCTTCACTTTTCGAGGGGGTTTATCAACTGAGCTCAACGTCAGTTACCCACAGGGCTTAATCCACAAGCGAACCCCATGGGCGAGCCGCCATGAAGGGCAATCGAGAGAAGGAAAAGGGACGCCGGGCCGCAGGGAACAGATCTGCAGCCCGCTTTGAGGGAAGGTGTTACTTGCCGATGCAGAAGCTAGAGAAAATCCGCCCCAACAAGTCATCGGAGCTGAAGGCGCCGGTGATTTCTCCCAGGAATTGCTGGGCTTGGCGCAAATCTTCGGCCAGTAACTCACCGGCACCCGCCAGCGTCAACTGTGCACGACCGTGTTCCAGCGCGGCGCTGGCATGACGCAAGGCTTCGAGGTGACGACGCCGGGCGCTGAAGCTGCTTTCCGAGGTTTGCTCGTAGCCCATGCAGGCCTTGAGATGTTCACGCAGCAGTTCCAGGCCCTCTCCTGCGGCTTTTGCGCTCAGGCTGATGGTCACGTGACCGTCGGTGCTGACCTCAAGGGCGATTGCTTCGCCGGTCAGGTCGGCCTTGTTACGGATCAAGGTGACTTTCGCCGGGTCCGGGCGCACTTCGAGGAACTCAGGCCACAACGCAAAAGGATCATCCGCTTCCGGTGCCGTCGCATCGACCACCAGCAATACACGATCGGCCTCGCCAATAGCCTTCAGTGCCCGTTCAACGCCAATCTTTTCCACATGATCATCGGTATCTCGCAGACCCGCAGTGTCCACCACGTGCAGCGGCATGCCATCGATGTGGATATGTTCGCGCAGGATGTCTCGGGTGGTACCGGCGATCTCTGTGACAATCGCTGCCTCACGACCAGCCAGGGCATTCAGCAGGCTGGATTTACCTGCGTTTGGCCGTCCAGCGATCACCACCGTCATACCGTCACGCAACAGGGCACCCTGCCCCGCTTCGCGCAATACTGTGGATAATTCATCGCGAACCTTATCAAGCATGCTAAGCACATGGCCATCGGCGAGGAAGTCGATTTCTTCTTCCGGGAAGTCGATCGCCGCTTCAACGTAGATACGCAAGCCGATCAATTGTTCGGTGAGGTTATGCACACGCTGCGAGAAAGCACCTTGCAACGAACGTAAGGCATTGCGCGCTGCCTGGGCCGAACTGGCTTCGATGAGGTCGGCAATCGCTTCGGCCTGGGCCAGGTCGAGTTTGTCGTTGAGGAAGGCCCGTTCACTGAATTCCCCCGGCCGGGCCAGCCGACAACCCAGTTCAAGGCAACGCTTGAGTAGCATGTCCAGCACGATGGGCCCGCCATGGCCCTGCAGTTCCAGTACGTCTTCACCGGTGAATGAATTCGGCCCCGGGAAATACAGAGCGAGGCCTTCGTCGAGCACCTGCTTGTCGTCACTGAAGAATGGGCCGTAATGAGCAAACCGTGGCTTGAGCTCACGACCGCTGATGGCCTGGGCCGCGACACTGGCCAGAGGCCCCGAAATACGGACGATGCCGACGCCACCGCGACCTTGGGCGGTGGCAACGGCGGCGATGGTTTCACGAGGTGTGCTCATAAACCGGTATCCAGACAAAAGTGACAGATAGCAAAACGCCCCACTAGGGGGCGTTCTGTGTGGTTATCCACAGTGCAAGTTACGCCTCGGCTTTCTTCGTAGCCGATTCGATCTTACGCGTGATGTACCACTGTTGAGTAATGGACAACACGTTGTTCACAACCCAGTACAGCACCAGACCGGCCGGGAACCACAGGAAGAAGAAGGTGAAGATGATCGGCATCATTTTCATGACCTTCGCCTGCATAGGGTCCGGAGGCGTCGGGTTCAGCTGCTGCTGGATGAACATAGTGGCGCCCATGATGATCGGCAGGATGAAGAACGGATCCTTGATCGACAGGTCGGTAATCCACAGCATGAAAGGCGCCTGGCGCATTTCCACGCTTTCCAGCAGAACCCAGTACAGCGACAGGAACACAGGCATCTGTACGAGAATCGGCAAGCAACCGCCCAGCGGGTTGATCTTCTCTTTCTTGTACAGCTCCATCATGGCCTGGGACATTTTCTGCCGGTCATCGCCATGCTGTTCTTTCAGAGCGGCCAGTTTCGGAGCCACGGCGCGCATGCGAGCCATGGATTTGTAGCTGGCAGCCGACAATGGGAAGAACAAGCCCTTGATCAGCATGGTCAAGAAGATGATTGACCAGCCCCAGTTACCGACGATGCTGTGGATATGTTGCAACAGCCAGAAGATCGGTTGGGCAATGAACCACAGGAAACCGTAGTCCACGGTCAATTCCAGACCTGGGGACAACTGTTTCAGTACGGCCTGGCTTTTCGGACCGGCATACAACGTAGCGCTGGTTTCAGCCTTGGCACCCGGCGCAGCAGTCAATGCAGGACCGGTGTAGCCAATGATGTAATTGCCTTTGCTGTCCTTGCGGGTCTGGACGATGTTGTTTTCGCCCTTCTGCGGGATCCAGGCGGTTACAAAATAGTGCTGCAGCCACGCTACCCAGCCCCCTTGAACGGTTTCCTTGAGCTGCGCCTTGTCCATGTCCTTCATGGACACTTTCTTGTACGGCTCAGAACTTGTCCACAGGGCTGCCCCCAGGTAGGTCGCGGTGCCGGTGGCGGTACTGGAGGAAGGATCGGCGCTGGCATCGCGCTTCAATTGCGCGAACATCGCACCGGACCAGGGCTGCGCGCTCTGGTTGTCGATCAGGTAGGACACCACCACGTCATACAGGCCACGTTTCAAGGTGAAACGCTTGATGTAGTTGACGCCATCCTTGCTGAACTTCAGGTCCACGACCAGTTGGTCCTGACCGTCGGCCAGTTGATAACTTTTCTTCTCCGAGGCGTAGACCGGGCGACCGGCCGGATTGGCATCCGGGCCATTGGCGCCAATCAGGCCGCTCTGGGCCAGATAGGTCCGCTCGTTACCGTTATCGAACAGTTGGAAAGGAATGTCCGGATGATCCTGGCGACGCGGGTAAAGCGGCAGCGTCAACTGGGCGATGTCACCACCCTGTGGATCGATTGCCAGCTGGAGCACATCGGTCTTGATCTGGATCAGATCCTTGCTTGCAGCCACCGGGGCTTCGGCAGGCGCACTGGTATCGCTTGCCGCGCGTGGAATGTCGTCACTGCTGGTAGCGTTGGTGCCGGAAGTGGTGTCCGGCAGGCTCGGTGCGGTATTGCTGGCTGCAACATTCTGAGTCGGCAGGGCAGCCTGGCCATAGTCCTGGTTCCATTTAAGAACCATGACGTAAGACACGATTGCCAGGGCGACGATCAGGATCGTGCGTTTGATATCCATGATTACTCGGCCATCGAAGAAGAACGGGAGGTAGGGATAGGCGGAACCGGGTCATAACCGCCGGGATTCCACGGATGACAGCGACCTAAACGACGAAAGGTCAGCCAGCCACCGCGCAGAAGGCCATGATTTTCTATGGCTTCGTACGCGTAGCAGGAGCAGCTGGGGTAGAAACGACAGTGACTGGCCATCAGGGGACTAATGGCGTAGCGGTAAAACTGGATCGGAACGAGTGCCAGTTTACGCATCGGGACTGTCTACCCCTGCAGTTTCGGTGTTGACTGGCGATGTTGGCTTGTTACGGGCCAGACGCTTCCAGAGTTTGCCGAAATGCTGAATCAGTTCAGGGTTTTCTACGTCCCCCAAACCTTTGCGCGCGACGATAACTATGTCCCATCCGACCAGTGAATCCTGGTTCAGGCGGAACGATTCGCGCATCAGACGTTTGAGACGGTTGCGCTGCACGGAGAGCTTGACGCTCTTTTTCCCGATAACCAGCCCTAGGCGGGGGTGATCGAGATCGTTACTGCGCGCAAGGAGCAGGAGATTTTTCCCCGGAACCTTGCCGGTAGGGGAGTCAAAGACTGCCTTGAAATGCCGGGGTGTAAGCAGACGCTTTTCCCGACTGAAGTCCTGACTCACCTCCAGTGCCGGGTTATCAAACTGCCAGACGCGCACGACCTTTGGCGCGACGACGCGACAGGACGGCACGACCGTTCTTGGTAGCCATGCGAGCACGGAAACCGTGGGTACGAGCGCGTTTGATAGTGCTTGGTTGGAAAGTACGTTTCATGTCGTGTTACCTGGTTCGTCCACAACGGGCCGGAATGGCCCCCGTTTTAAGAGACCGGGGATTCTAGAGAAAGCAAGTCCATAGGTCAATTTCCAACCAACGTTTCCTTTAAATAGATGTTCAGGCGTCCGGCCAGTGATCACGCTGTGCCAGATATAGAAATAAAGAAGGGAATTATTTAAAGCTTTTCTGTGAAGCTTATAAAGACTAGGCCGCCGTCTATCTGTGGATAACCACCTCAAGCCCTTGTGGTTCACCATGTACAGAGAAGGACAACTACACGGGAAAACAGTGCCCAGCCTGTGCTGGAGGGGCGGATAAGCTGTGTGTGGAAAGGGTGGTTATCCACAGGGCGTTTATCCACCGAGTTTCGCCGTCACTTGTACAACGACCTCAGGCCTGGTTATCCACAGAGCTTATCCACTGACCGACTGTCGCCTTTTTGTGAGTTAACACATTGATAAATCGTGGGTGAGGGTGAAGCTGCGTGTGGATAAGTGAACGTCTGCTCGCTACAATGGCCGCTTGTTTTTGCCTCACCGGCTTTCAACTTAGGGGATATCCGTGTCAGTGGAACTTTGGCAGCAGTGCGTGGAGCTTTTGCGCGATGAGCTGCCTGCCCAACAATTCAACACTTGGATCCGCCCACTACAGGTCGAAGCCGAAGGCGACGAGTTGCGCGTCTACGCACCGAACCGTTTCGTTCTCGACTGGGTCAACGAAAAGTACCTGGGTCGGGTCATGGAACTGCTCGACGAGCATGGCAATGGCATGGCGCCTGCGCTGTCCTTATTAATAGGTAGCAAGCGCAGCTCGGCCCCGCGGGCGGCTCCGAATGCGCCGCTGGCTGCCGCGGCCTCCCAGGCCCAGGCTGCCGTGGCACCACCGGCAAGCCCGATCGCCCCCCCTCCTGCACCGAGCAAAAGAAACTCACAAAAGGTGCCCGAGGCCAGTGAAGAGCCTTCCCGGGACAGCTTTGACCCCATGGCGGGTGCCAGCACCCAACAGGCACCAGTGCGCGCAGAGCAGCGCACCGTGCAGGTCGAGGGCGCGCTCAAGCACACCAGTTATCTGAACCGCACCTTTACCTTCGAGAACTTCGTCGAAGGCAAGTCCAACCAGTTGGCCCGGGCGGCAGCCTGGCAGGTGGCGGACAACCCCAAGCATGGCTACAACCCGCTGTTCCTGTATGGCGGTGTGGGCCTGGGTAAGACCCACTTGATGCATGCCGTGGGTAACCACTTATTAAAGAAGAATCCGAATGCCAAGGTCGTGTACCTGCATTCCGAGCGTTTCGTCGCCGATATGGTCAAGGCGCTGCAGCTGAACGCCATCAATGAGTTCAAGCGTTTCTACCGTTCGGTGGATGCGCTGCTGATCGACGACATTCAGTTCTTTGCCCGCAAGGAACGTTCCCAGGAAGAATTTTTCCACACCTTCAACGCCTTGCTTGAAGGCGGACAGCAGGTCATTCTCACCAGCGACCGTTATCCGAAGGAAATCGAAGGCCTGGAAGAGCGCCTGAAATCCCGTTTCGGCTGGGGCCTGACGGTCGCCGTCGAGCCGCCGGAGCTGGAAACCCGGGTGGCGATCCTGATGAAGAAGGCCGATCAGGCCAAGGTCGAGCTGCCGCACGATGCCGCATTCTTTATCGCCCAGCGTATCCGTTCGAACGTGCGTGAGCTCGAAGGTGCACTCAAGCGGGTGATCGCGCACTCCCACTTCATGGGCCGCGACATCACCATCGAGCTGATTCGCGAGTCCTTGAAGGATCTCCTGGCGCTTCAGGACAAGCTTGTTTCTGTGGATAACATTCAGCGAACTGTTGCTGAATACTACAAAATCAAGATATCCGATCTGCTCTCCAAACGCCGTTCGCGTTCGGTGGCCCGGCCGCGCCAGGTGGCCATGGCCTTGTCCAAGGAGCTGACCAACCACAGCCTGCCGGAAATCGGCGATGTGTTTGGCGGACGCGACCACACGACAGTGTTGCACGCCTGCCGCAAGATCAATGAACTTAAGGAATCCGACGCGGACATCCGCGAGGACTACAAGAACCTGCTGCGTACACTGACCACTTGATGACCACCAGCGCAGCTTATTAAGGCAAGGGACTAGACCATGCATTTCACCATTCAACGCGAAGCCCTGTTGAAACCCCTGCAACTGGTCGCAGGCGTCGTCGAACGCCGCCAGACCTTGCCGGTACTTTCCAACGTGCTGCTGGTTGTCGAAGGCCAGCAACTGTCGCTGACCGGTACCGACCTGGAAGTCGAGCTGGTCGGTCGTGTGCAGCTTGAAGAGCCAGCCGATCCGGGGTCCATCACGGTGCCGGCGCGCAAGCTGATGGACATCTGCAAGAGCCTGCCCAACGATGCGCTGATCGACATCAAGGTCGATGAGCAAAAGCTCGTGGTCAAGGCCGGGCGCAGCCGTTTCACCTTGTCGACCCTGCCTGCCAACGACTTCCCGACCGTTGAAGAAGGCCCGGGCTCGCTGACCTGCAGCCTCGAGCAAAGCAGGCTTCGCCGCTTGATCGAGCGCACCAGCTTCGCCATGGCCCAGCAGGATGTGCGTTACTACCTCAACGGCATGCTGCTGGAAGTGTCCGCTGGCATTATCCGTGCCGTCGCCACCGACGGTCACCGCCTGGCGATGTGTTCGATGCAGGCCGATATCGGTCAGCCGGATCGCCATCAGGTGATCGTGCCCCGCAAAGGTATCCTGGAGTTGGCGCGCCTGCTGACCGAACCGGACGGCAACGTCAGCATCGTATTGGGTCAGCACCACATCCGCGCTACCACCGGGGAGTTCACCTTCACCTCGAAGCTGGTAGACGGCAAGTTCCCCGACTACGAGCGTGTGCTGCCCAAAGGTGGCGACAAACTGGTGCTGGGTGACC
Organism: Pseudomonas sp. SJZ074; assembly: GCF_007828215.1. GTDB lineage: Bacteria > Pseudomonadota > Gammaproteobacteria > Pseudomonadales > Pseudomonadaceae > Aquipseudomonas. The sequence continues at coordinate 132,932 of NZ_VIUE01000008.1, read as the reverse complement.
GCCAGGCGCTGCGTGAGGCTTTCAGCCGTACCGCGATCCTTTCCAACGAGAAGTACCGCGGCATCCGCCTGCAACTGGCCAGCGGCCAGTTGAAGATCCAGGCGAACAACCCTGAACAGGAAGAAGCGGAAGAAGAAGTAGGCGTTGACTACAACGGCGGCTCCCTGGAAATCGGCTTCAACGTCAGCTATCTGCTCGACGTGCTGGGCGTGATGACTACTGAGCAGGTACGTCTGATCCTGTCGGACTCCAACAGCAGTGCGTTGGTGCAGGAATCCGATAACGACGATTCGGCCTACGTTGTCATGCCGATGCGTCTGTAATAATCAGCAGAAGCTAGATGTCCTTAAGTCGCGTCTCGGTCACCGCGGTGCGCAATCTGCACCCGGTGACCTTCTCCCCCTCCCCCCGCATCAATATTCTTTACGGCGCCAACGGCAGCGGCAAAACCAGCGTTCTGGAAGCCTTGCACCTGCTGGGGCTTGCCCGTTCGTTTCGCAGCACCCGCCTGTTACCGGTCATCCAGCACGATCAATTGGCCTGTACGGTGTTCGGACAAGTGGAGTTGGCGGAAGGGGGTCATAGCGCGTTAGGCATATCACGGGACCGGCAAGGCGAGTTCCAGATTCGCATCGACGGCCAGAACGCCCGCAGTGCCGCACAATTGGCAGAAATCCTGCCGTTGCAGTTGATCAATCCAGACAGTTTCCGCTTGCTGGAAGGCGCACCGAAAATTCGCCGGCAGTTCCTGGATTGGGGCGTATTTCACGTGGAGCCGCGTTTCATGGCGACTTGGCAACGCTTGCAGAAGGCGCTGCGCCAGAGAAACTCTTGGCTGCGACATGGTACACTTGACGCCGTTTCGCAAGCGGTTTGGGACAGGGAACTGTGCCAGGCCAGCGCTGAAATCGATGAATACCGCCGCGCTTACATCAAAGCCTTGAAACCGGTCTTCGAGCAGACCTTGAGCGAACTGGTTGAGCTCGAGGGCCTGACGCTCAGCTATTACCGAGGCTGGGACAAGGATCGGGAATTGAGCGCCGTACTGGCTGGCTCGCTGCAACGGGACCAGCAGATGGGCCATACCCAGGCTGGACCTCAACGCGCTGACTTGCGCCTCAGATTGGGCGCTCATAATGCCGCGGACATTTTGTCCCGGGGGCAGCAGAAGTTGGTGGTGTGTGCCTTGCGTATTGCCCAGGGACACCTGGTCAGCCAGGCCCGTCGCGGTCAGTGTATTTATCTGGTGGATGACCTGCCGTCCGAGCTGGATGAGGCCCACCGTCGAGCGCTTTGCCGTTTGCTGGAAGACTTACGCTGCCAGGTTTTCATCACCTGTGTAGATCACGAATTATTGAGGGAAGGCTGGCAGACGGAAACGCCAGTCGCTCTGTTCCACGTGGAACAGGGCCGTATCACCCAGACCCACGACCATCGGGAGTGAAGGCATTGAGCGAAGAAAATACGTACGACTCAACGAGCATTAAAGTGCTGAAAGGCCTGGATGCCGTACGCAAACGTCCCGGTATGTACATTGGTGACACCGACGATGGCAGCGGTCTGCATCACATGGTGTTCGAGGTGGTCGACAACTCCATCGACGAAGCCCTCGCTGGCTACTGCGACGACATCAGCATCATCATTCACCCGGATGAATCCATCACCGTTCGTGACAACGGTCGAGGCATCCCGGTCGACGTGCATAAGGAAGAAGGTGTTTCCGCGGCCGAGGTCATCATGACCGTGCTGCACGCCGGCGGTAAGTTTGATGACAACTCCTACAAGGTTTCCGGCGGGCTGCACGGCGTAGGTGTCTCTGTGGTGAACGCGCTGTCCGAGGAGCTGGTGCTTACCGTGCGCCGCAGCGGCAAGATCTGGGAACAGACCTACGTCCATGGTGTGCCCCAGGCACCGATGGCCATCGTTGGCGACAGCGAAACCACCGGTACCCAGATCCACTTCAAGGCTTCCAGTGAAACCTTCAAGAACATCCACTTCAGCTGGGACATCCTGGCCAAACGGATTCGTGAGCTGTCCTTCCTCAACTCCGGTGTCGGCATCGTTCTCAAGGACGAGCGCAGCGGCAAGGAAGAGCTGTTCAAGTACGAAGGTGGCCTGCGTGCATTCGTTGAATACCTGAACACCAATAAGACCGCGGTCAACCAGGTGTTCCACTTCAACATCCAGCGCGAAGACGGCATTGGTGTGGAAATCGCTCTGCAGTGGAACGACAGCTTCAACGAGAACCTGTTGTGCTTCACCAACAACATCCCGCAGCGCGATGGCGGCACCCACCTGGTGGGTTTCCGTTCGGCGTTGACGCGTAACCTGAATAACTACATCGAACAGGAAGGCCTGGCGAAGAAGCATAAAGTCGCCACCACCGGTGACGATGCCCGCGAAGGCCTGACGGCGATCATCTCGGTAAAGGTGCCGGATCCGAAGTTCAGCTCTCAGACCAAGGACAAGCTGGTGTCTTCCGAAGTGAAGACCGCAGTCGAGCAGGAAATGGGCAAGTACTTCTCCGATTTCCTGCTGGAGAACCCGAACGAAGCCAAGCTGGTGGTCGGCAAGATGATCGACGCTGCGCGTGCCCGTGAAGCGGCGCGCAAGGCCCGAGAGATGACCCGCCGCAAAGGTGCGTTGGACATCGCCGGCCTGCCGGGCAAGCTGGCTGACTGCCAGGAAAAGGACCCTGCCCTGTCCGAACTGTACCTTGTGGAAGGTGACTCTGCTGGTGGCTCCGCCAAGCAGGGACGCAACCGCCGGACCCAGGCCATCCTGCCCCTTAAAGGCAAGATCCTGAACGTCGAGAAGGCGCGCTTCGACAAGATGATCTCCTCCGCCGAAGTCGGCACGCTCATCACCGCGTTGGGCTGTGGCATCGGCCGCGAAGAGTACAACATCGACAAGCTGCGCTATCACAACATCATCATCATGACCGACGCCGACGTCGACGGTTCGCACATCCGCACCCTGCTGCTGACGTTCTTCTTCCGTCAGTTGCCGGAGCTGATCGAGCGCGGCTACATCTACATCGCCCAGCCGCCGCTGTACAAGGTCAAGAAAGGCAAGCAGGAGCAATACATCAAAGACGACGACGCCATGGAAGAGTACATGACGCAGTCGGCCCTGGAAGATGCGAGCCTGCACCTGAACGAAGACGCCCCGGGTATTTCCGGTGAGGCCCTCGAGCGCCTGGTCAACGACTTCCGCCTGGTGATGAAAACCCTCAAGCGCCTGTCGCGCCTGTACCCACAGGAACTGACCGAACACTTCATCTACCTGCCGGCCGTCAGCATGGAGCAGTTGTCCGATCACGCAGCGATGCAGGATTGGCTGGCCCAGTACGAAGTGCGCCTGCGCACCGTCGAGAAGTCCGGCCTGGTCTATAAAGCCAGCCTGCGTGAAGACCGCGAGCGCAACGTCTGGCTGCCGGAGGTCGAACTGATCTCCCACGGCCTGTCGAACTACGTCACCTTCAACCGCGACTTCTTCAGCAGCAATGATTACAAGACGGTCGTATCCCTCGGCGCGCAACTGAGCACGCTGCTGGACGAAGGCGCCTACATCCAGCGTGGCGAGCGCAAGAAAGCCGTGACCGAGTTCAAGGAAGCCCTTGAATGGCTGATGGCTGAAAGCACCAAGCGCCACACCATCCAGCGATACAAAGGGCTGGGCGAGATGAACCCGGATCAGTTGTGGGAAACCACCATGGACCCGGGCTCGCGCCGGATGCTGAAGGTGACCATCGAAGACGCCATTGGCGCGGACCAGATCTTCAACACCCTGATGGGTGATGCGGTCGAGCCTCGTCGTGACTTCATCGAGAGCAACGCGCTGGCGGTGTCCAACCTGGATTTCTGATCCTCGCAGTGCAATCACGAAAAGCCAATGCTCACGCGTTGGCTTTTTTTTACGCTTGAAAAATGTTCCCCCTTCAGATTGCACAGTCGAAAAACCGGGTAACGCAGTAACACTTAGGAACAAACCTTTCATTCTCAAGCACTTGGATATCGCCCCTGAGCCCGGTACCACGGGGCCTCAGGTTTTCTGGCGCAAAACTTGCGTGTTAAATAAACAACACCTCGTTTCTTTAAATTTACAAAGACACGGTGGTACGAGGCGGTACGAATAAATTCAAGACCCAAAGGTAGTCTCAATGAGTGGTACGCAAACTTCCAACAATCTGGAGCAAGGGCTCAAACCCCGTCATGTGACGATGCTTTCCATCGCTGGCGTGATTGGTGCCGGGCTTTTCGTAGGTTCCGGTCACGCTATCGCGGCAGCCGGTCCGGCGGTGCTGTTGGCCTACGCCGCCGCTGGGGCGTTGGTGGTGTTGGTGATGCGGATGCTAGGCGAAATGGCGGTGGCTTCGCCGGACACCGGTTCGTTCTCGACTTACGCTGATCGTGCGATTGGTCATTGGGCCGGGTTCACCATCGGTTGGCTCTACTGGTGGTTCTGGGTGCTGGTGATCCCCCTGGAGGCCAACGCCGCCGCGACCATCCTTCATGCCTGGTTTCCAAACGTGGCCATCTGGGTGTTCACCCTGGTCATCACGTTGCTGCTGACCATCACCAATCTGTTCAGCGTGAAGAACTATGGGGAGTTCGAGTTCTGGTTCGCCCTGGTCAAGGTCATCGCAATCATTGGCTTCATTGCCCTTGGTACGTTGGCAATTTTCGGTCTTTTGCCCACCAGCCAAGTCAGCGGCGTTTCGCACTTGTTCGACACCCAAGGCTTCCTGCCCAACGGCATGGGCGCGGTACTGGGCGCGATCCTCACCACCATGTTCTCGTTCATGGGCACCGAGATCGTGACCATTGCGGCTGCCGAATCGAAGAACCCCGGCCAGCAGATCTCCAAGGCCACCAACTCGGTGATCTGGCGAATCGGCCTGTTCTATCTCGTGTCGATTTTCATGGTCGTTTCCTTGGTGCCATGGAACGACCCGCTGCTCGCCAGCGTGGGTTCCTACCAGACCGTGCTGGAACGCATGGGCATTCCGAATGCCAAGCTGATCGTCGATATCGTGGTGCTGGTGGCGGTGACCAGTTGCCTGAACTCGGCGCTCTACACGGCATCGCGCATGATGTTCTCGCTGGGTAAACGCGGCGATGCGCCGGCCGTATCCCAACGCACCAACAAGAGCGGTACACCTTACTGGGCGGTGGTGCTGTCGACCGCTGCTGCGTTCCTGGCAGTGTTCGCCAACTATGTGGCCCCGGCTGCGGTGTTCGAATTCCTGTTGGCCAGCTCCGGCGCCATCGCACTGCTGGTGTATCTGGTGATCGCGTTCTCGCAACTGCGCATGCGCAAGCAACGTATGGCACGTGGGGAAAAAATCGCCTTCAGCATGTGGCTGTTCCCTGGCCTGACCTACGCGGTGATCATTTTCATTGTCGCGGCCCTGACTATCATGCTGTTCCAGGAGGCCCACCGTGTGGAGATCCTGGCGACGGGCCTGCTTAGCATCCTGGTGGTGGCGTGCGGATTGCTGTTGCAGCGTCGTCGGAGCGCGGAAACCGGACGCTTGGCGCAGACGATCGGTTGATACCCTGTTGTGGCGAGGGGATAAATCCCCTCGCCACGGATGTGATCCAATACCTAACTCGCAACAGATGCTTCGCTTCCCGTCGCCACACTCTCCAACCGATACCCATACCCATAAATCGTCAACAATTGCCAGCCTCGATCCGCCGTCAGGCCAAGCTTGTTGCGCAGGCGATAGATATGAGTGTCGAGCGGGCGGGACGAGGTCATTTCCTCATGGCTCCAGAAGCGTTCGTAGAAATACTCCCGGGACAATGGACGACCCAGGTTGGCGAACAGACAACGGGCCAGGCGGTATTCCCGTTCGGTCAGGCTGATGGGGATACCGGCGCGGGTGACGGTCAGCTCGGCGTCGTCGAAGGCCAAGTCGTTGAACACCAACGTTTCACTGGCCGGAGCACGTTGCAGGTTATGGCGACGCAATACTGCAGTCACCCTGGCCTTGAGCTCGTTGGGCCTGAAGGGTTTGCTCACGTAATCATCGGCGCCGGTATTGAGTGCCTGGACGATGTCGTGTTCACCGTCGCGGCTGGTGAGCATGATGGCGGCCGGTGGCGCGTCCATGTGCTCGCGAGTCCAGCGCAGCAGCGCCAAGCCGCTGATATCGGGCAGTTGCCAATCGAGGATCAGCAGGTCGAAGGTCTCCCGACGCAGTTGTCGCAACAGGTCCTCGCCGCGTTCGAAACTGTGCAGGGTCCAGGCCTGCTCGCCCCTGCCGGCGATCTGGTGCAGTGTCTGTTCCACCCGGCGCAACTCGGCCGGTTCGTCATCCAGTATGGCGACACGCATGGGCGCGATTCCTTGATCTCGAAGGTAACGGACATCATCAGGGGGAGTGCGCAAACTTTCAGTTCCGTTGCGGTTCCCCTGTCGCAGGCTGCGACAATACCGGCTCACGGCGTAGAGGGAAAGGCAGCAGCACACCACCCATCGAGTCCGCTATAGTCTTGCGCTTCGCATCAACCATGAAGCCAATCCTCTCTCGTGTTCGGTCAGGACATCTATGAGTCATCCGCGTCGCAGTGAAAGCCGTGAACCCACCCAGGCCCAGCGATTGTTTCGACAATTGGTGCGTGAATGGTTGTGGATAAGTCTGTTGCTGTTACCGGTGACGGCGCTGCTGTCGTTCAGTGCCCAATCGGCCCGCCATGGATCGAGCGCCGTGTTATCGGTGGGCCTGGTGGCCTGTGTATTGGGATTGTTGTTGCTGCGCCCTCACCTGGCTCTGTGGACGATGATGGGCGGTATGGCGGCGGCGTTGTCGATCAGTGCTGTGCTGGCGTTGGAGGGCTGGTGGTGGTCGCCGATGGCGGGTGTGATAGGAATGCTGTTCGGCTACCTGATCTGGAACTGGCGACGCCTGAGCGTGGTGTTGGCCTATTTCGGCTGGGAACTGGCGCGCCTGGACGCCGAGCCGAAAGTATTTCCGGAGCGCCGACGCACACCCTACACCGGCAGTGACCGCCTGCAGGGTCAGATCATGGCCCTGGAACAAGCCATGGGCAGGACCCGCGACACCCGCCGCTTCATTGCCGATGGCCTGGAATACCTGCCCGTCGCGACCATGATCAGCGATCCGCAAGGCCGGATCTTGCTCGGCAACCGCAGGGCCCGGGATCTTTTCGGTCATGTGCTGGCAGGCGGTGATGTGCTGGAACAGCTTGTGCTGCTGGGGTACCCAGCGCTGGAGCGTGAACCCCATCACCGGTTATCCACACTGCCCTTGGTGGAGTTTCGCGACACTCGCGAGCGCAGCCTGCGCCTGGAGCGTGCCCCGCTCATGCCGGTGGACGGCGATACGCCCATTGGCTGGTTGCTGAGCCTGATCGACCTGAGTGCCGAGCGCGAAGCCGAAGAGCAGCGCAGCGTGATGTTGCGTTTTCTCTCCCATGATTTGCGTGCGCCCCACTCGGCGATCCTGGCGTTACTCGACGTGCAGCGGCATCAGGTCGGGGGGAATGACTTGCTGTTCGATCAAATCGAGCGCCAGGTCCGTCGAGCCTTGGACTTGACGGAAGGCTTCGTGCAGTTGGCCAAGGCAGAATCCGAGGCGTACCAATTCCAGCCGACCCTGTTCGCCATGCTGATCCTGGATGTGCTGGACCAGGCGTTACCCATCGCCCAGGTCAAGCGCATCCAACTGACCCATGTCGTGGATGATGAAGAAGCCATGGTGAAGGCGGACCAATCCCTGCTGACCCGTGCGCTGTTCAATCTGCTGGAAAATGCCATCAAGTACAGCTCGCCTGGCAGCTGCATTTCACTGACGGTTCGTTGCGCGGAGGGCTGGTTGATCTGTGAGGTCGGCGATCAGGGTAAAGGCATTACTGCCGAGGAACTGCCCGATCTGTTCAGCCAATATCGGCGGTTTTCGTCGGCCCACGGCGTTGACGGGATTGGCTTGGGATTGTCGATGGTCAAAGCCGTGGTTGACCGCCATGGCGGGCACATTGAATGTCAAAGCGTGGTCGGTGAAGGCACGACGTTCAGTTTGCGTTTCCCCTTGCTGGGGGAAGAGTCGAAAGATCGCAGCGTTCTATAAAACCGCCTCAGGTAACAAACCGACCGAACGCTATAAAAACTTATGCACGTCCCGGTCGGTTTTATGTTCTTAAGAAATATGTATTAAAAACATGAGGTTACAAGATAAAAGCTGTGTTTTCGGAGAAAACGGTACACAGCTTATCCACAGATATCAGACAGCGAGTTGGTCGGTAGCCGCCGGCGTTGTGGGAGTCGGCGGAAGCGAGCCCATGTCCCGCTGGGTCTGTTCGTTCCAGGCCTGGACCCGGTCGTTGAGCTCGGCAATGGCACGGGGCCCGCTGCCTTGGGGATACATCGGCTCACCGATCACCACCGTGATCACGCCAGGGGTCCGGATCCAGCCTGCCTTGGGCCAGAATTTGCCGGCATTGTGTGCAATCGGCAGTACAGGCAGATCGGCGTTCACCGCCAATGCAGAACCGCTGCGGGAAAACTTGCCGACCGTGCCATAGGGGACGCGGGTGCCTTCGGGAAAGATCAGCACCCAGACGTTGTCCTTGAGCAGTTCGTCGCCCTTCTGTGCCACCTGCTTGAGCGCAGCCTTGGGGTTGTCGCGATCGATGGCAATCGGTCGCAGCATCGCCATGGCCCAACCGAAGAACGGCACGAACAGCAGTTCACGCTTGAGCACCTGGCTCAGCGGCTCGAAATAGGCCGACAGGAAGAAGGTTTCCCAGGTGCTCTGATGGTTGGACTGGATCACGCAGGGCCGGTCCGGCACGTTCTCGGCGCCCTTCACTTCATAACGAATGCCTAGGAACACTTTGCTCAACCACAGTGCACAACGGCACCAGTACACGTTGATGAAGCGGTAGCGCGCCTTGAACGACATGAAGGGCGCGACAAAAAAACTCAGGGAGCACCACAACAAGGAACTGGTGCCCAACAGCAGGTAAAAGAGAAAAGATCTGATGGCCTGCAATATCGACATAGCGGCATTTACCGTTGCGGGCAATGCCCGCCTGTTCAAGCGCTTCCCGAACAATCCTTGATCAGGATGTCTAGGGAGCTCTAATTGTGGATAAGTTCAGCGGCAATCGCCGCCAGGTCGTCAAAAATCAAAGTGCCTACCGGTAGGGTCTTGCCCAGAGTCTTTTCGCCTTTCCCGGTCTTTACCAAAACTGGCTGACAATCGACGGCCTTGGCCGCCTCCAGGTCACCGAGGCTGTCTCCGACGAACCAGACGCCCGCCAGCGGAACAGCATAATGCTCGGCAATGGCCTTCAACATGCCCGGTTTGGGTTTGCGGCAATCGCAACCCTCATCCGGCCCATGGGGACAATAGACGATCAGCCCGACTTCACCGCCCTGCTCGGCCACCAGGGCGCGCAAGCGCTCATGCATGGCGTCGAGGATTGCGAGGTCATAGTAACCGCGGGCAATGCCCGACTGGTTGGTGGCAACCGCCACCGTCCAGCCGGACTTGCTCAACTGCGCGATGGCTTCGATCGAGCCGGGGATCGGCAGCCACTCCTCCACCGATTTGATGTAAGCGTCGGAGTCGTGATTGATCACCCCGTCCCGATCGAGAATCAGCAGTTTCAAGGCTTACCCCAGCAGCGAAATGTCGGCGACGCCGAGGAACAGACCACGCAAACGCGCCAGCAGCGCGTAGCGGTTGGCCCGCACGCTGGCGTCTTCGGCATTGACCATCACCGCTTCGAAGAACGCATCCACCGGTTCGCGCAGTGCCGCCAGGCGTGCCAGGGTTTCGCTGTACTGACGTGCCGCAGCCATCGGCTGGACGGCCTGGTCTGCCTGCTGGATAGCCGAATACAGGGAGAACTCGTTGGCGTTGTCGAAGTACTTGGCTTCGACGGTGGCCGCGATATTGCCTTCGGCCTTGCTCAACAGGTTCGACACACGCTTGTTCACCGCCGCCAATGCTGCCGCTTCCGGCAGTTTGCGGAAAGCCTGGACGGCTTGCACGCGCTGGTCGAAGTCCAGGGCCGAACCCGGCTTGAGGGCACGCACCGACAGGTAGGTCGCGACATCGACGCCTTCATCTTCATAACGCGCACGCAGGCGGTCGAAGATGAACTCCAGCACCGCATCGGCCAGGCCGGCGGCCTTGACCTTACTGCCGAACGCGTTGACGGCGAAGGCCACGGCGTCGTTCAGGTCCAGGTCCAGTTGCTTGTCGATCAGAATCCGCAACACACCCAGCGCCGCACGACGCAGGGCATATGGGTCCTTGCTGCCGGTGGGCAGCATGCCGATGCCGAAGATACCGACCAGGGTGTCGAGCTTGTCGGCGATCGCCACGGCCGCACCGGTGAGGGTGGTCGGCAGCTCGGCGCCGGCGCCACGGGGCATGTACTGTTCGTTCAGCGCCAGGGCGACGTCTTGCGGCTCACCGTCGTTGAGCGCGTAGTAGTAACCGGCGATGCCTTGCATCTCCGGGAACTCACCGACCATCTCAGTGGACAGGTCGCACTTGGACAGGATGCCGGCACGGGCCGCGCGCTGGGCGTCGCCGCCGATGCGTGGGGCGATGAAGGCCGCCAATTTCGAAACGCGCTCGGCCTTGTCGTAGACGCTGCCGAGTTTTTCCTGGAACACCACGTTCTGCAGGCGTTCGTTGAAGCTCTCCAGCGGTTGCTTCTTGTCTTGCTTGAAGAAGAACTCGGCATCGGTCAGGCGCGGGCGAACGACTTTTTCGTTACCGGCGATGATCTGCTGCGGGTCCTTGCTTTCGATGTTGGCGACCGTGATGAAGCGCGGCAGCAACTTGCCGTCGGCGTCCAGCAGGCAGAAATACTTCTGGTTGTCCTGCATGGTGGTGATCAGCGCTTCCTGTGGCACTTCAAGGAAACGTTCCTCGAATGAGCACACCAGCGGCACCGGCCACTCCACCAGTGCGGTCACTTCGTCCAGCAGGTTTGGCGGCACGATGGCGGTGCCTTCCTGGCGGGTGGCCAGCTCTTCGGTGCGCTTGCTGATCAGCTCGCGACGCTCGTTGGCGTCGGCCAGCACGTAGGCGGCACGCAGGTCGGCCAGGTAGTTGGCCGGCGAGGTGATGCGCACGCTTTGCGGATGATGGAAGCGGTGACCGCGGGAATCGCGACCGGCTTTCTGGGCCAGAATCGTGCAGTCGATGACCTGGTCGCCAAGCAGCATGACCAGCCATTGGGTCGGACGCACGAACTCTTCCTTGCGCGCAGCCCAGCGCATGCGCTTGGGAATCGGCAAGTCATTGAGGGAGTCTTCGACGATGGTCGGCAGCAGGCTGGCGGTCGGCTTGCCCTTGATGCTCTGGCTATAGCGCAGTTTCGGGCCGCTCTGGTCGATTTCGCTCAGGTCCACGCCACACTTCTTGGCGAAGCCCAGGGCTGCCTGGGTCGGATTGCCGTCAGCATCGAACGCGGCCTGGCGTGGCGGGCCGTCGAGGTTGATGCTGCGGTCCGGCTGTTGGGTCGCCAGGCCGGTGATCAACACGGCCAGGCGGCGCGGCGCGGCGTAGACGTGCTTGGTTTCGAAGTTCAGGCCGGCGGTTTGCAGGCCTTTTTCGATACCGGCCAGGAATGCATCGGCCAGGGTATTCAGGGCTTTGGGTGGCAGTTCTTCGGTGCCCAGTTCAACCAGAAAATCTTGAGCACTCATTGTGCAGCCTCCAGCTTAGCCAACACTTCATCACGCAGGTCCGGGGTCGCCATCGGGAAGCCTAGCTTGGCACGGGCCAGCAGGTAGGCTTGCGCGACGGAACGCGCCAGGGTGCGCACACGCAGGATGTATTGCTGGCGCGCGGTCACGGAAATCGCCCGGCGTGCGTCCAGCAGGTTGAAGGTATGGGACGCCTTCAACACCATTTCATAGCTCGGCAACGGCAGCGGCTGGTCCAGCTCGATCAGGCGTTTGGCCTCGCTTTCGTAGAAATCGAACAGTTCGAACAGCTTGTCGACGTTGGCGTGTTCGAAGTTGTAGGTCGACTGCTCCACTTCGTTCTGGTGGAACACGTCGCCGTAGGTCACTTTGCCGAACGGGCCGTCGGCCCACACCAGGTCGTAGACCGAGTCCACGCCTTGCAGGTACATCGCCAAGCGTTCCAGACCGTAGGTGATCTCGCCGGTCACCGGGTAGCACTCGATGCCGCCCGCCTGCTGGAAGTAGGTGAACTGGGTCACTTCCATACCGTTGAGCCAGACCTCCCAGCCCAGGCCCCAGGCGCCCAGGGTCGGCGATTCCCAGTTGTCCTCGACGAAACGGATGTCATGCACCAGCGGGTCGAGGCCCACGCGCTTGAGGGAGCCCAGGTACAGTTCCTGGAAATTTTCCGGGTTCGGCTTCAGGACCACCTGGAACTGGTAGTAGTGCTGCAGACGGTTCGGGTTTTCGCCGTAGCGGCCGTCAGTCGGACGGCGACTGGGTTGCACGTAGGCGGCGTTCCAGGTTTCCGGGCCGATGGCACGCAGAAACGTGGCAGTGTGGAAAGTGCCGGCGCCTACTTCCATATCGTAGGGCTGAAGTACCACGCAACCTTGCTCGGCCCAGTATTGCTGGAGGGCGAGGATCAAGTCTTGGAAGGTACGCACGGCTGGCGTAGGCTGGCTCACGAAATTCACCTGTTTCTTGGGCTGCGATTTAAAGAGCGGGAGTATACCCGATTCGTTCGTGCGCACGCCCCCTGGAGCCTTATGCCACGCTGCTTTTGGTGTTCCGAAGATCCTTTGTACATGGCCTATCACGATCAGGAGTGGGGGACGCCGCTGCGCGATGCGCAGGGTTTGTTCGAGTTGCTTTTGCTCGAAGGGTTCCAGGCCGGGCTGTCCTGGATCACCGTGCTGCGCAAACGCGCCCATTACCGCGAGGTGCTGTACAACTTCGACGTACAGCGGGTGGCGCAGATGAGCGATGCCGAAATCGAGGACCTGATGCAGGACCCCGGCATCATCCGCAACCGCCTCAAGCTCAAGGCCGCGCGCCGTAACGCCCAGGCCTGGCTGGCCCTGGAGGACCCGGTGGCCTTCCTCTGGTCTTTTGTCGGCGACAGACCTCTCATCAACCATTTCAGGGACCGCACCGAAGTGCCAGCCATCACCCCCGAAGCCGTGCAGATGAGCAAAGGCCTGAAAAAGGCCGGCTTCACTTTCGTCGGGCCGACCATTTGCTACGCCTTCATGCAGGCCTCGGGCATGGTCATGGATCACACCCAGGACTGCGACCGCTACGCCGAGCTGGCAAACGGCGGTTAGAATAGCCGGCTCGCAACACGGCCCATGAATTCAGGAGTGACCTGTGGATAAGTTGAAAGGCGCCTTGCTGGTCGGCGCTCTGCGGTTGTTTGCGCTACTGCCTTGGCGGGCCGTGCAGGCGGTGGGCTCGGCCATCGGCTGGCTCATGTGGAAACTGCCCAACCGCTCCCGCGACGTGGTGCGGATCAACCTCGCCAAATGCTTTCCCGATATGGACCCGGCCGAGCGCGAGCGCCTGGTGGGCCAGAGTCTCAAGGACATCGGCAAATCCCTGACCGAAAGCGCCTGCGCCTGGATCTGGCCGGCCCAGCGCTCCATCGAACTGGTGCGTGAAGTCGAGGGCCTGGAAATATTGAAAGAAGCCTTGGCGTCCGGCAAGGGCGTGGTGGGCATCACCAGCCACCTGGGCAACTGGGAAGTGCTCAACCACTTCTATTGCAGCCAGTGCAAACCGATCATTTTCTACCGCCCACCCAAGCTCAAGGCGGTGGATGAATTGCTGCAGAAGCAGCGCGTACAGCTAGGTAACAAAGTCGCGGCGTCCACCAAGGAAGGCATCCTCAGCGTCATCAAGGAAGTGCGCAAGGGCGGCCAGGTGGGTATCCCCGCCGACCCGGAACCGGCCGAGTCCGCCGGCATCTTCGTGCCCTTCTTCGCCACCCAGGCCCTGACCAGCAAGTTCGTGCCGAACATGCTCGCCGGTGGTAAAGCAGTGGGTGTGTTCCTTCATGCCCTGCGCCTGCCGGACGGCTCCGGCTACAAAGTCATCCTCGAAGCCGCGCCAGAAGCCATGTACAGCACCGACACCGCAACCGCCTGCGCCGCCATGAGCCAAGTCGTGGAGCGCTACGTGCGGGCGTACCCGAGCCAATACATGTGGAGCATGAAACGCTTCAAGAAACGCCCGCCGGGCGAAGCCCGCTGGTATTGAAGGCCTGCTACTTCTTCATAAGATCGTTCCCACTGGGGTTGGTGGCCAATAATCCTGTGGGAGCTGAGCTTGCTCGCGATGGCGCCCTCACAGCCGCCGCTGAATTAACTGACTCCACCTTCCTGTGGCAAGGGGATTCATCCCCGCTGGGCTGCGGAGCAGCCCCAACTTCCTACAGACGATCCGCACCAGCCCTGCTTTCCAACCAAGCAGAGGCGGCCCCCTAGCCCGCGACTTCCAGGCCTTCCCGTCGCCTGTTTATTCCCCGACCGCCACCCTTCCCCCAACCCACGCATCCTTGCGCCTTTGCCTACAACTACGCCAGAATCCGCCCGCTTGTGCGCCTTGTCCCCGGGTTCTATTGTCTTCCTGCCACTGCCCATCAGTGGTCGGGTTTAGTAGCCCGTGGTTTCCCGCAAGATGCATGAGTTCTCCACTCAGGCAGGTATCCTAATTCCTGTCCTTTGATGGTGGCTGTGCGCAGGGCGCTTCGGCGCGCCGGCAATGCTGGAATCCCCGGTCTACTAACCTGCGTACAGCCGCCACCCTTCTTTTAGTAGGGAAGAGGTCGCGGCCTCACTGAGGATTCCAGCTTATGTTCAAAGTAACTCCAAACCCTCCGGAAACGGAGCAAGCATCCCCGCGCACAAAATCCGGGACCAAAAAGCTCGATGAAGCTGCAGAGCGCGCCCTGGATTTCTATCTCTCTCCCAAAGCAACAAAACCCGACGATCCCCAACCGGGCCAGATATTCACAATCGTAAAAGACATCGACAACGAATCCCTGCTCGCCAACCTCACCGAAACCCTGGCCTCGGCTGACGCCATGGTCAACGACCTCGCCTTCGAACTGGAAGGTTCACGCCGTCATGTGGCGCTCGGTATTCAGCAACTGATCGAGCTGGGGTCGTTGCTGGCAAATCGGGTGCTGGATAACGTTGAGCCGCGATAGCAGGTAAACATTCGCTCAATCAATAAAGCAAACCCGACACCGCATGTCGGGTTTGCATCACTTTGCTGGATTGTCGCTATCTTCAATCGTTGTACGACGAATTCGTAAATACCGCCTCGCCAACATCGCACAGCCCTCTGGTCCATTAATTCAAGGAGTCCTTCCCATGAAAATCGACTTCACCGGCCGTCACGTCTTGGTCACCGGTTCCACCAGCGGCATCGGTTTTGCCACAGCCAAAGGCT
Organism: Pseudomonas sp. SJZ074; assembly: GCF_007828215.1. Classification (GTDB taxonomy): domain Bacteria; phylum Pseudomonadota; class Gammaproteobacteria; order Pseudomonadales; family Pseudomonadaceae; genus Aquipseudomonas. Next base: position 117,512 of record NZ_VIUE01000008.1, on the reverse strand, counting down.
TCCTCGAAGCCGGCGCCCACGTGGTCATCAACGGTCGCAGCGACAGCAGCGTAGAGGACGCATTGCAGCGCTTGGGCGACCTTGCTTCCAAAGCCGAAGGCTTTGTGGGCGACCTCAGCAACGCCTCAGGCTGCCAGGCCTTGGTCGCCAAGTACCCGCGCTTCGATGTGGTCATCAACAACCTGGGCATTTTCAAGCTGGAAGACTTTTTCGAAACCCCGGACAGCGAATGGCAGCGCTTCTTCGAAACCAACGTGATGTCCGGCGTGCGTGTTTCCAGGGCCTATGCGCAGGGCATGGTCGAGCGTGGTTGGGGGCGGATTGTGTTTGTTTCGTCCGAGTCGGGCGTGAATATTCCGGCCGACATGATTCATTACGGCTTCACTAAAACCGCCCAGCTTTCCATTGCTCGCGGCTTGGCCAAGCGCCTTGCCGGCACGGGCGTTACGGTGAACTCAGTGCTGCCTGGGCCGACGCTTTCCGAAGGGGTTGCGCAGATGCTCCAGGCGGATGTCGAGCGCACTGGGGAAAGCCTGGAGAAGGTGGGGGCGGATTTCGTCAAACAGCACCGTAGTACCTCGATCATTCAACGGGCGGCGCGTGTTGAGGAAGTTGCCAATATGATTATTTATGCCAGTTCGGAGCAGGCTTCGGCTACGACGGGTGCGGCGTTGCGTGTTGATGGCGGGGTGGTGGATAGCATTGTCTAGCGAGCATGGAAAAACTAAACAAAATGTGGGTGTGCGCCCCGGATACGTACAGCTGATCACCTTGTCGTAAAGCATATGGTGATAGCCAAAATCATGACGTAAATTGGTCGCGGGTGCCTCATTGACAAAAAAATGGCTGTAGGTAGGCTAAGGCATCAGCCGCTTTGCGGCTGATGCCTTAGCCTACCTACAGCGAGAGATTGCCAGTTGACGGCGCCGTCGACTGGATCTATTCTTCGCGCATCCCGCCCAAGGCTGTACGCCGTCCAAACTATCCAGGACGTGCCGACCCCTTGGGCGTTTTGCTATCTGGAGGAAAGTCATGCCCACAGCGGTGTTGGTTGACGGCGCCTATTTTATAAAGCGCTTTCGAAAGATCGAGCCTCAGAATGCTTACAACGCGGAGCGAGCTGCGGACCTTGTGCATCGATGGGCAACGGCTCATTTAAGCAAGGTTGCTCCTCGTCCGAATGGCCAAGCGCAGGAGCAGCAGCAACGTCATAGGAAAGAGCTTTATCGAATTTTTTTCTATGACTGCCCCCCGCTAGATACCAAACAGCACAATCCTATTTCTAAAAAAGCTGTGGATTTTTCCAAATCCAAGGAAGCGCTATTTAGGAAAGAACTCCACGCTAGGTTGCGAAGTAAGCGTAAGGTGGCGTTGCGGCTCGGACACCTTTCTAAAGATGTGAAGTGGACGATCAAGCCAGCGAAAATTGCCGACCTTCTCAAAGGTAAAATTCAAATTGCTGACTTAACAGAGAATGATGTCAGCATGGAAACGAGGCAAAAAGGCGTCGACATGCGGATCGGAGTTGATGTAGCGTCGCTATCATTCAAAAAGCAGGTGGATCAGATCGTTCTTTTTGCAGGTGATGCGGACTTTGTACCCGCTGCAAAAATGGCTCGCCGGGAGGGTATAGATTTTATCCTTGACCCAATGTGGCAGAGTATTCCGGATGGTTTAATGGAGCATATTGACGGTTTACGTTCCACTTGCCCGAAACCCCCTAGAATCAATGGCGATTGAGTTTTGTCGGGGCGTCTTGCAAAAGCGCACGAGATTGAAATTTTGGGGGTAGCGCTGGCCCACAATCCAACGGCACCACATCGTGGCGTACGACGCCTAACATGACCCCCAATTCCTCCGAGGTTTTCCATGAAGCCTTCCAAGCGCACTCCAAAGCCCTTACTTGCCGCTCAGTACGAAGCCGACGCCCGCCGTCTGGCGGGTTGCGCGACCCGTATGGAACGCCACTTCTTGTCGGTTAGCCTCGCTAAAGGCAAGGAGCTTGAGCCTATTGGCCGAATGGCTGGCTCTAAAGCCTGAGCGTTGTCGACATAAAACATAGCCGAACGGAACAGTGCCCGATCAGCCAAGCCGTAAATCTGCGGGAGCATAGCTTGCACGCGATTGAGGCAGGCCAGTCGACAACGGTGTTGCTGATCTACCGCTACCGCTAGCAAGCTATGCTCCTACGGGTTTTGCGCCGTTTGGTCTTTAACTGATCGGCAAAAGCGGTATCAATCGTTCAACAACCGCCCCCCATCCACGACAATCTCGCTTCCCATCGTCCACCGCGATTCATCCGAAGCCAGGTACAACACTGCCTTGGCGACCTCTTCCGGCGTGCCAAACCGTCCCGCAGGGATGCTCTTGATGATGTCGGCGTTGAGCTGCTGGCGATAGGCATCCGCAATACCCATCTTGTCATACAGTGGCGTATTCACCGGCCCTGGGCTAACGGCGTTGACGCGGATTCCGCGCTGCATCAGTTCGCTCGACAATGTTTTCGACAGGCTGAGGAAGGCAGCCTTGGTGGCGGCGTAAACCGAGGAGCGTGTCGAGCCTACGTGGGCGCTGATCGAGGTGTTCAACACCACCGAGGCGGGATTGGCGAACACGGGAAGAAGCGCCTGGATCAGGAAGTAAGGCCCTTTGACGTCGAAGGAACGGTCGAACATTTCTTCCGACCAATCCTCAATCGGTTGCCAAACGGAAACACCGGCATTGAGGAAGACAGCGTCGACCTTTCCGTAATGCCTCTCTACGGCCTGGGCCAGTTCCTTTTGTGCGCTAACGCTGGCCGAGTCGGCGCGCAGCACCAGCACGTCGCTGCCGAACTCGGCTTTGGCCGCTGCGATAGAGTCAGGATTGACACCGGTAACGATAACGCGGGCACCTTCGGCGAGGAACTGTTTGGCGGTTTCCAGTCCAATGCCACTGGTGCCGCCAGTGATGAGGGTGCGTTTATTGAGTAAGCGAGACATGAGTGAACTCCAGATCATGAGAGCGGGATGCGGCGCTCATGATCCGTCTATGCCGTTTAGTTGATAAGATCACGGACTTGCATATCTTTAATGCTGAATGTGCATGAATTTGGGGCTTCAAGTGGATCGCTTTCTACTCATGACCTGTTTCAAACGCACCGTCGAGACGGGCAGTTTCTCAGCGGCGGCGCGGGACTTGGGCATGGGCCAACCCAACGTCAGCCGATACGTGGCCGCGCTGGAGGACCATCTGGGTACCCGATTGCTCCAGCGCACCACACGACGGCTGGTGCTGACGCCGGAAGGCGAACGCTACTACGCGGACGTCAGCCGGATCCTCGATGCCGTTGCGGAGTCGGAGTCGTCCTTGAGCGATGAGTCCGAGCCGACCGGACTGCTGCGCGTGGCCTGCCCGACCGCATTGGCTCATGCCTTCCTGATGCCGCACGTTCCCGCTTTTCTGGCGCGCTACCCCGGCTTGTCACTGGATTTGCAGCTCAGTGATCGTCTCGTGGATCTGGTGGAGGAAGGCGCCGAGCTGGCCATCCGCATCGGCCATCCGACCGACAGCGCACTGCGCGCCCGCCGGATTGGCCATTACACACGGGTCTATGTCGCGTCGACAGACTACCTGGAACGCCGTGGCATCCCGCAGACACCGGAAGACCTGCACAACCATGACTGCATTCTGTACTCGTTGTTGAGCACCGGTAATACCTGGCATTTCCGCGATACCGTCATCAACGTCTCGGGGCGATTGCGGGTCAACTCGCCCCAGGCCATACAAGAAGCCGTCACCGCCGGCCTCGGGATCGCCAGCGGGCCAAGGTGGTTGTACGAGCAAGGGTTGGAGAGCGGCCGGTTGTGTCAGGTACTTTGCGACTACGAAGCGCCGCCGGTGCCGGTCCAGTTTCTCTACGTCGCCAATCGGTTGTTGCCCAAGCGGGCGATTGTGTTTATGGATTTTATTGCCGAAGCGTTTTCCAAGGTGCCTGGGCTTAACACTGGGTATGATCAACACTAGTTCGCAACGCTGCGGCCAATTCCACTGCTCCATGTCTCAGTTTGGACTCAGTAGGATCTTCAAGCGTTTTTCGGCCTTGGAAGTCGTTAACCTCGAGCGCGCTTGCGGTAGGTTTGTCGGCTGTCACGGCCTCGAACTTGCTGTTCGCTTGCAGCAGATATGGGACGGCCTGTTGATAGAAGCTTTCACCCTGAGGGTCTTTGTGCAACATGCTGGCCATACACAGTTGGGGTAACAGGCACGCCCCACCGTGTAGCACCAATGGTTCAGCGACATGGATTGGCCTTTTGCATTAACTAGTCACCCCTATATGACGCCTAAACGAAGTCTTACTGGGCAACCGCAACCTGATTGCGCCCCAACGCCTTCGCCCGATACAACGCCTTATCCGCATTATTCATCAAGCTATGAAGATCCTTGTGCCCAGCCTCCGTGAACGCTACTCCAAGGCTGGCGGTAATGCGATGGACAGGCTCGATCATCAATTCGCCAATCGTTTGAATAAGCTCTTCTGCAATCTCGATGGCGGCGTCGAGGGAGGTGTCCGGAAGCAGAATCGCGAACTCCTCTCCCCCCAACCGGCCGTGGACATCGGTGGCCCGGAAGGATGAGCTGATGACCAGGCCCATCTGCCGCAGGACCTGATCTCCAACCTGATGACCGTAGGTGTCGTTGATGTGCTTGAAGTGATCCATGTCCAGCATGAACACGCACAATCCCAGCCGGTTGGCTTCACATTCGTCATAAAGCTGTTGGGCATGCTCGAAGAAGGCGCGTCGGCTCATCAGTCCTGTCAGTTCATCGGTCTGGGCTGCGCGGGTGGAAACGCTATTGGCCTGCTCCATTTCACGGGTGAGTCGGAAAGCGGTTTCCAGTGCCTGGGACATTTTGTGTGTGGCGCGGGCAGCGAATACGGCAAATACGATGATCGAGAGGGCGATACCGAGTTGAATTCTGGTCGGTTGAAACAGTAGCCAGGCGGTGGACGGCAACAGGACCAGGCCGATGGAGAGCAATGTCATGTCGCGGTAGGCGGAGTAGCAGGACACCGCACTGACGGACATGCCGACGGTAAAGAGCATGACCAGCGCTTGCGACAGAAGATCGTCTGCCGGCATGACCACGAATGCGCCAACGCCCCAGATACTGGCGGATAGCACCAGGGTGATCCAGTACTTGCGCTCCCACCGTTGGGGCGTGCGCTGGCTTTCATCACTGCAGAAATAGGCCACGAACATCGAGATGCGTATCAGCGTCGATCCGGTCAGTATCGCCAGCCACCAAAGAACGAGGTCGTGGTCGAAACGATCCCAACACAATCCACACAGCATGATAGCGGCGAGGTAACTCCCCAATACCGCTGAAACGGATTGGCGGAACAGTTGCTGCAGTCGGTCAGTTCGCACCTGCTCGGCTATGAAGAAATCCTGGTCACTTCGTGATCCTGAGCCATGCATGTGATCCACCTGATCGTGATGCAACTAAAAAAGCGATTGTGGCATCCTGCCAGCAACGCGAACAACTGAATTACACCCACGGCCTTGATTGAACCAAAACCCCGTGGGGAGGAAGTTTGCTCCCGCTGGGTTGCGAAGCGGCCCTAACCACCCCTATAGGCAGCCTGCCAAAGAAAAACCCGACGCATGATGTCGGGTTTTTCGGTACGGCTTTTCGCTTGTCCCATCGCTTCTTCTCAGCGATAGATATCAGCTGCCCTTGGCCGGATCACTCGACTTGCGACAGCTTGGCATCGTCGCAACCGGCAGCACGGCATTCGCGCTCGATGGCTTTGAGTATGACGATACGCGACTCGGTCTTCTCGTTGGCACAGTCCAGGTAGAGCAGGCCGTCGTTGGAACAGGCGTTGTCGCGAATTTTGATCCACTGGATCTGAGCCGCTTTCACTTTTTTCTTTTGTTCCGGGTTCAGCGCACTCATGGTCTTCTTGTATTGATCATTGATTTCCTGATCCGACTGAACCATTTTCAGCGACGCGCAATAGGTTCTGTCATAGGCGTTTCTAGGATTATCGCAACTCATCGCAGATGCCGATGCGGATGCCATTGCCAGCAATGCCCCAACCAACAAAGACTTGATCACTTACTTCTCTCCCTGAATGCCCTCTATTCATTAGAGGTCGCTGCGGGAATTTATCATGAGTGCAAAAAAAACGGGTCTGCATTCCCACGCAGTCCCGTTTTTTTCATCACCCGATCAGATCAAAACGCCGGCAATACTGCGCCTTTGTACTTCTCCAGAATAAACGCCTTCACTTCCGGGCTATGCAACGCAGCCGCCAGCTTCTTCATTGCCTCGCTGTCCTTGTCGTCCTCACGGGCCACCAGGATGTTCACGTAAGGCGAGTCGCTGCCCTCGATCTCCAGCGCATCCTTGGACGGATCCAGCTTGGCTTCCAGCGCGTAGTTGGTATTGATCAGCGCCAGGTCGACCTGGGTCAGCACGCGTGGAATGGTCGCGGCTTCCAGTTCACGGAATTTCAGGTCCTTCGTGTTCTCGGTGATGTCTTTGGTGGTCGACAGGATATTCTTCGGATCCTTCAGCTTGATCACCCCGGCCTTTGCCAGTAGCAACAGCGCACGGCCGCCGTTGGTGGCGTCGTTCGGGATCACTACGTTGGCGCCGCCAGGGAGTTCTTCGAGCTTCTTGTACTTGCTCGAATAAGCGCCCAGGGGTTCCAGGTGCACGCCAGTTACGGCTACCAGGTGGGTACCCTTGGCCTTGTTGAACTCATCCAGGTACGGCTGGTGCTGGAAGAAGTTGGCGTCCAGGCGCTTTTCGGCGACCTGTACGTTCGGCTGGATGTAGTCGGTGAAGACCTTGACCTTCAGGTCCACACCTTCCTTGGCCAGTGCCGGCTTGACGAATTCGAGGATTTCCGCGTGGGGCACCGGCGTTGCCGCGATGGTCAAGGTGTCGGCATGGGCGGAAAAGGCTGCGACGGCAGCGAAGGCAACCAGTAATTTCTTCATTCAGCTAACTCCTTGTGGGGCGCCCGCTCTCGGCGCCTGCCAGCGAATGGCTGGCTCATGGTTTATGGGCGCAAGGCCTTATTTTCTAGAAAAATGCACAACCAGTTTGTCGCCCACGGTTTGCAGGACCTGGACCAGCACCAGCAGCAATACCACGGTGACCACCATCACGTCGGTCTGGAAACGCTGGTAACCGAAACGGATCGCCAGGTCGCCCAAGCCACCGGCGCCGACCACACCGGCCATGGCCGTGTAGGACACCAGCGTAATCGCGGTCACCGTAATTGCGGCAAAGATGCCTGGGCGGGCTTCCGGCAGCAAGGCGTTGACGATGATCTGCCGGGTGGTCGCGCCCATGGCCTGGGTCGCTTCGATGATGCCACGGTCGACTTCGCGCAAGGCGGTTTCCACCAGACGGGCGAAGAACGGTGTGGCGCCGACCACCAGGGGTGGAATCGCCCCGGCTACGCCCAGCGAGGTGCCGGTGATCAACACCGTGAACGGGATCATCACGATCAACAGGATAATGAAAGGCAGCGAACGCAGGATGTTGACGATCAGCGACAGCAGCGCATAGACGCCCCGGGCTTCGAGCAACTGGCGCGGGCTGCACAGGAACAACAGCACCCCCAGTGGCAGGCCGAGCAGCACCGTGAACAACAGCGAACCGAACAGCATCAGGAAGGTGTCGCCGGTGGCCAGCCAGATCTCCAGCCAGTCGATGTTTGCAAAAAATTCCATCAGCGCAGCACCTCCATGTGGACATCGGCCGCGATGAAGCGGGCAAACGCCGCCTCCATGTCACCGCCGGTGATGGCGAGGGTCAGTTGCCCGTAGGGGGTGTCTTTGATGCGGTCGATACGACCGGCCAGGATGCTGTAGTCCACACCGGTTTCCCGGGCGACGGTGCCGAGCAGCGGCGCGTAGGTCGCATCGCCCTGGAATGTCAGACGCACGATGCGCCCCGGTACGTGGGCAAAATCGTCGCGCTGTTCGCTTTCGTCGATCTGCTCGTCTTCCTGGACGAAACGCTTGGTGGTCGGATGCTTGGGGTGCAGGAACACCTGGGCCACCGGGCCTTGTTCGACGATCACACCGGCATCCATCACACCGACTTCATCGCAGACCCGGCGGATCACGTCCATTTCATGGGTGATCAGCACGATGGTCAGCTTCAGCTCGCGGTTGATCTCTGCGAGCAGTTGCAGCACCGATGCGGTGGTCTGCGGGTCGAGGGCGCTGGTGGCCTCGTCGCACAGCAGAATCTTGGGCTTGGTCGCCAGGGCGCGGGCGATACCGACGCGCTGCTTCTGGCCGCCGGACAACTGCGCCGGGTACTTCCTGGCGTGGTCGGACAAGCCTACCCGTGCCAGCAACTCGGCCACTCGTTGGTCGATTTCGTTGCGGGACAATTCGCCCGCCAACGTCAGCGGCAAGGCGACGTTGTCGGCCACGGTCTTGGAGGCCAGCAGATTGAAGTGCTGGAAAATCATCCCGACCTGTTGACGGAAGCGTCGCAGGCCCGTGGCGTCCAGGGCGGTGACTTCTTCGCCGTCGACGATGATCTTGCCGCCGCTGGTGTCTTCCAGGCGATTGATCAGACGCAGCAGGGTACTTTTTCCTGCACCGGAATGGCCGATCAGACCGAAGACCTGACCGTTCTCGATCCTCAGACTGGTCGGGTGCAGCGCGGGGATATCCTTACCGGCGACGCGGTAGGTTTTATGGACGTTTTGAAACTCGATCACGTAGCGAACCTTGTGGGGCGCGTTGGAAAAGGGGCAGCGGTTAGCCGGGGGCGCATTTTAGCCTGTCTGTATAGAGGTCATTAGCATTTATTTCGCAATTTGGCCGCTATTTGGTAATAACGCGATCAAAGGCCGGTATGCCTGATTGTCCATTGCTGGGTACCCATCCGCGCCCCTTTCGGGGCAGCGGACGCCATGCAGCCGTCGCCAGGCCTGACAGGCAAAGGATCGTTCATCCGTCCTGCTCAAGAGCATTTAAAGTTAGCTGTTAAATATATCCACATACTCGGTTTCATTTCGAATAGTACTTTCGATTGTCCATGAACAAGTATCTGGTAGGTTACCGATCGTCGCTCGCTACAGCGAATTAAACCCGTCTCGTAACGGCGGGGAAACATTTAAAAGGAATGGAATGTGAAAAAGCATAAGGCTATTTTTGCAGGACTGTTTGCATTAAGCGTAATGGCAAATGCAGTGGCTGCAAGTTCGATGACCTCGGACACTTTAATGGTATTCGGAGAACTTCCTGAGGTGCAGATGTCGCTGCCTCAATATCAGGCTCTGTCGGTTGCTGCCATGCCCGAGGAAGAATTCAAGGCGCGACTCGCCGATGAAAAGTTTTCTTCCCTGGCCTATCTGGATATCGCCGCAGTCAAGGATGATGAAGCAGCCATCGAGAAGGTAACGGCGATTTTCCGCTCGGGGAAACCGGTGCTGTTGAAGATGGGCTACCAGACGACGGAACTGGCGAAAACAGTAAGTAGCATATTCGGAATTTCCAGCGCGTTTGACTATGCCTTGTTTCACCGGGTGAGCAATTCGGAGATCAATGTCTATCGCCTGGAAGGTTACCAGGATGAAGCTGTTCTGGAAGCGGTGGGGTTGTTGATCAAGGAACTGCAGGCACGGGCCGGGTACCCCCGGGAGGAAGGCGAGTTCATTGGCCTGCCGAAACTGACCTACAACATCAATCTTCAGAGCCCGAACCAGGAAATGACTTCGGTGGTGAATATCGATGTCGTCAGGAGTGCAGAGCGGAGCCAGGACAAGAAGTTCGTTTCCATAAAAACGTCGCCAACAACCGCGCGCTCCACGAAAAACGGCATCACCATCGGTGGGTTCGGACCGGGTGGCAGTGGAGAAAATCTCTGGGGCGCGTACTTGCCACATGCCTACCGGTTCACTCATCAACTGACCACTGAACAGATTGTTCCGATATTGGTCAATTCGGCGCCTGCTAGTGACACGAGGACAAATTTCAATTACAGCGAAACGAAAACCAATGGAATTTCCATTGGCGGAACATTAGGTAGCGAATTTGGTGGGACAAAAGCCGAAAATATTACCTATGCCGCTAAATCACCGTTCAATGTGAGTTTCGGTTTGAATTATTCACATTCCAAGACCATGAGTTACGCGTTCCAGGACTACTCGTTGATCGCATCGCGGAACGGTTCGAAGTTGACGTGGAACGCACCCATAGATCCCAAGCTGAAGGCGGTATTGGTTGAAAGGCTCACTGCCGGGCTGCCGGTTCTAACCGAAGCGCGTATGACGCCCATGATGCGCTCGGCATCGCTTGAGTCTTATACCTTGTGGGAGTTGCCCGGCAACTACACCGGTACGGCAACGGTGAGCATTGGCGGCGGCTATGACTTGAATCGGCGTGAATGGTGGTGGGATCGGAGCCAGGTCAAATCCCTTCACGTCACTGATACCTACGATGCCGCGGAACAATACATGCTGGACTTGAACAGTCCCTTCCTGACTCGCGAAATGACCGTGCTGATTCGTTCCGCCGACGGCGTCGGCAAGTGCATGGCCGAAAATGCCACCTCAAGTGTTTCCCTTGAATCCTGCGCGGCCTCGAACACCCATCAACTGTGGGGCCTGGATTCGGAGAATCGGTACGTCAACCGGGCCTCGAATCGATGCCTGAGTGTGCGCGAAACGGATGGCGCGCTGGTCACCGATAGCTGCGCCCTGGATAACCGGCAGCAGTGGGAGTGGCAAGCGGATCGGATTCATTCGCTGTACAACCGCGACTGGCGCCTTTATGCCGATGACAGCCGGTTGAAGGTCATTCCGGATGACTCCATGCACTTCCAGGACACGCCCAAGAACGTGTTCAACCCGCTGAACATTCCTTGGGCCAGCTATCCACGGGCACCGTCCATCCATGATGTGATGCCCAACCACTTGGGCCCATCGCCTCAGATCAGCCCGGAATGGGTCGACCGCTATCAAGGCGTGCATACGCGCCAGCGGTGGAGAATCGAGATCCTGCGCGATGGCATCTGACTGCTGAAGCTTCGCCAGCCCAACGGTGACACCCATCATCGCTGGGTTGGCGCTGGCCGGGAAAATCCAGGCGCGTTCCGAGGGAACGGCTCGAACCGTCATCAGTCACTACATAAGCCACTCCCAAATGCCTGGGCGCCACTGCCCGGCGCTTGTCCGCAAGCCCTGGGTGAAAAAGGGATCGAAACGAGGAGTTTATGTCTGATGAATACCAAGCAGCCTGCAACCGGTAAGAGCCAACTGGCCGGGACCGACACCCTGGATCGCGGCAACACCAACGCCAAGCTTGAGAGCCTGGAGCCGTTTCGCTCCGATGCCACCGAGCAGGCCTTGCGCACCAATCAGGGTGTGAAGATCGCCGACAACCAGAACACCCTCCGCGCCGGTGCCCGTGGGCCCTCGCTGCTGGAAGATTTCATCATGCGTGAAAAGATCACGCATTTTGACCATGAGCGCATTCCTGAGCGCATCGTGCACGCCCGCGGTACCGGGGCCCATGGTTACTTTCAGAGCTATGAAGCGCATTCGGCACTGACCAAGGCTGGTTTTCTACAGGACCCGAGCAAAAAGACCCCGGTGTTCGTGCGTTTTTCCACCGTGCAGGGGCCACGAGGTTCCGGTGACACAGTGCGTGACGTGCGCGGTTTTGCAGTGAAGTTCTTCACCGACGAAGGCAACTTCGACCTGGTGGGCAACAACATGCCGGTTTTTTTCATACAGGATGCGGTGAAGTTTCCAGACTTCGTCCACGCGGTAAAACCCGAACCCCACAACGAGATTCCTACCGGCGGCTCAGCCCACGACACCTTCTGGGATTTTGTCTCGCTGGTGCCGGAGTCGGCGCATATGGTGATCTGGGCGATGTCCGATCGGGCCATTCCAAAAAGCCTGCGCAGCATGCAAGGCTTCGGCGTGCATACCTTCCGCATGATCAACGCCGAAGGCCGCAGCAGTTTCGTCAAATTCCATTGGCGACCCAAGGTCGGCACGTGTTCATTGGTGTGGGACGAAGCCCAGAAGCTGGCCGGTAAAGATACGGACTACCACCGTCGCGATCTGTGGGAGGCGATCGAGATGGGGGATTACCCGGAATGGGAATTCGGTGTGCAGATCGTCGCCGAGGAAGACGAGCACACATTCGATTTCGACCTGCTCGACCCGACCAAGATCATTCCTGAAGAACTCGTGCCCATCACGCCGCTGGGCAAGATGGTGCTGAACCGTAACCCGGACAACTTCTTCGCCGAAGTCGAGCAAGTCGCGTTCTGCCCCGGGCATATCGTGCCGGGCATCGACTTTTCCAACGACCCGTTGCTGCAAGGCCGGCTCTTTTCCTACACAGATACGCAAATCAGCCGACTCGGTGGGCCGAATTTTCATGAGCTGCCGATCAACCGGGCGATCACCCCGGTGCACAACGGCCAGCGCGATGCCATGCACCGCACCACCATCGACAAGGGGCGGACCTCCTACGAGCCCAACTCCATCGACGGTGGTTGGCCGAAGGAAACCCCGCCCGGTCCGCAAGACGGTGGTTTTGAAAGCTATCCGGAGCGTATCGACGCCTACAAGATCCGCCAGCGCAGTGACTCGTTCAGCGACCATTTTTCCCAGGCGCGGCTGTTCTACAAGAGCATGAGCGCCCATGAGCAGGAGCACATCATCGCGGCCTACAGTTTCGAATTGGGTAAGGTCGAGCGGGAATACATCAGGGCGCGGCAGGTTAACGAAATTCTCGCCAACATCGATTTGGAGCTGGCGGCGCGGGTGGCGAAAAACCTTGGATTGCCGGCGCCCACCGCATGCACCGTGGACGTACCGACGCCTTCGCTGGAGCAATCCCCAGCCTTGAGCCAGGCGAACTTGTTATCTGGAGATATCAAGACACGCAAGGTTGCGGTGCTGGTGGCGAACGGGGTGGACGGGGCGATTATCGATGTGCTCAAACAGGCCTTGAAGGCCGAGGGCGCTCACGCCAAGGTGCTCGGTCCGACTTCCGCGCCGGTGACCACGGTCGATGGGCAGACGTTGCCGGTGGATGCGTCCATGGAAGGCTTGCCATCGATTGCCTTCGATGCGGTGTTTGTTCCGGGCGGCCCAGAGTCGATCAAGGCCTTGAGTCGGGACGGCGTGGCGTTGCATTACGTGCTGGAGGCCTACAAACATCTGAAGGCCATTGGGCTTCATGGCGAAGCTCGGCAGTTGCTGGTTGAGTTGAAGCTGGAGGTGGATGCGGGGCTGATAGAGGATGCGGAGGCGAGCGGCTTTTCGCGGTTTTTTGCGGCGATTGCCCAGCATCGGGTTTGGGCGCGTGAGCCCAAGGCCAAGGCGGTTCCGGCTTGATGAGAGGCGACCGTTAGGACGCTATCGCGAGCAGGCTCGCTCCCACAGTGGAACTGGTGTGCATTCAGATTCTATGTCCGCCAAGGAACCCTGTGGGAGCGGGTTTACCCGCGAAGGCGGCGGTACATGCAACATTTTCTTGGCTGACCCACCGCTTTCGCGAGCAAGCCCGTTCCCACAGTGGATGTGTTGTGAATACACATGTTGTATCTGCCACAAAACCCTGTGGGAGCGAGCCTGCTCGCGATGCCTTTAAGATTTACGCGGAGTCAGCACCACCTGCGCCGGCACGTTGCGCAGGATCTGCTTGCGAAGCTTCAGATCAAACCCCGGATCCAGCTTCTTGACCCGCTTGGCCAGCAGGTTCGCCAGCCACGGATAATCGTCGATGCGCGGCACCTGGACTGTGACATCACACTGAAAATTCACCACATCAGTGGCAATGGCATCCAGTTGCCGACGCATTTGCTGGATATCGTTGATATTGAGCTGGAGCGTGGTGCTCTCGGCGCTCGGATCGATCAACTTGGCGGCCGGTTTGGTTTCGGCAGCCTGGAGAGCGGCCTCGGCTTTATCCAGCTCGATCTTACGGGCCTGGGCTATGGCGCCATTGAATTCACCGGTCAGTGCTGGCGCCTTGGGCATCAGGGCGCGGGCACGGCTCAGGGCCGTAGCGGCGGCGTTTACATCGCCTTTTTGCAGATCGATCTGGCTGCGGCGCAGATACGCCTCGGCCAGTTGCCGCTGATAGGGCTCCAACGCCGGATCGTTGGGCGTCTGGGCCTGCAGCGTGGCCAATTGATCTTCAGCGGTGGCCAGTTCATTGCTGGCCAGGCTTTGTTCCAACTGCGCAATGGCCGGCCCCCGGGTGTCGGGTGCTTCGGTTACTGGCGGCGAACTCGTGCAAGCCCCCAGTAGCAAGGAAAATGCGACAAGGAGCAGATAACGGGAGGCGAACGGCTTCATTCCTGCGACTCTCTATTTGCGCAAAAAGCGAGCAAGTCTACACCCCTCGGCGGGGCAGGACAAAACTCAGCAGAAACAAGGCCGCGGCGCTGACCACGATCGACGGACCGGCCGGGGTGTCCTTGAACCACGACAAGGCCAGCCCGCCACACACCGCAAGCATGCCCAGCAGGCTCGCGCCCAGAGCCATCTGCTCCGGCGAACGGGCGTGACGTTGTGCCGCGGCGGCCGGGATGATCAGCAATGAGGTAATCAGCAATACTCCGACGATTTTCATCGCCACGGCAATGACCACGGCAATCAGCAGCATCAGCGCCAGCCGCAGACCCGTCACGGGCAGGCCTTCGACCCGGGCCAGTTCTTCGTGGACGGTGACGGCCAGCAAGGGTCGCCAGAGCGCCACCAGTAACAGCAGCACGGCGGCGCTGCCACCCAGGATCCACGCCAGGTCCGTCGGGCTGATGGCCAGCAAGTCTCCGAACAGGTAGGCCATCAAGTCGATCCGCACTTCACGCATGAAGCTCAGCACCACCAGCCCAAGGGACAGGGTACTGGGCGCGAGGATACCCAGCAGTGTGTCGGACGCCAGCGGCTGGCGCTGTTGCAAGGTCACCAGCACCACCGCCAGCAACAGGCAACCGACCGTCACCGCCACCGTCGGGCTGACGTCCAGCAGGAACCCCAGCGCTACACCCAGCAAGGCCGCGTGGGACAAGGTATCGCCAAAATAGGCCATGCGCCGCCAGACCACGAACGAGCCCAAGGGACCGGCCACCAGCGCGAGAGCCAAGCCTGCGAGCAGGGCATATACCAGAAAATCAGCCATGCTTGCAGCCATCTCCATGAACATGGGGGGTAACAGGGGCACCGATGACCACTGAACCGTGCAGGTCATGGGCGTGGTCATGGTGGTGGTGATAGATCGCCAGGCTGGGTGCGTTCTTGCCGAACAGCTCGACGAACGCCGGGTCGCCACTGACCTGCTCGGGATGCCCGGAACAGCAGACATGCCGATTGAGGCAGACCACCTGGTCGGTGGTACTCATGACCAGGTGAAGATCATGGGAGACCATCAGCACGCCGCAGCCATGACGGTCGCGCAGGCGGGTGATCAGGCTGTACAGCTCGGCCTGTCCCGCCACGTCGACCCCTTGTACCGGCTCGTCGAGCACCAGCAGTTCAGGCTCGCGCAGCAAGGCACGGGCCAGCAACACACGCTGCATTTCACCGCCGGAGATGCTTTGTACCGGGCTGTCGATCACATGCTCGGCGCCGACTTCGTTGAGTGCCGCCAGGGCCCGTCCGCGATCTACGCCAGGTACCAGGCGCAGGAAACGCAGGACCGACAGGGGCAGCGTCGGGTCTACATGGAGTTTCTGTGGCATGTAGCCGACCCGCAGCTTCGGTTTGCGCCAGACGCTGCCTCTGTCCGGTTTGAGCAAACCCAGCACGGCGCGCACCAGAGTGGTCTTGCCAGCGCCGTTGGGGCCGATCAGGGTGACGATCTGCCCAGGCTCGACGCTCAGGTGGATGTTATCCAGCACGTTCTGTCCGGCGAACGTCACGGCCACCTGCTCGAGGCGGATCAAGGCATTGCTCATCAGGCCCCCTGGCAACCGGAGCAGAGACCGACCACTTCGACGGTCTGGCTGTCGACCATGAAACCGACCTCCCTGGCGCTGGCGACGATGGCATCGCTGATGGACTTCTGTTCCAGCTCGATGGCCGCGTGGCAGTCGCGGCAGATCAGGAACTGGCCCTGGTGGGCGTGTTCGGGATGGTTGCAGCCGACGAAGGCGTTCAGGGAGGAAATACGATGCACCAGGCCGTTTTCCAGCAGGAAATCCAGCGCCCGATAGACCGTCGGCGGCGCAGCGCGGCGGCCATCCTGTTCGCTGAGCACCGCCAGGATGTCGTAGGCACCCAACGGCTTGTGGCTTTGCCAGACCAGTTCCAGCACGCGCCGCCGCAAGGCGGTCAGGCGCAGCCCCTGCCGGGCGCAGATGGCATCGGCCTCGGACAGCGCGCTGTGCACACAGTGGGAGTGATCGTGGGGGCGACTGGCGAGGGGCGTAATAGGCATGGGCAGCGACGAGTTCAGTGAGAGACGTTATTATGTTACCCGGTCTCGCCTCTTCGAGTGGTTATCGTGTCCCGATTTTTTTCGCTCTTTGTCGCTTTTGTCGCAACTTTTCTACTGATCGGTCCAACCCAGGCCGATGTCAAGGTCCTTACCAGCATCAAGCCGTTGCAGTTGATTGCCGCTGCGGTGCAGGACGGCGTGGCCGTTCCCGAGGTGCTGCTGCCTCCCGGTGCTTCGCCTCACCACTACGCTTTGCGCCCATCGGATGTACGCAAGGTGCAGTCGGTGGACCTGCTGTACTGGATCGGTCCGGACATGGAAGGTTTCCTGCCGAGGGTACTGAGCGGTCGTACGCTGCCTTCCGTCGCGGTACAGGATCTGCCGGGACTCAAGTTGCGGCATTTTACCGAGGACAGCCAATCCCATACCGACGAGGATGGCGACGAGCATGATCATGACCATCGTCCTGGCACGATCGATGCCCATTTGTGGCTTTCACCGATCAATGCGCGGGTGATTGCCGCCAAAATGGCCGCTGACCTGAGCGCTGCCGACCCGGCCAATGCCGAGCGCTATCAAAGCAATCTCAAGGGCTTCAACCAGCGTCTCGATGCGTTGGACGCGCGCCTGAAATCGCGTTTGGCCGGGGTCGCGGGCAAACCCTATTTCGTCTTCCACGAAGCATTCGATTATTTCGAAGACACCTACGGCCTCAAGCACGCCGGGGTCTTCGCCGTGGCTGCCGAAGTCCAGCCCGGCGCCCAGCATGTGGCGGCGATGCGCACGCGCTTGCAGGCGGTGGGCAAGACCTGCGTGTTCAGTGAACCGCCCCTGCGCCCACGCCTGGCCGAAACCCTGGTGGCCGGGTTGCCGGTGAAACTCGCGGAGCTGGATGCGCTAGGTGGCTACACCCCGGCGACGGCACAAGGGTATGAGCAGTTGCTGGAAAAGCTGGGCAATGATCTGGCGGGGTGCCTGGAGTCCCTATAACACCCGCGTGAAACCCGATTTCATCTGTGGCGAGGGGATTTATCCCCGCTGGGCTGCGAAGCAGCCCCCTGCTTTCCAGCTGACCCACCTGTTCTGTTGCAGCAGATATTTTTTGGGGACGCTTCGCGTCCCAGCGGGGATAAATCCCCTCGCCACAGGATTTTGTGTTCGGCAAGCAAGTTACAGGGCAAAAGGCAGCGGCGTATGAACGTCCTGCCGCTGCGCCAACCGCTGCTGGAACTCCATCGGATCGTGAATCAGCACATCCTGTCCGGCAAAGGATTCGGCGGCGATCAAGCGCGACAGCCAGAACCGCACGCACGCCACGCGCAGCATGGTCGGCCATAGCTCGGCCTCGGCGGCGGTGAAGGGTCGCAGGGCCGCATAAGCGCCCAGCAGCGCCCGCGCCCTCGGGCCGTCGAGCACACCATTGTCATCCGAACACCAGTCGTTCAGGGCAATGGCGACGTCATACAGCATTGGCCCGGAACAGGCGTTGTAGAAGTCGATCAACCCGGTCAGATGCGTGCCTTCGAACATGGCGTTATCACGAAACAGGTCCGCGTGGATGTTGGCGCGGGGCAGCGCGAGGATGCCGGTCTTCTGCAGCGAGATTTCATCCAGCGCCGCCTGCAGCAGCCGACGAGGTTCGGCTTCGAGGTGTGACAGCAGCTTTGCGCCCTCCTCTTGCATCCAGTCCAGGCCGCGATCGGTCTTGCGCTTGATCATGTTGTCCCGGGTGGCCAGGTGCAGGTGCGCCAGCAACTCGCCGACCTGGGCGCAGTGCTGGGCATTGGCCTGCTTGATATGTTTGCCGGCCAGGCGCGGTTGCAGCAACGCGGGTTTGCCGGCCAGCTCCCTGAGCGCAATGCCGTCGGTGGTGCGCAAGGCATAAGGCACCGGCAGATCGGCCTCGTGCAGCACGTCCAGCAGTTCGATGAAGAACGGCATTTCCTGCACCGGGCCGCGCTCCACCAGGGTCAGGACGAACTCGCCCTGCTCCAGGCTGATAAAGAAATTGGTGTTTTCGCTGCCAGCGGCGATCCCCTGGAAATCAAGCAGGCGGCCGAGCCCGTAAGGGGCAAGAAAGGTTTCCAGCTCGGGCCGAGC
This sequence comes from Pseudomonas sp. SJZ074, assembly GCF_007828215.1. GTDB lineage: Bacteria > Pseudomonadota > Gammaproteobacteria > Pseudomonadales > Pseudomonadaceae > Aquipseudomonas. Next base: position 98,976 of record NZ_VIUE01000008.1, on the reverse strand, counting down.
CAAGGGGGTGAACACAGACATGGTTAGAACTGCCATTGCGGGCGCCCTCGAGTGGGCGCCGGTTGAAATTAGGAAACTATTTCCACTCAAAGATCTTCCATGACGGGATCAGCATATCCGGTTGGTCCGAACGGATGAAGTTTGCATCAGTGCCATCGGCACGCACCAGGAAATAAGGCTTGCCGCCCTTGGGCGTGACCTTGATCGCATACAGGAAGCCGTTTTGCCGGTATTCCTGGATGGTTTTATCGCCTTCCGTGCGAATGGTGACGTCAGGGTCAGCTGAAGGTGCGTCGTCCGCCGCCATGACGGTCAGCGGGGTGATCGTAAACAAGCCAGCCAGTAACAGGCGATTTAGTGTACGCATGATAACCTTGTCCCTTTGTCGTCAACGGTCCCGCTATTCTAGCCCCGGACCCGCCGAAAAGGTTGATCCTGCTCATGAGCCAAGCCCCCCTCGTCCTGGTGGACGGTTCTTCTTATCTGTACCGTGCCTTTCACGCGCTGCCACCGCTGACCACGTCCAAAGGCCTGCCGACCGGCGCGGTCAAGGGCGTGCTGAACATGCTCAAGAGCCTGCGCAAGCAGTATCCGGACAGCCCGTTTGCCGTGGTGTTCGACGCCAAGGGTGGGACGTTTCGCGATGCACTGTACGCCGAGTACAAGGCCAACCGCCCGAGCATGCCCGATGACATGCGCGTGCAGATCGAGCCGCTGCACGCCAGCGTCAAGGCCCTGGGCTTCCCGCTGCTGTGCGTGGACAACGTCGAAGCCGACGACGTGATCGGCACCCTGGCCCGCAGCAGCGCCGCAGCCGACCGTCCGGTGGTGATCTCCACCGGTGACAAGGACATGGCTCAATTGGTCGACGGGCACATTACCTTGGTCAATACCATGACCGGTAGCTCGCTGGACGTGGCTGGCGTAAAGGAGAAATTTGGTGTCGCTCCGGAGCAGATCATCGATTATCTCGCACTGATGGGCGATTCTTCCGACAACATCCCGGGCGTTCCGGGGATCGGGCCAAAGACCGCCTCCGGCTTGTTGGTGGGGGTCAACGGCGGACTGACCGAGTTGTACGCGCAACTGGACATCGTCCCCACGTTGCCGATTCGCGGCGCCAAGACCCTGCCGGCCAAGCTCGAAGAACACAAGGAAATGGCGTTTCTTTCCTACGAACTGGCCACCATCAAGACTGACGTGCCGCTGGATATTGGCCTCGACGACCTGCAAATGGGCCCACCGGACCACGAGAAACTGGCCGAGCTGTACACCCTGCTGGAGTTCAAGAGCTGGTTCGAAGAAAACCAGCGGGACGCCAAGCGTGCCGGCCAAGAGATCGTCGAAGTGGCCGACGAACAACCCGGTGGCGCCGAGGCGAAGTACGAAGTCATCCTCGATCAGGCGCGCTTCGACACCTGGTTGGCCAAGCTCGAGCAAGCGCCGCTGTTTGCGTTCGTCACGGAAACCAGCGGTGACGATCCCCAGCATGCACAACTGGTCGGACTGTCGTTTGCCGTGGCGGCCCATGAAGCGGCCTACATCCCGCTAACCCATTCCTACATGGGGGTGCCGGAGCAGCTGGATCGCGACACGGTGCTCAAGGCCCTCAAGCCCCTGTTGGAAAATCCCGACAAACTCAAGGTTGGCCAGCATGCCAAGTTCGAGACCAACATCCTGGCCAACTGCGCCATTGGTGGTGATCAGGAGAACGGCATCCTGGTCCAGGGCATCGCCTTCGACACCATGCTCGAATCCTACGTGCTGGATTCCACCGCGACCCGTCACGACATGGACAGCCTGGCGCTCAAATACCTGGGGCAAAGCAAGACCGATTTCCAGGACATCGCGGGTAAAGGGGTCAAGCAACTGACCTTCGATCAGATCTCCCTGGAACTGGCCGGCCCGTACGCCGCTGAAGATGCCGACGTAACTTTCCGTCTGCACCAGGCCTTGCAGGAAAAACTGGCGACGGTCCCGAGCTTGAACAAGGTGCTCAATGAGATCGAGATGCCGCTGATGCCAGTGCTGGCGCGTATCGAGCGCCAGGGTGCATTGGTCGATGCCAACCTGTTGGGCGTGCAGAGCGTCGAGCTGGGCGAGAAGCTGGTGGCCTTGGAGCGTGAGGCGTTTGCCATCGCCGGAGAGGAATTCAACCTCGGCTCGCCGAAGCAATTGGGCGTGATCCTGTACGAAAAACTCGGTTTGCCAGTGCTCAGCAAAACCGCCAAGGGCCAGGCATCCACAGCCGAAGCGGTGCTCGCCGAACTGGCGGAGCAGGATTACCCGCTGCCCAAGGTGCTGATGCAGTACCGCTCGCTGAGCAAGCTCAAGAGTACCTACACCGATCGCCTGCCGGAGCAGATCAACAGCCGCACCGGCCGCGTTCACACCAATTACCAGCAAGCCGTTGCCGCGACCGGACGACTGTCGTCCATCGACCCGAACCTGCAGAACATTCCGATCCGTACCGCCGAAGGTCGACGGATCCGACAGGCGTTCGTGGCGCCGAAAGGCTACAAGCTGCTGGCGGCGGACTATTCGCAGATCGAGTTGAGGATCATGGCGCACCTGGCCAAGGATGAAGGTCTGCTCCACGCATTCCGCAACGACCTGGACGTGCACCGGGCCACCGCCGCCGAGGTTTTCGGCGTCGACCTGGAGGCCGTCAGCCATGATCAGCGCCGTAGCGCCAAGGCGATCAACTTCGGCCTGATCTACGGCATGAGTGCCTTTGGTCTCGCCAAACAGATCGGCGTCGACCGCAAGCAGTCCCAGGCCTACATCGACCGTTACTTCGCCCGCTACCCGGGTGTGCTGGAGTACATGGAGCGCACCCGCGCCCAGGCCGCCGAACAGGGGTTCGTCGAAACCATTTTCGGCCGCCGGCTGTACCTGCCGGACATCAATGCGAAGAATCCGGCACTGCGCAAGGGGGCTGAGCGCACGGCGATCAACGCACCGATGCAAGGCACCGCTGCCGACATCATCAAGAAAGCGATGGTGGCCGTGGATCGCTGGTTGTCGACCTCTGGGCTGGATGCCCGGGTCATCCTCCAGGTGCACGACGAACTGGTGCTGGAAGTTCGGGAGGATCTGGTCGAACAGGTCAGCAAGGACATTCGCCAGCACATGAGCGCCGCCGCCACGCTGGACGTGCCGCTGCTGGTGGAAGTGGGCGTGGGCAACAACTGGGATGAGGCGCACTGAGGCGTGACGACTTTCCGGGGGGCTGCTTTGCAGCCCAGCGGGGATAAATCCCCTCGCCACAGTGGAATCTCATTGGCCGCGAGGGGCGAGTCAGAAGTTTCCTAAGGGCATTTCAAAAAATAATCTGAACTAAACCCATGAAATGCCACTCAGAGATTCTGAATGGCTGGTGAAGCCCTTCAATGCTCCTATGTTGTGTTAAGTGTTGGCAGATATCTGGACCCCGCCCTAGCGGTCCGGAACTTGGACCCCGAACTTCCCCCTCCCCATACGAAGTCCGGGGTTTTTTTTGCCTGCGATTTGGTTTATTCGGCCTCTTCGCTGCCCTTGTCCGCCAGTTCCATCCAGTCGGCCAGGATCGTGTAGGCTTCTTCCAGGCCCATGCGCTTGGGGGCCGAGAACAACTGGATGGTGATCGCCTCGCCCCAGCCCTTGCGGATTTCCGATTGCACTTTGAGCAGCGTGTTCTTGGCCGCACCATAGGTGAGCTTGTCCGCCTTGGTCAGCAGAATGTGCATGGGCATGCCGCTGGCAACCGCCCAGTCGAGCATCAGCGTGTCGAAGTCGGTCATCGGATGGCGGATGTCCATCATCAGGATCAGCCCTTTCAAACTCTCGCGGCTACCCAGATAGGCTTCCAGGTGGCGCTGCCAGTGTTGCTTGAGCGGGATCGGCACCTTGGCGTAACCGTAGCCGGGCAGGTCGACCAAACGGCGTTCATCGTCTAGCTTGAAGAAGTTCAACAGCTGCGTGCGGCCCGGGGTTTTCGAGGTGCGTGCCAGGCTTGCGTGGGTCAAGGTGTTCAATGCGCTGGATTTACCGGCGTTGGAACGCCCGGCAAACGCCACTTCGTAGCCTTCGTCGTCGGGGCATTGATCGACTTTGGCGGCGCTGAGCATGAAGGTGGACTGTTGGCACAGGCCAAGGATGGGGTTCTTCAGTTGCATGGGATTTCCGATGTGGGCGGCGTCGGGAATGGACGCGGCAAGCTGTGTCGTTTCCGTTTCAGTGACGCCAGTATATAATGCCGCAGATTTTGTGTGCGCTTTGTCCCAGCGAAGGATGAGGCTCACGAGAGCGATCGACCTAAATTGCGCATCAGAACGCAGCTTGCTCTCAACCCTGAAAAGGTCGTTTTATGACGAAATGGCTGCTAGCTGCCGGCGTCCTGATGCCGCTTTACAGCGCTCAGGCTACACAGGATCCGGAAGCTGTGTACAACCGTGTTTGTGGTGCCTGTCATTCCGGCCAACTCCCAACGGCGCCCCGCAAGGGCGAACAGGAAGCTTGGACGCCGAGGTTGGCGAAAGGTATGGGGACGCTGGTGCAACACGTGACCCAGGGTTTCAAGGCGATGCCGCCGCGTGGTTTGTGCATGGACTGCAGTGCCGAGGATTACCAAGCCATCATCCAGTGGATGAGCGAGTGAACCCGGTCCATAACTCTTTAACCCTTAGCCGTAGTTGGATTAGCTGATGAACAAACTGATCGTGAGTCTGCTGTTGACCTTGGGGATATCCGGCGTAGCCCACGCCGCTGGCGATGCCGCCGCCGGCCAGGCGAAAGCCGCCGTATGCGGGGCCTGCCACGGCCCGGATGGCAACAGCGCAGCGCCAAACTTTCCGAAACTGGCGGGCCAGGGCGAACGCTACCTGACCAAGCAATTGCACGACATCAAGTCGGGCAAGCGTACCGTTCTGGAAATGACCGGCCTGCTGACCAACCTGAGCGATCAGGACCTGTCGGACATCGCCGCCTATTTCGCCAGCCAGAAGGGCAGCGTCGGCGCCGCCGACAAGAAACTCGTGGCTCGCGGCGAGAAGCTGTTCCGTGGTGGAGACCTGGACAAGGGCCTGCCGGCCTGCACCGGTTGCCATTCGCCGAACGGTGCCGGCAACGCCGCTGCCGGCTTCCCGCACTTGGGCGGCCAGCATGCCCAGTACGTGGCCAAGCAACTGACCGATTTCCGCAAAGAAGAAGGCGGTCGTGCCAATGACGGCGACGCGATGACCATGCGCACCATCGCTCGCAAGTTGAGCGACGAAGACATCGCCGCCGTCTCCAGCTACATCCAAGGCCTGCACTAAGGTCTTGAGCGGCGTTGCGAGAGGTGTACACCGCTTGTAACGTTAACGCTCGATTAATCTGTCGATGCAAGCATCAAAAGGGTGGCTTTGGCCGCCCTTTTTTGTGGCCGCTGCCGTTACACTAAGAACTTGAACCCGCCATGGTCTGTCTGAAGACACACCCGCGAGGCCACCTATTTGTCCAGGAGTAAAGCATGCGTAATCTGATCATCAGCGCCGCGCTCGTCGCCGCCAGCCTGTTCGGCATCGGCGCTCAAGCCAACGCCGAGGAATCGAAGGCCCCTTACGTCGAATTGAGCAACCCGGTTCCGGTGGCCGTGCCCGGCAAGATCGAAGTGGTGGAGTTGTTCTGGTATGGCTGCCCGCATTGCTACGCGTTCGAGCCGGTGATCAATCCATGGGTCGACAAGCTGCCTTCGGACGTGAACTTCGTCCGCATCCCTGCCATGTTCGGTGGCCCTTGGGATGCCCACGGCCAGATGTTCCTGACCCTCGAGGCCATGGGCGTCGAGCACAAGGTGCACGCGGCGGTATTCAACGCGATCCAGAAGGAAGGCAAGAAGTTGACCAAGAAAGAAGACATGGCCGACTTCCTCGCCACCCAGGGCGTTGATAAAGACAAGTTCCTGGCCACCTTCGACTCCTTCGCCATTCAAGGCCAGATAAAAAAGGCCCGCGATCTGGCGAAAAAGTACGATATCACTGGCGTACCGACCATGATCGTCAACGGCAAATACCGCTTTGATATCGGCTCTGCCGGCGGCGCGAACGAGGCGCTGCAACTGGCCGACAAGCTGATCGCCAAAGAGCGAGCGACCACCAAGGCTGCTGTCAACTAAGCGCCGCCCACGCCATGGCCCGCTGGAGCACCGAACGCATCGTTGGCCTGCATGAGCCGCGGGTCAACGAGCATCATGTCGCGTCCACGGGCCTGCCCGCCGACAGTCGCTTGCGATTGCTCAGTTTCAACATCCAGGTGGGCATCAGCACCGAACGCTACCGGCATTACCTGACCCGGGGTTGGCAACATCTGCTGCCCCACACCGGGCGTGCCGGCAACCTGAAGAAAATCGGTGAACTGCTGAAGGATTTCGATCTGGTGGCCTTGCAGGAGGCCGATGGCGGCAGCCTGAGGTCAGGCTACGTCAACCAGGTGGAGCATTTGGCCCAGCTGGGTGCATTCCCTTACTGGTATCAGCAACTCAATCGCAACCTCGGCCGTCTCGGCCAGCACAGCAATGGTGTGTTGAGTCGCCTGCGGCCCTGGGCGATAGAAGACCATCCGCTGCCAGGTCCCAAGGGGCGCGGGGCGATCCTGGCGCGCTTCGGCGAAGGCCCCGAGGCACTGGTTGTGGTCATGATGCACCTGGCTCTCGGGGCGCGTACCCGGACGATGCAACTGGCCTATATCCGTGAATTGATCGGCGGCTATAAACACCAGGTGCTGATGGGCGACATGAACACCCACGCCAACGACCTGCTGCAGACCTCGCCCCTGCGCGACCTCGGCCTGCTTGCGCCGCAACTCGAAGCGACATTCCCCAGCTGGCGCCCCCAGCGCTGCCTGGACCATATTCTGCTGAGCCCGACCCTGACCCTTGAGCGTGTCGAGGTCCTGGCCCAGCCCATTTCCGACCACCTGCCGGTTGCAGTCGAAATTCGTCTTCCGGGTTCGCTCACGGCGGATGCATTTCCTGCGCTGAGTTCTGCCCCTTGCGGACCCGATGAATGAGCGACGACGCCGAACGCTGGAGAGAGAAGTACCTCAAGAGCATTGAACAGCAGGAAAAGCTCGAGCGCCGCTGGGATGCGCGGCTCGACTTGCTGCGCCGTGGCCTGGTGCGTAGCACCCTGGCCGCCGAAGGCACGGACCGGGCTGTCGATCAATGCATGAAAGAGATGCGCGAAGTGGTGCGCACCGATGATATGGACGCCGCCCTCGCTGCGCTGTTGCCTCGCTTGGAAAAAGCCGTGCTGGATTCCGAGCAGCGCCGCGAGACCCGGGTCGAACAGATGAGCACCGCATTGACCGCGTTGGTCGCCCAGCTACAGACCTTGCCGCTGCCGAAAGAAGTCCGTCGGCCGCTGAAAAGGTTTGCCAAGCATCTGGAGACGCGGGTCGACCAGGCCCGGGAAATTCCTCTGCTACTCAGCGAGTTGAGCGATTTGCAGGGCAAGGCGCTGAGCGCACTGGAGACGCCTGCCGAAGCGAGTCGCCCCGGCCTGCTGCAACGGCTGTTTGGTGGCCATGGTCACGACGAGACCGCTCCTCAGCCCCACGACCCCGCTCCGAGCAATGTTGCGCCTGAGCTCCCGACGCCATCGACCGAAGCGCCACCGCCGGTACCGATGCAGGCGACAGCCATTTCCGACCCCGTCTTGCCGGTCACGGAGCAGGCCCGGCCTGTCGATGAAACGCTCGAACCGATTGCCTTCATTCCGCCCATGGTTGAATCCGCGCCGAAGTCACTGACCGACAGCCCGGCGCCGCTCCTCAAGCCCGAGGAAGCCGATGGGCCCGCCCCGACTGTTCCGGAACCTGCGGCCGCCGTCGCGCTGGAGAATCCCGACGAGCTGGTGCCCGAAGCGCCGTCACCCGTGCTGGAGCAAGCACCGTCTCTCGATATAGAACCTGATAAGCCTTCGACAACCGTCCAGCCACTGCCCGCCGATCCGGATGAGGCCCATTACGCCCTGCCCGACTCCCCGGAACCGTCCTACAGTTCGGTGGCGAAGCACATCGAAGACACTTTGCTGGGCCTGTTGGGTGACCTGACATTGCCTGAGCGGCATCGCCCCCAAGCCGAGGCCATGGGGGAGCGTCTGCGAAACGGTTTGAACTGGTACGAGTTACTGCCGATTCTCGATGACTTCGCGACGCTTATGTTGGCTATCACCGACAGTGGCCAGCTTGAATTCGAAGCGTATCTGCAACGCCTCAATGAACGGTTGGAGTCGTTCCAGAGCAGCTTGCGTGCTGCCAGTGAAGGCCACGCGGACCATCTTTCGGCCTCCAGGGAAATGGACACCCAGATTCGCGAGCAGGTCGATGGCCTGCAAAGCAGCGTGCAGGAAGCCGATGATCTGGAAGGTCTCAAGCAGGTGCTGGAGAACCATCTGGAAGGCCTGCTCGGTACGATGGACCAGCACCAGAAGCAGCGTGACCAGCGCGAGCAGGAGGTTTCGAGCCGCCTCAAGAGCCTGGCCGAGCGCGTCGCGGTGATGGAGCGGGAAGCCCAGGTCGTGCGTGAAAACCTCGAAGAGCAACGACAAAAGGCATTGATTGACCCGCTCACCGGGTTGCCCAACCGGGCTGCCTGGACCGAGCGGCTTGAACACGAGGTCGCTCAGTGGCAGCGACATGGCAACAGTTTGTTGATGGCGATGCTCGACCTCGATCACTTCAAGCGAATCAATGACAACTATGGTCACCTGGCCGGTGATCGGGTGCTGAAGATTATCGCCACCGTATTGCGCAAGCGTCTGCGCGGCAGCGACTTCATCGCTCGCTTTGGCGGCGAGGAGTTTGTCCTGCTGGTACCCGATACGCCCCTGGCCTCGGGCGCCAAATTGGCAGAGGGTCTGCGGGCGGCCATCGAAGCCTGTCCGTTTCACTTCAAGGGCGAGCCGGTGACGATTACCGTATCGGTGGGCATGACCGCATTCAAGCCGGGGGAATATAGCGATCTGGTGCTTAAAAGAGCCGATCAGGCGCTATATCGGGCCAAATCTGCCGGGCGCAACCGGGTGGAACTGGGTTGAGTCAATTGTTCCATTTTGTTTAGTATCGGAAGGCAAACCAGATCCATGCACAGTGATACGTTACACTGTTGCATTATTGGTCACCTTAAACGCGTTTGCGCCATGAAAATTATCTCCACCATTGTCTTTTTACTGGCCTTGGCCGGTTGCGCCAGCGGTCCCAGGCTCGATACCAGCCACCCCTCGGTCAATCAGGACAGCCGCATCCAGTTTGTCGTGGTGCATTACACCTCGGCGTCCCTGGAGCGCTCCCTGGCGCTGCTGACCCATGGCGAAGTCAGCGCCCATTACCTGATCGGCGACGACAAGGACGCTACTATCTACAAGCTGGTAGACGAAAGTCGGCGCGCTTGGCACGCCGGAGAAAGCGAATGGCTGGGTCGGACCTGGCTCAACTCCAGCTCCATTGGCATCGAGATCGTCAATCCGGGCTACGTCGACGGCCCTACCGGGCGTCTCTGGTACCCCTATAGCGAAGCCCAGGTCCAATCCTTGATCGCGTTGCTCAAGGACATCACCCGACGTAACGCGATCAACCCGATCAACATCATCGGACACAGCGACATTGCCCCCCTGCGCAAGCTTGATCCAGGGCCGTTGTTCCCCTGGAAGCGCCTGGCGGAGGCAGGCCTGGGCGTCTGGCCGGACGAACAGGCAGTGGCGCGCCAGCAGGCCTTATTCCTGGCGCAGCTGCCGAGTGCCACCTGGTTCCAGACTGAGTTGGCCCGCCTCGGCTACCCGACGCCCCGCACCGGCGAATGGGACGTGGCTACTCGCCATGTGCTGGCTGCCTTCCAGATGCGGTATCGACCGGCCCGGTTCGACGGTACGCCGGACGCGCAAAGTGCGGCCATCCTGCAAGTACTCAACCAGACAAAATAATGACGCCTGTCCGACGATAAAGGCTAAATCCAAATTTGCGGCTATAACTCATTGGTAACTTTCGGATTATCAATTGATGAAGGCTGCCCGAGAAACCCTGCATAGCTGGCTCCACCGCCCTCTATTCCTGGCGATGGTCGCGGCTGCCCTGAGTACGTTACTTCTGCTGGCGGGGAGCTTGTTCGTTGTCGTGCAACAGACCCAGCAGCGCGAAAGCGAGCAGATGAACGCCCAGGGTGAACGGTTCCTGCAGAGGCTGGAACAGCTTTTCGGGCAGTTGCGCGAAAGCCTCGATGATCTGCAGAACCAACCGCTGCGTGGATGCGACGAAGAGATGATCGCGACCTTGCAACAGGTCAGTTTCAACTACCGCTTCGTCTACGAAGCGGTGTATATCGACAGTCGCGGTACCTGCTCCAGCCGTCCACGCCAGAGCGGATTGTCCCTTGCCCGTGCGCCCGACTTACGGGGGCCAACCTACAGTTATTGGCTGAACACCACCACCGAGCCCGACGAAAACCGCGCTGCATTGATGTTGGGGCGTGGCAACTTTCGGGTCGCCACCTCCAGGGGGCATCTGACCGATGTGGTGGACCTGCCACCCGGCAGCAGCCTGCTGGTGATCCTGGACCATGGCGAGCGAGCCGTTCCCGTGCTGGGTACCGATCAATATTGGCCGCCCACCGAACCTTGGCCGCCGAACAACCGCAATGCCCTGCAAGTAACAGCGAACCGGCTGATCTATCGCATGCAGACCGACAGTCCGGAATATCAGCTGGTGCTGATTGCCCAGCGCAAAGGCTTTCATATTCCGGCCAATGCCTGGTGGATGTTGCCCACCAGCTTGATATTGGGCCTGGGAATCGGTTTTCTGGTGTTTCTCCTGGCGCGCCAGCGTCAATCCATGGATGTCGAGCTGCATGGGGCCATCCGGCGCGGCGAGTTCCAAGTGCTGTATCAACCCATTTTCGACCTGCGCAGCCGCAATTGTGTCGGTGCTGAAGCCTTGTTGCGCTGGCGGCGACCGGACGGCAGCTTGACCAGCCCGGAGCTGTTCATTCCGATGGCAGAAGATACCGGACAGATCCGCCAGATCACCGACTTCGTCTTACAGCGGTTGTTTGACCAGCTGGGCCAGCTGTTGCGGGCCAATCCGCAGCTTTATATTTCGGTGAACCTGGCGGCATGCGACGTGATGGTACCGCGCATCGGCGAAGTCATCGCCCGCTTGCTGGCGCGGCACCGGGTTTCGGCGCGGCAGATTGCTTTTGAGGTGACGGAGCGCGGGCTGATCGATGTATTGGTCGCCAGGGATAACCTGCAATCATTACGCGATGTGGGTCATCAGGTGCTGATTGACGACTTTGGCACCGGTTATTGCAGCCTGGCTTACCTGCAGACCCTGCCGGTGGACTGCCTTAAAATCGACAAGGCCTTTATCGATGCCCTCGGCCACGACGCCGCCAGCAGTGGCGTGGCACCGCACATCATTCGCATGGCCCATGCGTTGGAGCTCAAGGTGATTGCCGAAGGTATCGAGCACGAGGCCCAGGCATCATACCTGCGTAGCGAAGGCGTAACGTTCGGCCAGGGCTGGCTGTTTGCCCATGCCCTCAGTGCCGTGCAGTTCATCGAGCTGATTACCCGCGGGCGACGACGGCTTGGGCGGCGCCTGGACGACGAGGCTTAGACAATACCGCCTCAAACCGTCAGCGCCATGTAGAACTGGGTGCCCTGCCCTGGCCTTGAGTAGACACCCATGCGCCCTCCGTGGAGTTGAACGATTTCCTTGCACAGCGCCAACCCCAGGCCTGCGCCACCTTTCTTGCGTCCGACCTGGACGAAAGGTTCGAAGATCCGCCCCTGTTGGCCATAGGCGATACCTTCGCCGTTGTCTTCGACGCTGATGATCACCCGTTCGCCGTGGCGCCGGCCTTGCAGGCGGATCTGACCGTTGTCGCCGGTGTGGCGCATGGCATTGTCGATCAGGTTATCCAGCACCCGCTCCAGCTGCGCCGCATCGGCGTGCAGGCGTGGCAGCGGGCCCTGGATCGCCACGAGCAACTCGATGCCCTTGGCTTGGGCCTGGGCGGCGAATCGCAGGCGGGCCGCTTCCAGCAAGTCTTCGATGGAGCAAGGGGCCAGGGTCAGCTTCTGCAAACCGTTCTGGTAGCGCGAGAAGTTCAGCAGGTCATTGATGAGCTGCATCAACCGCTGCATTTCTTCATTGACGGTGTCGAGCAGGTCCGCTTCGCGGGATTCTTCAGGAAAATGGACGCGTTCGCGCAGCAGGCCGAACGCCATGTGCATGCCGGTCACCGGTGTGCGCAACTCATGGGAAGCCCGCAGCACGAACTCACTGCGTACCCGTTCGAAGGCGCGCTGTTCGGTGACGTCGTGCAGCACCATCACTGCCCCGAGGATATGCCCCTGGGTATGGCTGACAGGCGTAAGGCTGTAGGTCAGCAACCGGGATTCGCCATCCACCTCGATGCTCAGATCGTCCGGTGCCCGCTCCAACGTTCCGCCGCGCAGCACCAGGTGCAATTCCTCATCCAGATCGGGGCGTCCAAGCGCCTCTCCCAATCCCTGGCCCAAGCGTTCCTCGTCCCAGCCCAGTTGCCGTTGGGCGACTGGATTCAGGTGCTCCAGCCGGCCCTGGCGGTCGATCATCAGCAAGCCATCGTCGATGCTGTCGAGTACCGCTTGCAAGCGCTGCTGGCCGGCCAGCAACTCGTCGACATTGGTGGCCTGATGCTCACGCAGGGCCTGGGCCATGATTCCGAAACGACGCGTCAGCAAGTTCAGTTCAGGAGAAGTGGAAACCGGCAACGTCACTTCGAAATTACCCTGGCCGATGTCGTCCGCGGCTGAAACCAGTGCCTCTATGGGTGTCCCGAAGCGCCGCGCGATACCATGGGCCGTGACGAAACCGATGACCAGCACGGCCACCCCCACCAGGCCCAGCAGGCCGGAGATCAGCAACGCCCGGTCACGGGAGCGGGTCTGGGTGTCGCTGATGTTATTCAAGGCGTGCCGATACCCTTCGATCAGCCCGTTACGCAATACATTGAATTTCTCGGTGAGGTCCTGGATGCCCGTGAGTTGGGACGGCTGCTGGCGAGAAGCTGCAAAGGCCTCGAGGAATCCAAGGTAGTCGGCCTTGGCCTGGGTGAAGTTAGTCGCAGGCTCTTCCAGGCCCTGTTCGTGGGCAATGCCCTCCTCCAGCAGACCGAAATATTGCCGCTTGGAATCTTCCAGCGCAGCCAGGTCGGGCTTGTCATCGAGCATGATCATCAACTGGTCGCCCAGGGTCTGGCGCAGTTTGAGGCCCAGGTCCAGCAAGATGAAGTTGTCGCGCACCGATTGTTCCTGGGTATTGGCCATTTGCATCACGCTGACCAAGCCAAGCAGCAATCCCAGCAAAGCCACTGTGATCAGGGCCGAAATACTGAGAAACAGTCGAGTGCGCAGCTTCATCGCCAGTTTCATAAGGTGCCGCTCACAGGTTGTATTGCTTGCGTTTGCGATACAGCGTGGAGGCATCGATGCCCAGGGTCTTGGCCGCCTGGTCCAGTGTATCGGCCGTAGCCAGTACGGCGCCGATATGGGCCTTCTCCAGTTCGTCGAGGCTCAGCGCGGCGCCGATGCGCGGTGCGTTGTTGACCGGTTGCTCGGCCATGCCCAAATGACTGATCTCGACTTTTTCCTGGGGACAAATGATGCTGGCACGCTCCACCACGTTACGCAGCTCCCGGATGTTGCCCGGCCAGCGATAGCCTAGCAGCGCTTCACGGGCTTCATCACTGAATCCCCGGGCCGGACGTGCATACTCCTTGACGAAGCGGGCCAGGAAACGGTCCGCCAGGGTCAGGATGTCTTCGGCGCGCTCGCGCAGCGGTGGCAAGTGCAGGGTAATGACATTCAAGCGGTACAGCAGGTCCTCCCGAAAACGTCCGTCGCGGACCATGTCTTCAAGATTCAGGTTGGTCGCTGCGAGGATTCGCACATCGGCCCGGCGGGTGACCGGATCGCCGACCCGTTCGTATTCCTTGTCCTGGATGAAGCGCAACAACTTCGGCTGTAATGTCAGCGGAAAGTCGCCGATCTCGTCGAGAAAAAGCGTTCCGCCGTCCGCCTGGTTGACCCGTCCCAGCGTGCTTTCGCTGGCACCGGTGAACGCGCCACGACTGTGACCAAACAGCTCGCTTTCCATCAGCTCGGTAGTGAGGGATGGACAATTGATGGTGACACAGGATTTTTTCGCACGTTTGCTCCAGCCATGGATCGCCCGCGCGAGTTCTCCTTTACCGGTGCCGGACTCGCCAAGAATCAGGATATTGGCGTCGGTGCTGGCCACTTGACGGGCTGTTTCCAGTACCACCTTCATCGCCGGACTGTGGGAGTCGAGGCCGTCCTTGGGTTTGCGCATCTCGCCTTCCAGCGCCTCCAGCCTTGCCGATAACTGGCGGACTTCCAATTGCTTGGCGGTCGCCAGGCGCAACTGATCAGGGCTGCATGGCTTGACCAGATAGTCGGCGGCACCGGCCTGGATTGCGTCCACCGCAGTGTCGACAGCCGAATGGGCGGTGACGATCACCACGCGCATCCACGGCGCCTGGATGCGCATCTGTGCCAGCACATCAAGGCCGTTATCCTCCCCCAGGCGAAGGTCGAGAAAGCACAGGTCGAATACCTGGCGCTGCAACAAGGCATCGGCCTGGGCGGCGCTGTTGGCAGTGGCAACGGTATAGCCTTCGTCTTCCAGGCAATAGCGGAACGTACGCAGAATGGCGGACTCATCGTCTACCAGCAGAATGCGGCCTTGATGCTCCGTGGCTGATTCCATTTTTCCTACGCTCCTTTAATGAATGATGTTGGTTAGTGTCAGAAAAATCGGGCAAGTTGCATGGTCGATTCTGAGCGAATATTACCTATAGAAAGCGCCGCGGTGAGTTGTAGAGACCTAAAGAGCTGATTTACGTAAATTTTTTTCAGTTCATTCGCGATGAGCGGTCAGCCTGCTCATTCCGACCGCCGTTTTCCAACAGCAATTCAAAAAGAATCTGCTCGCCTTTCTCCCCCTCATTCGTGCAATACGCACGACCGCGTTCAGGGCCATCGTGCAGGATGCGATTTCGCTGTTTGATTGGGTGTATTTAACTGACTGATTATTAACGGTTTTTTATCCTGAAATTTCTGGCATGCCGTCTGCAATAGTCTGGTCATCGTGGCGTTTAGAGCGCCTAACCAGATCACCACCCGGGGTGGGGAGGAATTCCAGGATGAATTTGCAACGTGCCGCCCGATTACCTATCACTTCCCTGCACATTCAGCAGGGTTTGTGGGCTGTCCTGGCATTGCTGGTGACCCTCGTGGTGGGTCAGCAACTGCTCCTTTGGCATTACAGCCAGCAGCCCGAGCCAGCGCCGGTGTCGATTCATCGCGCTACCCAAACCCACTTCAGTGCCGTAAGCAGCGTAGCGGAAGCGTCCGCCTCCATGCGGATGATGGATGTCGATCAGGCTCAGCCGCTGACCGACGTGCCCCGCCAGGAGCGCTGGGTGTTTTAAAGCACTGACCGTGCGTCCGACGCGCTCGGAACCATTCCAACCAGTCCCTAACTAAATAGAAAAGCGTAAGGAGAATCACCATGTTGAGCTGGGCAATTACCTTCCTGATCATTGCCATCATCGCTGCAGTCCTGGGCTTCGGTGGTATCGCCGGCACCGCCACGGGCATCGCCAAGATTCTCTTTGTCGTGTTCCTGGTGATGTTCATTGCCTCCTTCTTCTTTGGCCGTCGCGGTCGAGGCTGACCATGAACGCTGCACTAAAAGGACTGGCCGCCGCCCTGCTACTGGGCGGCTGCACCACGGCAATGGCTGCCAATGACGGTCAGATGCGCGTTAATCAATTGCTTCAGGCTGACGCGCAATACCGTGAAACCTGGCAGCACGTCGTCAAGAAAGAAGAGCGTCTGCCGGAATGGGTCATGAATCTGACGGGTGATTCGGAACAGATGAACGCCGTCGAGGAAGATGGCGACAAATATCTGGTAGGCCCGCTGTGCGAAACCCATGCGACGTGCCGCAACGAGCGCCTGTTCGTCGCTTTCAGTTTTGACAAGGACGAGGCCTACGCGTTGCTGGTCGAGGTGCCCGCCGGGTTGCCCGCCGACAAGTCGCCGACCCGTCATGCCAATTACCGCTTCCTCGGCAATCCCGATGAAGGTATGCAAGAACTGTTAATGGAACAACTCAAGAAAGATCCCAACTGGTACTGAATCTGGATAACGGGAAAGACAACCCTGTTTTTCCCTTTGCACAGCCCGAGGAGGGCCGATGCATGACCAGGGGGCCGGGACGTTCTGACCATTCAGGGTCGGAGTGACCTACGGGCACAAGGGGTGCCTGCGAAAGGGCCGGGTCAGGAAAAAGCTGCGACGCAGGTTCGCGAAACCGCAAGGGCTTGGCGAACCTGCGTAGAGCTTGTTAAGCAAGAAGCCCATTCCAGAGCGGCTGGTTATTCAGGTTTGATGATCGCAGTCCCAATGCGGCATTTTGTCCTGTCTTGTCCTGTCACTTCGATTTTTTCCCTGACGTCTGACCGTATATCGGAGAGCTTTCCAGCCATCGCCGTTGCCTTCGGCTACCCGTTTCATCGGTTTCCCCGGCAGAAGACATTAAGCCAGGCTACGCTGAAACCGCCGGTTTACGGCATTTATGCCTGCTTAAATCCCGCATCTGAACGATTTGGAACGCGGGTTTTGTTTTGAAAATTTCATGCCGATTCGGCATAGGGTAGGCGTTTACGGCATTAGACGGTCCCCCCTCGCATCGCAATAGTTGCGCCTTTTTTCGCCCGCCAGTAAGCCGCCAGCGCGCGTTCGGGTGACCTTATACGGGGCGGGAGCACGATTCGCATCGCCATGAGCGGTCGGATTTGCGCTTCTGTCCGAGTCCAATCGAAGTAAGGGTAACGATATGAAGAAGGCAAGATTAAGCCTCGCCTGGCAGATCCTCATCGGTCTCGTGCTCGGTATTGCACTGGGCGCGCTGCTTAACCATTTCAGTGCCGAGAAAGCCTGGTGGATCAGCAACGTGCTGCAACCGGCAGGCGATATCTTTATTCGTCTGATCAAGATGATCGTGATCCCGATCGTGATTTCCTCGCTGATCGTCGGCATTGCCGGGGTCGGTGACGCGAAGAAGCTCGGGCGTATCGGCCTCAAGACGATCCTCTACTTTGAAATCGTCACCACCATCGCCATTGTCGTCGGTCTGCTGTTGGCGAATTTCTTCCATCCAGGCAGCGGCATCGACATGAGCACCCTGGGCACGGTGGATATCTCCAAGTACCAGGCCACGGCCGCCGAAGTGCAGCACGAGCATGCCTTTGTCCAGACCATTCTCAACCTGATTCCGTCGAATATCTTCGCGGCGTTGACCCGCGGCGAGATGCTGCCGATCATTTTCTTCTCCGTACTGTTCGGCCTGGGTCTCTCCAGCCTGCAATCGGACCTGCGCGAGCCGCTGGTGAAGATGTTCCAGGGCGTGTCCGAAAGCATGTTCAAAGTCACCCATATGATCATGCAGTACGCCCCGATTGGCGTTTTCGCGTTGATTGCGGTGACCGTGGCCAACTTCGGCTTCGCTTCCCTGCTGCCGCTGGCGAAACTGGTGATCCTGGTTTATGTCGCCATCGCTTTCTTCGCTTTCGTGGTCCTGGGCCTGATCGCTCGTCTGTTCGGCTTCTCGGTGATCAAGCTGATGCGCATCTTCAAGGACGAACTGGTGCTGGCCTATTCCACCGCCAGCTCCGAAACCGTGTTGCCACGCGTGATCGAGAAGATGGAAGCCTACGGTGCGCCGAAAGCCATCTGCAGCTTCGTGGTGCCGACCGGTTACTCGTTCAACCTCGACGGTTCGACGCTGTACCAGAGCATCGCGGCGATTTTCATCGCCCAGTTGTATGGCATCGACCTGTCCATCAGTCAGCAATTGCTACTGGTGCTGACGTTGATGGTTACTTCCAAAGGCATCGCCGGCGTGCCGGGCGTGTCCTTCGTGGTATTGCTGGCGACCCTGGGCAGTGTCGGTATCCCACTGGAAGGCCTGGCCTTCATCGCCGGTGTCGACCGTGTCATGGACATGGCACGTACCGCATTGAACGTGATCGGCAACGCCCTGGCCGTACTGGTAATCGCTCGCTGGGAAGGCATGTACGATGACGCCAAGGGCCAGCGCTACTGGAATTCTCTGCCGCACTGGCGCAGCAAGGAGCCGCTGCCGGCGGGGGAAACTTCCAGCCGTTGAGGCAGGCTTGAGACCGCTATCGCGAGCAGGCTCGCTCCCACAATGGATCTGAGTGATCGCGGCATTTGCGAATGATGCATGACCCCTGTGGGAGCCTGCTCGCGATGACGGAGTGTCAGCCGACGGTAATGCTGACTAATCCGACGCCATCGCGAGCAAGCTCGGGTCCCACAAGACAAACCCCTGGATAAATCCGGGGTTTGTCGTTTCTGCCGGTCCCGCTATCATTCGCCGCATCTTCCGGGGGGTTAACCGATGCTCAATGGCCTGTGGCTTGGCTTCTTTATCGTGGCGGCCGTCTCGGCGCTGATGCAGTGGCTGGTAGGTGGCAATGCCGGCATCTTCGCGGCGATGGTGGAAAGCATCTTCGCCATGGCCAAGCTGTCGGTGGAGGTGATGGTTCTGCTGTTCGGCACCCTGACCCTGTGGCTGGGATTCCTGCGGATCGCTGAAAGGGCCGGGATCGTCGACTGGCTGGCCAAGGCCCTCGGTCCGCTGTTCCTGCGGTTGATGCCGGAAGTGCCGCCGGGCCATCCAGCCATTGGCCTGATCACCCTCAACTTCGCCGCCAACGGCCTGGGCCTGGACAACGCCGCCACCCCCATCGGCCTGAAGGCCATGCGCGCCCTGCAGGACCTGAACCCCAGCCCGACCATTGCCAGCAATGCGCAGATCCTGTTCCTGGTGCTCAATGCCTCGTCGCTGACGCTGCTGCCGGTGACGATCTTCATGTACCGCGCCCAGCAAGGCGCGCCGGACCCGACCCTGGTGTTCCTGCCGATCCTGCTCGCCACCAGTTGTTCAACCCTGGTGGGGCTGCTGTCAGTGGCTCTCATGCAACGCCTGCGGTTGTGGGATCCGGTAGTGCTGGCTTACCTGATTCCCGGGGCGCTGGCGCTGGGCGGGTTCATGGCGTTGCTGGCCACGCTCTCGGCGACAGCCCTGGCGGGGTTGTCCTCGATCCTCGGCAACCTGACGTTGTTCGGCCTGATCATCCTGTTCCTGGTGGTGGGCGCCCTGCGCAAGGTCAAGGTGTACGAAGCATTCGTCGAAGGCGCTAAGGAAGGGTTCGACGTTGCCAAGGGCCTGCTGCCGTATCTGGTGGCGATGCTGTGTGCGGTCGGCGTGTTACGGGCTTCGGGCGCACTGGATTTCGGTCTGGACGGTATCCGGCACCTGGTGCAGTGGGCCGGCTGGGACACGCGCTTCGTCGACGCCTTGCCGACGGCGATGGTCAAGCCGTTCTCCGGCAGTGCCGCCCGGGCGATGCTGATCGAAACCATGAAGACGTCCGGCGTGGACAGTTTCCCGGCCCTGGTGGCGGCGACCATCCAGGGCAGTACCGAGACCACGTTCTATGTACTGGCGGTGTACTTCGGCGCCGTGGGCATCCAGCGGGCGCGGCACGCGGTGGGCTGTGCGTTGCTGGCGGAGCTGGCCGGCGTGCTGGGGGCCATCGGGGTCTGCTACTGGTTCTTCGGTTAAAGACAGGCCTTGTGGGAGCGGGCCTGCTCCCACAGGTTCAAAGCTTGCCCTGCCTCAGTCCGTTACGCTGAACCGCAGCACCCCGATCATCTGCCCGTTCTCCGTCAGTACCCTTACCTGCCATTTACCCGCCGGCTTGTCCGGGAAGTTCTGCTTGTGGGTCCAGGCGCGGTAGCCTTCCTTGCGTCCGCCATGAATGTCCAGGGCGATACGGTCCACTTCTTTGCCGTTGAACTGCCAGACGTGATAGATCCGCTCGTCGAGCCCGCGCGGCGCATTGATGGCGGTATAGGCATACAGACCATTGCCGCGGATCTGCGCGGCGCTGACTTCCTTGAAGCTGTCACCGGGTGTGCGGTCCTCCAGCTGGGTGCTGATCGCCACTTCGGTCATCCACAGTGTGGCCGGTGGTACCCAGGAGCGCAGCACCCATCCGGCGGCGCCAATGCCCAGGGTGATGCATAGAATCGCCAGGGCGTTGCGCACGGTGCGGATCGGAAAGATCGAGGCCAGGCTCGGGAACGACAGCAGCATGGCGATGCCCAGTGCCAGCTTGAAACTCTGGTCGGTGGTCAGGTGCATGATGATCGGCAGCGCCGTGAGCAGGGCAGCGAACAGCGTCAGCGTGTGCAACGCCAGGAACGCCCAGCGCCGGGGCGCCAGCCATTTGTAATACAGCGGATCGGTGATCGAAATCAGCCCTGAGGCCCCCAGCAACCCGGTGAAAATCAGCTGGCTGCTGTTCCAGGTGGTGGTGATCAGGAAAAACGGCAGGACAAAAAACAGGCTTTCCTGGTGAATCATCTGCGTGGCGTAGCGCAGCAACGGCTGCGGTATTTCCCGCTTGAAGATCCGCGTGAACAGTCGGGTCAGGCTGTTTTCCAGCATCAGCCAGAGCCAGCTCACCAGCATCAGGACGGCGATCCAGGTCGCCAGGCCTTGCTGGCGGTCCACCAGTACGAAACTGCCGGCGCCGGAGATGAAACCGCCGAGCGCGATGACCCCTGGGTAGCGCTTCATCAATTCAAGGATGCGCTGGATGTAATGGGTCAGGGTCTGCATTAGGCGGTTTCACAGTAAGTCGTAGGAAATATCCCCGACAGAGTATCGTTCTGACACCTGTATGGCGAGGCTCGCCACAAGAACCCAGCAGGTCAGGTCTTGAGACGCAGCCTCCACACCACCAATCCCAACAGCAACAACCCCAGCAGACCGCCCACTCCCCAGACCAGTTCATCGTCACTGAGCAGCGGCTTCTCGATGCGCAGGTAGCCCGGGTCCTTGAGCAGTTCGCGCAGGGCCTGGTTGGCCTGTTCCAGGCTCACCGCCTGCAGGCGTACGGCTGGGTTGGCGAAGCGACCGTCTTCGTAGTCGCCCAGGGCGCCCCAGTAGTAATCCGCCAGGGCACTGTTGCCTTGAACCGCCCAGGTCTGGTGGGCAATGGCTGCGCGTTTGAGGCGCATGAAGCTGTCGGGGTCCAGCCCGTCCTTGAGCAATGTTATGCGCAATTCTTCGAGGGCCTGTTCGGCTTGTGGCAGATCTTCGCGGGCCAGGTCTGCGTTCAGGCTGAGGAAGCCGACGCCGCCGAACACCTCCCGCTCCACCCATGGCCCATAGGACAGGCCGCGGGCCAGGCGCAGCTGGCGATAGAGGGCCCAGTCCAGATAGTTCTTGAGCAGGTCGAAGGTCTCGTCGTGTTGCTGTTCCAATACCGGTTCGGGGAACAACCAGTGCAGCTTGGCGCCATCGCCCACCAGGCTGCGGATCAGGTTGCGCTTGGTCACGGCGCTGTAGCGGATCTGTGGCAGTGCCTCGTGGGCGGTGGGCTCGACCGGTTTGAGCTTGCCGTAGGTGCGTTCCAGGTAGGCCGGCAGCAAGCGATCGAGGTCGCCGACCACGATCAGCGTCATGTTGTTCGGTGCATACCAGGCTTTGCGAACCTGTTCGAGGCGGGCGAGGGTGTGCTGCTCGACTTCGGCCCGTTCCGCGCAACGCAAGCCCAGCTCCACCGCCAACTGGTTGCTGGCCTTGTGCCCCAGGTCCTGGCGGTCGAGCCAGCGTTGCAGGTGGGTGTAGTGGCCGCCGTCCTCGCGTTCGACCACCCGTTTCGCTGCCTCCAGGGCCTTTTCATCGATGCGGGTGCGGGTCAGCACCGCCAGCAGCAGGTCGAGGATCTTGCGCTGGTTACTTGCCGGTGCCTCGATGACAAAGGTGGTGTCGGCATTGCTGGTGAACGCGTTCCACTCGCCGCCCAGCGCCTGCATCCGCTCTTCCAAGGCGCCTTCGCCACCTTCATCGATCCCGCTGAACAGCGCATGCTCAAGCAGGTGCGGCAGCTCTTTTTCGGCGCAGCTGAAGTCGTCCAGGCCCACGCCGATCACCAGCCGGATGGCGACGTGACCGCGTTCGCTGCCGGGCTTGAGCAGCAGCTGCATGCCGTTGGGCAGCGTGTAGCCTTCGACCTGGAACCGGTCCAGGGCTACCGCGGGCAGCGAACCGAACAAGAAAAGAGCGAATAACAGACCACGCATAACGGCTTCCTGGCGACTGACAGTCCAACCCTACTGACTGAACAATGTGCCAGATGTTCAAGGCGAGTGGGTGATGTCGGATATTTCATCCGCCGCCAGGGCACCGATTTCGGCGGTTTCCAGCACCACATAGGCGCTGCCGCAGAACAGCGAGTTGAGGCGCCGCATGTCGGCAATCAGTTCCAGGTGCAGGGAACTGGTCTCCAGGCTTTGTACGATCTTGCGCTGCAAGCGGCTGACATGGGCATGGGCCATCCGTCTTTCCTGGGCACGAAAGCGCCGTTTCTCGCGCAGTAACTGACGGGCGCTTTCCCGATCGCCACTGAGGAACACCGACAAGCCCAGCCGCAGGTTGGCGATCAAATGGCTGTGCAGCCCCGCCAGCTCCTCCAGGCCTACGTCGGAAAAGGACAGGCGCTGCGAGGTCTTCTGCTGCTGGACCTTGCGTAGCATGCGTTCGATGAGGTCGCTGCCGAGCTTCAGGTTGATCGCCAGCTCGATGATCTCCGCCCATCGACGACTGTCCTGCTCACTGAGGTCTTCGCGGGGCATCTGGGCCATGTACAACTTGATGGCGCTGCACAGTATCTCGACGTCATCGCTCACGCGCCGCACCTCCTGGGTGAGCGCCGTCTGCTGGCCGCGCAGCACGTCGAGCATGGCTTCGAGCATGTTTTCGATCAGGTCGCCGATGCGCAGTGTCTCCCGGGCCGCATTGGCCAGGGCCAGGCTCGGCGTGACGAGGGCCGTGGGATCCAGGTGTCGGGGCTTGGCGGTGCCGTTGGTTTCCGCGCGCTCCGGCAGCAGCCACGCGCAGAGCCTGGCCATCGGCGCGACGCTGGGCAGCAGCACCAGGCAGCGTACGGAGTTATAGAGCAGGTGAAAGCCGATGACGGTTTCCTGGGGGCTGAAATCCAGGCTGTCCAGCCACCCCACCAGGGGGTCGAGCGCTGGAATGATCAGCAACAATCCGATCAGCTTGTACAACAGGCTCCCCAGTGCCACCTGCCTTCCGGCAGCGTTCTGCATACTGGTGCTGAGGAACGCCAGCACGCCGCTGCCGATGTTGGCGCCGATCACCAGGCCAATGGCTACCGGCAGACTGATCACCGCCGCGCCGGCCAGGGTTGCCGTCAGCAGCACGGCGGCCAGGCTCGAATAGGAGATCATGGCGAACAGCGCTCCCACCAACGCATCGAGCAGGATGTCGCCGGTCAGCGAGGCGAAGATCACCTTCACGCCTTGGGCCTGGGTGATGGGCGCGGCGGCTTCGACGATCAATTGCAGCGCGAGGATGATCAGCCCCAGGCCGATGGAGACACGGCCCATTTGCCCGACGCGGGTCTGTTTGCGCGACAGGAAAAAAATCACCCCGAGGAAAATCAGCAACGGCGACAGCCACGACAAGTCGAGGGTCAGCACCCGGGCCATCAACGCCGTGCCGACGTCGGCGCCGAGCATGGTCGCCAGGGCAGGGGTCAGCGCCATCAACCCCTGGCCGACGAACGAGGTGACCAGCATGGCCGTGGCGTTGCTGCTCTGGACCATGGCGGTGACCATGATGCCGGCGACAAATGCCAGCCAGCGCCGGGACATGTTCTGGCCGATGACGTGGCGCAGGTTGGAGCCATAGACCCGCAGGATGCCGGTACGGACGATATGCGTGCCCCAGATCAGCAGGGCTACGGCAGAGAGTAGATTCAGCAGGGTCAGCATGAGAGGCCCCCTGTTAGCGTCTCAAAGAGACAAGTTGACGATGCCACATCGTTCTTCGTTGTACTTAAGCTGTAGTTGGCGAACGGTTAGGGCGCCAGCATTGCACAGCTAAAGAGTCGTTTGAAACAAAACTGTCACAAAAAAGCCACCGCAAATCCCGGTGGGAGCGGGCTTGCTCGCGAAGGCGGTGGATCAGTTTGCAACTATGTGGCTGATATGACGCATTCGCGAGCAAGCCCGCTCCCACAGGAGTTTTGCGTTGGGGCCACTTTACTGCGGGCATGAAAAAGGGGCTCCCAAGAGCCCCTTCGTTCATTGCTCCGTTCCGTTACTGACCCGGAACGTCCTTGCGCAGTTTCACCGGATCCTGCTGTTTGCGCTTGCGCGCAATCGCGGTGCGCATCTTGATGTTGATCGCCTCCACGGCCAGGGAGAACGCCATGGCGAAGTAGACATAGCCTTTGGGTACATGGACGTCGAACGACTCGGCGATCAGTACGGTACCGACCACCAGCAGGAACGACAGCGCCAGCATCTTCAGCGATGGATGCTTGTCGATGAACTCGCTGATGGTGCCCGAGGCCAGCATCATCACCAGCACGGCCACGATGATCGCCGCCACCATCACTGGCACATGGGAGACCATGCCGACGGCAGTGATGACCGAGTCCAGGGAGAACACGATGTCAATGATCGCGATCTGGATGATGGTGTAGAGGAAGTTGCCACCCTTGCCCGACGGTTGATCGTCGCTTTCGTCGTCGCCTTCCAGCGCGTGGTACATCTCCTGGGAGCTTTTCCACAGCAGGAACAGGCCACCGAAGAACAGGATCAGGTCGCGACCGGAGATGCCCTGGCCGAACACTTCGAACAAATCGGCGGTCAGGCGCATGACCCAGGTGATGGACAGCAGCAACAGGATCCGCGTGATCATGGCCAGGGCCAGACCAAAGATCCGGGTGCGCGCCTGCATGTGCTTGGGCATGCGGCTGACCAGGATCGAGATCATGATGATGTTATCGATGCCCAGGACGATTTCCAGGGCGGTCAGGGTAAAGAAGGCAACCCAGATTTCCGGGTTGGTCAGCCATTCCATGTGAGTTCCTTTGAACGAGTGTTAGGCCGCGCCGCGTTTCGGGATAACCAGAAGCGCGGCGCCGCGGATATTGCTTTTATAGAGTGCTGAACAGCGGAAAGATCCCCATCAGCAAGGCGGCAAACATTATGCACAGGCAAACCAGCACTGCCCACTTCAGGGTGAAACGCTGGTGATCACCGAACTCGATTCCGGCCAGCGCTACCAGCAGGTAAGTGGACGGAACCAGCGGACTCAACAGGTGGACGGGCTGGCCGACGATCGAGGCACGGGCCATTTCCACCGCCGAGATGCCGTAATGGCTGGCGGCTTCGGCGAGAACCGGTAACACCCCGTAATAAAATGCATCGTTAGACATGAAAAATGTGAACGGCATGCTCGCCAGCGCGGTAATCACCGCCAGGTACGGGCCGAGGAAATCCGGGATCACCGCCAGCAAACTCTTGGACATGGCGTCGACCATGCCGGTGCCGGACAGGATGCCGGTGAAGATACCCGCCGCGAAAATCAACCCGACCACCGCCAATACGCTGCCGGCATGCGCCGCGACACGATCTTTCTGCTGTTGCAGGCATGGGTAGTTGACGATCATTGCGATACTGAAGGCCACCATGAACAGCACCGGCAGTGGCAACAGGCCGGCGATCAGGGTGCACATCAGGGCCAGGGTCAGGGCGCCGTTGAACCAGATCAACTTTGGACGGCGGGCGTCGGGGAACTGGGACACGCTGATTTCGCTGTGGTCGATTTCATCGTGGGCCAGGTGCAATTCACCCAGGCGCGCACGCTCGCGTTTGCCGTACATGTAGGCAATCGCCAGGATCGCCACCACACCGAACGCCATTGCAGGAATCATCGGCACGAAGATGTCGGACGGGTCCACATGCAAGGCACTGGCCGCACGAGCTGTCGGGCCGCCCCAGGGGGTCATGTTCATCACGCCACCGGCGAGGATGATCAGGCCGGCCATGATCCGCGGGCTCATGCCGATGCGGCTGTAGAGCGGCAGCATCGCGGCCACGCAGATCATGTAAGTGGTCGCGCCGTCACCATCGAGGGAAACGACGAGCGCCAGAACGGCGGTACCGACCGAAACTTTCAGCGGGTCACCCTTGACCAGCTTGAGGATCTTGCGCACGGCCGGGTCGAACAGGCCGGAGTCGATCATCAGGGCAAAATAGAGGATCGCGAACATCAGCATCACCCCGGTCGGAGCGAGCTTGGTGATGCCTTCGAGCATCATCGGGCCGATCTTCGGCGCAAAGCCGCCGAACAGGGCGAACAGGATCGGGATGATGATCAGGGCGATCAGTGCGGACAGGCGCTTGGTCATGATCAGGAACATGAACGTGATGACCATGGCGAAGCCAAGGAAAGTCAGCATGGGAAATACTCCAGGCGTGGCGCGGCGAGGCTAAGGCGAACCGGGCAGGTCAGCGCAGAACGTGAGACACGGGACGGACGGATGGAGTGGGCGCAGCGGGACGGGTAGCAGCGGACATCAGAATCACCATTGTTGTTGTTAAAAAGGCCAAACGGTCGTGGAAATCCGTTTCTGGCCACCGGTCTTTTGCCGGTAGTGAGGCGATCCTAATCGCGCAAGCTTTCAGCCAGCTTTCGCGAATGGAAAGGTCTGACAGAGGGCAGATATCTATCCTTCACTCAGATACCCGACTCTGAAGGTGTGTTGTCGGTCATTTCCGATCTTGACGTGGGGGCTCGTTGCTCGCTGTATCCACAGGAATCGTAATGGTAGGCTTGCCGCCAACTGCAAGGTTTAAACGGAGCTCCAGCCAATGCTCAACAGTGTTGAATTAGATAATTTCGGTCCGCTGCGGCACATTCGTTGGGGCAAGCTTTCAAACATCAACTTGATCATTGGCGCCAACAGCAGCGGCAAGACATTTTTGCTCAAGTCCCTGTATTGCAGCATGCGGACGCTTGAGGAATATCAGCGCGGAAATGATCAGCGTTCAGCTGCCGAAATATTGGCTGATAAGCTCTATTGGACTTTCCAGGCGGACAAGATTGGCGACTTGGTGACAAAAAATTCCGACGGCCCGCTGTCATCCAGGGTCATGGTTGACTCCAGGGAGTTTCGTTACAGCTTCGGCAGGGATACCACCAAAAATATAGCTTCCCTGGAAAATCATGTTCCCCCGAGGGAGAGCAACTCCATTTTCCTGCCGCCCAAGGAAGTGCTTTCTCTTCAAAGCATCATTTTGAAAAGTCGTGACGTAGATAAGGAATTCGGCTTTGACGACACCTACTACGATTTAGCCCGGGCACTGCGCATCACTCCGACCAAGGGAAAAAATCACGCACACTTTGCAAAAGCCAGAGAAAGTCTGGAGGACATGTTCGATGGCAAGGTTGAATTCGACAGCAAGACCAGCCGCTGGCAGTTCAAGAAGGGCAACCAGAAATTCCCGATAGGCGCGACCGCTGAAGGTGTGAAAAAAATCGCGATCCTGGACACCTTGCTGGGTAATCGTTACCTCTCCAAGGATTCGGTTGTCTTTATCGATGAACCGGAATCGGCTCTGCATCCCGTTGCTATCTCTCGGCTGATCGAGATCATCGTATCGCTCGCAGCCAGCGGTATTCAGTTCTTCATTGCCAGCCATTCGTACTTTGTTGTGAAAGCGTTGTACGTGGCGGCGCAAAAACAGCAGATGCCGGTACCAGTGCTGTCCTTCATCAAGGATCATTGGGTGGCGAATGATCTTTTATCGGGAATGCCTGATAACCCGATCATTGACGAGTCTATCCGGCTTTATGAAGAGGAAGTGGAGTTGGCTCTGGGATGAGTATTTCCTTCGTTGAATCAGGTATGAGCTTTGGCCCCTATGCCGAAGATGAGATTTTTCCGATAGAGAAGAGTCCCCTCTATAAGGATTTAGGCCAGGGGCTGATGATTGCCGAGTTCGTACTCATTCGGCCCGGCGTGAATGGGTCAGAAGAAGTTTGGGTCATTGAAGCCAAGTCAAGCGCACCCAAGAGCTTCGCTAATTACATTGAAGAAATACGGCAAAAACTGACTAATTCCGTCCAGTTGACTTTGGCCTCTTGCTTGAGGCGCCATCAACAAGCGGCCGAGCTGTTGCCTGCTCGCTTCCTGCGTCTGGATCTGGGTGCCTGCACATTCAAGTGCATACTCGTCATTAATGGATTTCGCAAAGATTGGTTGCCGCCTCTTCAAAGCGCTCTGGCCAAGGAAATGAATTCACTGGTTAAAACCATGGGCCTCAAGCCGGGCTCCGTTAGTGTCATCAACGATGACAAAGCGCGTGAGCTGAAGCTGATTCACTGACACTGAGCTACCGGCAATACTCAAAACACCGAAAGATCCAACTGCCGCATCGCTCCCATCCAGATCGCATGGTCGGTGTGGTCTACCAGTTCATCGCCGGTGTTCGGATGGAGAAAGATCACCAGCCCTTTGCGATAGAGCGCCAGCCACGGCAGCACCACGCCGATGTATTGCGGATCGAACGACAGCTGGCAGCTCCAGTCCGGATGGGGGCCGACCGGGCGCTCATGGACACGGCCCATTTCCAGCGGAAACAGGCGCGACGCTTCCTCACACAATGCCCGTGCCTGGTCGATGGTGCTGGCATCGAAGTAAACATGGGCGTGGTAACCCTTGATCCGTTGCATTGTCACTCCTTGCGAACCCTCGCCGTTTCCCGCAGGTCAGAGCCTTATACGCGGTAAAAAAGGGAAAAACAGCCATGAAAAACGCCGAAACCCCGGTGATCAAAATGGTGCTCTATGGTGCCATGAGCAGCCTCGGCAGTGCGTTGATGGCTGAGATGCTGCGACGCCAGCATGAAGTCATTGCCGTTCTCGATGATCTCACGGCCTTGGCGCCGCGTCCGGGCCTGCGGACCAAGACGGGGGACCTCTATGACCCCGAGCGGGTCAAGCAAAGCGTCGCCGGTGCCGATGCGGTGGTGTGTCTGCTGAACGCGCCGGGGCTGCCGATGAACAGCGAGCACGTGGAACGCACGTTGATTCCAGGCCCGGTGGAGCAGGTCCTGGCGGTGGATGCGTTGATCGCCGGCATGCAGGTGGTGAACATTACCCGACTGTTTCTGGTAGGGGATTTCGCCGTACTTGACGAGGAAGAGGGCGACGACGACTTGCAGCATCATGCCGCCGAGGAAATCCTTGATGCTCTGCGCAACAGCACATTGCAATGGACCCTCGTCAACTCGCCTTATGCTGTTGCCGGGTTGAGCATCGAGCATTTCACCCAGGTCAGCACCAGTCTGGAACCGGGTATGGCCGAATCCCTGGAACGGCTCAACCGGGTGGCGGTCGGCATTGCCGATGAGCTGCGCTTGAACCTGCATGTGGGCCAGCATGTGAGTTTCGTAGCCGCTACCTGACGACCACATAACTTTGCGGCAAGAATCTCTATGGTGGCGAGGGGATAAACCTCCTCGCCACAATGGTTTTTCTTTGATTATGAAAGTGCCTTTCCCCGCAAATCTCAAACAGCAATGGACGGCAACGGCAACCCCGTGAGCGACTCACCGCTGTTGGCCTGTTCCTCCATCAGCCAGTCCACAAACTGCCGGATCAATGCCCCGCGCCGTTTACGCTGGGGCAGGACCACGTAATACCCCAGGCGCGACAGCACCGTCTCGGCGATTGGACGACAGAGCAGGCCCTGGGCCAACAAGTTATCCACAAGGTGACGCCAGCCGATGGCAACCCCCTGGCCGCCAATAGCCGCCTGGATCAGCAAGGTGTAGTTGTCGAAACGCAGTTGCCCCGGTGCCGGAGGCGAGGTGATGCCCAGTTCGCGGAAGACGCCATTCCAATCGAACCAGTGGCTGCTGTTGCCGCCACGCAAGTGCAGGAGCGGGAACTCCGACAAGGCCTGGGCGGGCAAGGGCAGGGGACGTTCCTTGAGCAGCAACGGGCTGCACACCGGAAAGACTTCTTCGCTGAACAGCCAGCGACCTTCGCCCTGTTTGAAGCGACCGTCGCCGAACAGCACGGCAACGTCGATATCGGTGCGCAACATGTTGTGGTTGCGCTCGCTGGTCACCAGGCTGACGTCCACTTGCGGGTTGGCGGCGTGAAAACGATGCAGGCGCGGCATCAACCAGTAGGCAGCGAAAGCGAAATCGGTGGCGACCTGCAACACCTCATGCTGGTGTTGCGCAGTGATCGCGCTCACGCCTGCGTCGATGTTCTGCAATCCGGCCTGGACTTGTTCGAAGAGGGTGGTCCCTGCCTCGGTCAGTTCGATGCCGCGGTAAATGCGATCGAACAACCGCGTGCCGAGCTGCTCCTCCAGGCGTTTGATCTGCTGGCTGATGGCCGGTTGCGTGGTGCCCAGCTCAATCGCCGCTGCCGTAAAGCTTCGTTGCCTGGCCGCTGCTTCGAAGGCTCGAAACAGATCCAGGGACAGGTCACCCAAGGCGTCATACATAAGCTGTGCTTATCCTAGTCATTATCTTGCATGGGCTTTACCCCAATAGTTTGGGGGAACATGCTCAATCGCAGCAATTTCGCATAACCGCTCACTATGGAATGCCGCGATTACATGAAGCGCAAGAATATTCTTTTCATCATGGCCGATCAGATGGCCGCGCCAATGTTGCCGATCTACGGTCCTTCGCCGATCAAGCTGCCGAATCTGTCGCGCCTGGCCGACCAGGGCGTGGTGTTCGACGCCGCGTATTGCAACAGCCCGCTGTGTGCGCCGTCGCGCTTTACCCTGGTGAGCGGCCAATTGCCCAGCAAGATCGGCGCCTATGACAACGCCGCGGATTTTCCGGCCGACGTCCCGACGTACGCCCATTACCTGCGGCGCCTCGGCTACCGCACGGCGCTCTCCGGCAAGATGCACTTCTGTGGGCCGGACCAGCTGCACGGCTACGAAGAGCGCCTGACCAGTGACATTTACCCGGCCGACTATGGCTGGGCCGTGAACTGGGATGAGCCGGACGTGCGGCCGAGCTGGTACCACAACATGTCGTCGGTGCTGCAGGCCGGGCCTTGTGTGCGTACCAATCAGTTGGATTTCGATGAGGAAGTGGTGTTCAAGGCTCAGCAGTACCTGTTCGACCACATCCGCGAGGACGGTGACCAACCGTTCTGCCTGACCGTGTCGATGACTCACCCACACGACCCGTACACGATTCCCAAGGCTTTCTGGGATCTGTATGACGACAACGACATCCCGCTGCCGCAAACGCCAGCGCAGACCGAGCTCGACCCTCACTCCCAGCGTCTGTTGAAGGTCTATGATCTGTGGGACAAGCCATTGCCTGTGGATAAGATCCGCGACGCGCGCCGTGCCTATTTTGGCGCGTGCAGCTATATCGATAGCAATGTTGGCAAGCTACTGCAGACCCTTGAGGACACCGGCTTGATGGAGGACACGATCATTGTGTTCTCCGGTGATCATGGCGACATGCTCGGTGAAAAAGGGCTCTGGTACAAAATGCACTGGTTCGAGATGTCCGCACGGGTGCCGCTGCTGGTCAGCGCTCCGGGTCAATTCGCCAGCGGCCGGGTCAGCGCGGCGGTGTCCACCGCCGACTTGTTGCCTACCCTGGTGGAATTGGCCGGCGGCACGCTGGAGCCTGGTTTGCCGCTGGACGGCCGCTCGCTGGTGCCGCATCTGCAAGGGCAGGGCGGGCACGATGAGGTCTTTGGTGAATACATGGCCGAGGGCACCATCAGCCCGTTGATGATGATTCGCCGCGGCCAATGGAAATTCATCTACAGCGAAGATGATCCGTGCCTGCTGTTTGATGTACGTAACGACCCCAAGGAACTGGAAGATCTCAGCCAGTCACCGGAGCATCAGACCCTGTTCGCCGAGTTTCTCCTCGAAGCCAGGGCCAAGTGGGACATTCCGACCATTCATCGACAGGTGCTCGCCAGCCAGCGTCGCCGTCGTTTCGTCGCCCAGGCACTGACCCTGGGCAAACTCAAGAGCTGGGATCACCAGCCGCTGGTGGATGCCAGTCAGCAATACATGCGCAATCACATCGATCTCGACGATCTGGAGCGCAAGGCCCGTTATCCACAACCCTGCCAAAACCAATAACGAACGTAAGGGGAAGCACATGCAAAAGTTATCCACAGTACTGGCCGCTGGGCTGTTGGCGTTGAGCAGTGCCTCGGCGTGGGCCGAGCAGAGCTGCGAGATGGTAAAGATGGCTGACCCGGGTTGGAGCGATATCGCGGCGACCAATGCCATCACCGGTTTCCTGTTGGAAGGCATGGGCTACAAGCCCAAGGTCGACACGCTTGCGGTGCCGATCACGTTCGGCGGCCTCAAGGATGGCCAGGTCGATGTATTCCTGGGCAACTGGATGCCGGCGCAGCAGGGGTTCTATGACAAATTCGTGGCGAACGGGGATGTCACCCAATTGGCCAAGAACCTGGACGGCACCGAGTTCACCCTGGCTGTCCCGGACTACGTCTGGGACGCCGGTGTGCATAACTTTGCCGACTTGAACAAATTCGCCGACAAGTTCGAGAAGAAAATCTACGGCATCGGTTCCGGCGCGCCGGCGAACCTCTCCCTGAAGGAAATCATCAAGACCAATGATTTCGGTATGGGCGACTGGAAACTGGTGGAGTCCAGCGAGCAGGCGATGCTGGCGGAAGTGTCCCGGGCGGTGAAGAAACAGAAATTCGTGACCTTCCTCGGCTGGACCCCGCATCCGATGAACGTGCAACTGAAAATGCACTACCTCAAGGGCGGCGAGAAGTACTTCGGCGATACGGGCAGCGTCTATACCCTGACCCGCAAGGGTTATGCACAGGCCTGTCCGAACGTGGGCAAGTTATTGACCAACCTGAGCTTCACCCAGGAAATGGAAAACAGCATCATGGCCGACGTAGCGAACAAGAAGCTCAGCAATGCCGAGGCGGCCAAGGCCTGGATCAAGGCCAATCCGGCGGTGTTGGACAAGTGGCTGGATGGTGTGAAGACCGTGGATGGCCAGGAGGCGTTGGCGGCGGTGAAGGCCAAGCTCTGATGACCCTGGGTCTCCGCGCACACCCTGGACGGTGGCGCGGAGCACTTTCTGTGGCGAGGGGATCGGTAGGCGTCTTGTCCTGATACCCTGACCGCAAAATCTCATATTGAGGCCCCATGGCAATCCCCACTCGCCATTCACTGTTCCCTTTCCTGAGCTGGCTGCCCCGGCAGACCCGGGCCAGCGTCGGCCGTGATCTGGTCGTGGGTTTGAGCGGCGCGATTCTCGCGTTGCCGCAGTCCATCGCCTATGCCCTGATTGCCGGTCTGCCCCCGGAGTACGGCTTGTACGCCGCCATCGTGCCAGTGCTGATTGCCTGCCTGTGGGGTTCGTCATGGCACCTGATCTGCGGTCCTACGGCAGCGATCTCCATTGTCCTGTACGCCAGCGTCAGTCCCCTGGCTGTGCCCGCGACGCAGGACTACATCACCTTGATCCTGCTGCTGACGGTACTGGCGGGCATTTTCCAATGGTTGTTGGGCCTGTTACGTTTCGGCGCGCTGGTGAACTTCGTCTCGCACTCGGTGGTGCTCGGCTTCACCCTGGGCGCGGCGGTGGTGATCGCACTGGGGCAGTTGCCGAATCTCATGGGGCTCGATCTGCCGAACGAGGCCACGGCCTTGAAGGGCTTGCTGATGTTGCTCAGTCACCTCGGGGCTGTGGATAAACCTTCGTTGCTGTTGGGGCTGGGGACACTGGCCCTGGGGGTTCTACTCAAGCGGCTGCTGCCGCGCTGGCCGAGCCTGTTGATAACCCTGGTCATCAGCAGTCTGGTGGTCTGGTGGTGGCCGGCCATGTTCGGGCATGTGGCGCTGGTCAGCGCCTTTACCGGGCGCCTGCCGCCGTTCACTGCGCTGCCATTGGACCTCGACCTGATCCTGCGCCTGCTTCCCGGCGCCGTTGCGGTGGGCATGCTCGGGCTGGTCACCAGCCTGTCCATTGCCCGCTCGTTATCGGTGCGCTCCGGGCAACTGCTCGATGCCAACCAGGAGGTCAGGGCGCAGGGGCTTTCCAACATCGTGGGCGGATTCTTCTCCGGCTCCCTGTCGGCCGGGTCCTTTACCCGTTCCGGCCTCAGTTACGACGCGGGGGCCTGTTCGCCCCTGGCCGGGGTGTTCTCCGCCTTGTGGGTGGCCTTGTTTGCGGTCGCCGGTGCGAAACTGATCTCGCATATCCCGATTCCGGCGATGGCCGGCAGCATCTTGCTGATCGCCTGGGGGCTGGTGGATCACCGTGGCATCCGGGCGTTGTACCGGGTGAGCCGCTCAGAATTCATGGTGATGGGCCTGACTTGCCTGGCGACCTTGCTGCTGGAGCTGCAAACCGCGATCTACGCGGGGGTGCTGGCGTCGCTGTTTTTCTACCTCAAGCGCACGTCACAGCCGCGGGTGCAGCATGCCCACGAAGGCGAGGCGGAAGTCCTGCGGGTTGGCGGTTCGATCTTCTTCGGCGCCAGCCATTACCTACAAGTGCGCCTGCAACGCTTGCAAGGGCAACGGGTGGTGATCGATGCCCAGCAGATCAACTTCATCGATTATTCCGGAGTGGAAATGCTGCACCAGGAAGCCCGCCGCCTGGGCGCCCAGGGGCGCAGCCTGACGTTGCGCAGGGCCAGGCCGCAGGTAGTGGAGGAGTTGAAGAAGCTTGAAGGGCCGCAGAGATGCCCGATTCACTTCGAGGATTGAAAAGCAGCGCAGAGCTCCTCTGTGGCGAGGGGATTTAGCGAGACGTCGCCACAATAGTCCGCTCCAAACATGGTCAGAGCGCCAGCTGGCGACGCAACTCAGCCAGCACCGGCGCGGTGTCCGGGCGCACGCCGCGCCACAGGTAGAACGCTTCGCCTGCCTGTTCCGCCAGCATCCCCAGGCCATCCATCGCCACCGCGGCGCCCTGCTCGCTGGCCCAGCGGCAGAACGAAGTAGGCTCCTTGCCATACATCATGTCGTAGCACACTGTCTTGCCGGGCTCGATCAGGCTGCCTGCAATCGGCGGTACATCCCCCGACAGGCTCGCGGACGTGGCGTTGATGATCAGGTCCACCGGCTCGCGCAGCCAATCGAAACCACTGGCCGAGACCGGGCCCAGGTCGGCGAACAGCTCGGCCAGCAACTCGGCTTTTTCCACCGTACGGTTGGCGATGATCACCGAAGCCGGTGCCTCGCCCAGCAATGGTTCCAGGGCGCCGCGCACCGCGCCGCCAGCTCCCAGCACCAGGATACGTCTACCCTTGAGGCTGAAGCCGGCATTGACGGTCAGGTCCCGCACCAGCCCGGCACCGTCGGTGTTGTCGCCCAACAGGCTGCCGTCGGCCAGCTTGCTCAAGGTGTTGACCGCCCCGGCCCGCTGCGCCCGTTCGGTCAAGCTGTCAGCCAATCGGAAAGCGTCCTCCTTGAACGGTACGGTGACATTCGCCCCACGTCCCTCGCGGAAAAATTCCCGCGCGCAACCGGCGAAATCATCCAGGGGAGCCAGAAGGGTGCTGTAGTCCAGTGTCTGCCCGGTCTGTTCGGCAAACAGACGATGGATCAACGGCGACTTGCTGTGGCCGATGGGGTTGCCCATTACAACGTAGCGGTCCATGGTCATAGGTCAGGCCTTCACCAGCCAATCGCGATCCTGCAGGAAATACTCGGTCAGGCGCGCTTCTTCGCTGCCCGGCTCGGCTTTCCAGTCGTAGCCCCAGCGTACCTGCGGCGGCAACGACATCAGGATCGACTCGGTGCGTCCGCCCGATTGCAGCCCGAACAGAGTGCCGCGGTCGTAGACCAGGTTGAATTCCACGTAGCGCCCACGGCGGAACTCCTGGAACTCCCGTTGTTTGGCGGTGAA
Source organism: Pseudomonas sp. SJZ074 (assembly GCF_007828215.1). Lineage (GTDB taxonomy): Bacteria > Pseudomonadota > Gammaproteobacteria > Pseudomonadales > Pseudomonadaceae > Aquipseudomonas. The sequence continues at coordinate 63,043 of NZ_VIUE01000008.1, read as the reverse complement.
CGGCTCGTGTTTGCGCCGGCGCACGATGGGCAGGTAGGCCTCGATGTAGGCATCGCCGATCGCACGGATGAAGGCGAAGCAGGTGTCGAACCCCCACTCGTTCAGGTCATCGAAAAACAGGCCGCCGATACCCCGGGGTTCGTTTCGATGCTTGAGGTGGAAATAGCTGTCGCACCAGGCCTTGTAGCGCGGATACACCTCCGGGCCGAACGGTGCACAGGCCTGCTCGGCCACGCGGTGCCAATGCACGCAGTCTTCGGCGACGCCGTAGTAAGGCGTCAGGTCGAAGCCGCCACCGAACCACCAGACCGGTTCTTCGCCTTCCTTTTCCGCGATGAAAAAGCGCACGTTGGCGTGGGAGGTCGGAACGTGGGGGTTGTGCGGATGGATCACCAGCGACACGCCCAGGGCTTCGAAGCCACGCCCGGCCAATTCCGGCCGATGAGCACTGGCCGACGGTGGGAGACCGCTGCCGAAGACGTGGGAAAAGTTGACGCCGCCCTTTTCAATGACCGTACCGTTTTCCAGCACCCGGGTGCGACCGCCACCGCCGGCCGGCCGGGTCCAGGCGTCTTCGACGAAGCGAGTGCCGCCGTCCTCGGCTTCCAGAGCAGCGCAGATGCGGTCTTGCAGGTCGAGCAGATAGGCTTTCACGGCCTCGGTGCGAGTGGTCATGACACCCCCTTTGATCAGGACTGGGCTACGCGGCGTACAGCGGGCCGGTGGCCAATGGGCGCACAGGATACCACCGCACTTGCTCACGCCACAGTTGACGAAGGTCAAGCTTAGGAGTCCGATGTCAGGCTTGGTAAAAGTCCTGCGACAAGGAGAGAGTGAAGATGGCCAAACGTATCCAGTTCAGTTCCCACGGCGGCCCCGAAGTGCTTGAGTACGTGGATTATCAACCTGCCGAACCGGGCCCGCAGCAGGTGCGCGTGAGTAACCGGGCCATCGGCCTGAATTTCATCGACACCTATTACCGCAGTGGTCTTTATCCACCGCCGGCCCTGCCTTCGGGCCTGGGCGCCGAAGGGGCGGGCGTGGTCGAGGCGGTCGGCTCGGGCGTCACCCGGTTCAAGGTGGGCGATCGGGTGGCCTATGGCAGCGGTCCGCTGGGCGCCTATAGCGATGCGCATGTGTTGCCCGAGGCCAACCTGGTGCACCTGCCGGAATCGATCAGTTTCGAACAGGCTGCCGGCGTCATGCTCAAGGGCCTGACTGTGCAATATCTGCTGCGCCAGACCTATGAGCTCAAAGGGGGCGAAACCATACTGTTCCATGCTGCTGCCGGTGGCGTGGGTTCCCTGGCCTGCCAATGGGCCAAGGCCCTGGGCGTGAAGCTGATCGGTACGGTGAGCTCGGCGGAAAAAGCGGCCGTCGCCAAAGCCCATGGCGCCTGGGAAACCATCGATTACAGCAAGGAAAACGTCGCACAGCGGGTGCTGGAGTTGACGGACGGTAAGAAAGTGCCGGTGGTGTACGACGGGGTCGGCAAGGACACTTGGTTGACCTCGCTCGATTGCGTTGCGCCTCGTGGCCTGCTGGTGAGCTTCGGCAATGCCTCGGGTGCGGTGGACGGCGTGAACCTGGGGATTCTGTCAGCGAAGGGTTCGTTGTACGTAACCCGCCCGACCCTGGCGACCTACGCCAACAATGCCGAAAACCTGCAACGCATGGCCGACGAACTGTTCGGGATGATCAGCAGCGGTAAGCTCACGGTGGATATCAATCAGCGCTATCCGTTGGCGGAAGCGGCCAAGGCCCAGGCCGAATTGTCGGCGCGGCGCACGACGGGGTCGACCATTCTGTTGCCTTGAGGCTCGCTCCCACATTGGACAGTGCTGTGCATAAGTTCTGTGTTCAACACGAACCCTTGTGGGAGCGGGCTTGCTCGCGAAAGCGGTGGGTCAGCAACGTGAATATAGGCTGATCCGACGCCTTCGCGAGCAAGCCCGCTCCCACAGGGAGTCTTTGTTGAAGTCAGAGATTGTGACCGGGCTCAGTCCGGCCGGACCACTTTTCCGGTGGCCAGGTCGCGAATCACGCTGGGATTCTTGCGCCCGCCCAGGTTGCCGCCGAGTACCAGGTCGATCTGCCCGCGGAAGTACTGCTCGACGCGAATCCGCGTGCGTGCCGCCGGGCGGCCCTGGGGGTTGGCCGAGGTGGACACCAGCGGCCCGACCAGCGAGCACAAGTCACGCACGGTGGGGTGATCGCTGACCCGCAGCGCCACCGTGTCGTGCACCCCGGTGATCCATTCCGGCAGCAGATTCTGGTGCGGCACCAGCCAGGTATTGGGCCCCGGCCAGGTGCTGGCCATGCGGTCCATCCAGGTGTCGGGGAAGTCTTCGAACAGGAAGTCGAACTGGTGAATGTTGTCCGCCACCAGGATCAACCCCTTGTCGGGCAACCGCGATTTGATCGCCAACAGGCGCTCCACCGCCTCCTCGTTCCACGGATCGCAACCCAGGCCCCAGACCGCTTCGGTTGGGTAGGCAATCACCGCCCCGGCGCGAATTTCTCGCGCGGCTTGTTGCACACGCCAACTGTTGACCATGAAAGATTCTCCGCAACACAAGATAAGGCTGTGCGCAGTTTACCGATCTTCCCCATAAAACCTAGCGCGTGCGCGCAAACCAGCGGCCATTGTCAGACGTGGCGCGCCCCTCCATTTCCAGTTCGGTCAGCGCCGCCAGCACTTTGGGCAACCCCCAGCCACTGGCATCGGCCAAGGCTTCACTGGTCAGCGGCGCGGCATGGAGCAGGCGCAGCAGCGGGTGTGTCACCGGCACAGGCTCGTCAGTCAACGATAACCGGTGCCAACCGCGCAAGGCTTCGAGGATGTGCTCGACGGTTTCCACCAGTGCCGCACCGTCGCGGATCAATTGATGGCAACCCCGGGCACCGGGATGGTGGATCGATCCCGGAATGGCATACACCTCGCGCCCCTGTTCCGCCGCCAGCCGTGCCGTGATCAGCGAGCCGCTGGCGACGCTGGCTTCGACCACCAGGACGCCAAGGGACAAGCCGCTGATGATCCGGTTGCGGCGCGGAAAGTTGCTGGCGTGGGGCGGCGCGTCCAACGCAAACTCCGAGAGCACCGCGCTGCCTTGGGTAATCATGGCGTCCGCCAGGCGACGATTGCGCTGTGGATAAAAGTTTTCCAGGCCGGTGCCCAGAACCCCGATGGTTTGCCCGCCGACATCCAGTGCCGCCTGATGAGCAGCCGCGTCGATGCCCAGGGCCAAGCCGCTGGTGATGACAAAACCGGCGCTGGCCAGGCTACGGGAAAACGCCGCGGCCGTGTCCATTCCCGGACGCGAGGCCCGGCGACTGCCCACCATCGCCAACTGCGGTTTTTCCAGAATGGTGGGATCGCCAGCGGCGAATAATAGCGGTGGCGGGTCGCTGATCTGCGCCAGCAGCGCCGGGTAGTCCGGCTGGTCCCACATCAGCAAATGCTGGCCCGAACCCTCCAGCCAGGCCAATGCGTGGGCGGCGCCGTCGCGCACATCCGGGTTGCGTCGGGCTTCGGCGCTCGCCGCGGGCAACCCCAGCGCCCGCCATGCGCTGGCCGGTGCGCTGATGGCTTTGGAGGCCGAGCCGAAGGCTTCCATCAGGGTCATGAAGCGTTTGGGTCCCAGCTCCGGCAAGCGGTGCAGGCGCAAGCGGGCCTCCAGTTCCGCCGGGGAAACCGAAGGGCATTCAGGCAATGTCATGTGATCAATCCTTGATCGTCATACGTCCCGTTCGAACGGGAACAAGCTGTGGATAACTCTGTTGGTAAGTTGTGAGACCCGTTATGGATTGCGCACCTTGTCGAGCACCGCCAATGAACGCGAGGCGTACAGCACCAAGCCGTAGCTGAGCTTGTCGTAGGTGCGGAACACCATCAGCAGGCCGGCGCGTTCGTCGGGGATCTTCACCGGTTCGCCGGTGACGCGGTCGCGCACGGTTTCACCGGTCTTCATCACCGCCAGGACATTGCCCTCGGCCAGCCCGTCGCGGCGGCCCTTGTTCAGTGTGACCACATCCAGCGCGCCGATCTGGGTCACGCCCCGTGGCACATCGAGGATCAGCCCGTTGATGTCCGTTTTCGGCGCACTGGGCATGAACGTCGAATTGATCGAGCGTTCTTCGCCACTGAACAGCCGGTCGCCGAGACGTACTTCCTGGGTAGTGCGTTGCAGGGTAAGGGTGGTGACATCGCCCTCTGCGGTCACGACCTCGGCGCTGCCGATGTCGTCGGCGTTGATGCCCAGTAATTCCTTGGTCTGCGGATCGGTGTAGACCTTGCCTTGGCGGAAGATGCCGTAGCTCGACTGGTCTGTGGCGAATGCGCCGCGGGCGAAGATCTGGTCCCCGGCGCCGCTGAGCACCCGTTCGGCATTGCCGGCGACGACGTAGGGCGCCTTGTTGAAATCCTCGGCCGTGTCGACGATGCGGTTGCTCAGCAGGAAGCTGTTGATGGCTTGCAGCGGGATACTCGGAATGGCATCGGCCACCGGTGAGCTGCGGATACGCGGCGACAGCTTGATGGTACCCCGCGAGGCGCCGCGGTTGAGGGTCAGCCGTGGTTGGCCATTGACGTAGACCAGTGACAGGGTATCGCCGGGATAAATCAGGTTCGGGTTCTCGATCTGCGGGTTGGCCTGCCAGAGTTCGGGCCATTTCCACGGCTCGCGCAGGTATTTGCCGGAAATGTCCCACAGTGTGTCGCCAGCGACCACGGTGTATTGCTGTGGGAAACCTTCCCGAAGTTGCACTTGCCCGTGCGCGATCCCGGCCGAGGCCAGGAGCAGCAGGGCGAGTAGTGATTTCCTCATGCGGTGAATCCCTTTATCATGTGCGTTCGCGTAAAACGCCAGAGCCCCCATGGCTCGCTCCGCAAGGCGCTATGCTTTAAGAAGCAGCGTTCAGAGCAACGTTTTACAACGGTAGCCTGCATCCCGAGACACGCCAGGCCAGCCACCCGACTTTACCTCACACGTGCATTTATCAAGCTTATGGCCATTTTGAACATTCTCGAATTTCCGGACCCGCGCCTGCGCACGATTGCCAAACCGGTGGCCGTAGTGGACGACGAAGTGCGTCAGTTGGTCGATGACATGTTTGAAACAATGTATGAAGCGCCAGGCATCGGCCTCGCCGCGACCCAGGTCAACGTGCACAAGCGTATCGTCGTCATGGACCTCTCCGAAGACCGCAGCGAGCCACGGGTGTTCATCAACCCCGAGTTCGAAACCCTCACCGACGAGATGGAGCAATACCAGGAAGGCTGCCTCTCGGTACCGGGTTTCTACGAGAACGTCGACCGTCCGCAGAAGGTCAAGATCAAGGCTTTGGACCGTGACGGCCAGCCTTACGAACTGATCGCCGAAGGATTGCTGGCGGTGTGCATCCAGCATGAGTGTGACCACCTCAACGGCAAGTTGTTCGTGGATTACCTATCGACCCTCAAGCGCGACCGGATCAAGAAGAAACTGGAAAAGATTCACCGCCAGAATGCTTGATGCCCCCTTTCAAAGGCTTGCCGCGGCAAGCCTTTTTTCTTTATGCGACTGCTGTTAATTGAGAGCTTCCATGACTGAGCCACTGCGCATCGTCTTTGCCGGCACTCCCGAGTTTGCCGCCGAACACCTCAAGGCCCTGCTGGCCAGCCCCCATGAAATCATCGCGGTCTACACCCAGCCGGACCGGCCGGCCGGCCGTGGGCAAAAACTGATGCCCAGCCCGGTCAAGCAACTGGCCCTGGAAAACGGTTTGCAGGTGTTGCAGCCGCCGACCCTGCGCGATGGGCAAGCCCAGGCCGAACTGGCCGCGCTGAAACCGGACCTGATGGTGGTGGTCGCCTATGGCCTGATCCTGCCTCAAGTGGTGTTGGACATCCCACGCCTGGGTTGCATCAACAGTCACGCCTCGCTGCTGCCGCGCTGGCGTGGTGCGGCGCCGATCCAGCGCGCTGTGGAAGCGGGCGATGCCGAGAGCGGCGTGACCGTGATGCGCATGGAGGCGGGCCTGGACACCGGGCCGATGCTGCTCAAGGTCACCACTCCTATCAGCGCCGAAGACACCGGCGGCAGCCTGCACGACCGCCTCGCGCTGATCGGCCCGCCGGCCGTGGTCGAGGCCATTGCCGGTCTGGCTGCCGGTACCCTGGAAGGCCAAGTGCAGGATGACAGCCTCGCCACCTACGCGCACAAATTGAACAAGGATGAGGCCCGCATCGACTGGCGTCGTCCGGCGGTCGAACTGGAGCGGCTGGTACGCGCCTTCAACCCGTGGCCGATCTGCCACAGCACCTTGAACGGCGAAGCGGTCAAGGTACTGGCCGCCAGGTGCGCCGATGGTAAGGGGGCTGCGGGGCAGATTCTCGAAGCCAGCAAGGACGGTCTTGTCGTGGCCTGTGGCGAACAGGCGCTGTGCCTGACCCGTCTGCAACTGCCCGGCGGCAAGGCGCTGAACTTCAGCGACTTGTTCAACAGCCGGCGTGAGAAATTTGCCGTCGGCAGCATCCTCGGCCAAGCGGTGGAGGCTTCATGAACCCGCGTCTGGCCGCCGCCAAGGCGCTTGCCGCCGTGCTCAGCGGCAAAGCATCGCTCAACAGCTCCTTGCCGACCCAGTTGGACAAGGTCGAAGACCGTGATCGCGGTTTCACCCAGGACCTGGCGTTCGGCACCGCTCGCTGGCAACCACGGCTCTCAGCCCTGGCGGCCAAGCTGTTGCAAAAACCGTTCAAGGCCGCCGACGCCGACGTCGAAGCGTTGCTGCTGGTGGGGCTTTATCAACTGCTCTACACCCGCGTGCCTGCCCACGCCGCCATCGGCGAAACCGTGGGCTGCGCCGACAAACTGAAAAAACCCTGGGCCAAGGCCTTGCTCAACGCCGTGTTGCGCCGCGCCCAACGGGAAAGCGAAAGTCTGCTGGCGGAGCTGGAACACGACCCGGTGGTGCGCACCGCTCACCCGCGCTGGTTGCAGAAGGCCTTGAAGGCGTTCTGGCCCGAGCAATGGGAAGCCATCTGCGCGGCCAACAATGCCCATCCGCCGATGATCCTGCGGGTCAACCGTCGCCACCATAGCCGCGATGCCTATCTGGCCTTGCTAGGCGAGGCCGGCATCCCGGCCCGGCCATGCGTGTACAGCCGCGATGGCATCCTGCTGGAAACCCCGGGCGATGTACGTGCCCTGCCGGGCTTCGTCGACGGCTGGATCAGCGTCCAGGACGAAGCCGCGCAACTGGCCGCCGACCTGCTGGAGCTGGCGCCTGGGCAACGGGTGCTGGACGCCTGCTGCGCACCGGGGGGCAAGACCTGCCACATCCTCGAAGCCGAGCCCAAGCTGGCCGGCGTGGTGGCGGTGGACCTGGAAGCCAAGCGCCTGGTGCGGGTGAAGGAAAACCTCGAGCGCCTGGGCCTGGACGCCGAGCTGATCGCCGCCGACGGTCGCGACACCGCGGCCTGGTGGGACGGCAAGCCGTTCCAGCGCATCCTGCTGGACGCCCCATGCTCAGCCACCGGCGTGATCCGCCGTCACCCGGACATCAAGCTCACCCGCCAGCCGGACGACATCGCCGCATTGGCCCTGCTGCAGGGCGAGCTGCTCGACGCCCTGTGGCAGACTCTCGACGTGGGCGGCATCCTACTCTATGCCACCTGCTCGACCTTGCCGACCGAGAACACCGAAGTGATCGAAGCCTTCCTCGCCCGCACCCCCGGTGCCCGGGAACTGGACATCGCCACCCAGGCCGGCCTGAAGCAGCCCCACGGTCGCCAACTGCTGGCCCAGGAGGGTGGTCACGACGGGTTCTACTACGCCAAGCTGATCAAGATCGCCGCCGCACGCGGTTAAGACCGATTCGATAGGAGTGAACGGATGAAAATCATCATCCTCGGTGCAGGGCAGGTCGGTGGTTCGCTAGCGGAACATCTGGCCAGCGAGGCCAACGACATCACCGTGGTCGACACCGATGGCGAACGCCTGCGCGACCTCGGTGATCGTCTCGACATCCGTACCGTGCAAGGACGCGGTTCCCTGCCGACCGTGCTGCGTCAGGCCGGCGCGGACGATGCCGATATGCTGGTGGCCGTCACCAACAGCGACGAGACCAACATGGTCGCCTGCCAGGTCGCCCACACCCTGTTCCACACTCCGACCAAGATCGCTCGGGTGCGGGAGGCGGCCTACCTGACCCGCGCCGATCTGTTCGACAACGAAGCGATCCCGGTGGATGTATTGATCAGCCCCGAGCAGGTGGTGACCAACTACATCAAGCGCCTGATCGAGCACCCGGGCGCCTTGCAGGTAATCGACTTTGCCGAGAGCAAGGCGCAACTGGTGGCGATCAAGGCCTACTACGGCGGGCCGTTGGTGGGGCAGCAACTGCGTCAGCTACGCGAGCACATGCCGAATGTGGAAATGCGCGTCGCGGCCATCTTCCGCCGCGACCGGCCGATCCTGCCCCAGGGCGATACGGTGATCGAGGCCGACGACGAGGTGTTCTTCATCGCCGCCAAGGCGAATATTCGTGCGGTGATGAGCGAAATGCGCCGCCTCGACGAGAACTACAAGCGCATCGTCATCGCCGGCGGCGGGCAGATCGGCGAGCGCCTGGCCGAAGCCATCGAAAGCCGCTACCAGGTCAAGATCATCGAGATGAACCCGGCCCGTTGCCGCTACCTCTCCGACACCCTCGACAGCACCGTGGTGTTGCAAGGCAGTGCCTCGGACCGCGACCTGCTGCTGGAAGAGAACATCGCCGACGCTGACATCTTCCTGGCCCTGACCAACGACGACGAAGCCAACATCATGTCGTCACTACTGGCCAAGCGCCTGGGGGCGAGGAAAGTGATGACCATCATCAACAACCCGGCCTACGTCGACTTGATCCAGGGCGGCGACATCGACATCGCCATCAGCCCGCAACTGGCAACCATCGGCACCTTGCTCGCGCATGTGCGTCGCGGTGACATCGTCAGCGTGCACTCCCTGCGCCGTGGCGCGGCCGAAGCCATCGAGGCCATTGCCCATGGCGACGCCAAGTCCAGCAAAGTGATCGGCCGCGCTATCCGCGACATCGGCCTGCCTCCGGGTACCACCATCGGCGCGATCATCCGCGACGAAGAAGTCCTGATCGCCCATGACGACACCGTGATCCAGACCGGCGACCATGTGATCCTGTTCCTGGTGGACAAGAAGCACATTCGCGATGTCGAGAAGCTGTTCCATGTGGGGTTGAGCTTTTTCTGATCCAAGATATGCGGTGCTTGACCGCTTGCTTTCGCGAGCAAGCCCGCTCCCACAATGGATCTGCGTTGCTCACAATTGTCGGAACAACACCAGACCCCTGTGGGAGCGGGCTTGCTCGCGAAAGCGGTCAAACTCCCAACAGCTCAATCACTGGAACAGCCAAAAAGGACAGGCCCCATGCTCGAATCCCTGGAAAAAATGCTCGCCAAGGGTGTGGATAACCCACTGCTGCGCTTTGGCCTGGGCAAGGGCTATCTCGATCTCAACGAATTCCCCCGCGCCGCCGAACACCTGCAACGCTGCGTCGAGCTCGACCCCAAGTATTCGGCCGCCTGGAAACTGTTGGGCAAGGCTCATCAGGGCCGGGGTGACTTGTCGGCAGCGCGCCAAGCCTGGGAACAAGGCCTGGAAGCCGCCCGCGCCCATGGCGACAAACAGGCCGAAAAGGAGATGACGGTATTCCTCAAGAAACTGGACCGTCACCCCTGACACCCCCACAACACCTTCAAAGGCCAACCGCTCGTGGCGGGGGAGTTTGCCCCAACGGAGTGAGCTGGTAGCAGAGTCCGCTGTTGCCCCGGTTGGGCTCACTGGCGGCATTGGCATGAACAGCCATGCCGCCCAGTGAGAGGGCAAAAGCGCTCAGGTAGGTCTTGAGTTTTTTCATATTGACTCCTGTGTGCACGATGATTGCGGGCGTTAATGCGTGCCGTGAAGCTCAGTTCCCTTCGTTGTTGCAGCTGGCTGCATGCTTGAGGTACGTCAGGGCGCGCTGATCACCCATCGAATCGAGGTAGTTGATCTGCGCATTCACCAAGCCGCAGGTCTGGCCGCTGTCTTCGCTCAGCGAGACCACGTGCTTGATGTCCGGGTGGGTGCCGTAGGCGTAGGCTTCGCTGGCGGCTTTGTCCTGGGCCAAGGCGGGTAATGCGGCGGCGCTCAGGGCAGAGATCAGGCAAGCGGTAGCGATGGTTTTCAGTTTCATGGTCGTTTTCCTTCAATGAGTTCGATGGTTTCATCGAGGCGACTCATGTTGTCTCGATGGAGCTCATTAAAGGCCGGTGAGGTATCTCGGCTGTGTCGAAAAACACCTCGGTTGGATGCGTTACGTATCTGAGGTGGGTTGCGATACACAGCGATACAATCGCTGCTGTTCTGGCTGGGCTCTGGCTTGATCTCGGGCTGGGTCAGCGCTTGCTGGATGACGCACGGGAGCGGGTGTTCCCGAGGCGGTCCTGGAGGAGGTGGCCAAGCCGTTCTATCGGATGGAAAGCTCACGCAATCGCAGCACCGGTGGCGCTGGTCTGGGCCTGGCCATCGCCCGGCGGTTGACCGTCGCAATCGGTAGGCCACGCTGGTTGCACGTCCCGCTGGGCTGCATATGAAGTGCAGCCGCTACCGGCCACCGGCCAGATGCAAGGGCGTGCATTTGTAAGCCACTGTATCCAGCGCATTCACAGATTCAAAAGAACGCATAACCGCCGGTTGTCGAACACAGTCGGTATACATGCCCTTGCAAGAGTTCTCCCCATCGACTCGCCATCGGATCCCCCGAACTGCGAGCGCTGACCGCAGGAGAACTTGCCATGCATATCCCATCCTATCGCCCCCAGTGCTGGCAGCTGTTTCGGCCTGCTCGCAACCCTGGTGGCGGCGATGAGCATCACGGCAGTCGCTGTCCAACCCGACCTGGTCGAGGGCCTGCGCAGCGCCATTCGCGCCACCGCCTGACGACGCTCACAAGGACCGCCCCAACCGTTGGCCTTCCTGGGCCAGTAAATCCATCGCCCCCGCTCATGTGCCGCCCATGAGCACCACATACCCCTAAATGAAAAGGAATGATCATGTTCAATATCAAATCGCTCTTGGCCGCCACCCTCACCGCTGCATTGGCGCTGACCTCCCCTCCTGGTACCGCCGCCACGCCGCCCGACGCCACCAAGCCCACCGTCGTGCTGGTACATGGCGCCTTCGCCGAATCGTCCAGTTGGAATGGCGTTGCTGCCCGGCTGTTGAACCAGGGCTACCCTGTGGTGGCAGCAGCCAACCCACTGCGCGGCGTGAAGCAGGACGCCGATTATGTCGCCGACATCGTCGAGCACACCGCCGGCCCGGTGATCCTGGTGGGTCACTCTTACGGCGGTACCGTGATCACCAACGCCGTGCATGACAACCCACGGGTCAAGGCGCTGGTCTACGTCGCAGCCTTCGCCCCGGACAAAGGTGAAACCGCCATCGAACTGTCCGGTCGCTACCCTGGCAGCACCCTTGGGCCGACCCTGGCCGCTCCGGTGCCGTTGGACGACGGCAATAAGGACCTCTACATCCAGCAGGACAAATTCGGCCAACAGTTCGCCGCCGACGTTCCTGTGGCCGAGTCCGCACTGATGGCCGCTACACAACGGCCCATCAGCGAGGCAGCCTTGAAGGAAGCCTCCGGCGACCCGGCCTGGAAAAAACTGCCGTCCTGGTTCATCTACGGTTCGGCGGACAAGAACATCCCCGAAGCTGCCCTGAAGTTCATGGCCGACCGTGCGGGCTCGAAAAAGACCGTCACCGTCCCAGGCGCCTCCCATGTGGTGATGGCGTCCAATCCGGATAAGGTTGCGGCGCTGATCGTTGAAGCAGCGCAGGCCAGTTCCAAATGATGATCGTGTACTGACTAAAAAACCCGGCGCGGGACGCCGGGGGTTTTATTGCGAAGTGCTCCAAAAACGCCGCTCAATTAAAGATCAAACCCCATTCCCCCTGTGGGAGCGAGCCTGCTCGCGATGGGGCCCTGCCAGCCGACATCCCCGTCAACTGACAAACCGCAATCGCGAGCAGGCTCGCTCCCACAGGTTATGGCCCAATCAATCTACTGCTTAGAACCTCATCCTGAAAACAACCGGACAATGATCAGAGCCCTTCATCGGCACAGGAAACTCCGATAACGACCCGGCCACATAGTGCTTTCTCAATTCGCTGCTCATCAACGCATGATCAATCAACCATTTAGAGCCTCCGCCCCGGCATTCGGGCAGGGCCTCATAACCTTCGGTTGGGCGAAACAACTTGGCAGCGGTCGGCTCGCCATCTGAAAGTCCGGCAAAAAGACTCACGTCAGGTGCTGTTTCGTGTTCAACCGCAGTATCAAATCGACGATTGAAATCGCCAATAAGCATTGCGGAAGCGCCGGACTGGATTGCCTTATCGAGCCAGGCTTCCAAGGCAGGTGCTTGCCTTCTAAGCACATCGCAGGTGACGACCCCGCTAGCCTTATCACTCTCGGTCGCATACCCACTGTTCAACGCATGGTCAGGACAGCCACTTTTGAGGTGTACGGATAAAAGCTTGAGGGTCATGCCTTTGATCGTGACGGGTAACTCCGCACCATGGCGAGCATGACTCTTGAAGGCCTCTCCAAGTGGACGAACATCGCCGAGCCTTCCAACCTCAAGCCTGCTGGATTTGCGGACAACAAACCCAGTGCGCTGTATCCAGGGGCTCTGCATGTTCACGTAGAAATCGTACTGATCCTTCGGCCAGATCTGCTGCAGCGCCTCAGAACTCTCGACTTCCTGCACGGCAATCACGTCGGCATTCAGCTTTGCCGCCACGGTCTTCAGATCCGCTATCTGCGCCGGTGATTTGCATTCCCAGCGGTAGGGGTGTGTTTCCTCAAGTCGCTCGCGATCAGCAGCCTTGATTTGGGTGCACTCCTCGAACTCACGCTGGCTGAGGGGAACCGACCGTTGCCATTCCAGGTTCCATGTTGCGAAGGTGAGGGTTTCAGCCAGGGCAGGGTGTGAGAGACAGCAAAGCGATAGGGCTAGATAGAGTGGTTTCATGGGGAGAGTTCCGAGCGCGGTGGCAGTGGGGGTCCAGAAGACGGCACTGCTTTTAGCCGCTCTTTGAGCGTAGCAGCCCAGTTTGTCGCTACAGAGTTCTATCCAATGAAATCTTACCCACCTACCATGCGGGCGATGTATTGGTCGGCATTGAGGCGCAGGTCAACGGCGGGTAGCGGCCCGCAACGCGACCTCTCGATGTTGACCATCAAGATCTGACTGGAGACGTACATGCCCATAATTATTCAGGTGGCCATTGCAGGTCTGGCGCCAACTGATGAATGACGCAAGCGCCTGACTCGTAGGTTTGAGCGAGTTGGCTGAAAGGAAACGCAAGTGGCAAAACGGCCGTTCGTGATTGCCTGTTTCGGCTGACGCAGAGCATGGCAGGCCCTCGCTTTTTCGCAGGCAAGTGACGAAATCTGTAATGTCCGACTTACTCGGCAAGGAAGGGCAATCAATTGGCGCGATTTTCAATCTACAGCGGACCGGTTTTGGTGGGCTATTCAGCCCTGGAGGATGGAGATCCTCCAATGGGCGTTGCTTTCGGTCAATTCGTCCCAGCCGATGGGTACCAGGCTATCCAGCAAGAATGCCGCGCAAATCACCTTGATCAATCGGCTTTAGCGCTTTGTGCTCAAACCGGAGCGGGCTTGGTTATTCCATGTGCTGGCATTGGCATTCTGGACTACTCGGAAGAGCTTCTGCCCGAATTGATCGAGATAAACATTCTCGGCATTCCTCGTCCTCTTTACGAAGAGTTGTTTCCTGAGAAGGTCGCGAGATATAAGCGCCAGTTTATTTCTTGAAAAAATCTGTCCCCTTTTCTACTGGCTTTTGCCTGGCGTTCTAGAGAGGTTGAGGCTTCGGCGGTTTGATAGGGAAGGGGGAAATCCGTCCCATTTTGTACTCAATCACTTGAAGTCATCACCCAAAAACCGCTTGGGATCGTTTGATGTAGTCGAGGAAGTTGATCCAAGGGGTTTGCACACTTTCCATGTTGCAAACAGCAGGAATTTTCCAATTGCGCTTTTGCTTGTTCGCAGAAGGCTGAAACGCCTCATCCGTGACTAACTCGCAGCCATCGAGCTTCGCGGTAGCAATGATGTATAGATCGTTTTCATCGACCCCAGCACCGTATTTGTCTTCTTCGATCTCGAGCAATCCTTTGATACGAAAGGCTTCCAACAGGATCGCCTCGGTCACAGGCATCTTTTGCAGACCTGAATCCTTCAGCCAAGTCACGCACTCCGGTGCTTTGTGTCCAACCTCTTCGGCGGCAACCTCGGACATCCGAATCACCCCTTGCATCACTCGGTCCGCCATCCATACCCAAAGACCCGGAAACTGCGCGATAGGGTAGTTATCCCACGCGTAAAGCATGGATGAGGCATCAAACACCTGCATAGAAGCGTTCCAGCTTGTGCAGGTCCGAGATCTTAAGGTTGTCGAGATAGCTGCTTGCCTTGGCGAGAGTGATACGACGAGCGTTCATGGCATCCAGCACTGTGCGCACGTAACCATCGCCAAAAATATGCCGGGGTTCGCGATTGCGGTGCTCTCGGCTGCCACCCTCTTTTTCAGGCATCACTCGTTGCGTGTTCCACCGCCGGTATGCGGCATAGGCTTCGCTTGGCAAACGTCCGGCATCCATCAGACGCCGTAGGATCATCTCGCCGCTCACACCCCACGCCCTGCGTTGTGGTTCCAGCCAGCTATCAAATTCGGCCGCCTCAATAGGGCGCTCATTGTCATGAATGCTTAGCAGAAACCGATCGGGGACCAACAGATGGCCTGCAAAGGCATTCGCCTCTTGCTCTTCATCGTTCGCCGAATACAAATCCTCTTCATCGTCAATCGAGCTTGCACGATGGATAAGTAGGTGCCCCAACTCATGTATTAACGTGAAGCTTTGGCGGGTATCTGCATCTTGTTTCTTGATGACGATTACCGGGCATTCAGGATCGTAGAGCGAAAAACCGAGAATCGGGCTTTCTTTCGCAATCTGCCATTTACCGGTGTAGCCATTGCTGCGGAAGACCAACAGGCCGCGCGCTTCGATGGCCTTACGATAACTGTCGAAATTGTTACGGTTCGCCAACCCCAGCCATTCACGCACACGGCTGGCCGCGTCAGGAATGCTAAGGCCTGCCAGGTCGGGCGGCGAGAAGCGTACGACCTCCGTCGGATCAAGCTCCTCACGTAGTGCAAGGAACACTGCGCGTTGACGCTCCACTCTCTCAACCAGCAGCTTCAGGCGGTGCGAAAGTTCCGGTTTCTGATTGCTCAAGGTGCGGAACTGCGGCGAGTGCACCTTTGCCTCGTTGACTGGCCCTGGCTCCATGAAAAATAAGGTACCTCGCCCGAAAAAGGCCGCCAGCTTACGCAACTGGTTGAAGGTCAGTCCCGTCTCGCCGGCCATTACTTTTCCAAAAATGGCAGGTGCTATATCGATCTCACGGGCGAGCTCGTCCCGCGTAATACCGTGATCGGTACAACACCAGTCTATCCGCGCGAGATTGATTGATTGGATACGTTCCATGATTTGAGTATATAGACGGTGTGTACCTGTGAACATCAGCCACCAAAGCTAGCTGCCGAAAGCTTGATGCGGTCGGGCCTATGACTTTCCCGAGGGAGCTAGCATGCCGGAGTGTCATCGATACCGGCTCGACCAGTGTTATGGAAACGATAGAGCCCGAGGGCAAGGCTGAAAAGCCGGCGGATTCTGGTGTGGTTGTAGGCAAAGGCGCAAGGATATGTGGCTTGGAGGTGCGGTGGTCAGATCCTGGATTGGCTCATAGAAGGTGGAGAAGCAGGAGCAAGCACGCGAATACTATTAAAAGGCCGTCTCTGCTTTCTAGCTCAGCTGCCATTTCCCGCCAGGCAGGCAAGCTTACATGCCCTGTGACGGTGAGATTGAGGCAGCGCCCGATTCTCGGCGCAATGAGCCAAGAGTTGGCTCAGTTCCAAATCCAAGGGAAAGCCCTCTTCCAACCATCGGAGCGCCAGTCCTGCCCAGTACTTCGAATGTGAAGCCAGTGCTGTGACCACCAATGGTTGCAACGCTATCTCGGTGGGTAGCGTGTATTTTATCCCCAAGGTTTTTACTGCGTCAGGCAAATCGAGCGCCGCCACCTCGAAAGGCTTTTCAAGCAGTGGCAATAGCCAGACGTAGCTAAACTCGTCGCTCATCTTTTCTCTCGACTGCAATGTCTGTTCTTATCGGCAATGAAACAAATCATACGGCCTAGCTGTTCGGATGTCCGCCATGGGGCTGCGAGTGGTTCCCCTGCCGATGGATCACTGACTCTTTCAATTTCACCTTCAAGGACCGAACCCGTGCCTGCACCCCCCACAAAACTCCTATACCTCCCCGGCGCCTCAGGCAACACCCGATTCTGGCATCCGGTTGCCGAACGCCTGACCCACCCAGCGCAGCAGGTTCATATCGGCTGGCCCGGCTTTGGAAACACGCCTCCCGCACCTGGCATAACCGGTATGGAAGATCTGGCGACTCGCGTCCTGGCCGAGATCGACCGACCCACAGCGCTGGTTGCGCAATCCATGGGCGGTATCGTCGCTGTGCTTGCAGCGCTTGAACGCCCCGAGCTGGTCACTCACCTGATACTGACCGTCACCTCTGGCGGGGTGGATATGTCTGATCTGGACGCGCACGATTGGCGCCCGGCCTTTGCTGCCGCCAACCCGACGCTGCCGAGGTGGTTTCTCGACGATCGCACCGACCTCACGTTGCGATTGGCTGAGTTGCGTATGCCAGTGTTGCTCCTCTGGGGCGATGCGGATCCGATCAGCCCCGTTTGCGTCGGCCAGCGCCTTGCTCAGCTTTTGCCCCATGCGGAGTTACATGTTTTCCCTGATGCTGATCACAGTTTGGGTTTTACGCATGCGGATGAGGTGGCGAGGTTGGTCGAGAGGCATCTGGTCTGTGGGTGAGCGGGATACTTGTTGCTATTGCCATGAAAAAGCAAAGGGGACAGATGCACTCTAAAAATAAATCCGTCCCCTTATCCGCTTTACTCTAAGAGCGATGTGCGTGAAGACCTTGTTCCATGTCTTGATTCCTAAATGAAATTGCTCACTATTTTCGGTCTTGCTGAGTTGGGTAAGCGATTAGCCGTACGGGGCATTTAGTGCATCCGTTATCGATTCCTTGAAGATGGAGGCAACCCATAAATCATTTTTTACTTGTGTTATAGCTGCATCCAATAGCTCGCCCAGAGCAAGTCGCGCCCTCGCAAGTTTTTTTGATACAGCAGTTAGATCTTCTACCCATTCGGGAAATATAATTTCGTGAGATACAAACATACTGGCGGCGGTATCTGATCGCATTATTCGTCCAAGACAGTAAATGTAGTCAATGGCGATGCCTTTACGAAACCTCTCATCCATATCTTCTGCATGAATTACAACCTGTAAAGCGATAGTTGCCAGAGATAGGGCAACTTGAAGCGCTTCTGCGGAGCGATCGTTGCGTTGGGTTTCAATCATAGTAATGAGTTCGTGGATTTTCGAATTAAGCTTAGCGCGTACAAAATTACTTGCGTTCTGCTTGCGAGCAACGGTTCTTCCGAGACTATCTAGGACGGATTGTCGCGCTTCGGATGGAACGAACCATCTACCATTCTGATGAAGGCCGGGGAGCTGTTCAAGAAAGCGATCAAGGAGTTTGTTGTCCAAATAGTCCGCAATCTTGTCTCGACCATTAGCTCTGAGCAGTTGGGAAACGAAGACCACGATAGCTTCACGATGACTAACAACCTTGAAAAGCTCTTTCGCTAGACGCTCCTCATCCTTGCTCTCCGGCCAAATACCCAAGAACGCTTTAAGGCGTGCGTCAATTTCGGGCTCGTACTTTGAGTTTCGAATAATGATGTTAAAGATATCAGACAAGAAGTCCTTGGCCGGCTTCCAATCGGGTTCAGACTCCAAATGATTAAATCGAGAGTGCCTACCTAGGGGGGCATCACTAATTTTTTCCTTTCTCCAAATCAGCTCTGCCTGGAGATTTTTATTGCTAGAGTTACCATTCAGTAGATTTAGAATGTACGCATGAACTTGTCGTGACATAATTTTATTAAGCTCGCAGATGGCGAACGGCCAATAGCCAGCTGCTTTACTCAGGCTGTTTGATAGCATGTAAGTTGTTGGATTGCCTTTTTGATCAATGGTACATAAATATCGGTCATGGAATGCTTGCTCCGAACCGTTTCCTCGCTTTATATGCACCACAGAAATGCTGCCGGTCAACTGAGGCGCCCATTCATTCAGCGTGGATTTAAGGCTTTCTAGATAAGTTTTTTTGTTGGTTGTGCTTGCTTTTGCCGCGTCGGGATTTATATCACCTGGTGAAACCAAAATTAGCAATTCAGCGGTCTCGTTTCCTTGGCGAGCTATGACTCGTTTGACCGCTTCGCTTCCTAAATAAGGATCGATAAGATATGCGGTAGTTACTCCCGGTTGCTCGATTTTTTTCTTGATCCAGCGAATCACTTCTACCTGGCTTTCGACTCCTTTCTCAAACCAAACATTTTCCGCCCCGGTCAGATCTGGTCCTATTAATGCGGCAATGCTAGCTTTCTGTTTTCGAAGCAAGTCCAGACCGCCAGAGCGATTATCGATAGACGGTCCTGCGAACGCCATTGTATGAACTCGAACTCGGCTTTCAAGGTCGCGGCTATTGGAGTTTCCTGGAAATAATGGAGGGAGCTTATCAGTTGCACCCAATATTGAAAGACCGAAATCAGTACCTTGAATAAACTGGACGCTTAACTGGTCTGCTAATTCGCCAATGCTATCGAATACTGAGAGTGAGACATCGGTTATATGGATAGGGGCCGAGAACGTCATTTCTGACATTCCAGCTTTGATCTCGATGAGTGTCGAGCGAATCACTTCATCGTAATTCTTCAGGGTGACCTGCAATTTAAATGTGAGGTCGAGCGGTGCTGCGAACCGACGCACATTTACCTGAAGCATCGGTTCGTTGGTTCGAAAATCTGGTTTTTTCGGAACAATTTCGAATAGCGGGCCGTCAATGCCTCCCGCCCCGGCTGTGCGGAAAAAATATTCGATGACTCCAATTGGTGTTCGTGCTTTCAGAGCGTCTTCCATACCCGACAATTCGTCAAGTTTTAGGCTAATGGCCAATAATGCCTTCTGTGCTGCTCCCGGCTTTAGTCTATTATTAAGTGCGTCGTTCAGATCAGTCAGAAGTGATTCGGCTACGATACCTTTTCGCAATAGAAGACCAGTTCCGGTGATCCTCGCTCTTTGGTTTATTTCTCCAACTATTGTTGGCCAAAATGGATGACCTATTATCATTCGTCCACCTGCAATCGGGCATTCTTCTGGAATTAAAAAATGTCCTTTAACGAACTGATTCTCAACCAAGTGCTCTTCGACGTCAGATAAGACTTTATCCCAAGTGACGAGCGTAAGCTCGCTTTCTGAGATTTTCGTACGAAAAGTCCCATCGGTTATCGTACCCTGTGGCAATTTAGGGTCAGGGTAGGTTCCTGGCCCGCGTACGGTTCTCAACATTACGCGGGCAAGCATTGGATCAAGTCCATCGGCTTCAACGCCGAAGACAGTTAGCGCAATTGGCATAGTGACATTTTCCATTGGAGACAAACTCATTTAGCTCCAACGCTACGCTTTACGCCACGAATTTAAAAGACGTTGTATGCGTAACTAAAGCCAACGTCTAGCGTACCGGCGATATAGCTACTGATCTCCGTAATCGAGTTACAGACCAAAACTGAAAATAAGGTCTCATGAGTCAAGAGCCGTTTTTGGCCGTTGTAGCCTATCGCTAGAGAGAACGGTGAAGGGGAAATATGAAAAAGTGTGGCAATACTCGCGGCTTCTTGAACGGAACAACCAAAACCCGACGCAAAACGTCGGGCTTTTTCATTGGGGAAGATACTATTGCCCCGGCTCCACATTATCCAACACCCGATTCGCCAACAACGAACTCAGCTCAATCATCTGCTGAATCCCCAGCGCCAAATGACGCCGCGAACCATCCAGGTCAAACGCCAGATCAGTCACCATGGCATCAGCCGAAGCCAGCGTTTCACTGAGGTTGGCGAGCATGCATTCGTTATCGAGGCCTTTCACAACGGTGAAAACCTGCCCCGGTTTCGGTTCGTCTTTGGATTGATCCGGCTTCGGCAGCAAGTAGTGATCGAGCACGCGTTTGGTGGTTTCTTCTTGCTTCTTGGCCTTGGCTTTTGCGGACTGTGTGGTGGGGTCTGTTTCTGGTGGGTTTGGAGTTACTTTGAACATTGGTGTGATCCTCTAATGGGGCCGCACCATTTCGCTACTAAACGGATGGAGGCGGCTGTGCGCAAGTTAGTAGACCGGTGATCACACCAAACCCGGCGCGCCCGAAGGCGCCATGCGCACAGCCACCATCGAGAATAGGCTAATGCCTGTCTGATGAGACTTGTACAGCCGTGATGTGAACCGGGCTACTAAACCCGACCACTGATGGGCAGTGGCAGGAACGACAATAGAACCCAGGGACAAGGCGCACAAGCGGGCGGATTCTGGCGCAGTTGTAGGCAAAGGCGCAAGGATTCGTGGGTTGGTGGAGGTGTGTAGGTGGGGGCTGTAGGAACCGGGTTTACCGGCGATGCGGGGGACTTAGTTTGGTCTGGAACCGTGTCGATTTCATCGCGAACAGGCTCGCTCCCACAGGGATTGGGGGTTGTTGCAGAGGCTGTGTTCACCAGCATTCTGTGTGGGAGCAGGCTTGTTGGCGAAGAGGGCGGCACGTTCAATATTGATGCAAGCTGAGCCGCCGCTTTCGCGAGCAAGCCCGCTCCCACAGAGAGATTGGGGGCTGGAGGTCTGTCGCCCCTCGCCCTGAACCCGGCCATCGCGTTGTGCCATGTAGATCGCATTCAGCTTTTTGGGGGCTGCTGCGCAGCCCAGCGGGGATAAATCCTCTCGCCACAATGAGGTTCCCTACAACAATGAATCCTCACCACAAGGGATCGGCATGGCTTGGCTGAGCGGTATGCCTCTGGAGGTGCTATTTGCGCTTGAGCATCTCCGGCAACTGCGCCACCAGCTTCTGGTTGTTCAACGGCGCGCGAATGAAGCCGCGCTGGGTACCGTCCGGCCCGATCACTGCGAGGTTGCCACTGTGATCAACCGTGTAGTTGGGCTTGCTGGTGTCCGCCGGGATGAACGGTATGCTCACTGCATTCGCCAGTTTTTGCAGGTCTTCGATGGATGAAGCAGTGAGGCCTTTGAACTGCGGATCGAAGTACCCCAGGTACTGCTTGAGCTGCTTGGGCGTGTCGCGGTTCGGGTCGACGCTCACCAGTACAATCTGCAACTTATCCACAGCCTCTTTTGGCAACTCGCTCTTGATCTGGCGCAGTTGGGCGAGGGTGGTGGGGCAGATGTCCGGGCAGAAGGTGTAGCCGAAGAACAGCAGGCTCCATTTATCCTTCAAACCATCCACTGCCACGGGCTGGCCGTCCTGGTCGGTCATTTTCACGTCCGGCAGGGTGCGGGCCTGGGGCAGCAGGATGATGCCGGCGTCGATCAGGGCCGTTTGGTCGCCCTGGCCTTTGCCGGTCAGCACCTTGTTGATGGTCAGGCCGAGGATCAGTGCGATCACGGCCACGAGGATGAAGACGGTTTTCTGGGTTCGGGTCATAGGCTCAACAATAAGTAGTGATCGACAAGCAGGGCGATGAACAGCAGGAACAAGTAGTAGATAGAGTACTTGAACGTGTTGATCGCCGCGTGCGGCCGACTGCCACGGTACAACACCACGGCCCATTGCAGGAACCGGGCGCCGAGTACCAGGGCGCAAACCAGGTAGAGCAGGCCGCTCATCTGGATCACGAACGGCATCAGGCTCACCGCCAGCAGCACCAGGGTGTAGAGCAGGATATGGATTTTGGTGTAGTGCTCGCCGTGGGTGACCGGCAGCATCGGGATGTCGGCCTTGGCGTATTCCTCTTTGCGGTGGATCGCCAGGGCCCAGAAGTGCGGCGGGGTCCAGGCGAAGATGATCAGCACCAGCAACAGCGGTTCGGCGCTGACGTGGCCGGTGGCGGCGACCCAACCCAGCAGCGGCGGTGCGGCGCCGGCGAGGCCGCCGATGACGATGTTTTGCGGTGTGGCCCGTTTGAGGAAGCCGGTGTAGACCACCGCGTAACCGAGCAACGAGGCCAGGGTCAGCCAGGCGGTCAGCGGGTTGGTGAAGGCCAGTAGCAACGCTTGCCCGGCCACGGCCAACGCCAGGGCGAAGGTCAGGGCGGCGACGGGGGAGACGCGGCCTTCGGCCAGGGGGCGTTTGTGGGTGCGGGCCATGACGGCGTCGATGCGTCGGTCCACCACGTGGTTGACCGCCGCTGCGCCGCCGGCACACAGGGCGATGCCCAGGTTGCCGAACACCAGCACCGTCCACGGCACCCCGGCGCGGGTGGCGAGGAACATGCCCACCAGTGAGGTGATGAGCATCAGCACCACCACTTTCGGTTTGGTCAGCTCCAGGTAATCGCGCCAGATCGCCCGGCTGTGGCGTGTACCGGTCAGGGTTGCCATGGCATCTCTCCTTTAATGGTGATGGGGCTGACGCTGTGTTTATGCGGGTTGAACCGCCAGCGCAGCGGGACCTGATGCTTGACCCGGACCAGGCTGGTGCGGGCGTGATAGTTGACCAGCACCAGGGTCAGCAGCAGCGCGGCGCCCCCGGCGTTGTGGGCGACGGCCACCGGCAGCGGCAGGTGGAACAGCACGTTGCTGATGCCCAGGGTGATTTGCGCGGCCAGAGCAATCAGCACCAGCCCTGCCAGGCGGGTCATGCCCACTCTTTTCAACTGCCAGGCCAGCCCGAGCAACACCAACGTCACCAGCAACGCGCCGATGCGGTGGGTCAGGTGAATGGCGGTGCGGGCGTCGCTGTCCAGTTGGCCGCCCAGGTAGTTCGGGCCGATGTGTTGGGTCAGGTGGAAGCCGTTGGCGAAATCCGCCGGTGGCAGCCATTGGCCGTGGCAGGTGGGGAAGTCGATGCAGGCCACCGCGGCGTAATTGGAGCTGACCCAGCCGCCCAGGGCGATCTGGCCGATCACCAGCAGCAGCCCGGCCGTGGCCCAGTGTTGCAAGCGCTTGGGCACGGTCAGCGCCGGCAGCACCCCGGACAGTCGCAAGGTGAGCAGGAACAGCAGGCTCAGCGTCGCGAAGCCGCCCAGCAAATGTCCGGTCACCACCTGCGGCCATAACTTCAGGGTTACGGTCCACATGCCGAATGCCGCTTGCGCGAAAACCACCGCCAGCAGGAACAACGGCAACTTCAATGGCTGGCCCGGGCGGTGGCGGTTCATCCAGGACCGTGCCGCCAACGCTACGATCATCAAGCCCAGGGTCCCGGCGAAGTAGCGATGGACCATCTCGTTCCAGCCCTTGTGGGCTTCCACCGGGGCGTCGGGAAAATGCAGCTCGGCATGGGCCAGTTGGGCTTCGCTCTTGGGCACGCTGATGAACCCGTAGCAGCCGGGCCAGTCCGGGCAACCGAGGCCGGCGTGAGTCAGGCGGGTGTAGGCGCCCAGCAATACGACGATCAGTGCCAGCAGCGTGGCGAACAGCGCGAGGCGAAATCCAGGTTTGGCCATGTCGATGCCCTCATCCGATGTTCGACAGTTTCAGCAGGTGGCGCAGGTCGTTGAGCAGGTCCTTGCCCTTGACCCGGGCGTCGTAGCGCAGCACCAGGTTGCTGTGGGGATCGATGATCCACAGCTGGGCGCCGTCGGTGTTCTGGACATCTTTCTGATAGACCGGCAGGTCCAGCGGGTAGCGTTGCAGTTGTGGGTATTCGCGCTGCAGTTGCGCGTCGTACTCGGCATCCAGCGGTTGGGCGATGGCCAGGGCATGGCTGGCGCGGGAGGCGTCGCGGCCGAGGCCGATCTGCACCTGCCGGGCCAGGTAGACCAGTTGCCGGCAGTCCACCGAGCATTCCTTCGGCGCCGTGACGAGGATCTGCCAGCGCTGTTCATCGGCCTGTACGCCGATCTCGGCGCGGGTCTGACCGGTGCCGATCAGTTCGCCGTGGTAGCTGCGGCTGTCCGGCACCCAGAACTGGAATTTGTACATGCCGGTGGCCAGGATCATCGGGCCGATGACCCCGAACACGATCAGCAGCAATTGCAGACGGCCCTTGCGGCGGCTGTGGGCCGAGGGTGCCTCAGACGTGTTGGTTGGATTCATGGCGCTTCCCATGGTGTCTCCCTGCGTTATGCCATCCGAGATAAAGAAAAAGGCCGAACAGCGCCGCCGCCATGGCGAACCACTGCACGGCATAACCGAGGTGTTTTTCCGGGCCCATGCTCACCACCGGCCAATCGGTCCGGTAGGCGCCGGGGCCGCCTTGTTGGCGCAATTCATAGGCGAAACCGTGGCGGCCCAGCTCGGCCCAGAGCTTGTCCGGCTCGATGGCGGTGACCAGGCGTGGCCACGGTGCACCGCTGGGGTCGGCGTGGAGCTGGAACGTGGTGCCGGGTGCGACGTAGACCCAGGCCTCCAGGTTCAGGGGCTGTTCGGGGGTGTCGAAGGCCGGCGGGGTGCGGCGGTCCGGCCACGGCAGCCAACCCCGATTGACCAGCAGCCACAGCCCGGTCCGGTGGTCGAGAAAGGGTTGCAGCAACTCGACGCCGACCTTGCCGTCGTGCTGGCGGTTATCCAGCAGGATGCTGTGCTCGGGGTCGAACTGACCGCTGAGCTGCACCGGTCGAAAGGCCGGGTCCGCCGTCTGCTGCAGCTCGGCGCTGTCCATCGGCAGCGCCACGCGACGCTCGGCGTAGTTCGCCATGAGCACGCGCTTCTGTTCGCCCCGGCTCAATTGCCAGAAGCCCAGGCACACCATCACCGGCACCAGAATGGCCACCACCAGTGACGGCACGAGCCCCGGCCGGAAGCCTTTCATGGTGCCGCCCGAAAGTCATCGAACGGGAAAGCTATACTCACGTGCATCGCGTCCCCCCGGAGTGTCCCTGATGCTAAAAGCAGCCATCGTCCTGATGCTGATCGCCACGGTTACCAGCCTGTTCAGCGGCCTGTTTTTTCTGGTCAAGGACGAAAGCGATTCCAATCGCCTGATGATCGCCCTGGCGATTCGGGTCAGCCTGGCCGCTGTCACCGTCGGCTTGATCGCCTGGGGCTTCTTCAGCGGCCAGTTGGTGTCCCACGCACCCTGGTAAAAACAGCGCTAGAGCACGTAGACGAAGATGAACAAGCCGATCCACACCACATCGACGAAGTGCCAGTACCAGCTCGCCGCCTCGAAGCCGAACTGATGCTCGTTGTCGAAGTGCCCGCGCATGATGCGCATCAGCATCACGAACAAAATGATCGTGCCGATGGTGACGTGGGCGCCGTGAAAACCCGTGAGCATGAAGAACGTCGCGCCGTAGACCCCGGAGCCCAGGGTCAGGCCCAGTTCCTTGTAGGCGTGGATGTATTCTTCAGCCTGGAAGCCCAGGAACGCGCAACCCAGTAGTACGGTGATCGCCAGCCACAGCTTCAGCGCGCCACGGTGGCCTTTTTTCAAGGCGTGGTGGGCGATGGTGACCGTGACGCTGGAGCTGACCAGCAACACGGTGTTGAGCAGCGGCAGGCCCCAGGGGCTGATGACTTCCTTGGGGGCCGGGAAGAGTTTCGGGTCGGGGTTGTTCAGCAAGGGCCAGGTGAACTGGAAGTTCGGCCAGAGCATATGGGCCAGGCCCTTGGTGCCTTCGCCGCCCAGGGCCGGTCCCGAGACGTGGCGCACGTAGAACAGCGCGCCGAAGAAGGCGATGAAGAACATCACCTCGGAAAAGATGAACCAGCTCATGCCCCAGCGAAACGAGCGATCGAGCTGCGGGCTGTACAGCCCGGCGCGGCTTTCCTTGACCACCGCGCCGAACCAGCCGAACAGCATGTAGGCCACCAGCAGGCCGCCGACAAAGAAGATCAGCGGGCCGTGGGATTCCGGTCGAGCCGCCTTCAGGTCGTTGAACCAGGTCGCCAGGCCATACACCGTGACGAACATCCCGACCGTGGCGATGATCGGCCATTTGCTCTGGGCCGGAACGTAATAGTGTTCGTGAGTTGCCATTTATTGTTCTCCTTATCGGGCACGCTATCGTTCAGTGTTTTGAGCCACCGGTGGATGACGAGCGGTGATATCGAACAGCGTGTAGGACAGCGTCAGGTGCTTCACATCCTTGGGCATGTCCCGGTCGACGATGAAGCGCATGGGCATTTCGATCCGTTCACCGGGTTGCAGCACTTGCTGGGTAAAACAAAAGCATTCGGTCTTGTGGAAATACGCCGCCGCGGTGCTCGGCGCGATGCTCGGAACGGCCTGGGCGCTCATCGGCCGGTCGGTGGGGTTGTGGGCCACGAAGACCATCTCGTTCACCGCGCCCGGCTGCACCACCAGTTGATCGCCCTTGGGGTAGAAGTCCCAGGGCATGTCCACCGCATTGGTCGACAGGAACTGCACGCGAACCTGCCGCGATGCATCGGCCACCTGCTCGCCCTCGTACTGCCCGGCGGTCTTGCCATTGATGCCGAACGCTTTGCACATCACGTCGTAGATCGGCACCAGGGCAAAACCGAAGACGAACATCGCCACCACCACGATCATCAGGCGGGTGACCAGTTTTTTCATCGAAATCGAATCAGCCATGGTTTCCATCCCGTGCACCGGACCCTGTGGGAGCGGGCTTGCTCGCGAAGAACGATAACGCGGTATTTCCGTCAGACCGCGTCGGCCGTTTCGCGAGCAAGCCCGCTCCCACAGGAGGCCTATGTGTCATCTCATTTCACTTCCGGCGGCGTAGTAAAGGTGTGATACGGCGCCGGCGACGGCACGCTCCATTCCAGCCCTTCGGCCCCATCCCACGGCTTGGCCGGTGCCGGCTCGCCGCCGCGGATGGTCTTGATCACGATGAACAGGAAGAAGATCTGCGTAGTGCCGAACATGAACGCGCCGATGGACGACACCATGTTGAAGTCGGCGAATTGCAGGTTGTAATCCGGAATCCTCCGGGGCATGCCCGCCAGGCCGACGAAGTGCATGGGGAAGAACGCCATGTTCATCCCGATGAACGACAGCCAGAAGTGCAGCTTGCCGAGGGTTTCGTCGTACATGTGGCCGGTCCATTTCGGCAGCCAGTAGTAGGCCGAGGCGAAGATCCCGAAGATCGCGCCGGGCACCAGCACGTAATGGAAATGCGCGACCACGAAGTAAGTGTCCTGGTACTGGAAGTCCGCCGGGGCGATGGCCAGCATCAGCCCGGAGAAACCACCGATGGAGAACAGGATCACGAACGCCACGGCGAACAGCATCGGCGTCTCGAAGGTCAGCGAGCCCTGCCACATGGTGCTGGCCCAGTTGAACACCTTCACCCCGGTGGGCACGGCGATCAGCAGGGTGGCGTACATGAAGAACAGCTCGCCCACCAGTGGAATGCCCACCACGAACATGTGGTGCGCCCAGACGATGAACGACAGGAACGCAATGGCCGCCGTGGCGTAGACCATCGAGGTGTAGCCGAACAGCGGCTTGCGCGAGAACGCCGGGATGATCGAGCTGACGGCACCGAAGGCCGGCAGGATCATGATGTACACCTCGGGGTGTCCGAAGAACCAGAACACGTGTTGGAACAGCACCGGATCACCGCCGCCGGCGGCACTGAAGAAGCTGGTGCCGAAATGGATGTCCATCAGCATCATCGTCACGCAACCGGCCAGCACCGGCATCACCGCGATCAGCAGGAACGCGGTGATCAGCCAGGTCCAGACGAACAGCGGCATTTTCATCAGGGTCATGCCGGGGGCGCGCAGGTTGAGGATGGTGGCGATCACGTTGATCGCGCCCATGATCGAGCTGATCCCCATCAGGTGGATGGCGAAGATGAAGAACGTCACGCTTTCCGGCGCATAGGTGGTGGACAGCGGGGCGTAGAAGGTCCAGCCGAAGTTCGGCCCGCCGCCGGCGGTGAACAGCGTGGACACCAGTAGCAGGAATGCGGCCGGCAACAACCAGAAGCTGAAGTTGTTCATGCGCGGCAAGGCCATGTCCGGCGCGCCGATCATCAACGGGATCATCCAGTTGGCGAGGCCGACGAAGGCCGGCATCACCGCGCCGAAGACCATCACCAGGCCATGCATGGTGGTCATCTGGTTGAAGAATGCCGGTTCCACGATCTGCAGGCCGGGCTGGAACAGCTCGGCGCGGATCACCATGGCGAACGAGCCGCCCAGCAGGAACATGGAGAAGGCGAACCACAGGTACAGCGTGCCGATATCCTTGTGGTTGGTGGTCAGTACCCAGCGCATCAGACCCTTGGCGGGGCCGTGGGCGTGGTCGGCGCCGGCATGGCCGTGGTCATCGATCACAGCACTCATGTCCTGTCTCCTTCGAACGGATGGGCTGGACGGCGCGGGGCGATGAGCCCCGACCGGTTGCGGGAACACACGTCAGGCCGGCTCATTTGCTTTCCGCCTGTTTGAGTTCCAGCACTTCTTTAGGCGTGACCATGTCGCCCTTGTTGTTGCCCCAGGCGTTTCGTTCATAGGTCACGACGGCGGCGATATCGACCTCCGACAATTGCTTGCCGAATGCGGCCATGGCGGTCCCCGGTTTGCCGTGGAAGACAATGCTCAGGTGATCGGCCTTCGGCCCGGTGGCGATCTTCGAGCCCTTGAGCGCTGGGAACATCGGTGGCAGGCCTTGGCCTTCGGCCTGGTGACAGGCTACGCAGGTGGTGTGGTAGATCTTGTCACCACGTTCCTTGAGTTCTTCCAGGGTCCATTCCTTGCTGGTCAACTCTTTGAGCTGCGCGGCTTCAGCCTTGCGTTCGCCCAGCCATTTTTCATAGTCGGGTTTGCTCTTGACCTCGACCACGATGGGCATGAAACCGTGGTCCTTGCCGCACAGCTCGGCGCATTGGCCGCGATAAATGCCGGGCTTGTCGATCTTGGTCCAGGCCTCGTTGACGAAGCCGGGGATGGCGTCGCGCTTGACCGCGAAGGCCGGTACCCACCAGGAATGGATCACGTCGGCGGAGGTCACCAGAAAGCGCACCTTGGCGTCGACCGGCAGCACCAGTGGCTTGTCGACTTCCAGCAGGTAGTGTTCGCCCTTGGTGCTCTGGTTATGGATCTGGTCGGCGGGGGTGGCCAGGTTGCTGAAGAACTCGACGTCCTGGCCCAGGTATTTGTAATGCCACTTCCACTGGTAGCCGGTGATCTGGATATCGATCTCCGACTCGCTGGAGTCGTACATCTTGATCAGGGTCGCGGTGGCGGGAATCGCCATGGCCACCAGGATCAGGAAGGGCACGATGGTCCAGAGAATCTCGACGCGGGTGTTTTCGTGGAAGTGGGCCGCGTTCTGGCCGGTGGAGCGGCGGTGCATCATCATCGACCAGAACATGGCGCCGAAGACGATGAGGCCGATCACTACACAGATCCAGAAGATGGTCATGTGCAGGTCGAATACTGCATTGCTGATCTGTGTCGCTCCAGGCGCCATATTCACAGTCCAGGCAGCTTGCGCCTGGCTGAAAATCGAACACAACAGGAGGCCCATCCAAACATGTGGATGTCGCGTCATTGCGGGTTCCCCTTATCGTTCTTGTTATCCCGTAGGCATAAAGCCTGCGGCAAGGAGAGCGGCTACATCAGACTACGAACTCGAACCGCCATGCCTTGCTGCCGTACATCGGGTTCATCAGCTAACTCCATTCAGAACCGAGTATAGACAGCGACTGCAACCTCGCAACGCGATGGCGTAAATCGTTTGAAACAGACAGGACTTGCGCTGGAAGCCGCGAATGGAGAAGGATGCGAAACCAGATGATGGCAAACCGATATAACAGCGACGCATCAAGGAAGAGGCAGTTATGACAAATAGGTCTTAGGCGTGTTTATTCGCCAGCTAAGTTATGTCTTCCCTATTTCATTGCCTTTGTTTTCCTGGAGTTGTCATGAACACCGCCGCATTGCGCGAGCAGATCCAAAAAGCCCAACAACACGAAGCCGAGACTGGCCAGTTGGCCCGTCAGCTGGAAAGCCAGTTACCGCACCTGCACCGGGCTATCCAATTGCCAGAGACGAACGCCAACGACGTCCTGGCGCGGTTTGTCGCCGCCTACATCGATGAAGTTCCCGACCTGCTGGATGCAGCCAACGAGGTCGCCAAGGAGGCGGGCATCGAGCCGCAAATCAAACCGGTGCTGAAAATCGCCGAACAGTATTTCCTCCAGCCGCCGACGATCATGGCCGGCCATGTCGGGCTCGACAGCCTCTTGGACGAAGCCTACCTGGCCCATCGATTCGTCGAAGAGGTCAACGACCTGTACATCAAGCATTTCGGCCAGCCATTGATCCCCTTGGACATGACGGTCGCCAATCTGATTGCCCACCAGTTGATCGGCGAAGCCTTTGCCAACCAGCTCGATGAAGTGGTGCATCACGCCTTTGACGAGATGCTCAACGACGAGACATTTGCCTTGGAGTCGGTGGAAACCTATCGCGAGAAACTCAGCAGCCCGCACACCGGCGCCGCCTGGAAGCGCTGGCCGTGCATGTCGCGGCGCTTGGGTGTGGGGTTGGAGCTGGATCAGCCGGCGGCTTGATCCAGAGCTGATTCTCCACAAAAAGCTGTATTTGTTACAAAACCCTGTGGGAGCGGGCTTGCTCGCGAAAGCGGAGTGTCAGACAACCACTTCGTTAGCTGATACACCGCTTTCGCGAGCAAGCCCGCTCCCACATTTGTTCATCAGGATGCGCTCCGCTTTCAAGCCTTGAAATCTCTCATCGAGGCAAAGGAATTCGCGATCTTCCGATAGATCAAGTGATCGTCCAGGTCAGTGTCGCCATCGCTGTCGGCGTCGTTGGCGTTGACGACTTCTCGATAGAGTCCTTTGTTGTAGCCGCTGACCGTCACGACTGAGTCGGGGGCGGTCATGTCGGAATCTTTCTTGTAGAGGCCGATATTGACGTTGGGTAGTGCAGCGTTCTGGCTATTGCTGCCAAACGAAACCATGATGCATTTGTACAGCCGCTTCTCATCCACGCTACTCAACGTGACCATGGCGCTGGCCAGGTCGGCGGCAAGGGTGTAGTAGGACGCGTCATCTGCGTCGATGTCGTCGTCGCCTTCGACATCATCCACACCTTCAGCGGTTTCATATCTGCCATTGGCATCGGCATAGGCCGTGACGACGACATCGGGCTTGAGCCCAGGCCTGTAGCCATTGTTATAGCGAGAGATTATGGCTTCGGACACGCCATCTTCATTAGAGTCGTTGAACTTGTATACCAGTGTGTAGTTCATGGAATGCTCCATGGGAGATAGGGAAGATACCTCCTCTACAAACTAAATCTGGCTCAACGGATGCGTCTACTGTCATAGCTGACAGGTGTACGTGGGTATACCCGTTCCAAGTGCCAATCTGTGGGAGCGGGCTTGCTCGCGAAAGCGGAGTGTCAGACAGCCTCTTGGTTAGCTGTTACACCGCCTTCGCGAGCAAGCCCGCTCCCACATTCGCACATCACGGTGTCAGGCAGAGGCTGCACCAACCCCGGCCGTTGTCCGCAAGCGTCCCTCCAACCGGCGCTTGAGCCCGCGGGATTCGATCAGCAGCTTCGATCCTTTGCTGGCGTTCGCCCGGCCCCATTCTTCCAACAGCTCCAGGCAGGAGTGGTCGATGTAGCTCAGGTTGTTGAGCGGCACGTGCACCGTCACGCCTTGGGGGATGGTGCCCAGCACCTGGGTCAGCGCCGGCACCTTGAGAAAGGTCGCCGCACCGACCAGGCGCAGTTCCATCTCACCTTCCCGAGGAAGATCGACCAGGCTGATTTTCAGTCGCGAAGCTTTCCAGGCCAGTTTCGCCAGGGTCAGGCCGAAGCCGATCAGCACGCCGGTCAGCAGGTCGGTGAAGATGATCGCCAACGCCGTCGCGGCATAGGTGAACATCGGCATCCGGCCATAACGGCCCAGGCCGCGAAACGCCTTGAGGTCCACCAATTTGAAGCCGGTGTAGACCAGCACGCCCGCCAGGCTCGCCACCGGAATGCTTTGCAGCACACTGGACAGCAACAGGACAAAAAGCAGCAACCACAGGCCATGGAAAATCGTCGACATCCGCGTAGTGGCCCCGGCCTGGACGTTGGCCGAACTGCGTACGATCACCCCGGTCATCGGCAAGGCACCAAGCAGGCCGCAGAGCATGTTGCCGATGCCTTGGGCGGACAGTTCGCGGTCGAAGTCTGCCCGCTCGCCGCTGTGCATGCGGTCCACGGCGGCCGCCGACAGCAGGGTTTCGGCGCTGGCGATGAACGCGACCGTCAGGGCAGCGACCAGCAACATTGGATCAGCCAGGTTCATCAGGTCTGCGGGGCGCAGCCAATCGATGGCTTCAGCGAGGTTGTCCGGCACTTCGACCCGCTTGACCTGCAGGGCCAGCACGAGGCTGGCAACGGTGGCCAAGCTTACGCCGAGCAAGGCGCCGGGTATGAAGCGCAGGCTATGAGGGCGAAACTTTTCCCACAGCCACATCACTGCAATCGTCGACAGACCCAGCAGGCCGGCCTGCCAGCCGAACGACGGCAACGCCTGGGCGACTGCGCCGGGGAACGCCGTCAGGTTATCCAGCCCTGACGGCTTGGGCGCCGCATCGAGCATCACATGAACCTGGGACAGCACGATCAGTACGCCGATACCCGCCAGCATCCCATAGACCACAGCAGGTGCGGTGACCCGGAACCAGCAGCCCAGGCGAAAACGCCCGGCCAGCAATTGCAGGAACCCGGCCAGCAACAGGATCGGCCCGAGCATGCCTACGCCATGTTGGCGCACCAGTTCGAAAACCAGCACTGCCAACCCGGCGGCCGGCCCGCTGACTTGCAACTTCGAACCGGCGAGAAAGCCCACGATCAGACCGCCGACGATGCCGGTGATCAGACCCTTGGCGGGCGGCAGGCCGGAGGCAATGGCAATGCCCATGCACAAGGGCAGCGCCACCAGAAACACAACCACCGAAGCCAGCAGCTCCCGTGGCAGAACAGCTTTCAATTGAGCAGCACGCATGGTGACTCTCCCGAAGATTCTTCAGGCATGGCAAGGCCCGCCCGCTCGAAGAGCAGGAAGGCTTGACCACGCAAGGATTTATTTAGGAGCGATTAGAAGCGCGCTTTGGGCGTCGCGACCGGGATCGGATGGCTGCCATCGAGCGGCAGGAAACGACCCTGGTCCGCATCGAAGGCTTTGATCTCGCTGGTCTCGATGTTGTACACCCAGCCATGGATGAACAACTGGCCGCTGGCCATGCGCGAGGCCACCGAAGGGTGCGTTCGCAGATGCTGCAACTGTGCGATCACGTTTTCTTCGGTGAGGACGGGCATGGTCTGTTTTTCGTCGCCGCATGGGCAGTTGTCGTGGACCATGGTCTTGGCCACTTCGGCGTGGCGCAGCCAGGCTTTGACCGTGGGCATTCTTTCCAGGGTTTCAGGGTTGAGCACCGCACGCATGGCGCCGCAATCGGAATGGCCGCACACAATGATGTGCTGTACCCCAAGGGCCAGCACGGCATATTCGATGGCGGTGGAGACGCCGCCGTTCATTTGTCCATAAGGCGGAACGACGTTGCCGACGTTGCGGGTCACGAACAAGTCGCCTGGGGAGCTGTGGGTGATCAGCTCGGGCACGATGCGCGAATCGGCGCAGGTGATGAACATCGCTCGGGGCGATTGGGCGGTGGCGAGTTTCTTGAAGAGTTCTTCCTGCTGCGGGAAGACTTCGTGATGGAAATGCAAAAAGCCGTCAACAATATGCTGCAGCGCTGCATCGGCGGTTTCCGCCTCGGGTTGGGCTGAAGCCGACGCAGCCAACGGCTGTTTATCCTTGTCACTCATGATTCATCCTCATAACGCCAGTGGCTGGTTAAAAAACATCCAGGTCGAAGGGTTCGACCCGTCAGTCACTCGATGAATAAGGTAGCGGTTGAAACTTAACTCAAACTGAATCGGAGGCTCTAGGACAATGATTTCGGGCATGACCTAAAGTGCAGGTGCCTTCCTGTCCGACCTGTGCTGCTGGGCAACTTCAGTCAAATCAGCGACATCTGCCGACCCGGCGGACAAAACGCCTCGCAGTCGAGATTGTAACCTTCGCGCCGGTCGAGGCCCAAGCGCTTGATCGCCTTGGCGAAGCGCTGGGCCAGCAGGTCGGCAAAGGGACCTTCGCCGCGCATGCGTTTGCCGAACTGGCTGTCGTACAGCTCGCCGCCACGGCTCTGGCGGACCAGGCTCAACACATGGGCGGCGCGCTGCGGGTAGTGGGCCTGCAACCACTCCTCGAACAGCGGCGCGACTTCCAGCGGCAGGCGCAGCATGATGTAAGAGGCACTTTGGGCACCGGCGGCATGGGCTTCGTTCAGCAGGCTTTCGATTTCGCAGTCGTTGATCATCGGAATCATGGGCGCGCACAACACCCCCACGGGAATGCCTGCCTCCCGCATCACCCTGATCGCTCGCAGCCGCGCCTTGGGCGCCGCAGCGCGGGGTTCGAGAATACGCTTGAGCTCATCGTCCAGGGTAGTGAGGCTGATCATCACTGCCACCAGTCTCTGCCGGGCCAGCTCGGTGAGCAGGTCCAGGTCCCGCAGAATCAGCGAGCCCTTGGTCACGATGGTCACCGGATGACGATAGCGCAGCAGCACCTCCAGGATCCGACGGGTGATGCGCTGTTCGCGTTCGATGGGTTGGTAAGGATCGGTATTGGAGCCCAGGTTGATCGGCGCGCATTGATAGCCGCGCTTGGAGAGCTGCTCCTCAAGCACGTCGGCGGCGTTGCTCTTGGCAATCAGCCTGGTTTCGAAATCCAGCCCCGGCGACATGTCCCAATACGCATGGCTGGGCCTTGCATAGCAGTAGATACAGCCGTGTTCACAGCCCCGATACGGGTTGATCGAACGATCGAAAGGGATATCCGGCGAAGTGTTGCGGGTGATGATGGTCTTCGCCGTTTCGAAACTCACTTCGGTGCCTTGGGTCAGCGGTACTTCCTGATACCAGCCATCATCCTCGACCACCGAACGACTTGGGGCGAAGCGGTTGTGCGGATTGGCGGCGGTGCCACGGCCGCGAGGCGGAAGGGGAACTGACATGGGGAATACTCCAATGCTGTATGTGCATACAGTATCGCCTGCCTTCGGATTGGACCAGTGCCATTCAGCGCCTGAGCGAATGTTGGCCCATTTGCGGACCGCAATTCACAACACTTTGACGTCCTTGTTACAGGTTTTTTACCGGGACGGGTCGAAACTGCTCCACCTCGAATTCCTTTGTTTGCGGCCTTCTCTGCATGTTCAAGCTCCGCTCCCGTTCTCTGTGTTGCCTGGCTTTGCTGATGGGGCTGGCCGGGCCTTACGCCCAAGCCGCTGATGTCGTACAAACGAGGCCCGCCGAGTGGGCGCAGCCGGTGGAAAAGGATTACAACCTCTACCAGATGTCACCCACTCTTTACCGCAGCTCCCTGCCGGATGGCGGAGCCCTGCCCCTGCTGACGAAGCTTAGGATCGGTACGGTCATTACGTTCCTGCCGGAATCCGATGCGCGCTGGCTCTCCACCCCCGGCATCGAGCAGGTACGGTTGCCTTATCGCACCAATCATGTCGACGACAGCGACATCCTCCGGGCCTTGCGTGCCGTCCAGGCCGCCGAAGCCAAGGGGCCCGTGCTGATGCACTGCAAGCACGGTTCTGATCGCACCGGGCTGGTGGCGGCGATGTACAGGGTGGTGGTGCAGGGCTGGAGCAAAGAGGACGCGCTGAACGAAATGACCGAAGGTGGTTTCGGTGACAGCCATCACTTCAAGGATGGGGTTCGTTACATGATGCAGGCCGATGTGGACAAACTCCGTCTTGCTTTGGCGAACGGTGAATGCAGCACCAGCGTGTTCGCCCTTTGTTCCTTGAAGAGCTGGGTCAATTCGACCACCACAGCCCATCACCTTGAGCCGCAAATCATCCTTCCCGAGCGCTGATCGGTGATGTGCCTGAGAAGGCGGCGATGGAGACGGATAACGGTCGTGAGTCACCTGGCGCAAAAATGGTTTCGCGTAACGCGCGGCCGGTTGTGGGGTTGAATATGCCGTCGTGCTTGAACCGCTGGAACACGTTCATGGCCAGTTCCTTCGCCCAGACATAGGCGTAGATCGTCGCCCCGTAGCCGGTCACCAAGTAGTCCAGGCCATT
Source organism: Pseudomonas sp. SJZ074 (assembly GCF_007828215.1). Lineage (GTDB taxonomy): Bacteria > Pseudomonadota > Gammaproteobacteria > Pseudomonadales > Pseudomonadaceae > Aquipseudomonas. Next base: position 26,671 of record NZ_VIUE01000008.1, on the reverse strand, counting down.
GGGCCAGCGCTCGTTCGGGGACACCGGCAGATGCCCTACCTGCGCGTTGGCTTGGTCAAATACTTGCTGGACGGTCCGTCCGTCGCCGTGGGTGCGGTGCAGTTCGATGTCGAATAATGCGCTGCGCAACAGCACCGCGGTTTCCCAACTGGTCTGGGTACGGGCGAAGGTCAGCAGTTGAGTGGCGACCTCGTCAGGCATCCTTTCTCCGGTTTGGTAGTGCTTCGAGATCCGCACTAGACATTGCCTGGAGAAGCACCATTGCTCGAACAGGATCCCGGCAAATTCGGCGGTATCGCGAGACAGACTGTTGATGCCTGATAGATCGCGATAGTCGGCGCGGGTCAGGACATGCTGCAGGCAATGGCCGAATTCATGGAAAAGGATTCGCAGTTGCAGATGATGGAGCAGGACTGGGTCTGGTCCTTCGCTGCGCGGCAGCCAGGCATGCAGCGTGGCGATGGGATGCCTAGGACGCCCCTCGGCGGTGATATGGCGGTTTCGCAGGGTGGTGGTATTGGGAAAGCCGTCTCGGTTGGTGTCCGAAAATGGATCGAGATAGATGTAGCCAATGACCGTGCCCCACTCGCTGACTTCGAACAGACGCACGTCCGGGTGCCAGGTCGTCACATCCTGTCGCTCGACGAAGTCGACGCCGAACAACTCCGTCGCCATCCGCAACAGCTGGGCAAACGTGGGCTCCAATGCAAACCAGACACTCAGTGTTTCCTTGGACGCGCCTGCTGCTTGCTGGCGAAGTCGATTCGCCAGGTAGGCGTAGTCCCAGGGCTGGAGGTCGCTGAGACCTTGCTGCGCGGCAAAAGCCTTGAGCTGTTCGGCGTCCTGTTTGAAGTGGCGCTGCTGTCGTTCGAGCTGTGCCCGTAGGAACGTCATGACTTCTTCGGTGGAGGCGGCTTGCTCTGGCTCGATCGCCAGCTGGGCAAAGTCCGAATAGCCCAGGGAGGTGGCGTACTGATGACGGTCATCGAGCAATTGCCTGAGTACGTCGGTGTTGTCGAACTGGCCCGCGTGTGGGCCTTGATCCGATGCGCGGGTGCTGTAGGCCTCGTACATCTGTTGACGTAGGAAGCGGTTGTCGGCGTAGTGAGTGACGATGCCGAACGATTCATCATTAAGCGTCAGTAGCCATCCCGTTTGGCCGGCTTCGCGCGCCTGACGGGCCATCTGTTGCTTGAACCGCGAAGGCAGGCCGCTTAGCTGGGCTTCATCGTCAAAGGTTTTGCGCCAGGCCCGGTTGGCCATTTGCAGGTTTTCCAGGAATAACCCCTGGACCTCTTTAATGCGCAGCTTCAGCAGGCTCTGGCCTGCCGGCATGTCCTGCTGAAATTGGCGCAGGATTTTCTTCAGGACCCGCGTGCGAGTCGGTGCGAAATGCCTGGCGATCTGACTGTCCGCCAAGCGCCGATAGAGCTCGAACAGGGTGGGGTGTTGTTTCAGCGCAGCCACGAAATCATGTAACCGTTCACTGCAATCCAGGGAAGCCCGGGCCCAGGCGTCCCCTGTCCGGGTCGTAGTCAAAATGTGCAGCAGGTAACCGAAGCCTTCCAATCGTGTGTGGATTTCATCCATGGCCAACACGAGGTCGTCCCAGGTGGGAAAGGGCGTCTGGGTCTTGATGATGTGGGCCACCTGATCGCGGCTTTCGGCAAGCAGCCGGTCGAGAGCGGGTAAGAAGTGTTCGGCTTGAATCTGCGAAAATGGCGGCAGGTCATACGCCTGCAGCAGGGGATTATCATCGTGGGGCATGGAGAGCCTTCCTGTCTGTCTGGGCTGGCCAGTCTGGGCAGGAAGGCGTGAGGCCTGGCGGTATATATGTATCGCTCCCGGGCCGGGCGGCCCGGAAGGTGATGCCGGAGATGTCAGTCGGTTTTTTTCTTCAGCTTGGGGTTGGGAAAGAACTGCACTGCCTGGACCTTGGCGTCCGACACTTTAAGCGCCGACGTGTTGACCCGGGTGCCGAGTTCCTTGGGCACCGACAGACCTTGTTCATTGAGCGTGTCGGAGTAACCGCAGGCGACGCACTCGCGATGAGGCACGCCGTCTTCGTTCCACATCATCAACTTGTCCGGCTCGCTGCACGCCGGGCAGACTGCCCCGGCGATAAAGCGTTTTTTCGTGATCACAGGCCCCTCGCTCATGCTGCCGCGTCCTCGCTCAGGCCGCTATGGCGCAAGAGTGCGTCAATCGACGGCTCACGGCCACGGAAGTCGACGAACAGCACCATCGGCTCCTGGGAACCCCCACGGGCCAGGATCGCCTCGCGGAAAGCGCGACCGGTGTCGGCGTTGAGCACGCCGTCTTCCTCGAACTTCGAGAACGCATCGGCCGACAGCACTTCCGCCCACTTATAGCTGTAGTAGCCCGCCGCGTAGCCGCCGGCGAAGATGTGGGCAAAGCTGTTGGGGAAACGGTTGTAGGCCGGTGGACGCATGACCGACACCTCGTCGCGCACGCCCTCGAGCACTTGCAGGACGTTGCGACCGTCGCCATGGGTGGCGTGCAGCTCGAAGTCGAACAGCGAGAATTCCAGCTGGCGGACCATCATCAGGCCGGACTGGAAGTTTTTCGCCGCGAGCATCTTTTCCAGCAGGTCCTGGGGCAGCGGTTCTCCGGTTTCGTAGTGGCCGGAAATCAGCGCCAGGCCTTCAGGCTCCCAGCACCAGTTCTCCATGAACTGGCTCGGCAGTTCCACGGCATCCCAGGCCACGCCATTGATGCCGGATACGCCGGCGTGCTCGACGCGGGTCAGCAAGTGGTGCAGGCCATGGCCGAATTCGTGGAACAGCGTGGTGACTTCGTCGTGGGTCAGCAGTGCCGGTTTGCCACTGTCGGCGGGGGTGAAGTTGCACACCAGGTTGGCGACCGGGCTTTGCAGCACGCCATCAATGGTGCGACGACGGTCTCGGGCGCCGTCCATCCAGGCGCCACCACGCTTGTTGGCGCGGGCATAGAGATCGAAGAAGAAGCGGCCGACGTGCTGGCCGTTCTCCTTGATTTCGAACAGGCGCACGTCCGGGTGCCAGCTATCGAAGCCTTTCAGTTCGGCGATCTCGATGCCGTACAGACGCTGGACGATGGCGAACAGGCCGCTCAGGACCTTGTCGATCGGGAAGTAGGCGCGCAGGGCTTCCTGGGCCACGCTGTAACGCTGCTGGCGCAGTTTTTCACCGTAGAAACCGCTGTCCCAGCTTTGCAGGTCGGGGCAGCCTTGCTCGGCGGCGAAGGCTTTCAGTTGTTCCAGGTCCTGGGCGGCGAACGGCTTGCTGCGCTTGGCCAGGTCACGGAGGAAGCTGAGGACCTGATCGCTGGACTCAGCCATCTTGGTCGCCAGGCTCAGTTCTGCGAAGTTGGCGAAGCCCAGCAATTGGGCCAGTTCCTGGCGCAGGTCGAGGATCTGCTCCATCACCGGGCCGTTGTCGTTCTGACCGGCATTCGGGCCTTGGTCCGAGGCGCGGGTGCAGTAGGCCGCGTAGACTTCTTCACGCAGGGCACGGTCTTCGGCGTAGGTCATCACCGCGTAGTAGCTGGGGAATTCCAGGTTGATCAGCCAGCCATCCAGTCCCTTGGCCTGGGCGGCCGCAGCCATTTGTGCTTTGGCCGACTCGGTCAGGCCGGCGAGGGCGGCATCAACGGTGACGTGCTTGGTCCAGGCCTGGGTGGCGTCCAGCAGTTGGTTGGAGAACCGGCTGCCCAGCTCGGACAACTTACTTTGCACCTCGGCGTAGCGTTTCTGCTGCTCCGGCGGCAGGTCGATACCCGACAGACGGAAATCCCGCAGGGAATGTTCGAGGATGGTTTTTTGCGCCACGTCGAAACCGGCGGCCTCAGGGCTGTTCGCCAGGGCTTCAAAGGCCTGGAACAGCTCGCGGTTCTGGCCCAGCTCGGTGGAGTAGGCGCTTAACGCTGGCAGGCAGGCCTCGTAGGCCTCGCGCAGTTCCGGGCTGTTGCGCACGGCATTCAGGTGGCTGACCGGGCTCCAGGCGGCACCCAGGCGATCGTTGAGCTCGTCCATCGCCAGCACCAGGCCGGCCCAGGTAGGCTGTTGGCCTTGGGTCTTGAGGATCTGCGCGATGGCGGCACGGTTGTCAGCCAGGATCTGCTCGATGGCCGGTTGCACGTGCTCGGCACGGATCGCCGAGAATGGCGGCAGGTCATAGGGCTGTAAAAGAGGGTTGTTCACGCTCACGGTTGGCACCTTGGCTGGAAGAAACATCGGCCCATCTTAATTACAATCGACCTTCACCGCAGCTAGCAGCGACTATCAGTAGAAAAGAGAGAGCCTATCGTGACCCTTCGCACGTACCAGAATCACACCCCACGGCTTGCCCGGGGCGCTTTCGTCGACAGCACTGCGGTGGTGATCGGTGACGTTGAAATCGGCGAAGACAGCTCCGTCTGGCCACTGACGGTCATTCGCGGCGACATGCACCGCATCCGCGTCGGTGCCCGTACCAGCGTCCAGGATGGCTGCGTGCTGCACATCACCCACGCCGGTCCTTTCAATCCCGATGGCTTCCCCTTGCTGATCGGCGACGACGTGACCATTGCCCACAAGGTCATGCTTCATGGCTGCACTGTAGGCAGCCGGGTGCTGATCGGCATGGGCAGCATCGTCATGGACGGCGCGGTGGTCGAAGATGATGTGATCATTGGCGCCGGCAGCCTCGTGCCGCCGGGCAAACGCCTCGAGAGTGGCTTCCTGTATGTGGGCAGCCCGGTGAAGCAAGCCCGGCCGCTGACCGACAAGGAGCACGCCTTCTTCACCTACAGCGCGGCGAACTACGTGAAGCTCAAGGATTTGCACCTGGCTGAAGGTTATGACCAGCCCTGAAACATCTGTTGAATCACTGTGGCGAGGGGATTTATCCCCTCACCACAGATGAACCTTCTTGCTACTGATTCATTCACCCAGGAGCTTGCATGCACTACCAGACCGTACTGTTCGACCTCGACGGTACCCTCACCGACCCACGTGAAGGCATCACCCGCTCGATCCAGTTCGCCTTAAGCAAACTGGGTATCGACGAGCCCGACGTGACCCGTCTCGAACATTTCATCGGCCCGCCGCTGCTACAGGCCTTCATGCAGTTCTATGGCTTCGACGAAGCGAAGGCCTGGGAGGCGGTGAATTTCTATCGCGAGCGCTTCAAGGTCACCGGCCTGTACGAGAACCGTGTTTTCGAAGGGGTGATGCCGCTGTTGGAAACCTTGGGCGGCCAGGGCCGGCAGTTGTACATCGCCACCTCCAAGCCCTGGGTCTTCGCCCGGGAAATCGCTCGTCACTTTGATTTTGCGCGGCACTTCAAGGTGATCTATGGCAGCGAGCTGGATGGCACGCGCACCGACAAAGTCGAATTGATCGCTCACTTGCTTGCCGAAGAAAGCCTCGACCCAGCCAACACCCTGATGATCGGTGACCGTAAACATGACCTGATCGGCGCCCGCACCAATGGTCTGGATGCGGCGGCGGTGGGATATGGGTTTGGCAGTCGCGAGGAGCTCATGGCCGAGAGTCCGGCGTATCACTTCCAGACGGTGGATGAGCTGCATCAGGCGTTTTTGCGGGCGTAGCTCGATAGCCGTCACGGGCAAGCCTTGCTCCCATAGAACTCATCGGGCATGAAGGACTCCCCTGTGGGAGCAAGGCTTGCCCGCGATGAGGCCGGCTCAATCAATGGATGCTATGACCCTGCCAACGCCTTCAACGCCGCCTTACGTTCATCCACCGGCAGCCTGCCGAGCTTTTCCACCGCGGCATAAAACGCCACCCAATCGCCCGAGGTCTGCCGGAACAACGCCGCGAACGCCGGCACCCATTGGTCGTAGAGCCCGAACGGCAGCAACCGTGCATTGTTCAGCGGCGCATAGACCCAGGCGTCGTAACGTTTGTCGCCGGCCCACTGGCTGTCACGCATCTGCGCATACTCGGCGCGCAGCCGTTCGAACGCCTGGGCCTTTTTCTGGCGCATCTGTTCGGCTGGCAGGGGCTGGGCGTAAAGCTTTTCCAGTCGTTGACGGGTGTCGAGGATCAACTGAATGAACTGGTCGCGCTGAAGTATCTGCTTGCCATCATCCGGTGCCAGCCCGCGGCTGGCACGCCATTGCCGGGTGCCTTCCTGTTCGACAAAGGTGGCGAAGGACTCGTTGAACTCGGTGTCGTCCTGTACGTAGAAGCGCTGGTGTGCCAGTTCATGAAAAATCAGCGTGGCCAGGCGTTCGTCGCCCCAGTGCGTCATCGAGCTCAGGATCGGATCGTTGAACCAGCCCAGGGTTGAATAAGCCTCTACTCCGCCAATCGATACGTCCATGCCACGCAAACGTTGCAAGGCCGCTTCGCCACGGGCGGCACTCTGGCTGTAGAAACCGCGATACGCCACGCAACCGGCGATGGGGAAGCAGTGGTTTTGTGGGGCCAGGGAAAACTCCTGCGTGGCAAAGACATTCCAGACTACATAAGGCCGACCAATGTCCGCATAGAGGCGGTAACTTTTGTTGTCCGGCAGATGCAGATGTGAGCTGGCGAAGGTTCGTGCTTCACGGGCCTGGGCCAAGTGCTGCCGCAAGCGGGCGTCGCGGGTGGGGTCGGCAATCACTTGGTCGACAGGCTCCCTGGCCTGCAACAGCCGCAACTGTCCGCCGATGAGCTGGCTGTAGTAACCGACATTGGAACAACCGTTGAGTAACAAAAGCAGGAGGCCCGGAAACAAAATCCTGAAAACACGGTCGAGTAACCGATGGCTGGAACGCGGCCTGATCAATTGGAGTCACCCTGGGAAAAGTCTGCCCACAAGACTATCCCGCCTGCCCGGAGCTTCGCTATGCGCGTGTTGATGCTGACGAGTGGCTTGTTGCTGCTGACCGGTTGTGCCAGCTTGCCCGACCCTGATCCTTCGCAAGCGTGGATCGATCTTGGCAACCATCAGGATACAGCGCTGCAAGCGCTGGAAGTCGATGACAAGATGTCCGTGGACAGGCGTTATTTCGAAGTGCAGCCCGGCGCCCATGAGCTGACCGTGCGTTATCAGTTTGCCGTCGAGCCCGGCAATATAGGCCCGGATGCCGAGCCGTTGTGGCGGGATTGTCGGTTGAATGTGAAATTCAAGGACTTCAACGCAGGCCAGCGTTACCAGTTGCAGGCCGGCAGCATCGGTTTCCGTCCGTGGGCCAAGCTCTATGATCAGCAGCGCAAGGTCGTGGGCCAAGGTACGCCAGCGGGCTGCCAGCAGAGTTGATCGGCGCTATGCTCAATACTCGACTTCAGGAAATTCATCATGCGCCTTCATATCCTGTTACTGGCCCTGGTCTCGGTGAGCGGTTGTGCATCAAGTCCGCTGCCCCCGGTCGATCCGAACATGGCCTGGGTCGATTTTGCGACCCCCATGCCGGGCGGCAAAGTGCTCATGGCCGAGGGCCTGGATGGGCAACGTCTGCGGGATGGGCGGTTCTTCCAGGTTTCGCCGGGCAGCCATGAGTTGAAAGTGCGCTTCGACTTCGAGGTCATGAGTGGTGGCGGATTGGGCATGCAGGCCGAACCGCAGGAACGGTTGTGCTACATGATCGTGCGTTACGATCATTTCGAGGCCGGCCAGCGTTATCGTCTGGAAGCCCGCAACCTGGCGTTTACCCCAAGCGCCCGGCTCTATAATGCCAAGCGTGAAATTGTTGCCGAGGAGCGGCAGGTCAACTGCGTTCCTTAATTGTCGTTCTTCTGGTAGATGATTTTCTTTCTGCCGCCTTCGCAGGTGCCGACCACCATGTTCTGATCGTGGACTTCTTTCTTCATGACAATTTCCAAGGTGTAGGACGACACTTTGTTCGCCTGGATCTTCGCCTCGATTTCCGCTTTCAGTTCTTCACAGGATTTTGGCGCCGCCAGGGCTGAGGTGGTCAAGGCGCAACCAATAATGACCAAGGCAAACCGTTTCATGCTCGAACTCCTCACTGCAGCACGTACCGCTTGTACGTTGAAACTGCCTACTGCATTCGACCACACATCGCTCAACGGGTAACAGGGAAAGATCGCAGCCTTCGGCGGCTGCGATCCTGATGCGGGGGGTCAGTTCACCAGCGTGGCATCCAGAGTGATCTTGGCGTTCAACACCTTGGAAACCGGGCAACCTTCCTTGGCCTTGTTGCTCAGCTCTTCAAACTGCTGCTGGCTGGCGCCGGGAATCTTCGCCTTGAGAATCAGCTTCACTGCGGTGATGGCAAAGCCACCTTCGACCTGGTCGAGGGTCACTTCGGCATTGGTATCGATGCTGTCGGCCTTGAACCCGGCATCCCCCAGGATCATCGAAAATGCCATGGAGAAACAGCCAGCATGGGCTGCGCCGATCAGCTCTTCGGGATTAGTGCCGCGGCCGCCCTCGAAACGGGCCTTGAAACCATAGGGTGCTTCGCGTAGCACGCCGGTTTCCGTGGAGATGGAGCCGATGCCGTTTTTCAGGTCACCTTCCCAGTGAGCCGATGCTTTCTTAATGATAGCCATGTCTGCCTCCTCAAGATCCGGCGCGCGGGTTGCGCCGGGTGTTTTTTGACTGCCAGGCTTGTGAGGATAGACCGCCTGACAAAGTTCACTTCATCGATTAGTCGACTAATTTAGTAGGAAAATTCGTTGCAGCTATTGAAACTCGGGTATATGCCCACATTGCAAGGCACACACCTACAGAAAACGGCAGGCTTTTGCCCGTAGGAAAAGCCCCGTTGGAGACGCCGGCCCATGAAACAGCTGTCCGAAGTGAAATTCTCAACCCTCGACCTCGTGCCTGTCCGCGAGGATGGCAATGCCGCCCGTTCCTTGCGTAACTCGCTGGATCTGGCGCAGCACGTGGAAAAATTCGGCTACACCCGTTTCTGGGTGGCTGAACACCACAATATGGATGGCATCGCCAGTTCCGCGACAGCGGTGCTGTTGAGTTATCTGGCCGGTGGTACTTCGACTATTCGTGTCGGCTCTGGCGGGGTGATGTTGCCCAACCATGCGCCGCTGATCATCGCCGAGCAGTTCGGCACCCTGGAAAGCCTCTTCCCGGGTCGGATCGATCTGGGGTTGGGTCGTGCACCCGGCTCCGATCAGATGACCGCCAGGGCTCTGCGTCGTGAGCGCTCCGGTAGCGCGGACGATTTCCCCGACGACGTGGCCGAGCTGATGCGCTATCTCGGCCCGCGCACCCCCGATCAACGCATCATCGCCATGCCCGGCACCGGGACCAACGTGCCGGTGTGGTTGTTGGGCTCGAGCCTGTTCAGCGCGCAGCTGGCCGGTGAGCGCGGTTTGCCCTACGCTTTCGCCTCCCATTTCGCACCGCGCTTTATGCATGAGGCCATTCGCATCTACCGCAACCATTTCAAGCCGTCGGCGGTGCTCGACAAACCCTACGTGATGCTCGGTGTGCCCTTGGTGGCGGCGGATACCGATGAGCAGGCTGATTATCTGGCGACTTCGGTGTATCAGCGGATCCTCGCGCTGATGCGCGGCCAGAGCCTGGTGCAGCGTCCACCGGTCGAAACCATGAACGGTCTCTGGTTACCCCATGAGAAAGAAGCGGTGGGCGATTTCCTTGGCCTGGCGATGATCGGGGGGCCGCAGAAGATCCGCGCCCGCCTCGAGGTACTGATTGAGCAGACCCAGGCCGATGAGCTGATATTCACCAGCGACCTGTATGAGCATGCCGACCGTTTGCATTCATATGAATTGCTGGCGCAGGTCATGAAGGGCTGAATCGTGCCCATGAAAAAGCCGACGCATGCGTCGGCTTTGACATTCGAGCAGCATCAGCGCTTGTAGACGATTTCCTTCGTACCGCCCTCACAAGTACCGACGACTTTCCCGTCACCCGCCGCACCTTTATCGACGATTTCCAGCGAATAACCTGAAACTTTCTTGGCATCGAGCTTCGCTGCGATTTCGCTTTTCAGCTCCTCGCAGGACTTACCGGCGGCAAACGCCGAACCCGCAAGGCTCAGCAAACCCACAGCAACCATCAACTTTTTCATCGCTCGCACTCCTTGGTCGGATCATTAGGCTGGTATTAAACAGGAGGGATGCGCCCGTCGGATAGCGCATCGCCATTCCTATGGCACTCCGCCAGCGTGCAAGTTCCACGCGCCTCAGCTATTTGCGATCCGGAAGCCGACCTTGAGGGTTACCTGGAAGTGCGCGGCCCGGCCGTTTTCGATATGCCCGCGAGTTTCGGTGACTTCGAACCATTCCAGGTGCTTGAGGCTCTTGCTGGCTTCGGCCAGGGCATTGTTGATGGCATCTTCGATGCTGGTGGCGGATGAGCCGACCAGCTCGACCTTTTTGTACGTGTGATGATCAGTCATGACGTTTCTCCTGATTATTTCCAGCCGCTTGGCTACCAAGAGCCTAGCAGCGATTTTTCGCCTTACGTGTGGTGCCGTTCACGCGCTGAAGTTCAGATTTACTGCACTTTCAGAAACGGCGGGAGTCCCAACTTTCACACGCACTCAACCACTGCAGGAGAGAGCCACCATGGCCAGCAATTCATTACGCAAAGCCTCGTTGCAAAGCATGGAAGCGGAAATCGAGAATCTGCTCAAGTCGTTGGAAAGCCTGAAGGACGACGCTTCGGACGAGTCGCGTAAGACCCTCAAATCGCTCAAGGCAAACGCCGAAAATGCATTGAAGCATTCCCGTCATCTGCTCAGCGACGCGTATGAAGAGGTCAAGGTGAAAACCCGCGAAACCGGGCTCGCCACACGCGATTACGCTCAAGAGCACCCGTGGACCACCGCCGGTGTCGCGGTCGGGGCCCTTGGTCTGTTGGCCGCTTATCTGCTGTGCAAGCGCGGTGATTAAGCCGGTTGGCTCAACTCATGCCTGAGCCATTGGGCCAACTGCCGGGCGCGGCTGTCTGAGGCGCGCTTGGGTAGCCATAATGCCAGTCGCGCCGGGGTTTCAACGAAGCCCCATGGCGCGACGAGGCGTCCGGCGCGCACATCCTCGGCCACCAACGGCTCGGGAGCGATGGCTACGCCCAACCCTGCCACCGCAGCCTCCAGCAAATAATATAAATGCTCGAAACCCTGGCCGAATTTCAGTGCCTGTGGATCGAGGTCGTTTTGCCCTGCCCAGGTCGGCCAGGCCTGTGGGCGGGACGTGGTATGCAGCAACGACTCGCCCAACAGCGCGCTGGCCGGGGCGGATTTCAGGTCGATGAAGCCGGTATAACGCGGGCTGATGACTGGGCCGATCCGCTCGCTGACCAACTCGTACACCTGCATGTCCGCCGGCCAAGGTGGCTCGGCAAAGACCAGCAAAGCGTCCAGCCCTGGGCGCCTGGGGTCCAGATCACCTTCGCCGGCGGACAAATGCAAGCGCAAGTCCGGCAGATCGGCATTGAGTCGGCCCAGGCGAGGAATGAACCAGCGCGCCAACAAACTGCCCGAGCAGCCCAGCACAAACGGAGCATCCGCCGTGCTTTGGGTGAGTTCGGCGCAGGCGCTACGTAGCCGCTCGAAAGCTTCGGCGCTGGCATCACGCAGGCGCAGGCCCGCATCTGTGAGTTTCAGGCCTCTTCCATCCTTGACGAACAGGCTGACGCCCAGATGCTCTTCCAGCACCTTCAACTGTCGGCTGACGGCGCCGTGAGTGACGTGAAGCTGTTCGGCTGCCTGGCTTACGCTGTTCAGGCGAGCGGTGGCTTCGAAGGCACGCAAGGCGTTGAGGGGAGGCAGGTCGTGGCGCATGGTATATGTGAATTTTTCTGACAGGTTGTGGCGATCTTATCGGTTTTCAGGGCGAGATGTCAGGGGTAGAGTGAACCTCATTGTCTTCTCACGCATTTGCCTGGAGCGTTCCCATGACCCAGCCTACGACCCCCTTCAACCTGCGCAGCGGTCCCGATGCCAATGGCCTGTTCGGTGCATTCGGCGGCCGCTATGTGGCTGAAACCCTCATGCCATTGATCCTCGACCTGGCCCGTGAATACGAAGTGGCGAAGGAAGATCCTGCATTCATCGAGGAACTGGCCTACTTCCAGCGGGACTACGTCGGTCGTCCGAGTCCGCTCTACTTCGCTGAGCGCCTGACCGAGTACTGCGGTGGAGCGAAGATCTATCTCAAGCGCGAGGAGCTGAACCACACCGGCGCGCACAAGATCAACAACTGCATCGGCCAGATCCTGCTGGCGCGGCGCATGGGCAAAAAACGCATCATCGCCGAGACCGGCGCCGGCATGCATGGCGTGGCCACTGCCACCGTGGCCGCACGTTTCGGCCTGGATTGCGTGATCTACATGGGCACCACCGACATCGAGCGCCAACAGGCCAACGTGTTCCGCATGAAATTGCTCGGCGCCGAAGTGATTCCGGTGGTCGCCGGTACCGGTACCCTGAAAGATGCCATGAACGAAGCCCTGCGCGACTGGGTCACCAACGTCGACAGCACGTTCTACCTGATCGGCACCGTGGCCGGTCCACACCCGTATCCGGCCATGGTTCGCGACTTCCAGGCGGTGATCGGCAAGGAAACCCGCGATCAACTGCAAGCTCAGGAAGGTCGCCTTCCGGACAGTCTGGTGGCGTGCATCGGCGGTGGTTCCAATGCGATGGGCCTGTTCCACCCGTTCCTGGACGACAAGAGCGTCGAGATCATCGGCGTCGAAGCGGCTGGCTACGGCATCGAAACCGGCAAGCATGCGGCGAGCCTGAACGGTGGCGTCCCCGGCGTATTGCACGGCAACCGTACTTTCCTGCTGCAAGACGAAGACGGCCAGATCATCGATGCCCACTCGATTTCCGCCGGCCTCGACTACCCGGGGATTGGTCCGGAACACGCCTGGTTGCACGACATCGGTCGCGTCCAGTACACCTCGATCACCGATGCCGAAGCCCTGGACGCCTTCCACAAATGCTGCCGCCTGGAAGGCATCATTCCTGCGCTGGAAAGCTCCCATGCCCTGGCTGAGGTGTTCAAGCGCGCGCCGAACCTGCCCAAGGATCACCTGATGGTGGTCAACCTCTCCGGCCGTGGCGACAAAGACATGCAAACCGTGATGCACCACATGGAACAGTCCCAGCAGGAGAAACACTGATGAGCCGCCTGCAAACCCGTTTTGCCGAACTCAAGCAACAAAACCGCGCCGCCCTGGTGACCTTCGTGACCGCCGGCGACCCGAACTACGACACCTCGCTGGCAATCCTCAAGGGCCTGCCGGCGGCCGGTGCCGATGTGATCGAGCTGGGCATGCCGTTTACCGATCCGATGGCCGACGGCCCGGCGATCCAGTTGGCGAACATCCGCGCGCTGGGGGCTCAACAGAACCTGGCAAAAACCCTGCAGATGGTTCGCGAGTTCCGTAAGGACAACAGCGAGACACCCTTGGTGCTGATGGGCTACTTCAACCCGATCCATCGATATGGTGTGCAACGCTTCATTGGCGAAGCGCTGGATTCCGGCGTCGATGGCCTGATCGTGGTGGACATGCCGCCCGAGCACAACGGCGAACTGTGCGATCCGGCCCAGGCTGCGGGTCTGGATTTCATCCGCCTGACCACACCGACCACCGATGATGTGCGGTTGCCGACGGTGCTCAATGGCAGTTCGGGCTTTGTGTACTACGTATCGGTGGCGGGCGTGACCGGCGCCGGTGCCGCGACGCTGGAGCATGTGGAAGAAGCCGTGGCGCGTCTGCGTCGCCATACCGATCTACCGATCAGCATCGGTTTCGGCATCCGCACGCCGGAGCAAGCCGCTGCCATTGCACGATTGGCCGATGGCGTGGTGGTCGGCTCGGCGTTGATCGACCATATCGCCAGCGCCGAGACATCGGAGCAGGCCGTCGATGGCGTGCTGAGCTTGTGCGCCGCCCTGGCCGACGGTGTGCGTAATGCACGCATGAGTTGATTTATTGCTGCAACAAAAAAGGTTCAGAACCAGGTTCTGAACCTTTTTTGTTGTGCATGAAAATGATCTGTAGTTTTGCCCGGGCTGCTCATTGTGGCGAGGTTCATCAAGGCAGCTCCAACCCACCCCCCGCCTTATGCAGTTTGCGCAGATGTTCACCAAGCTCCTTGACGTTGGCCTCGCTCGCGGCGATTTCAGCGGCGCGGCTTGGCTCGAGCAGAGCCCGGACTTCCTTGTCCAGATCGCCCGTCAGTGTTTGTAGCTGTTTCTGGCGCAGGCTGCTTTCCGATTCCAGTCGCTGCCACTCGCTGGGCTGGGGCAACCCGTAGCCGCTACTGCCCAGCAACTCCGCAGGGCGGCTCAGGAAGCCACTGTTGGCGAGGATCTGCTGCAGTGTCGCGTTGGCCCGTTCCATGCCACCGTTCTGCAGTTCGCGGGCACCGAGGTAGCGTTGTTTGACTTCATCCTGGGCCAGCAGCAGTTGCCGGCGATAACTGGCCTGTTCCAGCAACAGCAATGCCGCGCTGGTGCGCAGGTCGGCCTGTTCGAACCAGACACGGCGCTCGGCGGCGTCCAGGGCCAGCCAGTCCTCTACCGATTGCTGTTTGATCGGCAGGTACTTTTTCAGCACGTTGAACATCGCCTGATACCGATCACGAAATGAATCGAAGCGGTAGCCCAGGCGCAGGGCTTCCTTGGGATCGTCCAACACGCTGGTGTCCGCCAGGCCCCGCCCCTTGAGCACTTCCAGCAAACCGTTGGGCATGATGCTGTCCAGGCCCTTGAGTTGCCCGTTATTGCTGCCGCTGCGCAGCAGCTTCAGGCTCTCTACCGCGCAGTTATTGGACAGGAAGTAATAGCTGCCGTCATAGCTCCAGTGCATTTCGGCGGCGTGCTCGACCGTCTCCTCGATCTCGGTCCGTGACAGGTTCAGCGGTACGGACGCCAGGCTGCGCAGTTCGGTCTTGGTGTATTCATCGATCACCTGGGCCAGCGGCAACACGAACAGTCGCGACGGATACTTGCCCACCAGGCCGTCCCAGCTGGACAACTGCACATCACCGACGAAGGCACGGTACGAGAGCACCAGGTGTTGATCCAGATCCAGCCGGCAATCCGGCCCACGTGGGCGGCCGGGTGCACAGATCACCAGGCGGAGCATGCTGTGGCCCCAGCGGCTGACCCAGTTCTGGTTGGCTTCTGCCAACAGGTAATCGATGGCGTAGACCCGTTCTGGGTCGACCTTGCCCAGTGGTGTCCTGGCGAAGTCGTTGCCGGCATTGAGGAAGGCGAACGACTTGGCGCAGGTGTCTTTGGCGGGCGGGGCCCAACCAAAGTGTTCCTGATAATAGCGGTACAGCGCGGGCCGTCGGCAGGCGTAGCTCGGGTCGAGGAGAAAGTACTCCATGTTGACCGCGACGAACTCCTTGGGGCTGCTGGTCTCATAGAGGTCTGGGCTGCGGGCGACCTGGCGGTTGTGCTGCTCCCGTTCACCGCGACGACCGACGTATTGCGGCCAGCCAGCGAGGTCCAGCAGACGAGGATCATCACTGAGGGTGAAGCGGCGGTCGTTCTGGCCCCGGCATTCATCCGGGAGGCCGATCAGCCCGGCGCTACTGTGGCGTCGCGTGCAGCGCTGGATCAACGCACGCTCGGCATCCGGCCATAAACGTGCGCGGTCATAGATGTGGGTCAGTTCATGCAGGACGGTGGCCAGCAATTCTCGCCGCACGGTACCGTGGGGACGGCGAGTCTTTTGCGTAGCGGCGCTGCCGTCCGTGAGGCTGTCGAGCAGGTTGCTGTTGAGGTCGAGCTGCGACACCAACGAGGCTTGGCCATACGCGTTGGCTGGCATCCGGTCGGTCCAACCGACATCGATACGGCGGTCCAATTGCTCGATGAAACGTGGCGGCAGGGCCGCCATGGCTTCATCGAGCAGCGCCTGGCTGGCCTGCTGCTGCGCGAGGCTCAGGCCTTCGCCGTTGAGGTGCAGTCGCAGGCCGGCCTGGGCAGTACTGCCCATGAGCAGCAGGACCCCGGCCGCCAGCCAGGCGGCGAGCCGCCTCACAGTGCGAGGATGGCTTCGGCGAGGACCTGATCGCTGGCATCGCGGGCTTCCGGCACGCGGGTACGCAAGGTGTCGAAGGCGGCTTCGAGGTGAGCGCCACGGATTTCACCGTTGCTGGCGACGAAGCTGGCTGCATCGTCATGGGCTTCGCGGACGATCTTCGAATCCCGGATGGAAGTGGTGGTATCGGAAGTGAAATCGATCGTGCGCTGCGAGGCGCGAACGATGATGTTACTGGTGGCTACCAGGGTATGGGCCTGGGCCACATCGGCCAATACCAGCAGGCCTAGGGCGGCAGCAATCAGCGGGCTACGCATGGAACGACTCCGGAAAGTTGGGATAACTATTGGACGAGAATTGCCTGTGCCAGTTCAAGGTCGCTGACATGAAGTTTTGGCTGGGTCTGACGTAGATAAGCCAAGGCCGACTCCAGTCGTGCGCCCCGCAACTGCCCATCACTGGCAACGAATACTGCCGCGTCATCGCGAGCGGCGACGATCAGTTTATGGTCGAAGGGCGCAGAGGTCACCATGCTCGTGGCATAGCCGCTGACCACCACCTGTTGGGTGGATACATCGAAGGCATGAGCCGAAACGGACCAGCAGGCAGCGACCAGGAACAAAACGATAGGCAGATCTGAGGTAAAACGCATGGCACTCGACGGTTTATGGTGAACCTGAAGGCTAGCGCAAACCGCCGGGCCAGAGCCAGCGTTGAAACATCGGGATACCTTCGGCCGCCCGATGTTTCATGTTGGATCAGATCACCAGGATCGCCTGGGCCAACTGGGCATCGGTGGCGTTCAACTGCGGCGCCTGCTGACGGATGAAATCCAAGGCACTTTCCAGTTTCACGCCACGGATGGCGCCTTCGCTGGCCACGAAGCTGGCGGCATCGTCACGGGCCGCCTGGACGATTTTATTGTCCCGCAGCGACGAAGTCGCATCGGAAGTTGCATCGGACGTGGCCTTGAGAGCCCCAACGAGGGAGTCGGTGGTGACGATGAAGCTGCTGGCATTGGCATGGGCAGTTACGGCCAGCAAGGCTGCAACGCTGAGCAGACGAAGACGGATCATGATGAGACTCCTTGGGTGATGAATGCCGATTCTTTAGCGGGAAGAGGAGACGCCTGTCCGACTCGCTTCGCCACGTTCGCCTGGATAGTAAGTCAGATCGCGGCGTAGGACAGCTCTGATATAGAGCGCCTACTCTCTCGAATTGCCAAAAATCAAACTGTACCTGTTGAAATTAAGAAATATGAGAATTGTACCTGTTCTGGGCTGAGACGCTTGTTTCAGAGCCCTGAAACGACAAGACCCGTCGCGGTTTCCCGCGACGGGTCTTGTCTTGTTCAATTCGGTGCTGGCGGTGGACCCGGTGGGTCAGGGCCAGCGACGCTGAGTTAGCGCCAGAACGGCTTGCTCAGCTCTTCGTAGCGCTGGGCTTCGCTGATACCGGCGTCAGCCAGCAGGCGAGCATCCAGACGGGCCAGTTGATGGCGGCTGGCGATACGGCGCTGCCACAGCATCAGGTTGGCAATAATGCGAAGAGGCAGGGAAGCCTGGTTTTTTGCAGCGTTGTCTTCGAAAAACAGCTCGGAACTGAGTGTACGTTCCATGGTTGACATCCTTCCGCTTATGGCGGGATTAGGTAGTGGTTTAACTTTAACTGGTGCCCATGATCCTCTCGTTTGGCCAGACTCTGTAGATACAGTTCATTAGTATTGTGCGCGACCAGTTAACTGTTAAAGAGCGGTGTACTGGTCCATATTGAGGCAACTGTACCTGTCTGCACAATTATGGTGCGCTTTATGGTGCTTTTGCGCGTTAAGCAATAAAATTCGCTCTGAAAATACCGGTACAGCAGTACAGTTTTTGTCGGTAAACACCAGAAGTCCATGACCGACGAAAACTGTATCCGCTGCAGCGCTGATTCAGCTGTATCAAACAGCCAACATGCATCCGGTTTCTTCCAGGTTCAGGTGCCAACTCAATGCGTCGCGCAGGACGTGAGGCGTATGCCCACCCAAGGCGCATGCCGCTTCAAAATACTCGTTCAAGGCCTGGCGATAGGTCGGATGCACACAGCGGTCGATGATGACTCGCGCCCGTTCCCGAGGGGCCAGGCCTCGCAAGTCGGCCAAGCCGATCTCGGTGACCAGGATGTCGACATCATGTTCGGTGTGGTCCACGTGGCTGACCATCGGCACGACGCTG
The DNA here is from genome assembly GCF_007828215.1 of Pseudomonas sp. SJZ074. Lineage (GTDB taxonomy): Bacteria > Pseudomonadota > Gammaproteobacteria > Pseudomonadales > Pseudomonadaceae > Aquipseudomonas. The sequence goes on along the minus strand of NZ_VIUE01000008.1, from coordinate 8,496 downwards.
GAGATAGCGCCTCCCTTCGCAATCGACTTGGTCACGAAAATTGCCAGGTGCGCGTTGCGGGCGAAGTCGCCCGAGCCGCCGATGCCATTCATCATTCGTGTGCCGCAGACATGGGTGGAGTTGACGTTGCCATACAGGTCGAATTCCAGAGCGGTATTGATGCCGATGATGCCCAGGCGGCGGACGATTTCAGGATGGTTGGATATTTCCTGTGGCCGCAGGACCAGCTTGTCTTTGTACTTCTCCAGGTTGGCGAACACATCGGCATTGCGCCGGCTCGAGAGCGTAATGGAGCTGCCTGAGGCATAGCTCAGTTTGCCGGCGTCGATCAGGTCGAACGTGGAGTCCTGCAGTACCTCGGAGTACATGGTCAGTTCTTCGAACGGCGAATCGATCAACCCGCACATTACGGCGTTGGCGATGTTGCCGATACCGGCCTGCAGCGGGCCAAGCTTGTTGGTCATGCGCCCGGCCGCGACTTCGTGCTTGAAGAAATCGATCAAGTGATCGGCAATGGCCTGGGTGTCGTTGTCCGGGGGTGTCACGGTTGACGGCGAGTCGCCCTGGTCGGTGATGACAATGGCGGCGATTTTCTCCGGCGGGATCGGGATGGCGGTACTGCCGATACGGTCGTCGACCTTCACCAAGGGAATCGGCGTGCGGGTTGGGCGATAGGTTGGGATATAGATGTCGTGCAATCCTTCCAGGTCCGGGTTGTGGGCCAGGTTGATTTCAACGATCACTTGTCGGGCGAAGATAGCAAAACTGGCGGAGTTGCCCACTGATGTGGTCGGGACGATGTGGCCTTGTTCGGTGATGGCGACGGCTTCGATCACGGCTATATCGGGTAGCTTGAGCTGGGCGTTGCGCAACTGCTCCACGGTTTCCGAAAGGTGCTGATCGATGAACATCACCTCCCCTGAGTTGATCGCCTTGCGCAACGTGCTATCGACCTGGAATGGCATGCGCCGTGCCAGCACGCCGGCCTGAGTGAGCTCCTTATCGAGGTCGTTACCCAGGCTTGCGCCGGTCATCAGGCTGATTTTCAGCGGGCTGACCTTGGCGCGCTCGGCCAGGGCGTGGGGGACTGCTTTCGCTTCACCGGCACGGGTGAAGCCGCTCATGCCAACGGTCATGCCGTCCTCGATCAACAAGGCTGCGTCGGCAGCGCTCATCACTTTATTCAATAACGAAGGCAGGCGAATGCGGTCACGGTACATGGAATGTGTTCTCGGGCTGGGAGCAAGGATGCGCAGTCTAGTGAATTCGCGCCGTACCCGACCCGCGACAAAAGTCGCATTTGAGGCGTCTATTACGGGGGTTTCAGGCAAAACATCATTACCGGATCGGTAACATCAGGCCTTGATACAAATCAAAACGCCCCGACAAGTCGGGGCGTTTTAGTGAGGCACAGAGCGTTATTCCACGGCTTTGACCATGTCCTCGATGACTTTCTTGGCGTCACCGAACACCATCATGGTCTTGTCCAGATAGAACAGCTCGTTGTCCAGGCCGGCATAGCCGCTGGCCATGGAGCGCTTGTTGACGATGATGGTCTTGGCTTTGAAGGCTTCGAGGATCGGCATGCCGGCAATCGGCGATTTCGGATCGTTCTTCGCTGCCGGGTTGACCACGTCGTTGGCACCAAGCACCAGGACCACGTCGGCCTGGCCGAACTCGGAGTTGATGTCCTCCATCTCGAACACCTGGTCGTAAGGCACTTCGGCCTCGGCCAGCAATACGTTCATGTGTCCGGGCATGCGCCCGGCCACCGGGTGGATCGCGTACTTCACGGTCACGCCGTGGTGGGTCAGCTTCTCGGTCAGCTCTTTCAAGGCATGCTGCGCCCGTGCGACCGCCAAGCCATAGCCTGGCACGATGATCACGGTGTCGGCATTGGTCAGCAGGAACGTGGCGTCATCCGCGGAGCCCGATTTCACCGGACGCGCTTCCTTCGAGCCGGCTGGGCCTGCCGCATCGGCGCTGTTGCCGAAGCCGCCCAGCAGCACGTTGAAGAACGAACGGTTCATGGCCTTGCACATGATGTACGAGAGGATCGCACCACTGGAGCCCACCAGCGAGCCGGCGATGATCAGCATCGAGTTGTTCAACGAGAAGCCGATACCCGCTGCTGCCCAGCCCGAATAGCTGTTGAGCATCGACACCACCACCGGCATGTCCGCACCGCCGATAGGGATGATGATCAGCACGCCCAGCACGAATGCCAGGGCCAGCATCAGGGCGAAGGCGCCGAGGTTACCCGTGACCATGAACATCACGCCCAGTCCCAGCGTGGCCAGACCCAGAATCAAGTTGAGCTTGTGCTGGCCACCGAACTGCACCGGCGCCCCTTGGAACAGGCGGAACTTGTACTTGCCGGACAGCTTGCCGAAGGCGATCACGGAGCCTGAGAAGGTGATTGCACCGATGGCCGCGCCGAGGAACAGCTCCAGGCGGTTACCGGCCGGAATCGAATCGCCCAGTTGCTTGACGATGCCCAGGGATTGCGGCTCGACGACGGCAGCGATGGCGATGAACACGGCCGCCAGGCCGATCATGCTGTGCATGAACGCAACCAACTCCGGCATCTTGGTCATCTCGACGCGCTTGGCCATGATCGAACCGGCGGTGCCGCCGATCAACAGGCCGACGATGACGTAACCGATGCCTGCGGTCGCAAGTTCGGCCCCCAGCTTATAGATGAGGCCCACGGTCGTGGCGATCGCCAGCGCCATGCCGAGCATGCCGAACAGGTTGCCGCGACGGGATGTGGTTGGGTGCGACAGGCCCTTGAGGGCCTGGATGAAACAGATCGACGCGATCAGGTACAGCGTCGTTACCAGGTTCATGCTCATTACTTGGGCGCCTCTTCTTTTGCTTTCGGGGCTTTTTTCTTGAACATCTCAAGCATGCGGCGCGTTACCAGGAAGCCACCGAATACGTTGACGGCGGCCAGGGCGACAGCCAGGGTGCCCATGGTCTTGCCCAGTGGTGTCACGGTCAGCGCGGCGGCGAGCATCGCGCCGACGATCACGATCGCCGAAATGGCGTTGGTCACTGCCATCAACGGAGTGTGCAGTGCAGGCGTTACGTTCCAGACCACGTGGTAACCGACATAAATCGCCAGCACGAAGATGATCAGGTTGTAGATACCGGGGGAGATAAGCTCTTCCATTGTCTGAATCCCTGCTTAGGCGTTTTTGCGGATGACCTGGCCGTCGCGGCACATCAGGCACGCGGCGACGATGTCGTCTTCCAGGTTCACGTCGAACTGACCTTCCTTGGTGAAGACCAGCTTCAGGAAGTCCAGCAGGTTACGGGCGTATAGCGCCGAAGCGTCGGCTGCGACTTCTCCGGCCAGGTTGGTCGGGCCGACGATGGTCACGCCGTTCTCGACGACAACCTGATCGGCCACGGTCAGCGGGCAGTTGCCACCCTGGGCAGCCGCGAGGTCAATGACCACCGAGCCGGGTTTCATCTGTGCCACAGTTTCGGCGCTCAGCAAGGTCGGTGCCTTGCGGCCGGGGATCAACGCCGTGGTGATGACGATGTCGGCCTGCTTGGCGCGCTCATGCACCGCCTGGGCCTGGCGCTGCATCCAACTGGCGGGCATGGGGCGAGCGTAACCGCCGACACCGACCGCGCATTCGCGCTCTTCATCGGTCTCATAAGGCACGTCGACGAACTTCGCGCCGAGGGATTCGATCTGTTCCTTCACTGCGGGACGTACATCCGAAGCCTCGATCACCGCACCCAAGCGTTTAGCCGTGGCAATCGCCTGCAACCCGGCTACACCTGCGCCGAGAATCAGCACGCGCGCCGCTTTCACGGTGCCCGCGGCGGTCATCAGCATCGGCATGAAGCGTGGGTAGTAGTGCGCGGCCAGCAGCACGGCCTTGTAGCCGGCAATGTTGGCTTGGGACGACAGTACATCCAGGCTCTGGGCGCGGGAGGTACGTGGCGCTGCCTCGAGGGCGAACGCGGTAATGCCGCATTCGGCCAGTTTGGCGATGGTTTCGTTGCTGAACGGATTGAGCATGCCCACCAGCACGGTGCCGCTTTTGATCAGCGCCAGTTCGCTGTCGCTGGGAGCAACCACCTTGAGGATCAGTTCGGCCCCGAACGCGTCGCTGGCACTGCCAATGGTCGCGCCGGCGGCTTCATAGGCACTGTCGATAACGCTGGCCTTGAGACCCGCGCCGCTCTGAACAGTGACTTTATGACCCTGGCCGATCAGCTTCTTGATGGTTTCCGGGGTAGCAGCAACCCGTGTTTCACCCGTCTGGGTTTCGAGAGGAACACCAATGTGCACGTCAAATCTCCTGCGTGATCTTATTGAGTAAACCCATGCACTTCGGATGGTGCGGCTGGGGCGGCGGATCAGCACGATCCCGCCGAATCAGGCGGGGCGCGGCATTTTGCAGGCGAAAATACAGCCCTTCAAGGGATTATGACGGGTGACGAAAAATTAACTACAAGTCACCCTGTGACCGAATGTCGCAATCATCGGTTATAAACCCATGCAGGCCGTGCCTTTCCCGGATTCAGGCTCAATTTTATAAATTTTCCCATCGGCCAGATGAATGAGCCGTGATGAGTGGGGCGATATGGCTCAAAGCCACGTATTTGAACGCTTCTGAGACTACTGTACTGATTTCTGAACAGATTGACTGATTGCGACAAAAACTTATATCTGTAGCGCTTTTTATTAGCTTACTACCAGAGTGGGTTATGGGTGATTTCTTTATTAATCAAGAAGATAGCCTCTGGCCTGGCCTACCAGCCAATCACGAAAAGCCCTCAGAGACGCGGATTCGACCTTTCGCTCCGGGATCATCAGGTAATAGGCCTTGATGCTCGATAACGCATTGCTGTTGGCAATGACCAAGCGTTTTTCTGCCAATTCCCGCTGTATCAGGAAGGGCGGAATCAAGGCTATTCCCATGTCGTGCATGGCGGCTTGGGCAAGCATGGAGAATAGTTCATAACGCGGGCCTGTCAGGTCGCGGGCAACGTTGAGTTCCTGGGCGTTGAACCATTGGCGCCAGGCATATGGGCGTGTGGTTTGCTGGAGCAGAGGCAACTCGGCAATGGCTTGCGGTGTCAGATTGTTGCGGTCGCCCAACAGCGGGGGGCTGCAGACTGGCATGGGGTTTTCGCCCATGAGCTTGTGGGATTCGGTACCGGACCAGTCGCCATCGCCAAAATAGATGGCGGCGTCAAAGTCCGTGTCCGCAAACAGAAAAGGGCGGGTGCGGTTGGTCAGGTTGACGGTGACTTCCGGATGTTGCTCTTGGAACTCCTTCAAGCGTGGTAACAGCCATTGGGTTCCAAACGTGGGCACCACGGCCAGCTCGATCACGTTCGCGCCGGTGTGTCCCATTACTGAAAGCGTGTCGCGCTCGACGGCGTCCAACTGGGTGGCAACCCGGCGGCTATAGGACAGGCCGGCTTCAGTCAGCTTGACGCCGCGCCGCGAACGTCGGAACAACTCTACGCTGAGAAAGTCTTCCAGGCTGGCGATCTGTCGGCAGATTGCTCCCTGGGTGAGGGAAAGCTCCTGTGCGGCCTTGGTAAAGCTCTCATGGCGTGCGGCGGCCTCGAAGCTGACCAGTGCGGCGGTACTGGGAATTTTGCGGCGCATATACGGCGACCTCACTGATCATTGGGATAAACAGGCGTTGTAACGATTACGGAGTGAGAAATTAGCACAAGCACATGCGTAATCGTCGTTTGCCCTTGTAGGAAACCGCGCCTAGGATCAATCCACGATTTTTCATTTGATTGGCGAGGGTTTTTTCATGGCCGGTAAAGCGAGCTTCAACTGGATCGATCCATTGTTGCTGGACCAACAGCTCACCGAAGAAGAGCGCATGATCCGCGACACTGCCGAGCAGTTCGCCCAGCAGAAGCTTGCGCCCCGGGTGCTGGAAGCGTTCCGTCATGAAAAAACCGACCCGGCGATTTTTCGTGAGATGGGAGAAGTGGGGCTTTTGGGCGCCACCATTCCCGAGCAGTACGGCGGCAGTGGCTTGAATTACGTCAGCTATGGCCTGATCGCTCGTGAAGTGGAGCGTGTGGACTCCGGCTATCGCTCGATGATGAGTGTGCAGTCCTCGCTGGTCATGGTGCCTATCAACGAGTTTGGTACCGAGGCCCAGAAGCAGAAATACCTGCCGAAGCTGGCCTCCGGTGAGTGGATCGGTTGCTTCGGTCTGACCGAGCCAAACCATGGTTCCGACCCGGGTGCGATGATTACTCGCGCGCGCAAAGTCGAAGGCGGCTACAGTCTGACGGGCAGCAAGATGTGGATCACCAACAGCCCGATTGCCGATGTGTTTGTCGTCTGGGGCAAGGACGACGCCGGCGACATCCGGGGCTTTGTCTTGGAGAAAGGCTGGAAGGGCCTGAGCGCGCCGGCCATTCATGGCAAGGTCGGGCTGCGTGCTTCCATCACCGGCGAGATCGTCATGGACAACGTGTTTGTTCCTGAAGAGAACATCTTCCCGGATGTGCGTGGCCTGAAAGGTCCGTTTACCTGTCTGAACTCGGCACGCTACGGCATTTCCTGGGGCGCCTTGGGTGCCGCCGAATTCTGCTGGCACACCGCTCGCCAATACACGCTGGATCGTCAGCAGTTTGGTCGGCCATTGGCGGCCAATCAGTTGATCCAGAAGAAACTGGCTGACATGCAGACTGAAATCACCCTCGCCCTGCAAGGATGCCTGCGTCTGGGCCGTATGAAAGATGAAGGCACGGCGGCGGTGGAGATCACTTCGATCATGAAGCGCAACTCTTGCGGCAAATCCTTGGAGATCGCGCGTATGGCGCGGGACATGCTGGGCGGCAATGGCATCTCGGATGAGTTCGGTATTGCCCGTCATCTGGTAAATCTGGAAGTGGTGAACACATATGAGGGTACCCACGATGTTCATGCGCTGATCCTCGGTCGTGCGCAAACCGGTATCCAGGCGTTCTATTAATAGGAGAACGGCCATGGGCGCGCTTTCGCACTTGCGGGTATTGGATTTATCGAGAGTCCTGGCCGGGCCGTGGGCCGGCCAGATCCTGGCCGACCTGGGGGCGGAGGTCATCAAGGTCGAGCGTCCGGGCAATGGCGACGACACCCGTGCCTGGGGGCCACCCTTCCTGAAGGATGGCCGTGGCGAAAATACGACCGAGGCGGCTTATTACCTATCGGCCAATCGCAACAAGCAATCGGTCACCATCGACTTCACCCGGCCCGAGGGGCAGAACCTGGTGCGGGAGCTGGCGGCCAAATCCGACATCCTGATCGAGAACTTCAAGGTCGGTGGGCTTGCAGCGTATGGTCTGGACTACGACTCGCTGAAGGCGCTCAATCCGCGCTTGATCTATTGCTCGATCACCGGGTTTGGCCAAACCGGTCCTTATGCAAAGCGCGCCGGTTATGACTTCATGATTCAGGGACTGGGGGGCTTGATGAGTCTCACCGGTCGGCCCGAGGGTGATGAGGGCGCCGGGCCGGTGAAGGTCGGGGTGGCGCTGACGGATATCCTCACGGGGCTTTATTCCACCGCGGCCATCCTGGCGGCGCTGGCTCATCGCGACCAGGCGGGCGATGGTCAGCATATCGACATGGCATTGCTGGACGTTCAAGTGGCTTGCCTGGCCAACCAGGCGATGAACTACCTGACGACAGGCAATGCACCGAAGCGATTGGGCAATGCTCATCCCAATATCGTGCCTTATCAGGATTTTCCTACTGCTGACGGCGACTTTATTCTTACCGTGGGTAACGACGGCCAGTTCCGCAAATTTGCTGAGGTCGCCGGTCAGCCGCAGTGGGCGGATGATCCTCGTTTTGCGACGAACAAGCAGCGGGTGGCGAACCGAGCAGTGCTGATCCCATTGATTCGCCAGGCGACAGTGTTCAAGACCACGGCCGAATGGGTAGCCCAGCTGGAGCAGGCCGGCGTGCCATGCGGACCGATCAATGATCTGGAGCAGGTGTTTGCCGATCCCCAGGTGCGGGCTCGCGGGCTGGCGATGGAGCTGCCCCATGCATTGGCCGGTAAGGTGCCGCAGGTCGCCAGCCCGATTCGCTTGTCTAGGACGCCTGTGGAGTACCGTCGCGCGCCTCCGTTGCTGGGGGAGCACACCTTGGAGGTGCTGCAGCGGGTGCTCGGGTTGGATGAGTCGACTGTGACGGCTTTTAAAGAGGCACAAGTCATTTGAGGCTTTCTTCTATATAGAAGAGGCATTGCTGTTTATCGGGTGTGCTGCAACGTATTGATAGAAAAAGCAAAATTAAGGGTTGACGGCAGATTCTGAGTCTCTATAATTCGCCCCACTTCCGGCGCAGTCGAAACGGAAAACTCTTTGAGTTTCAATGAATTAGATGTTTTCTGGTAGCGCAGGGCTTCAGTTCATCGAAGTCCGGAAGAAGTCGGCAGGGCAGGTGGTTTGGCTCGGTTTGACGGTTCGATCTTCTCGGTCGAAAGCGGTAAAAAAGAG